>JBEPVF010000001.1:0-325492 GCA_041691135.1 Candidatus Peribacteria bacterium
TCGGCATCATGAACATCATGCTCGTGTCCGTCACCGAACGAACGCGCGAGATCGGCTTGCGCAAAGCGGTGGGTGCGACGCGCAGAAATATCCTCTTTCAGTTCCTGTTCGAGTCGATTTTGCTCACGGTCATCGGCGGCCTCATCGGTATGGCTGGCGGCGTTGCATTGGCCTATCTGGCAGCTCTGATTGTCACGAAACTTCTGTCGACGTACGTCTTTGCCATTTCGCTTCCCGCCATGATAGTCGCATTCATTATGGCTGTGCTGACCGGCCTTGTCTTCGGCGTTTCGCCGGCTCGTCGCGCGGCGTCACTGCATCCGATGGAAGCGTTGCGGTATGAATAGTATGTATCGATCATCCTCTCTGTAATTTCATGTTACTTCACGACACTGTTACAACGGCCATTCGCGGCATCACGGTCAATAAGACCCGATCGATGCTCACCATGCTCGGCATCATCATCGGTGTCGGCTCGGTGGTGCTGATGGTGTCGATGGGACGCAGTTTCCAGAACTACATCCTGACACAGATCGCGTCGATCGGAACCAACACGATGGATATCGCGCCGGTAGGTCTGCAGAAATTCGGCGGCAACTTGGAGTCGCTCACGTTCGACGACTTCGATGCGGTTAAAAAACTTTCCACTGTCGAAAATGTGACACCGATTATCCTGGTCGGAAAGCCGGTGAAGTTCGGCAAAGATGAAACGTCGCCGATGGTGATGGGAACCACCGAGCAGATTTTTCCGAACTATGCGCTCAAGCTCGATCATGGTCGTTTGCTGGACCAGAGTGATGTGGATGGAGCCAAACACGTCGTGGTCTTGGGTGGAAAAACAGCTACGGATCTGTTCGGCAATGTGGAGCCGGTCGGTCAACGGGTGACTATCGGCGAAATACCGTTTCAGGTAATCGGCGTACTGCAAACACAGGGCTCGGCGCTCCTCTCCAGTCTGGATACGCCGGTCTACATTCCGTTCAACACGGCCAAACAGATGACCGCTCAAAACTACCTTACCTTCATGACACTCAAGACAGTGGGGGATGCATCGGTTGCCAAGCAGGATGTGACCGAACTGCTGCGTCAGCGCCACAAGATTAAAAATCCCGAGAACGATCCGGACAAAGACGACTTCATCGCCCGCAGTGCAGAGCAAGTGACGAGCATCGTGGGATCGGTCACATTGGGTCTGACAATTTTCCTCTCGCTGGTAGCAGCGATCTCTCTGCTCGTCGGCGGCATCGGCATCATGAACATCATGCTCGTGTCCGTCACCGAACGAACGCGCGAGATCGGTCTGCGCAAAGCAGTCGGTGCTCGTCGTCAGGATATTTTGCTGCAGTTCCTGCTCGAAGCAGTTTCCCTCACGTTAGCCGGCGGCATTATCGGTATTCTCGGCGGCCTCAGCGTCGGCTGGGTGCTGTCGCGCATCGCTTCAAAAGTCCTGGGCACCTTCGCCTTCGCCGTCTCGATTCCTTCCATTCTGCTGGCCGTAGGGATGGCTATGGGCATCGGTTTGGTCTTCGGTATTTACCCGGCCAAGCGTGCCGCCGAGTTGAGTCCGATGGAAGCGTTGCGGTATGAATAGCCACTAATCTACGACAAAATCGCAAGCATCTCGTCAACGATTGCCTCGGGAGTTTTGTTATCCGTTTGAATCACAAATGATGTGCCTGATTCCAATTGGAACGGTGTCGGATCGATCATCTGTTCTTCGATCAAATCCAAAAACTTCTGATCATCAGCTTCATCCCGTCCGCGTGCAATCGCTCTGGTATGCCTTAGTATTTTGCTCGTTTCCAACCAGAACATCACGATCTTATTGTCATGCTTTTTCGTTGCTTCCACTACGGCATCCAGTTCCTGCTGATTCCATATAAGACCGTCGATGATAATATTTTGGCATTTTTCTTCGATAAACGTGTTCATCACTGCCAGACTATTTTTCAATTTCACGCGACCGATCTTCGCCCTTCCTTCCTCAATCTGCATGTCGAAGGGTTTGATGCGAAATAAGTCATCGGCTCCAAAAATGGCGACATCGTCTAGTTTATCCCTCAATAGCTGCGCGCAGGTTGTTTTGCCTGAGCCGCCAAAGCCACTGATCAGAATGATTCTTTGCATAGGTTTAAGAAAAGCCATAGTAAATGCCCATTCTCAATACATTGTACAGTAGAGCATTTTCCCATAAAATCACTTTAGTTGCAGGTCTGTGAGTGCTGTTCTTTATGTGGGTCGGTACCGAAGTGGTCAAACGGGCCTGACTGTAAATCAGGTGGCTTACGCCTTCGCTGGTTCGAGCCCTTCCCAAACTAGTTCGACAAAGACGCGAGGCGAGAGGACATCAGAAGAGAAGTCTACGAGTTGAAATACCGTTACCCACAGTCACAATCAGTTCTTTCTCTCCATCGTTAAAACAGGTTAAAAAGCATTAGTTTTCATCATGGGTCGGTAGCGAAGTGGTCAAACGCAGCAGACTGTAAATCTGCCGGCTTACGCCTTCAAAGGTTCAAATCCTTTCCGGCCCACCAGAATACATTTTAATCCTGATAATAACCTCTATGGCAGACGAAATGACACCTCAGGAAGCCGAAGAGTTGTTTGTGAATCAAGCAGCCCATCTTTTGCTAGCACTGGCTGGCATCAAACATCTGCCCTCACCGAAGGCAAATCATCTTCAGATTGATGACGTTTTTCCTCCTGTCACACGAAAGAAATCCCGCTAAAACATGCCTCTTCGTAAGCCAACAATTAGGCCTGATGTTATCTATACCTATTCATCAGATAACGAGAAAACTCAGCAATTGATGTTAGAAGTAGTAGAGTTGATTTTGTCTCAATCCGATAGGACTACAGATATACAAGCAATTCACCAAAACCAATGCCAAGAATTGCAAACATAACTGATGGCGACGGCATTGTGCCTAGATGGCGAGGTTGGCCTATTCAGGCCTGGCAGGCTGACCGTTGTGAGTTTTGCTGTGAAGAAAATAAGAAGGGGTCGAGAAAAAGAAAATTGGAATACAACCGCTATAAGAAAATCGAGATTTACCGCTACGTGAAAAAGAAAGATAAAGAAAAATGTATTAAGTACATCGGAAAAGCCTTTGAGATTCAGCAGAAAAGCCCTGAAATAACGACTCAGCTTTTTCTTGCGATGCGAGGACGGATAACCTATTTCGATAGGACTAGTTGGTATCGAAAAGTGAAATTCATCCCAGCAGCAGCAGTTGAACGGGCTTTAATGTCTGCCAATCAACACCTTTATTTCCATCCCTTCGTAGAAATAATTAAAAAGCGTGGGAGTTATTTCCTCATTCATATCTATGAAGTTGCCAATGTGCCAACCGAAGACATAAAGATAGAAATTGTTTTCTTGGCTGATACGTTGGACAATCTTGGCCCAAAAGAAAACCATAGGAAAAACATCGAAAAAATTAAATCTATGATGGAAATAGCACGCAAAATAGATAAAGTATTTCCTTTATATGTAACAACCGACCACACGACCAAGCCTGGACGTGTACGTATAAATACTCTGATAAGACGCAGCGAAAAATTCCTGACTTCGAAGGAAAAACGAGAGTTAAAAATGAAACGCTATATAAAGAAGAGTTTTGATGATTTACCGCTAGATTGGATGCATTAAAAGATACGGGGATAATAGCGGCGTATATTTAACTGACAGATTCGTTCAAAAGGCTGTCTGCTTCCGATTTATGATTGATTCAACCTTCTTTGAAACCTTGCTTATGGCATTACTAAATATCCTTCAGGATTACAGTAGGCAATTGATGAATAGAATTATAGGCAGATAGAGACATATATTAACTGGTAAATTCATCAAATTTCTCAAAACTGCAAAAGTGCAAAAGTCTCTATATGAAGCCAATAAACGCCCTACAAGGCCAGCGTTTTTTGGACAAGCCTCTGTGCCTGTTTAGAAAAATAAAAACTCAACGGCGACCCCAAAGAATGCGTCCACGACAAATCGAGTGTGTGAGATGGTCATGGCCAAGCGAATGATTTTAAAATCCTGAGTTGCAACGCGTGGTAACAGGGGTAAGCGTTCTAACTAGCCCTAGTGTTTTCTCTAGCCCTAGAGTTTCCACTTGGGCTGGTACGCAGATTTTCTTTATCTACCTACTGCTTAGTGGACTACATCGTACGATGGGGGGGGGTGCCATTCTACAATGGGGGCTGTCTTCGTTAATGTCGTTCCTATCAGAGGGGGTCTAAGTTGTAAGCCATGTAATCGAGGTCTATTGTCGGGACATGGATACGACACTCACGCCATCTTGCAATGTAGGTCGTTCAGCCAACGTCTCTCTGGAAAGGATTCAGGAACGCAAAGAATTCATTATCGCCGCGTGTCTCGCTGGTCTGACCAAGGAAAGCATTCTTCGGCAAGTAAATTTACTTAGTGATGAAAAGCAATGGGGCAAACTCGGAAGTGTGCGAAGCATCGAACGCGCGATTGCTGGACACTTCAATGAGGAGAATAGAATGTCGCTTCCTGAACTTCAGTCCTATCAAGCTGGCTTGCGTGAAGCCGCTTTCGCGCAGCAGGAATTGCTAATTGAAAAAGCCGTGCTGCATCTATATAAGACCAAAGAGTTTCAGCCCTTTGAATACATGCAGGAAATTCTTGGAATTTTTAGGATGATGCAGCGATTGGTTGAGAATCGAGGATGGAATTATTCAAAACTGCCCGTGAAACGTATGGCGCAATGTGGATTCATCCCCCAGAGACGGCGGAACAAAGACGCATGGTCAGCTTGGAGTTGCCATATGGAATATGAAAGAAAGCGAGAAGCTGAGGACACCTATAATGCATAATAGGTGCGCCTTATTTTGCTTGTCCTGTAGCCAAAATGCTTGATTCTCCAGTGGAAAGACACAAAAATAGGAGGTAAATGGATACTTCAGGAGGCCAAATAAAACGGCCAGATTTGAACGTAGAAAAAATGCTGAAGTCACCACAGGAGATTGCCCTGCTTCAGCAAATTAGAGATTCCAACGATGCCATCAAGCATCTAGAAGCTGAGTATCTTTCCCTATTCAGGCAGGGGAAAATTGATGCCTGCGTGAAGAAGCACAGGGGAATTGAGTTTGCTAAAAAATATATCAACGGACTCTGTGCGAAACATAAGAAACTCTACAGGCGACGGTAGACCTATTATGCGTAATATGCCTTTCCCAATACTCCTAAAATATGACAAGTACCCCGACAGCAGAGGCATTAATCGGATACTCACGTATCTCAACTGATGGCCAACGAGACGGATATGGTATCAAAATTCAGGAGGAGAGAATCAATGCGTATGCCGAAGCGAAGGGTTTGCCCGTCATGCGTATGTTCAGAGACGAGGGCGTTAGCGGTTCCCTCAAAGACCGCCCTGCGCTGCTTCAGCTATTGAATTACATAGAAGAAAACAGGCACATGCAGCTGGGTGTTTGTTTCCTACGACTAGACCGCCTTTCGCGTTCCCTCGTCGTGTCCGAACAACTTATAGCTGATTTTCAGAAACGTGGAATTGCCGTTATCTCTCTAGAGGAACCTGACCTGTTATCCAACGAACCCAACCGCAAGTTATTCAGACAATTTAAGGCCATGATGGCGGAGTACGAAAAGGAGATGATTACAGCCCGCATGAGTGCAGGTCGCTTGAAGAAGGTAGAAAGCGGCGGCGGTTACGCTGGAGGTCGAGTAGCTTTCGGTTTCAGGGCAAACGGGGACGATTACGTCCCTGTTCCCGAGGAAATTACTGTAGTACGTGAGATATTTAGACTCCGTAGGAAGCCTCGAAACGGGGAAAGGCTAGGGTATCTGCGCATCGCTAACATCTTGAACGAAAAATACGCTGCCATCCGTACGTTTAACCCTATGACCGTGAGATACATAGCAAACAACCCGTTTTATAAAGGATTTCAGGGCTATGGGGCTGTCAGTAGATACGATGCGCGGCTGAAAGTGGCCTGACCAAAGTATCAACTTAATTAAAACGAGGTTGATACTTATCTTTGAATAACCGCTTTACGAAGCGATATAAATGCTTTTACTTCTTTGTGAAGCTGAAAACGAATCCAACAAACCAATGCACGATATTGACGTAAAGCATGAAAATATCAGAGAAGATTGTTGGGCGAATCCGTATTGCGAGTACCGCTGCCAGAAACAAGAACAGGATGATTATGATGCCTTTGATGGAAAATGACTGCTTTCTCATAAGTATGTCAACGTACCGCTTTCCTTCAGGATGCGCAAACTCTCTAGGGTCTAGGGGAGGAATCATATAAAATACAACCGCAACCCGATACTCTTTATAAATGCGTGCCTGTCATTATTGGCATTCCTACGTCGTAAGGGGCAACCCTGCGCGGCCGTAGGACATGCCTTCAGGCATCGAGTACGGGTTGCCCGCCTGGGTTGTCCCTTTGGACTTGAAGGTGGTTTTATCCCCTTCATCTCTTTTTTATGGATTTGGCTTATTTGATGCGAAAGTGCGCAATCACTTTTGTCGTCCTTACACTTCTGCCCCTCCATGCGGGCGCAGCCTCTTTGAGTGATATTGCTGGAGATGCACATCAAAACTCCATCGAATTCTTGCAACAGCGCGGCGTGATTAGTGGCTATCCCGATGGCACATTTCGCCCACAGCAAACTCTCAATAGAGGAGAACTCATGAAAATTCTGGTTGCAGGGCAAGGAATTGACCCCGACGCTACAACTTATCGCAATTGTTTCAGCGACATTGGCAACGAGTGGTATGCAAAATATGTTTGCTACGCCTTAGAGAAGAAATGGGTGTTGGGTTATCCCGATGGAACCTTTCGTCCAGAACAGACGGTGACAAGGGCTGAGGCAATAAAAATGCTTATCACCACCCAAGGGATTCCTGTCTCCGATAGCGCGCGACAATTTGCTGATGTTATGCCCTATGAATGGTTCTGCAACTACGTGAACGCGGGTGCAGCCAAAGGACTGATTGACACGGCTAGCCCTTATTTTAATCCGAATGATGGCATGACGCGCAGTGATGTAAGTGAAAGTATTTTTCGTGCCATCGCCATGAAAGAGACGGGTAAGACAAAATTCACTAACGACCTTCGTTCACAACTTTCCCTAATTGCAGATTCTTCCGCTTCCAGTACCAGCAGCCATGCGCAAAATAGCATTCCATCCTCCCCGTTGTATAACAACACGACGAGTTCTTCATCAAGTTCTAGTCGGGTTCAGCAGAATTCACTTACTCAGAATACCCCCCAGCACTCAGGTATTCTAACGGTTCAACACAAAAATACTAGTTATACCATTCCGTACGGCACCAAAAAAGGCCTCTTCGACGAAATGTTCTTCAGCGCAATGAACGGCGACGTCAAAGTCACATCCATTCCCTTGAAACTCTCTCTATCCATTAACAACGTGCCTCGCAGCTTTATCAATGCAACCTTTTATTTGGAAGTAGATGGGTCTGTCGTACAAACCATCGTGGTAGATGGTTCGACGTACAACAAGGAAATTACGTTCAGTGACCCTAGCGGCTTGTTCACCATCCCTGATGGTGGTCAGAAGGACGTGAAGTTCTACCTTGATGCTATAATCGACAAAGAGAGTTGTGGTGCGGACAATATTGACGACAGCATGTTCCCGACCAAAGTGGGGACGGACGCTAGTGGGTTTGGCAACGAAGCCTCCGAATTTACTGCCACTTTTTCAAAAATCGAATTTGTGGGGAGTTCAGCGTGTGGGAGTGAATATAATTGGTGGGAAAACTAAAATTGAATGTGAGGAGGTTTTCAGTGATTGAAGGCCTCCTTAGTTCTTGGCAAGCCCCACAAATGCCAATGTCGCGTAACTCTTGGCACAATACCTGATGATTGTGTGGCGACTTGCACGTTTTCGGGGCAGTAAAATATGCGAGGAGAAGCAAACTTGGGTTTTGGTGCATTTCCTTATAGAATTCGCATAAATGAATATGAAAAAACCGCCAAAACTCTCTGGCCAGTCATTCAACCCACAAGAGGCCTTATTAGGCCTTCTAAAGGAAAAATGCCCTGAAGCCTTCAGTGATGGGAAAATTGATGTAAAAAAACTCAAAGCAACCCTTGGGGAGTCCGTTGATGTAAATGGTGAACGCTACGGTCTATCGTGGGCTGGAAAAAATGATTGTTTCAGGCATATTCAGGAACCGACAACGGCAACCCTTAAGCCATTGCGACAGAAGTCCGTTGATTTCGATGGAACTAAAAATATCTTTATTGAGGGTGATAATTTACAGGCATTAAAAATTCTTCAGAAATCCTACTATGGTCAGGTTAAAACTATTTATATAGACCCTCCATATAATACGGGCAGTGATAGCTTTATCTATCCTGACCGTTTTCAGGAGTCAAAGGAAGAATATATGGAACGTATCGGTCAGAAGGAAGAAGGACACCTAACGCGTGACGGAATGTGGCAGAAAAACAGTAAGGACAATGGTCATTATCATAGTAATTGGCTTTCAATGATGTTTCCGCGACTGTTCCTAGCACGGAACCTCTTACGGCAAGATGGTGTTATTTTTGTTAGCATTGATGACCATGAGGTACAAAATTTAAAAATGATAATGGATGAAGTTTTTGGTCCTGACAATTGGGTTGGAACAATCGTTTGGAACAATGTTACTGACAACAACCCAACGAATATTGCTATCGAACATGAATATATCCATTGTTACGCACGCAACAAATCAAGCCTAGAATCAGTTTGGAAATCCCGTTCTTCAGATGTTAAGGAAATGCTTGTAAAAGTTGGTACTGAATTGACGAAAAAATATAAAGACTCAGGAGGATTAGCAGATGCTTATCAAAAGTGGTTTAAGCAAAATAAAGACTATTTATGGCCTCTAGATAGGTACAAATATATTGATAATGGTGGTGTTTATACAGGTAGCCAGAGTGTGCATAACCCTGGCAGAGAAGGCTACAGATATGACGTATTACATCCAGTTACCAAAAAACCAACTAAGCAGCCTCTTATGGGCTATAGATTTCCCGAAGAGACAATGAAAAAACTTTTAGAGGAAGGTAAGATTTTATTTGGAGAGGATGAAAACAAGATTATTGAATTGAAAGTCTATGCTAGTGAATATGAAGACAAACTACCTAGTATCTTAACGTTAGATGGCAGGTTGGGGGCTTACGAATTAAGAGATTTATTTACTGGATACAAGAAACTTTTTGATAATCCAAAACCCACAGCAGTAGTCAAACAATTGCTTAGTTTTAATACGGGTGGAAATGATTTGATTTTAGATTTCTTTGCGGGTTCAGGAACCACTGCCGATGCGGTGATGCAATTGAATTCGGAAGACAAAGGTCAACGCAGGTGTATTTCGGTTCAACTACCCGAAGAGTGCGAGAAAGATAGTGAGGCAATGCAGGCTGGCTTTAAAACTATTGCAGATATAGCAATGGAACGGATTCGTCGTGCAGGAAAGAAATTTGCAAATACTGACGCTGGCTTTAAAACTTTTGTTGTTGACGATAGTAACTTCAAAATATGGCGTTCTGACTTGAAGGGTCCAGACGAATTGGCAGCACAAATGGAAATGTTTATAGACAACGTAAAAAAGGAAAGTACGCAGGAAAATGTTCTATGTGAGTTAATGCTGAAAACAGGCTTAGACCTAAATACGTCAGTACAAAAAATAGAAAGCAAGACTGGTGCTTATTTCAAGCTAAACGGTGGTAAATTGATTGTATGCATTCAGGAAGGCATTACTGAAGCATTGGCCGACAAGATATTAACTGAGAAGCCAGATAAATTTATCTGCTTGGATAAAGCATTCGAGAGTAATGACCAGTTAAAGACAAACGTATTGCTTCAGATGGAACAGGCAGGTGTTGATTTCCTTGTAATTTAAAATGCTTAAAGAAATTTACATCAGTAATTTTCGGTCAATAAAAGAGTTGCATTTGCAGCCGAAAAATCTTTGTGCCCTTATAGGGGCTAACAGTGCTGGTAAATCCAATATTCTTAAAGCTATTGATTTGGTATTAGGTGAAGGCTGGGCGACTAAAGCTAAAGTGGCTAAGGAACTATTTTATGACTTGTCTCAGCCAATAGAAATTCATATTAGTCTTTTGGAGTCAATTCCTTGGCAGTACTACGGTAGGAACGTGCAAGTAAACAAAATTACTTTGCATATGACTTATGCACCACTGTCTTGTGAAGTGCGTCTTTGGTCTAATCATCCAAGTGACAATAGTGGTAAGGGTTATTATTTAAACGATGAATTTAAGAAGTCCTGTCACTTTATCTATGTGCCTTCGATTCGAAGGCTAGAAGCACAGATGTATGTTTCCAATTGGACTCTATTAGGAAAACTAATGCGTACAATTTATGAAGAATATGTACGTCATTACGATAATGATGAAGATAGGCTGAAATCTGAGTTTAAAACAATAATGCAGCCCCCAAAGGAGTTTTTGGAAGCAGATTTTGACCAAAATAAAATTACATTTGCTAGATTCAGCAGTGTTTTCATACGCCACTGTCAGGCAAATAGTGCAGGGCTGGCAGATGGCTTTATGCCCAACCTTAATATCTACAATCCAAATTGGTTCTATAAAACACTTCAGATATGTATCCAAGAAGACTCTTCAGATAAAGTATTTGATGCTGAAGAAGTAGGTTCAGGGATGCAAAATTTAATTTTACTTTCTATCTTTCAGACTTACGCTGAACTTGTAGGCGGACGGGCGATATTGGCTATAGAAGAACCAGAGTTATTTCTCTACCCGCAGGCACAAAGGCATCTTTACAAAAGTTTTAGAGAACTTACAAAAAACTCGGTTGATGATAGTACTGGTGAAATTAGCAGAAAAGGCACCCAAATTTTTTACACGACACATAACCCCAATTTTGTTGATGCCCAAAGGGCAGACGAAATCGAATTAATAGCAAAAAATCGAGAAACTGGAACGCATATCTTAGAAAAAAGTGAATTAATTACATCAGAATTTTTGAAACAGGCACAATTCGCTACTTACACGCACTTCAATACGGAAAGAAATGAATTGTTTTTTGCTAAGAAAATTTTATTAGTCGAGGGTGCAAGCGACAAAATTTTGTTTGCAACTTTATGCAAAGAAAAATGGGGTATTGATACTGACAAGACAGGAATTTCTATTATTGAGTGTGGCGGAAAATTAGGCGTATTGTTTTTTATAGGGGTATGCCGACTATCGGGAATTGAAAAGTTTTTTGCAGTTTGGGATAGTGATAATGATTCCTCAGAAGAAGTTAGAGATGAACATAGCCAATTTCAGTATACCACTGAAAATGGTAGGGGGCTGCAAATAGCAGGCACTCTTGAACAATTCCTGCAAACTAAATTCCCTGCTTCCTTGTTTAGGGCAAAATATAAAGTTAAGGATGCTTATGATTGGGCATGTACCGTAGTTGTTGAAGAAATACCTATTGAGTTTGATGGGGTCAGGAATTTTCTTGGTTCTGAAGCCGCCTCCACTCCTGAAGAGGAAACACAAGTAGAGGAAGTAGTGACCACAGTTGCTTATTCAAGTGATATTAGAATCGAAGACTTACCATTCTAAAATGAAGCTTCACTTTGACCCAAATCAGGCATATCAATTGGACGCAATCAATGCGATTGTGGACGTTTTCAGAGGGCAGCCGCTTGAAAAGGGCGACTTCGCCGTGGAAATGAAGCAGCCCGACGGCCAAATGAAAATTGAGGGTGATTTAGCTATTGGTAATTGTCTTCAGCTAGACCAAAGCACGATTGTCCAAAACTTGAATGCTATTCAGGAAAGAAATGGTGTGGAGAAAACAATGGTTCCAGTTGGATTCGTACAGCCCTTTAATGCCCCGATGAAACAGACTGCTATCTGGAAAGAAGGTATGAATTTCTCCGTAGAGATGGAGACAGGGACAGGAAAGACGTATGTATATCTTCGCACCATTCACGAATTGCATCGCACCTATGGCTTCAGAAAATTTGTCATCGTTGTTCCCAGTGTCGCTATCAAAGAGGGTGTTATGAAGAATCTAGAAATCACCAAGGAACACTTCGGACTGCTGTTTGGGAACCCTGAAATGGATTTCTATGTGTACGACTCAAAGAAGCGCGGATTACTTCGTCAGTTCGCCACAACGAATGCCCTGCAAATCCTCGTCATCAATATTGATTCCTTCGCCAAAGAAGACACGAATATCATCTACCAGAAAAGCGACTGGGGAGTACCTATTCGTTATGTACAGGGCGTAAGGCCGATTGTGATTGTGGATGAACCCCAGAATATGGAAACGGACATACGTAAGAAGGCCATAGAAAATCTGCATCCCCTTTGCACTCTGCGCTACAGCGCAACCCACAAATACCATTACAACTTGGTCTACAAGCTTGACCCTGTGAAAGCCTACGACTTGGGACTGGTGAAGAAAATTGAAGTGGATAGCGTGGTGACTGCGGATAACTTCAATGCCGCATTCGCACAACTCAAAGCTGTCACTAGCAAAAAAATGACGGTTACAGCAAAGCTGGCCATTGATGTTGCGGCAGATAGTGGTGTGAAACGAAAAGACGTTACAGTTCGAGTTGGGGCAGACCTCTACACGCTTTCAGAGAATCGTGACGTGTACCGTGACGGCTTTATCGTGGAGGAGATAGACGTGACAGGCCAGTTCATTCGTTTCAGTAATGGCCAGCAGCTTTCCGTAGGACAGACTCAGGGGGAACTCACGGATGATGTTCAAAAGTTTCAGTTGAAGAAGGCTATCCAAAATCATTTGGAGAAGGAACGGAAGATGGCAGGAATGGGTATTAAGGTGCTTACACTGTTCTTTATTGACCGAGTATCGAATTACCGTAGTTACGAGGCCGACACATTGAAGAAGGGCAAATTTGCAGTCTGGTTCGAGGAATTGTGCCGCGAGATGCTTACTCGGCCTCAATACAAAGGATTACTGCAATCCGACCTGACGGCGGTGCATAACGGCTATTTTTCCGAGGATAAGAAAGGTAACTGGAAGGATACGCGTGGTGATACTCAGGCCGACGACGACACTTACAGTTTAATTATGAGGGACAAGGAAAAACTATTGTCACTCGATACGCCCCTGCGATTCATCTTCAGCCACTCGGCATTACGAGAAGGCTGGGATAACCCGAATGTCTTTCAAATTTGTACGCTGAACGAAAGCACTTCGGAGATGAAAAAGCGTCAGGAAATCGGACGTGGATTGCGCTTGCCTGTGAATCAGGAGGGCAACCGCATATTTGATGAGAATATCAACGTACTCACGGTAGTGGCCAACGAAAGCTACGACGATTTCGCCAGAAAGCTGCAAACCGAAATTGAGGACGACTGCGGTGTGGACTTCACTGGTCGTATCAAGAAAAAAGAAGATAAGCGTAAGGTAACGCTTCGCAAGGGCTATCAACTCGATGCAAATTTTAAAGACTTGTGGGAGAGGATTAAGCACAAAACTCGCTATAAGGTTCAGTACTCCACGGATGGCCTTGTAGAGAGTGCGGGACAAACTCTCTCAGAAATCACGGTAACGCCTCCGCGTATTCGTTCTGTGCGCGTTCAACTAGGCATGTCATCTGAAGGAATTGAAGCCAAATTACTTTCGGCTGATGAAAAATTGGTGCAAGTAGAGATTAATGCGGTTCCAGATATTCTTGGGGGCATTCAGGGTAAAACCAAACTTAGCAGAGATACGATTTTTAGAATTATTAAACGTTCGGGAAAACTCAAAGAAATCCTAAAGAATCCGCAACAATTCATGGACAGTGCGGCAACCATCATCACAACCACCATGAAGAAACTGATGGTGGATGGAATCAAATATGAAAAGCTAGCAGGACAAGAATGGGCAATGCGTTTATTTGAAAATGAGGAATTAGAGGCATACTTGTCAGATTTATACACAGTTCAACAGCCTAAAAAAACTCTATGGGATTATCTTCAGGTGGATTCCACCGTGGAAAGCACCTTCGCCAAAGACTTAGAAAGCCGCGAAGATGTGCAGTTCTTCATCAAGTTGCCGTGGTGGTTCAAGATTGAAACTCCCATTGGGGGCTACAATCCCGACTGGGCAATTGTCTTTGAAAACGATAAGCGCGTGTATTTTGTGGCTGAAACCAAATCATCACTTAATGCAGATGACTTGAGAGTGCAGGAGGAATTGAAAATACAATGTGGTGCGAGGCATTTCGCCACCATGGACGACGTAAAATTTCAGAAAGTGACAAAACTAAGTGAAATCATTCTCTGATTTGTAGGCATCACACAAACGCTATCGAATCCCTACAATACCCTTTACGGGATTTAAATTTCCAGGACATACATTTTACTGTGAGTACAACGTCAGGGGCGCCTCAATTGAAGCTAGGGGCATACAGGGGCATGTCCAATAGTAAGGCATAAAGCTGTGACGGGGTTTAGGGTAGTTCAGTTGTGAATTTCGCGTTTGTACACGAGGACAAGCAAGCTATTCTGGGTTGCAATGTACATAACAGCGTCGATTCTTTACGATTACCTGTGCTGTCCGCATCGCGTTTGGAGAGATAGGTACGGCCCCCAAGATGAAAAAATACAAGAAACAAACCCTTTTGTTTCATTGCTTTGGGAAAGAGGCGTAAGGCATGAGAAAGAAATGGTAATGAAATTGGGTGAATTAGTGGATATTAGCAAAGGTTCAATCGAGGAACGCATCGCCCAGACGACAGAGGCCATGAAGAATGACACGCCGCTTATCTATCAGGGTGTCATCATGTACGGCGACTTGCTGGGCATCCCTGACTTGCTGCGAAAGTTACCTGATGGTTTCTATGTACCTGTGGATATTAAATCAGGGTCAGGAATGGAAGGCGCGGACGAAGAGGTGGGAGAAGAAGGAAAACCTAAAAAACACTATGCGGTTCAACTCTGCTTGTACGTCGAAGTGCTTTGCCGTCTGGGGTTTGCAAAAGAGAAGCGCGGCATCATTTTGGACATAGACAGACAAGAGGTGGAATACATCCTCGACCAACCGCGAGGAAAAAAGTCCCCTGAGACGTGGTGGGATTTATACGAAGATTTGAAAGAAGAAGTGAAACCGCTTCTTCAGGGGACGAAGAAAAATAAGCCCGCGATGGCTGGGTGCTGCAAGCTGTGTCCGTGGTTCAACAGTTGCAAGAAATGGTGCAAAGAATCTGATGACCTCACATCGTTGCCTGGACTTGGGCGAAGCAGAAGGGACACGATTAACGATGATTTGAAGATTGAAACCGTAACCCAGCTTATCTCTCTTGATGTCCAAACAGTGCTGGAAAGGAAAAAGAAGGAGAAAGTGTTTATGAGTGGGATAGCGGAGAAAACGCTTACCAGCTTCCTAAAACGTGCAACGATTTTCAAAGTAACCCAGAAGCCCGTTCTGTATCAGCCTGTTACCTTTCCAGTCGTCTCAACGGAGTTGTTTTTTGACATTGAAGACGACCCGACACAGGAATTTGTCTATCTGCATGGCGTTTATGAAAGAAAAGGGAAGGAGGAGAAATTTTATTCTTTTGTGGCTAAAGACCAGACTTCAGAGGCGGAAGAAGCATCTTGGAAAGATTTTTGGAACTATATCTGGTCGCTTCCGAAGGATGATTACGCGGTGTATTACTATTCTCATCACGAAAAGACGACGTACACGCGCATGAGAAAGAAGTACCCAACTGTTATTGATGAAAACACTCTCAATGCGTTTTTTGAGAATCCCAATGTCATTGACCTGTATTCGGCAGTTGTGAGGCCATTCACCGACTGGCCGCTGTGGAGTTATTCGCTGAAAGAAATAGCACAGTATCTTGGTTTCAAATGGAGAGATGAAACCCCGTCAGGCGCACTTTCGATTCAATGGTTTAACGATTACATGGAAACAAAGGACGAAAGTATTTTGAAAAGAATTCTTGAATACAACGAGGATGACTGCAAAGCCACAATGGTTTTGAAGGATGGTTTGGCTAAATTGGCTTTGGAAACTGTCAAAGTGCCAATAAAATGATTTCAGAATCGCGAAATTGCTTTTGAAAAGCAGTCGAAAGACATTATTATAAAAGTGCAAATGTCCAAAACTCCTACACCAAAGACTAAATCATTTTGTGTTATTGGTGCTGTCCAATATGAGATGCTTGAAACGCACGAAAAAAACTTTCAAATTGCAAGCTGGTTCCATCGCCATTGTTCGCATTCAGAGGACAACCCCGAATTGGAACAGGTGATGCTAGATAAGACGCGACCGAATGGTTACCACGAAGACGGCGACAAAATTTATGTCCTTTCACGTATGCCAAAATGAAAGATAGCAGAATTGAGTTTCGTGCTGTGGGGTACATTAGAGAATCCACCAGAACCCAAACTGTTGGAGGCTATCGTGCGGGTTATCAGAAAGAGAGAATTGAAGGTTATTGTAGAAAGCATGGTTTTAAACTTGTGAAAATGTTTGAGGATTCAGGGAGTGGGAAAGATGTCAGACATAGGCCTAACTTTGAGATGATGCTTGCCTATGCGAAAGCAAATGATATTCAGTTTATCGTTGTTGAAGACATCAACAGGTTTTACCGCGAGTTTAAAGATGGCATGGACTTAGAAAAAAAGCTTTACGATGAAAACGACATCATTGCAATCGACCCTGAGGATTACAACCCGCGTGAATACAAGGAATCAGGATTCAGCCCCCAAGCGTGGCGGCAACGCGCACATCGTCGCGTGGATGCTGAGGGAGAAAGAAGGGACATAATCGAAAGAGTGACTCAGGGGTATCAAAAGAAAAAAGACGGCCAGATGTACGTTGGGCCGCTGCCTTATGCTGTTGAGTGGGTTGACCCTGATTTCCCAAAATACATCAGGTATAAAAAACATGAAGGCAAGGTGGTGCAGGAAATTTTTAACTTGTACATGACTGGAATGGGCTGCACTGCGATTGCCAAACAGCTAAACGAGAAAGGCTACGTCATCGAGGAAGGTAAAAGAGTTGAATTGACACGTAAGAGTGGCCTTCCCTATTTCAAGCGCATCACAAAAAACGTACCTTTTACGTTTGACCGTATCCGCCATATTTTAAGTAATAAAACCTACATTGGTCGCCAAAACACAGGCACTTCGCTACGTTTGTTTACACTCGATGCAAACGACGAAGAGGTCTTAATATCGCCATTAATTGATGATGATACTTTCAGTAAGGCGAGGGAACAATTAAAGATAAATCGACGTGGCAAAAACCCTAACAATAAAAATAGTAGACAGACAAACCGTGTTTATCTCTTTCAGGGCATCGTGAGACACGCCGATTGTGGTAGCCCAATGTACGGGGTTCCTGAAAAGTTACGCAACGGCGAAGTTACAAGGCGATATCAATGTTCTGCGAGTAAACAGGGGACATGTAATGCTAGGCTGAAGTCACTACGTGCTGATGAAGTTGAATCCCAAATAATTGAGTTATTAAAAGAGATAAAATTAAAGAGTATTGGGGAAATAGAGTCTGAGTTACGGGAGATTATTAAAATTACCGCAGCCGAGTTAAGCAGGCCACAATCGTTTGAAAATCTAACTCTTGCCGACAAGGCCGAATTAAAATCTTTAAAAGACGCATTGGGTAATGCTTATGATTGGTTGCTTGCCGAACAAAAGACGGTCATGGAGGAAAGACTGCAAAAAATTGAACAGAAAGCTAAGGACAAAAGCGTTGAAATGCTTAGGTACTACGATTTCCAAGAGATGAGGCGTATGTTTGTTGACTTATCACAATCATTCACCGACCTTCAAAATCTCGCTGCCCGTCAGGAATTACTCAGTATCTTGTTTCAGAAAGTTTTGATTGGGAAGCCGTTGCCCAAGCAACCACATGAACATGCCAAGGCATTTCACTGGATGAAAGGCGCGGTAGCCGATTATGAGGCATTCAGGGATGCAACAAAGCTAAAAACATTGTTACGACAATTCACGCCCATGCTTTTTGAGGAGATTCATGTTGGTGACGGCGATGAAGATTCACCAATTAAGAAGGTAATCTTTAAGCCCACAGGGCTATTCCTGTTGATGACTGATGGAGTTCGTAACTCTAAAAAAAAGAGTTGAGTCACCGTCTTTGTCGAATCAGTTTAACAACCAGCCCGGCCCACCATTCAAAACAGACAGCCTTCTTCTCAGCCTGACGGAAAGGAGCTCTTGGCTGCCAGCTCAAGATTTTTGCTTGTACGGAATAGTTCGATGCAAAGGAATTGAGAATCGCCTGCCTGATTTTGGGCGATCCATATAGAAATGCTTCTCGAAGCAGATCCATGAGTTCAAAGCTGCGTATGACTTTTTCGATCCACGCTGTACCTCTATCGTGGAGCTGGTTTGTAGCAGCCTGCAATTCATCGCGCCGTGCTTTGAGCTGGGATAGCTGGACATCTACGGCATCAGCCATGCCCATCTCGACTGCCTTATCGCGCTGACGAAAGAGAGAACCTATTTCCTGCTGCACCTTGGCGTATTCGGCTTGCAGGCTTTCTCGACGTTCAATTTCGTTCTCGCTTTTCTCCTCGTGGATTTTCAACAGTCTTTCCCTAAGGTTTCCTAAATCGCTCTGGCTCAAAGTCACCTCAGAAAGAATGCCATGCAATTGAGCCTCTACTTCGTTTTGTGAGATTATGACTCCACATTTGGTTTCTGAGTTTTTGCATTCGTAGTAAATGTACTTTCCCTTAGCTCGATATGAGCAAAGTGAGCGGCCGCAGAGCGGGCAACGAAGTACGTTTGCGTAATGGAAAAGCTCACGGAGTGTTGGAATCTTTGGACGAGCCGCATTGCTGTTTCGCCCCGCAAGGACAAGTTGCGTACGATTCCACAGGTCTTCAGGCACGATGGCTTTGTGACGCCCCTTGCTAATTTTGTTGTTGAACCGGACGCAGCCTTTGTAGATGGGGTCATGGAGGATGTTGTTAATGGCTGTGACTCCTAGGACATTGTTTCTCTTGCTCCGGAGGCCAATTCTTTTCGCTTCTTTTACCAAGTCTCGCAAGGAATAGCTGCCGCTTATAACTAGTTGAAAGAGGCGTAGGATATGCGGAGCACGCTCAGGATCCACTTCCAATACAGGAGTGCCATCGGGCAGTTTGATGTTGTTGTACCCCGGTCCCACCGGCCCCATATGTTTCCCTTCCGCAGAACGCATTTCCATAGCTTTCAAAATACGGTCGCCTTTGTCCCTACTGTCTTTCCAGCTCATGGCGTTCTCTAGGGTGAGCATGAAGATGGTGTTGGAGTCTGCACCTGTGTAGCGTTTCCCGTCTGTGATATCCATCGCCTGGATTCCTCCATCGACGAGGCGCTGCACAAAGGCCCCTGAATCAGCGTGGTTGCGGCTGATGCGATTGGGATGAACGACGATGATCCCTCTCACCTCTCCCTTGTCTGCCATCGTCATTATCTGATTGAACGTGGGACGACCCGGACGGTATGCGCTCTGCGACTCTTCCATTACTTTCAAAGGATAATGAGCTGTGTCTGGCAGTGTTGCGTGATGCCCCTCGATCATTTGTCGTTGGTCTTGCAATGTATGCACCTGCTTATCTTCTGTATCGGTTGATTTTCGACAGTACCCGATCCAGTACTGAGTGGCAGCCTGTGTTTTCTTCTTTTTCCGTGGCATAGAGGGGAGTGGGAAGCTTGTTAATCACCTGTTATTTACCTGTTAATTCAATGCCCACAGTGGGCGCTCCAGCTTCCCACTCCGCATAGACGGCGTGGTGGAGCGCCCATTCTAGGCACTTGAAACAACGTCTAAGGTCGGAAGTGGGAAGCACTGACTAGCATACAACTGTGTCGGCATGGTACGCGAGAGATACTCGGAAATCGTGCTGAATTTTGCCTCGTGATGTACCCAAGGAGCCAATGGTGTCGTGATATATGAGGGGACTAAGTACTCATGGCATTCCAAAGAACTTGCTACGGCACGAAGTGGTAATTCTTCGATGGAATCCGGCAGGTCAGGGACGACAATTTCCACTTTCATCACTGGATCCGGCTCAAACTTGTAGGCGTGAATCAGAAAGGGTCTGCCATTCCACAGGATGCCGCGTGTGACGATAGGGTGCTGACGACTATGTCTATCAACACGCCTGGCTACTTCTGCTGCCAGCTTCGTCCAGTGGATTCTTTCGGAAGGCCAGAAAGGTGAGTGCTCCCAGCCTTCTAATTCATTGGAAGCTTTACGGAGCGTGCGAGCAGTCAGTTCTTCTCTCTTGAATAACCGATATACCTGCAAGATGTCTCCTCGGTCATGAATGGCGGCCGTATTCGCATGACGTAAGCAAATATTCCCCATGGAGTGGATCTCCATGAGGTAGTCGTGAATAGCTTCACTTGCGAGGGACAGGCCGTCGTTTGGATCATGGGCTTCTTCCACGATCCTATTTCTATCCTTGGGGTAGCTGCCATGCGTTGGTCACTGTTGGCAGTTCAGACTAGTCGCTCCACTCCGGGGGTAGTGCATTCAAAGAGGAGATCAGGCAGATTTTTTTGCCGCTTGGCCCATCGATTCAATGCTCTAACAGCCTGATAAAGCTTCTTCCAATTGCCGAAGGGATCGAGGTTATATGAGGTAGGTCGCCATTCATTCCAGATAGTTTCACAGTCCACGATGCTGCCAACTTGTTGGCAGTGAGCGTAGAGTTTGTCGCTCAGCTTCGCGTAATCATAATTTTTAGGAAGCAAAAATTCATCATCGTCATACTTTAGGCGGAAATCTCCTAAATATCGCACCGTCATTCTTCGGCTGTTGCTCTTTGGACTAGTAGATTGAGTCGCCTCCTGCTGCGCCATAAACAGCGTCAGATCCTTGTAGACCAACTCAAAGTCGTCTTTGATGCTCTTCACAGCTGGTTTGCCGATAATAAATTGTGGTCTTTGAATGGCATCATATACAGAATCAAAAGCACGAACATGGAGCGCGAACATCGATTGATTGAGGATCATATCCAACCGATCCATGTCTTCCTCGATCTTTTGAATCAAGTCGCTTGCCTCCGGCGTAACAGTCATTTTTGGAGGCTGAAGTTCAAGGTCTATAAATATGCGTATTACCTCGTATTGAACTAGAAAGGGGAAAGACGATGTACGGGTGAACGCCTCAATTTGATAAAAATGGTCGCCAAACATTCCGCCGAATACTTCCCATTTTTCCCGATGCACAAAGAGGTCGAGCATCTGCTGTGAAGAAAGCCACTCAGGGTCCTTATGTCCCGACCTTGCCCAATGGTTGAAATGCTTTTCTTTCGATACAATTTTTTCTCGCTCGATCAACGGGTATAGGTCTTCCAGTGATTTATGAATTCCATCGATTAAATCAGTAAATTCCGAACTGACTGCTAGACGAGGATAAAATTCAGCTCTGCGCATAAATTCTTCGTGAAGGGCAAGATTTCTCCCTAGAAACGGGTAAAACTCATATACTAAGGCATTTCCGAACTGAGTCTCATTATCAAGAGACATGACGTGATCATGTATATCACCTAGTTCCTGCCGAATCAGCGAAGGAGTGGGAAGCATATCGCCATAATGGCAGATTCCTGCCTGTCTCAGAAGCACCGAATTTTGCCGAATTTCTATAACCGGCTAAATAGCGCGTCATGCATTGCAATGATCTCTTCCGGGGAGTGATTGCCCTGTGCCTTCAGGTATCTCCTATATGACCGAGTTGGCATTCCACGGTAGTATTGGCGTTTTATCTGGGGGTACAACTGATCTGAGAGCCAGATATTTTTCAAGACACGGAACTTTTGGTCGTACCAGCACTGTGATTGATACCAGCAGCCTGTGCAGTGCCTGCAAACGTAGTACTTGCCCCAGTTGTAGAGGATACGACAGCGTCGGCCACAACCTACTACAGGGCATTGGAACCACCAGCGCTTAGCGCCGTAATTACAGGGCGTTGTAACCATAGAAATACGGTACTTCAAGGACTCCCATTCCTCCCCATGCCGTCTGTGCCGGTAATCAAGTTCCATGTAAAAATGGTCGTCATCACTCTGATCAAGGGAGTATCGAACGGACGATTGAACTACACCGTGCCGAAGCCAATTCAGGACACCTGAATGACTATGATTGTCGAGCAATTGCCATTCTTTGAATCGCTTCATGTCGATTGAATCAAGACTATCTATTTGTGTGCTGTCGGCGTATTTAGGCATGTTGGGATCTCGAAATCATTAGAGATAGTATACCTCCTTGTTCTCCCTAAATTTAAATAAGACCAAAAGTGGTGGTAGACTTTAAGTACCTATTCCCTTACTTGTTCAATGAAAATCCACAATCAATTCTGGGGCTCTACGATTGGCTTGGCAGTTGGCTGGATAGCTATCCTGGCATTTTTTGGCGGGGCCGCCAAAGGTGAGCCGAATGCTTTCCTTGAAATGGGGCTGGCTTTACTATTTGGTACATATGCCTATCGTTCGTTAAAGCGTCGTCTCTTGGGACTTAAGGCGACAACGCGTTGGAGTGTACTATTAGAATATACATCTCTGTTTATCGTAGTTTGGGTTTTCTTAGGTGGATTAGGAAATGGCAGAGGAGTTGATAGGCCATTTGAGTATTTTATCTTTCCGCTTTGGACATTCATTGCTTACGTCTTTATAGCAATTGTGGGCAGAAAGAACGCATCTCAGTTGGTTACTATTTCCTAAGGGCATGTCACTTATATATGGAATCAAAACCCAAGATGGAGTCTATTTGGCTTCTGATACGCGCTTAACTAAGAGAACCGATTCAGGTGCTGTTACTTACGAAGATGATTTTTGCAAATTCCATACCTTCGGAAAATTCATGTACTCGGTCGTCGCAGGCGACGCAAATTTGGCAAGTTACTTGCTGCAAAAAATTCATGCATCCGATCTAATAAAGTGTGGCTATTCCGAATTTAGAAAGAAAGTCGAAGAATTTATCAGAAATGAAGTAGGGCTCTACCCGAAAGTTTCACGTGCTCCTCATGTTGTATTCATATTTGCCGGTCAAGATCCAGACAGAAAGGATGAAATGAGTATGGATAAATGGAAGGAATACGCTTTGTTCATGCAAAATGGGCAGAACATTAGTGTTCCGGTGCGTATGACTGAACCCCTAAAAGAAGCCCTCTTAAAGGCGGCTACTGAAAAAAAACAGGGCAAGATTCTTGAGCTCAATAAACCATACATAGGTTTGTTTTCTCTTGAAGTTAAGGTGTCAAAAAGCATTGAAATAACGATTGTCGATTCTGAATGGGCAAGCTACTTGATGTTTGGTCCAAAAGGACTCACAGCTAAAGACGCACCTCCTGATTTAGTCGTAAAGCTAGACTTAGGAAAGAAAAGTCCCGGCCTTACTAAACGTGAGGTAATTTTTCAAAATACCGCCGAATTGATCTTTTTCTTCTTCAAAATGATTCCAAAACATAAGTTAAATACAGTGGGAGGCGCCATCTTCACAGCCTACATTGGTGAATGGGGTGCACTGTTTCCTGAAGGTGAACTAGGAATCTTGCAGCCAGATGGAAGTCCTCCCCAGCCTGTCAGCTATGTCTTAGAATATGAAGGAAAATTCTGTGTGAAAACTGGCGATAAAATTAAACCCTTACGCTTTGTGAGTTCGTTCTATCAGTCAGGTAGTCAAATGGATCTAAGCCTTATTTAACTCGCCACCACCCTATAAATTAATTGCCTCTTATCCTCATAGACTCTTCTATTTAAACAGATAGAATCAACCATACATGTTTCAAAAGGGTTTTCTTCTCTTGGCCTTCGCCACAAACATCATCCTTGGCAGCGTTTGCATGATGCCAATGGCGATGGCCGCTGAACCGCTGCATAACGACGCAAATGTTATGGGGCAGATGGTGACCCCTATCGCTCCTATGTCCCATGCCGACTGTACCCATTGTTCACATCGCTCAGAGAAAAAAGAACAAAAGCCTTCATCGTGTACCGGACACTGTCTCTCACAGGCAACAAATGCGAATTCGACGAATGTGGTCGCAGGATCAACTCAATTGATAGCCACTCTCCCTACTGCCTTTCCGCTTCCATGGAGCGGGAATGAAAGTGCAGTGACGCCTCTGACGATCAATACATCACCACCGCTTAATCCCAGCCATTCTGTCGTGCTGAGATTGTGAAACAGGAAATATTTCTGCCGAGTCATACTCACTATTGTTTTACCTGTTTTCACTTATCACTATGATCGAATCATCACATCAGCGCTGCGCATCATTCCGTATAAACGGTATGACATGTGCCAGCTGCGAGCTTCTCTTGGAACGGAAACTTAAAGCGGTTACGGGCGTCAAAGAAGTGACTATCAATCACAGGACAGGCATCGCCCGGGTGACGGCTGACACCAATGCACTCCCAAGCTATGAGCGTATTGCCTCGGTTATCCGCAAAGCTGGCTACTCGCTTGCCGACGAAGAAGCGCCGACAGTCTCGTCTGTTGCGCAGGATAAACGAAAATGGATGGAGATTGGCGGCTCGCTTCTCATAATCTTTGCTGTCTATAAGTTCCTGCAAGCGTTTGATCTGGTATCACTGGCGCCTTCTACCTCTGGCGCACTTTCCTTCGGCGGAATCTTGGTCATCGGACTCGTGGCAGGGACTAGCAGTTGTTTAGCGGTAGCTGGTGGTCTGCTCATTGCCATGGCAGCCAAATACAATGAAGTCCATCAGGCAGAGACCACATGGGACAAGCTCAAACCGCTCTTACATTTCAATATAGGACGGCTGGCCTCTTACTTTTTCCTCGGCGGCCTCGTGGGATTACTGGGGCAATCCATCACACTCTCAACAAAGATGACGGGGTATATGAGTATCGGTATCGCGCTGGTGATGCTGTATCTCGCCCTCACAATCCTCCAGCTCATTCCGAAGGGTAGCTTTCCCATCCGACCGCCCAAGCGTCTCTCTCACTGGATAGCAGGACTTTCCGAGAGCAGACACCCTGCGGCACCTTTTGCTCTCGGTGCGCTGACATTCTTCTTACCGTGTGGCTTTACGCAATCGCTTCAGCTCGTCGCGCTGGCATCGGGGAGCTTTATCACTGGGGCACTGACGATGTTCACGTTTGCGTTGGGGACACTGCCATCACTGCTCGGCATCAGTGCCATTTCCTCAATTGTCAGGGGAAACAATTCACGGCTACTCCTTCGCTTCGCCGGTACCTTCGTATTCGTATTGGCACTCGCCAATATCAATAGCGGGTTTGCCCTCACGGGAATCAATCTTGCATCGGCTTTCAGTAGTCCGCCGCAAGCTCCCGCCGTTGTACCTGTAATTAGTGGAAACGTGCAGGAGGTATCGATGAAAGTTACGACCGCTGGCTATGAGCCGAGCAACCTCACCATTAAGGCAGGCATTCCGGTGAAGTGGATGATCGACGGCAGCCAAGCGTACGGCTGCACCAGCCAGATCGTCATTCCCGAACTCAATGTGTCACAGTCGCTATCGCAAGGCATCAACGAAGTGAATTTTACGGCACCGAATCCGGGACAACTCGCGTTCAGTTGTTCGATGGGCATGGTGCGCGGTTCGTTTACCGTTATTTAATTTTTTTTCTTCCTTCTGTATGGGTTCTCTCAATTGGCAAGATATTCCCGCTGAGTCTCCGTCGCCGTTGGCATCTGATTCTGCACATCCACTTACGGCGAGCTCATCGAGCCCATGGTTCGCTGTCACGATGGGGCTCATGGGCTTCATCGTTGGCTATATGCTGGCAAATCTCTCTTTCTAATTCTTTCGCTTCTCCCTATGAATACCACCGTCTCCATACCTGGTATCCACTGCCCATCCTGTGCGGCTCTTATCAAGGATGTCAGCAGTGAATTTCCAGCAATCAAGCAAATTGATGTTGATGTAAATACTAAGAAAGTCACGCTCGACCATGATGAAAACTTCGACATGCAGCAATGGACAACTGAAATCGAAGCTCTTGATGAGAAATACAAAGTTCAATCCGCTTCCTAATTTTACCATGACCTCCCAATGCACTCTCTCCATCACCGGTATGCACTGCGCCAGTTGCAGTGCCCTCATCACTCGTAAGCTCAAGAAAACTGCTGGTGTGGAGGATGCGAACGTGAATCTCGCAACCTCAAAAGCAAGTGTTTGCTTTGATCCATCCATGGTGCACGAGCATGATCTTGTGGCGGCAGTAAAATCCGCTGGCTACGGTGCAGAGGTGCGAAGCGAGCATGACCATCACGGTGTAGAGTTAGACCGCAAACGACAAGAAGCAGAAATCACAGAATACCGAAATAGGTTTCTTTGGGCGCTCATTTTGAGCCTGCCCTTGCTCGGCTTCATGATTCTGTCGTTCTTTCCGAGTCTGCCGTTCCATACGACTTTGATGCCGTATATGGGAATTATCTCGCTCATTCTCGCAACGCCCGTAGAGTTCTGGCTTGGCCGAGGGTATTTCAAAGGGTTCTGGTCGAGCATCCGTATGCTCTCGTTTGGGATGGATAGCCTTGTAGCTATCGGCACTCTCACGGCCTACCTCTACAGCGTCTATAACCTCGCCCGGCACGTTATCACGACTGGCACAGTTTTAGGTGAGATACCTGATCTGTATTTTGAAGTTGCCGCGCTGCTCATCACCTTTGTCCTGCTTGGAAAATGGATGGAGGCACGGGCAAAAGGACGAACGAGCGAGGCGATTCAGAAACTGATGAGTCTTCAGGCGAAAACTGCCAGAGTGCTCCGCGATGGGCAGACCGTGGATATTCCGATTGAGGAAGTGCAGATCGGCGATACCGTACTTGTCCGTCCCGGTGAGAAAATCCCCGTCGATGGCTCTGTGCTCAAAGGGCTGACATCTATCGATGAATCAATGCTGACTGGCGAGAGTATTCCAGTAGAGAAGAAAGAAGGTGATCGTGTGTTTGGCGCGACGATCAATGGCAATGGCTCTATTGAATTCAAAGCCGAAAGAATAGGAAGTGAAACAGCGCTTGCTCGTATTATTAAATTCGTAGAAGAAGCCCAAGGCTCCAAAGCGCCCATCCAAGACTTTGCGGATTGGGTGTCTTCATGGTTTGTCCCTGCCGTCATCATCATTGCCATCGTCACGCTCATTGGCTGGCTCTTTGCCGGGGCTACAGTCACATTTGCTTTGCTTGCCGCCGTATCCGTCCTTGTCATTGCCTGTCCTTGTGCGCTCGGTCTTGCAACACCAACTGGCATCATGGTTGCGACCGGCAAGGGTGCTGAATATGGAATTCTTATTCGTGGCGGCGCGCCACTGGAAGCGGCAAACAAAATTAATGTCATTGTGTTCGATAAGACAGGCACGCTTACCAAGGGGAAACCCGAAGTGACCGATGCTCTCGGCCTGACTATGGATGGGATGGACGCGTTGCGCATCGCGGCCAGCCTGGAGCAAGGCTCCGAGCACCCGCTGGCCGACTCCATTCTGAGACGCGCCAAGGAGCAGAATCTTGTCCTAAGCGAGGTCACGCAGTTTCAAGCCGTACCCGGGCGTGGTATCCAGGGCATTGTGGACGGCACAGAGTACTTCTTCGGAAATCGCAAGATGATCGAACGCCTGAAGGTGAGCATCGGAGAAAGGGAGGATTGGATCACGGCCATTGAAACGCAAGGGAAGACCGTGATGCTACTTTCCGATGCTACAAAGATCATCGGCATCGTCGCCGTGGCCGACACGATCAAAGACACCTCCAAAGAAGCGGTCAGCCAGCTCAAACACTTAGGCCTGCAGGTCTATATGATCACGGGCGATAATAAGCGAACAGCAGAGGCTATTGCACGTCAGGCGGGCATTGAAAACATCCTTGCCGAAGTGCTGCCGGAACAAAAAGCCAGCGAGATAAAGAAGCTACAAGCCCAAGGAAAGAAAGTGGCTATGGTCGGTGACGGTATCAATGATAGCCCAGCGCTCGCGCAGGCAGAACTTGGCATTGCTATGGGCAGCGGCACGGATATTGCCATGGAGACCGGAGGCATCGTGCTTGTGCGGAATGATTTGCGCGACGTAGTGACGGCTATCCGGCTAAGCAAAGCAACAGTGAACAAAGTGAAGCAGAACCTATTCTTTGCCTTGTTCTACAACGTGATCGGTATCCCCATTGCCGCACGTCTCTTGATGCACTGGGGCATTGTGCTGCGACCAGAGCTGGCAGGGCTTGCCATGGCATTCAGCTCCGTTTCCGTTGTCACCAATTCACTCCTCCTCAAAGGTTTCCACCCGACACGTAGAAACTGGCTCTCGGATATCGCGCCATTCGTCATGATCATCGGCTTTACGGCTGTCTTCTTTCTTTTCGCACAGATTAGCGGTGCTACACAAATGGTTCCTGCTACTAGTGAATCAGTTACGAATAGTGACCATTCGATGGTAAGCGGTGAGCATGGAATGGTCATGAAACCAGGAACACTCCATCTCACCGTACAGGAAGAACATGGAAATTCGCCTGATGACATCGCCTTCTCTATTCATGAAGGAACCAGTGTCTTTGAAAATTATGGCATCAGTCATACACAGAAGATGCACTTCATTGTCGTACGCGACGACCTGCAATATTTCAGCCACCTGCATCCAACTATAGACAACCAAGGGATCTGGCATGCCGCTTTCACACCGAAAGCAGGTGGTACCTATTGGCTCTATGCGGACTTTGCAGATCAGCAAGGCGGCTCCTACTATCCGCGCTTTGAAAAGACCTTTGCAGGCGATAAGGGACGCTATGAAGTGGTGAAGAATTTCGCTATCTCGAAGACCGTTGACGGCTATCTCATCAGCTACGAGCCAACTATTTCCGGCAATATTATGACATTTAAATACAGCATCCTTGATTCACATGGAACACCTGTAGCATTGGAGGATTATCTAGGAGCAAAAGGACATAGTATTTTACTTACGCAGAACGGAGACTTTATTCATACGCATACCGAAACAGATCCGCCGTCTTTCTCTACGACCGTTGCGCTAAACACGTTCTACCGAATGTTCACACAGTTCCAGATTAATGGAAAAGTAGAAACAGTTGCTTTTGATTGGCAATCTTAATCCACAATCTTTTACTAATTTTATGCGCTCTTACGTGTCCAGATGCGGCGGTCGCGGCAAATGATGGAGAGGTAAGATACACTGTCAGCGGTATGACACTACGCCCCATTGTTCTTACAGCCATACCCTTATTCATTCTTCACGCTGTGGAAGAGTATTTTACGAACTTCTACCATGTCGATGAGTCCTATCTGTGGGTAAGAAATACGATCCTACTGGGGATAAGCAACGATACCTTGGCGTTCGTGGCATATCAGACAGTGTTCATACTCTTGCTTCTCATAGCCTATGTCTTTGTGCAAAGGCAAAAGGTGGTTGCTGTTTTGATCGGTCTTGTTTTTGTCTTAGAGCTTAGTCATCTTTTCCTTGGTCTTATGGAAGGACGCTACTATCCCGGTCTAGTATCTTCTCTGCCACTCATAGGAGTCGGCTTTGTCTACTGGCATACTCTTCTCTACCGTAGCACTTCATCATGAAATACATTTTTACTGTGCTATTCATGGGGGCAGTCTTCCTTACTGCTTGTTCTAGTTCTAACTCGGGATCCTCCTTCGGTGAACACATGCAGAGAGGCATAAGCCACATCAAATAGCCGATAATACTGACAGCTCTTCCATCCGGTACGGCGGCGCCATGGCACATGCGTGTCATTTTTAAAGGCTAGGTGATGCTCAATTACGTCTAAATAGCTAATCCTAAGAGGTTTGTCGCTTCTCGCAATCTATCAAATGTCTCTGCTATTTCGGTTCGAGCGTCGTACAATTCTGACCACCATCAATATAGCGAAAAAGCAGTAGCAACTTTCCGGAAATCTATAAAGAAATAATAAATGAAACCGTCCTGCTGCTAGAGCAGGACGGTCTCGCCTCTTCTCGTTCCAGAGGATCACGCTACGGCAGTCTGCCAAGGTCGATCGATCATGTGCCAGACGATCAGGCAGATCACGGTCGTCGCCAGGCACGCGAGGCCGGGGAGCACTTCCATGATAGTGGGTTGATGAAGCCCCAGGGCCAATGCCGTGGTAGCCAGGCTGGCGATCAGGATCCCGTAAGGGGCTGTCGCCGCTGCAGTGATGAGTAATGCCCGTGGCAGAATACGTCGGCTCATGATGCACAATGACCAGACGGCGAAGGCCAGGGCGGCAAGCGTGATGGCGGCGCTTTTTGGTTCCAGTGCGCAATTTTCCACTTGCATCCAGCCGAGCAGTTCCGCCATTGCCATACCTGCGGCCGCAATTCCGAACAACTCACGTCGCATAGATTCCTCCTACAGAGAAGTGACGATTGACCAATACCGGCGCGGCCGGCACCTTGGTCAAGGTTTACGATAACACTATTTAGAATAATTGGTAGAGGCATAAACAGAAGCTGCCCCCCGGCAGCTTCGTGTTCTTCCCTATTCCCTTAATTGAATGTGAATATGACTGTTAAGAAAGATCTGCCGTAAGTATACGTCGCGGATATTAAGAGGACCTTAAGAAGCTTTGTGCGAACCGGTAGACGAAAAATGCACAGTGAAGGTTGTGCCCTTCTTCTCTTGGCTCTGGACCGTCACCGTCCAGCCGTGCAGATCCACGATGCGTTTGACCAGCGAGAGGCCGAGGCCGAACCCTTCTTTGGAGCGGGAGGTGTCAGATTGATAGAATCGTTCGAAGACGCGGGGCAGATCTCCGCTGGCGATACCGATTCCCGTATCGGATACCGACAACGCATGTGCGTTCAGCGCCACGTGAACCGTGCCGTCGGCCTTATTGAACTTAATGGCATTGGAGATGAAGTTTTGGATCACTTGACGCAATAATGATGCATCGCCTTGGACGTGGATATCCGGCGCAATGGCCGTTTCGATGGCGACGCTTCGCTCGGCGGCGAGCGGCTGAAATTTTTTGACGGTCGACGATGCCAAATCCGACAAATTGACGGCATTCATCTCGAGCGCAAACACATCCAGTCGCGCCAGCTCCAGCAGCCGGTCGACCAGGCTGGCGATCTCTTTCAAGTCATCTTTGGCTGACATGATTCCCTCACGATATTGTTTGGTTTTGAGTGCCACATCGAGTGACGATCCGAGGACGGCCAGCGGCGTGCGTAACTCATGGCTTGCATCCTGCGTGAACTGGTTCAACCGCGCGAACATTTCTTCGGCCGGGTTCAGGCTGCGCTTGGCGAAATACCAGCCGACGAAATAGGTAAGCCCGGAAATAGCGATGCTGACGAGCAGATAGAGCAAGGCCCTCAGCGGTAAATCGCCCAGTCGCTGGCGGTCCACTTCGGCCAGTTGAATATAGCCCGTCACCTGTCCGCCGCCCAAAATGGCGCTGGTCAGGACGGTATAGTCATCGTTCTGCACGGTGAGATTCGACAGACCTTCGTGCTTGGTGAACGGTACATCCTCAAATACCCCGCCCGTATAAATGGCAGTGCCGCTGGCATCGGTCACGCGAACACGTTCGTTGAAGGATGGCGGCAGCGTCGGTCCGATGTCGAGCAGGTTATTGTGCGCATGATCGACGATGAGCTGGGCGTTGCGTGCCAGCCGGAACGACGTATCGTGACGGGCATTGCTGAAATCTGCCGCCAGGAACAACACTCCATTGACCAAAAATAACAAAAAAACGAAACCTGTGAACTGCAGTGCCAGGGAGCGGCTTATCTTTTTGAACATACAACCCAAGGGGAAGCACGAAGCGCGAAATTTGGAATTCTAAAAATTTCCTCGGTCCTTCGAATTTCGCATTTCTGATTTCGGATTTCCATAACTGAGGAAAGAAAGGGAAGAAACCGAGCAGGTTTAGGATTCCGCCTCGACCATATATCCTTTTCCCGGGACGGTACGAATGACATCCTTGCCGAGCTTACGCCGCAGATAGGCGATGTGCACGTCGACCGTTTGCGAGAACATCAGTTCGTCGCGTCCGCCCCATACGTGTTCGATGATGCGCGAGCGTTCTTGTACGATACCTTTATTGTGCAAGAGAAAGGAAAGCAATGAATATTCCTTGGGCGACAGACTAATTACTTTCTTCCCTTTGCGCACTTCCTGTGTATTGGTATCCAGTGTGATGTTGCCAACACTCAGACGGGGATCTTTCTCCGTGCCGTTGCGCCGCAGAAGTGCACGGACACGTGCCAGGAGTTCTTCCAGATCAAACGGCTTGGTGAGGTAATCGTCGGCGCCGATATTCAAGCCGTGCACCACTTCCTGCTGCTTGGTGCGTGCGGTGAGCATGAGGATCGGCATGTTCTTCTTGTGTTCACGCAACATCGAACAGATAACATAGCCATCCATGCCCGGCAAATTGATGTCCAGAATCAGGAGATCCATATCGATGGTCATGGCCTTCTCGAAGCCTTCTTTTCCATCGTGAGCGAGCGTGACCGCGTAATGCTCCAGTTCCAGAAACTGCTTGATGTTGTGGGCCAGTTTTTCCTGATCTTCGATAATAAGGATGTGCATGCGAGTGGGTAAATCTCTTCCTTCACTATAGGGTATCTGTATTAAGGTCACATTAAGAAGAGAATCCAGCCTGGTATACAGATTTGCAAAATTGCCTTAATCTGCTCTTAATTTGCTTTCTCTATACTGGAAGATACTTTCCCCTCTCCTATGAAAAAATTACATCCGATGTCTTTTGGCCTGGGTTTCGCCTCCGGCCTCGTGGTTCTGGTCGTTGTCGTCGCTGCCATGCACATGATGAGCCCCCGCGGACCCAGAGGTTTTGCCGGCGGCTTCGGCGGAGGCACACAGAACGTCGGACGTATGGCGCAACGATTCGGTATGACGCAGGATGAACTGCAGAAAGAATTGGATAGCGGTAAAACCATCCAGCAGGTTGCCACCGAACATGGTGTTCAGTTTGGCGGACGCGGACAGAATCCGTCTGCTGCAGGCAATGTAAATAGTGGGACAGGCAGTGCTGCCCAAAGTTCTTCCATTACGAGCACATCATCTCATTCATAGTTTTTCAATTTTTGTATGACCACTTCTCCACGTCGTTTGCTTACATCTTTGATGACCAGATTCCGGTCTCTGCGAAGTCGTATTCTATGGCGCAGCTACCTTGCCGGTTTTTTGATCCCCGTCGTTCTAGGCAGCGGCTACATGGCCTTTGCGCAGGGCGGGACAACTGGCCAAACGACAACGAGTACGTCGAGTGTGCAGCGCCGCACGCTTGAATCATCGGTAAAAGCGGTCGGCAAAGTGACCTATGCCAATGAACAACAGCTGCGTTTTAATCAGAAAGGAACGGTTGCCAAAGTGAGTTTTAAACTGGGCGATCACGTTAAGGCGGGTCAGGTTATTGCCGAACTCGACAAATCGAGCGTATCGGCCGACGTGCGCTCGGCGCAGTTGTCGGTAGGTGCTAGTGCTCTTCAATTGCAGCAATTGCAATCGCAGAAATCAACGGATCTGCTGAATGCGCAGAATGCTTTGAACGATACGCAGCGTCAACTGACGGCAGCGCAAAATGCACTCGCCGTATCACAGGAGCAATTGCCGACCGCATTGGCTCAGGCGCAACGTGCTGTCCAAGACAAGCAGTCTGCTCTGCAGCAGGCGCAACTCGATCTGGTCAAAGCCAAGACGACCGAAGTGCAGAGCCTCGCCATTACATCGCAATCGATACTCGCCTCCTCTGACGGATTGCTCGATTCGATCTACAGCGTCGTGACGCGCAGCAAGGAATCGCGGCCAACGCAGTCGAACTACGAGCTGACAGTCGATCACTTCATGTACAACGATCCGACGATGGCCCAGCAAGTGGTGTATGACTACCTCGATGCGGTGAATGCATCGCAGAAAATGCACACGCAGTACGGTACGTCTCTGGCCACCGAACAAGATGCGGCCAAGCTCGTGCAGGCATTGGACGACTCTCAGGATTTGGCACAGAAAATTTACAAACTCGGCGAAGATACTTACCAGATGATGCAAGGCGCCGCCACTGATACATCCATCTTCACGTCGGCTGATTTGAATTCCCTTCGTTCTACCATCACATCCGACCGGTCCAAGGCGACCGATCTGGTGAGTCAAATCCAAACCGCGCAGGCGGACCTGACAGCAGTGTCATCGTCCGGCGGCATTCCGAGTGCGACGCTCAAGCAGAAGCAGGATGCGGTGACAACGGCTCAGAACGCGTTCTCGCAGGCGTCCGAAAATTTGCAGGTCCTTCAGACCAAAAATCCGGCCGATCTGCAGGCGCAAATTTCAGCCCTCAAAAAAACGGAGGATGATCTGAAGGCTAAGGAGGCGGCGCTGGCCATGACGTCTTCGAATGACGATGTAAGCATTAGGCTGAAGCAGAACGATGTGGCGCAGAAATCGACATCGCTGCAGAAAACAGCCAAGGTGCTGGCGGATTACCAGCTGACCGCTCCGTTCGACGGCGTGGTCACGCATATGGATTATAAAGTGGGCGACAATCTGCTCGATACCACCGAAGATAAATTCGCGACGCTCGAGAATCCGGATTTCATCATCGTCACCATTCCGCTTGATCAAATGGATGTCGTGCGCGTGCAAAAAGATATGCCCGCCACCGTTATCTTTGATGCTGTTCCCGGACAAACGTTCGACGGTGTGATCGACGAAATCGATTCGACGCCGATGGAACAGTCGGGTGTCGTGTCGTACAACGTGTCCGTGAAATTACCGACACCCAAGAATCTGACACTGCTCTCGGGCATGACGGCGACGGTGCAAATACAGACAAGTAAGAAGGATAATGCATTGGTTGTGCCGAATCTCGCTCTGCGATATCAGGGCAGTACTGCGACCGTACAGTTGGCCAACGGACAACGCGTGGATGTCCAGACCGGCGTGACCGATGGTCAGTACACCGAGATCACATCAGGGTTGCAGGAGGGCCAGAGCGTCGTATCGATGAATTTGCCGACCGCTTCCGCGGGTGCCGGAAACAATCAAAACGCAGCTCAGCAGCTGTTGCGCGGCGCGGGCGGATTCGGCGGAGGCGGAGGATTCACCGTGGGTACCAGGGCAGGCGGAGGTGGCGGTAACCGTACTCCCTAATACTGCTTCATGATCACGCTGCGCAACATCACCAAATCGTATCCGCTTGGCAAAGAGCAGCTCCTGATTCTGAAAGGTGTGAGCCTGACGATCAACGCCGGTGAATTCGTGGCCATCATGGGACCGTCCGGATCGGGCAAATCCACACTGATGAACATCATCGGTCTGCTTGATACGCCGAGCGACGGTTCGTATCTGCTGGAAAAGAAAGAAGTGGCCAATCTGAGTGAAAATGAACAGGCCGATGTGCGCAGTCGCCGCATCGGATTCGTGTTTCAGTCATTCAATTTGCTGCCGCGAATGGATGCGCTGCGCCAGGTGATGCAGCCGATGTTGTATCAGGGCGTGCACCGCACCGATGCCGAGCGCCGGGCCCGCGAAGCCCTCCACGCGGTGGGTCTGAGCGAACGCATCTCGCACAATCCCAATGAACTGTCCGGCGGACAACAGCAGCGTGTTGCCATCGCGCGGGCACTGGGAACGAATCCGGCACTCATCCTGGCCGATGAGCCGACCGGTGCCCTGGATACTCACACCGGGGAAGAAGTGATGGGCATTCTGCGCAATCTGAATGGCCATGGAAAAACAATCGTCATGGTCACGCATGAACCGCGCGTTGCTTCGTATGCCGATCGCGCCATTCATATCCAGGACGGACTCATTCAAACTGATCACTCATGAATATTCTCGAGAACATCCGCAATGCGCTCGGCGCCATCGGCTCCAACAAACTGCGCTCGGCCCTTACGATGCTCGGCATCATCATCGGCGTGGCATCGGTGGTTCTGATGATCGCCATCGGCCAGGGTGCCCAGCGCGGCGTTACCTCGCGTATCGAAAGTCTGGGGACGAATCTGATTACGGTGTCGCCCGGCAGTCCGAATCAGACGAACGTGCGTTTCGGCGGGGGAGGGGGCGGAACGGCAAGCGCGACGCTGAAGCAGGATGATGTGACGGCGATTCAGACGGCTGTCCAGGGCATCAAAGCGATTGAGCCGGAGTATCGGAATCGTCAGCAAGTGATTGCCGGCAGCCAAAATCTGAATACCAGCATCATCGGCACGACGCCCGAGTACCTCACCGTGCGCAATTCGCCGCTCGCATACGGAAGCTTTATTACTGAGCAGAATCTGCTCAACGGCGATAAGGTAGCCGTGCTCGGCACGCAGACGGTGGCCAGTTTGTTTCCCGACGATCCCAGCCCGCTTGGCAAAGACGTGCGCATCGGTACCAACATCTTCACCGTCATCGGCGTGATGCAGACCAAAGGGCAACAAGGCGTGACGAACCAAGACGACATGATCCTCATACCGCTCACTACCATGCAGCGGCGATTTGTGGGACAGGCCGTCGTCAGTTCCATTTCCGTCTCGGTCACGAATCAAAAAGACATGGACTTGGTGCAGCGTGAGATCACGGCAGTTCTTTTAAATGCACATGGTATCACCGACGCCAGTAAGCAGGACTTTACCGCGCTGAATCAGGCTGATGCGGTGCAGACATTGAATCAGGTGACAGGCATCTTCACGCTCCTTCTGGGCGGCATCGCCGCCATTTCGCTCCTGGTCGGCGGCATCGGTGTGATGAATATCATGCTCGTGTCGGTCACCGAGCGAACGCGCGAGATCGGCATTCGCAAAGCCATCGGTGCCAAGAAGCGCGATATCATGCTCCAATTTTTGGTGGAATCGATGGTACTCAGTGTATTGGGAGGAGTCATCGGCGTAGCGATCAGCCTGATCGGATCGTGGATCGTCAAGTCACAATTCAATTTGGATGCAACGATTTCACTTTTATACGTCGTACTTGCCACGTTTTTCTCTATCGGAGTCGGTGTATTTTTTGGTATGCTGCCGGCCTACAAAGCGGCGCGTCTGCGGCCTATCGAAGCCCTCCGCTACGAATAACATCCTCATTCTTTTCTTTATTTTTTCTCACATTCCTCATCATGAAAAAAGTTCTTCTCTTCCCGGCTGCAGCCAGCCTGCTGTTGCTCGTCGCTTGCAGCGGTACTACCACGACTACGTCTACTGATGGCTCTTCTTCCACTGATACAACGATGTCCGCACCATCCGACATCGGTACTACTGGTGATGCAATGAGCGCTGACAACAGTATGAGTGATGACTCGATGTCCGCCATTAGTGAATCCAGTGATACCGAAACGTCTGATGATTCTTCCTCTGCCGCAACATCCACTAAGCCTGTTTCTGATGTACGCGTGATCAATGTCACAGCCGACAACTTCAAATTCACGCCGAATATCATCACGGTGAAGAAGGGCGAAAAGGTGGTTGTGCATTTGTCGGATGCCAATGGTGTTCACGGTTTCGGAAGCAAGGATCTCGGTTTCAATGTGACGATCAATCCGGGTGAAACAAAGGACGTCACGATTCCGACCGACAAAGCCGGAACCTTTTCCTTCCGCTGCACGGTTCCGTGCGGTCCTGGACACATGGATATGACCGGACAGATCATTATTCAAGAGGCGTAGTTTCTATTGAGATGTACGTAAAAAAGAGTGACTTCTCAGTCACTCTTTTTTTAATTGAAAATTGAGAATTTTTTAAAATTTCTGCTTCTCCCACAGTTCGTAGAATCGTCCCTTTTTCGCGTACAGTTCATCGAAGTTGCCTTCTTCGATAATCTGTCCGTTCTCCAGTACCAAAATGCGATCCATCTCGCGGATCGTCGTCAGCCGGTGGGCAATCACGACGGCCGTGACCGACTGGAAGAATTGATGGAGCGAGTCGCGGATCTTCTCTTCGGATTCCAGATCCAAATGCGATGTGGCTTCGTCCAGAAATAGCAGCTGTGGTTGCTTGTACACGGCTCGTGCGATGCCGAGGCGCTGCTTTTCGCCGCCCGAAAGCTTGATGCCCTTTTCGCCGATAAGAGTGTCGAGGCCTTGGGGAAGTTTGTTCAGAAAATCATCGACGTGCGCGACGGCGATCGATTCCTGCAGTCGCTTCTTTTCGTTCGATGCATCCTGCGTCGCCAATACGATATTGTCCCGCAACGAGAAGTTGAAGACCTCCGTGTCTTGTAGTACAACCGCCGTGTGCTGAAACATCGATGTCCGTTTAATATCGCGCAGAGGAACGCCGTCAAACAAAATTTCGCCGTCGTAGTTCTCGTATTCTTTAAGGAGCAATTTGAACAGCGTTGATTTGCCGGCGCCCGATAAACCTACGACACCGGTCCGTTCGCCGCGAGTAATCGTAAACGAGATGTTTTTCAAAACAGGTTTTGTTCCGTACGAAAATGACAAATTTTTCACAGTCAATTTCTTCCAATTTTTGGGAAACTCGCGTTTGCCTACCTCGCTATCGATGCCGATGGGTTCATCCAAAATCTGTTTCATGCGCCAGAAGCCGTACTTGCCGATGACAAAATCAAGCGACACGCGCGACAGTTGATTGATGGATTCCCAGATGTAGTTGAAGTAGTTGTAGAACAGCACCAGGAATCCCACTTCATACCAACCGTGGATGATGCCGTACACAATGTAGAACAGAATACCGAGGCGAAATATTTGTCCCCACATATTCACCACCGCGTCGCGGGTGCGGAACCAGGCGATACGTCGGCGGATAGTGAGGAACCATTGGCCAAATTTTACGCTTACCAAAGCCAAAAGTCCGTTTCCCATCCCCAGCACCTTCACGCTGCGGATGTTGTTGAGAATCTCGAATTCCAGTCCGGCCACTTCTTCCTCCATCTGCGTCGTCACATTGGCTGCCTCGCCGGCCTTACTGGTGAGATAAAATGCGATAGCGATATAGCTGACAAGAAAAAGAATCGTAAGCAGTCCGATGAGCAGATCGAAACGCGCAAGGATGAAGATCATGCCCACGAAATTGACCGCGCAGTCGATGATATTGTCGAACCAAATACGGATGACTTTATCAATGCCTTCGCCGCCCCGTTGTATGCGCTTGAGTTTATTGCCCGAGTTTTCTTTCTCGTGCCAGCGCATGTCGAGCAGCAGTAAATGTTCCAGTGTTTTTTGCATGCTACTGAGTGCCACGCGCTCGGCGGTCTGGTATCCATAGTGCGCCGCCACTTCCAGACCGATGTAATGAAATGTCGAAATGAGTGCCCAGAGCGTTCCAATCCACAGGAGCGGTGTCAGATCATCGCCCGGTTGGTACCGGGCAAAAAACGTGACGATCGATGCCAATGCGTACGGCGGATAGAGCCAGATAACCTGGCCGATAAAGCGCAACAACGATGCAAACCAGAATGAGGTTCGGTACGGACGAATCAGCGGCAGCAAATCGCGCACCAGAGCGACAGTGCCGTAGGTCGCCGATTCTTCACGTTTGTAGTATTTCACGGAGTCGGCATGGTACAGCATGTTGGCTTTTAGTTCACTGATTCGTTCGTCTCATAGAGAAATGTCACCCTGAGTCCCAGCTCATACATAAAAAGAAGGGCACCGAATGCCCTTCTTAACGCTATTCCTGTTATTTTGCCGGCTGTGGCGCGGTATTGGTAGCCGGTGGCGGACTCACCTTGGGTACATTCACATTGATGTCATACTGTTGCGGCGTGCCGGTGGCTGGTGCGGTGCTGAAATTAAAAGGATAGGCGCGGGCAAGGAACAGCGCGAATCCAGCCACAATCAGAATGAGGAGCAGAGCCACGATCCACATGCCCGATGCGTCGCTCGAGTCGGTTTCCTCGACATGCCGTTCCACAATTGCCGGTTGACGGATAGTTGCCATAAGAAAAGAAGGGAATTGAATAAAAAGGAAAGCAGTATTGTTGACGGCGAGTATCTTGTTTTCTGTCAATTAAGGCTGGCCAAGTGTGTACTTGCGTAATTGGTTTCGAAAATGTTGGTACAAATCATCATTGTTCGGAACAACTGCTTTTCGCAGGACGCACGTGAGAGCCCTGTTTTCGATGACTTGTGTGAATTCATGATCACCCATTTTCAGCTGGGCGAGACGATCAAACGCGGCTTGCGGAGCCATGAAACCAAGCCGGCCAACACTGATCGTATCGCCGTCACAGACAAATGATCGGCGTTTAGCGTCAGCGTCAGGACGAGTGTTTGTCCTACCAGCCTGCCATACCAATGTCTGATACAACTCAGATCGATGAAAGTTTGTATCGATTGAATTGATTCTCGTTTGATTAAAGTATTCCAATTCCATGATCATGTTTGCATCTTCGTCACTGGCCGGTACGAAGCCCTGACTCTTGAAAAAATTCATCACTGGCAACTGTTGCACCGTCGCTTGCAAATGAATGGCTCTATTTCGCTTTTTCGCTGTCTCCTGAGCGCATGATTCAATTACATCCAGCATTTTCTCGCCAATCCGCGGTCCTTCCCGATGCATGATGTCCCAGAAAGTCGAATTCCCTTTCACTTTTTCTTCAATAACGAATACGGCGTGATCCCGCTCTTCTCTTCCTTCTTGGCTGGAAAGTGCAAGCCGTAACTGTATGGTGCCGTACTCCTCGCTTGGCATAAGGGACAGGCGCAGGATTTTGGTTGGACTGCCGCCAATACGAATGCTTTCCGGGTATTGTGATTCGCCATTGAGTGCTGCCTGAATGTACTCGGCTGCCAGCTTACCTGCATCCTCTGCCGATGTTTGCCACTCGTTCAATGCGTCATACGAAAGAGACGGCTCGATAAGACTGTCTGTTGCAGACATCATTGACATACCGGTTCAATGTACAGACGTCGCTTTCCATCACTAAACAGAAAGAGTAAGAAATTCACTTTTGCTCTACCTGAAGAGAAAAACTCATCGCATCAGAACCAACACTTCACGAGCAGCACGCGCAATGCATTGAAGATCACCACGACATCAATCACTTCCTGTAACAGTGCACCGACTACCGGCAGAATGAAGCCGAATGTGGCCAGCAGCATCAGTACGATGCTCAAGCCGATGCCGATGAAGATACTTTGCTTGGCGATGGCTAGTACTTGATTGCCCAAGCACAGTGCTTCGCCCACGCGTTCGATCTGATCCACCATGATCACAATATCGCTGGCCTCGGCCGAGGCGGTAGAACCGTGTGCACCCATCGCAATTCCCACGTCCGCTGCGGCCAGGGCCGGCGCATCGTTCACGCCATCGCCCACCATCACGACCGGCGAGTATGTCTGCTTTAATCTTTGCACTTCTTCCACTTTTTGCTCAGGCAACGCTTCGGCCAGCACATCATCGTCATTCAATCCGATCTCGCGCGCCACTCGCAATGCGGGTACTCGCTTGTCGCCGGTGAGCATCATTATTTTTTGAATATTGAGTCCGCGCATGCCGTGGAACAAATGCTTCACCTGACTGCGAACGTGATCGGCAAAACGAATGGCACCCAGCACACCTTGCTTTGTCGCCAGATAGACCGTCATCGCTCCTTCTGTTTCGGCGCGGTCGTGCTCCTGTTTTGTTTTGTCGTCGATGGGAATTCCTTCGGACTGCAAAAATTTCAAACTGCCGAAGCAGTATTCTTTGCCGTCGATCATGCCGCGTACACCTTTGCCGAGGCTTTCGTGAAACTCATCCGGAAACGCCAGGTCGATCTTTTTGTCATGCGCATGCTCGACAATGGCTCGCGCCAGCACGTGCGTCGATAGCTGATCCAGTGACGCTGCAATTCTGATGATATCCTCTGGTTTCTGATCACTGGCCTCTGATGCATGCACCATGACTTTTTCCACCGTCGGTACACCCAAGGTCAGCGTTCCCGTCTTATCGAATACTAAGCAGCGCGCGTCGCCAAGCTTTTCCAACACGCCGCCGTTCTTGACGATGATGCCGCGCTTGGCTGCCCGGCTGATGCCGGACGAGAAGGCAATCGGCGTCGCCAGGATAAGCGGGCACGGCGTCGCGACGACCAGGACGGCCAGAGCACGCACCGGATCATGGCTCAACAGCCAGGCGCTGATGGCGAGAATAAAAGTGAGACTGGTGAACCATACGCTGTAGCGATCGGCTAACCGTACAAACGGCGCCTTTTTCGCTTCGGCTTCTTTGATCAGGCGAATGATCTGTTGGTACTTGCTTTCGTGACTCGTTTTGAGCGCCATGATCTCGAGCACACCGTCTTTGGACACGCTGCCGCTCATCACGTGCGCGTGTTTGAACTTTTCGACGAGCATCGCTTCGCCGGTAAGCGCGGATTCGTCCACCATTGCCGTCCCGCTCACCACTTCGCCGTCGACCGGTATGGTCTCGCCCGGTTTGACCAACACGACATCACCCGGGTGCACATTCTCGGCCGCGATGTCGCGTACAGTTTCTCCTTCTTTCTTATGGGCGATAGTTGGTGCGTTCGAAATCAATGCCGTCAGCTCTCGGCGTGCCCGTCCCAACGCGAACCATTCCAGTGCCTCTCCGCCCGATAACATCAGGAGAATCACCGTGCCGGCCAGGTACTGATGAAACAGCAGCGATGCGACGATGGCGACGATGGCAATCAGGTCCACACCGAAATGACGGTTCAGGAGGGATTTGAGGATATCGAGCAGTAAGGGTGCAGCGCCCACGACCAGCGTGACGATCAAAATCGTGTCACTCATCTGAGGATTATGGCTTGCGTAAGCCAATCCAGATGCCCATAGTCCGGCAAGTACAAAAGCGGGGATGACGGTACGGATGGAGAAAGGAAAGTGCATGAATAGAGGCTAAATGATTCCAGTGAACCATCATAGGCCGGAAGTGCTTGACCGGCTACTGCGGCGTTAGGAGAATGCAGGCATGTCCCCCGTATTCCACATTGCGGCTTTCTACAAGTTTGTGCCGATTCCCTTGGAAGAGATTGCGAAGCGCCAATCTCAATTGCATGAATTTTTGATGAGTCATGATCTGCGGGGTCTGCTCCTGATCGCACCCGAAGGTATCAATGGGACGTGCGCCGGATCTACCGCAGGAATAGAGGCACTTAAAAAAATGCTCACCGAAACGTATGGCGACATCACCTTCAAAGACAGCTCTGCCGCCGCACAACCCTTTAAACGTTTGAAGGTGGATGTGCGTGAGGAAGTTGTGGCGATCGGAAATCCGTCTCTTGTGCCTGAGCAGGCCGATGATCATGTATCGCCTGCCGAGTGGGATCGGATACTTGAAAACGAAGATGTGATCGTTCTCGACGTACGCAATACCTACGAGACGGAGATCGGCACATTTGCTTCGGCCATCGATCCTCAACTGTCGCAATTTCAGGAATTTCCATCCTACGTTGCCAAGTCGGATCTGCCGAAAGATAAAAAAGTGCTGATGTACTGCACGGGTGGCATCCGTTGCGAAAAAGCGGCCTTGGAAATGCGCCGTCAGGGATATCAACATGTCTATCAGCTCGATGGCGGCATCTTGGGTTATCTGGCCGCGCGACCGCAGAGCAAATTTGTCGGGGAGTGTTTTGTGTTCGATCACCGTGTGTCGGTGAATCAGGAATTACTTCCGTCCGAGCGCTATGCATTGTGTCCGCACTGCGGCGATCCCGGTGATGTGACGATCGCATGCAGTCGCTGCCAGACCGAAAATAAAATATGTGGGCGATGCAACCGCGATGAAAATCGTCGGACCTGCAGCAAGGATTGTCGGCATCATGTTGAGCGCCAAACACAGACGAAAAGTCAGCAAAGAGCTGCCGTCTCTTAAAGTATATTAAAAAATAATTATAATATTAGTTCAATACGATGATGAACAAGATCCGAACTCATGAGGGCGTGTTTGTTTGTAGTGCAAGCCGACAACGCGCTTCAGATACTTTCGGTGGCCGACCCTTGCCTGGGTAAGGTGTACACGTGTACACTAACGGCATGTTCACCTCGATGACCGATTTGGCCCTCCAGAATCAGCGATCCAGGATCGTCATCGATTGGTCGGACTTGTGTACTGATGATCGCTCGGACACCGGTGGAACTGAGGTGGACGAGATGCTCCAGTGGGTGCACACGTACCCGCGGCGTTCGGACATCCATGTCTACCTCCAGAGTCCCAAGCGAACGGAGGCAGGACGTCGTCTCAAGAACACGCTGCAGGCACTGGGATGCACGGTGACCGTCAAGCTTGCCTCATCTGTTCGTCAACGTGCTCTGGAAGGGACGCGCGCAGCACTGAGTCTTCCGTCTCCTGCGTTTCTGAATGATTTTGTCGGAGCATGCGCATAGGAGACACTTACATTGTTATGATCTGAAGGAAAACGGAGAATGGAAACACAGAGCGGAGAAAAGGCGCGGCGGAACGCGTCTTTTCTAATAGGCGGTTGGAACATTTTTGTTGAAAATCATTACAAATAACTTGCATTCGCTGACGGTAACGCAAAGCGATCTTTGTACGATATGCATTCGAACGCCAGTTTTCGATTATACTAACGTGTATGCGCTGGCGGTCACTCTTTCCGCTCATGTTTCTTGCGGCAATTGTTCATCTGAACACGGCACACGCCGCCTCGCTTTCGTTGGCGGATGTGCGTCCGTCAAACCTTGCGTACGGTGCGATTACCTATGTGGTGGGCCATAATATTATGGAGGCGGACAAGGACCAGAAGTTTCATCCCGACCGCCTGCTCAATCGGGCGGAATTCATAAAAACAGTGGTTAGCGCATCGGCGTCGGCCGCACAGGTCGATGATTGCCGTTTCCCCAAAAAGCGGCCGTATGCCGATGTTCCGTCTGGACTGTGGTTCGGACCGGCTCTATGTGTGGCCTATCAACATGGTTGGGTGGTGAGCAACAGCGGTAAATTCCGACCTGCCGATACGATATCAAGAGCAGAGGCAGCCAAGATATTGGCGCAGGCTTTTGGCCTGCATTTGCCTGATCCAAAAAAAGGAGATGCCTGGTATGTTCCGGCCATTACGGCTCTCACGAATGCTCATGCGCTCACCGTTTCCGTGCCGCCCACCACATCTATGACGCGCGCCAATCTGGCGCAGATCATCTGGCGCCTCCGGGTCCCTCCGCCTGTTCCCAAGGCGCCGATTGCCAAAAAAAAAGCGGCGAACATAAGTGTAAAAGTTGTCACGGCGGCGATGAAATGCGACGGGTTTACGGATGAAAACATTCCGCAGGTGGATCTGGCGGAGGTACGCCGCGTGTGGCTGTCGTGGATCAACGATGCGCGCGCCGATCAGGAATTGTCCGCCTATCAGTACGAATCACAACTCAATCGTACTGCGACGACCTGGTCGCGTGAGGCCAAGGAGCGCGGCTCCATCACCCACAAGCGGCCGGGACAAACTGCTTACTACGATTACACACTGATGGCCAAGTGGTTTGAGAATCTCGGTCTGGAATTCAAGAACGTGAAGGGCATGACCTTTACGGAGAATATCGGTTGGGGATACTACAAATGCGGCGGCGCCGATGATTGTACGCAAGCGCTCATTGATGGAGTACGCTCAACGTTTGATATGTATATGGCCGAGAAGCCCAAATCGTACCGACCGCATTACAACAGCATCATGAATCCGGAGTTCAAGCTCATTGGCATGGGCGTGGCAGTGGACAATGGAAAGTACTACGTGACCACTCATTACGGCACCGAAATTACATCGCAGCCACCACCGGTATGTCAGTAATTTGCAGGATTCGCCAGTCTGTTCTAGGCTAAGAGCACCTTCCTCCGGTTTCTATGCAGTGGCAGGAAAAAGTTCACGCGCCTAAACCGACGATTCGCCATGGTCTGCTGTCGCTCGTTTCTTCGATATTCAGCTTACTGGGGATGACATTGTTTCTCATATTGCTCTTGTACCAGCTCAAAACGTGGCTCGAAACTGGTTTCTGGCCGTCGTTGCCGGTTCGGATTCTGTTGGTGGATGTGCTGCATCTGTCGGCTATCACGGATTATACGTCGTGGTACAACGCGCCGACCAAATGGTTCGGTTTGCATACGATGGCCAAAGCCTTCGTCGAAGACCTGCCGCTATCTATTTTCTTTTTGGTGCTCGGTAAACTCATTGCCATCTTGGTCGATGGCATTGCCCATTTTATTCCACAATCAAGAAACAAAGTGATTACGATGGCGAACTTTAAATAACCGCCGAAGCATTCGTAGGACATTATTCTTTGTAGTGAAGTGATTTATTCTCCAGCGAGCGGATGCATCTGTTTGCGAACAACAATCCAGAGTACAGCCGTGCTGAGGATAATCACCACCCACAGACCAGGGCCGCTATTGGCGGTGCTGGGTGTGTGCTGAATTTGTGACGCACCTGCATGTAAGGCATCGCGCTTTAGGGATCCATCGGGATTGAAGGCGTCGGGGATCGGTTGACCGTTGGCATCGAAAGGATGTGTGTAATTGCTGCCGACCACATAGGGGTTTTGCGGCAGAGCGGTACCGACGTTATTTTCTTCGGCCGATGCAGCGGGAACGGCATTCACGGGCTGCTCGGGAGCCGATGGGAGAAGACCGGACGCAGTATCCGATGGCGGCGTCTGATCGAAGAGGGAAGGATCAGACGACACAGAGTCGTTGATGGAATCAGTTATATCTGTTGCAAACGAAACAGGATGAACAGTTTCCGCTGGTTGAGTATCGCTTGTTGGTTGCGAAACCGGTTGTCCGTTACCCTGAATATTGATCGTTCCGGCCAAGCCAGAATTGGTGGTCGAAGCGTACGTGTATGTTCCGGGAATTTGCGCGGCTGATAATGTCACACTTTGCGTGGCGCCCGGAAAAATAGCCGGAGTGCTCATCGGCGTGCCATCGGCTACGAACAGCGTCTGTGATTCCAGCAGCTGTGGAATATCCGTGTCATTCCGGAAGGTGATGATTTGTCCAGGTTGGGCGGTAATACTTGCCGGGTCCACGCCAGTCTTTGTCAGGGCAATGGTGAGATCCTGCGGTGCAGTAGTGGCTGGGGGAGTCGTGACATTGATCTGGGCACGCATGCCGTTGATCTGTTGGTAAATATCGTCCCAGCCATTCGAGTAGGTGATGCCGAGTACGACGGCAATCACGATGCCGATGGCGGCTGCCGGACGGCGGGACATATGTCCCGTGGCAATCGGAATCGACATGTGTGACGAGTGTGACGGCGTGACAACCGCAGAGAGCGGAGCATCATCATCGCCGGTGGCATCCCAGTGCGGATGGAGATCCATATTAATGTGCGGATGAAGAGAGCTGCCGGCGGAACGCGAACAGGGTACCGATGCCTGCCGATGCAATCAGCAACAGAACGAACAGAGAGGGGAGTCCTGACTGTCCAGGCACGCCACTCGTGCCAATGGTTTTTCCTGTGAGCGGATTCTTACCGGTGCTGCCCGGAATTTTCCCCAACATGGGCGATGTGGACGTGGCCGGACTTCCGACCTTCACGCCGACTTCCTGACTGAAGGCGCTCTCCTGATTGCTCTGATTCACGCCACGGACGGCCAGGTAGTACACCGTGTCCAGCGGCAAACCGCGCAATGCCAGCGAGGTGATATCGGTTCCCACGCTCTTGCGTTGCAGATATTCGCCGGACTTCGTGCCGTAATAGACATTGTAACCTTGCAGCTCCGATGAACGGAGAGGATCCCATGCCACATAGATGGCGCTTCCTTCGGTCGTCACCGTCACGTGCTGCACTTGTAACAGGGTGAACGAACTTTGGACCGGAGCAGTGTCCGGTTGCTGGATGGTTGCCGGAGCAGAGCTGGCTTGCGTGCTGGCTTCTGAAGCATTGCTGCTGGTTGTAGCAGTGGCGCCGGTTGTTTGCAGGTACACGTGGAGTGAACTCTGTTGGGGTGCCAGCAAGTTCTGTTCGGTGGCTGCGTTTCCTGTCGTTACGTATGTATGTCCGTCCGTTCCCGACTTCACATCGAACAAACTCAGTACGGTTGATCCGCCGCCGGGAACACTTTTGACGTGCAGCGTGATGCGGGCGATAGGCACAACGAAGCCTGATACGGGCTGCGTGGTGTTCATCGCTTGAATCTTAATGTAGCCGTCCTGTGCCGACACATCCGCTTCGCCTGGCGTAGTAACCGGGAACGATGGGGAGACGGTAACGGTATTACCATCAAGTACACCCGAGTCGTAAGCGACCCAAGCGCGCACATGTTGTATCGGCGTGCCTGATGTATTGATGTATACCAGATCCATGTCGAGCGTATCACCGGTATGCAAAGGAGGAGTCTGAAGCGTGTGCGGATCTTCTACCAAATACTGCGGACATTGTTCCTGATCCTGCAATTCGCAGTGCGGGCGCAGCAGCAATTGTCCATCGGCATCGGCGGCGATGCTTACGTTGGGCAGGAATGAGCAGAGCATGCTGATCATCACAAGTAATACATTCCAACGATTGAATGAAGATGTTTTCATTGGCGGGGGGTGAGGGAGGCGAGAAGCCACAGCGCATCGCGCAGAGTAAGTTCGTGGTCCCCATCAAGGTCGGTGATTTTCCACTGCGTGGCCGCCGCATCATCCTGTCCGAGTACGGAAAGGAGCGATAATATACTTTCGCGATCAATGGCGGGTTTGGAATTCATATTGCTTGTATCGGCAGGAGTACGTGCGCTTGCCGAACCGGGCACGAGAGCGTCCAGGGTATCCGGCGTATACAGACCCGCGGCAAAAGAACTGACAATCGATAGAATGCCGATGACCGACAGGCTCAGAAATATACGAAACTTGGGATGTATGTGTATGCGCATTTCCTCTTATTATAGCCGTTTTTACGGTTTCCCTCAATCGTGTGGAAGTTGACCTAAGTATTAATATATGTCGTAAATTATAATAAGAATCTTCCAATCCGTCTCCACCGAATGCATTGAATAGGGCAGTATACGTATATGGCTGCTTTATACTTCTTTACCGGCGAAAATGAGTACGTTCTGCGGCTCGAGAAACACAAATGGATGCAGGAATTCATTCAAAAGCACGGAGCCGATAATTTGCTTCTCTTAGATGGTGCCACCCTCGTATTCCGGGCCCTCCTCGACGAAGTCTCCGTCGCTCCTTTTATCGCGGCGAAGCGACTGGTGATCATTAACGGCATGCCGAAGTTTTCGAAAGAAGAAATAGAATCACTCGAGCGTGATATGCATGAGGATACGATTCTTGTTATCAGTGATCCCAAACCCGACAAGCGCCTGGCCGGTACCAAATCTCTGCTTGCGACGGCGACGGTCAAAGAGTTTCCGGTACTCAGCGGGAATGCATTGCAGTCATGGGTGCAGTCGCAGATCACAGCCGGCGGCAAAGCAATAGATCCGGCGGCTCTTACGCTGCTCCTTCTCCGTGTTGGTGATAATCAGGACATGCTGTATCAGGAAGTGGCGAAGCTCACGCTCGGTGTCGTCGCTGAACGGATTACTGCAAGGGATGTTGAGCGGCTCACGCTGGCGTCGGCGGAACAGGAAGTATGGACACTCACAAATTTACTCGCCGGCGGAAAACGCGAAGAAGCATTGGTCTTTGCTTCCTCGCTGCTTGATCGCGGGGAAGACGCCTTTTCGGTCTGGGCCATTCTGCTCTGGATGCTCAAAAATCTGGTGGCCACCGTCGCAGCCGTGGACGAAGGAAAACGTAATCCGGCAGTTATTGCCAGCGAGTATGGCGTGCCGTTCCCCTCGGCAAAGACATTATTGCCGTGCGCGCAGGGTATCCGGATCGCATCACTCGGAACATTCGTCGCCTGGGCCGCCGAAACGGACATCGCCCTCAAAACGGGAGGCTATCGTGCCACGCAGGAATTTCCGCAAGAAGTGAGAGCGTTGATTGATCGGTTTGTGATCGGATTTTCGACACTCGTTCACTGAAGACGAAGCACTAAGGGCCAAACAAAAACCAAATACAAAAAGAAAACGTTTCGTTTTTGAAGAAGTATTCTTCGTACTTTCCTGTCTCTTGGTTTTTCGAGTTTTTATGCCGACTGAATTTTCTCCAGAATCGCATCTGCACTATCATCTCCCTGATCCGACAGTTCCTGCTTCTTTAATTCTTCACGTCGCTGCCGGCGGTCTTCGGCAGTCTGAGGATTCGGTTGGGCTATCTGCTCGATCTGTTTGGAGTATTTGTCATCGATCGCCGCAAGTTGGTGCTTCTCGTTTTCCAAAATTTCCTTCAGGTTCTGAATCTGATCAGGAGTCATCACCGGCAGGATGTTGATCCAGTACTGCCGTTCCTCATTATTCATGCTCTCGGATTGCTTAATCAATTCGATGAGATCGCCATGCTGAGCTTGAACGTCAGCTGGAATGGTAAGTCCGCTCTGGCCAGTGCTTGTCGTATTGTCCGTCATCAGACAAAGATTACGGCGAATGAGTGAAAAGTGCAAAAAAGCCGGACGCTATCTCTGGACGATCATTAAACGCTCAATCGTTTGAATCGGCCGAAGACATCTGGATTTCGGTTGCTATGACACCTGCAGAACCTCGTATTCCACGATTCCCGACGGCGTCGTCACGTCCACCGTATCGCCTTTCTGCCTGCCGAGCAGGGATTTACCGATAGGCGATTCGTTGCTGATTTTGTGATCAAGCGGATCAGCTTCGGTGGTGCCGACGATGGTGTACTTCTCGGCTGCTTCGTTGCCACTCTGATTTTGCAGAGACACGGTCGATCCGATATCTATGACCTTGCCGCCGCGTTTCGTCGTTTCGACCTTTTTCTCCGAGATAATCTTGGCATTCTTCACTTTCTGCTCGAGTTCCAAAATGCGTCCTTCTACGAAGGCTTGCTCATTTTTGGCTTCTTCGTATTCGGAGTTTTCGGAGAGGTCTCCGTAGGAAATCGCTTCCTTCAAGCGCTGCGCCACTTCTTGGCGACGAGCAGTCTTGAGTTCATCCAGTTCATCTTTCAACTTCTTCAGTCCTTCTTTGGTGACAAGAGTTTGATCGTCGTCGCCAAAATTTCCGTCACCGGAAGAAGCTTGGTCGTCGTCGAGGAGAATATCATCATCAGCCATGAGAAAAACGGGGAAAGCTCGGGTATTGTAGTGAATTAACAGGTGTTGGCAAGTTGAAGAAACCGATGAAGTCGAGGGAACCGCAGAAGCCGAGGAGATGAGGATTATCCGAGGGCGACCTCTTATTTTCTACTCCTGGTGCCATTATTAACTTTCCCTCAACAAATCCGGCCAACGCATGGTGGGGAGATCTTCGACCTTCTCTTGGACCAGGGCCTCAACCAAGCGTTTGGCGAGTTGCACGTTGGTGACGAGTGAAATGCCATGATCAGTGGCGATGCGGCGGATGAAGTAGCCGTCGGTTTGTTCGGGCGTGCTGAAGTGCGTGGGGATATTGATGACCAGATCAATGCGCTTCTGTTCCAGGTACTCGCGGATATTGGGACTGCGCGGTTCGGAAACCTTATGCAGTAACGCCGAAGGAATATTGCGGCTGGTCAAAAATTCGTGCGTGCGCTCGGTGGCGAAGAAGGAGTATCCCAGTTCATGCAGTTGTTGGATGGATGGCAGCATGTCCATCTTGTCTTCGAGCGAGCCGATGGTGACCAGAATATTCTTCTTTGGAATTTTGAAGCCGACGGCGAGCATCGAAATGAGCAATGCCTGCTCGGCGTTCGTGCCGAAACTCGCAACTTCGCCGGTGCTGGCCATCTCCACGCCCAATCGCGGGTCCGCGCCTTTGAGTCGGCTGAAACTGAACTGAGCGGCTTTGACACCGACGTGATCGAGGTCGATGGTCTGATAGCGTTGATCGGTCGGTGCAACTCCAAGCAAAGCCTGTGTCGCCAATGCCGCGAAGTTCACGCCTGTCACTTTGCTGGCGAATGGAAAACTCCGGCTTGCGCGCAAGTTGCATTCGATCACTTTGAGTCGGTTGTTTTTTGCTAATAACTGAAGGTTGAACGGCCCGGAAATCTCCAGACCAAGACAGATATTTTTGGCGATCTGCTTCAGTTGTCTCAGCGTGGCGACGTTCACCCGCTGCGGTGGCAATACAATGGTCGCATCTCCCGAGTGCACGCCTGCATTTTCGATGTGTTCCGAGATGGCGTACAGCAGCAATTTGCCGTTTTGCGCCACGCCGTCGAACTCGATTTCCTTGGCGCCCAGCTCGAATTTCGAGATCACGACCGGCGCCTCTTTACTCACCAGCGCCGCCTGCTTGATGAATTCTTCCAGATCATCGCTGGAGTGCACCACGGCCATTGCCGCTCCGGATAACACGTAACTCGGACGGACGATGACGGGATAGCCTACGCTCGTCGCGAATGTTTTGGCTGAGGCGATGTCGGCAAATTCCTTCCACTCCGGCTGGTCCACTTTTATGTCATCCAGAAGCGTGCTGAACTTATGCCGGCTCTCGGCGCGGTCAATGCTTTCGGGCGACGTGCCGAGGATCGGAATACCTTTGGCCGCCAGTTTCTTGGCGAGCGAATTCGGAATCTGTCCGCCCATCGATACCACCACGCCCATCGGTTGTATCAACTCGATGATATCGCGGACGCGTTCTTCGGTCAGCTGCTCGAAGAACAATGTATCGCACTCATCGTAATCGGTGCTTACCGTTTCCGGATTCGAGTTGATCATCACCACTTTGTATCCCTGTCGCTGCAGTTCATGCGTAGCCTGCACGCAGCACCAGTCGAATTCGACCGAAGAACCGATGGAATAGGGGCCGCCTCCTAAGACGATCACATACGGGTGGTCGGCGGCCAGTGATGAGCTGTCAGAATGTTCTTTCTCTTCACCGCTGATCAATGACTTCTGATCACTGAATACGACGTCATGCTCTTCTGCATGGTATGTCATGTATAAATAATTCGTATGCGCCGGAAATTCTCCACCGAGTGTGTCGACTTGTTTGATGAACGGCGTGATGTTCCATTCTTTGCGCATGTTGCGAATGTCTTCCGCTTTCGTTTCGCGAAGCTGCGCGATGGATGTGTCGGAGAAACCGGCTCGTTTTGCGGTGCGGAGCGTCTCCCGATCAAGCGGCGAAAGCTTATTCTTGAACATGTCGCGCGCCAATTGACCGCAATTGCGGACGCGCTGAAGGAACCAAGGATCAATGCCGGTGGCGATATTCACTTCTTCCACCGACCAGTCGCCCTGCAATACTTGTGCCACCGCGAACAGACGCCGCGGAGTGGGGCGCTTTACTTCCCGATTCACATCCTCGAACTGGATAGGCACCGGATACAGACCGTCGGCGCCGATGTTGAGCATGCGTATTGCTTTTTGCAGTGCTTCCTCGAACGTGCGGCCGAGCGCCATCACTTCGCCTACTGATTTCATCTCGCTCGTCACCTGATCCGATACGAAGCGGAATTTCTGTAAATCCCAGCGTGGCATTTTGACAGCCACGTAGTCGAGCGACGGTTCGAAGTCGGCGCTCGTCACTTGCGTGATGGCGTTTTTGAGTGCCGGTAATGTGTGGCCAAGCGCCAGTTTGGCGGCGACGAACGCGAGCGGATAACCGGTTGCCTTGGACGCCAGAGCCGAACTGCGGCTGAGACGCGCGTTAACTTCGATCACGCGATACTTGCGCGACTTGGGATGCAATGCGTACTGAATGTTGCACTCACCCACGATCTGTAGATGGCGAATCACTTTGAGCGCGATATTGCGGAGCATCTGGTACTCAAAATTATCAAGCGTCTGACTCGGCGCCACCACGATCGATTCGCCGGTGTGAATGCCGAGCGGATCGACGTTCTCCATGTTGCAGACAGTGATGCAGTTGTCGACGCCGTCGCGCACGACTTCGTACTCGATCTCTTTCCAGCCGGTCAGATCTTCTTCGATCAGCACTTGATGCGATTCCACGAAGGCAACTTTGAGCAGCTCTTTCAATTCCTCCTCATTCTGCGCCCGTCCGCTTCCTTTACCGCCGAGTGCGAAGGCGGCGCGCGTGATCACCGGGTAACCGATTTTGATGGCAGCGGCCAAGGCGGTGTCCATGGATTCACATGCTTCGGAGACGGGCATCTCGACACCGATGCTGCGGAGTTCCTGATTGAAGAGCGCACGGTCCTCGGTTTTCCGAATGCTCTCTACCGGTGTCCCCAGTACCTGAATGCCGTATTTTTCCAGGATTCCGGAATCATTGAGTTGTACGCCGCAATTGAGCGCCGTCTGTCCGCCAAAGCTCAGCGCGATGGCATCGGGCTTCTCCTTCTTAATGATGTCTTCCACGAACTGCGGCGTCACCGGCACGAAGTATACGCAGTCTGCCAATCCCCAGCTCGTCTGATTGGTGGCGATGTTGGGGTTGATGAGCACGATTCGTTTCCCCTCTTCCTTAAATGCTTTGATGGCCTGGCTGCCGGAGTAATCGAATTCACCGGCCTCGCCGATCTTGAGCGCCCCCGATCCGAGCAGCAGAATCGTCTTAATTTTTGAAAAATCAGCCCCCGTGCCCTGTTCAGGCTTCGGAGAGCCGGTTACGTTCGCTGCGGTCATGTCCGCGGCAGAGTAGGGGAGAATTGAAGCGTGGGCAAGCGAAAGAAAATCATCCGCTCACTGATTTTGCACTCATAAACGTACCTCGCATCGTGCAAGTCTTTTTTTGGCGTAACTCTCCTGACAAAAACATCCGTATGGTACAGTGACGTTCAGATGAAATACGCATTCCCTCTCACATTGTTGTCATTCGCCATTGTTCCCAACGCATTGGCGGCGAGTGGCAGTTACGTGTCGCTTCAGAAGAATCTCCAGACCGTGTCGCCGCTGCTGCAGCAGGATGTGGATCAATTGCATCAGGAAGACAATGATGCGCAGGAAATCGAAGCGAAAGATCTGTTTCCGCTCAGCGACTCCGGCGCCACGGATCAGCGGCCGAGTGTCCAGCCGGGACAGAAAAATTTGACGGTGGTGATCGGCACGGCGAGCGTTACTTTTTCCGACGTACCGCTTGTCAGTTGGTTTGCACCATATGTGCGGGAAGCGGCCGAGCGGGGGATTGTGTCGGGGTATAAAGATGCGAACGGAAATTATTTGGGTATCTACGGGCCGGAAAGAAATGTGTCCGTGGAGGAGCTGGCAAAAATGGCGGTGAAGGCCGCATTGATCGTGGAATCATCCTGCGGAACGACCGTCAAGAATCCGGGTGCGCAGACCAGCTGGTCGCGCCCCTACATCACATGTGCCGAACAGGCGAATTGGTCGATCTATAATGATGAGAATCTGCGCATTACCCGGCCTGCCACGCGTGCCGAAGTCATAGCCACATTGATGGATGCCTTCAAGATCGAATACAGCGACCGCATCGTCGCCGGGTCCGTCTTCAAGGACGTGAAGGATTCCACTCGTTTCGCTTCGGCTATCGAGAAGGCCATTGTCGACGGGATCGTATCCGGGTATACCAATCCGGATGGCTCGAGGACCGGTTACTTCGGACCGAATAACCCGGTAACTCGTGCGGAAGTGGCAAAGATGATCACCATGGTTATCCAGAAATATTCTCAATGAGGAATTCAAGGGATCCGACCATTCTGAAAAATCGCGGTACACAATTCTCGTTAGATTCTTTTGCTACGCATTCCCTCTCTCTTGCGCCAAATGTTCTTCCAGATGTTGGTCTGACGGATGTGTTCCCAGAAATTCCAGTGTGATCGTTCCCAGCAGAATCAAAAATCCGCCGGCAATGTGATACCAGTGCAGCGGCTCGTGTAAGTACAAATGCGCGAACAGCATGGCACCGATGATTTCGAAAGAAATGAAGAATGAAACGGTCGAAACGGGCAGCCTATCCATGGCCTGATAGAAGGTGAAAATATTTACAAACTGCGCAATGAAACAATAGCCGAGCAGCGCGGGAATCAGGAACAGAGGAAAAGCATGTATTTCCTGACCGAAGGTTTCCGGCAAAAACGGCGCCAGGAGAAAGAATGCCGCAATACTGGTGATCGATCGCCAGAGAATAACAATTTCGGCCGGTATGCCGTGCAGGTACATTCTGAACAACATGCTGCCGACCGCGTAGACGAAACAGGAGAGTATAATCAACAGATCCCCCGAATGGAGTTTCATGCCGATGGACCCGCCGTGAAGCATGATGCACAGTATGCCGATGACGATGATGATGCCGCCGATCACATGTCCGCGAGTCCATTGCTCCTTCAGGAAAATAAAAGCCAGAAAAAGCATGAATATCATTTCCATCCTGCCGAACAGGGCCGAATTGATGGCGGTAGTCGTCTGCAGTCCGGTGAACCAAAGGAAAGGAGCGAGAACGCCACTCGTGACGCCTACGGCTATCAGTATCGGCCAGGTCCTGCGCGGAATGTGCGTCAGTTTTTTGACCGACGGCAGGACGCCGAACGAAAACAGCACTATGACGGCGATCAACGTCTGGCTTACGAATAGCAAGGACAGCGGAGAAAGAGCCGACGAAATATTCTTGGCGAAGCCATTATAGGTCGAACTCGAAAGGACTGTGATGATCAATGAGCCCCAGCCAATCGTTGTCTCCGTCAACAGAGTCGGACGGCGCCATGTGAAGGCCGGTATCTGACGGAGAGAAATGTGCATTTGAAGTAATATTATAACATAAAAATAGGATTATTGGAATAGAGCAACCTATGAAGAACCAAGAGCCCAGAGCCAAACAGGCACGAAATTCGAAATGCGAAAAATCCAATTGTTCGTCCTTTGCGGTTCGAATTTTGAATTCACTGATTCTTGGCTCTTTTCCGACGAAACTGTACTCTCCCTGCATGCCAAATTTTCTTCGCGAATTCAAGGCGTTTGCCGCCCGTGGCAATGTGATCGATATGGCCGTCGGTATTGCGATCGGTGCGGCGTTCGGCAAGATCGTCTCGTCGTTCGTCGATGATATTCTGATGCCGCCACTGGGAGTGGTGGCGGGTAAAGTGGATTTTGCCGATCTCTACTTCAATTTGTCGGGTGGTCACTATAGCTCGCTCGCGCAGGCTAAGGCGGCCGGTGCGGCGACGTTGAACTACGGACTCTTCGTCAATCAGGTCATTAATTTTTTGATTGTGTCCTTCGCGATTTTTCTGATGTTACGCCAGATCAATAAACTGAAAAGAGGCACGAAACAAAACGAAGCACCCACGCTTCGCGATTGTCCCTTCTGTCTGTCAGCCATTCCGGTAAAGGCAACACGGTGCTCGGCCTGCACGTCGCAGCTGTCTGCAGCTTAATGAATAGCTGCGCTGTACAAATATACCGAGGTAGTAGTGATCGCCATCAGTGTTCCTGCTATTGCCAGATAGAAGAGCGGGTTATCCGTGGTCAGCCGATGCCAGTATGGGAGAGTGTGCATACGAGAGAGGAATAAAGTCTCCTTCGGAACCCTGGTCACTAGTCCTCTTGTTTCCTATCTTCCTGTTCCAGAGAAAGAAAGGAAGGAAGAGGAGGTCGAAGGCCCGAAGGAGCACATCCGATGACGCGGTCGCTGAACGCTTTCTTACCGAAAGTCCTTGCCTGATACCGTAAAAAATGCGGAATCCCTTTTGTAGAGCGGATTTATCGATTATCTGACCATAAAAAAACGATTCGTACAAAGTATATTTGCTGAAACTTCATGGCGGATCGGTAGTGTTGGTCTTTGTCAGGAATTTTTATTTTTTACTCCTTGTACTTATATGAAACGCACGTTGCTTGCAGCAGCCACGGCTGTCCTGCTCACAGTTTCTTTGACAGCGCCGGCCTTTGCTGACGATACCAGTTCATCCTCCTCCTCATCTTCGGCGATGAATCACCTGACGGCTGATAAAAAGGTGGCAAAAAAATCAGTTGATTCTGTCTGTGCTCAAACAGCTGTCGATACACGTGAAGCAGCGCTCGGTACTGCCATCGGTGCATTTGGGACGAGCTTGTCGGCGGCATACGCCACTCGCGCCACCGCTCTGCATACTGCATGGAGCTTGACGGATGTGAAGCAACGCAGGACATCGGTCAAAGCGGCCTGGAAAACTTTCCGCGATGCGAAGAAGGGTGCTGCCAAAGGCTGGAGCGATGCGCGTAAAGCGGCGTGGAGTGCATTTTCTGCCAGTGCCAAAACATGTAAGGGAGTGGATACCACACTCGAGGATGCCAATGCTGACCAGTAGGAATATGTGTTCTTCAAAAGCCGTCCAGATGGACGGCTTTTTTTGAATCTATTGTGTGAATGCAAAAAAAGAGCGAGGGCCTAGAATCCCCGCTCTTTCTATTCTCTGCTACTGATTGTCCATCTTGCTGCTACTGCCGCTACTGGACGAAGAGCCTTGCTGCTCGGTATTTTGACCTTGCTGCTGACCTTGCTGGCGATTTTCCATACACAATGGGGGAAAGAGAAATAGAAAGTAGAATTGCTTCCGATCGGTGCGCATACTCCATGACGATTACCGACAGCGGCCTCTTACAGAACGGTTGAATTTTGTGGCGAGCGGTATAGAAAGGCGATTGAATCGTTTGTCTTTTGCGGGTAGCGTGGTGTCGTCTATGAAGAAGATGCGCACCGAAGGCGATTCGCTCGGTGATGTCTCGATTCCGGCTGATCGTCTGTATGGCGCTTCCACCGCGCGCGCAGTGGAGAATTTTCGCGTGAGTGCTCTGCGATTGCCGACTTCCTTTGTACACAGCCTCGCCCGCATCAAACGTGCGGCTGCCCAGGCGAATGCGGAGTTGGAACTGCTTACCGCTGATCGCTGCGATGTCATCTGCGCAGCGTGCGATGCGATCGTTGATGGAAAATACGACGAAGAGTTTGTACTGGACGTGTTCCAAACCGGTTCCGGTACCAGTACGAATATGAATATGAACGAAGTGATTGCAAATGTAGCGAACCAGGCGCTCGGCAGAGCATTGGGTTCGCATGATCCCGTGCATCCTAATGATCACGTGAACCTGGGTCAGTCGAGCAACGATGTATTTCCGACGGCGATGCACGTAGCGGCAGTCGTCGTCATGACGCGCGAGTTGCTGCCAGCATTGGAAAAATTGAAACAATCATTGGATCAAAAAGCGAAAGCATGGCGGCCGATTTTTAAAAACGGACGCACGCATTTGCAGGATGCGACGCCTGTATCCCTGGGCGAGGAGTTTTCCGCTTACGCCGAGCAGATCCGTAAAGCGGTCATCCGTTTGCAGCAAGCGCGTGATGAGCTGCTGGAGTTGCCGCTGGGCGGGACAGCCGTGGGGACTGGCATCAATACACATCCGAATTTCTCGGCGTTGGTGCTGAAGCGACTCTCGAAGGAAGATGGTGTGACGTACCGCGAGGCGTCGAATCACTTTGAGGCGAATGCCAGTCGCGATGCATGCGTCGCCGTCAGCGGCGCACTCAAGACAATGGCAGTTTCACTGTCGAAAATTGCGGACGACATTCGTTGGATGTCATCGGATGTGATCGGCGAACTTCGTCTTCCGGTCATGCAACCCGGCAGCAGTATTATGCCGGGGAAGGTGAATCCAGTCATTTGCGAATCACTTCTACAAGTTTGTGCCCGAGTAATCGGCAACGATACGACCGTCACCTTGGCCGGATTGGGCGGTAACTTCGAGCTCAACACCATGTTGCCGGTTATGACGCATGCATTGCTTGAATCGCTGGCGATTCTAAGCGGTGCAGTGACCATGTTCGATATGAAATGCGTGCAATTACTGGAGGCATGTGACGAGCGCATGAAAGAGAAACTCGCACGCAACCCGATGCTCGCCACGGCACTCGTGCCGCTCGTCGGCTACGATCGTGCCGCATTGATCGCAAAAAAAAGCCGCGACGAGCACATGTCTGTGCGCGATGCGGCTGTTGCTGCCGGGGTTGCCGCGGATGAAGTGGATCGATTGCTTGCGTCCGCCTTACAGAGACACGATTAAGAAAACCAGGGCTTAGTAGGTCGAGTAATAAGATGACGACTCAGGCGATCCCGTACCGGTCATATCGCCTATGCTGGATGTTTGCCCATAGTCTTCGCTGACGCTGGAATAGTCATCCGATGCATAGGATCCGTTCGTGGTTGCACCCGTATCAGCTGTATTGCTGCAAGCAACAACAAACAGAGCGGACAGGAAGACAAGGCCAGTGGATGCCGATGATGTGCGGGCAGAAGTGTGCATATGTTCGTTGGAGACGAATGGGCGTCCTGTTTCTTGCAGGGATTTCTCTGTCAACGCCCGCTAGCGATTATTGCAATTTACTTAAAAATGTTTTTATTTGTCATAACTACAAAATGCAATAATAGACAAAAACGGCTTCAAATTTTGAGGAATCTCGGTCGCTTTATCTATTGCAAATCAATTTAAATTTCTTGCAATAAAATGTTTGTAAGTCTTGTCTCCCTTTCCGTCTATGCCTAGCCTCGGGAAGCTCCCTTATTTTTTACCCCCGCAACCGCATGCGGAAATTTTCTTTCGTCTTGCACAGAGATGTGCAACGCTTTCCCCGAAAAATCGCCACCTCTCTTTTGGTGCTAACACTATGCTCCACTTTGGCGTGGGCATGGTCAACTGGTCCGGTCGTGAAGGCTGCCGATCAGAGTCCCAACCTCGAAAGCTGGTGGCCGGCTGATGGCGCCAAGCTGTCTGGTGTTCAGCCTTTTAAGGCGCTCATGAAGGATCGCGCCGCGGATACGTACGATATGTATTGGCAAGTCGATGGCGGTCAGCTCAATCCAATGCAAACCAATTCGCAAGATGACCCGCATAAAGAGTCGCAGGTGGATCTATCGAGCTGGAATTGGAATGCCTCCGGAAAATATAGCATCACCTTTGTGGCTGTGGACCCGCAGGGACAAACTGTCGGCCAACGGACTCTGACAATCCAGAAGGATGGCGTGACACCCGTGGTGGCCCAAGCTCCTTCAAGCAGTTCGTCTTCCAGTCAAAGCAGCATAAGCTCTTTCTCTTCATCCCTGATTTCTTCGTCAATCAATCAAACGGCGAGTGTCGCATCGGTAAATTCACAATCGACTTCGTCAGCCGTTTCGGTTGCGAGCAGCACACCCGTCGCCCAGCAGAGGAAGCTCAATATTTGGTGGCCGATCAACGGCGTAACAGTACAGGGCAGTCAGCCGCTTAAGGCGCAGTTGGAAAACACTGACATGCAAGCCTACAACGTAACATGGGATGTCGACGGCGGTCAGTTGAACCCGATGGTCAGTAATTATAAAGATGCGCCGCACAAAGAGGCACAGGTCGATGTAAGCGGTTGGAAGTGGCATGGCAGCGGTCCGTACGTTCTCACCTTTAGAGCAACGGACGCCAACAAGCATCTCATTGCAACGCAAAGTGTGACGATATATAACGGATCACCTGATCAAATCGGCGTACCGGTATCGTCTGTACAGTCGACATTGTCGAACTCAACATCATCGAATTCATCGCAGATTGTGGTTAATTTGGGCCCGACGAATAATCTTTTTGCCGGGGCGAAATTATACGTGAATCAGAATTCCGATGCCAAACATCAGGCCGATGCATGGCGACAGAGTCGTCCGGCGGATGCGGTGCAATTGGATAAGATCGCCGCGCAGCCCGAGACGTGGTGGTTCGGCAACTGGAACAGCAACCTTTCCGGTGATGTGAGCAACGCGATCAATACGGCAAAAAATCAAAATGCCCTTCCGGTCTTCGTCGCCTATAATATCCCGCAGCGTGATTGCGGCGGTTATTCATCCGGTGGTTCATCGGACAGCGATGCGTACCGTACATGGATCCGCACGCTTGCCAGTGGCATCGGCAACAATAAAGCTGTCGTTATCCTCGAGCCCGATGCGTTGGCAGGCATGACGTGTCTGTCTCAGGGCGATCAGGATACACGCGTGTCACTCCTCAAGGAGGCGGTGCAAACGCTGAAATCGCAGGGCAACGTCGCGGTGTATCTCGATGCCGGACATCCGGGCTGGATAGACAGCGCCGATATGGCATCCCGGCTGAAGCGTGCAGGCATTGACCAAGCCGACGGGTTTGCACTGAATGTTTCAAACTTCAGTACCGATGATGCGAACAAGTCCTACGGGGAGGCCATCTCGCGCAACGTGAACGGCAAACACTTCATCGTCGACACGGGACGCAATGGACTCGGCCCGGCGGGCAATAACGAATGGTGTAACCCGTGGGGACGTGCACTCGGTCGCAAACCGACGACGGATACCGGCAACGGTCTGATCGATGCCTACCTGTGGGTGAAGGGGCCGGGCGGTTCCGATGGGCAATGCAACGGCGGTCCGGCAGCCGGAATTTGGTGGGGGGACTATGCATTGGGCTTGGCGCAGAAGGCGGCTTGGTAAATGGAAATAAAAAATCAGAAGATAAAATTCAGCTACCGCACAACTCCCAATGTTCGAATGATTGCATTGGGAGTTGGCCGTGGCATTCACACTGTTATCCCGTTCGCATTCTCGGTGTGGCTCCACTGCCACAACATAAACCAGTACCAACTTTTTTCGTAGAACGAGGATGAGTTGGGCAGTCGCAATTCGCCGGGTGCGAAGACGAATGACTCCAGTACACTCTTGGCTTGCGACGGGTTCGTTACGGTCCACACGCTAACCGGTGCGGCGAGCGAACCCATATCAAAGTGGCAGGTGTCGGTGGTCGAAGAGAAAATGTACAAATTGCAGAGGCGATTGTCGCTGTTCCATTCGGTATCGTACGCGGTGATCTTGCTAAGATAGCTGCTCGCGGCCGGGTCATGCGATGTTGTGGAGTCCTGTGCGACGCGCCACAGCGTTCGAAATGCATCGAATGACACGTCGAGACTGCCGGGCTTGGCGCTGAACGGCGCGTAGGTATTCGTGCTCAGATCAAGCTGCATCCAATCGGGCGGCATGTATTTGCCTTTCTGACTTTCCACCAATTGCGAACCGGCCAGCAAGTCCTGATACCCCGTTTGTATCACGCCTTGCCAATCGTGCGATGGATCGAACTGTGCGAACAAGCGGTACGCCTGGGGAGAAAAATAGGATGGATTGATGACCAGTGTGCCCGATTCGCTGGCCCAATTGCCGGCGATGACATGTCTGCCGCTGTCGGAAACTGCTGTTTCCCGTGACCAAATTCCGGCGATGATGGGCTTGGCATCCGCAATGTACGCCGGCTTCGCCCATCGTTGTCCGGCCAGTAGCAGCGTGTTTGCCATATCCGTGTCGGCGTCGGTGGCTGAATTGGAATCATCGATCACCGCTCGTCCTGCTGCATCCACCGTGAACTTCCAGGCGAACAATCCGTCGGGCCGTCGTAAGTGCGTCTTCGTCCACTGCCATACACGGTCGAATGTTTCGGGATCATCCACGCGCAGCGCCTGCATCATCGCATAACTCTGTGATTCGGTATTGCCTTTGCGGTTTTCATCCAGATAGTAGCCGTTCTCAAAATCAGGTTTCAGGCGGTTCCAATAAAAATCAAGCAGCTCACTCTTTACCGTGCCTTTGGAATCGGCCAGTTCCTGTGCCGTCAACTTGATCGGTTGAGGTTCGCGCATCGTTGCGTAGACAGTGGAGGGATTCCAGTTGCTCAGGGCCGGATTGAGCGCTGGAATAGTACTGACACTGTATCCGCGTTTTTTTACGGCTTGCAGCAGGTGGTTCTCGTTGAGTTTGTACAGACGCCGCTCGCCGTTTTGGAGGACAAGATCGTAGTACTGCGTAAATTCTTTCGAATCGCCCCATTGGCGCAGGACCGGTTCGTGCTGCTTTGCCCAGTCGTCACGTTGTTTGGTGGGATCGTGCATGATCACCCACTGCGCGAAGAACCATGGCTCCTTCATGACCTGGTCGAAGTAGCGGTAGTTGCCCTCATAAATATAATCGTTGAGTGGCACGCCCGCCGCGGCAAAAATAGGATCGTTGTCCACGCGGGCCGACAGAACTTTACCGTTGGTGTAGTGAGCTTTGAGATAGTCTGCCACCTCGATCTGTGCCGCAACCGGCGAATTGAAATTACGCCTGATCACATCGAAGTGACCGATGAACACGATGCGAATGAACTGATAGGCCATGAAGATGATGAGCAATCCAAGCAGCACCCGTCCGAGTGAGCGGATGAACGAGTGGAGCCATACACGTGCGCCGGTCATTCGTTCGAATTCATGGAAAAGAAGGATCGGCGCCAGTACGGCGAAGCCGAGCCATGTAAGGCTGTAGCGGTCGTTGTGGAAGATATTGTATGGCGGCAGTTCCGGCACGTTGATGGTGATCGATCCGGTGTACAGTGCGATGAAGACGAAGATGAGCGGACTGCCGAGTACGAACAGCGTCGCGTACGGTTGGAGGCGACGGTGCTGTACTGCCAATAATCCCAAGAAACTCGCGCCGGAAATCACCACCAGCGGTTGACCGATGATGTAATAGGATGCGGCCATCGCATCACGAAACGTGTTGAGCAGATTGAAGCGTGCCGGGCGCAGACTGGCCGCCGGATCGCGCAACCAATCGCCGCCGGTAAAGGCCAACGGGTTATGGCCGTAGACCCAGCTGTAGAGCATCACGAGGAAGACGCCGATGACGGCCAGTACGCCGAACAGAATGAGCAGCGCTTCCATTTCGGCATACTTCTTCCGGCGGCGCACGAGCTCGATCAGGACGATGCTGCCCACGATCGGCAGCAGCAAAAATCCTTCGAAGCGCGACAGGCATGCCAGCGTGATGAACAGGCCGGTCAGGAGCAACGTATGGAGCTTGCCGGTATCCAGCCACCCCAGCAGAAAGTACGCCACGGCAAACAGGTTGGTCATGAACAGGATCTCCATCATCGGAGTGACCGAGTAGTAGAGAATGTACGGATTGAGAACAAAGAGCACGCCGGCCACAAGTCCCATCGTCTCGCTTTTGGTCAGCCGCAGCGTGATTCTATAGAGGAGGAAAACGCATATCATCAGGCAGGGCACCAGCACGAATGCGCCGGCCAGGCCCGTGCTGTACAGCAGCGGAACGGCGACGAACGGGATCATCAGAATATGCAGAAGCGGCGGCCAGAATCCGAGCTGGCTGACACCGGGTGTCAGGCTGTCAAAGGTGAGTCGCGAGAAATTCAAATGTGAACTCTGATCGGTGAGAGCTTTGGTGAGACCGCTCTGGTACACGTACCAGGCCATCACGATGCCCATGAGGAAAACGAAGACAAGCAGCGGGAACTCGACAGTCGAGAACCGCTTAAGACGCAACGGGGATAGTCGCATAAACGGGAGTGAGTAAGTGTTTGCCATGCTTGGTCTTTTCCCACTGATGTGGTTTGAAAATCAAATGCACACAGCCTCGCAGTGAGGCATAGGCGAGCATGAGCCAGTAGAAAAATGAGAGCAGACTGTATTTCACCAGACTGTAGCGCTCACGCTTGTATGACCCGAGAAGATTTAGGAACATGAACGTGAAGTTTCCAAAGGCGAACGAGAAGATGGAGATGTACAAAACGGGGCCTGGAAAAAGTTGCTGGATCGCAGTCGATTGTGTCACGAACCACGCGCCGAGCAGCACCCAGAAGAACAGGTTGATGATATTCATGACTACGCTGCCCGGGACGAGTACCAGAAAAGCCAGTAACTTCGACCAGCCGCCCAGTTCGTTCTTCAATCGCAACGGATGTCGCAAATGTACGATGCTCGTTTGCACGAATCCTTCCATCCATCGCGACCGCTGCGCGACCCATGCGCCGATGCTGCACGTCGCTTCTTCCTGGCTGCGCGAATCCATCATCTCGGTTTTGTAACCTTTGCGGAACAGACGAATGCCCATGTCGCAATCTTCGGTAAGATTGTACGGATCCCATGCGCCGATATCTTCCAGGACATCGCGTCGGAAATGCGTACTATGGCCGGACAGCGGAACCACGTATCCGAGTTTTTGAATGCCCGGCAGAAACAAGTCGTAGTGGAACGAGAATTCGGCGTTGAAAAGTTTGGTAATCCAATTCTGCTCGGCATTGTAATGGTCGAGTTGTGTTTGGAAGCAGGCGATATCGGGATGCTTTTTGAAGGCCAAGTATGCTTTTTTCAGCTGATCGGGATCGGGAATAATCTCGGCATCGTAGATGACGAGGAACTCGCCGCTCGTCTGTAAGAAAGCCACGTTAAGTGCTTTGGGCTTCGTCTTCGGCTTTACGTCCGGCAGGATCAGCGTGCGGAAATGCGCCGGCATACCGGCCTGAGCGATCGCATCGATCGTCTCGTGGTCGTACTCTTCCAGGGTGATGATGATATCGAGCTTGTCGACCGGGTAATCGATACGGGACATGGCCGTGACAATCTGAGGAATCACTTCCGCCTCCTTATAAAGGGGGATCAAAATGGTGTAGATCGGCAATTCTTCGTCGGTGATCGCCGCTATGTCATCCGGTTTAAAACTGACCGGTTTGCGCTGCATGCCGGCGCGTACGATTCGGAGCTTGAACACGATGAGTCCCAAGTAAACCAATGCGAGCATGCCCGACAGAATGAGCAGCGGCGAGTAGCCGGTAACCGCACTCAGTAAACCAATACCCGCGCCAATCACGAGCAACGAAACAACGAGCAGGACGACGGTTTCGCGGAAAAAATGTTTTCGCGTGCTCACAATGTCCGGCAAGAACAAGAAGTCATCGGTGTTGGTGAATCCGCGCGTGTGATATTCCGAGATGTGTGGATAGAACAAGAAAGGAAGAATGTCTTTCGGCAGATAACTCAGGCGGAGTGTGACGGATCCGACGATGAGTTCGAAAGCGGTGAGAATGGTATTCACGTGGCTTTGTCCGTATTTTCGATCTTCAAACACGATATCCGTCTGACCGATACGGTAACCAAGCCGCTTGGCATGATACAAAAATTGGTAGTCGAATCCCCAGGCTGACGGGTGCATTTTTACATGGTGCAAAATATCGGCGCGGAATACTTTCAAACCCGATTGCACATCCGTTTTCAGTCCCAGGACAAAATGTCCGAAGATGCGTTGATAGGTGCGACTGAGAAAAGTGCGCAGCCCGGAAGTGCGTCGAATGCGGCGATTGCCGACCACGATGTCGTACTCCTGCATCAGTTCCACCATGTCGGGGATTTTCTCGGGCGGGTACTGCAGATCGGCATCGATCATTGCTATCACTTCGCCTTTGGCCTGTTGAAATCCTTCTATCAATGAGTACGCTTTGCCGCGCTCTCCTTTTTTGGTCAGCACACGGATTGGCGATGATGCCGAGAATGATCGGATCATTTCGGCTGAACGGTCGTTGGAACGGTCGTCGACGAAGATGAGTTCATAGCCGTATTCAGCACCTTGCATGCTCTTCATGATTCTCTGAATCAACGGACGCAGATTGGGACGTTCGTTATAAACGGGAACGATGATGCTCAGAAACACGGCATCCTTCTGTTTGCGTTTCGCATGCTGCTGCCCAATTCCACGTTCGTATCGTTTTTTGACCGACTCGCGAAACGAGGCGACGGGTGTGCTGGTTACAGCAGGCGACTCTACAAGAGTCCGGAGCGGATTCATGATCAAGCGGGTGAAGAGTGTGCCAAAGGTTCACAGTTGTGACGCGGTACGTTGACAGCTCTTACCAGAAACGAGTCGGCGTTGATTTTTTTCAATTTCGTCGAAACGCATGTGAAATAAAAACGACAATTTTGTTGTCGTAACGGTGCAGAAAGACAAGAATGACCGGTTGATGTTACTCATCATGACAGACATCGTGTGCATCATTGTTGCATCTTTGACGTTGCAGAAAATTTAATTACATGGTGTCGATAGCCTGAGCGTAGACGACAAGTCGTTTGTCGTAATGTCCAAGCGAACGGTCCCAATTGCCGGCACACGTGATGATGTTCAGCAGATGATCGTCGCTCTCGCCGAAGATAGTCTGCATCGGCGCCGTACGTACGTCGTACACTTGCATATCCCGCACGCGGAAATCGCGCTTAGCGCCATTTTCATCAGTCACACTGATGATGTCATCGATTTTCACATTATGGAGATTCCAGAAAATGCCGGATCCCTTGGATGAATCAAGATGTCCGTCCAAAATTGCTTTTCCTTTCTCTCCCGGTTTCGGACCCAGCGTGTACCAACCGACTTTCGTCGGATCCGGCACATCCAACTTGCCATCGGGCAGCAGACCGACGTCTGTGACGGTCGCAGTCAGCTTGATGCTGGGAATAGAGAGAACACGCGGTTCGCCCGCTTTTTGTACCGGTTGTGCGACTGCCACTGTGGTAGTGGCTATCGCTGTTTGAGCAGGTGGATGACGTTGAACAACGGTCTTTCGTCTGATTCTTCCGGCCTCCGGCAGTTGCGTGGGTTCGGCTTCTGCCGCTTCCGAACGATGAGCGATGGCATGTAGCGCCCACGTCAGCTGTAATCCGCTGACGACAAGGAAGAGGATCGTGGACGCGAGGAAAGCGCGCGCAAAAGGGTGGGAGCGGGACATACTCAAGTGTTATAACTGGCTTGTGCAAGCCTACCAAGAAAAATCAGGAGTTTTTTGGTAAGAAAAAGGTGAGTTGCCGTCTCATTACCCAATTTTTGCGCTACAAGGAGCGCTGCACTTCGAACGTGGCTCTTTGGCCAGAGGGCGGGCATAATTCATGTACGTGCTCATTGTTTTACATATGCCGCTGTGGTGGAAAGGTAGACACGGGGGACTTAAAATCCCCTGCTCGTTACAGAGCGTCTCGGTTCAAGTCCGAGCGGCGGCACCACGTAAAAGATGAAGAGAGCCTCTATGTGGCCACCTGGTCGCTCTCATGTGGCGCAGTTAACACTCTTATAATCTCCCCACACGTTTCCTCTGGAGTTTTTCCTTCGGTATAGATGATGAATTTTGCGATGTCCCAAAATGTTTTGTCTTTGAAATAGAGCACGTTGAAATCCTCCTCGTCATCAGCAAGCTCATTACGTTTACGCAAAATATCGAGCGATTCTTTTACGTTGCCCGTAGGCAGTAAAAGAAAAATATTGGCATAAGGCGTCAAAGCCTCAAGTATTCGTTTTTGCTTCTTTTGGTCTGGAACTATCGGATGGCCACCACCCAAATCAAAAATGCCATTTTGATGCGCAGCCAAAAAACGTATGACAGTCTCATCAAAAAAGCTACGTGCATACTCATAGGCAGCAAAGGGTCCTTGCTTTTGCTTGAGTAGGTCATAGTGATTGATGTCGTATCCCAGTGGAGCTGTGTACTTTTGCTCTTCTTCATCAAGAGAATAGAAGGGCACCGAAAATTTTTGAGCGAGCAATTGCCCGACGGTTGTTTTTCCAGCTCCGATAGGCCCTATAAGTATGACTGGCTGCATGTTTGTGACTATATCATCCTCAAATCGGTAACGCCTCCAATTGCGGCGACTTCGGCAATTCCTGTCCCTTCTCGCCCACTTTCAGCGGCTGAGCCGTGATGGGATCGACTTCCTGTGCCACGATAATGAGGCGACGCAGAGTGGTGCCGACCGGCGTGCAGGTCATCAGCGTGGAAATGCGACGATCGCTTGGTTGGTCGAGAACCGAAATGTCCGACGGCTTCACCTCCTTCTTCGTTTCGATGATGTACCGATGCTTGTCGCCGTTGAAGTACACCACATACTCATCACCGACGTTCAATTCGCTCAGGCGCGCGAAGACGGTTTTAAATTGTCCTGAGTCCCACGGGTAGTACGAACTGTGTCCGGTGATGAAAAAGTTGCCGGCCTGACCCGGACGAGCCGTACCGGGATAGTGAACGACGCCGCGTTGCAGCGCGCTCTGAATATCTTTCTCCACTTGTGACCAGTCTTCTTTGAGTAGTGCCGCATACGAGGGCTCGACGAGCGGCACGTTCAATCCGAGCTTGGGAATGATCATGCGATTATCGGGCGGGCCGGCCGGCGGCAAAAAACTCAGCAGGTTTCCCACCGAACGCGCGTCGCTGTTCGGCGAATTTAAAAAGTCGGATGTCAATATTTGCTGGGTCACATCCACGGTCGGTCCGTGGAGGAAGGGTCGCACGTACGACTGACCGATTTCCCAGTAGCTCTGAAAGTTGAGGGTCAGGAACAGGATGCCAAAGATGACGGTGAATGTGCCGCCGAAGCGAAAGATATCCAGGAAGAACAAGGTCATCCGGCTGTATTGCTTCACGCGTTTTTTGCCGGATCGAATCACCACTGGCCGCGTGAGAAAACGCCACAGGCGCGTGAACATGCCTTCTGATTCTTCCTCAATATCATCCAGCATCGATCGCGCGGACGAGATGCTCACCGAATACTGCTGAATTCCTTCGTGTACGGCGCGACGTGTGAGCACCGACAGTTCGGCGAGTTGTTCGTGAATGCGTACGCTGTGGGACGACTGATCTTCGCGGACTGGAATGCGCTGCTCAGGGTGTACGGTTTCCTGCACATCGCTGGTCAGCATATGCGGTTCGATCGGCAGGACGATATTGCCGTCCTGGTCGTACGTGGCCCGATGTGGAAAGGGAGTATCCAAAATCCTTATATTATAGCAGAAAAGTCGTTATTTGACGAACGATGATTTAGTGAGTTATGCGTGATTTCTTTCACTCTATTGACGATCTGCACAGTCTCTGCCTCACGCAGTCATGACTCCCCCGCCCACGATTTCTTCGCCGCGGTACAAGACGAGTGACTGTCCATAGGCTTGCGGATGTTCCGGACCACCAAATGTGAACGTGCCTTCCGTGCCTTCGTACTTCAGTGTGCCGTGTTTTCGTTGTGATAACGAGCGCGTGCGATACTCAAACGATGTCTGTATCGACGGCTCGGGATTCCACGATACCCAATGCAAATCCGTGAGCGAAACAGATGAGAGAGTTTCACTTTCTTTCTCGGCGACAATCAGCCGGTTGTGTTGCGTATCTTTGCTTACCACTTCGAGCGGCACTTTCAATCCGCCAATCCCCAATCCGCGACGCTGTCCGACTGTATACAGCGGCAATCCGTCATGATGCCCCACCACTGTGCCGTCACGCCGGACAATTTCGCCCGCTTGCAGATCGGTTCCCAGATGACGCTTCAGAAATTCCTGCGGCGACTTTTCGGGGAAGAAACACAGGTCCTGACTCTCGCGATAATAGTCATCGAACGGAACGCCGTAGTGTTTGGCCAGTGCGAACACTTCTTCTTTTCGCATTGTTCCGAGTGGGAACAAAACTTTGGCCAACGCCCCCTGTGTCAGACCATACAGATAGTAACTCTGATCTTTTTCCGCATCGATGGCTTCCAAGAGCAGATGACGCTCGGTCCCGTCATTCAATCGTTCGCGTGCGACGCGTGTGTAATGACCGGTGGCCAGTTTTTCGCAGCCGAATTCCTGCGCCAACTGCAGAAGTTTCCCAAACTTGATCGTTCGGTTGCATCCGATGCACGGATTCGGTGTGAGGCCTTTTCGGTGTCCATCCAAGTACGGATCAACCACGTTTTGCTTGAACTCCTGTTCCAGATCGATGACATGAAACGGAATACTCAGCGAATCGGCAACGTACTTCGTACGCGCGGCTGTCTGTGCATTGCAGCACTTGCTCGGCAGAATTTGCGCCATCGCCGGAGCGAGAGGATCGCTCCATAGAGTGAAACGCACGCCGATCAGTTCATGTCCTTGCTCATGCAACAAATGCGCGACGACACTGGAATCGATACCGCCGGAGAGGGCGACAAGAATCTTCATGGCGGGAGTATACAGAAAGTTAGACTATGGTGAGGTGAATTTAGCCATCAAAAATCAGTGACAGCGGCCACAAAGATAAAAACCGATAACTGACCACTTGTCCCTGATCACTCTCAAACAGACATTTTTCCTAAAACAAGCAACTACCCTCTTGGATTAATTTCAGTACAATCCAAAATACATGATGACGATCGAACAGGCACTGGCATATTGGGTGGATAAGAAGAAAATCACACCCAAAAAAGCGTTGGAGTTAGTGGATTGTCTGCCGGCAAAACTTCGTGAACACGATCAGAAAGAAGAAATGTCCCATCGGGCAATCGGTATCTTTTCGTCTGTCGGTGCGATTTTACTGGGACTCGGCGTTATTTTGTTTGTCAGTAGCAATTGGTCGGCAATGACGGCGATGGCGAAGGTGTCGATTCTTCTGGCAGGCATGATCGCAACTGCCGGAGCCGGTTACTACCTGGCGTATGAAAAACATACATACGAAAAGACAGGATTGGCGCTGCTCTTCGTGAACATCCTCATCTTCGGTGCAAGTATTTTTCTGGTAGCACAGATTTATCAGCTGCCGCTCAATTTCTGGCTCGGCGCATTGCTTTGGTTCATCGTCACGCTCGGCTTTGCCGCTATTTTGCAATCACGATTACATCTATGGACATCGGTACCGCTTCTCCTTCTGTTCTTGGGATGGCTGCGCGTGTCGCTGTACGGCGGCAGCGGCCAACTGGACTTCCTGTTTGATGATCGTCACAGCCTCCTCAATATGTTGCCCATTATCGGTGTCGGTCTGGTCAGTGGCGGAATTTTGTTACGCCGTTCGTCTTTTCTTTCATTCGGCACCAAAACGCTCTTTCACTGGGGTATTTTTCTGCTTGTCTTCATCGTTGTCTTGGGAACCGTTGATAAAGAAGTATTCTTTCCGGTTCTGCAGGCGACCTTCGATACGGTGAACGTCGTCACGGCGATTGTTGCTTTCGCTTTACTTGGCATAGCCTTTTTCCGCGCACCGTTCGAAACTCCTCAGGGAAGATGGGGACTTTTAGCGCTCGGTCTGTATACGGTGTTCCTGTATGTACTGGCCTGGTTACCTTCTATATGGGTCGGCCCTATGGGAAGCGGTTTTGCCTTCTATCAATACTCTGATGTGCCGGCATTCCAGATGCTCTTTATATTGCACGTGGTTCTCGCTTTCATTTTCCTGTTCGTACTCGTGTGGTACGGCACTCTGCTCCGTATGTCGGTTCTGATCAATATCGGCATGATCGGCATTGGCTTCATCATCTTCATTCAGTACTTCTCGTGGGCATTCCAAATGCTCGATCGCTCGTTGGCATTCATTCTTGGCGGCTTTCTGATCCTGGGACTCAGTGCGATTCTGGAGCGTCAGCGCCGTAAAATTCTCACCTCCATTGGCAAATGACACGTCGCATCGCCTTCCTCATCGGCCTGCTCATCGAAGTCATTGCGATCTTCACCTTGTTCATTCCGTCGGAAATATTGCTGGCGAACGGCACACTCATTACATTGAAAACGGTACCCGTCGATCCGCGCGATATTTTCCGTGGCGATTACGTGGCATTGGATTACGAGGTTGGCCAAGGGCTTACGGACATCACCGATACCAAGCCGGTCTATGTGGTTCTGGAAAAAAAGGACGATACATACGAGCGCGTAAGTTACAGCAGCAATAAGCCAATCTTGCAGCCGGGTCAGGTGTGTCTTATCGGCCGGCCTCAATACCAGCGAGTCGAATTTCCGGATATTTCGCAGTACTTCGTTTCGGAAGGAACGGGGCACGAGCTGGAGCAGGCGCGCAATGGCCATCGTTTGCTCATTGATGCGCGTGTGAACAGTAATTGTCGGGCAGTCATTCAGGGACTGCGCATTGGTCCTGAAGTGCCATTACCTGCCATTCAGCCGTTCGAAAACATGCCGGTTCCGCCGCCGATAGAGCAACCGAAGCCGGTTCCTGTGAAGTAAAGAAGTCGGGGCATGAATATCGATATTCGAAAAGTATGGTGATTTTTCGAATTTCTGGCTTCGAATTTAGAATTTGGCCCTTCCCTGCTATTCTCTTCCCATGATTGACCAGTTACGTTCACTGGCTGACGAATTCAAGCTGCTCGAAGCACGCCTGCAGGATCCTGCCGTGTTCTCGGAGCCCAAAGAAGTGGCGCGTATCAATAAGCGACGAACGGAACTTGAACCGCTCATCAAGCTCTTGCGTGAATATGAAGAGGGCGAAAAAGCCATACAATTTGCGCAGAGCGATATGGATGATGCCGAGCTGCAAACGCTTGCAACGGAAGAGGCGCAAGCAGCTGAGCGCAAGAAGCCGGAGCTGGAGGAGCGAATGCGATCTTTCTTAGTCCCCAAGGATCCCAATGACGATAAAAACGTGATTCTGGAAGTGCGGGCCGGGACAGGCGGCGAAGAAGCGGCCATTTTTGCCGGTGAGCTATTGCGCATGTATCTGAGGTACGCCGATGAGCAGGGCTGGAAGACCGAGATCGTGAACATGTCGGATGCGGACGGCGGCGGCATCAAAGAAGCTTCCTGCAAAATCGAAGGCAGCGGTGCTTACGGTAAGCTCAAATATGAATCGGGCGTCCATCGCGTGCAGCGCATTCCCGCCACCGAGAATAAGGGCCGTGTACATACCTCAACCGCTACGGTAGCCATTCTGCCGGAAGCTGAAGAAGTCGACTTGGAGATCCGTGCCGAAGATCTGCGCATTGATACCTATCGGGCCAGCGGCGCGGGCGGCCAACACGTGAACAAGACCGACAGCGCCATCCGCATCACCCATATTCCGACTGGCGTTGTTGTGGCGTGTCAGACCGAACGCAGCCAGATCAAAAATCGTTCGCTCGCGATGAGCCTCCTCCGCAGCCGATTGTATACGGCTGAGCAGGATCGTTTGGCCAAGGAACGCGGCGACCTGCGTTCGGGGCAGATCGGCTCAGGCGATCGCAGCGAAAAAATCCGCACCTACAACTTCCCGCAAGACCGCATCACGGACCATCGCATCGGCGAAAACTTTTCGAATATCCCATCCATCATGGAGGGCAATATCGATAGCATCATCGAAGAAATGCAGAAGCATGACCGCGATGACCGGTTGGCTGCCTTGGTGAAGAAGTCATAGTCTTATCTCAACTGCTTCATCATCTCGATTCGCTGATCGATCAATTGTTGAGTGCCGATATCCGACCGGAATCGCACCGGTCCTTCCACTTGCTCACACACTGCCTGTGCGATCTGTTCGGCTTCGCCAATTGTATCGGCAATGCCGACGATACCGGCTGTGCGCGAACCGCCAAGATGCAATGATCCATCATCTGCTTCGGTGATATCGCCATAATAGAGACGCGCAGAGCTTGGAATGACTGGGAAAGAAACTGGCTGTCCTTTCTCGTCTTTACGATCGGGATAACTCTTTGGTGTGATGTACTTGCAGACCGTGGCTTTGTGCTCGAATTGCACCATTTCTTCGGTAAGCGTTCCGTCGATGATAGCCTGACAAATATCCACGAAGTCACTCGACAGGATCGGGAGAACGTTTAGCGCTTCGGGATCACCAAAGCGCGCGTTATATTCGATCACGCGGATGCCGTCTTTTACAGCGATAAACCCGCCATACAAAATTCCCTTGTACGGCTCGCCGCATTCCTTGAGTAGTGCTGCAGCCACCTGGCGATTGATTTCTTTGGCCTGTTTCAAATCAGATTCAGTCAGAAAGGGGAGTGAGTGTGTGGCATCGGAGTATGTGCCCATGCCACCCGTATTCGGTCCCGTATCACCTTCGAAAGCGCGCTTATGATCTTGGACTGCAGGCATGTCGGCAACACTTGTGCCCGAGACGAACGATAACAGGCTGAATTCCACGCCGATCAATTTTTCCTCGAGCACGACGCGACCACATTCATTCAGACATTCGATAGCGTAAGCAACGCCTTCGTCGATTGAATGCAGATGATCACCGCTCACTTTGACGCCTTTGCCTCCTTTGAGTGCATCGTATTTCACCACATAGTTTCCTTGTAATTCGTCATTAATATAATTATGAATTATTTGTTTTGTATTGGCGTCGTGTTTGGTGATGATTTTAAATTTTGGCGATACGTCAATACCATACTTTTCCATCAGTTTTCGTGTGAATGATTTACTACTTTCGATCTGTGCTAGTTTGCGCATCGGCGCGATACTTGGTATTCCTTCTGCAGCGAATTCATCAGCCAACCCCTGTCCGATCGGATCATCGGGAGCAATGAAGGCGAAGTCGGGCTTCACGCGTTTTGCCAATTCAAGTATGGGTGGGAAATCGAGAATATCCATCACATGATGTTCGCTTGATAAGCGACGCGTGCCAGGATCACGTACGCTGCTGACGGTAACGATGTCCGGGTTGTGCCGGCTGCGTGCCAAAGCTTCGGCGACAGCATGGCCACGGGCGGAATTGGTGATCAGGAGTATGCGCATAAGAGTGTTGCTACCTTAGCTTTCCCATTCGAACTCCACAAATCCCGGATCATACGGGTCAAAGTCAGGCAGAGGCAATTGAAGATCTCTCAGCAAATCAAAGGAATGCCGAGTGGCATGACGCTGGATGAATTCGCCGATCGGTCTTTTGCAATTATTGAAGGCTTCTTTAAAACCACGTTCCACAATCGTCAAAGTAGTGGCGAACGCCGTTGTCCCAACTATGATGCCCATTTGTGCGTTATCTTCTTTTACCATGCACGCCATCGTGGAGCAGCCACCTATGCAAAGAGCCAGAAGGTGGCAGACTCTTGAGCTCAGACGCAGTATATGAATATCTTCAGCTGCATGCTTCAGGGCACTTACATCCGCCTGTGAAAATTTATAGTACTCAGTATCTTCTAACATAATTCGGTGATTACATCAGTGTCATACCTTTCGATCCCTCCGCGTCATCACCATCCACCATCAAGCTGCTCATCGTGTCGCGGGTGTTGTTACGTGCGGAACCCATTTCGAGCAGCAATTTGGGCGTTACTTCGGGCGTTGGATAGCGACCGTTGAAGCAGCCAGTACAGAGTTTCTGCAGTTTGCGGTTGCCGACTTTGATCGCGCGAACCATGTCTTCGGCTGTTGCGTAAAAGAGTCCGTCAGCTCCGATGAATTCGCAGACTTCCTCTATCGATTTGTTGGCACCGATCAGTTCATCCGTCGTGGGAATATCCACACCGTACGGACACGGGCCGGTGACAGGCGGCGATGCGGAGGCGAAATACACTTTGCGCGCACCGGCTTCGCGGGCCATCTCCACGATTTTGCGGCTTGTATTGCCACGCACGATCGAGTCATCGACCAGAAGGACGTCGTTGCCTTTGAATTCCAAGTCGATGGGATGGATTTTGAAGTGCAGGCTCCGTTGACGGAGCGCCTGGCCCGGCATGATGAACGTGCGACCGATATAACGGTTCTTCACGAATCCTTCGCGGTAACGAATTTTTAATTTATCCGCCAAACCGGCAGCAGCTGCGCGCGACGAGTCGGGAATGGGAATGATCGAATCGATCTTGAGTCCGGACTTCTTGATCTGCGACGCAAGGGATTCGCCCATACGGACGCGGGCTTTGTAGACCGACACATTATCGATCACCGAGTCCGGCGCGGCCAAATACACCCATTCGAAGGCGCACGGATTCAGATGGCCTTTGGCACACACACGTGAGTGGAAATTATTGTGTTTGTCGATGTACACCGCTTCGCCGGGAAGAACGTCGCGCACGAACTCGTAGCCGAGCGGCTTCATCAATGTGTTCTCGGAACACAGAATGTATTCCTCTTTCATGCCATGCTTGCGCTTGCCGATCTGGAGCGGTCGGATGCCGTGCGGATCACGGAACGCCAGGATGCCATTGCCGCCAATGAGCACGACGGCCGAATAACTGCCGGTACAACGGCGATGCACGGTGCGGACTGCCCGGAAAATATGATCCGGCGTGAGCTGGATGGGGCGCTGTTTCTGGAGTGCCAATGCGAAGACGTTCAATAACACCTCGGAGTCCGATGATGTATTGAGATGACGGAAATCGGTGTGCAGTAATTCCGTGGCAAGTTTCTGCGAATTAGTGAGGTTGCCGTTGTGCGCCAGTGCGATACCGAACGGTGAATTGACGAAGAACGGCTGCGCTTCGAACTCGCTGTTGCAGCCGGCTGTTGGGTAGCGCACATGCCCGATACCCATCGGGCCGCGCAAGCGCTGAAGTGATTGCTGATGAAACACATCGCGCACCATGCCGTTGGCTTTCTTTAAATGGAATTGATTGTCGAAGGTGACGATACCGGCTGCATCTTGCCCGCGGTGTTGGAGCACGATCAGTCCGTCGTACAGGTCTTGTATCGCGTTCTGGAAGCCGGAAACGGCAATAATTCCACACATATTACGCTTGCTGGAACACGCTCAAGCACGCCTCGCCGGAGATCCGGGAGGCCGAAAAATGCGTGAAGGCGATATCCACGGAGACATTCTAATGACAATTTTCCTGAACGCAAGAAGCATCCATCGGCTTTATGCGGCTATTACACCTCGAGCATCTGCCTCTGTCGTTCCTTTGCACGCACGCAATTGCGAATGAGGCTCGCCACGGTCATCGGTCCGACACCGCCAGGCACGGGTGTGATGGCCGATGCCACCTCTTTGACTGCGTCAAAATCCACATCGCCTTTCAGCCCCTCTTCATCGCGTGTAACGCCGATGTCGATGACGACTGCTCCGGGCTTGACCATATCGGCCGTGATTATTTTTGCTTTGCCGACGGCCGAACAGAGAATATCGGCTTGCCGTGTGATGGCGCCAAGATCAGGAGTTTTGCTGTGACAAATTGTAACGGTGGCACCGCGGTTGAGAAGCATGATGGCGAGCGGCTTGCCCACAATATTGCTGCGACCGACGATGACGGCGTGCTTGCCCTCAATCGGCAATTTGTAATAGTCGAGGATGCGGATCACGCCCGACGGCGTGGCTGGCGGCAGATCTTCGAACTCGGTGGAGAGAAACATTTTTCCCAAGTTGTACGCGCCGAATCCATCGATATCTTTGTTCGGTGCGATGGCCCGGATGATTTGCGGAACATTCTTGTCCAAATGCGGCGGCAATGGTAACTGAATAATGAATCCGCTCACATCAGCGTCGCGATTCAAATCATCGATAAGCGCCATGAGCTGACTCAATTTCGTATCGTCTTTCAGTCGGAGCAGTTCATGCCGTAACCCCAATGCATCGGCGCTCTTCAATTTCTGTTTGATGTAACTCGCGCTGGCAGCATTCTCGCCTACCTGCACGATCACCAGCTGTGGGTCATATTCTTTTATCAGGGGCTTCAGTTCCTCGAACAGATGATCGGCAACTTCGCGGCCGGAGAGGATTTGGGCGGACATGAGGATATGATAGTGGGAGGGAGAGAGAATCCAAAGAGACAATTAGGCTAAACACGAAGCACGAATATTGAAATTCGAAAAACGCGGTTTATTTACGAATTTAGTGCTTCGAATTTCGGATTTTTTCAAAGATTTCATCAGCGACCGCCGCTTTTTCTCCCGACGTATCCACCACGATCACTGCCTGATCTTCGGCAACATATTTCTCGTAGGCTTCGTAGATGCGGCGTTGGAAATCCGTTCCTTCGAACAGGTCGCGCTCATCCCGGCGACTCAGTCGCTCCTGACAAACTTCGAAAGGTGGCAGCGTGAAGAGTGTCACATCAGGTTGAACGAATTGGGCGTTTATATCTTCGAGCCAATCGACGTCGAGGCCCAGTACGTCACCATAGATGAGAGTTGAGGGGGCATAGCGGTCACAAATGACAGTTTTGCCGGCGGCAATGGCCGGCTTGATGACGGTTGCAATGTGATCGGCGCGGTCGGCACAAAAAAGCAGCTGCAGTGCGGCAGGGTCCATCGTCGTTTTTTCCTTCAAGAGTGTACGAATCCATATGCCGATTGCACTGTCGCTCGGTTCCGTTGTAAGAAGAACGTCATGCCCTTCCCTTTGCAAACGCTCGGCTAAAAGCCGGCTGTGCAATGATGTACCGGAACCGTCGGGGCCCTCGAGGACGATGAAGGAAGGGGTCATGAGCTTTCGTGTGAAGATTTGACAAATTGATTAGATACTACCTTATAATTGGGAGGATGGGAATTTTACAAGGTGTTAAGGATTGGCTCGATGAAAGGAAAAGGTACCAAACTTTCTTTCCGAGAGATATTAGGTCTAGTCTTAAAGACCATGGGGAGCTTTTCGCTGAGCCGGGAGAAAAATCGTACGACAGAGTCTTAGCCTATGTTCCGCAGGTGCATTATAATGCTAGTTCGATACTAGATTTGATCCAAAATCCGGATAAATTTCGTAGTTTTGTTTCGCATCATGATTCAATTAAGTCTGCGATAGTGAAATTATTGAGGTTTTATGGGGCTGACAAATCAATTTTTATTGATGAAAGTATAAATGCTTCGCAAAGTGCATGGGATGAAAAAAGAAAAAGTATGGCAATTATAAGAGGACTTGCTGATGAGGGACTAATGGAGAGAAGCCCTGCCCAGAGGGTCCAGGAATACTATGAAAGTACGGTTCAAATGTATGAGGCAGGCGGTCCCCAAGCCGCAGCAAATTTTATTCACACGCGAATTAATGGTGGTCGACGCGCAGTCTCGTGGTGTTTTTTGAACAAATACAAAGCAATCGGAGAGAGTGAACAAAATACAAGTAAAGTACGGGATGACGTGAGAGAAAGCATACGTCGACGTCACGAATCGATTCGTTCTATATTTGAATCAGAAGTTCCTTCTGGAGGCATCGGCATTGTTGATCTAGGCGTAGGACATTCCAAGAGAAATCCAGATCAAACTTGGAAAATGATCGAATTGATTACGACGCCGTTGGTAACTCGAGGAAATTTCCTTGAAGATTATTTGAGCAAGGTGACTCATGCTAAAGTCGTTACCCTTGTTCCTCATGAAACAAACCGCTTAACAAATAATTGGGGTACGTTGGCATCGTTTGTTACAAAATAAAAACAGTGGCGAGAACGACTCGCCACTGTGACTATTGAATTGGTATTAATACATGATCGGACCCCGGGCGTCCGTTGCCGGGAAGTCCACTTTGTTCTCGAATTTCACGTCACTCAAGCTGTGGCTCTGCAGCCCCCCTTGCGACAGAGTAACCAATGATTCACTCAGACGTAGAATGCGCGTGATGTCTTTGCCCCACAGATAGCTGCCTGATTTTTGCTTGTCCTCATCCGTGTAGTGAGTAATTTGGCCGCGAAGCGTCAGACCTTTGTCGAGCGAAATATTGTAGACGTACGCGCCTTGGAAAGTTTGCGTCGCCATGGCTTCGTCGGGCTTCTTGTCTTTTTCGGCGCCGAGGAATTCCATGACGTTCACAGGGAAGGCCAGCAAGTTGCGTGACTTGTCGAATAGCAATGCATGGTGATCGTAGAGGAGGGGACTGTCGGTGCCGCGATCGCCGATCACGGTCTTGTACATCTCCTTAGGATTGTTCACGTCCGACACATCGAAGATGGCTACCTTCAGGCCTTGGACTGCCGTGTAATAAACTGCATTGTCACTGTGGACCTTGTCGGCATCGATGGATTCGTCGACTTCTTTGCCAAAGCCGATCAAGTGTGTTTCGTCGTAAGGATGAAGGTAGCTGCTGTATCCCGGAATCTTCAGTTTGCCGAGGATTTTCGGGTTGTGCACATCGCTCAAGTCGATCACAAAGAGGGGATCGACTGTCTTGAACGTAACGACGTACGCACGGTTGCCGATGAAGCGCACTGCGTAGATGCTCTCGCCCGGCGCGATGCCGTCGACTTTGCCGATTGTTTTGAGATCCATGTCAGTTACAAACAGACTGTTCGACATCGATGCGGCGGGATCCCAGTTGTTCCCGATGCTCGTCGCCACGCGGAAGGTGTCGCCGCTTTCATCCATGGCAAATTGGTTGAGTAAGTGTCCGGGAACCGATCCCTGTGCCTTGAGTTCAATGCCGTCGGATGTGAAGGCGAAGCGGAAAAAATTCGTTTTTTCGTTCTGCTGTGGATGCGCGGAATCCCATACATAGTTTTGCTGCAGCGATGCGACGTACAAGTTATCAAGGGAGGCGTAGACATTCTGCGCATCACCCACGATCGTTTTCGTCTTCACATCCGCGTTCAAGTTTGTCGTCGGGATCACGGCAACGGTCAGGTAGGCCGGTGACAGTATGTGCGGCAGGATGGCGATCTTGGCACAGGTTGTTACAGGCATTTCGGCCGTTCCCTTGGTTGAGTCGCTGAACTTGGGAAGGATTTGATCCTCCTTTACGTTGTCGAGCGGGATTGGCTGATTCCACTGCATCGACTCGTTCAGGACCATGTACAACTGATCATTGATCATGCGCGTCGACACGCTGTTTCCGTCAAAGCGTACCGTGCGTTCCAGCTTCGGATTGGCCGGATCAGTCACGTTGTAGACGCGAATGTCTTCTTTCTGGGCCATGAAATACGGGCGCATGATCATCATGTCTCCCCGGATCTTGCTCATCGGCATCACCGGGCCGTTATTCCATGCGTTGCCGACAACGATCAGGTGATCACCGTTCAAATACAATTCCTGAGGCGTCACATTGTCTTTGGAGAAATCAATCGTCGCCACTTGCTTCATGGCGCTCGCCGGCTGCGACTTCACAATGTACACGTTCTGGTTCTGAACCGTGTATACGTAGGTTCCGTCGGTCTTTACCGTATCGCCTTCATCCACTCCTTCGACCTGCACATTCGTCGTCGAGTGATCGGCCATTACAGCCGTTGAATTGGCGGACTTCATCTCGGCGCCGGGAGCGGCTTGGGGTGCCACCGCATCGCGCATCATGAGCGGACCGCCACCGTAACCTATGCTTTGAGTCGATAGTGTTGCACCAAACGCGCTGATATCTGCACAGGTCTTCGCTGTCTGCACCGCATCGGATGCGGTGTTGATGCTCAGCTTCGGATTCTGAATATTCAGTACGCCCTTGGTCGGCTGATCGGTTTTCTTCTCGCTGATGCGCCACATCATTTCGGCCATTTCGCCGCGAGTGAGGAGGGCATCGAGTTTGCCGATCGTCGGTGGAATGGCTTTAGCCGATTCGAGTGCGCTCGTGTATGGCGTGTACCACTCGCCGCCTGAACTTTCTACTTTTTGCTTGTAGGCAAGCGATAGGACTTTTGATGCTTCCACAAACGTGATGTTCTGCCCCGGCTTGGCGGTACCGTCGGCGTAGCCCGACACGATGCCTTCGGCCTTGGCGGTGCAGAAATATTTGGCGAACCATTCGTCTTTCACGTCCGGGAAACAGTTGCTTCCCGTAAGATCGGCGGTGCCGCGCGCTTCCAAAATGATCTTCAAAAATTCACCACGCGTGATGGATTGACCGGATTTGAATGTGCCATCGGCATAGCCCTTGAGCACGCCTTTGGCTGCCAGCGCATCGATGGCAGTACTGTATTGGGTGCCTGCTTTTACATCACTGAATGCGAAAGTGCTCACTGGAAAAAACGTCGCAGCCATGCCAATCAGTGTGGCAGCCGCTGCGGCGCGGGGAGTCGAGAAACGTATCATAAGAAGAGAGGGGAAGATGTCTACACTGACATAACGTTGAGGGTACCAAAAAGGTTACAGTACATCGGGAGGTTCTGTGGTGTGCGTCAAATCATTTCTGTATATCTAAAAGCGGCCGGTATGTCGGCCGCGAGGTTGATCGATGGGCCGGCCATCCCATGTGGAAGGCCGTAAATTCTCGTTCGCAATTCATTACGTCTGTTCATCCATTTTTGGCGGGTTGAGTCGGTCCGCTATCATCATAAGGATGGCTCCGATGATTGGAATAGACCAGAGATCGTGCAGTTGAAACATATACACGTAGGCCCCGCCAACCGCGAAAATCAGTCCGACTACAAGAACCAGTCGTTTCATGGTCTCACCTGTAACGAGAGGCGAAATGATCAACTGAAGCTAACCTACAATAAAAATGAAAATTACAAAATTTTTCTTGGCCTTGGTTCACAGCAAATAAAAGGCGGCCGGATGAACCGGCCGCAGGGGTTGATCGGAGCCTGTCTAGATGACAGGTGTGTGATACTTGGTTCGGCGCCATGGCCGCAGCCTCCAGAATATCAGTGCGCCGATGAGTGGCACCGGGCATGCCCAGAGGTATTTGCCGCTGAGGGCGATGTACATTCCAAAGGCCACGAATGCCACGCCGAGGATATGGAGAATGACCAGCCGAAATGTTCCCACGATGCTCTCCTGTGCATGAGACATGGAGGATTTGATCAACTCAAACCAATCTATAACAAAAATAAAAATTACAAAGTTTTTCTTGTGCCTTGACCTATGTCATGTAGAAGCGGCCGGTATGAACCGGCCGCAGAGTTGATCACTCTCGTGTGGCGTACAAGCACAAGGACATGAACGCCGCCACTACCCACAGGATGATAGCTACCGACATGGGCCCTTGGACCCAAAAGTTGAAGCCGGTTCCTACGGTGACAGCCACCGCAAGCAACCCAATGAAGCGGAGCACTGTCACCTCCCTCTTTTAAAGAATTAAGGACATGCGATCAACAAGTACTAAATTACAATAAAAAATTTAAAAGGCAAATAATTCTTCGTACTCCATAGTCTGGTAGAAGGCCGGGGTGACGGGCAACAATCAGCGATGAATCGGACTAACTCCATTGGCCGCGAAGAAAGCGGCACCGCCATGCTGAAAAATCTGCTAAATGTTTGTCGAGCCATCTGACTTTTCAATTGAAAAAGCCCGGCTCATCACCAGGCTTTTTCTTAATTCCACAGTTCCTTTTAGTATTCCATATCTCCCATGCCTCCTCCCGGCATTGCGGGCATCGGCTTCTCTTTCTCCGGAATGTCAGTAACAGCCACTTCCAACGTGAGGAACATTGAGGCTACTGATGCGGCGTTCTGCAGTGCGCTGCGCGTGACTTTCTTTGGGTCGATGACCATTGCTTTGACGAGGTCCTCGTACTCGCCGGTCATCGCGTTGTAGCCGACGTTGCCCTTGTAGTTGCTCATCACTTTTTCGACGACTACTTTGCCTTCGACGCCGGCATTGTCGGCGATGTGGCGGGCCGGAGCTGACAAAGCGCCGCGGATGATTTCCACGCCGATTTGCTCGTCTTCATTCTTGAGCTTCAACTTATCAAGCGCTTCGATGGCGCGGATGTAGGCCGTGCCGCCACCCGGGACGATACCTTCCTCAGCTGCGGCGCGCGTTGCGGACAGAGCATCTTCCACGCGGTGCTGCTTCTCTTTCTGTTCGATTTCCGTCGCGGCTCCCACTTTGACGACAGCGACACCACCGCTCAACTTTGCGAGTCGCTCCTGGAGCTTTTCGCGATCGAAGTCGGACTTCGTGTTGTCGACAGCGGCCTTGATTTCGTTCTTGCGGGCTTCGATGTCTTTCTTGCTGCCAGCACCGTCGATGATGAGGCAGTTGTCCTTCGTCGCGACGACGCGGCGAGCCTGACCCAAGTCATCAGCCGTAGCATTTTCGAGCTTCAAGCCGACTTCCTCCGAGATCACGCGACCACCGGTGAGGACGGCGATGTCTCTGAGGATCTCTTTGCGGCGATCGCCGAAGGCCGGAGCTTTGATGGCGAGTGTGCTGAATGTGCCGCGCAGTTTATTGAGTACGAGGGTGGTGAGCGCTTCTCCTTCCACCGTCTCGGCAATGATGACCAGCTCCTTGCGACCCTTCTGGGCAAGTGACTCGAGCAACGGCAGGATTTCCTGGATGGAGGCGATTTTTTTGTCGGTGATGAGAATGTACGGGCGTTCGAATGTCGCTTTCATCGTCGCCGGATCGGTGACGAAGTACGGCGAAATATAACCCTGATCGAACTGCATGCCTTCGACGAATTCTTTTTCGAGGCCCAGCGTCTGTCCGGCCTCGACCGTGACGACGCCATCCTTGCCCACTTCGTCGATCACTTCGGCAATCACTTCGCCGATCTCCGGATCTTGTGCCGAAATCGTGGCAACAGCGGCGTATTCCTCACGCTTGTTCACCGTCTTCTTCTGTGTATCCAAATGATCAACGACGGCATCGACGGCCTTCATGATGCCGTTCTTGATGCTGATCGCATTCTTGCCGCTGCCGAGGTGCTTAAGTCCCTCCTGCATAATGGCATGCGCGAGCACGGTAGCAGTTGTTGTTCCATCTCCGGCGGCGTCATTGGTCTTGGTGGCGGCCTGCTTCACCAATTCGGCACCCATATTTTCGTACGGATCCGGCAGTTCGATTTCTTTGGCGACGGTTACGCCGTCTTTGGTGACAGTCGGTCCGCCGTACTTTTTGTCGATGCATACGTTGCGGCCGAGCGGGCCCATCGTGGCGGATACGGCATTGGCGAGTTTGGTCACTCCCTTGAGGAGTTTTTCGCGCGCTTCGTTACTGAAGAGGAGTTGCTTGGCTGGCATGAGAGAGGAATGAAGAATGTAAAATGGACAATGAGAAGAATCAGATTATTTACCCTCGACGAGTCCGAGGATCGAATCAAGGTGGAGAATTTTTACTTCGATATCTTTGCCATCGACGCTCTTGAGCTTCACATCGTCGCCGGCGTACTTGCCGAACAGGACCGTATCGCCGACTTTTACGAATTCGGATGGATTCACACTGTCTTTACCAATACCACCTTTGCCAACCGCGATCACGATTCCTTCCTGTGGCTTTTCGCCGGAAGCGGTATCGGGGATCACGATGCCCGAGGCGGTCACGCTTTCCTTTTCGAGCGGACGGACAACGACGCGGTCACCGATGGGTCGGATATTGACGGCGAGTTTGGGAGTTTTCGATGTGGAGGTTGCCATAGAAATGAAAGGGGAGTTGATAAGGAGAATAGATAAGTATGATGACGTTGAAGGGTAGTGAGTTGTGATTTATCAGTCGGAATTCTAGAGTGATAACACTTGAAGTCAAGGTTTGTTAATACATATACTGCCGGAAATTCCTGAAGATTACATTGATGACTTATCCGGAATCACGATGCCAGGTGCATTGAGCACAAATCATCCGATGCTGGATTTGCAAATGAGCAATAGATCTTCGCGAGAAGAGTTCGTACACTTCACTTGCAATGAACTTCCTCCGCGTAATGATCAGAAAATTGTCGCACCGGCTCCGGGGCTTCACGCTCATCGAAATTATGATGGCGATTGCGATCATTTCGATTCTCGCGACGATCGTCTACGGTTCTATCGGAAATGCCTTGGAAAAAGCGCGTTTTGCACGAGCGAAGGCGGAGTTGTCGGAAATCGCAAAGGCTGCCGAACAAATGGCGCTCAACAATGGCGGTATATGGCCGCCTGATGCCAGCCGTTCCTTGCCCTCCGGTATCGAAACATATCTTGGACCGGGTACGTGGCCCGATGCCCCCTGGGATGGATCCGTGTTTGATTGGGACAACTTCGAAACAGACTTGGGCGAGCAGACGTATCAAATCTCCATACGCTTCTGCCCGCTTGGACTGCCCGATCAATGTAAATTCCCCGATGAGCCATGGGCCAAAGACTTCGATTACTACAGCAGCGTCTATTATTGCATCTATGGCCATTGCCGCGCACATATCAATATGCCGGCGGATCATCCGGGTTTGTGTGTAAATTGCGGGGATAACGTTCAGTAACCAGATCAGAATTATTTTTTGCTCATGATCGTATTTGTCCATTGCCCCTGACGATCCATTTATAACTGGTCAGTTCTCGCAACCCCATCGGACCGCGTGCATGAAGTTTTTGCGTTGATATGCCGATCTCGGCGCCCATGCCGAATTGTGCGCCGTCACTGAAGCCGGTGGAAGCGTTGGCGTACACGGCCGCAGCATCAACTTTTTTGAGGAATGTATCGATCGACTCCTGGCTCTGTGACACGATCGCTTCGCTGTGCTTGGAACCATAGGCAGCGATGTGTGCCAGAGCTTCGTCGAGGTTTCCGACGGTCTTGATCGACATTTTCAGCGACAGGAATTCGGTACCGAAGTCTTCGGGCTTGGCACGCTGTAGAAGCGATTCATCATACTTACCATCGAGGATCGCATACGATTCGCCGTCGGCAAAAATTTCCACGCCATGGTCACGCAATGGCGCCACAAGCATCGGCAAATCGGCCCGTCTGTCGCGATGGATGAGCAGCGTATCGAGTGCATTGCACACGCTCGGCCGACGTGTTTTGGCATTGAGAACGATGGCCGTGGCCATCGCGATATCGGCTGAGGTATCGACGAATGTATGGACAATGCCGGCACCCGTTTCGATCACCGGCACGCGCGCATGCTCGCGAACATACTGGATCAAACTTGCGCTGCCGCGAGGAATGATAACATCAACGAATGCAGTTGCTTGCAACATCTCCAGTGTCTCTTCGCGCTCGGTGCCGAGCAGATGTAAGGCATACGGATCTACCTCATGCTTCTTCAATACTTTCTGAATTACGCTCACCAGTGCCTGATTGGAATGAATGGCGTCGCTGCCGCCTTTGAGGACGCAAGCGTTTCCAGATTTGAAACACAGAGCGAATGCATCGACCGTCACGTTCGGCCGGGCTTCGTAGATGATGCCGATCACGCCGAGAGGCACGCTGATTTTCGATAAATGTAATTTATTGGGACGCGTGCATTCTTCCAGGATCAATCCAAGCGGCGAGGGCAGCGCGGCCACGGTCTTCACATCTTCGGCAATGCTCTTGATACGCTCTTCGGTCAGTTGCAGCCGATCATATTTCGGGTCACCGGCGTCCATCGCATCCAAATCTTTTTGGTTCGCTTTCAAAATGCTTTTGACCTGCTTCGTAAGCGCATCGGCAAGATCCTGCAGGATGGCAGTGCGCAGCTCGTCGGTGAGGTCGCTCAGTTGCAAACTTACGGCACGGGTCTTAGCCAGTGCTGCGGCAAGGGCACTCATGACTCGAGCGACAGGGAACGCTGCTCGGCGGCATCCATAGCCGATGCAAAAATGGAAGCAAAATGTTCCTGCTCAAGCGACTGCAGTGCCGCTTCGGTCGTTCCGCCTTTCGAAGCCACGGCGTTCTTCAATTCCTCCGGCGACAACTCGCTTTTCTCCATCAGGAGGCCGCTGGCTGCCAATACTTCCCGACCGATCGAGCGGGCCGCCTCATCCGAAAAACCTTTGCGCTTGGCATTCTGTTCCAACTGTTCGGCAAGCAGAAAAAAGTATGCCGGTCCCGAACCGGCAAGCGCAGTGAAGGCATCGATCATAGTCTCCACAGTCACTTCCGTCTGACTGCCCGTCGCCGCGAAAATCTGACGCGCGCATTCTTTTTGCTCCTCCGTCACTTCCGGTCCCGCCATCCACGCCGTCATGCCGTGATGCACCTGCACGCCGAGGTTGGGCATGCAGCGGATCACATCGTTGGTATCGAGTGACTTCGTGAGTGTGCGCAGCGATACGCCGGCCATGATCGAAATGACTAATTTTCCATGGAGCGATCCGGCCAACTGCTTGGCGAGAGCGGAAAAAGATTGTGGCTTTACGGCAATCAAGACAACCTGCGCATCGCGAACTGCTTCCACCGGATTGTCGCTTTGTTTTGCGCTATGAAACTTCGACAACTGCTGGGCATCGCTTTCGCATAGTGACAACTGGTACTCCGGCATCGCAGCATGCAGGCTTTTTGCATACGCGCCGCCCATTTTTCCGATGCCGATGATGGCGATTGAATGTGTCATGCGTACAGGAAAAGATAATCGTAGTGTACCAGCGGCTTCTGATCTTTTTTACCCATGGCGTTTCGCGCTTCGTCAGCCGAGTAACGCGCGATGCCGAGGCCGATGCCATGGCCATCGGGGCCGCAAAGCTTTATCAGATCGCCTTTGTCGAAATTACCTTCAACTTTTGAAATTCCCACTGGTAGCAAGCTGACTGCCTGCTCCTTGGAGCCTAGGATGTCGACTGCGCCTTGATTCAAAACTACGCGACCTCGTGTGCGACCTTCGTTGCCGGCTACCCAGCGCTTGACGCTTGACGATGAACGCTTGGCCGGAAAAAGCGTTCCCACTTTTTCGCCATGCACAATACTGAGTAAGTTTCCGTCGATTCTTCCGGACGCGATATGAGCGGTGATGCCGAGCGCCGATGCACGCAGAGCAGTCTCACATTTGGTATGCATGCCGCCACGACCGAAGCTCGACTTTTCGGCCTTCAGATATTTTTTCCATTCCTGAGAACCGTTGTCGATTTGCGGCAGCAGCGTACAGGTCGGGTCGTTCGGATCGCCGGTATAGACGCCCTGTACATTCGTCAGGATGATCAGGCCGTTCGCATCGACCATTGCCGCAATCAGTCCGGCGAGTTCGTCGTTGTCGGTGAACATCAATTCGTTGATCGACACCGAATCGTTTTCGTTGACGATGGGAATGATGCCTTCACTCACCAGACTCGTCAGACATTTGCGCATGTTCAGGTAATGTTCGCGATCGCGAAAATCTTCCTTGGTCGCCAGCACTTGAGCTGCGATGAAGTTTTCCTTCGAAAACAGATCGTCGTATGTCTGGACTAGTTTGATCTGTCCGACTGCCGCCAACACCTGCCTGGCGGCGATCCGGCTCATATCCATCGACGGTTTCACGGCAGCACGCCCGGCTGCCATCGCGCCCGACGAAACGAAAATCACTTCCACTCCTTCGCGCTTCAGCTGAGCGATCTGTCCGGTGAGCGAGCGCAACACCTGCTGATCGAGCAATCCATCGTCACGTGTGATCACGTTCGTGCCGACCTTCACGACGATGCGCTGATACACGGGTTTTGTCATGGTGCAGCCATTATGAGGCCGTTTTGGTATTTGTCGACTGATTCGGAAGCCTGAGATGTAATCGGTCACTCGCTCGGCTACACTTCCCGCCATGGTCACATTCCATCCTCCTGCTCTGCGGAGAAACAGCGGCGACAACGAACGTCGCGCCACGTGGCTCGAGCTCTTTTACGATTTGGTATTCGTCATCGCCGTCGCCCAGGTGAGCAGTCGCTTCGACCATGATCAGACGTTCCGCAGCATGCTGCACGACATCTTTATTTTCCTGCCGGTGTGGTGGGGCTGGGTCGGTTTCGTCATCTATTCCAACCGTTTCGATACCGACGATCTGACGTACCGCGTGCTCACGTTGCTCCAGATGTTCGGCGCGCTCGCCATGGCGCTCACGTTGCACGGCGCACTCGAAGGCAGCGCACACGCCTTCGCATTGTCGTATATTTTCGTGCGTGTAATCCTCCTGATTTCGTATGCGCGTGCCTGGTGGTACGTACCGGAAGCGCGAAAGGTGACCTCCTTCTATTTACTCGGTTTCGGTACCGGCGTGGCTCTGTGGATTGCGTCGGAATTTCTGTCGGCGCCAGCCGAATTCTGGCTGTGGTTCGCAGGTCTCGGGCTCGACTTCGTTCTGCCCTGGATCGCCGTGCGATTGCTTTCCAAGACGCCGATCGATTCCAAACATCTGCCCGAGCGTTTCGGTCTCTTCACCATTATCTTGCTCGGCGAACAAATGCTCGCCATCGCGCGATCCATTGTCGGCGAGCATTGGACGGAGCCGATCATCGTTGCGGGGATTGCCGCTTTCGTCATCGCTGCCTGCACGTGGTGGATTTACTTCGTGTATCTGGAATTCTGGCAACAGAGCTTATGCATGAACGGCGGCCAGCCGTTCATCTACGGACACTTGCCGCTGGCCGTCGGCCTCCTTATTTGCAGTGTGGCTGTTGAGCATGCGATACCCGAGGCCGCTGAACACCTTTCATCTTTTACCACCTATTTCATGGTGGGCGGTATGGCTCTCTGGCTCTCGGCCATTGCGCTCCTCGATGTAACCACCACGCATAGTCGTCAGTCCAACCTTTTCCCGTGGCCGCCTCTTGTAGCTGCTCTGTTGATGATTGTTCTGGCTTTGGTCGGTCATCTAACTTCCTCTATGACCCTCGCTGCCATCGCCGTGATCCTTCTGGCTTCCATTGTGATGGAAGAATGGCGACTGCATGCGGTGGGATCGCATAGTTAACCGCCGTCAAAATCGCTTAGCATCGCGAGGAAATCTGCTACCATAACGCGGCCTTAGGGCGATCTGTTCATTCTGTACAAAGTTGCCGACCAGCCTACGCTCTCTGGAGCTCTGGCCCGGCAGGCGTGGCTCATCCAAAAGGGCCATTCAGTATTTGTTCTTTCTTTACAAAGTTGCCGACGTGGCGGAATTGGTAGACGCGCACGCTTCAGGAGCGTGTATCTTTACGGATGTGAGAGTTCGAGTCTCTCCGTCGGCACCATTCGACTCGCAGCCAGCAAGCTGGCGAGCTCGCTCATGGTAAACCACGATCTTTTCTTTCGAGCGAGTCGAATGACCCTGAGTGAGGAGCACCGCAGTGCGACGAATCGAAGGGCCCAACAAAACACTTACCAAACATTCATACTCACCAATTTTTAAATATGAACAAAGTCGAATGGTTTGTTTACATTGGACAAGTGCCAACTGGTAGATACTACACAGGTATCACTACTGATCTCAAACGACGCATTAAAGAACATAACTCTAATGAAGGGGCTAAATTTGCTCATGATCAAGGGGCATTGAGACTTGTCTATACTTCGCCGCCCTTTCCGGATCAGTCCTTTGCCCGCTATCGGGAAGCACAAATCAAAGGCTGGTCTCGAGCCAAGAAAGAAAAACTGATTAGAGGTGAGTGGCAATAACTGCTAAATTTGTTTATCGGGTTAGCCTGTTTGGCTTTGGCAAGCTGGGAAGGGTGGAGTGTATGGCGTTCCTTCCGCAAGCTAAAGCAAAGGTGAGCGAAGTGGAAAGAGATATTTCGTTTGAGGGAAGCCAAAATACAAGCAGGTGAACTATCTGTTATACTTTCGATATGTCAATGACATGCAAACAATGCAGCAATGCGTTTATGGTGACGTCGGAAGATCTGACTTTGCTCGACAAGATGGCGCCTGTGTTTGAGGGGCAGAAGCAAAGTATCCCTGCTCCAACACTCTGTCCGCCTTGCCGCGAGCAGAGGCGATTGAGTTTTCGGAATCAGCAGACGTTATATCGCCGGCCGTGTGCGCTATGTGGTCAGAAGATTATTGCTATCTACTCAGCCGAAAAGCCCCATGTCGTGTACTGCCCCACTTGTTGGTGGTCCGATAAATGGGACGGGCTCACGTTCGGCGCCGATGTTGATCTAGAGGAATCTTTTTTCGATCAGTTTGTACGGCTCATGCAGAAAGTTCCGCACATTAGTGCGCTACAGGTGAATTGTCAGAATAGTGACTACACGAACCAGTCATACAACAATCGTGATTCGTATCTGTCATCGGCCATCAAAGATTGCGACGCCGTACTCTACGTTCAAAACGCCAATAAGATTTCGGATTGTCTCGATGCATCGTACTGCTTTGATTCCCAGTTGCTCTACGAATGCACTGATGTGTCCAATTCCTATGATTGCTTTTTCTTGCGCAATTGCATCCAGTGCACCGAGTCGCAATTTCTCTACGACTGCAACAGCTGTACCAATTGCTTCGGCTGCGTAGGGCTGCGCAATAAACAGTATCACTTCTTTAATCAGCCGCTCTCCAAAGATGAATACACGGCGAAGATTCAGGGGCTTCAGCTGCATACTTTTACGGGTATTCAGAGCGCAAAACGGAGTTTCGCCGAGTTTGCACTCAAGTTTCCACATGTCTATGCGTGGCTCAAAAACTGCGAGAATGTGACCGGAAACAATGTTCGTAACAGCAGCAACTGCGTTCAATGTTTCGATTCCACCGATCTGCAAGATTGTCGGTACAGCACGTGGATTTTCGTCTGCAAAGACGCGATGGATTGCTATGGCATGGGTGAGAGCGAATTGGTCTACGACTGTGTCGGCGTCGAAGAGGTGCAGCATGTCGCTTTCAGTTTCGGTACAAGTTCCTCGCAAGATTGTTTCTATACCGATCTTTGTTTTTCCAGCAAAAATCTGTTCGGTTGCGTGGGTCTGCGCAATCAAAAATACTGCATTTTGAATAAACAATACTCGCAAGAAGAATACGAAACACTGGTACCGAAGATCATCGAACGCATGAAGCAGCGCGGCGAGTACGGTGAATTTTTTCCGGCATCCGTATCGGCATTTGCCTACAACGAAACTAAAGCACAGGAGGATTATCCGCTTACCAAAGGCGAGGCGATCGCCAAGGGCTTTCGTTGGAAAGACGACATCGACGAAATGCCGACGGTCGAGAAAATTATTCCTGCCGCAATGCTGCCGGATTCGATCGACGACATTCCCGAAGATATTCTGAACTGGGCGATCCAGTGTGCCGACACACAGCGTCCGTTTCGCATTACAAAGAAGGAGCTGGAATTCTATCGTCAGCGGCGCCTGCCAGTTCCGCGGCTGCATCCGGATATCCGCCGCCGTCAGCGTACCGAAGCCCGAAACCCGCATCAGCTGCAAACGCGGCAGTGCGATAAGTGCCACAAAGAAATCCAGACGACCTACGCCGCTGGTCGACCCGAGATCGTGTTCTGCGAAGAATGCTATTTGAAGGAGATGTACTAATTGGCCCTTTCCGGTCGTTCGCTTCGTCCTTATAATAGTTTACATGAAAGCCGCCATCGTTCTCGACGAGACACTGCCTCCGGGCCTACTCGCTAATGCCGCTGCCTGTATCACCACAGGAATTTTCCATGGTGCCGAAGAAGCATTAGGTGAGGAGATTGAAGGAGAGGATTGTACTTTCATATCGATCACCAAAATTGGCATTCCTGTTCTTCGTAAAGGGCACAAAGAGTTTGGTGAGTTACTTGAGCGCGCGAAAAATAATAATCTCAAGACAATGGTGTTCACACGTGAAGCACAATCAACGAATAGTTACGATGAATATGCTGAGCGCGTGCGCGGCAAGAAATTAGAAGATCTGACAATCATCGGCATCGGAGTACTTGGAGAAGATGCACTCGTGACAAAATTTGCGGGTGACCTGCCTCTGCTTCGCTAGCTACTTTGCGGGCACAAATCGCATCGACAAAGAATTCACACAATGACGTGTGTCTTTTTCTGTCATGCGTTCGCCCGTAAATACATGTCCCAAGTGCCCGCCACAATTCGCACACTCAATTTCGGTGCGCGAACCATCAGCATCAGGCAATTGTTTGACTGCTCCGGGAATCGCATCATCGAAAGCCGGCCATCCGCAGCCCGCATCAAACTTGTCGGTGGATCGATAGAGCTCCGCACCACAGCGCTTGCAGATGAATGTCCCTTTTTCGTCGAAATTATCGTATTCGCCAGTAAAAGGCGCTTCGGTTCCCTTATCTTCGATAATTCTCTTTTCCTCGTCAGTGAGCGGATTAATCGACATATGTCCATTGTATCACAACACAGTGCGAGATAGTTGACCCTCTCCTAAGAAAAGGAACAATAGCTGCATGTACCGACGGCAATCCAAAGTATCGAGCGAGATTGAAGACTTTCTCAGTGAACGCAGTCCTGAATTTTTTGAACGCAAACGGGAACTCATCAATGCTGTTCACTTGAAAATATATGGACGTCCAAGGCGCCCCGGAGAAGACAAGGCAAATGTGTGTGGCTACGTGGCATGTGCCGTACGTCATGGAGTGGCTCAATTAATGCCAGATCTACCTGTGAGGACTGTGTATGGCCAGTATGACAATCGACTTCCTCATTATTGGAACGAAGTTGGTTGGCAGCGTGGTATGTATATCGACGGTGCACATGGGTATTTCAATCCGGAGTACGAGAATCAGTTTTTGATACTGCCGCGTGCACAGATTGAATCGCTAAATTTGGAAGAGTACGAGGGTGGTGGGACATCGTTGGAAGATGCGATGAGAGAAACACTCCTGTTGCAACGACAGCATCCGTTCAAGGATTACATGCGAGGCCAGCCCGAAATCATCGCTGCGTATCGTCGTCTGGTCGCATCCTTGCTTGCATGAGGGTATCTTTGAGATATGAAACTGCGCCAGTACGTGCCGGCTCTCGTCATTATTGGCATCATCATTCTGCATGCAATGATCCTGCATTGGATGGGACGCATTCCCTGGTGCACCTGTGGTTTTGGGCTTTGGACGAACAGCGGATGGAGTAACGAGACATCGCAGATGCTTGGGGATCCATATTCTTTTTCGCATGTGCTCCATGGCATTATTTTCTACGCAGTGCTGCGATTGATAGCGCCCAAGCTGCCTGTGCGACAGCGTTTGATTCTCGCGGTGCTTATCGAAGTCGCATGGGAGATTACCGAGAATACACCTTTCATCATTGATCGATATCGCGCCGGAACAGCGTCGCTCGATTACACGGGTGACAGTATTCTCAATTCAGTCGGTGATGTGCTGTCGACGATGATAGGCTTCTGGATTGCAGCGCGCCTGTCGTGGAAGTGGACGCTGACAATCGCCATTGCTTTGGAACTCGGCATGCTTGCAACGCTTCGTGACAACCTGACGCTTAATGTGCTTATGCTGATCTACCCGATTAAGGCAGTAAAAGAATGGCAGATGGTGAAGTGAATTCTTTGAATAAGTATCAGGAGATTGCAACGACACAGGCTTTCACAGTAGATCAAAAGCCCTTAGCAGGGGAGAGAGCGATCTATTTTAGAAACAGAGTACGGCAGACGAACGGCGAAGCATGAACACATTTCCTCAGTAATGAACCACGGTGATCGTCACGCTTTTGCGCGCCACTTCGCGTCCGCTCAGATCGCGAGCGATGAATGTGACGACGTACTGCCCTTCGGTACCGTGCCAGTTCCACAGATCCAGATTGAGCAAAGTTTCCTTGTGCGGATAATCCTGGTTGCTGTTGCTCATCAGGTTTTCGCCGCCGCCATCCACTGACCAATATAAGTTGTACTGACTGAGGTCGGCATTGGTTAGAAGCGCCTTGAACGGTTGCAACCCCGATACGTGCTGGCCATCGGCCACCCACCACACATCGATTGACCCTGTGAGCGATGCGGAAGAACTCCTGGAGCTGCTCGTCGATGATGTCGAAGAGCTGGATGATGTGGAGCTAGACGAAGTGGAACTGCTTACCGAAGTGCTCGAGCTGGAGGAGCTGGTACCGGCCATGAACGACGCCGCTTCGTTGCTCCAAACGTACAACGGATTCCAATTGCTTCCGAATACGCCTGCTTTAATGAAATATTTGCCGGCCGTCGTTGGCGTCCAGTTGAATGAATAGGGGACTGTCTGATGCGATGTGAACGACTGATTGTCGTAGTAGTGCTGCGCCATCTGCTGGCCGCCTTCATTGTAAATCTCGACGTCCACCACCACGCCGCTCGCGCCGATGCCGGCATTATTTGTAACGTTCACCGTCGTTGTCATAGACTGTCCGATGGCAACCGAGGTTGGTGCTGCCGTTGCATTGATCGTAAACGTCGTACTTCCCGCGCTTGATGAACTGTTGCTCGAACTTGATGAAGCGGTTCCGCCGCCGGCGAAGAGCGTACGAACGGTTTGTTCAGCCGGTTTGTTCTGAATCGTGAAGTCGGTGTTGCCCTGTCCTCCGGCGTTGGGATCGCTCTTCCAATCCCACATTTGCAAACCCTTGAAGTTCGGATCGTTTTGGAATGCCTGTACCAGGGCGGTGTAATCATTGGATTGCTCCTGTGAGTCGTAATTGCCGCCACGCCAGTACGCCGCCGGTTCTTTGTGTGCGCCATCGACGCTCTTGAAGCCGATCTCGGTAAACACGATCGGTTTGTTGTACTGCTGCTCCAGCGGCTTCAGTTCATTGTTATTCCACTGCGTCCAGACATCCTGCAGTTGCTGTACCGATGGGTCATCATCGCCGAGTCCGCTCGGGTGATACGCCGATATGCCGATATAATCGAGTGCCCCCCAAAAATTGATGCCGGCCTTCTCGTTCGGATCGTTGTGCTGGGCGCTGTAGGTCAGCTTGCCGCTGTACACGCCACGCAGCGCACTGATCATCGATTTCCAATTGTCCGTGTTGCTTCCGTTGGCGCTGGCACTCGCCATCTGAGCCAGTTCGGTACCGATGGTAATTTCCTCAGCTCCGTGCGTCGCGGCAATTTTCCCCAGCGGAAGCAGAATCACATTTTGGTAATTGGCAAACCACGTCGTCCGGTCGCCGGGATTGATGTATGCCCGCCATTGTCCGTCATCGGATTCCAGATGCGGCTTGAGGTTTACGGCGAGGCCCAGACTGTGGGCATAATCGATGGCGGCACCGAGCGTTTGATCATCCGGCGAATTCCATGCCTTGGTGATATCCGTCGCCCACAAGCTTGATTGGCGGTACGGAAGAATGAGAGTGACGTAATTTGCATTGATGCCCTTTAGCTTCTGCAGAGATTGTTTAAACGAGTCACTGCCGAAATCACCACTCCAGGTCGATGCGACCGAGCCGCCTTTCTGCCAATCACTTACCGCCGCGAAAGCCGGACTTGCGAGCGAGAACATAAAGATGGCGATACTGCTGGTGCTGAGGAGTACTCGTGTGCGTTGCATAGGGGGCGGGAAGATTGATGGCTATTTTGACGCGTCAACTGGCCGCTCCTTACGCGAGCCGTATGATTTCTCCATACTTTCCAAAAACTGTCCCGGTCTTTAAAAAGAGTTTCTCGTGCCGCCGTTATCCGTCATACTGCCTGCCGATGTTCCGATCGCTCTCGCTTATACGTGTCGCTGAGCTTATTCTGCTCTGGTTTCTCGCCTTCGCTATTCTGTGGAAAGGCGGGAAAAGTCTGGAGACGACATGGCTGTTGCCATTGGTCAGTTGTTTGTGGGTATATGTTTCGTGGCGGACGTCGCCTCGTACGGGTGCGTCGGTCCGGCCGTTCCTGTGGAGTTCAGTGCTGTTGTTTCTGCTGTGGTCCGTTCTCAGTTACATCTTTTCGCTGACACAAAACTACGGACTGGATGAATTGCTGCGCGACATCTCCCTCTTTCTTCTGATGCTGTGCATCAGTCGCATCGAATGGCCGCGCTTTTCTGCCGAGCGAACGATGCGGTGGCTGGCATGGTGTGCCTTTGTTGCGGCACTTGCCGGATTCGTCGTCTACATTCTGCAACCCGTGAATCGCTTTGTGGGTACATTTTTTGATTTCCGTTTTCAAACCGATTACTGGCCCAATGCGTGGGCCGAGTTTGTCCTGCTCGCCTGGCCGAGCGTGTTGTGGCTTGCGGTGACGTCGTCATCCCAAACGCGCCTTATCCGGTTGGGTATGCTCGGGGTTGTTCTGAGCGGATTACTTCTCAGTTATTCACGCGGCGGAATGCTCGCCTTCGGCGGACAACTCGCGCTGCTCTTGCTCTTGCTGGTCATCAGAGGCTGGCCGCTTCATAAGAATCTTGTTCGTGGGTTCAGTCGGTATCCGTGGAAAAAAATTGTTATCTCTGCCGGTGCGGTGGTGGGGATGGCAGTCGTTTTGTTCGTCATCACGAACCTCATTCGATCCAACTTCTACGAGGTGCAGGATATTGAATCCAAAGTGACCTTCAACGCTGCCGAAGGTAACTCGTCCATCACCGAACGTTCGGCATTCTGGCAGCAAGCTGTATTGCTCACCCGCGAGCGGCCGTTGCTCGGTTGGGGGCCGGAGAGTTTTCGTTTTGTTCAGCCTTTGTTACAGCGAGGCATTCTGGCAACAGCGGATCATCCGCACAACGTGATACTGAAGCTGGCAATGGAACGCGGCGTGCCGGCGGCATTGCTGTACCTCTGTATTCTGCTCGCCATCTTGGGCGTGTCGCTGCGACGCGAGATTTTCTCAACGGATGAATCGGTGTTGACCGTTCGAGCAGTGCTTCTTGTTTCTGTCTGTGGTGTGCTGGCGCACAATATGATCGATTACAACCTGCAGTTCGTCGGTATCGTTCTTCCATTCACTCTGTTTCTGGGATTTCTGGCGCGCGATATACCGACGCATCCTCGCGAATCGATTCCACGCAGCTTTCAAAAAGCAGTCGAGGTCGTCATCGCTATCGTGCTCTTGATTCTCACGGTGTGGGAAGGGAGGTATCTGGTTCTTTCGTCCTTTGGCCGGCATGCCGAAGCGGTGCACGACGATGCGGCGGCGTTGCAGTGGTTCGAGGCGTCCAAGGGCGAACTCTTTTCGCGGGATCTGTTTTTGAGTCACGCACAACTGCTGCTCGATCAAGGCAAGTCTCGGGATGCCGAAATGGTACTGGGACGATACTTGGCGGTGAACGGCCAGGATTACCGGGTGTGGAAACTGCTCGGGACGGTGCTCGTTGCCCGCAACCGCCCGGATGACGCGCTGATTGCTTATGAACACGCGTACGCGTACGGCTATCAGAATGATCTGAGTATCCTTCGTTCGTTGCTCGAATTGCTCGAAATGACGGGGAACCAGGATGCCCTGCGTGTCTGGAAGCCAAAGGCCGAGAAGCTCCTCGCGTCCTATGCGAATGCCATTGAACAGAATACGCACTATATTTCTCTGTCGACGAATGTAGAAGAATTCGAAAAAGTGACCACCTTCCTCTCGAGTCACTTTCCGGATGATAAGCATTCATACGACGTACTTCTGGAGATCGTTAAACAGCATGCAAAAGACGCCAGGAGCAAGATCAAGGCCCGCCCCCCAGGATTCCTGTGGTAAGTGTCTAAACGAGGCAGAATTTCAGCAGTCGATTTTTTGTTTAACAGAAGCCATAAAATTGGCACTCTAGTGGGGTCTTTTTTGGAAGTACTGATCGGCCAGTACGCACTGCCATATTAGAGTAATAAATATTATTTTAGTCAAATATCCCTATGCCGAATGAATTACTCAGGCTAAGAGCGAACGGCAGGTCAGTATGTAAACAATACTTTCTTTTCCTACCGTCAAAAATTCCTCCCCCGCAGTACGGGAAGGTTACCGATTTATATACCGCGTCCCACGTATCGTTCTTTTGGAGAGCGGTGTCCGTTGTTCACTCCCATCTCTCAGCGCATAGCCGGGAGGCTCACCACCTGTATCACGATGAAGGTGATGATCGCTGCATGCACAAGCACGAGCGGGAGTGAAGCGCGGGTTAGGGATTGCTTCACTGCTTTCATAGTACCCCCTTTGAGAGGGGACGGGCATTGTAAGGGTTTACTATTTGTTGTCTAGCATTAAGTAAGTAGATTCATTTATGCCTTAAAATTGATAATCTTTGGCCCTTTGGTAGATCGGTGTTCATTGCAGGAGTTCATTACTATTGTATGCTGCTATGATCTAATGGTTTATTAGAGTTTTTTTCATTAATCTCGTCAATAGCTGCCTGTCCGGCTTCAATCCCAAAACGGACATAGCCCAAATGCAGATGCTCAAGGATCTCGGGAGCGTCCAGCGGTTGCCGCACGGCGGTTTTTGCCAGCAGTTGGCAAGTAAGAGTGTAATCGTGCCTGCCAGACTGCCAAAAAGCTTCAGATGGTGTGTCGACGGCAGATAACAGTTTATTGAAGGCTTCGGCGGTAAGGAACGACAGAAAACGTATTCTCTCGAATGTTACAGCTTGATCGCTCTCCAGAAGCTCCTGCATTGTCCGTTTTCTTTCCTGGTAAATAGTCTCGAGTTCCTCAAGGGAACAATATTTGTCACGACTTGCCAGGAATGTGCCGCGCGATTCGGGGGAAGGACTAGACATAGGTGGACAGAGAGAAAAATCCCGCCATGCGCGGGAAGAGGAAGGAAAGTTCGGATCAGCTTCACCCTCTCACGCGTAGCGCGAGATAATAATAGTGATGCTGATGGTCGACAACCGCGTCATCGCCGGTGAATCTAGTGTGCTCGGTGGAAAAGTCAACAATGTGGATGGTGACCGCTCGATTATCTCTTACGACAGGGGAATACTCACACGATGACGGCAGCCATCAGTACTTCTTGCGCGTCAAAAAAGGTTTCTCGATGCAGAAATAGGTCGCAGCTGAAAGGCCTAACGTCAATGTGAGTGCGATCAAAAATTTAGAGGACACACCAAATGATAATCGTGTCACTTGTTGGATGATGATGAAATGCCAGATGTAGAAGCTGTAACTTATCGTCCCTACTCCCAACAGAACGCGATTGCTGACTGCCGTCTTCACCCAGGAAAAAGTATGAGCGAGTGAGAAGAGAAACGAAGCGGTGGATAGGCCGACAAGCGAGTGAAGGAACACTTGTGAATAATAATGATCCCTGAATGTCTGTTGCAGTGTTGCGAACAGATGGATGCTGATGCCGAGCCCGCCCAAACTGATCAATAGCAGAAGCAATGCCGCTAACTTGGCAGTGGCTGACTGCATTGATTGCTTATGCGCGATAAAAATCGTCGCCCACGATGCCAATATGCCAAAAGCAAAATGATCCAATAGCCCGATAAAATTCTCGGTGTAGATGATCCGTTGTTCCTGATTCCACGCGGGATAGAAGTCGGCAATGTACACGCGGAACCAGTAGGTGATGCTGACCATCAGCAGGCATCCCAGAAGAATCAACAGAGTGTTTCTCCTGGTAAAGAGGAAGAAGATCGGCAGGAAAGCATAGAAGATCATCTCGACTGATAAGCTCCACAGCACCGGATTGATGCCGTAATACGTGCTGGCACTCATACTCTGCAAAAAAAGCAAATGACTGGCGATGTTCATCAAGCCGGATCGTGTGAGCATCATCTGAGGCACGACGAAAATAAGAAATATGAAAAGAGAGAAATAATAAATAGGTGCGATGCGCAAAAACCGCCGCTGCAGGTACTTCATGTTCGCGCCGTGAAAATAGATGGAACGGTAAATGAGGAAGCCGCTGAGCACGAAGAACATATCCAGTCCGATGTGACCGGCTTGAAACACGGGTGCAAGATTCATTCCCAAGAAATGGACATGCGATAGTTGATTAATGCCGTAGAAATGAAAGATGAACACCAGAAGAGCGGCCACGCCCCTGATGGAATCGAACCCAATCAATTTTTGTTGCTGTAGCATGATGTACCAGAGATGTAATAAATGTAGCTCTGCTCCTGTTCACTTTTTACATCTGCTTACGTTGTATTTACATCACATAATCCTCAGAGCGAAGGTTGGTCGGGACGACAGGACTTGAACCTGCGACCTCGTGCTCCCGAAGCACGCGCTCTAGCCAACTGAGCTACGTCCCGAACTCCTGGATAGTACCAAAGAGGCCGGGTATCGGAAACAAATTATCATCGCTCGGGAGGCATTATTTGCCGTTTCCGACGCCTACCGCGTCTTTCGATCCCATGTCGGAGAATGTACCGCCGAATTTTTTATCGGCCGGTTTCTCTTCCATGCCTTCGGCATGCTTGGATCCCATGTCGGTAAACGTGCCGCCGAAGCCGGTGCCTTTTTTGGTGATAGTGCGTTTGGCCATACAAAGAGGGGGAAAGTATGTAGAGACTACTTTTGTGACGGTGAGCGGGGATTCTTCTTACCACAGAGTGACGATCGATTCATCGGTGTTGCAAAGACACGCAGCTATGGCCCGCTGCCTTGCGTATCACTTCCATCGACGCGTATCATTCGCTTCATGTCGAAACAAGAGTCTGCAATTGTCGCCGCTGGATTTCTGGCCTTGTTCGGCATCATCTTTTACACCACGCAGTGCGGCACCAACGGTTGCAACACCGGTGTCGGTCATTTGCCGACAAATTTTGCCGAATGCGTCGCAGCCGGTTACCGTGTTCGACAAACGATGCCGCGTCAGTGCCAATCTCCTGACGGCACATTGTTTACAGAGGATGCGCAGGGGACGACGGGAAAGCCGAAGAAGCCCGTTGTCGATGTAGTGAAAGTGACGGAGCCGGTGGCGAAAGCGTCCATTGGCGTACCGGTGAGTATCAAAGGCACAGCCAATGTATTTGAGGACCAGGTGAACTACCGGGTAGTCGATATCGACGGGACGGTACTGGCCGAAGGGCATGTAAAAACGGAAAGCGGTGCGTTGGATGTCTTCAAAGCATTCCAGATTAAAGCGTCGTATACTGAACCCTACGGCGATCATGGGACGGTCGACGTATTCGAACGGACAGCTGATGGACAGGAAGACGGCTTGGTATCGGTGCCGGTATCTTTTACGAAGGTCGATCGCATTCCCGTGCAGCTGTTCTTCATGAATGCAAAGAAGGACCCGCAGCGCTTGCACTGTGATGTGACCTACGCGGTGACACACAAGATTCCTCCCACCGACTCACCCGAAAAATCCGCGCTGCTTGCATTGCTTGATGGCACTCTGGCTGTAGATAAAAAGAATGGCTACGAAACGGCGGTGCCGGTCAGTGCATTGTTGAAGGATTTTCAATTGGACAAGGGGACTGCAACTGTCGATTTCAGCAAAGAATTGTCTGACCAAGTCGCCGGCTCGTGTCGCACGGCGGCCGTTCGCAGTCAGATTACGCAAACATTGCTCCAGTTTCCGACGGTGAAAAAAGTCGTCATCACGGTGGAAGGCAGCAGTAAGGGAGTGCTCGGCAAATGAAAGTTACGTCCGCGAAAAGGTGGGTAATAGGTGCGTATACTCCATTTGGTGTATACTCGGGATGTTTCTTTCCTCTCTTCTTCCATGGATACTCTTGCTCCCCCCGCTCCACGGCGTTCAAAACTCCTGTGGATCGTCATTGGTGTTATCGTTCTTCTTGGCTTGTGGGTAATTGCCAGTTATAACGGCCTGGTAAGTTCAAAAACAGGGGTTGAATCGTCCTGGGCACAGGTGGAGACGCAGTATCAGCGTCGCTTCGACTTGGTTCCAAATCTGGTGAGTACGGTAAAAGGAGCCGCCAATTTTGAGGAGAATACGTATGTTGCAGTGACACAGGCGCGTTCACAATTTGCTGCCGCTCCCTCACGTGACGATAAAATCGCCGTGGCACAGAATTTTGAATCGTCCCTGTCCCGTTTGCTCGTAACGGTCGAGGCCTATCCTCAGCTGAAGGCGACACAGGCGTTCCAAGATCTTATGACTCAACTGGAAGGCACGGAAAATCGCATCGGTGTTGCCCGCAAGGATTACAACGATGCCGTCGCCAGTTTCAATGTGAAGGTACGGATGTTCCCAGGCAGTATTTTCGCGTCGATGTTCGGATTCGCTCCCGAGAAATTCTTTGAGTCCGCTCAGGGTGCTAATACGGCCCCGTCGGTGGACTTTAGCAGTTAATACTTTGTCCATGCGACGCATCTCCTTTTCCTTTCTGGCTTTTGCTTTTGTCTGGTGCCTATACGGCGTTGCCGCCCATCCGGTTGCGTATGCGTTCGATGTGCCGCCCAACGACGGATTTGTCACGGATCTGACGGGAAAATTAACGCCACAGCAGGAGCAGGATCTGGAGCAGAAGCTGACGGCGTATCGTCAGAAGACGAGCAATGAAATTGCCATTCTGTTCGTGAATAATTTGGGCGGCGAACCGATTGAGGATGTCGCTCTGCAAGTCGGTCGCAAATGGCAAGTGGGAACAAAGGAGAACAATAACGGCATCCTCATCGTGGTGTCATACGAAGATCGCAGCGTGTACATCGCGACAGGTTACGGTTTGGAAGGCGCTGTGCCGGATATTGTGGCCAAGGGCGTGATCGATACGGATATGCTGCCGGCGTTTCGCGATGGAAAGTATTACGAAGGATTGGCGGCGGGGACTGATTCGCTCGAAAAACACATCGGCGGCGAATACACGGCGGATCGGTATGCGACGCAAGATGGACCGGGTTTGTGGGGCGTAGGCGTCGTTTTCTTTTTCATCTTCTTCAATTTCTTCACTGCGTACCTCGGCCGTTCCAAGTCGTGGTGGCTCGGCGGCGTGATGGGTGGAATTTTCGGTGTTTTTATCACGGCGCTCTATACCTGGTGGCTTGCGATTCCGCTTTTCATAGCTCTCGGTTTGATCTTCGATTTCATCGTCTCGAAAAATCCACGCGGGCCGGGTGGTCGCGGCGGTCGGGGCGGATGGGGTGGCGGCTTTGGCGGGGGATTCGGTGGCTTTAGCGGCGGGTCGTTCGGGGGTGGCGGGGCCGGTGGACGCTGGTGAGCTTTCGGTGTGTGATTCCTCAGAAAACGGCTGAATTCACAAGACAGTTCCATTGGCTCAGCGAGCGATTTGGGGCACGATAATGAACGAATTGCCCATGCGATACCCTCTTCTTCTTGTCGGCGCCTCCGTTCTGGTTCTTACGGCCTGCGTCTCGCATCAGGGTTTGCCGGCGGATCAGGTTCTAAAAAAAGCTGCCGGCGTGGGACAGAATCTTGAGTCAGCCGATTTTGATGGCGTCGTTGATTTTAACTGGAAACAAGGAGCGGCCTCGTACATGTTCCATCTTATTCTCAATGGCACGCTCAATAATGCGGGACGTGATACGCAACTTGGCGTCGCGGCAACCGGCACCATTCGCGATGCAACGCAGTCGTACGACATAGATGCGAACGTACAAACCATTTCGCTCGACAACGGAGAAAACGTCTACCTTAAGCTCGACAAACTGGATACATCACCGGCGTATCCGCCCCTCAGTGGCAAGCAACTGCTTTCGTTTATGAACCGCTGGTGGAAACTGCCATCGGATAAAAAACCGGCCGACGCGCAGGCCATCACCCCCGATCCGCGCTTGCTCCGTGCTCAAACCGAAATAGTATCGGTGACTAGCGATCATGGGATCCGTTCGGTCGACGGCCACAACGTGTACATGTATGACGTGACAATCGATCATGCGAAGCTGGCGGCTTTCCTGCGCACGTTGGCCACGCAGAATGCACAGGCTTTCGACGAGAGCCAAACCGAAGCTTTCTGGCAAATGTTCGACGCCAAGGGTTCACTCGAAATCAATGCCGACACGTTTGCCATCGAGCAATTGACATGGAAGCTCGAACCAACCAAGGGCTCCGAAGTACCGGCCATTACCTTCACCATTCATTTCTCCAATCAGAATCATGCGGCCAACATCGCAGCGCCGCCTGATTACACGGTCTATACCAGTACGTTGCTTCCTCAAACCGAGGCTTCTCAATCGGAAGCATCCGCATCGTCGTCAATCTCCTCAGGAGCATCTTCACGTGTAACAAGTTCGTTTTCTTCCCGTTGACCATGGCTGACGAAAAACTTGTGCCGGCTGCAGATGCCAATCCTTCTCAGGGCGGCCCGGTGCTCGACGGACTGACGGCCGAAAAGAAAGTATCTACCGCGCCATCGTTGCCATCGTCTGATGTTTCCGGAAAAGAGGTATCGCGCGCCAAGCATTTTTTACTGATGGTCGGCGGCGGTATCTACACGCTGTACGTACTGTGGTGCATGTTCCTTTTGTCGGTGTTGCCGACGAGCGGCCCGTTGCGATCACTCGTGGGAGCAGGCCTCTTGTCAGCCATTGTGGCGGCAGCCGTGTTGCTCGGTGTCGGGTTCGTTGCCATGCAACGCATTGCGAAGTCCGATGTGTCGAATGCGACCCGCACGCGCAGCCTCATCAAAACGGTAGCGGTGGTGGCCCCGGGTTTATTGCTCAGTGCAGCTGTTCCACTGCTCATCTCTCGCGCACCGCCGCTGTGGATCGATATCGTGGATCCTGCCAATGCCCAGGACTTTGTGGCGCCGTTGGCCGTGACATTCTCGGCCGAAAGTGCGGTGAAGGAGTTGCAGCAGGAAGGACTGAAGCCGATCCATTTTGCGTGGGATTTTGACGCAGATGGAAAACCGAATGACGATACGGTCGTTCCGACATCGACAGGAATTTTCAATAAACAGGGAATATACGTCGTATCGGTACATATTGATTTGGCTGGCGGCAGCAGCCGAACGATCAGCACTCGTTTCACTATTCCCAGTGCGGTCTTTTCGGTATCGCCCATCAAACCTATTGTGGAGCGGCCGGTAAAATTCAGCGTCAGTGATCTACTGTCCGCTCCGGAGTCACTCAAACAGATTCAGTGGGATTTTGACGGCGATGGAACAGTGGACGAAACATCGACGAAACCCGAGACGGTCCATACCTATTACGCCGTGGGTCAGTACGCCGTGACGGCCACCTTGCAATTGGCGAATCAGAGTCAGACGACATTCAAGCGACAAATTGATGTCGAAGTTGCTCCGCCGTTGCCCTTTCCTATAACGTTGACCAGTGACCCGGCAACGCTCGTCGGTCCGGCACCGTTCGGTGCCAGCTTCCGCATCACAACGGATGAACCGCTGCGCGAGATCGAATGGTCGTATGGCGACAATAAAGATGAACGGGGTGCCAATCTTAAACGTGTGCTCCACTCGTGGGGAGTGACGGGCATTTATCCGGTGACGGTGAAGGCACGATCGGCCAGCGGATCGCTTGCCGAACTGTCGACGCTTGTGCGTGTCACCGACACATTGCAATTGTCGGACTTGAATTTTGAGGGAACGCCGGCGATGGATAACAGCGATACGATTCAGGGCGAAGCCCCGCTCACACTGCAACTGACACCGTCGACGAATACGCCACTCGTCCAATTTTCGTGGGAAGCGCCGGATGCCAGTGTGTTCAGTGCGACGGGCGCGGCATTGCACGCGATCTATCGCAAAGAGGGAAATTACAAACTCACGCTGGTGGCGCAGGATCCCGAAGGCAGCGCTATGCGAAAGGTCATCACCGTCAAAGTCCTACCGCCGGCTGCGCTGCCGGTTATCGATATCCGGCCGGAGTCCGGTGAAGCGCCACTCAAGATCACCTTCGACGGTTCGAATTCGTTCGTCCCTCAAGGAGAGAAGATCGCCGGTTTCGAATGGACGTTTGGTGACGAGGATCAGGGGACGAAGCCGGAACTTGGCGTGGCACGTACCGAACACCTCTACGTGAAGCCCGGTGAGTATCAGGTGCAATTGCGCATTGTGATGGCTTCGGGAGCTGATGCAAAGGCCACTCGCACGATCGTCATTCGTCGACCGGCGCTTACCGCCTGTATTACGGCCAGTCGCTTACAATTGCAGGTAGGCCAGGGCGTGGAGTTCAATTCCTCATGTTCCACCGGTATTCCCACCAGTTACCTGTGGGATGTACGATCCGACACGCAACCCGATGTCGTGTTGGCGCAAAGTCCTTCCGCCAAATATGTCTACGCCTTCGATAGTCCCGGTTCGTACAAGGTTAACCTCACCATCAAGGATGACTGGGGCAACCAGGATACGAAATCTCTTTCCATTACCGTCACACCATGAAGCGCAAGAATCTCATTCGCATAGCTGCCGTCGCCGGTATCGTCGCTATTGTAGCCGGTGCGTTGCTGCCGACACTCATGAATTTGTAAGACAAGCCGTGGGGGCGGCTTGGGTTAGGGGGTAATGCAGTCTGACAGTTTTACGGCGGGAACCTCGGCTTCCCCGATCGTTTCGGAAAGGGAAACAGTCAAGATGTGCCGGTCCACGACAACTTTGAGCTCTGACACATAAATCGTGCCAAGATCGAACGATGTCGTCTTTCCTTCTGGCAACATCGCTGTCAGGACGTTGTGTTCCTCGACTTCGTGGATCGTGAGATCGATCAAGGTCCTATCCTCACCCCGATTGTAGCCATTGATCCAAATACCGACTGCCTTTTTCTTCATCGTACTATTCCTTTCTGCCCCCACGGCATCCTCCCTCCAAAAAGAGAGGATGGATAGAGACATAAATGCTGCCGCACGCTCCGGAGTGGAGCGTGCGGCGAACCCTGGAACAGTAGGAAAATATCATGAGACGACGAGCATCCGACGGGTCCATTCGTTGATTGTTTCGAAACGAATGTACGCTTCCGGATGGATCTGTCGTGGAAGGCGGAAACGCGGCGGAAAATCGGACCGCCGGTCCGAGAGGACATGGTTGGCCCAGTTCCTCAGAAGCCAGAAGTGATCGACCTCCAGCTGTCTGCAGACAGCATTAATCGAGTCACCGTCGACAACGATACCGCTTCGATGATTACTTCGGACTGTCATAAATTTGCTCCTTGGATAGTTCCAGGGTAATTGGGGTGGAATGCTGACTCGTTTGAATCAGCATCTTTCCCCGCATCGGTGATGACAAAGAACTACGAAAAATCTCCCGCGGGGAAGGGAGGCGATTCGCAGTTCAGAGTCGTTGCGAGTTTACAGCCCCCCTTCCGCCGTAAGGCAGAGTGCGAGGAGGCCGAGAGTGTTGATACGAGAATGCATGTCTGGGCAAATTCTATTTATGATTTATAGGATGTCAAATTGCCCAAAGCTGCATGTAGATATTTTAGCTTCCAGAAGCCATTTATATGACTACTGTTTCCAATGGAATCGAAGCGGATGTTTCGAAAGAATCATACGCAGCATCCCCTTGTAGAAAAAATCCTGCCGCTGCGATCATGGCTGCGTTATCAGTACAGTAGGCGAGAGCGGTGGGTGTTCTGACTACGAGAGTTGGATCAACAATTTCGCGAAGCATCGTTCTGAGTCGTTGATTCGCCGACACACCGCCGACGATATGGACTTCGCGCACGTTGGGATATGTAGTGAGTGCATGAACCAAGCGGTCAGTCAGATGATTACAAATGGCGAGCTCATACGAAGCTGCGACATCTTGTTTGTTCAGTGTATCGCCCAGGCCACGAAGCAAATATCGCAGTGACGTTTTGAGACCCGAAAAACTGAAATCAAAAGAATCATCTGCTTTGAGCGGCAATGGAAAATCGTGAGCATGCGTATTCCCGTCCTGTGCCAAGCGGGCCAAATGCGGCCCGCCGGGGTAGGGGAGTCCGAGCATGCTTGCACCTTTGTCGAACGCTTCACCTGCGGCGTCATCACGCGTGCGCCCCAAAAGTTTTCCATTCAGATGGCTCGTTCGATACCACAGATCCGTGTGACCACCGGAAACAGAGAGCGTGAGAATGGGAAATACAGGAGTCGATTCACTCGCCAACCAGGTTGAACTTAGATGACCGAATGTGTGGTGTACGCCGATGAGCGGCTGGTTCCACGCGGAAGCGAGGACTCGAGCGGTGGTTGTACCGACGAGCAATGAACCAAGCAAACCTGGTCCGCGGGTTACAGCAATCGCATCTAGATCGGATGGTTTGATGTCAGCTTCTTTCAGCGCCTGATTGACGATCGGAATCATGCACTCGATCATCATGCGTGCGGCTTGTTCGGGGATCACGCCCGCCAGCTCAGCGAATGTTTTCTGTGAACTGGCGATCACCGAACTGAGCACAATCTGACCGTCTTCGACGACCGAGGCCGCCGTTTCGTCGCACGATGTTTCGATGCCTAAGATACGCATAGGGGCGAATCATAACATTCTTTATTGGCTGGATATTCATATTTTTTGAGAATTGCCAAGTTAAGAGAATCGGTTACCATAGATATATGGACATAAAATTAGAGACAGCTCCTGGACAAGAAGAAGTAGAATGTATTGAATTTTACTGCGTTTCAGATAAGCCTTTTGGCTTGCATTTGAGTACAGCGGGTCGATTGGCAAGAGGTGTGGCTGACATATTATTGAAGGGAGCAGAAGCTGAAATAAAAGTCTCTGAACACACAGCAAACGCATCGAGTATTCTGGGAGTCATGAGTCTTCGTATTGCTGAAGATATGCCATTTACCATCACGCTTAAAGGACCAGCAATACTTGTTCATCAAAACCGCCTAAGCGTGGAACGGCTTTTGCGAGGTATGGATTTGCTTAGGCGCCATACCCCTCGAGTAGTAGTTCTTTGTACGCTTCGCATACGCTATGCTGTGGCACAGTTCGCATGATTGCCTTCTTTCCTTCCCGCATCGTCGCGCTCCAGATCGGCAGTTTTCAAGTGCACTGGTACGGCATCATGTATCTGCTGTCGTTCATTCTCGCTTATGTGCTGCTTCCGATTTTGCAAAGATACAGAAAGCTGATTCTGACCCGGGATCAGTGGTCGACCATTTTGTCATGGGGAATCATCGGCGTCATCGTCGGCGGACGGCTCGGCTACATTCTTTTTTACGAGCCGGTGTATTATTTTCAACATCCGGAAAAAATTCTGGCCGTCTGGGAGGGCGGCATGGCATCGCATGGCGGCTTTATCGGTGTGTCGCTGGCGATGTGGTACGTGATGCGGAAGATAAAAATTCCAGCCGGGTCACTGGCTGATACGATTGTCGTGCCCGTTGCCATCGGTTTGGCATTCGGACGTTTGGGGAATTTCATCAATCAGGAACTCTATGGCTATGTAACGACATTGCCATGGGGCATCAGTATTCCCGGTGTCGAAGGCTTGCGGCATCCGACACAGATTTACGAGATGATCGGTGATCTTGCGACTGCAGCCCTCTGCTTTGTGCATCTCCGAATATCTCAGCAACCGCCGTACGGCAAAACGTGCGCACTGTTTCTGATGTCGTATGGTGTCGTACGGTACCTGGTCGAAATGGTACGCGTCCCGGATCACTCGGTTGTGCATATTGGATCAATGATGCTCACTCGCGGGCAACTCTATACGATTCCGATCTTCCTCGTCGGCCTGGGTCTGTGGCTTTGGTTATCACGCACCAAAAACATCACGCCATCAAAAGCGACAATTGCTCGTTGAGAATATTTCTGAGGAATGACCTGCGATGCAAAGGGCATGGCCCGTGTTTCATGATGCGTAACCGATGCACTTCAGCACCGTATCCTTTATGCTCGTGAAAGAGATAATCAGGATAGGTGTGATGCCATTCTTTCATCAAACGGTCGCGCGTCACTTTGGCGATAATGGATCCGGCGGCAATGCACGGGTGTATGGAATCTCCGCGAATGACAGACGTATGCGGGCAATCAAAATGAAACGCATCGCGGCCATCGATGAGCAATGAGGTGGGTTGTATGTTCGTACGCAGTTCATCGAGTGCCAATTGCATTGCCTGTTCCGTTGCGCGCAGTATGCCATGCGTATCAATCGCAACATTATCGACAATGCCCACCCCGAATGCACAGTGTTCCACAATCCATGTGTACGCCACATCTCGTTGCTCAGGGCTCAGCATTTTGCTGTCGGCAATCAAACAGTCGGCATCTGCAGGGCGCCGGACATAAGGTGACCAGCAGGGGATATGACTACGTCTCTTGGTAAGTATATTCGGGAGAATGACGGCACCGGCGACTACCGGGCCGGCCAACGCTCCGCGTCCGGCTTCATCGATGCCGGCAATCCGCTCACTCGTAACAACCGTACTGTCCATGGTTGTGCATGCTAGCAGGATTCATTGTGCCAAAAAGGTATTTTACAATTAATTAAAAATGTTGTATAATACAATAACAATGATAGTGATGGATCAAACAACGGTTTCGACTCAAAAAACGAAGAAGAAGTTTTCTATCGTACGCAAACATCATGCGACAGTAGAAGAGTTTAATGTGTGGTACTTGAGAACCGGCGGGTGGGTCGTGCCGGTGATCGCCATCATGACCTTCACCAGGGTTTTTGAAACATTGCAAAAATCAGACTCGCCGGCGGCCCAAAAAATATTACGCTTTGCCAAGCGTTCGCAGTAAGTCCCGAGTGATGGCCCGCTCATCCCACGGGATGCGGCCTTCCAATTTTGTCATAGTCGAGAACGGACCCATACCGCAGATTGCGACCGCGTCGCCCGGCTTGGCAGCGCGCAGCAGAAAGTCGATCGCCTGGCGACGGTCGAAGATTTTGTGTGCATCACATTTTCGCTGATCGATACCGGCCCATACTTCTTCCAGGACTGTATGGGGATTCTCACCGTAGGTTTCGTCTTCGGTGGCAACTACTACATCGGCAAGCTCGCTGCACACATGTCCGATCTCCGGACGTTTCTCGCGCATACGGTTGCCACAGCTGCTGCAGAGAACCAGCACACGTCCGGCTTCGCCGACGATCTGACGCAGAGTTTGGAGGGTCTTGTAATACGCCTGCGGTGATACGGCGAAGTCGACATACACGCTGAATGGCTGGTCTTCGTCGATGCGTTCCAGACGGCCGGGCAATCCCGTGAAGGTAGAGAGAGCCGCGATCGATTGTTCGATGGGAATGTTGAGGGCAAAGCAACAGGAAACAGCGCACTGCGCATTCTCGATGTTGAATACGCCGGGCAGATGTAAACTCAAATGGAATTCGTGGTCACGATAATGCAGCGTCGCCTCGGAACCGCCGACAGTGGTCTGCACGTCCGTTGCCCACAGATCCGCATTTTCGTCATTGTAGACGAGCGTCTTCACGGTCGGAATTTTTGCGTACAGTCTGTAGCTCGGGTCCCCGCCGTTGAGTATTTTTGCCCCGGCGCTGCGCAACATGGCAAAAATGAGTCCCTTGTCGGCGCGGTACTGATCCATAGTCCGGTGATAATCCAAATGTTCCATGCTTGTGTTGGTGATGGCCGATACCTGCGGCCATGTGTAAGAAACGCGTCCCTGTACCAGACCGTGCGATGACATTTCAATCACGGCGTGCGTACAACCCTCGCGGACCATTCGGCGCAATAACTCCTGCAGCCGAAACGGACTGAGTGATGTCAGATGCGTATCATTCGGCACGATCACATCCTTGATGCGCAAAAATGCGGTGGAAGCGGCACCTACTTTCACGCCGAGTGCATGCAGAATATGTGCAGTCATACCCACCGTCGTGGTTTTACCATCCGTACCGGTAATGCCGATCACCGTCAGGTTACGTGCCGGAAATCCATAGCGCGCCGCGGCCACAAATGCTTTGGTACGATGCCAACCGAGGCGAAGCGGATGCCGTTGGGGAATCAATTTCTGAAGCGAATTGAGCATACTCAGACAGCTAGGATAGCACGTGCCTGTTCCACATCCGCATGAATCTGTTCGATGAGCAATTCTTTGGTGGCGAAGTCCCGTACCTCGCGCAGGTAGGCAATCATTTCCAGATGGACGACGGAGGGTGCATCGGCAATTTCTCGGTCGAGTACATGGATTTCGAACGCAGCGGTATCGTTGAAGACAGGTCGGGGGCCGTAATGCACCGCGGCCTGGTAGTACGCCGTGTGTCCCTCAAATTGCACGAGGCACGCATAAATTCCTTCCTTCAGTGAAGGAGGGACCGATGTCAGGTCAAGGTTCAATGTGGGAGTGCCCATGGTCCTTCCGCGTCCGGCTCCGGAAATAACGGGCGCCGAAAAGAGGACAGGCGTGGGAAGCATTTGCATGCGAGTACCTTAAATGACTCAGTCGAAATTGCCAATACTAGGCGGCCTTCGCCATCGGAATAAACGGGACCGCTGCCAGTCCGGTCAGTGCTGCCTTGCCGCCGAATGTAAGGACTTCGTAGACGGAGTTGGCGGTAGTTGCAGCTATCTCTGATGCAATTGTAAAACCCGCTTGCGCCAACACTTCTGTAGTGCGCACAGCCGTATCACTCGCGGCATCGGCAAAGGTGCTTAGTTGAAATACGCTGTCCGGTCCTCCCTTCACAATTTTTTCCGGCAAGGGCGCCGCGATATACTTCACGCTCTCGAATGCGCTTTGGACGATCCGTTCCGGAAGTCGCTCGAGGCTCATGTATAATATTATAAAACAAATATTATAAATAAGCAATTATTTGCCGGCTTTCCTTGCACGGGCGCTATCAGCCAATGATTGTGCATATCCTTGTAACTGCGTGGCGGAGTGCGGAAGTTCGGGTGACAATTTTTTGGCCTGCGATCCCAAGTACCAGGCATCGCCAGATAACTTGATCACATCATCAAATTTATTATCGAGGCCGGCGCGATAGGCACGCACAAGTGCGCGGAATCCTTCGGCCAGTTTGACGGTCGATTTTACGCCTCCTTCGTCGGGAGCGCTGGTGAGTGCACCGCGTGCGCCAATCAATGCCCGCGCCGATGCATACTCGGCTTCTTTGATATCGCTTTTCTCCAGCGCATTCAGCACGTTCACGATGTCCGCTTGCGCATTGTTCACCAATTGCTGTGCCGTCTTGCCCTCTCTATAAAGGAAGAAGCGGTACATCAATGCGGCGACATCAATGCGAGTCAGTTCCCGAGCTGCTCCGTACGTTCCGTTGGCCGCCGGCGTCGTGACAGCCGTCGAGACGGCATACCGGAAGAAGGGATAATACCAGGCAGTGGTATCCGTCACATCCGAGGCGAGGGGCAATTGGATTTCGCTGTACGAATTAGGGTCCACATCGTAGGCCAGGAACATTAATTTCAGGAACTCAGCTTTCGTCACCGGACGCGTGCCGTGGAACAACGTTGTCTTGGGCGGGCCGTCCAGAATGCGCAGCTGTTGCCGTGCCCACTCGACGTATGGCACGTACCAGTCGCCGTCATTCACGTCCGTGTACACGCTCTTGCCGATTTTTTTCTGTTCGGTATCGGTCATGAACGGCTCGGCAATAATTTTGATGGCCTCGGCCCGATTTACTTTTTTAGCCGGCTGGAACGTTCCATCATCGTAGCCGTTTAGAATGCCTTTCTCCTTTAGGTATTCTACCGCTTCGAATCCGAAGTCTCCCGGCTTCACATCGCTGAACGAACCCGATGTGGCAGCCACAACTGTCCCTGTTGAGGTGGTGAACAAAACGACTGCTAGGGCGGCACTGCAGAGTTTCTGGGCACGAAGCATACGTAAAACGGGAGGAAGTACGGATGAGGGTATCAGAAGAACCGGAATTTTTGTCGGGAAAAAAAGGAAAATTATTGTATGAAAAAAAGCACAGTTCATCAAACACTGCGAGGCTTGAATCTCTACTTCTTTTGATAGATTCCGTAAAAAGCCGATACAACACGGTTTGCCAGTTTATTGTGCCTGAAAAGGATGTCGGTGTACTTGATCCAGAACGTCAGCCAACCCCAACCGATCAGACCGATTTCGTACAATTTGTAATTGCCGAACGATGTAAGGATGGCCAGATACTCGCGGAGCATCCACGACAGCATTGATGCCGGCCCAACGGAAATGCCGAAGGCAAGTTCCTTATATTCTTTCAATAATTCCTTCATGCCGCTCTGGGTGTATCGCTGATAATCGTCCGGCACCGCATGGAAGGGCTGCAGAAAAGGCAACTTGATGTACAGATAACCGCCCGGCTTTAACACACGTTCGATCTCGGCCATCACTTTGGTCGGATTGCGGATATGCTCCAGGACATTCTTGAACAGAATCACTTCGATGCTTCCATCTTTGAAGGGCAACTCATGCGCATCGGCGACGATGTCCACCGATGTGTAATAACTGATGTCGAGGTTGATGATATGCGGATGCAGTTCGCTCAGATTTCCGGATAATGATCCGATGTTCAGTACTTTCAAATCCTTATGCTGCTGCAGGAACGTTTTGAGTTCCTTCCCCTCGCCATAGGATGGCGTGAGCGTATTGAAATAGACCGAGTGGTGTGGAGCGCGAAAAACTTTGAGTACTTTTCGAAGAGTCGATTTTTTGTGTTGATGCGATGCTACTGCATGTGTCTGTACATCGGGGACAAAGATCGGAACATCGCCATGCAGCGGATATTCCTTGTTGCAGCTCGTGCATCGGATTATTGATTCCTCAAAATCAAGTGAGCCGCGGCAGGCAGGACATAACAAAGTATCGCGATCAATCATGGCCGGAGTGTACCCGAGCAGTCAGACGATGCTAAGGAATTTAAACTTGCCGGGTAGGTCATACAACTAGCGTCCACCTTCGCCAAGACTACGGTGGACACGAAGGTTGGCGGAAGGGGAGAGATTCGAACTCTCGAGACCCTTGCGGATCTAACGGTTTTCAAGACCGTCGCCATAGACCACTCGGCCACCCTTCCGTTGGAGGCATTGTTGCATAGAGACAGATATATTTCACTCTTTCCCGTTGGGCTTAGTCGTTACTGAGCATTTCGCGCAGTTTGTTGTTATCCGGAAGCTCATTCACTGGGCACGTACGCCGGCGCCATTCTTCACGAAGCGCTTCCAGATAGCCTTTTTCGATGCCTATTCGCTGCACATACGCTTTAGCCGAGTCAAAGAAACGGCTGGTTCTGGAGTTCTGGAGCATGGCGAATACCGATGTGACGAACGCATCCTCGCCGCCGCTTACCTCTTTATGCATTTCGTCTTGTACGGCGTCCATAATACTGTCGACGTCCAAACCGGCCAGGAACTTCAAGTCTTTATCAGTTCCTGACGGGAAATAGTGATTCACTCCCAGGCGGCGCAAACTACAGGGCAATTGGAAGTCGGCGATCACATCGGCCACTTGGGTGGCAAGTCCGCCTTCACTGTGGTGATCTTCGACGACGACGAGATGGCGTGTTTCTAATCCAGCTTGAATAATGGCGCTCGAGTCGAGCGGGCGAATGCAGCCGACGTTCAGAACGCGGATGCGAATTTTTTCTTCCTTCCATAAAATATCAGCAGCTGCGACAGCATCGTGAACAGGAATGCCGGTCGCAATGATCGTCACCTGGTCGGTAATATCACCAGCCCCCCGCACAATGTCGGCATGTCCGTCAAAAATATAATCTTGGTTGTAAATGAGTTCGCCGTCGGGAGTTTTGAGTTGCTCGTGACCCGAACGCGCCGAAAAGACGTACACGCTCTGACGGCCTTCCACCACTAGTTCCAATGCACGTTCCGCCGCGGCCGCCGCCTGGTTGCTGTCGCCGGGCATCCAGATCTGTGTGTTGTCGAAGGGAATATTCAAGTAATTGCGCTCCTGGTGTGTTTCGCCGTCTTCACCGACGCTCAAGCCGGAGTGCGTGCAATCATGTAACACCGAACACGGAGTATGGGCTGAATTGATATCGATGAGTCGCGCATTTGCCCGTGCTTCGTTGGTGCCGAACGCGGCGAACGTATAGGTGAGGGCGAGCATGCCCGACTGTCGCAAGCCGGCTGCCATCATGTACATATTCGCTTCGGCCGCTCCGCAGTTGACCACACGAGTCGGAAATTCATGCTCCACTTTGTCGAACCCGCCGGATCCGGCTAGGTCGCCATGCAGGACAATAATGCGCTCGTCGGTTTTCATCAGATTGCGGATATGCACGGCGCCGAAATCTTTTCGCACCGCTCCTTTCTCGGTGGTGATTTCACGCGGAGCTTTGAGGAGGGGCGAGAGGGGAGACCGCTTGAATGGAACATTTTTTTTACCGAGTGCCTGACGGTACGGTTCGTAATCTTTGGTCACTTGCTCCAGGGTCGGAAGCTTGGCAAGTTCAACATCGGCCAATTCTTTCTTCATTGGCGAGCCGTGATATTCGGCCGAGCCTTTATTCGCTGCGTCCATCATCGGCTGAATGTCGTAGCCCATCGTCGTGTAGTAGCACAGAAAAATGGGGCGTCCCTTGCCCACGAGTCCCGCTGCGTACTGCAGAGCGGCTTCCACCTGAGCCGGGTCGTTGCCGTTCTGCACTTCGATCACCGCCCATCCCATCGCCTGGAAAATGGCAGCCAAGTCACTGGCGGCGACTTTCGACGGGATGTCGCTCAACTGAATGTCATTCACATCCGCATGCAGCATCAAATGATCGAGCTTGTGCTTGGACGCGATGCGTGCCGCTTCCATGATCTGTCCCTCTTGTGAGTCGCCGTCACCCATCAGCACATCCGTGATGCCGTCCCGTCCTTGTAACTGCCAGCCCAAGGCATGGCCCACGCCGCTGCTTAGTCCTTTGCCAAGCGGGCCGAAACCAAATGGGATGTCGCCCACACCGGCTTCCACATGACCGGGGAGTCCGTCCGGCACACGGAAGTAATCGATGATGGCCTGTGGTGACGCGAGCCTCGGATCGTCAACGCCTTTGCCTGATAGATACTGCAAACCATAACCGAGCAGTGACAGGTGCCCGGCACTCATGCGCAGCGCCGCATCCTTGTGCGGATCGCGGTGCCGTGCGATGCCGTACGCAAATGTGAAAGCTGACAGCGGCCCGCCGGGATGTCCGGACTGGTGTTTGAGGGGAGCACTTATGCACAGATGCTTCATGATGGTATGAGCCAACGCATACGCGCGCCGGTCACTTTCGTTCAGAGGAAGCGCTTCATCGGGTCCGATCCAGACAGTCTCGATTTCGGATTCAACGCCGAGCACTCGCTGTGCAGAAAAGGGAACAACGGAGGAGTCTTGCCCGACAATTGCCGAGCGTGGTGGTCGTGTTCGTGGCATATCCCGAGTGTAAGTGCCGCTCTTGTCATGGTAAAGACACATTTCTTTCGTTTATATGTAATGAATACCAAAACTGCCCGTCAAAATATATACATGCCCACTGATGCGTACTTTGTCGGCAAAATCCGTGACATGATTCAGCAGAAAGAGTCCATCGAACGCAAAATCGAAAGCCTTAGAGGCGATTTTAATGGATTGTCGCCCACGAGCAGTGATAGCTCAATCAAATCTCGAAAAGACCAAAAGAAGAAAGAGCTCTATTCGGCCCAACAGGAACTTGTGACCCATCTGCGGACGTCTTTGGAACTACTTCGCGATGAACAGAGAACGTTGGACGCTGAAGTGAGAGAGACCCAAACAGCGATGGTTGTCTAAATGCAGAGCGCTGTTCCTATTCTTTCCTTTTGACGATCATCATCACGCGTCTGCCGCTGTGAATTTCCTGATTCGTGTTGTTCCAGTCGTGGATGGCATCGAACAGAACGTGGTATGGATATTCGTACCCTTCGCCGACCCGGGTGCCGACGTCGTTGGTGACGAAGTTTTGCGCATCATATCCGGTAATGACGAGCATGTGATACCACGGTCCCTGTCCCCGGTAGTGTGGATTACCGATATCGCGTCCGGCCAACGGCACGATGATCGGATGACCTGCGGCCAGCAGGCTTTTCATGTCATCAATAGTAAAGTCGTAAAAGAGTTCGGTGTCGTACCCCAAATACTCTTTCGCCACTTTGCTCAGTTGTTCGATGGTGATGTCCGCACTGTAGCCAAACGTATCATTTTCAACTTTCACCAGATTGACGATTTCTTTGTCCATCTGATCAGCGGTGATCGATTTTCCTTGCAAATAATGATCGAGCAGAATCAATGACGCTTCCTCGCACGCTTCCTGATACGGAAGATCCCAATTGCCTTTGGGTGCCTGTGTCATGAACGGCACTTGAATGCGAATGGAAGGCGGCAGGGACTCGACTACAGCTGGAGAAGCAGTGTGTCCGGCGGTTGTCCCGCTCTCGGATAAATAATCGCCCACCGTGACGGCCGATCCGATTCCATTTCCCGTCAGGTTGTCGACCGTTCTCTGCGCCTCTTGTACAAGCGGAAAATCGTACACGACGTTCTTCGCGTACGGATGGCGGTGGAACCAGATGATGGTACTGATGACGATGAGCAGAAGGATAATGACAGCGGGCCACAAATGCATGCGTCGACGGAGATTCATAGTAGAAGTGGACGGAGGAAGTGCTGCACTCTTTCGCTTCCAAATGTGCGGGGTATTTGGCGTAAGGGAGAGAGCAATTGTACGTCCCATACGACGTGCAAGCGAATGCTTTATCTGTACACCTGTTCCTCTTTCCTCACTTGTTATGAAAACCTCCACCTCCCTGCTTTTCATACTCAGCTTGGCGCTCGTTGCAGGTGCTCTCCAGCCGGTCGGCACGGCCATAGCGAACGCCATCGCTTTTACGGATGTTCCTGCTGATGCCTGGTATCGGAGTGATGTAGAGGCTGCCGTGGAGCTCGGTGTTATTACCGGCTACAAAGATGCTAGTGGCGGCTTCACCGGCTTTTTCAAACCCGCAGATCCGGTGACTGTCGGTGAGGCACTCAAGATTGCCGTGCTGAGCGCAGGCTATGATACAAGCCGCTACGCCTCTCCCGTCGGCGATTATTGGACTGTTCCGTATCTGTACGTGGCGAATGACAATCATTTCAGTCTGTATGTGTCAGGCAATCCACCGTCGACGAATGCGCCTGCAACGCGTGCTCAAGTGGCGGCATTGATTGCCGATGCATTTAGGGTGAATCAGACTATAGCTGCCGATCAGACATTCTATCCCGATGTGGACGCCAGCACTTCGTATGCCCCGGCAATTGCAGCGCTCACGCGCGATGGAGTGGTGCGCGGCGACGGGAATATGCAGGGGCAAACCGCTGCGCACTTTCGGCCCTACGATCACATTTCGCGCGCCGAGATGGTGACGGTCGCCATGCGTGCAAAAGCCAAATATGGCTCGGTAAGTTCCAGTCGAAGTTCCGTTTCAATGTCTTCCATATCCAACTCTTCACGCAGCAGCATCGCATCTTCCATGCCCTCTTCGTCTTCCTCTTTGACTATCTCAAATTCCAGTTCGCTGAGCGTAGACCAAGGCAATCCGGCTTCGTCGGCCAGCTCCTCGACGGCTGCCATTCTCGAACAATCGATCACGTATTCGGACAGCGGGTTTAGTCCTTCCATGGTATCGGTGCCAGCCGGAACCAAGATCACCTTTGTGAACGAAAGCAGCAGTCAGATAACACTGACGGCTGATAAGAACCAGTCGGCGGCCGGTTTTGCAACTTCCAACCAGCTCTTTTCGGGTGATACGTATTCTTTCACGTTTACCCAAACGGGTACCTTCGGCTACCATAACGCCGCTAAGCCTTCCGATACGGGTACCGTTATCGTGAAGTAAAGTAGCTGCGATAGAGGATGTTGTCGCACTGCCGCAAAGCGTTTTGCTTCATTTCCTCTCTTCGTATGAAACTCTTCATGGACACGGCGAACGTGGCACAGGTTGCCGAAGTAGCCGGATGGGGCGTCCTGGATGGCGTTACCACCAATCCGTCTCTTGTTCTAAAAGAAGGAAAAGATTTCAAAGCGACGGTACTTGAGATGTGCAAGCACGTGCCGAATGTGAGTGCGCAGGTAACCGCTACCGATCTCGAAGGTATGAAAAAGCAGGGAGAGGAGTACGCCAGTTGGCACAAGCATGTTGTGGTGAAAGTGCCGATGACCGTCGAAGGACTGAAGGCCGTGTCGTATTTTTCGTCGAAAGGAATTCGGACCAATGTCACGCTCGTATTCTCAACGGCGCAGGCGATCCTCGCCGCCAAAGCGGGGGCCAGCATTATCAGCCCTTTCATCGGCCGGCTCGACGACATCAGCGAAGACGGCATGCAGCTCATCGCCGAAATCATGGAAGTCTGGAATCACTCTGCATTCGCCACCGAAGTGTTGGTAGCATCCGTTCGCCATCCGCGTCACGTGGTGGATGCCGCGCGTCTGGGTGCTCATATCGCCACTGTTCCCTATGATGTCTTCCAAAAATTGCCGCAGCACACGCTCACCGATAACGGTTTGAAGAAATTTTTGAGTGATTGGGAAAAGGTGAGTAAATAGCTGCTCGCCCCCTGATCATTCAGAAAATTTAGCAGGGCGCTGTCGCTTTCTACGCGGACAAGTGGCAGCAAGTCGATTCATCGTGTGCTTCATCTTTTCTTTGCTGCACTTGTAGCCCCCTGCCCACACCTTGTACGATCAAGACATATGCAAACACTCGGAGTCGTTGGCCTCGGTACGATGGGTGCGAATCTTGCGCGCAACGCGGCGCGCAATGGAGCGACGGTTGCCGTGTATAATCGGACCGCCGAAAAAACAACCGCCTTCATGAAGGCCCATGGCAAAGAGGGGACGTTCATTGCCTGTCATTCTCTCGCCGAACTCGAAGAGGCACTGCCAACGCCGCGTGCCATTTTGCTGATGGTGAAAGCCGGAGAGGCGGTTGATGACATTATCAAGGAACTCATGCCCCACTTGGAGAAGGGTGATATTTTGATCGATGGCGGAAACAGTCATTTTCGTGACACGGAACGACGTCAGGCAATGCTGACGAAGAAAGGAATCCACCTGCTCGGCATGGGCGTGAGCGGCGGCGAAGAAGGTGCATTGCATGGTCCGAGTTTGATGCCGGGCGGGGACGAAAAATCGTACAAAAAAATCGAGCCATTACTCCGGAAGATGGCGGCCAGCGATGGTGATGGCGGCCGATGTGTCAGCTACGTCGGTGGCGGCGGATCGGGGCATTTCGTCAAGATCGTCCATAACGGCATCGAGTATGGCCTGATGCAGATTATTGCCGAAGTGTACGACTTGCTGCGCTCGGCGGGTCATCTGTATCCGCCGGAACTCGAGCAAATCTTCTCGGATTTCAACGACGGAGTCCTCGCTTCTTTCTTGCTCGATATTACGGCCAAGATTTTTCGCAAAAAAGACGAATCAGGTTCGGGCTACCTGCTCGATCTCATCCGTGACGCGGCGGGTCAGAAGGGGACCGGAAAGTGGGCTACCGACGTGGCGATGGATGTGGGAGTAGCTATCCCCACCATCACAGCGGCCGTGGATGCCCGCATTCTTTCGGGCGACAAGTTACTGCGCATGAGAGGTCAGTGCTTTCTGCCGGCGCCGGCCACAGTTCCGCCTTCGCTCAACGATATTCTGATTCCGATGATCAGTGGAACGCTGGAGCTGTCGTTTCTGCTCACGTACTGGCAAGGTTTTGAGCTGATCGCGAAAGCAAACGATGAACACAAGTGGGGCATTCAGCGCAGCGAGATTGCCCGCCTCTGGCGCGGAGGCTGCATCATACGATCAGCGTTACTTCCCGATTTTCAACAGGTATTCGCAGATGAATCCGATAGAAATACGACCGAACAGGAAACGTTTTTCCATCGCTTCGGCGGCGAGAAGCAAACCGCCTTCCGCACGTTCGTATCGGCATGCATCCAAACCGGCGTTCCGGTCCCCGCTTTGAGTTCGGCTCTTGCGTATTACGATTCGCTCCGTCGTGTTCAACTGCCGCAGAATCTTATCCAGGCGCAACGCGATTTTTTCGGCGCCCATACCTTCGAGCGTACCGACTGCGAAGGCAGCTTTCATGCCGATTGGGCTGAGTAAAAGGTAACCGAGGAAACAGAAGGAACTGAGGTGATGGACGAAGGGAACGGCTCTTCACAATACCTTTAATGCCAATAGCGCTGCACCGAGCATATCCGGATGGTCCGCCGCCGCCACGCGTAACAGCGGGACTGGCATGGGAGACAGCACCCACGTAGTTAGTTCTTTCGCAATGACCGGCAGATGTTTTTCCAACGCCTTGCCTGCGCTCCCGCCGAAGACGATCACCGACGGATCGAGCAAATGTATCAGACTTGCGCAGAGCCAGGCTACTTCCTTAAACAAATCCGGTCGCAGAAAAGCGCATGCTTCGCCGTTGAAATAATCGGTGGGAGTATCGGCATCCGTGCATCGCGCCCCAATGGCGGTTCCCGATAAAAATTGCTCCACATCCCCGCGCAGATCTTTTGTTTTGTACGGGGGCTGACCCGGCATCAACAACATGTGGCCGATCTCGCCCGCGAAACCGTTGGCGCCGCGAAAAATCCGTCCGTCTATCACGATGCCGCCGCCCACTCCCGTCCCCAGCGTGATCCCCACTACCACCGGCAATCCTTTGCCGGCTCCGTGTGAAGCTTCGGCAAACGTGAAGCAATTGGCGTCATTCTCGACGACAATCGGAAGCTTCAGTTCCTGTTCAAGGATGTGCAGCAATGGAATATCAACTCCATCGGGAATATTAGGCGTGTGCAAAACCACTCCATCGGCCGCACGAACCAAACCCGGAACGCCGACTCCAACTGCCACCGTATCCGGTGTGCGCATTGTTTGAATGGCATCGATCATTTCCTTCTGTACCGCCAAAAATCCCCGGCTTGCATCCGTCGGATAGCGACGGGATTCCAGTAAAGCGCCCGTCTCCGCATCGAAACGGCCGATGCTTGATTTCGTTCCGCCTAAATCGAAGCCGATGACGGATTGTGATGCCACCGCAGTACTGTAGCACAATGCTTCAGTTGGAAAGAAAGTCTTTTCAGGCCCAATGGAACGGTTTTTGAAAGAAACGCCGAATTCATTCGTCCTAATGCTCGCATAAAAAACACTGCGGACTCCTTCAGTTCTATCCTGAATGCCGCTACTCTATCTCTGTATTATGGATGAATCCCAGCAAAGCATCGAAGAGATGTTCGAGAACGCGTATCGCGATTACTCGGACGCCATTTTCAGGCACTGCTATTTTCGCGTATTCGACCGTGAACTGGGGAAGGAACTGATGCAGGAAACATTCATGCGATCGTGGAAGTATCTGACGGATGGAAAGAAAGTCGATAATATGCGGGCGTTTCTCTATCGCATCGCGAACAATCTCATCATCGACTACGTGCGCAAAAAGAAGGAAGTATCGCTCGATGATCTGCAGGCCAAAGGGTTGGATCCTTCTTATGATGCGATGCCCGAAATGCAGAGAAAAGTGGATGAGTCGGCTATCGTTGCATCCCTCTCAAATTTGGAACCTGACTACCGTGAAGTGTTGATCATGCGATATGTGGACGGTCTTAATCCGGCCGATATCGCCGAAATTACGGGTGAGTCAGCCAATACGATTTCAGTCCGCATCCATCGCGGTCTTAAACAGCTGCGTTCATTTTTGCAAAAGAAAGGCGCCTGAGGAAGATTTATAAGTAAAAAATGAACCCCGATTCAGTCGGGGTTCATAACATGCTTACCAGACTTACACTCGCATTGCCTTTGGACTTCCGAAGCCGATGACCAACGTCACGATCGAGATGGCCAGATGCAGATAGTTGTCCGCTGTATTGACGGTGATAAGGTTCAATACCACACCGTTTGGACTGAGGAATCCGAGAATGGTTACCAGCGCATACACGAGTCCGAAGACCATCAGGTACATGCGTGAGTTTTGATAGCTGGTTGCCGCTGCCGCGAGAGCCACGATACCGCTCGCCAGGTGGATGATATTGTGGATATTATCGACGGCAAACAGACCCAATACGGGATTCTGCATGTAACCCAGGACTCCGACGATCAACAAGACAACGCCGAAGATCCAAGTGATGGGCTTTACCAATTGAGCCATAGAAAATGGGGGAAAGAGAAAGAGTATGAAAGGAAGTATATCACTCTTAACACCCCTTCAGATGACTTCGTTTTGCTGTGCCGCTTAAAACATGCTGTTTTATGCTATTGGCGCTGGCCTTCTTGGCGTCGTACCATGCATGTATGAATGAGGAAAATGTACGCACACGCAATATATTTGATCCGGCTGACGGGCAGCATCCGTTTAAGCTCAGTCGCAGCAAACTGGAGCAATTTTTACAATGCCCGCGCTGTTTTTATTTGGATCGACGACTTGGGATTGAGCGGCCCGATTGGCCGAGCCCGACGCTGAACATCGCCGTCGATCAATTGATGAAACGCGAATTCGATTTATCACGCGGAAAAGGCGAAGCGCATCCGCTGATGCAGCTCTACGATGTGGAAGCGTTGCCGTTGCAACATCCGGATCTCGCACAATGGCGTGATGCGCAGCGTGGCATTTCTTTTTTACATGAGCCGTCGAACTTTCTTTTCTTCGGTGCGGTGGATGACGTATGGGTGGATACGGATGGGCAACTGATGATCGTCGATTACAAAGCGACGAGCACCGTCGCGGGAGCGAGTGTCGACCTTCGCGGCAAAGACAGTTACAAGCGTCAGCTGGAAATGTACCAGTGGCTGTTCCGTCAAAATGGATTCGCCGTGTCGCCCGTCGGATATCTGGTGTTTGCCAACGCCGACCGCGGACGCGACACATTCGACGGTCGTCTGGAATTCACGTTGTCGGTTCTTCCGTATCAAGGGGACACCGACTGGGTGGCTGATGCGCTCGTCGAAGCAAAAACGGCTCTGATGAAAGAAGAGCTACCCATGCCTCATCCAACGTGCGAGTGGTGCGGATACAGAAGAATCGCGAGGAACGTTGAACAGCCAATGAACTGATTCATGTATGTACGGCGCATTTCGCAACTCCATCGGCTTCCTCAATGACATCCCCGATCATCTCTACCTTGATCTCGATCTGTCTGAATTTCATCTTCCTCACGGACGGATTGCCGCATTGCGAGAGGCACTCGAGATACTCTTGGGTCACTATGTCATGAGCTATGACTGCCATGTATCCCGGCGCGATCTTCCTCCTGCAAAACACCTCTGTGCTCATTACAAGGGCGCTGATCTGACACGCGACCAACGGGAAATTCTGAAAAAATTTGAGGCGGTCAGTCAGCCATTGGGCGTTAGCTTTGTCGTCTATCAAAAACCACTTCGTCTATTTTCCGATGCTCCAATTGCATGCAGAGGCTATAAGTTTTGATACTGTGCCACATCGCCGCAGGCGATTTACGTGGCGGAGAGGGGGGGATTTGAACCCCCGATACGGTTTTAACGCCGTATACCGCATTAGCAGTGCGGCCCTTTCGACCACTCAGGCACCTCTCCACGCCGGGCCAGTATAAGCAATCAGCATTGTGTATTACTAGGCCTACTTTCTAAGGCGGCTAGGATGCCTCACTCAAACTTTGATCAATTTATGTATTCAAGGTATGCTGCAATTATTCTGGTTCCAGCATGAAACTTCAACATATTCCCGTTCTCCTCAATGGCGACGAGCAAGCAGGTCATGCTGATGTATTGTCGATTCTCCAACCTCAGTCGCATGAATCCGTGCTGGACGTTACGCTGGGACTCGGCGGACATGCGCACGCCTTTCTGAAGCAGACAGCACCTGATGGCATGTTGACCGGCTTGGATGCCGATGAAGAAAATCTATCGCTCGCGCGAGAGTCATTGAAAGAATTTGATGATCGACTTCGATTTGTTCATGCCAACTTTCGAGATATAGGACAATTGGATCTTCCGGCGTTCGATATCATCTTTGCCGATCTCGGTGTCAGTTCACCGCATTTCGACGATCCTCAGCGGGGCTTCACCTTCCGGTCCGATGCGCCGCTCGATATGCGCTATGACCGGACAAGCGGCCTGACGGCGGCTGAGTGGCTGCAAAAAGCCGACGAACGTGATATCTACGTGACGCTGCGTGATTACGGCGAACTTCGTGAGGCGAAGCGTCTGGGAACGATCTTGTACCGCACGGCTCAAGAAACACCGGAGAGTGTTGCCACAACGACAGGCATTCGTCAGGTATGCGAAGCGGCATTCGGGTATCGCGCGCCTTCTCTATTGCCGCAGATATTCCAGGCACTTCGCATTCGCGTGAATGATGAACTCGGCGCGCTCGAAGCACTTCTCGCTGCTGCGCCGTTGCTGCTGAAGTCGGGCGGTCGCTTTGGCATCCTCACGTACCACTCACTCGAAGATCGAATGGTAAAACAAACATTCCGTGCGTTGACGACTCCTACTATAAATGACATAACAGGTGCTGTAGTGATCCCGGCAGCTTTTGAATTACTGACCCGGAAAGCCATTGTTCCCAGCGAAGCGGAGGTTTCTCGCAATCCGCGAGCCCGTAGCGGAAAACTCCGGGCGCTTCGGCGTGTCACGTGATGTGATTTTTCCCCTTTCCTCTGCTACTATGACTTCCGCTGTGTTCTCGTCGCTCTTCTCTTCGCCGGATACTCCACGTCGCTCGTCGCTGGGCCGCATGGTAAATCAAAGTACCATGCTCTTGATGGTGAGTATCGGTTCGTTGATTCTGATTCTGGCGTTGCTCATTTTGTTTCACGAGAATGCGAACGCAACAAAAGGATATGACCTGCGCAACCTCGAAGGCGACCGCTCGGCGGCGCTGCTTGAGCAGGAAGTTCTATCGATGCAGATTTCCGAAGCCCAGGCGCTGAACCATCTGCAGAATGATGCCCAAATTCAATCAATGATAGCCGTTAAAAATCCTCTCTACGCACACGAAGTGCCGGCCGTGGCGATGAAGACCGCATCGACAACAAATTAAAGCAGAAATCTGAAGCTCAAAGAGGACAAGCATTTTTCGGCTGTACCTACGCAATTGTTCTCACCTGAATTGTATGAATATCGACGTCATTCGCTCTGGCATCGGCCACGACGATCACGTCGTCGCCTTTCTGTACAAGCGATAATTCTTTGAGCATTTTCATTGCTCTCTGAACGGTTTTTTCCGGATCGGCATCGAAGTCCAGCACGAACGGCAGAATGCCGTAAGACAGATGCATGTGTCGCTGGATGTGTTCGTCCGGAGAAAATGAAAAAATGGGACGGATGGGACGATATTTACACACGTCGCGGGCCGTCTTGCCGCTGCGTGTTACGACGACGAGCGCCGCGGCATCGGTACTCGTTGCCAACGTGACTGCTGCTTCGGCTCGTGCTTCGCGGTTGTTGTGGATTCCCAATTCCTCCATCGATTCCGCACGTGCCAAGTGGTCCTCGGTCGCCCGGAGCACACGGTCCATTGCCTTGAGTGACGCGACCACATGTTTGCCGGCGGCCGTTTCTCCCGAAAGCATCGTTGCATCGGCACGGGTGGTTGCGGCATGCGCGATGTCGGTCACTTCGGCACGCGTGGGCATCGGGTTCTCGATCATGCTCTCGAGCATGTGCGTAGCGACGATGACCGGTTTGCTGGCTTCACGGCAGGCCGACACGATGTCGTCCTGGATTACCGGCACACGTTCGAAGGGAACTTCGGCGCCCAGATCGCCGCGGGCGACCATGATGCCGTCGGCCACGCGCAGAATGTCGGCGAGATTATCGACGCCCTGACGCGTTTCGATTTTTGCCAGCACCTGAATGGAACTGCCGTGTGAATCCAAAAAATCTTTTACCCGTTGGACGTCATTGCCGGTTTGAACGAATGATAAGGCAATAAAGTCGAGGTCTTCGTCGATCGCGAACTTGATATCCTGCCAGTCTTTTTCGGTGATCGGATCTAAATCGAGATCCGCTCCCGGCAAATTTACATGTCGACGCGAACCGATTGATCCGGCGTCCTGCGCTTTTGCAAGCACCGTCTCGCCCTCAACCGAGAGGAAATCAAAGGTGAGCTCGCCATTGTCGAGCAGAATCTGATCGGCAGTACCGGCGACTTTCGAAAAATGATCATAGTTCACTTGAATGACTTCGTGGGCCGCATTCTCAAGCGGATGTGGCGAAAAAATAACAATTTGATCCGCAGTGACCTGCAACGGTGCGGCACGATCACCGGTGCGGATTTCCGCTCCTTGTGTGTCCATCAGAATCGAGACGCACGGCTGGTCGGCCGAACCGCACGTTTTCGAAAGGGCTTTCAGATGTTGGATAACTTCACGATGCTGCTCCTGCGCACCATGGGACATATTGATGCGCGCCACGTTCATACCGGCACGAATCAAAGCTTCTAATTGTTTGGGGTCGCTGCTGGCCGGGCCGATCGTGCAGACAATTTTTGTGGAGCGCATAGCGGAAGAGTAGCGAGAGCGGCCCAAAAGGCCAATAGAGTCGACAGAATGCGAGTGTGTGTGATGATGCGAACGTTCTAAAGACAAGCGATCACATCTGTGGTATTATATCATGAAATGACACCCAAAGACAGATCACTCCTGACGGCTGCGTTGGTTCTTACCTTGGCGGTCATCGTAGCCGCACAAAGCCTCATCTGGCCGCATTTTGCTGCATCGGCTCAATCGGAAATATCCTCTTCGAGCAGCCTCATTGTCAAAAGCCGTGGGACATCGTACAAACCGCAGTACACGCCGGATCCCAATCAGGTGAGCACGACGGCGAAACAAATATGTGGCGATCGGATGATTGAAACCGGTGAAGAATGCGACGACGGCTCCATGAACGGGTTCGGACGCTGTTCAAAAAATTGCCAGTTGCAATACTGCGGCGATGGAACGCTGACGCCCGCCGTCGGCGAAGAGTGCGAGGCGACACCGATGATGTTTCTCGATCCGGCCACCAACCAACCGTACGAAGAACTTGGTTTCGAAACACGCACGTGCGGCGATCCGATTTGTACGCCGCCGGATCCGACCAAAGGCATCGCCGGCTGTCTGCAAAAATTTCTTCCTTCCTGTGCTTCAAAAACAACTGCCGCACAAACCGCAATCAGTTCGTCGTCTTCCCCTTTCGCCGAACCCGTCAGTGTATCCGCAACCTCCTCGTTTTCGGAGCAAACGATTGGTAGTACCCTTTGCGGTAATAGTGTCAAAGATCCTGGCGAACAATGCGATACAGGCAGCAAAAATTCAGATATCTTGCCTAATAGTTGCCGGTCAAATTGCACCATTCCACATTGCGGAGATGGCGTAATCGATACCAATTTGCAGGAACAATGTGACAGCGGAGCTGACAATGCTGATGCACCGGATGCATGTCGAATATCCTGTGAGTTACCTCGCTGTGGCGACTCTATTGTCGATAGCGGTGAACAATGCGACGGTGGTGATGCGTGCTCACCACAATGTACGTTTATTGATGCAGCTTCGTCTTTGTCCGCATTCACCGATTCGTCAGTGCTGGTAGAGAGCAGTCTCTCCACTTCTGTCTTTTCTCTTTGCGGGGATGGGATTCTTGATCCATTAGAGCAATGTGACGGAGGCCCGCAATGCTCCTCCAATTGTACGCTGCTGGCGGTCGAGTCATTGTCGTCATCTTCATCAGTGTCTTCATTTGCGGGGATATTCTGTGGTGACGGAATCGTACAGGGATCTGAACAGTGTGATGACGGCAATCGTATTACGGGTGATGGTTGCAGCGCTCTGTGCCTCACCGAATCTACCGCCTCCCTTGCCATTTCGACGCCCGAATCGGCAACTGACACTAATTTGCTTATTGTTTTTAGCGTTACGAGCCTTTTGGGATTTATTTCCGGAGCGGCGGCGGGGGTATTGGTCAGGCGCTGACCGATAAGAGACGACAGAGTCCGGCCATAGCCTTGTCCGTTGGCCGATTTTCTGCTATACTATCTGGAAACATTCACACAAACCCTCATGCTCTACATACTTCTTCCGTATCTGATCGTCGCCAACGGCGCCGCCATTGGATTCAATTTGCAACGTCTGTGGCTCCAGTCACAGAGTCGTCCGCTCAATCTGGAATTGCCCGAATAAAAATTTAAAAAAAAGAGGAGCCTACTATGGGCGCCTCTTTTTTGTTGTCGAGAATAGTTTTAATGTCCTGCGACGGCGGTCGCTTTTTCCTGCTGCTCCAGTTTTCGATTGGGCAGACTGAATGCAGTAAGGAATCCGAGGAATGAAAACAGGGCTGTATAGAGCAACGATTGACGATTTCCTTCCGTCATCGAATCCTTCATGATGGTTTGAATCTCCTGCGTAACGGCAGGCGACAGGTTTGGATTGCCGGCAAGCTCCGAAAAGTTGAGATCCGCGGCGCTCTGCGTGAGCGTCGTCGTCAGTTCGGGACGAAGATCAGCCGGAATATCCGGACTTGCTGCCACACTACTTTGCACATTCGTTGCAATTACGGTGAGCAGCACCGAACCGATAATGGCCGAGCCAAGTGATTGACCGATTTGTCGCAGTGTATTGTTGATACCCGATGCCTCGCCGGCTTCGCGGACCGGAACTGCGGATAGCGAAAGGTTACTGATCTGTGCCATTACGAATCCCATCCCCAAGCCGTACAGACCCAGACCCGGTGCCAGTTGCCACGGAGTCGTATCGGGGTTGAGCGTCCAGTACAACACAAGAATCGCGACAAAATTGATGAACAGTCCGATCTGCACCAGGCGCTTGGCAGTGGTGTAGCGAGTAAGTACGCCCGAGAGCGGCGCTACGATGAGCATAACCAATGAGAGCGGCAAAAGAGCGAGACCCGTGTGGAGCGCGTCGAGACCGCGCACTCCCTGCAGAAAGACCGGTATGGCAAAAATAATGCCGGACTGACCGATCGAAATAATGCCCGTCGTGATCACGCCAGATGTGAATTGATGATTGCGAAAAATGCCCAGTGAGACGAGCGGCGTTTTGTCGGCACGTTCGCGGCGTAGCTCCCACAGTCCGAAAAGGAGGAGAAAAATTGCGCCCAGTACGAGTGAAAAAGGGACGACCGACAGAGCACCTAAAGGCAGTGTCCAGCCGCCAATAGCAAATGATTGTTTGGCAAAGAACCAGCCGTAGGTGGATGCTTCGATAATTCCGAAAATAATTGCCGTGAGGCCGATGGCAGATAGAATCACGCCGAACACATCGAGCGATGGTCGTCGGGAATCATCGCGTGAATCGCGCACCAACACAGAGCCGATAACCAAAATCGCCGCCACAAATACATTGATTCGAAATCCCCAGCGCCAGCTGAAGTTGGAGGTGAGGTACCCGCCCAAAATCGGTCCGATCGCCGATGACGCTCCGGCGAGTCCGCCCCACACGCCAAAAGCGATGGCACGCTCGCGCCCGTAAAAGTTTGCCACCAGAAGCGATGCGGTTGCCGGCATCATCAGAGCCGCGCCGATGCCTTCGATAAACGATTCGCCAAGCAAAAGCATGCCGACCGAATGACTGATCGAAGCGATGAACGAGCCGATTGCAAAAATAATCGCACCGAGGACGAACATGCGCTTTCGGCCGAACAGATCGCCCAATCGTCCGCCGGTAATCGTCAATGCCGCGAGGGTGAGTGCGTAGGCCGAAATAACCCATTGCAACTTATGAATGTCCGTATGAAGTTCTTCGATGATCGTACGCAGCGAAACATTGAGCAACGTGGTGTCGATGATAATGATCGACAATGCCAAGCCGAGCACGACGAGGCTCATCCATTTGCTGAGCGGTGACTGCGGCGGAAGGATTTCTTGAGGGGTATCAGTAGCAGGCACACGTGTGAGAGGAAGGAAATAAGCTTTGATTCTTTAATTGTTAGGGTGTCTAACTATAGAGGACGTTCCAGATGCATGCAACTGTCAGAAAATAAAAATCCGCCTGGGAAGGCGGATTTTTTTAATCGAAAAGAAACGAATTAGCGTACAGAATGCTGGTGACGTGAATCACAGTAGTCATCGTAGTTCACACGCAGGTAGGTGTTGTAGTAGGTGCAAATATCACCGCCTGTCGTCGTACCAACGGTCGTTGTCTTGGAGGCATTGTATCCATTCGCATTGGCCTGGAAGTACAGAGACGAACCAAGAGAAGCGTTGGAACTTACGCGAACTTGTAAAGTGACTTGCTTGGAGCTGTACTGATTGATGCGGAGATTATTCCACTGAACGACATTAGAACCGATGGATGTTGCGCCGTCGGAAGCTGCAACGAAGGTGGTATTTGGATCAAGCGTGGCGTAAATGTTGGTCGTCGCATCGTAGTTGGCATTGCTGTTCAGATTCAGGATATAGGTCAACGTGCCGCCCTGCTGCACCGTGTCACTGGACGTGGTGACGTTCATCGTCACCGTATTGCTTCCATTGTTGTTATTGCAGTTGGTGGTGGACGAATAACCGTTGTTGCAGCAATTGGTGCCATTATAATAACTGCTGCTATTGCCATTATTATAGTTGTTATTGCAATTGATGTCGCTCACGTAGACGTTTGCGGAATCGCTATCGTTGCCGGCATCCACTTGTACTTTAAGCGAACGGCCGCTTGGCACATTGGTTTTGACACGTGCACGGAACGTAAGCGTCAATGTGTCGTTGGCACTGATGTCTACGCTGTCCCAATCGATTTCGCTGCTGGAGACATCATCGCCGCTATCCGATGCCGAAACGAAGGTGAGATAGCGATCCAATGTAGCGACGACATCGACCTGTGCATCTACATCATTGTCGTTCGTGATCTTGATTTTGAAGCTGACCGTGTCGCCAGGCAGTACATCCGAACTATTGTTCGTTATACGAACCGACACATCTTGGGTCTTTTTCTTCTTGGTCGTCGTTTTGGTCGTAGTCGACGAGGACGATTGCGTACAAATCATATTGGTACACAAACCGCCGGAAGAGTTCAGACACTTACATGTCTCCGCAGCCTGCGCAGCGGGAATAAAAAGGGCTGCCATCGTGACAACCGAGACGATCGTGAGGGGGGAGAGGTGCTTCATAGTAATGAGAGAGTAAGGAGTTATGGCAACATAGTCAAGTGATTTTGACAAGCACGCAATCTGTGTTCCTAATAGTAAAAATAACTCTTTGAAGCATCTGATATCTGTTAATGGTCACTTTTCCCCACTACATGCGAAAAACTGTAGAGCGGTACGATTCAAAATTGACATAAATCAGTAAACACCAGATAGTTATCTGGCCTCAACGATTTTTTTCTCATGTGAGAATCCGTTGGTAAGGCACCTGATATGGTCCGGTTCCAAAACTGGATCTCCTGACCAGGCACGAACGTCAGGAACCGGGGGCAGCATTACAGCTCACGCTGCCCCCATTTTTTAGGAATCAAAATGGCTAGTAATACGTGGCCCGAGCGTCATAGAGCGAGGATCATGAGCGAGGCATCAGGGGGCGGAGTCGAATGGTACCCCGGACAGGAGTCGAACCTGTGACCTCGACCTTAGAAGGGTCTTGCTCTATCCAACTGAGCTACCGGGGCATACGAGAAGTATGGAGGAAGATAGGTGAATTATGAAGTGCATCCAAATAGTAGGATTATGCAGTATCTGCTACGCTTTGATGGATGACTGATCCGCACAAACCATCACCTGCCGTGGAGAACGTGCGAAGTCCGGATGATGTGCGCGAAAACAAAGACATTGCAGCGCTCAGCTACGTGTCTGTGTTATCGGTGATCATTTTCCTCCTGCGTCGTGATTCACCTTTCGTTCGGTTCCACAGCCGACAGGCAGTGATTCTTTTTCTGATCTCTCTTCCTTTATGGTTCATTCCGCTGGTGGGTCGTTTTCTGGAGCTCTTCGTGCTGGCGGGCATGGTAATCGGCTTTATCGGCGCTGCGCAGGGCGAATGGAATGATGTGGCGTTTATCGGACCGCTCTCGCGACGGGAGATGACGCTCCGCGAGGCGTGGCGACAAATGGTGAATACGGTCGCGAAGCTGGCGCGGGAATTGGGCCGATTGGTTCACGAAGACCGTGTGGGCAAAGCCAAGCGCGAGCAGTATGCTGGCAAAGATCCGGCTGCTTCGCATCAAGCCGACTCATCTCCTCCCACAACCTAATACTATGACCTACAAGCGCATCATGCTCAAACTCTCGGGCGAAGTGTTTTCCGGGGATCATGAGTATGGTATCGATCGACCAACACTCGAACACATCGGTTCGCAGATCGCCGAGGTCGCCGCGCTGGGGCTGGAAATTGTGATTGTCGTGGGTGGCGGTAATATTTGGCGCTACCGCGATACCAAGGAGAGCGGAATCGAGCGGACGGCAAGTGATGCGATGGGCATGTTGGCAACGGTGATGAACAGCGTGGCTCTTCAGTCGGCTCTGGAGGAACAGAACTGCGAGACACGCGTGATGTCCGCTATCGATATTCCCCAACTGGCAGAGCCGTTCATCAAGCGGCGCGCTCTGCGACACGTAGAAAAAGGTCGTATCGTCATTTGCGGAGGCGGAACAGGCAATCCGTACTTCACCACCGACAGCGCCGCTGCATTGCGCGCACTCGAAATGAGTTGTGATGTTCTGCTTAAGGCCACCAATGTGGATGGGATCTACGACAAAGATCCGAACAAGCATAAAGATGCAGTGCGCTTCGAGACGCTCACCTATCAACAAGCTCTCGAGAAACATCTGGCTATCATGGATCAGGCCGCCTTCAGTTTGTGTCAAGAACAAGGTTTGCCGATCATCGTGTTCGACTTCAACCAGACCGGTGCTTTGCTCAAGGCCGCACGCGGTGAAAAAATTGGTACGCTCGTCCGTTCCTAATTTATTCCTCCTTCTCCTATGGATCCCAAGATCGCTTCATTCCATGCCGGTGTCGAAAAAGTTCTGGCCCACCTTCACAATGAGTTCGCCAAACTGCAGACCGGTCGAGCGAGCGGTGCCTTGGTCGAGCATATCGAAGTCGAAGCATACGGACAGCGTCAGCCTCTTAAAGCCGTTGCGGGGATCTCGGTTCCCGATGCGCGCACCATCACGATCCAGCCGTGGGACCGCAGCATCATCAATGATATTGATAAGGCATTACAGCAGGCCAACTTGGGCATGAACCCGACGAACGACGGCGTGTACATCCGCATTTCATTGCCACCTATGACCGAGGAGCGACGCATTCAACTGACAAAAATCGTCAACAAGCTTGCCGAAGAAGCTCGCATCTCGATCCGCAAATCACGCCAAGACAGCCATGATGGCATCAAGCAGGAAAAGGATGAGGACGTGAAGGAGACGCTGCTCGAGGAACTGCAAAAGGCAGTCGACGACTCGAACGAGAAAGTGGCCCAGGCAGCGACGAAGAAGGAGGAAGAAGTGATGAAGGTTTAGCTCTAAGCCAATGATCGCTACATGAGCATGTAGAAGATATTCAGCATGGCGCTGTCGCTTTCTCCGCCGTTAGTGCAACCTGTCCGATTCATCGTGCGCTCTTGCCGTACCCCATCCGCCCTCTGGGGCACCTTCCCCGGCCCGCCCGTGTGCCGACACGGGGAAGGGCCAAAGAGCCATTGGAAATAAGGAAGTTGGACTACAGCCCGCGGGTGGCAAGACAGCTCTTTCTCCCTCCTCGTTTTTAAGTACACTACGATCATGAAAAAGCCCACGATCGCCGTCATTTCCTTTCCGGGCAACAACTGCGAAGTCGAATCGATGCGCGCCGTTCGTGAGGCGGGCATGACGCCGGTGTTTTTTCGATGGAACGATGATCGGGCAAAATTACAAGATGTCGACGGATATTTTTTGGTCGGAGGTTTCAGTTATGAGGACCGTGGACGCTCCGGAATGGTAGCGGGTCGCGATTCGCTGATGGACTTTATCGGTCGGGAATCGGAAGCCGGAAAAGTCGTGATAGGGAACTGCAATGGCGCGCAAATATTGGTGGAGAGCGGATTGATTCCGCTGGGAGGCGATTTGCAAATGAGCCTGGCGCGCAATGCGATTGCCGAAGGCAACGGTTTTCATGCTACCGGTTTTTTGAGCGAATGGATTTGGATGACACCGACCTGCGATAAAGACCGCTGCGCTACGAGCGCTTGGGAAGGGGCCATGCATCTGCCAATTGCGCATGGTGAGGGACGGTTTACAACCAAAGACAAGGATCTGATTGCCGAGCTGCGCCAAAACAATCAGATCGCATTCTCCTATTGCGATGAGAAGGGAAAGGTCTCCGTGGATCCGATGATTACGCCCAATGGTTCCCATTATGCGATTGCCGGTATTTGTAACGCACAGGGAAATGTCATTGCCATCATGCCGCATCCGGAAAGGACACCCCATGGTGCAGCGTATTTTTCATCGCTCAAAAACTGGATCGAGAGCGGAAAAAAAACAGCCAGTATCCCTGTGACGAAGCACGCAACTCCGCATAACGTGCCGAAGCGAAAAGGCGACGGCCTCGAAATTTTTATCGAATCCATCATCGTGAATAACGAAGAACGCACGGTGGAAGCGGTGGCGCGCAAATATGCGCCGCACTTACAGCTGAAGCAATACAGGTATTTTTCGCTGTCACATCAAAACCCTCGCGCGGTCTTGGACGATCTCACCTTGTTCAACGCGAATAAAGAACGCGCAGTTATCCGCCAGAATGGAAAATTAATGGGATGGGATGCTTCTAGAAAAGAAGCAACGCAGCTTGCCGAACAAAAGGCCGAGCAATTTTCGCAGGGCACCTTGTATCTTCGTCGTGATGAACCCGATACCGGCGCAACGTCTCTTGGGGAAGGCAGCATGACCGGTGTTTGCTATGCGGTTGGAGGACAGCTGGACGAGCAGGCATTGTCTCAGTCATTGCTGCTGACAGTCTTTTACAACCCGCATGCCAGCACGCTGGAACTTCTCTCCTAAGTATGGAACGCTCCATTCGGTTGCTCGCTTATAATGTCCGTTCGCTCTGGAATGTAGGAGCCTTTTTCCGGACGGCCGATGCGTTTGCCGTCGAGCATATTTATCTGACGGGCTACACCGGGCATCCGCCGCGCAAGGAAATTACGAAAACCGCGCTGGGTGCCGAAGAATTTATTCCATGGGAGCATGCAGTCGATCCGCTGCCGATCGTGCAGCAACTGAAGCAGGAAGGATGGACGATCGCATCACTGGAACTGACCGATACCGCCATCGCACTCGAAGAGTATGATCCTCTGGACAAAGTCTGCCTCGTTGTCGGTCATGAGCTCGATGGTGTGCCCGAATCATTGATGGAATTGTCCGATGTGATTCTGAAGATTCCGATGCTCGGACAAAAAGAATCGCTCAATGTATCAGTGGCGACCGGTATCGCACTGCATCACTTACGCGTTGCGGGGAAGCCGCTGTGAAGATAGCGATACAACCAGGCGGCTGCGACAGCACCCACGATCGGCGCCAGAAGATACGGTACGGAGAAGAGTCCCAGTCCCAATGCGACCGCAGGGTTCAGCACGGCGTTGGAGAAGGACGCAGCGACATAAATACCGAGAAGCAACGATCCACCGACCACCAATCCGGCTGGAGCGCCTTCGGCACGCTTATGGACGACTGAGTTTACGCCGAAACTGAGCAGGAAAGCGCCGAGAATTTCGCCGATATACGGCTGGTATCCGGGAGTCGTTTGAATGCTTGCGAGAGCGCCGAAGACGGCTGTACCAAGGGCCGACGCCAAGATTGCGCCAATGAACTGTGCCACGATATACATGACCGCCTCGCGGTAGTGCATCTTTCCGATGCTCCAGAGTCCGATGGTCACGCCAGGATTGAGTTGCGCACCGCTGAACGTGCCAATTGTATACACGAAAATGCCGAGTGTAAGTGCGGCTCCTATCGGTGTGGAGTATGGAACAGGATGTGCGAGCGACAGCCAGACGACCAGTGTAAGCGTAAAGGCGCCAATTGCTTCGGCGAGCAGACGGGGGAAGGTGGACATGAGGGGAGAGGAAAGAAAAAAGTCACCATAAAATATACTCTACGACGAGCCCGTCGTCTCTAGTCATTCCTGTCAGACGGTTTCAATCGGATCGACATCGATCACTGCATCGCCTACCGCGCGATCACGAAGCAATTCGCGGGGATGTTCGCCGCGCAACAGGACTTGCCACACTTTGCCGCCGCCAAAAAAAGTAGGCGCACACTTGGCGGTGATGCGGAGTGTTTGGGCATCGATGGCTTGCTGCAGCTGCATGGTCAATTTTTTCGCCTGCACCCCACCCATGTCGTCACGCACGATCAGGCGCACCATCTCCTGTGCCGGCGGATAACCGGTGTAGGTACGCAACTTCAATTCCTGATCCAGGTATTTCTCCGTCTCGTGTTTCGATGCGGCCACAATTTCGGGTGCATCGGGCCGGAATGTTTGGATGATCACCTCACCCTGTTTGGCCCGGCCGCTGCGTCCCGTCAGCTGTGTAAGGAGCTGGAAAATGCGCTCTCCGGCGCGAAAATGGGGAAGTGATAGTCCTACATCCGCCAGAATGACGGCCGCGAGCGTCACTTCCGGAAGGTCCAATCCCTTCACGACCGACTGTGTCCCCAAAAGAATGTCTGCTTTTCGTTCGCGCATCATGTGCAGCAGTTCGCGCATCTGTTCCGGATGTGCCAACGTATCGGCATCGGCACGCAGAATGCGGGCCTGCGGAAACTTACGGCGCAGAATATCTTCTACTTTTTGAGTCCCCGCTCCGACGGCAAGCAATTTGGTACTCTGACAATGCGGACACAGGTTCGGCACATCAGCCGTGAGTCCTGATGTGTGATCGAGCAAGTATGGCCGACCGTCACGCGATTGATGAACCGTAAACGGCAATTGCGATTCGGGAGAAACAATGCGGCGCCGGCACTGCAGACACAGCAGTGACGTGGCAATTCCTCTGCGATTCAAAAACAGGACGGACTGCTCATGCCTGCGCAAACGATCCTCGATGGCATCGAGTAATGGCGGTGAGAACGGATACATGCTGCCGAAATTCACCTGTGCCAAATCGACGATCTTCACATCAGGCAGCGCTTGCTCGCGATAACGCTGCGGCAGTCTTTCCAAGTGATACCGTCCTTCGCGCGCGCGCGTCCAGGCTTCGAGCGAAGGCGTGGCCGTGCCAAATACCAGCTTCGCACCGAACTGATTACACAGTTCTTCGGCCACTTCGCGGGCATGGTAGCGCGGCGTCTGCTCATTCTTGTACGTCCATTCATGTTCTTCGTCGATGATCACGAGTCCGAGGTATCGCATGGGTGCGAACAACGCGCTGCGCGAACCCAGTACCAAACTGATTTCGCCGCGATGCACGCGTTGCCATAGATTTCGTCGCGCGGCCGGTGTCAGGCGACTATGAATGACGGCGATGCTGCTGCGATCGAGCAGCGCCTGGTAACGGTGAATACTGTGTTCGGTCAGCAGAATTTCGGGTACCAACACGATTGCCTGCTTTCCTTTCTTCAAAGCGTCGACGATCAACTGTGCGTAAATTTCAGTCTTCCCCGAACCGGTGATACCGAACAGAAGTGATGGCCGGGGATCGTGGCGTATGGATTCCTCCACTTTTTCCTGCAACGGAGTAAGAGCGGGCAATTGCTTGAGCGAGGCACTGAAATTTGCGGCATGAGAGGACGCTTCACGTGATTCTTCTTCGATAAAACCTTTGGTCACCAGTCCGCGAAGCGTCGCTTTCGAGCTGCCTGATTCGCGCAGAAGCTCATCCTCCGACAACCAATCTTTACCGGTCAGTGTTTCGAGCAACGTCTGCTGCTTTTTGCCGCGAATTATCGATATGTCTTTTCCGGATAAGCGATAGGCGTTGGTCTTTTTTGGCAGAAGCTTGATCCACGGCGGTGCCGGTAACCACACGCCGATTGCCTGACGGAGTGTCGTCAAATAATAATCCGCCATCCAACGCACGGTCGCAATTTGCTCCGGACTCAGCAGTGGCGTCGGATGAAAAACACCGTGGACTTTCTTCAGATCATACTCAGTGGCCGGCGCATCGTTTCGAACGTCTGTTACGATCGCCTCCACCAATTTATTCCTCAGTGGAACACGCACCAGCATTCCCGGCTGCAACTGCAAATCTCCTGCGTCGTACGTCAGCCCATTACCGATTCCCCCGGATTTCGATGCAGTAAGGACGGTGCAATACATGCGACTAGCATAGCAGGTGCACCTTTGTATACCTACATCGTCTGAAGCGCTTAATCAAAACCAAACATTCCCGGTTTCTTCTGACCAGGTCCTGCAGGGCGGTGTCCGCCATGTGGCCGTCGGTGGTCTGGCGTTCGTCCGGGTCGTTGCTGCCCTTCACGGGGTCGATGATCCGTGCGCGGCGTGTAATTCGTGCGAGCGCTTTGCATGGAACCTGATGCCGGATCTTCCACACGTCGTGGCGGAGGAAGGTCTGTAGGTAGAGCGGCACGCTTGATAGTCGTGCGTACCAGTCTTTCGATATTGCGAATTTCACTCTGCTGATCCGGTGTCGCGAACGATACTGCCCGGCCTGCGTGTCCTGCCCGGCCGGTACGTCCGATACGATGGACGTAGTCTTCGGGATTATCCGGCAGATCGTAGTTGATCACGAGCTCGATCTCTTTCACATCGATGCCGCGCGCAGCGATGTCGGTGGCGATGAGCACGCGGTAGCGACCGCGCTTGAATCCTTCGAGCGCTTCGCGCCGCTGACTTAAGGACTTATTGGCATGCAGTTCTGCAACCGTATGGCCCATCGACTTCACGCTGCGGGCCATTTTTTTAGCCCCATGTTTGGTGCGCGAGAACACGAGCACCGTTCCCTTCACCGTACTCAAAATGGATTCTAGTAATCGAATTTTTTCTTCCTTGCGGACCATGATGAGCTCCTGCTCGACGCGGTCAGCGGTCGTACCTTGCGGCGCGACTTCGATGCGCAACGGTAACTTCATATGCGCCGATGCCAGTTGCATGATGGCGTGCGGCATCGTCGCCGAGAACAACATCGTCTGACGATCGGCCGGAACTTGTTTGATGATGCGCTGAATGGCGGGTGCGAATCCCATGTCGAACATGCGATCGGCTTCGTCGAGCACCAGAATGCTCACTTCACGCAGCGTGACAGTGCCTTGCTGCAGGTGATCGAGTAAACGACCGGGTGTGGCGATCAGAATGCGAGGATTCCGCTTGAGCATCTGGAGCTGCAATCGCATCGACGCACCGCCGATGAAGACGGCAGTATTGATACCGAGGACCGGTGTGAACTTGCGCAGCGCCTCATCCACCTGTTGGGCTAACTCGCGTGTCGGCAAAACGATGAGCCCGCGACCGCCTTTCTCCATCAGTCGCTGGAGCATGGGAATACCGAATGCCAGTGTCTTCCCGGTGCCCGTTTGGGCGATTCCTACCACATCTTTGCCCGCAATAGCCGGAGGAATAGCCTGATGCTGAATCGGCGTCGGTATCTTGAATTGAAGCTTATCGAGCTCCTGCAAAAGACGCTCGTTAATACCAAGTTGTGAAAATTTTACATCAGATCCGTTGGTTTGTTCTGTAGGCATGGGCGGATTCTACTCCTTAATTGTCATAAAGACTAATTATTTTACAATATAATATTAAGGTCCTAGAAAGTGATCGAAAACAGGGACAGCGTCATTTATTAAAGTATAATGGCAGAACTATGAAGATCACCAAATACGGACACTGCTGCATGTTGGTAGAAGAGAAAGGACTCAGAATTCTGATCGATCCGGGCAGTCTGACCGAAAGCAAACAGCCAACGGAAAATATCGATGTCGTTTTGATCACACATGAACACGCCGATCATTTCCACGTACCTTCGCTCAAAGCCATCCTTGCCGATAGTCCCCAGGCGAAGATCTACACCATCAAGAGTGTGGGCGATTTACTGGAAAAAGAAGGAACGAAATTTTCACTTCTTACCCATGGTCAATCAGCAACAGAAGGTGAAGTACTCATCGAAGCCTTCGGCGAAAAACATGCCGTAATGCATTCTGATGTACCGGTATCCGATAACACCGGTTTCTTCATCGCGGAGCGATTTTTCTTTCCTGGAGATGCATTCGTCGATCCCGGCAAGCGTCCGGAAATCCTGGCGCTTCCGGTAGCCGGTCCGTGGCTGAAACTATCCGAAGCCATCGACTATGCGAAAAGCTTGAAGCCCGATGTGTGCTTCCCTGTTCACGACGGGGTCACTGTTGAATTCATGCGTCCGGCGCTGAGCGTGATGATGCCGGAACGTCTGCTGAAAATGCATGGTATTCGTGTGCTTCCGGCGAAGGAGGGAGAGATGATGGAATTTTGAGTTAACAAACAATGGACAAATACACACTTAAGAATCAGCAAATTTCTCTGCCAGATAATGAATAAGCTGTTTTTTTAAAAATTTCCATCCAGCGCCTCCCTTAAGAAATTTCTCTCTTCCTAGTGCATCCATTTTATTTACATATGTCTCACAGTAGATGAGCTTCCATGCTCTCTCCCTTGAAGTCGAAACATTTTCATGCCTATTATGCTGTTCCAATCTTCGCTTCAAATTGCTAGTAAATCCAATATACCATTTATCAGTGTCGACGCTTTCGATGACATATACGTGATACATAGATCCATTCTAGGACCGACTAAATATAAAAGTGGGTCATAAAAAAATTATAGAAAGGCATAAGTTTGTTTCGCTGTTTTCCGTTGCTGTATTAGACGTTCTAAAGCTATGAAGAACTGTCACTTTTTGAAACAGATTTTATTAAAAGAAAAGCCACGGAAAATCGTTGCGCAATCGCGTGGCACGCAAAGCGGAAATGACAGAAAGTGCGTCGAAGGTTATGGCTGTGCCACGCGGCGCCGCAGGCGCTTTGCGTGGTCGGGGCGGCGGGACTCGAACTCGCGACCTCCTGGTCCCAAACCAGGCGCTCTAGCCAACTGAGCTACGCCCCGGTGAAGCGGACAGATAGTACAGCAATTTTTGCGTTGCACCACTGCCTTTCTCTACCGCCAAGATGCATCGTCTGCGTTTTCCAGTTATTGACTGGATTGCTCTAGAGCTGTCGCATGGCTCAATCCGCTCGAATTGATATGAATAACAGGCGATGAGTAGAAAAGATGGCTGATGCCAGAGACTTTCGCTTGGACGTCCTGCGTGGCTGTGACTTGCGCACGGCTAATACCCGATAATTCCACGTCCGCACTGGTCGTCGTGAATGCACGTGCATCGGTGTTCGATATTCCGCTTCCGTGTAACGTGAGCATCTGTCCGGATCCGGACAGTATTATTCGCGACACGCCTGCGTTGTTGATCGTCAGCGCAGTGACGCTCGTCGATGCATCGACACGCATGGCACCGTTGATATCCAGACTGGTAAGGGTCGGCAGTGTGACGATGTATTCAACCGGATCCCAACGGCAGAACGGACAGCGGAACACACGTGGCTTATCGTGATGTAAATGAAGAATGCCATCGCCATCCACGGAGCTGAGAACTTGTGGAAGACTGGTCGATGTTCCCCGAGCTAGTACGGAATAGCCCGATCCCTGACGCACGGTCAGAATGTCATTTCCATTGGCGGCGATTCCCACAAAATTCTGCGCGTCGATACTTTTTTCTTCCGAGTAGACAGGTGTGTTGGTGGGGAAGAGCGGAACGATCGGTGCGAAGAGCGAGAAGGCGAATCCGAACACGATCGGCCACATCACCAGCGCAGCCAGAATACGAAACACCGGATACGGACGACCGATGGTCGCAAGCGACTTGCCGGCGAAAATGAGGAACGCACAGGCGAGGAATGCCGCGGCAAACAGAATCGCTTCGAAGAGGATGGCGTACTGAGGCGTGGCAAATTGCGGCGAGAGGAACGGGATGCTTAGAAACATATTTGTTTTGTAGAGCATCAGTGCCGCATAGACGATCGCGGCGATTCCGATCCAAGCGGCAATGACAACCAATCTGCCAATCAAGCGCAGCAAACCGAAAACCAGTCCCTTCACACCGCGCTCCACTTTTTTACCAAATGAATGCTTGGCGTACGTTATGGTTGGATCATACGCATATGCAGCGACGTAGTGTCTATCGGCATCTAGGTCAGGTTCACTGTCGGAAGCATCGGCATCCGCTTTCTTTTCGGATTTGGATGCATGCTGCTCGCGCGCGCCGCGTTGGTGTGTGTTGCTCGCACCACTCACGGTCACTTTCATTTCCGGCGAACCGTAATACAGCAGGTTACTTGCTCCAGTGACGAAACCCTCAATTTTTTGCGATATCGACACTTCTGCCCGGCATGCGCCGTTCACTTCCACGTAGCCGGTCTTCACATGATAATTCGATGCGCTGGCCTTCGAGGCACCGGATATGTGCAGATCGATTGTTTCGCCGGTGCCCGTCAGATTGAGCATTGATGCGCCTTCGATTTCCGACTTCAGGTGCTTACTGTTTGTGCGACAGCGGATGGTGGATGCGCCGGTCGCACGCAGTGTGAGTTCGTGGCTCTTGAATCCTTCGATTTCGGCACGGCTGGCGCCCGAAATGATGACGCTTGTCAGCTCCGGCATCACAATATCGATCGACAACTGATGGAAACCGTGGAACATCGACCGCAACCAGTTCACATGCGATCGCTCGACGTGCAGTTCGCCATTGTCGACATAAATACGGAGAGCGCTCAGCTGCCGATTCGGCGCGCGGGCCGTTACTTTCGTAGACTTGCCTTCGCGGATGCGCAGTTGTACGGCGCTGCCGCCGTATACCGATGTAAACCCGTGCACGTCAAAATTTTTCGTCGCTTGTTCCAAGTTCTCTTGAATCGCCGAGAGCGTCACTGCCTCACCTTGCATTTCCATCCGCTGCGTTGGCGTTTTAGCTTCGGGCATGGCAATCCACAAAATGATGTACAGAAGGATGCCGAATCCATGCGTCACAATCGTAAAGACAAAGAAGATGATGCGAACGATGACCGGATCGATTTCGAAGTACGCGGCGATTCCCGCGCATACACCGGCCAGTACGCGATTCTGGGTGTCGCGAAAGAATCGCTTGGGGCCGCGCTGCTGCGAAGAAGATGAACGATAATGCTCTGGTTCTTCATTTTTACTTTCCGACTGCTCCGATCTCGTCGCATGATCAACACTTTCGAACTCGGCAAAATCTTCAACCGTTCCCATCGACTCGGTCAGCTTCTTTAAATCTTTCAAAGTTATTACTTGCTTGCTCCGTGTCAGTGTTTCGGAAAACTGTTCTGCGATCCGACTCTCGATGTCGCTCACGATTTCATCGCGGTCGGGAAACGTCGCAAAGTGATCATGGATGGATCGCAGGTACTCATCTAATACGGCATACGCGTCATCGTCGACGTGGAACAGGATGCCGCTGATCTGGATACTGATGGTCTTTTTCATGACCGCAAGAGGGAAGTGATGGAAGAGGAGAGGGATTTCCAACTGGCAATGAGTTTCTTGAGTGAATCCCGACCGTCGCCGGTGAGGCTGTACAGCTTGCGTGGCGGGCCGCTCTTCGATTCCTCCCATTCGTATTCAAGCATTTCTTCTCGTTTAAGACGGCTGAGCAGGGGATAAATGGTGCCTTCGACGACGACCATATCGATAGAGGCTAATTTCTTCAGAATGTCCGGCGCATAGATGCGAGGGGACCGGTCGATAATCAGCAAGATGCAGAATTCCAGAATGCCTTTGCGCATCTGTGACTGGTTTTTCTCGAAGTTTTGCTGCAAATCTGATGTCATGTGAGGAGAGTGTAGTACACAGTACTTGGTATTGCAAGGTACTTTATAAGAAAGCACGAATACCGAAATTCGAAAAATGTAGGTTTTTCGAATTTCGGATTTTTCTCGACTGGGGTTACAGTTTCCTTATGGCAAATTACTCACTTATCACTGGCGCTACCAGTGGCATCGGTCTCGCCACAGCAAATGCACTGGCCGCTCAGAAAAGAAATCTGATTCTGATTGCGAGGCGAGAAGAGCGACTAAGCGAAATTAAGAGAACACTAACAGAAGAGCATGGCATTGACGTGAAAATCTTTGCCCTCGATCTACGTGACACGGAAGCAGTGACGAAGGTGTTTGATGCGCTCGGTAGCCTGTCGATCGATGTGGCGGTGAACAATGCCGGACTCGCACGCGGGCGCGAACCGCTTGAGACGTATGATTGGAATGATATCAGCGAGATGTTTGAGACGAATATCCGCGCATTCACGCTTGTTGCAAAGCTCGCCATTCCATTCCTCAAAAAGACGGAGGGCCATTTAGTGAACATCAGTTCCATTTCCGCGACCGAAGCGTATGCAAACGGCGCTGTCTATTGCGGTACGAAGGCATACGTAAAAATGGTCAGCCATGCCCTGCGCATGGAATTGCTCGGAACCAATGTACGTGTCACCGATATCGCACCGGGAATGGTCGATACTGAATTTTCATTGGTTCGTTACCACGGCGACGACAGCAAGGCGAAACATGTATACGAAGGCTTTGTGCCGTTGCATGCCGAAGACATTGCGGACTGCATTGTGTTTGCATTAAACCGTCCTAAGCATGTGAATATTGATACGCTATTGGTGATGCCGACAGCGCAAGCTGGAACGATAGTTCATAAGTAATAAGACCGCTTACCTCCCGGTCCAAGGAACACCTTTTGGAACCGAAAAAATTTTATTCGCTATATGAATTTCTGACATGTCAAACGGCCTTTTTTCGAGCGGATCTGATGGTTCTAATTTTGCAGTGATTTCATCATGGGTTCCTGCTCTGCGTCCACTGATCTCTAAGAGAAGTTCGCGAGTTGAAATGCCCGATAGAGAATGGGAATGCAACTTTGCAGCATTCACAGGTTCACCATTTACAAGGCTATCTGTGGAGTCTGCGAATTCGTCCGGCGAATCGACTTTGGAATCAAGCATGGTAAAATGAGAAAAAAGCAGCGGCATACTAATCATCTCCACTAACTTGTCAAAATTTTCCTGTGTTAAATCGATCGCAAGGCCTTCAATAAAGGAGTTATACTCTTATTATGACTACACCTCTCCTTGTTAATACCCAGTTCGCCCTCTTCTTCGCCCAGCCGCTCCAGAAGCCCGAAGAATTGTGGGACGACATCCGCAACAGCCCATTGGCATCGACTTTCGACCAAACGCCGCGCATTCAACCGGTGCCGAACGATCCGAATTTGATGGAAGTACCGATACTCCAATTGCAATCGGAGAAAGGACATACCATCCATGTATCTCGCATGCGGGCTGATTACACATACTTGCATCCACATGGTTCAGCTGAGAGCGACGAGGAGGCGACACCATGGTTTGATGATTTTCAAACATTCTATTCATTCTTCGACGAGCAGTTGGTGATCCGTCGCCTGGGGTACGTGAAGCGGTACTTTTTCGAGTCGCAGAATCCGGCCGTCGACATCGCCGAACTGTTGAGATTTGATCCGGCAAGCGTGCAAGGTGGCGCCGTGCACGAAGCCGGTATCCGGTATGTCACGCGTGACCGGTTCGAAAAATTCATTATTAATAACTTCACAAGTATCGAACAAGCATCTGCCACCGGGAGCGACGGACAGGTGCTCCAGGGATTTCTGGTTACGCGAGATGTAAACACTGCACCGGAAGAAAATTATCTGTTCGACAGCGACACGTTGGCGCAATATTTTATCGAAGCCGAAGAACGACTGGTGAACGGCGTGACAAATCTGTTTGCGAATGGCGGCCCGAAGCTCTAAATTTCCTCCTCTATGTCACCCGCAAGAAACACTCTCGGCGAAGATCTGGCCACCATGCTGAAAGGTGGAGTGATCATGGATGTCGTGACGCCCGAGCAGGCAAAGATTGCGGAAGCTGCTGGTGCGTGTGCAGTCATGGCCCTGGAACGAGTTCCGTCAGACATTCGTCGCGATGGCGGCGTGGCGCGGATGAGTGATCCGAAAATGATCCGCGAAATAAAGGAGGCGGTCTCCATTCCGGTGATGGCCAAAGTGCGCATCGGTCACACGAGCGAGGCAAGAATTCTCGAAGCGCTCGAGATCGACTTCATCGATGAGTCGGAAGTTCTCACTCCCGCTGATCCGTTTGATCATATCGATAAGTCACAATTTAAAATTCCATTTGTCTGCGGCGCAACTAATCTCGGTGAAGCGCTGCGTCGTATACAAGAAGGGGCAGCGATGATCCGTACGAAAGGCGAAGCGGGAACCGGCAACGTGATCGAAGCCGTGCGTCATATCAAATCGATTAAGAAAGAGATCGATGCACTTCACGCGATGGACAGTGCGGCGCTGGCCCACTACAGCGACCAAGTACGCGTGGACATAGAATTGGTCAAACAAGTGCGTGGTGCGAAGCGCTTGCCTGTTGTCACCTTCGTCGCGGGCGGAGTTGCGACACCTGCTGACGCTGCCTTGCTGATGGAGCTCGGCGCGGAAGGTGTGTTCGTTGGTTCAGGAATCTTTAAATCGGAAAATCCTCAGCGCACTGCTGAAGCGATTGTCCAAGCCGTCGTTCACTATAAGGATGCGAAGAAACTCCTCGAAATTTCAACCGGACTTCCGAAAGCCATGGATGGTCTCGAGATCGATCGTTTGGATGTGAGGATGCAGGGCAGGGGATTATAAGGTTGATTGGCATTGTTGATCCCGTAGAGTAGTCGCATGAATGTTGGCGTTCTCGCATTTCAGGGAGATTTCGCAGAGCACGTGGCTGTGCTCAAAGTTTTGAAGATTGATCACTGCGAGGTGCGCAGCGTTGATGATCTTCGCGCATGCACACATCTCATCATCCCCGGCGGCGAGAGCACGGTGATGAGTCGTTTTTTGAAGATGACCAATGTCGGTGAAGAGATACAGAAGCGCGTCAGTGACGGATCACTAGCGGTGTACGGAACCTGTGCCGGCGCGATTCTTTTGGCGAAGAATGTTACGGGGAAAAATACACCCGAGACACTCGGTCTCATCGACATCACAATCGAACGGAATGCGTACGGATCACAAATTCAAAGCTTCGATACATCACTCACAATAAAAGGAATTGATGGAGCGGTACAAGCTGCCTTCATCCGAGCCCCGATCATTACAAAAATAGGAAAAGATGTGGAAGTTCTATCGACATATGAGGACAAGCCAGTGTTAGTGCGGCAAGGAAATATATGGGCTGGAACATTTCACCCGGAAGCAAGAGACGAAAAACAGATTCATGAATTATTCCTTACAAAATAGCCCCCTTACCCTCCATGCGATACGCATGAAGAATGTAAGGGGGCTTAGCCTCCCTCGAGAGACAGGAAGCAGTTCCGTTTCACCACAAGGTGAAGTATCGATATGGCAGAACCGGTTCCTTTAGTCTCAGCGAAACGAAGCCATTGCATGAAGAATAGGAAATGATGGATGGCAGTCAACAAATTCGCCGTTTTTTTCATTAGTTGCCATGCTATAGAAATAGAATATTAAGTAATTTTTCTCACAAAAGTCCTTTGCTGCAACGAAGAATTTCGAATCCAGAAGCCCTTAGATACGATCAGGCAGTCATAAATTTGATAACTGGAGCATTCCTCCTATACTGCATTCCATGAGTAACGCCTATCTCTACCCGTCGGAACGCACGGCAGTCGATACACTTGGGCAGGACCTGACGAACGGATTGACTGCGCAGGACGAAACGTTGGAATGTTTTGAATCGGCACGCCAGATTAAGATGCGCTGCTCGATGGCCGACTTCGACGTATATCCCAAGCTGAAAGAGGTCGCCCAGAAGGTGATTGACGGCCAAGGGCCGGATAACTTAACAATCGACGACATGCCGACCGAGGCTCAACAGGAACTTTTCTTCATGATCGGCGCGCGTGGCGTGAATGCCATCATACAGACGCTATTACCAGAAATTCATTCGGCTGATGACGTAGAAGCATTCGCCTCACTCAGTCGCATGCGCCATCGCCTGCTCGAGATCAATTCCTCTTCCGTTCACCATTGATTATGGCAAACCCCATGACCGACGCACCGGAAAATGCGAATCTGAAGTTTGAGAGAACTCCGGATCAGCTTCGCGATCTTATGGAACAACTGGAGCGTCGTGGTTATAACCTTGAACGTTTGGATCAGAAGGTGAGGACCGCCGATGAGAAGCAGGCATTGATTCGCAATCTGAAAGAAATCGACCCGACTGTAAATGGTAATGCGGAAAATCTTGCTGAGGAGCTTGGACTCTATCGCCAGGAAACGATGGCCAAGAAGGAGTGGAGTACATGGGATTATGTAAAGGAGATGCCAAAAAAGGCTTGGAATACGATGAAGGCCCATCCGTACATCACCGCCGGTATCGTCCTTGCATTGCTCGGAGTCACTGCTTACGCCACTGGCTATGTGGACGGTAATACGTTTAATAATGTACGAATGTGGGTAATGAAGCAGGTTGCAGGTAGTCAGATGGCTGGTGCCGCTGAAGCTGTAAAAGGAGCGGCGGCGAATGCCGGGGAAATGGCTGGTCAAGTCGCCGAGAAGGCAGGTGCCGCAGCCTCGGCAGCAGGTGATGCTCTTCCAACGATCGCTGTTCCGAATGTTCCCACTGCCATGCCGCCTAGCGTGGATGACGCAATGAAGATACTGGATGCACTGGGGAAGGGAGGCTAATATAGGTTCATGGTCGAGCAAATTGAGAATCGGCGTCCTCAAGCTGAGGAGATTCCAGAGTATTTGGAACAAACAAATGCCGAGGAATTAAGAAAGGCGTTAGACGTGAAAGACAGCGCTATGGGTTGGAATACAATACTGCAGGAAGTGAACAGAAGGTCCGATGTTGCCGAGGCATCACCGCTTAAAAATCGTCTTACAGTTCTAGGTCTTCAAAAAAAACGAAGCGACGTAGAACAAAAACGTCAGGATGTTTCATTTGCATTGCTCGCGACGCTTAAATTGGTGAAAGCAGGCATGCCGGTGATGTTACACCGAGAACTTGTTTTTCGAAGCCTGGCCCGCTATTTGGATGAGAAGCAAACGTACGAAAAAATATGGAAGGGCGAAGTGCCGGGCGAGATTAATTTGCCCGAATATTTGACGCCGTACATTCGGTCAAAAGAATCCGGGCACATGCTGATTCGCGCGACTGAAATTATTCTTCCAACGCAGTATGACGTTCAAGAAAAAGCAAAGCTCAACAGCACTCCCCGTCAACTTTCTTCCCTGTCGAACGTTCTCCTTTTGGGAGCAGTGAACAGGCGTGTGAGCTTGCGTTATGTTTTAGCATGTGTGCCGAATGGAACTTTAAGCAATGATATTGAGCCTTACCGAGCGTTTTTGGCAGTTTCTGGCTTTCAGACGAATGAAGGACAAGATATTTCACCACAGGAATTGGAAGCCACAAAGTTTGCTGTCGCGTATATCGCAAAATACCTTGATGCGGTGCAGACAACAGCAAAATTGAAAGGAACAAAAGTAGAAGATATGACCGTAACCGATGCGATTGAGGCATCGTTGAGCGCACACCCGTTGGCAGAAATGACAAAGGAAATCATGAGTCATGTGTCCGAGATCAGTTTGTGGAGTGTTCCAGACCTGCGCGAAGCGGCCAAGAAAGCATTGGAAAACAAAAATCTTTATCCAGACCAATTGGTGCAGGCAGCACTTGCGCCACTTGGAAATTTGCCAGAAGCGGCTAACCCAACCGACCGTGCAGAATTTGAAGCCAATGCTTCGGCGGTCGGCAAATTTTTTATGGGTTTCGATGCAGAGCGATTCGCGGTCAAGCATGTGGAGGAACAAATCAAGCCGTACAATGAAAAACAAAAAGCGATGATTCGTTCGTTGTGCGAACAAGTAAAAAGCGAAAAGGTAACTAATCAAATACTGCGTTCGTTGTTTGTACCTGAGCAAGAAAAGGATAGGAAGCAACTAGATAAAGACGCAACAGCACAGTTGCAAGCACTTATTCAGAATGGAGAACTCACTCTGAAGGAGACCTTTCAACTCTATTACTTATCGAACTCAAAAAGCGGAGCCGGCCTGCCCTTGGCCTATTCGGCAATACAGATTCTGGATAAACATGGACAATCAACTTTGTCATTCGATTTGCAAGCCCGATCGCTACGTTCGCTAGCAGGATTAACACTAACTGGAGTGAGCAACCTCCCAAAAAAGCTTGAGAGCTTTGGCTTCGATGAGTCACAGGCAGTGGAATTCCGGAACGGAATACTTGCCCTTAAAGAGTCAGGTTTTGAGCATGGGGCGAATGCACTTCTTAAATTATGGTCACTCCTTAAAAACCACTGGGATATTTTGGCTGCGGCAGGGATTATTCCGGCAGGTATTAGTGCATGGCAGCTGAAAGTCTTCATCGACGGCAAGCGCTTCAGAAAATTTGCTTTTGGTGGCACTGAACAAGTACGACAAGAATTTAAACTTCAGGGAGTGACTGACGATCAGATTCGTATTTTACAGAAGGAAATGCAAGAAATTTTGGCGGAGCGCGATTTATTGTGGAAGTTTAATTTTCCAGAGCGCTTTGGGTTAACGGGTCAAGCACATACGACTTTAAAGGCGGCAAGCCAGGATGTGGAAGGGATGGCTAAGATGCTCCACAAACGTTATGGCACTGCCTTTGATGTCGCGCAAAAAATGCGTGAGGCAAATATCACTGACGATGAAATTCGTCACTCTCTTAAAGGACTTGGATATGACGAACTGAAAGCGGACGAAGCTATCGAAAGAATTGGAAAAAATACTCGAGCTGAGCTTGCTGGCTTGCGTAGCAATATTGAGAATTTGAATGTTAAACGTTTTGAGGATATGGCTGACCAACTTAACAAACGCCTCGATGCAATTGAAGCACCGGACGGACCAAAAGGTCCTAAATTGGCTGAAGCACGAGCAAAAATAGTTGAAGATGTAAGGGTTTTCCAAAGGGAATTAAATGATCTTAGCCGAGTACAAGGCAACGAAGAAGTACGCAAAGCAGTTATTCGCCGATTATTCCCGGATATAACTGAAGCAAATATGAAGACAATCTTGAGGGCTCATACAACAGACGGGTTGCAGTTCAAGCTTGATCTCCTTAAAAGGCACTTGAGTCCTCAGCGGGCAAGAAGATTAATACGATTGGGCATTGCAGGTGAAACTCCGAGTGCAGAGGTTGTAAAACAAGCAAGTCGCGGTTTGCGTTGGGGACACATCACCAATGGAGGATTCGCAGTTTTGGATGCAGTGTTTGTTTCCGATGATCTCTATAAATATGGAGAAGAAATAGACAATGATCAGCGCATTCGTGAAAGTCTGCATCGTACATTGACTGAACATGGCTTCACATTTGATGCAAAGAAAGATGCATTTGTAAAAGGCCCGATCGTTCTACAGGTAGAAAAAGATGTTTTGAATAAATTGTCAGCCAAAAAAGATATTGCCGCTGGGCGGGTAGCTATAGATGTCGCAGCAGGTGCAGGAAGTCTGTCGCTGCTTTTGGTTGAGTCAGGCGTCGCCGCTCCTCTTGGCGCTCTATTGGCTGCAGGAGTCCTTACCGTTCATGTCTACTTGGATAAGAAAGAGCGTGCAGTTGCCTACAAATTCATTCAGGAATCAGAACCATGGCTGCTTGCATACATGGGAACCGGTGCGACTGTCGGATCAGATGAATACGATCTGCTTCGCAAGGGAACATTTGAGAATGAACAGCCACTCGAAGTTCGTAAGCGGTCACTTTTTGCGCTATTCATGCAACGTGTATCTAACAAAGAATTGAATCAGGAATTAACCCAGAATAATCTTTCGCCCGAAACATTGAACCAATTTTACGAAGAAGATTTTCAGAAAATGGTTCTGCCGTTCTTCTCCGCCGCCCTCTTTGCAAACTTACAACAATATACAAGCGAACCGACTCTGATGAATGTGACTTGGCAGCAAGTTCGTGATTTGAATATTCAAAACAATTGGCTACAAGTGCCCGATGCAATGCCACACGAAGTCGAAACTGCCCTCGATCAATCTGCAGTGTTTTACGTACAACATTTGCGCGAGCAGCGTTATCTTCAGGGGCGTGAACTTATGGCTCAGGCTGTGCATGATGGCGACCGAGAACTAGCAAAAGACCTGGACAAAGCAATGCAAGAGGCCGGTAGTAAACGTGTATTTGGCACAACACTCTATTCGGTCGACAGTGAATTGCAGGAAAATCAGAGACTCATGAAAGAGCAGGGTCGTATGCGGCAAGGCGAGCCATCCCAAACACGCGCGCAAATTATTCTGCAGAAGCTATTGAGTCAATTTGATGCGCCCGTAGATCGTTCTGGTAATAAGCGAACTTCTCATTCCTTGAGTTCCATGCTTCACGAACCTGATGCATTCGCTGTTCGTTTGGAAGCGGACAGTAAGTGGTGGGCAGGGGATCACTTTGTACCATCTGCCGGCTTTGACTTAAAAAACCTGTCTACGACGCTTGAGAAGCAGGAAAATGTTGATTTATTTGGTGAGAGCGTCATTAAAGAGGATACGCGTACAAAAGAGCGCCGGAAGGAAACAGGGAAAAGTGGGTCAATTCTGGAACTGATTGAGGGCAGAAAAGCCGCTTAGTCTAGTGATTTAGACACAATCGAGCTATAGTGGCGACCTGAGAACTCGACTTTTTATTATGAACATCCGCAACTTCTGCATCATCGCGCACATTGACCACGGCAAATCCACCCTGGCCGACCGCATGATCGAATTCACTGGCACACTACAGAAGCGCGAGATGAAGGAGCAATTGCTCGACATGATGGATTTGGAGCGCGAACGCGGCATCACCATCAAGCTGCAACCGGTGCGCATGAATTACAAAAACTATCAGCTGAACCTGATCGATACGCCGGGACACACTGACTTCCGGTACGAAGTGAGCCGTTCGTTGGCCGCCTGCGAAGGCGCGATTTTACTGATCGACGCGTCACAGGGAATCCAGGCACAAACATTGGCAGTGCTCTACATGGCGATGGAACATGATCTGGCCATCATCCCGGTCCTCAACAAGATTGATCTACCAGCTGCCGATCCCGACCGCGTGAGCGAAGAAGTGATGAAGTTACTAGGTTGTAAGAAAGAAGAAATTCTCCTCATCTCCGCCAAGGAGGGCAGGGGAGTGAGCGATGTTCTCGATGCCGTGATCGAACGCGTCTCAGCGCCAAGGGAGTCGGAACAGACCGGAGCAGCGCGCGCGCTTATTTTTGATGCCATCATGGACACCTATCGCGGCGGAGTTGCCTATGTGCGTGTGATCGAAGGCAGTTTTAAGAAGGGTCAAAAGGTAAATCTGCTCGGTACACAGACGCTATTCGAAGTGCAGGACGTGGGATTCTTTTCGCCGAAGTATATTTCCGATGCGGAACTGAAAGAAGGCGAAATCGGTTATATTGTCACGGGTCTGAAAGATGTCCGCGAAGTCCGGGTGGGCGATACGATTGCCTCGTCACCGACGGCAAAAATGCTGCCCGGCTACAAAGAAGTATTGCCAATGGTGTTCGCCGGATTATATCCATCCGAAGCCGATAACTACGCTGATTTGCGCGAAGCGCTCGAAAAACTATCACTCAACGATGCAGCTCTGCGCATGGAACCGGAACATAATTCCGCGTTGGGGAATGGCTTCCGTTGCGGATTTTTAGGCCTTCTGCATCTCGATATTATTCAAGAACGCTTGGAACGTGAATACAACTGCGATCTCGTGATTACGGCGCCCAGCGTGTTATATGAGGTAAAAGTCACAGCCGCCAAAATCGATGCCGTTGTACGCAAAAGTCTGCTGAAGGAAGACGAGCCGAATGTTGCGCGCATTTCGAATCCGTCCGATCTTCCCGACCCGACGTATATCGACGAAATACGCGAACCGTGGGTGCGTCTCGAAATCGTGTGTCGCAAGCAGGATGTAGGAGTCTGTATGTCGATGGTCCAAGAACGTCGCGGTGATTATCAAGCCCTTGAATATCTGGACGCCGATCGCGCACTGATGCACTTCGAGGTTCCGCTCCAGGCAATCGTGCTCGACTTCTTCGATACGCTTAAGTCCGCCACGTCCGGTTACGCATCCATGAGCTACGAGCCGCTCGGCTATCGGGCAGGAGACTTGGTGAAGCTCAGCATCCTGTTGCTGGGTGAACCGGCCGAAGCGCTCAGTACTATCGTGCACCGATCCGAAGCGCAGCATGTAGGAGGCATTGTGTGTAAACAACTGAAGGAAGTGCTACCTAAAGCCCAATTTCAGATTCCCATCCAGGCCGCTATCGGCTCCAAAGTCGTCGCCCGCGAAACGGTCTCTGCTTTACGCAAAGATGTAACCGGCTATCTGTACGGTGGCGACGTATCACGCAAAAACAAACTGCTCGATAAGCAGAAGAAAGGCAAAAAGCGTATGAAGCAGATGGGGAAGGTGACGCTAAGCCAGGATGCGTTCCTAGCTGTCCTTAAGAGATAGCTACTGCTTATCAAAATGCATTTCACCTCTGTGCGCCCATTTTGGTGGAAGTCCCTCTAAAAGAACACTGACTGCTTCCTGAATTTTCACTATTCGTTTGCTGCATATTTCTCGCAAACCCTTTAAAGACTCGTTTGTAAGATCTTTGGCTTCTTTTTCACTCAATTCGTTCATGCCGGAAACCAAATGAAACCTCCTCTTTTTTTCTAATATTTCACGTCTCAGGTTCTTAATATCATCAGACGCAAAAACTGCTTGCATCAGCCGGTATAAATTTGAATTTTTGTCCTGGGGAAGATCAAGGATTCGGTCCTTTCTATCCTGAGTCAGCGCCATGCAGCCTTCTCGTGTCATTTTCAGAAATTGCTCAATTCTTCTCTGAACTTCAGATTCCATCAAAGCTTCAAATATTTCCCTATTCCCTTTTACTAGGAATCTGCGTAAAAAAATATTTGTGGCCGTTTCCTCTGTATGATGCTTTTCATTATTTGACATACTGATAAAATAGCACTATTTACGGATTACGGTAAATACTATCTGCCTATTTTCTCTACCAGTTACAATTATGGCACAGATGCTAAGCCTATTATTCATCATCCGGATCCTCTTTTTTAGGTTTTTGGAGTAATGTCCGATCCATCGCATCGAGGAACGGCTCGAAGATCGATTGCAAAATACTTGCCGTGAACACATGCAAATTCTCGAACGGAATTTCTTTGTTTCCTCCTTGTGAGGACTGGAAGAAATCCTGCAGCACAAACGTCGTGAGCTGAAGAACAGTTCCATCGATATTATGCTCATCCACCATCAGATGCAGCAATACCTGCTGGGTTTCCAATGACAACACCATTTGCATTCGCGTGATCCATTCAATCAGGTGACGATTGGCCTCGGCTTCCAATTGAGTATTGGCAGCAACCTGCATATTTTCGCTGAGCGCTTCGGCGGATGTTTTTCCGCCCACCTCGGTCAGGTACTCCTGCACGACAGTCAGACATTCTTCGTTAATCAACGAGAGAATCGCAAGAATGAATATCGAGGGACAATCACGTGCGACCAACCGTGAGATCAGTACAAAGAGATGCGTGTATTTTTCATCGCCCAAAAACTGGATGATCGTCCGGGCCACGCGGGTATCGCGGCGCTTGCTCTTCTTTTCCTCGCGCTTGGCAGCCTGCATGCCAGCGGCAGCCGCCGCAAATCGCTGCTTCGCTTGTTCACTTAATTGCTCAGGGGCCGATGAACCGCCCTCTCCAGGTACGTAGGATTCGGAACCGAATTCGGACATGTGGATAGTGTAGCTGGATCAGGCGATGAAGAAAATGCTTCAGGATCATCAAAAAAGCATCGATAAAACGATGCTCCCTCATTAATCAGGTGCTTGTATTACTGAGCTGTTTTTGGTTCGATATGTATCACCGTTGCGCGGTCTTTGCTGCCATTAAACTTTAACGCGCGAGTTTTGGTGAACCTGACCGTACCAGGGACGGACGCATGGATCGTCCAATCATTGCCGACGTAAGTATTCTCGCCAGGGCGGTACCAGTAGCCTTTCTGACGGATCAAAATCTCGCCTGCATTCACAATTTGGCCGCCAAAACGCTTTACACCGCGGCGCTTCGCAATGCTATCTCGACCGTTTGATGTAGAGCCTCCGGCTTTCTTATGTGCCATAGTGCGGAGATTGTACTTAGGATTTCGTGCCTTGCAAGAGAAAAGAAAGTCAGCCAGAATGCGTTTAACGTCGCGGGGTGGAGCAGCCTGGTAGCTCGCGAGGCTCATAACCTCGAGGTCGGGGGTTCAAATCCCTCCCCCGCAACCATATAAAGCCGCTTAGTGGCCACATGGCGCGGCCAATGCATATGACTGAATTACAAAACACTACAGCACACGCAACCCTCAGGTGGATTACTTCAGTTTTCAAGAAACACGCCATTCCTTTCCAGATCAATGGAGGACTTGCTGCTCAGACATATGGAGCAATACGACCGTTGTATGATATTGATGTGAGAAACAGCGACTTTCCTCAGCTGAAGAAACTTTTTTCTGCGTACATTGTATCCGGCCCCGAGCGCATTGCCGACGGCCATTGGGAATTGGAATTGATGACACTGAATCACAATGACAATTTGATTGATTTGGCCGGCACTGATGATGTGCAAATGAAAAATGGCCAGACACAGGAATGGGTACCATTGCTTTGCGACATTCGAAAAGGAATGCCGACAATGGTACTAGACATCCCTGATCTGCCTGTTATTCCTCAAGCGGATTTAATCGCGTACAAAAATATTCTTGCTCGTCCGACCGACCTGGTCGATATCGAACAGATGAAAAGGACTCATAATTGATGAATCTTTTTTACAGACCTTTCTTTAATCGATCAATCTGATCGCGGTGGAACAGGTAGATATTCCAATGCTGAGTAACCGGCATCTGCTGCAATAACTCTTCGTAGGCAGCCTCCTGTTCCTGCGTAGGAGTGAGCGCATCCGGGTTTGTTTTATTCGCCGAATCAGCGGTGATAATCAGCACTTTTTCTCCCGGATTCAGCTTGTTCAGGTTTTCTTTGGCGTACTTGTCTTTGTACTGGGATGAACGATAGTAATCCAAATCTTCGCGGCTCTTGGAAATGCTCTCGCGCAACATGCCATTGTCGGCACTCATTTTCTGGAGCTCTTCTTCGAACAGCACGTTGCGGTAGAAAGAAAGCGCCAGTCCAAAAGCCATGAAGCCCACGACAGTCAACCCGACGACAATAGTGAGCTGTTTACTGATCGGCTCAAGATCCTTATACGACTGCATTCGCCTCCTAGGGTAGCAAGCGCACGCTGTCCGGTCACATGATTTCACTTGTTGGTTTACGTGATTCGGGGGATGCAAGGAATTGTGAGAATCCAAGGACGGAGAGTTCTCATTTTATCTCTTCTCTGAATCTGTTGAATTCCTTCATTCTCTTCAATCTTCGCCTTTAACCCTCTTTCCCACGCCGCTTGCCTCCAGTACAATCTTGCCGTGCACATCTATTGCAGTGGCATCGGCGGAATCGGCCTCAGTGCCTACGCTTCGCTTCAACATGAAGCAGGGCACGTCGTGTCTGGCAGTGATCGTGCGATGTCCCCGCTGATAGAAGATTTACAGTCTCAGGGCATCACCGTTTTTCTGAATCAGGATGGGACGTCCGTTCACGCCGATATCGATCTGTTCGTCTACTCTGAGGCCATTCCGAATTCGGCCCCCGAGCGTGTTCGTGCATCCGAACTCGGTGTGCAACAAATGTCTTATCCGGAGGCTCTCAGTAAAATAACGGACGGGTTCACCGTCGTCGCTGTGTGCGGCACGCACGGAAAATCGTCGACGACCGGAATGGTTGCCCGGCTACTCATGCAAACCGGCCGCGACCCGACTGTAGTCATCGGTACGAAGATGCCGGAACTCGATGGCCGGAACTGGCGGCGCGGTCAGAGCGCTTTATTCGTCTTGGAAGCGTGTGAGTACCGCAAATCGTTTCATTTCTACAAACCGCAAATCATTCTGATGACCAATTGTGACGGCGATCATTTTGATTACTACAAGAGCACCGAGCTGTATCAGGAAGCATTCCGTGATTTCCTGCAGCTTCTTCCACCATCGGGTGTCGTGATCACGCATATGTCTGATCCCGATTGCCAACGTGTAGCCGTCGCCAGCGAGCGAACAGCGGTGGATGCCGATGAATATCCGCTGATCGATTTGCAAACGCCCGGCCTGCACATGAAACAGAATGCTCAACTAGTACTGGCGCTCGCTAATGAGCTCGGCATCACGCAGGAAGACGCGATTGCAGCCGTCGCGCCGTTCGCCGGCACGTGGCGACGCATGGAAACGAAGGGAACGTTCGGCAACGATATTACCGTCATTGATGATTACGCTCATCATCCGCGCGAAATACGAGCGACCATCAGCGCCATTCGCGGCAAATATCCCAATCGCCGGTTGGTAGCTGTTTTTCAGCCACATACGCATAATCGGACAATCAAGCTGTTCGATCAGTTTGCGGATGCATTCCAGGGACTTGATCAATTGTTCGTCACCGATGTGTACGATGCCCGCAGTGATATCGAAACTGATGTGACCGATATAGACGCACTCGTCCAAAGCATTTCCACGCAGAGCGGTGTTCAGGCCATTCGCGGCGGCTCGCTGGAAGAAACGGAAGCACTGGTTCGATCATCGCTCCAGCCGCATGACGTCGTGCTATTCATGGGAGCGGGCGATATCACCAATTTGGCCGGGAAAATGGTCGACAAGAAAAAGGAATAATGTTCAGCTCCGCTGAGCCTTCTCAATGCCCTTTTACGATGTCCTGCACCATGACACTCAGAATTTTAGCCAGTTCCGCACGGTTCACCGACAACGATGGCTGGAACGCTCCTGCATCAGTCGTTATAAACTGATGAGTCGCAGAAGTTTCGATGGCCGCTGCATACGGCGTTCGGGCAGTCACATCGGTAAACACCGTACCTTTCGGCCACTCCAGTGGAATATCCATTGCCTGCAGCAGCGTTTCGAGTACTTCAGCACGTGTCGCCGGTCGTGTGGCATCAAGATGTGAATCCTGGAAGACCGCCCATCCTTTTTGCTCGGCCGAAGCAATGTACGGCGAAAACCACTGGAATCGTGCACGCAGATTTTCGGGCTGGGCGCTCATATCAATGGTCACAATCGATCCTATTTTATGGGCGATCTTTGCCAGCTCGGCGATCGTGACCGGCTGATCGGGACCGAAAATGCCGGCAGGATGTCCGCTGCGATCCGAGTAGCCGCTGAGGATGCCTGTCTTCGTAACATCGAAAACGTACGTGGCAAACCATGCAGTGCGCGGCACATCGGTAAACACCACATCTTTTCCGTCAATTTTCTGCGTGATAAAAGCATCACTCGTTTCCTTTTTCTGATTCGTCTGAGCTTGCAATGTATCGCACTTGAGAACAATGGAGAAACTGACGCGGCTTCTGTTTTTGAGGTCAGAAGACTGCGCCGGTGGCTGCGGACAGCCATCCGGCAAATAGGTAACGCTGTACTGACCGACCGACACATCGTCGAATGATTGCGGCGTCACGCCTTCGGTAGTGGTGTTGGGCCCGCGCAGACGAAACGGTACACCGGGAGGATCGCTGGTAACACCCACAAAACCGGTATTGCCCAGCGAATACTGAATGACGAAATGCGGAACGGTCTGTCCGGTCAGATCGAAACTGTACTGTGGACGGTCGATCGTTTCGACCAATACGTCATTTTGGTATACATAGATATGGGTACTCATTCCCTTGGGAGGCGTAATGAACATCGTGTAACGCCCCAATGCAAGATGATAGAGCGTGACTTTGGACAAAGTCCGTACGATGGACTGCTGATTGGGATCGAGGAATGACACGTAACCGACCTCGTCGATCGGACTCTTTTGTTCGTACGATAATGCACCTTCGATGCCCGAGGCATTCGGATCATCCGCGAATGCGACCGGGAGAAAACTTAGAGTGAGTGATGTAAGAAGAGCAATCGAAAGAACGGAGGAGAGGGGAGTGGAACGCATGATGAATATTCTTGCATGAGTGAAACAAAGAAGCCATATCGCCAACCACGCACTTGAGTTCGTTGAAGATGGGCCGCCGCGGTGGGCGGCCCGGAAGGTGCCTAGCGACGGTTCATCGGAAGAGTGAACCCACTCCGCCGAGGATGAACAGTACGCCGATGGTTCCCAATAGTATTTCCGTTCCAATTTTCTGCCTGGCCCGAAAACCTGAAACCAGACCCTGAACAGCGACCACGCTGACAAACAATCCGTCGGCAAGGATCACTGTGCTTTCCCACCACTGGACCATTGGATTTCTCCCTAGGAGTAGGTTTGGACAACAAAATTAAAATACACTACAAACAAAAATTGTCAAAATTCTAGGCGGCGCCCAATGCTTCAACTAATCCTTTTTCCCAAATCGATCTAAGGTGGTCGACAGACACATCTATGAATGTATTTTTACAGCGTGTTACCCGCAGATGCGCATCAGGAGCGGTCGTTGCAATCGCAATACACGATACATCGACGCCCTTCGCTTTCTTCAAAATACCAGCGACTGCATCGGTCGGCACTTCGACGAGAAAACCATGCGACTGCGTAAACAAGAGCGTATCGCTTCGCAAATCCGGCGGTAGTTCGTCGAGTTGAACGTTGAGTCCGATTGAACCTCCGATCTTGCGTACCGGCAGTGTCATTTCGAAGAGCGCAAGCAGCAAACCGCCGTCGCTGATGTCGTGACACGCGAGAACAGCATTCTCGTTCATCAGACTGTGCAGGAATTCGATCCGCTGTAACACATCTGCAAATTTCGCTTGTGGAAGCCGAGAACCAAGCAAGGCATCCCGCTCCGTACTCGCCATATGCTCGAGCACTTCGTAGTACGCCGAACCGCCGCATTCATCACGCAATTCTCCAATAAGTAGAACCGTTGAGTCGGTCTGCTTGAGTTGCATGGAGACCGCCTTGCGTGCGTCCTCCATAACACCGACACAACACACAATCGCTGATGGAGGAATGGCCGACCCATCGGGCGTGGAATTGTACAAACTCACGTTACCCGAAATAACTGGAATCGGTTCACCGTTAACAGCAACCCCCTTCGCCGCTTCGGCAATACCGCGAACACCTTCTTCCAAGGCCGCCAACTGCTCCGGCACTTCGGGATTCCCATAGTTTAGACAATCAGTCAGTGCACGCGGTTCGGCACCGACGGCTGCCACATTACTTACCGATTCAATAACCGCATTCGCGCCTTGCCAGTACGCCGAAATGCGCCCATAGCGCGGATTTCCATCGGCAGCGAAGGCCGCTCCGATATGGCGATCCTTTTCCTGCGGCTCCCATCCCGGGTGTGATTCGGTGCTGAGATAGTTTTGTATGTCCGCCAGGGGCATCAGTACGCCCGCATCGGCTTCGCCGGCTTCGATGATACTGTTACCGATAACCGTTTTATCGTAATGACGAATGACCGGATCCTTGGATGCATGGTTCGGATGGGCGAGCATGTTTTTGAAAACATTGCCGATCGTCGTCTGGAGAATCTCACCGGTAGAAGCCGGATCCGTCGGATGAGGAATCTGAACTGTTATCGCATCTCCATCGCAACTGATTTGGGGTTCGGTACGAACGACTTCCGATAACCGCGTGGGGCGCGTGTACTGCAAACCGGATGTGATATCCACCGACCGCGCTTCGCATACCACTTTACCTTGATGACGCAGACGGTAGATTCCATCCGGCGTCACTTTACCGATCACCGATGCACGCGCGTTCTCGGCCACACTCGGCAAATCCCAATCGTCATTGTAGTGTTTCAAAATATGTTCGGTAAGGGACGGATGGCATGTCCAGCAAAAACGCTCCTGCGTCTCGGCGCAGGCAATCACTTCGGCCGGAAGATTATCGATCGATACGTGCACATTATCCAGTGAGACATCGGCGCCGAAGCCGGCTTCGGCAACTTGCTCGACCGATGCGCATACCACGCCGCCAGCGCCAAGATCTTTAAAGCTCACGGCATGCAGCTTGTCGTTGGCAACCAGCCAGTCGAACAACGCGTACGTAGAAGCCAGCAGATGACGTTCCAGGAACGGATTGGGCTCCTGCACGGCACCCGTATTTTGCTCATTTTTCTCTGCATCCAGCGACAAACTCGAGAACGATGCTCCGCCGAAACCACTGCGATCCGTCGGTTTGCCGACAAGAATAATATCATAACCGACCGCTCCGGCTTCCTCAGGCACGTAACTGTGAATGATCTCATCCTCGCGCACGATGCCCAGCGCGATGGCATTCACCAGACAGTTGCTGTTGTACGATGCATCGAACACCGTGTCGCCACCGACATTGGGAATGCCCAGCGGATTGCCGTAACCGCCGATGCCGCGCATCACTTCGCGCGCGATGTTCCGCGTCTCATCCGTCTCCAGACTTCCGAGTCGCAACATATCCATCGCCCCGATCACGCGGGCTCCCATGCAGACCACATCGCGTACCGTGCCACCTACCCCGGTAGCAGCGCCCTCGAATGGCACGAGCTGCGACGGATGATTATGTGACTCATGACTGATCACCAAACCCCAGCGCTTGCCGACCGGGCCGTCCGTAATGGCGACGATGCCGCTGTCTTCCTTCGGCCCCAAAATGACATGTTTCCCACTGGTATGAAACGCCTTCAGAAATCGGCGTGATGATTTGTAACTGCTGTGTTCGCTTCCTTGTATGCCCCAGATGACCGCCTCGACGACGGTCGGCGCTCTGCCAAGAAGCGACTGTATTTTGCAGGCCTCTTCCACCGTCAGACCGATTTTGTAAGTAATGAGCGTGTGCTGCACTTCGTCGTCGGACATGGACGAGAAAGGCAGGGGAGCGGAGCCGTGCAGAGTGGGACTTTCCATGGGCAAAGTATAAAGAAAAATTGCCAAATCCCAAGTCCCAATCGCCAATGGAACAGCGAAAGAATTTTGGCTTTCGTCGGCATTTGGGATTTGGAACTTGGGGTTTGCCCGTTATGATTCCCTCATACAACTCCTTCAAGCCATCAAGCGGCAAAAGCAGCTCGTGGGCGGTGTGAGCGTGCTGGCAGTGACCCAATTGGGAGCATCCATAGCCGGTCTGCTACGTGAGCGAATTCTCAACCACACCTTCGCGGGCAACTTGTCGGTCGTGGATGCCTATCTCGCTGCCTTCAGACCGAGTGACCTGCTTTTCCAAACATGCATCATGTCGGCGATGGGAACGGTCCTGGTGCCTGTCTTGGCATCGTACTATGCAAAGAATGACAACAAAGAAATGTCGCACGTACTCAGCGGCATCACGGGTATCGCCTCTCTGGTCTTCGGGATTGTCGCACTCATTTTGGCCGCCATCTTTCCATGGATCGCACCGCTCTTGGTAAAGTTCCAGGGTGAAACATTACAGCTCTATATCACCTTTGGACGGCTCGCCCTGCTTGTAAACTTCTTCTTCGTCTTCGGGAATTCGCTGGGTCAGTATTTAATTACGGTCCAGCGCTACTGGATCTACGGAATCACCCCGATACTCTACACACTGGGAACAATCGGCGGAACGCTCTTCCTCACGTCGCGCTACGGGGCGTACGCGCCGATGGTTGGAACAGTGATCGGTGTCGTCATCTACGTTCTGTTGCGTCTTATTGCCGTCGCACGGATGGGCGCCACGCTCAAATGGACGCTCTGGCATCCGGATGTACCGGAAATGGGCAGACTGATGTTGCCTCGCATCCTCGCCTTCGGTGCGTTTCAAATTCAACTTCTTTTTCTGGATCGCATCGCATCGGGATTCCCGGCCGGATCGGTCACCATCAATAACAACACGCGCAATTTTCAATCCGTGTTGGTCGGCGTCGTCGGGATCGCCATCGCGCAAGCGGTGTACTCGATTCTCAGTCAGTCGGCTTCGACCAAGGATTCCGAAAAATTCCGCCGCTACTTCCTGTACGGCACATGGCTGTGTTTGATTCTCACTATTCCGGGATCCATCGCACTTGCCTTCATGGCTCCGCTCGCCGCATCTTTGGTCCATCTTTCTCAGCATCTCGATACATTCCAATCGTTCCTGATCGCCTACGCCATCAGCATTCCTTTCGAGAGCTTGTCGCATCTGCAGTACCGCGCTTTCTACGCGATGAAACAAACGCTGATCCCCGCCACATTCGGCGTGCTCGGCGGGGGAGTGGCCATCATCGGCGCCATTGCGTTGACGCCGCATTTTGGCGTCTACAGTATCGCTGCAGGATACACGCTTGGAGAAATTGTACAGACGGTGGGATTGGCGATCGTACTGCCATGGCAGACGAGGAAGTACATGAATGCCTAATGAAAGCACGGAGAATTCAGAAGCCGGGAACCAAAGAAGCACGAAATTCGAAAGTCACTTTCTTCAAATTTCGTGCTTCGGATTTAGAATTTCCCTTGTTCTTGGCTTCGGGGTTCTTCGCCATTCCTAATAAACTATTTCAAACGTCATCGCATTCTCGGGCGGTGCCTGCTTCACATTGAACCGTTCCACTTTCGCACCGGATGGTCCCACCTGACACCAATCTTCCAAATCTCCGAGAGCCGTACGGGACCCTTCGGCATGTACCGTCACTGATCCATCGCCATTATTTGCCACCCAACCGTTGACTCCCAATTGCTGGGCCTTCTTTTTGGTCGCAGCCCGAAAATAGACGCCCTGTACAGTTCCTTCGATGGTGAACTCCCGTGCATACATGCCGACAGTATACCTGGTATCAATCAATGCTTGGCCATCTTCTGAACCTCCGGCGGCTGCACAAAATCCGCCGCGACGTTCTCCTGCTTAGACAGGGCAAAACTGACAAGCAGAGAAGCGATCACTCCGCCTATCACTGTCTTCGCATGCGATACAGCCGTAGGAGCATCAAGATCCCCATCGCAAGCACCCGGCAACGTAAAAAAATCGACCTTTCGATTATCATCGCACGTATCGAGTGAAGCCATCTGTTCAGCATCATTCCATCCGTAGAGCCGGCTGTCATCAAGAGATCCTCTTGCCATAGCAAAGACAGAATAGAGAAGCTGCACGCAAGATGCCGTGCTATTTCTTCTTCACCTGCGTGAAGTCCAATTCCACCGGCGTTTCGCGATCGAAGATCAGCACAAGCACGGTGAGCTTGCCCTTGTTCACATCCACGCTCTCGATGCTGCCTTCGTAGTTCTTGAACGGACCGTCCACGATCACCACCAAGTCGCCGATTTGGAAGTCACTCTTGAATTTGGCTTCCTGCTCACCCACGCGACGTTCGATGACACCGAATTCATCGGGCGTCACCGGCACCGGAATATTGCCGGACCCTACGAAACCCGTCACGTTCGGTGTATTGCGTACCACGTACCAACTGTCATCCGTCACGATCATGTCTACCAGCACGTAGCCCGGAAACAATTTGCGCTCTTCCTCGACCGGCTCGCCTTTCTTGAAGACCAGCTGCTTCTCCTTCGGTACCTGCACGCTGAAAATATAATCCGACATGCCGAGTGATTCGACGCGTTGTTCGAGAGCCTGTTTGACGCTGTCTTCGTAACCTGAATAGGTATGGAGAACGTACCAATTTCTCCCGGCCCGTGGATCCTGCTTACCCATAAATTAAATGGTATTGGAAAGAATTTGCTGGATCACCCACGACATGCCGAAGTCGATTCCGCCGAAGAAAATGGAGCTAATCGCGCAAAAGACGAAAACAATGACCGACAAACGAACCGCCTGCTGGCGGGTGGGCCAACGGACTTGATGGAGTTCTGCGACTGCGGCGTTGATGTATTCGATGACGGCGCTCATGCCAGAGAGAATGTTCTAAAAAAACCTCTTCCGAGGCAAAGCCAGTGTACCGTATTAAAGCTTCCGTGCAAGGCCAAATCCAAGGCGGCAATAACCTTTACAGTCCGTAATTGGCCGGCTCCAGCGCGTGGATTTTACTGACAGGGAGTGCCACAAACCAGACGCGACCCTTTACTTCGGCGCGACTGACGAACGGCACCGGCTTGCTGTTTCCGTCGATGGCGAAACTGCGCGAATCGTAGCTACCCTCACGGTTGTCACCCATTACGAAGTATGAGTTGGCCGGCACTTTGTAGCGGACTTCGGACGTATTTTCGGTGCTGGGCGGATTGCGGTAGGTGTGACCCAAATTTCGCTGGTTCAAATATTTGGATTCATCCAGCTGAACCTCTTTCGTCGTACCGGCGGCGATCAGATACACATAGCCGTCACGAACGATAATTTCATCTCCCGGCAAACCGATAATGCGCTTCACGTAATACTTGGATTCATCGTTCGGCGGACGCAGGACGGCAACGTCACCCCGCTGCGGATCGCCGGTGATGTACGCGAGTTTATTGATGATGATGTATTCCTTGTCGACCAGCGTATCGAGCATGGAACTTCCCTCAACCTGGAAAGGCGAGACAAGGAAGGTACGAATGCCGACTACGATAGCCACAATGACGACGATATTGAAGACGACGTCGAGGATGTGGAACAATATTCCTGGTTCTTTCTCTTGCATCCTATGCATTGTACGAATTTGCGAGGGCATGTACAGGGATCAGGAACGAATTTTCTTTGTAAGCGGGGATCAGTGACCACAACGCCCGGGTGCCGGTTTTTTTCTGTTTTCCGAACCCTCCAGAGCTCCGTCCTTTCAATAAACAGCTCCTTCGCGCTACACTGTCTGTATGTTCGAACGATCGTTGTTCCGACAACACCTGGAAGCCGACGAAGAATTAATCATGATCGTGCACAAGCACTGGCTGATCGGCGTGCGTGAATTTTTCTGGCCGCTCGTGTCGCTGGTGTGCTCAGGCGTGATTCTGTACGTCGCACCGGTAAAAATAGTGCTGTATGTGTTTTTGGTATGGGCTGCCGCATCTGTCATATGGTTCGCGCGCAATTTCTTCGATTACTATCTGGATGCATGGATCATCACGAATATCGGCGTGATCGATCTGGCCTGGCACGGGTGGTTCCACCGTCAATCCACGCGCATTCTGTACAGCGACATCCAGGGCGTGACGAACGAGATACAGGGAATACTCAGCACTCTATTCAATTTCGGCAAACTGACGATTGAAAAAATTTCGACCGGTGCGCTGATTTCCTTGGAGCAGGTACCGCATCCCCGCGACGTGGAAATGATTATTCTCCGCAATATGGAGTCGTACATGCACTCGAAGAATATGAAGAATGCAAAACATGTGCAGGAAATTCTATCCACGTTCATCGCCGATCAGATTCATGCCGAAAAGACGCCGCCGAAGAAGGAAGAGTCCAAGCCGGTAAAAAAGAAACGGTTCTCCCTCAAAAAAGCATGACGCAGATAGTGGTTGCAATTGTCATTTTCGGAATCGCCGGTGCAGCTCTGATACTTACTTTTCGCAAAAGAAAGCCAAAATTGAGTGCTGCCACGCAACGTGTGCTCCAGCAACAATGGTCACATGCAACGTCTCTCTCTGATGCGCACGGACGTATTTTGGAAGCGGATAAAGTACTGGATCAACTGCTGGGTGCGATGGGATATCAGGGACCTCTGGGCGAAAAGCTGAAGGCAGCCGGACCGCGACTTCCTAATGCAAACGCCGTTTGGACGGCACATAAATTGCGCAACCGTCTGGCACACGAACCGGGATTCCAACCCTCCGACGGCGAACTCAACCAGGCGATGCGGGCGTTCGAAGTGACACTACGTGCCTTCGTCCCCTTGTCGAGCGGCAGGTAGCGAACTAGCATCAGACTGTCTTATGAAACCCACCCTCGTCGTCATCGGTCTGGGCAATCCGGGCAAGAGCTATGAACGAACGCGTCACAACGCGGGCTTCCTCGCTATCGATGCGTTATCCGAGGCATTCGGTGTAGGGGAGTGGGATGAGAAGCAGAAGTTTCAGGCATCGGTTCAGGAGGCGCGTATCGTGACGGTGCCGGTACTGCTGGTCAAACCCGCTACGTTCATGAACAACTCCGGCGACGCGATTCGCAAGATCGTCGATTTTTACAAGCTCGATCCGGCGGAGCAGATATTAGTATTGTGCGATGACATCGACTTGCCGCTCGGAGAGTTGCGTTTCCGCAAAAAGGGCGGTCCGGGCACGCATAACGGCCTACGCTCGATCGAGCCAATCTACGGCGAAACCTACCCGCGCCTGCGCATCGGTCTCGGCACCCGCCCGCCCGAATTTGACCTTGCCGCCTGGGTCCTCAGCGTGCCGACTGATGACGAGAAGAAGGAATTAGAGGCAGCTTTTATGAAGGTGCCGGAGGTGGTGAAGGAGTATGTGTTGGGAAAGCACTAGTTTGCAGGAAACCGAGGAACCTAAGAAACCGAAGATCATCATCGGGTTCTTTCTTTTCCACAGATATATCTGACCTCGCTACTTTCGAATCATTGGTTCCATTGGCTGCCTCGATTTTCTCAAAAGGACCGGCTTCCCGGTCCCCTGAGTGTTCTTTCCAAAGCTATCTGGATCAAATGAAGAATCTCTTTCCGAAGTATCCTGCGAATCCGATGCCCGAGAGCATCACCGTCCAGAGTGTCATCGGCAGAGCGTTGCCGTTCGTTGCACTGTGGAACGGAGTGAGGAAGGCAGAGGTATCTTCGAGTGGCGATGTACCGTCGCCGGCTCCCGTTTGTGGCAAGTGTTCGATGATACGCACTGTAGCCGATCCGCCAAGCGTACCGTGATCAGATGTCATCGTAGCGGTGTTCGTCACCGAATCACCGTGATGGAGCTGAGGACTGAGAGTGCCGGTGTAGCGGATGATGCGACTCTCGCCCGGCGCAAGGACGCCAAGGTCCCAATTGATCGTACCGCCGCCGACTGAGCCGCCATCCACATCCTGCATCGTGACCTTGCTGGGATCGAAGGCATCATTCAGCTGGATATCCGAGATCGAATCAGACGTGCTGTTACGAATGGTAATCGTGTACACAATGCGGTCGCCCGGCTGTGCTTCGTAGCGGTCAGCTTGCTTGCTGAAGGTCAAGTTACCGGTGAATTGCTCGCTGCTGCTGGACGACTCGCCAGCCACTACATCGGTATCCTCGGTTGCAGTCGCATTGTCGACAGTCGCGCGCAAACGCAATGTATCACCGTCCTGTTCATCTTTGTTCACTTTCACCTTGAGCGTGAACGTCTGATCCGAATCAGCATCGATGCTGATGTTGCGCCACTCGACACGACCGGTGCTGGCCTCGTCGCCGTTGTCGGATGCGTCATCGAAATCCGTATTGTCATCGAGTGTTGCACGAAGCGTAAGGCCATTCACCGGACGACTGGAACGATTGGACACGCGAAGCTTGTAAGTAAGGATGTCGCCAGGACTTACCGGATCCGGCTTGTCGGTGATATCGAGACCGATGTCAGGGGTCGTACCATCACTGTTCAACTGCACCGTATCGTTCACCGACGTATTGCAGGCAGTGACCGTGCTGAGCAGGATGTCGTCGGCGGTTACGTCGGAATCCAGACGAGCCTGAACACTGAAGAACTTCGTTTCGTTGGCAGCGAACAAGAGGTTGTTCCAGGTAACCACTCCGTTACCGGCCAGTGAGCCGCCGTTATCGGCGAAGTTGAAGCGTGTGCGGCTAGGCAGGATCTGCGTCACCGTGATCTGATTCGATGCGTTACTGAGGTTCATCACTCGCAACTGGTACGTGAGCATATCATTGCCGATCGGATTGCTCGGATAGTGGGTGACCGATACGGAACACTGATTGTTATTGCCAGACGTAGTCTGAATTGTAGTCGTGTCGGTAGCACTCGGACCGTTCGAGATTTGAGCCGTGTTCGTGATGACCGCATTGTTGTTGCTCTGACTGTCACTCACACGCGCCTGCAACGAGAGTGTCAGGCTGCTATTGGCATTGATCGTCAGATTGTTCCACGTGACGGTCTGGCCGTTGATCGTGCCGTTGTTTGAGGAACTAACGTAGGTGAGATACTGACTGGGCAGAACATCCGTCACCGTCACATTGTTCATGGCGGCAGATGAACTATTCGTCAGCGTGATCTGATAATTCAACGTGTCGCTTGGAGTGACTGTAGTACGATTATCCGTCTTGGTGATCGAAAGACCGCCACCCGTCACCACCTGACGATTCTTGAATATGACACTGGCACAGCTGCCTCCAGCTGACACATTCACCGTACCGTTGTCGGGAGTCACATTGAACTGCGTCCAACCCGACTGTGACGTTTCCGTTACCGTGTGGGAACCCACCGGAACATTCGTGAACTGTGCATTGCCGTTGGCATCGTTCGTAGCCGTCTGATTGTTATCCAATCGGAAGCTGAACTGAGGAACCGTGGAGATGCGGTTGTTGTTGGCGTCGTAGACTTCCTTGGAGATATTCACGCAACCGGTCTGATTGACGACGTTCACCGTCGTCGTATCGGTTGCCTGCTGGTTCGCTACCGTCGCCGTGTTGATGATCTGCGTTCCATTGGCGGCATTCGACGCGATGCGCGCCTGCACTGTCAGCGTCTTGCTGGCATTGGCACCGAGTGAACCGATCGTCCAAGTGAGCGAGTTGCCGTTGACCGATGGGTTATCGGAAGCGTTCTGGTAGCTAAGCTGGCTCGGAAGTGTATCGGAGACCGTGACATTGCTTGCTGCCACATTTGAAGTATTCGTTACCGTGATCTGGTAGTTGAGGACATCGTTCGGCTGCGCCGTTGTCTGATTGTCCGTCTTCGAAATGCTGAAGGTCGGGTTCTGAACACATTGGACACTCGTCTGGAACGTATTCGAGCTTACCGTATTGATGCCAGTTCCCTGAACAGTCGCCGTGTTCGAGACGGTTGCATTGCATTGAACGTTAGACGCAGTAAAGACGAGAGCAATGGTACGATTCTGACCTACATTGAGCGTACCAAGGTTACACGTCACAGCACCACCATTGACCTGACAACCGGAATCCGACGACTGGAATGTAAGGCCGGATGGGATCTGATCGCTGACGACAACGTTCTGCACTGCAGACTGTCCGCTGTTGGCGACGACAATCGTGTAGTTGATCGTGCCGTTCTGAGTAACCGTCGTCGATCCGCTCTTATTGATCGTCAACTGACCAGGCAGACATTGCACCGTCGTCTGAACCGTATTCGAGTTGACCGTATTGATACCAGCCGCCTGAGCCGCAGCCGTGTTCGTCACGGTTGCATTACATTGGACGCTGGATGCCGTGAAGGTGAGATTGACGGTCCGGCTCTGGTTGGGATTAAGCGCACCAATGTTGCAGGTGACCGTGCCACCGTACGTGGTACAACCAGAGTCCGAGGTCTGGAACGAAAGGCCGGATGGGATCTGATCGCTGACCACAACATTCTGCACTGCAGACTGTCCACTGTTCGTCACGACGATGCTGTAATTGATCGTGCCGTTCTGGCTCACGGTCGACTGCTGGACTGATTTGGTGATAGACAGCTGACCAGGCTGACATTGGACATTGGTTTGTACCTGATTGCTTGCGATCGAATTGATGCCCGTTGCCTGCACGCTGGCTGTGTTCACAATGGATGTGTTGCATTGCGCATTAGCGTCAACCGTGAAACTTACATTGATCGTCCGGGTTTGACCGGCATTAATCGTACCGAGATTGCAGGTGAGGGTACCGGCGTAACTGGTGCAACCGGAATCATTCGACTGATAGTTGAGTCCATTCGGAATTTGATCCGTCACCAGAACGTTCTGAACGGGGGATTGACCGTTGTTCGTGACGACAATGGTGTAGTTCACCGTTCCGCCGCGGCTGGCTGACGATTGCTGAACCGACTTGGAAATGGTGAGGTTACCCGGGTTGCATTGCACCGTCGTTTGCGTCTGGTTGCTGCCCACGGGTGCCATACCTGCGGCCGTCGCCATGGCAGTGTTGTAGATCGTCGCATTGCATTGAGCCTGAGACGAAACCTGGAAGTTCAGCGCCAGCGTCGCCTTCTGTCCAGCATCGATCGATGTCACGTTGCACGTGAGCGTCGAGCCTTGCATCGAACAGCGTCCATCGGATGACTGCGATACGAAGGTGAGACCCGCAGGAACCTGGTCGGTTACAACCACATTCTGTGCAGACGCCTGACCGTTATTGCTCACTTCGATTGAGTAGAAAAGCGTGCCGCCAGCGGCGACCGTCGACTGTGGCGTCGACTTGGTGATCGACAGGATGGCCGGGTTGCATTGCACCGTCGACTGAGCCGGATTGCTCTGAATCTGATTGATGTTATCGGCACTGACCGATGCGTAGTTTACGACTGAAGCATTACAGGCAGCCGTATCGTTGACATGGAATGCGAGGTTGATGGTCTTCGTTTGACCGGCGGCCAACGAAGGAACCGTGCAAGTGACGGTCGACGAACTGGAAGAACAATTGGGATCCGACGAATTCAGAAAGCCAAGACCGGAAGGAATCTGGTCCGTGATAACGACATTCGTAGCGGCCGTCTGACCATTATTCGTCACGACGATGCCGAAGTTGAGCGTGCCGTTGCGATTGATCGTCGTCTGAGCAGTCGACTTGGTGATCGACAACTGAGCGGCAGAGCAGCTCACGACCGATTGCACTTCGTTGCTCTGTACCGGCGTATCGCCACCGGCACGAACCTGTGCGACGTTCTTGATCTGCGAAGCACAAGCCATCGTCTGCGGAACAAGTATGCGGAACGAGACGGTCTGCGACTGTCCGGCCGCAATATCATTAAGCGTGCAAGTCACGACATCACCCGCAAGGTGACAGTTCTGACTGGCGTCGACGAACTGCGTACCTGCAGGGACTTCATCTGTAATAACCACGGCCTGCGCCGTCGACTGGCCGTCATTGCGGGCAGTCAGGTTGTACGTGATGTAGCCGCCGCGACTGACGTTCAGATCGGCTGTCGTCTTGATGATCGTGAGTTTCGAGGGCTGACAGGTCACCGTCACTTGAGAGGGATTGCTGGTGAAGTCCGTATTGTTGGCACGTACCGTTGCCGTATTTGTAATGGCGCTGTTGCACTGAGCCGTGTCCGTCACTTTAAAGGTGAGGAATACTTCGGCGCCTCCTCCGGAAACAATATCACCGAATTGATCACATAGAACCTGCGTACCGCTGAGGTGGCACGATGCTCCATTGCGAGTACCGACGAATGTCATACCTTGCGGCACCGTATCGGTCAGAACAACGTTCGTAGCCGAACCGCGGCCGATGGCATTCGTAAAGGCAATACGGTATCCAACCTCCTCACCACGATTGGCCGTCAGTTTGCTGGCCTCTTTGGTCACCGTGATCTGTGCCGACTGACAATTGACGGTTACGGTTGCAGGCTGACTCAGAACCGATGCGACACCTATCGCTTCGGCACGGGCAGTGTTCTGGATCGGCACATTGCATTGGACGTTAGCGGATGGCACGAAGGTAAGGTTAAGCGTGCGTGTCTCGACACTGTTGAGCGTCCCCACCGTGCAAACGACATCTCCGCTCTGCTGCGAACAATTGGAATCAGACGACTGGTACGTGAGTCCCGTCGGCACCTGATCTCTGACGATCACATTTTGTGCGGCGGACTGTGAATGATTGATGACGCGAATTTGGTACGTGACCGATTCGTTCTGATTGATATTCGGCTTTGATGCAGTCTTCTCCACTTGGAGCACAGGTGCCGAGCAGCGAACAGCCACCGTGGCCGGGAAACTCGTCACTTCATCGAGACCATCGGCGCGAACGTGGGCCTTGTTCAGGATATTGCCGTCGCAAGGAGCGGAGGGATCGACACGGAAAACCAGATTAACCGTACGCGTCTGACTCATTTGCAGCGCATCAAGCGTGCAGACCACATTGGTATTGTTGAGTACGCAGCCGCTGTCGGATGACTGGAAAGTAAGACCGGCCGGCACCTCGTCCGTCACAACGACATTGGCAGCTGTCGATTCACCTGCATTTGTCACCTGGATGGCGTAACTGATGGTTCCGTTGATGCTCACTTCGGTCTGCTGCGGCGTCTTGGTGATGCGCAATGACGGAGGATTGCATTTGACGGTCGTTTGCGCGGAGTTGCTGGTAATGGAGGCAATGCCTGTGGCTGCAACCGTCGCCGTGTTGGTGATGATCTGTTCACATGCAGCCGTATTCTTGGCTTGGAAGATCATGTTCACCATTTGGCTTTGATGTGCTGGCAGCGTATTGAGGTAACACGTGACTGTTGTTCCGTTCGACGTACAACCGCTATCTGACGACTGGAAGATGGCTCCGTCGGGAATGGTATCGGCCACAACGACGTTCTGTGCAGCCGTCTGACCTTTGTTGTCGATGCGAATTGCGTAGTAGATAAGACCCGTCGGACTGATGATCGATTGCGGAGTGGACTTCACAATTTCCAGCTGCGCCGGACTGCACACCACGTTGGTAAAGGCATTGTTGCTGAGAACAGAACTCGGATTACCTGCGAAGGTCACCGACGCCTGGTTGGTGATGACAATGTCACACTGTGCATCGCCGGCGATATTGAAGTTAAGAACAACAGACCGCGCCTGACCGCTGCTGAGGGAGCCGAGCGGACAACTGATGGTCGTTCCGTTCAGATAACAGCTGCTGTCTGACGACTGATACAGAAGACCGTTAGGAATAGTGTCGTTTAGGACAACGCTGTCGGCTGTTCCCTGACCGTTGTTAGTCACTTCGATACGGTACGACACGTGGTCACCCTGAGAACCGCTGGTCTGTAACGCGGTTTTGATGACGCTGATGTTTGGAGTCTGACATTCAACGTTCGTCTTCACCTGCTGACTCATCACATACGAAGCGTTGGTTGCCTGAGCGGAAGCGGAGTTGCTGAGTATCGTGTTGCAGCCGACGATCGTCGGTACCGAAAACGTCAGAGTGAGATTCTTCGATTGACCGGCGGCCAAATCAAAACCGCCGCAAGTCACCTGACCTGCTGTAACGGTACATAAGGCATCGGAAGACTGAGGAACGTACTGCAGTCCATAGGGGAACAAGTCCACAAGTTGTACGTTTTTCGCGGTGACCGATCCTCCGTTTGTCACAACGATGTTGTACGAAACATTTCCGCTCAGCGGTATGGACGACGGTCCGGACTTGCTGACACTCAACGAAGTTGTTGATTGCGGACAGTTCACCGGCGTCTGCACCGAACTGACGTTGTTGGATGAATTGGTATCCTGCATGCCCGTTACGGACACCGTGGCTGTATTCTGAATAGTCGATGTGCAGAACGAATCGCCGTCATTGGCAACGTCTTTGGTCTTGAAGGCAACCATAAAGGTGCGTGACTGTCCGGCGCCCAGATTGGAACCCGTACAGATGACATTCGAGCCCTGCTGCGAACAGTTGACGATATCTGAACCGTAATTACTGAAGGTAAGGTTGGCCGGAATAGCATCGGTAACCGTGAAAGCCGGTACCGTGACTGATCCGTTGTTCGTCACCACAAGGGTGTAGATCGCCGTGTCGCCGGCGCGGACAGCTGAAGGACCGGTCTTGATGACCGACAGATCCGTCGTATTCGCCTTCACGTTCACCGTCGTACCACACACATTGCTTCCTATCTGCGTACCGTTCTTCGTGATTTTTGTCGCCACGATGTACTGGCCCGCTACCAGATTACTGGTGTTCGTGAACGGATAATTCACCGTCACCGTGTCGCCAGGTTTCACATCGTTCGGCAATGTCATTGTTACCGACATGCCCGGCATAGGCGTGACTCCAGAGAAGGAAGCTTGTTCGATGCGGAAACCTGTACCGGCAGTCCATGTCGTATCGCCGGTGTTCTTCCAAGTGATGCGAGCGGTAAGTGGATCGCCAATTGCGATGTTGTACGGACCTTCGGTCTGCTGACACAGTGCGTTGTCCGTTAACTGGGGAGCGGCAACCGTAATCTGCTTCGTACACTTCTGACCGATCCATGCCACGCCTTCGTGACCCATCGACCAGTCGAACGAATAAGTTCCGGGTGTAGAAGGAGCGCGGAACGGCCACTGTAATTGCACGGACTCATTCGGTGCCACATCATGTGGCAACGGCACGCGACTGCCATTGAAGACGACGTTGTTATCAGGATCTCTCGAACCGAGCTTGTAGGCATGGGCATCATAGACGCCTCCGCCAGCGATCCATTTTTCCGTTCCCGTATTCTGCACATTGAACATGGCCTGGAACTGCTGTCCTGGCTGCAATACATCCGGTGCGATGATCTGACACGTGGCGTTGGCTTGGGTCTGTTGGACGCAGTAATTAGCAGCCGTCGAAACGCTACCGAGGATGATATTCGGTACACCGTTTTTTAAGGACTGCGGCGCGTCACCGTAGAACAGGTCGACTTGGTAGTTACAAGGTGGAAGATCTGCCTTTACGGTGGCGCTCTTGTGTCCCCACACCGTCACTTTGTCCGATGCGTCATAGAAAATCTGCGTCGTAATATCCGGCAAGGGATTCTGCATTTTGTAAGCTGCAGCGATAATCGGGAACGAGCAGCCGGTGTCGTTGGTCACCGTGTACGTGCCGGTAAGCACATTCTGATCGACCTTGATCAGACCGCTATGCCAAAAATCCAGCACCTGCTGGTACGACAACGGCGACGTGCATGTCGGCGGATGCGGACAGGCCGGCGTGGCTGTATTCACCATGTTCGTCGTAATTGAAACCGGCGTTACATAGTTACCACCACCCTGCTGACCCCTTCTACCCGAAAAACTGGCCTGAAAGCTGGAATTCAGCCCACATTGGTTATTTGCTGTAAAATTCAGACGAATAAGCGCGGTATGCGTATTGTGAAAAGCCGTAACCGGGCAGGACACGATTCCGTTCTGGGCCGTACAGGTGGCCGTTCCCAAATCCGAAACTGAGGAGCCAGACACAAAAGTCATTCCATTTGGCACATTTGCTACCAATTGACCAAATGCAATCGGTCCTATGGCATTATTGGTGATACTCACCTGGTATGTGGCTGTGCCCCCAGCGCTTACGGAAGCCGGACCAGAAACAGTGGATGACAAATTGCTCGCGGCACTGGCAGTCGAAACTGCTGAAAATGCAACGCCCACGGTGACTATCAATGTGGCAAGGAAACGGTTTCTCATACGACTGAAGGGAAGAAAATGGGGATTTAGGATAAATGGCTGGATCAAAGCGACAAGAAAGGGATTAGATATAGCTCAATATTTGCATAAAGTCAAATATATTTTCTATTATACATTTCACTCTGAGGGGATTCACAATTTTCATCTTAAACCGAGAATTAAGTGAAACTACAATGAAAAGTGCCTCCTCTGACGAAAGCTGCTGTAAAATCTTACAAATCGAGCAATATTTGTGCTCAATTTAAGAGCTCCCTCCCGGCCAAAGCCGAGAGGGACACGTGATGAATGCATCGCATGTACGAGCGGTTCTCACGAATTTTACGGCTGATTCGCATCAGATGCGCAGTTTTCGCCGAAGGACCAGAGCGGCTTCCTTTTGCGCCTCATCCCCAAGTATAGAGACCACCTGGGCGAAGTGTCGGGCCCAGCAACACTCCAATTGCCGCATCACAGAGCGGTTTTGATCCGAGGGATCGTGGATGAAGACGACGACCTTCATGGGAACGATGCCTCGACTAATCCCTTCCTGACAGCATTCAACCCATTCGGAGTTGAGGGGGTCGCAGAGCAGGGCATCCGGCAGCTGCTCATCCATAACAGCGCGAGCCGTCGCCAGATCGGTGGCCCACAAGAACTCCGGTCTGAAGCCGAGTTCCCCGAAGCCATCTAGCCTCGGCGGAGTCTTGTAATCTCTAAACCAAAGAACGCGCATAACCAAAGCCTCCTAGACGAACTGGTGGTGCGATCACTTTTCGGAGAATAGATCACAATCAAAAGCAGTCAATTTAATGGTCAAGAACAGCAACTTCTTACGAAGGCATGGCCGCGTAAAGCTTGCTTCGCTCGCAACGCGACTCACGTAAAATCGCTTCTCGCTTGGAAGTTATTGGTTTTCGAATCTGATGGCTGCGCCACGTGATCACAAGCCACTGCGACCGATTTTACGTGGCTGGGGAGGATGGATTCGAACCATCGAATGGCGGCTTCAAAGGCCGCTGCCTTACCACTTGGCGACTCCCCACCGTCCCGTCTATCGTACCAGATTTTGCAAAAGTTCCATGCCCGCCGGTGAATAGCTATGAAAACCGACTGAATCACTCGCTCGCCAAAGAAAGATGTAAATAAATGGATGAGCCACTTATGTTCTGTGCTACTCTTTCCGCCTATGCCCGTGCGCAGAACGAGCAACCAAGCCGCTACGGCTGCTCTCAAACTGGCTCGAAAAAAAACGATTGCTCCCGGCAAACGTGTGTCGCCAAAAATGTTTTCGCAAGTTGCCAAGACCAAGGCTCGAGACGCCCGCGAACAGGTGGAAGCGCGCAAACGGTATCAGGCGTTGGCCGAAGCCATCCCGCAGATCGTGTGGACCTCCACGCCGGAGGGCTATGTCGATTATTTCAACCGACGATGGTTCGAATACACCGGACTAACCGAAGACGAAACGTACAAACAGACGAAGAGCATTCTGCATCTCGATGACGTGGCCCTCTACAACGAACGATGGAGCACAGCTCTGCGCACCGGGGAGGAGTATGTGATCGAATATCGTTTCCGCCGCGCTTCGGACGGCACGTATCGCTGGCACCTGGGCCGCGGTATTCCCATTCGCGACGAAAAGGGACACATCATCAAATGGTTCGGCACCAGCACCGACATCGATGATCAAAAGAAATTGGAAGAACACATCCGGTCTGCCAACGATGTTCTGGAAGAAAAGGTGAAGGAACGTACGCGTGTATTGGAAGACGAAATTCGTCAAAGAAAGGAAATGGAACAGACAAATTTGGACACGCTGCACCGACTGCAAACAGTGATGACATCGATGCACATGGGTGCCGTTCTGGCTGATCAAGAGCAGAATATCATCAGCGTCAACCAACGCTTCTGTGATTTATTTGATCTGAAAATCGAGCCGGATTCACTGGTGGGAATGAAAGGCGACGAGCTGATTCAAAAAGTGACGAACCGTCTGCTGAATCCAATCGAAACGATCCAGCGATTGCATCAGGCCTTAAGCAACATGAAGCCGCAGGTGAATGCGGAAGTCTATTTAAAAAACGGCACTGTCCTCGCGCGCGAATATGTCCCGCTGGTCGCCGACGGCAACCCGTTCGGCCATCTGGTCCTGTACCGCGACATCACGTTGGAAAAAAAGATCGATGCTTCCAAGTCCGAGTTCATGTCACTGGCATCGCATCAGCTGCGTACGCCGCTTACTTCCATACGCTGGGTGCTTGGCAAACTCTCGCGCATGTTGGACGAAAAATTGTCCGAGGCGGAGAAGCACTTATTCACCGAAGGAAAAAAGGCGACCATGCGCATGGCCGGCACCATCGATACGATGCTCACGATTTCGCGCATCGAATCGGGCAAAGTGAGCTTGAAACTGAAAGACGTGCATATGCACACTTTTTTGAAGGAACTTCTCTTGCAGTTCAATGCCGAGACAACCGAAAAGAATATTGCCTGCAAAATAGACTGCCCCGACCATGTGTTCCTCATCACCGATGCGAGTTTCCTGAGCGAGATTTTCCACAATCTGCTGGGCAATTCGATCAAATACAACAAACTCAATGGAAGCGTACATATAAAAGTGCTTGAGCATTCACAGACTCTAAAAGTGCAAATATCAGACACCGGTTACGGCATACCATCCGATCAGCATAGTATGATTTTCAGCAAATTCTTCCGCGCTTCCAATGTCGTGAACGAAGACACCGAAGGCAGCGGCCTGGGCCTGTATTTGGTTCATTTGCTTGTCACCATCCTGGGCGGCAAGATCTCATTCACCTCCAAGGAGGGCGAAGGTACTCTTTTCACCGTTATTCTTCCGACCGTAACCGATATTTCATGAGCAAACACATTCTCCTCGTCGAAGATGAAATCCTGCTCCGCGACATGATGACGATGTCGCTGAAAGAAGCGGGTGCGGAAGTGACAGTAGCCGCCAACGGCCAAGAGGCGATAGACATTCTGAAAACGGAAATACCGGACCTGATGCTCCTGGATATCCTGATGCCCAAAGCCGATGGCTACGACGTGATGCACTTCGTCCGCGACAACGGCCTCACGTTTCCCGTCATCGTGATTTCCAACTTGAGCGATCCTCAAGAAGAGGAAAAAAGCCGAGCCCTGGGAGCTGTGGATTTCTTGGTAAAAAGCAATTTGGATGAAGATGAGTTGTGGGAAAAGGTAAAAAAATATTTAGCCTGATCGTTTTCACTTCTGCCCTTATTTAAAGCGTGGATTAATTGTATTGTAGTAGTATAAAGTTAATTGTTATGGACATGAACTTTAGACAGACATTAGGGCAAGAATTGCGCCAAATGACGCCTGAATTTAATGAGGTCGTTATCAGGATGAGCAACTTAGTTGCCGATATGATTTATAGAAAAGCAAAAAAAAATGCGGATGAAAAATATGGAGAGATTGAAAGCCTGCGGTCGAGGCGTTATATCCAAACTCTCACGGATCGAATGACAGCTCATCAATTCGCACCAGAAGCTGTTCATGCACTCATGCTCGACAAAAATTGGGTGACTGTCATCAAGAAGATCGACGTTGTCTTGGATGCAATTATCAACAATAACCCTATACCGCAGAACATCGAGCAAAGCGATTATAGAATACCGCCATACGATTCTATCGTAGAGCACTTGCGCCATCCGATTATATTTCAACTGGAGTTATTGATGGAACCTACCGGAAAATTTGCAGAGAAACGCCATAAGCTCGAGGCGGCACAATCGATGGAAGTCGCCATGGCCACCGAAGAGGATATTCCCGCTATTGAAGAGGAATACAACAGACAACTCCTGGTTATAAATGAGCTCATTAGCGGAAATCGAGCGGACTTCCGAGAGAAAATGAGGGGTGGGTTTGTCTTGCCGTTCGATCATCCTCATCGCACTGGAAAATCCGACCGGGAGGAGTTACGAGAGGCCATTCATCAGCCTTTTGTGAGTGGAAAAGGCTACACCTTGAACTTACTGCTCAAACAAGGCAATGAAGTGAAAGGATGGTACGAAGGATTTGTGCCGGATCCCACCGGTATGAGCAAGAAAGCAATTGCACAGGAAAAATCAGATATACGACACGGCAACACCGGGAAAGTAAAATACGACAAGGAAATGAGGAAAATGTTGATCAATAGTATTCCGGTGCGCTCCAAATTGATGATGATTATGCAGGCAACGGATACGGATTTTGTCGCCAGCCGCGCGTACGCCATCGGTACGATGCTGCTCAAGCTTTTTAACCCCGATACGACATTGCTCGATACATATTGGCTCCGACGCCTGCGTATCTCAGGCATGAAACCCGAACCGATAGGCAATAACTGGTCCAGTCAGCGTTTTTGTAAAGACAGACATTACGAAGAAATCGGCGTGGATGCGGACGAAAATGGCGAAGAAACGATACGTTCCGTTAACGGGATCGACTATTCGATTCAACCGGGATGGACAAGGGCTATGGCTCCCTTTGACGACTCATTATCCGCAGCAGATCGGCTTCAGGATCAAGTCTGTGCTTTCTACCATGTTGATCGCAATGATGACAAGTTGACCACTGTTCTCTTAAAGGAAATGATGCAAACCTATCAAATCGCAACTCATAGAAGGTAAACCGGGGAAAAACTGGTCAAAAATTGAAATAGCTTGCTCTTAAAGCTGGTATTCCTTACACTTCGCGGGCCTTTTTACACATTCTTATGTTTGCAATCGTCGATATCGCCGGAAGCCAGGAGAAAGTTTCGGTCGGAGACACGCTGCAGGTTCCTCTACATGACGTAGAAGCCGGCAAGAAAGTGCTCTTCGAAAAAGTACTGCTTATTTCCGACGGCGACAAAGTCACCTTCGGTGCACCGATTATCGGTGGTGCGACAGTAGAGGCGAAGATTGTGGACCATGGCCGCGGAGACAAAATTCGTGTCGTCAAAACCATGCGTCGCAAGCGCTACAAGCGCGTCAAAGGTCATCGTCAGGACTATACGACGATCGAAGTGACGGGCATCAAAGCGTAGTGAATTGAGAATGTTGGAAGCAGTTTTTTCAGTTGAGCGATTTTTATAATTCTTAATTTTCAATTTCGTCGTTGTCCATCCGCGATCGCAAGTTTTGGATCGCCCTAAGAGTTACCCCCATGTTCTGCATACAGGCGATTGTTTCGCCATAGCGTTCGCCCGTGTGGAGCAGGTAACGCAAATAGCTGCGCGTGTGGCGCCGGCTGAGCGGAGAAGGGGAGTCTGGATCGATAGGCGAGTGGTCATGTGCGAATGTCGCATTAGGAATACGAATCGTCTCACCGTTCGAGAGAAACACATTGCCATGTCTGGCTTCGCGCATCGGCAGGACGCAATCGAACATATCAATTCCACGCTTGATGGCTTCGGTCATTTGATCAATACGACCAACACCCATCAAGTACCGAGCATGATCCTTTGGCAAAAGCGGAAGAACAATATCGAGTACATCAAACATTTCGGCCGGCGTTTCACCAACAGCCAAACCCCCAATGGCATAGCCATCGAAGCCGATCGCAATTAATTCTTCGGCGCACTTTTTTCGCAGATCCGCCTCCAGGCCGCCCTGCACGATGCCGAAGAGTAGGGGCTCACATATCTTCTGCGTCGTCTGAGTCCCTTGCCTCGCCGAAGCCCGCAGGCGGAGGCGGGTCTGAATCTTGAGCCGCTCATGTTCTAGCTTGCATCTTTTCGCCCACCTAAGTGTGCGATCCACCGCATCTAGAATTTCACTCCGCTTCGCCGTGGATGGCGGACAGTGATCGAAACACATAATGATGTCGGCGCCGAGCTTATGTTGAATTTGCATCGCTTCCTCGGGTCCGATGAAGTGCAAGTCGCCATTGAGATGCGATTGGAATTCCACGCCATCATCGCTGATCTTGCTGATGCCGCGAAGCGAGAACACTTGATATCCGCCGGAATCGGTCAGAATCGGTTTGTCCCATCCGGCAAATCCATGGAGCCCGCCGGCCTCTTCGATCAAATCCTCGCCGGGGCGCAGGTGCAGGTGATACGTATTGCACAAAAGAATCTGAGCACCCAGTTCCTCCAATTCCCGCAGCGAAATGCCGCGCATCGCTGCTCCCGTGCCGACCGGCATGAAGAACGGCGTCTCGATTGTGCCGTGAGAAGTATTGAGGCGGCCACAGCGGCCAAGAGGGGTTTCTGTAAGTAGTTCGAACATGGCGACAAGAATGAGGTGTTACCGCGAAGGATTCAAGGGAAAGAAAAAAGAGATCACCTGATCTCCTTAATGTCTTACATTAATGTTTTAAATTGCTCGAATTACTGCTTTTGAGTCGAAATGATCCTATCGATCAATCCGTACGCCAATGCCTCATCGGCCATCATGAATTTATCACGTTCGGTATCCTGCTTTACCTTCTCGACCTTCTGACCGGTGTGCTTGGCGATCATCTCGTTGAGCAGATCTTTGGTCTTGATGATGTGTTCCGCATGGATGGCGATATCCGTCGCCTGACCTTCGGTTCCGCCCAGCGGCTGGTGAATCATGATCTCGGAATGCGGAAGAGCGAAACGCTTTCCCTTCGCACCGCCGAGCAAGATGATGGCTCCGCCGGACGCGGCCATGCCCAGACACACAGTCGACACATCTGGCTGTATAAGCTGCATCGTATCGTACATCGCAAGCGTAGAGGTGACCTGACCGCCCGGCGAGTTCACATAGAGGGTGATGTCTTTCTTCGCATCTTCTTTTTCCAAGAAGAGGAATTGCGCGATGATCGAGTTGGCGACATCGTCGTTGATCGCCGTGCCGAGGAAAATAATGCGCTCCTCGAGTAGTCGTGAGTAGATGTCGTACACGCGCTCACCGAATTGCGTTTTTTCGATCACCGTCGGGATGATAAAGTTCTGCGGTGTGATGTATCCGCGGGAAATATTCTTGGCAATGGATTGAATGGCTGGATGCATGGGAGAGAAATGTAGAATGTAGAATGAAAATGTATAATAGTGTCTATCACCTTCATTATACCGTTTTCTGCCCTCACTCGTTAGTCGCTTTGCTCCTCTAAAATGAATTTATGAAACGAAATCGATCATCAGTGAAGGGTATAAGTAAAGACAACTTAACAATTGAGCTGCAGGACTGGCGCATCCTCGTGCGCGATCACGTATTGAAGGCAAAGAAGCCGCTGATCGTCGTTCTGGGTCCTACTGCCGGCGGCAAGACAAATTTTTCGATAGAAGTTGCGCGCTACATCGATAGAGAACTGAAGGAAAACTTTGCCGAGTGGCACAGTGGCGCCGAGATCATCAACGCCGATTCGCGGCAACTGTACCGCGGTATGGATATCGGCACGGCGAAAATCCGCGAAATGGAGATGGATAAAATTCCGCACCATCTGATCGACGTATTGGATCCTCAAGAAAATCTGACCATGGCCTGGTACAAAGAGCGAGCGGAAAAGTGCATCGAAGAAATTCTGACGCGCGGAAATATTCCCATCCTCGTCGGCGGATCGATGCTCTACATCAGCAGTATTATCGATAACCTGCAGCCGCTCCCGCCCACCGATCCGGCGCTGCGGCGATCAATCGAAGAGGAATACGAACGAGATGGGGGATTGATGCTCCACCAACAACTGACCGAGATGGATCCGGATACCGCCAATACATTTCATCATCACAATAAACCGTACGTTGTCCGCGCCACCGAACTCGCGCGAACGACGAATGAAAAACCGTCGGCCTTAAAGAAGAGAGGAGAGTCGCCCTTCGATCTCCTCATCTTCGGCCTGCATGTAGCCAAATCCGAATTAGACCGCCGCATCGACGAGCGCGCTAAAGCTATGCTGGAAGAAGGATGGATCGGCGAAGTGGAGCATTTGCTAGATCAGGGGGTCCTGCCGAATGAGCCGGGAATGAAGAGCACCGGTTACCAGGAAATCGCAGGCTGGCTCATGAATCCGGAATCCATGGATCGCGACGAGCTCACCGAAATTATCGCTCGAAAAACAAGGCAGTACGCCAAGCGGCAACTGACCTGGTGGCGAAGCGATACAAGAATCCATTGGCTGGATCTCTCGTAAAAATAACAACCGCGCCACTACATGGCGTTCTCCAAAAAAAGCTTTCAAATTTTGAACACCTCTCCATAGTCTTTCTCCACTCGCTCCTTCATCTGCCACAGATGTTCGATCATCGTTTCGAGTTGCGGACTGCTGTTGGGCGTCTGCGTCGATTTGTAGAACTCAATGATGTGGCGGGCCTGATCCACGACATTCGGGAGAGCCTTGTCGACATTCGATTTATCAGTCTCCTTTAAATCGTAATAGAGCTGCGTCACGAATGACTCGGGATGAATCAGATTGATTTCACCCACATCGGCAAGCTGCACGATCTTCAACATGAATTCTTCGTGCTCTTTCTTCATTTTTCCACCGATCGCCTGGCCGGCTTTCTTCTGGTCTTCTTCGGGAAGATCGCTGTGTTGCTCGGCGAGGGAAATGAGATCAGCCATTGAAAAAGACTATACGCTGGTTGGCAAAAGATGACTAGTCGCTTGTTTGGTTGCATCAATTGGCTTCATACCCTCACACTGCACGTATGCGTCTCGATGCCTTGCTGACGGCCAAGCTCCTGCATACCACTCAGCCGTACATTGATGCGCTGAACAAAATGGAAATTGAAACAATCGAAGATTTACTGCTCTACCTGCCGCGAGCGCATGAGGATCTGAGTCAGATGCAAACGATCGCCACCGCACCGCTCGATACTAAAATCACGCTCCGCGGTTCGGTTGATGGATTGAAATTGGTCCGGACAAAACACGGCAAGCAACTGGTCACCGGCACCTTCATCGATGCCGACGGCGATATGTGCGATGTGATCTGGTTCAATCAGCCGCATATTCTGCGCATGTTGAAGGACAACGACGAAGTGGTGCTGACCGGCAAATTGGTCGAGAACAATTACAAGTTGCAACTGCAGAGCCCGCAATTCGAAAAGAATGGCACACGGCCGCTGGTGCACGCCGGCCGTCTGGTTCCCATCTATCCTCAGCACGAGCAGATCAACACCAAGTGGCTGCGGGAAAAGATCGTATTGATCAAAGATGCCATCCAAAATATTCACGAGACGCTGCCGGAGGAGGTTGTGACGAGTGAACATTTGATGCTGCGTGCCGATGCCATCCGGTCGCTCCACTTTCCCGAGAAGCCCGAGGAGGTGCAGCAGGCATTGGAGCGAATGGAATTCGAACAGATGTACGAGATGCAACGCCAGGCATTGGAACGTAAACGTGATTGGCAGGGTAAGGGGCAGGCACGACTGCGCACGACGATGGACGTCGAACTCATCCGTCAGTTCTTCACGTCGCTCAAATTCACACCGACCGACAGCCAACGCATCGCGATCTACGAAATCCTGCGCGACATGGAAAAAGAAACATCGATGTCACGACTGCTGGAAGGGGATGTGGGATCCGGCAAAACGCTGGTAGCCGTGGCCATCATCGCCAATACCATTCGCAGCGGCGGGCAATCGGCGCTGATGGTGCCCACCGAAGTGCTGGCGCGCCAGCACGCCGCCAGCATCACACGCTTGCTCGTGAACTTTCATGCGTTTCTGCAGCACAATACCGATCATCAGCTTACCGATTTTCCGTTGCCGACCGTGGCATTGCTCACCGGCTCTACTCCGCGTTCCGAGGCGAATGAGATCAAACAGCGACTGGCAACCGGTACCATCGATGTCATTATCGGCACGCACGCATTGATCGAAGATACCGTGCAGTTCAAAGATCTTCGTCTGGTGATCATCGACGAACAACATCGGTTCGGCGTCCTCCAGCGCCAACGTCTGCGAGAGAAGGGGAGTCCACATGTACTCTCGATGACAGCCACGCCGATTCCGCGCACGCTCGCTCTTACCGCGTTCGGCGATCATGATTTATCGGTTCTACTGGAGAAACCCGGTCGTCGTCAGAAAATCGATACCAAAGTCGTTGCCCCGCAAGACCGAAAGACGGTAGAGCATTTTATCGATCAGCAGATTCAGACGGGCAGACAAGTGTTCGTCATCTGCCCGCTCATCACCGAGAGCGAGGAACTGGATGAAGTGCGCAACGTAGAGCAGGAAGTGGCGCGCCTGCGCGAGGCATTTCCACATCGAACGATTACCATGCTGCACGGCCGCATGAAGTCGGACGAAAAGCAGTCGATTATGCAGGGATTCCGCGACAAGCAATCGGACGTTCTCGTGTCGACGTCCGTCATCGAAGTCGGCATCGATATTCCCAACGCCACGATCATCATCATCGAAGGTGCCGAGCGTTTCGGTCTGTCGCAATTACATCAGCTGCGCGGACGAGTCGGAAGAGGTGATGACAAGAGTTACTGCTTCCTTTTCACCAGCGCCCCGAACATGGCCCACTCTCCGCGCCTCAAAGCGATGGAGCAACATGATTCCGGCTTCCAGCTGGCCGAAATCGACCTTAAGCTCCGCGGTCCCGGCGAACTCTACGGCATCCGACAGAGCGGTATCCCGGATCTTCGCATCGGCACATTGATGAATCCGGAATTGATCGTGCGAGCAAGACGGGCGGCGGAAAAATTTGTATTCGGAAGTTGAACGAAGATTGAGGCGAAGTAATTATAAAGATTGCTCTATGAGCATTTGTGAATTTTTCAGTGGGGCGCTGCCGCTTTCTCCGGAGCAATCGCAAAGAAGCATATTCATCGTGCGCTCTTGCCGTACCCTTCCCCAACCCTCTTCTATTATGTCCTTCCCCGTACCAGCGTGTGGGAGGACCGGGGAAGGTGCTCCGCAGAGCGGATGGGGTGCATCAGCCCACGATGAATCGGCTTACTGCCACTGCTCCGCGCAGAAAGCGACAGCGCCCAAATCATTAAACTGATACCCGTTTCATTTCTGGTTCCGCACTTCTTGCGTCTTTGAAATTCCCTGAATCTTTCAAGAATATTTTATTGACTCACTCATCATTCCAAGTAAAATCTCACTCGTGACTACCTTACACCGCTCCTCCGGCAACACCATGATGCAGATGATGATGCCACGATTGCGAGGGCGGGTAACTGCATAGTCACACTCTATGTTCCCGAAATTCCCCTCGCATCGATCGCGGGGTTTTTTGTAGCCAAAAAGAAATCTCATGAACCTTCCTCAATTCTCTCCTAACGGCAGCATTACAAACATCACCACCATGATGAGTATGTGCATGCGTGTCCCGCGGGCGATGAGAGTATGAGAGAAATGGAACTCATAACTCACCCTGCGGGACTGCTGCAGGGGAGTTTTTCTATTTCTTTTATATTTTCTCTCATGACTCATAATTTTCCAACCTATTCACTTCTCCTTTCCGATACGTACGGTTCCTTCAATGACGATCCACTTCAGGCCCCCTTTGATCCTGATGTCACGACTTTGACCGATCTTGCGATCGTCCGCGATGCAATTGAGCATGGTGATCAGGAATTACCATCGCTTCGCTATAACCAAAAGGTCCCCATTCGCGGAAGAGAAGAGGCACTGGCTCATCATCTTTTACACTTGTTAGTTGACTGGCACGATCAATACGAAGACATCCTGCGGTCTGCAGATATTTATAATGGCGTTTTCATCAATGCAGCTAGCCGGGACCGCATTGGTGGCATAGAACCATTCTCAGTGGCAGAAACAGACAATAATCTCCGCGTTGTCACGAGCAACTTGTCTTACCTGAGTGGCATAAAAAATAGAGTCAAATCCTTGAAGACTATTCCAAATCAAGATAACCATCTGTTTCCCAATGGTACGCAATTTCGCTCAGAAGTGACGCATCTACTACTGCGCCGAAATAATACAAAAGCGAAACTTGTGGAGAGAAATACATCCGACATACCGCATGATTCGAAGGATAATGATTTGCGCGTGCAATTTGTCGACACCTTTGGCAACCTTATCACTGGTAATGAACGTACGACTGAAGAAATTTTGCCGCGCCTGACTCAGGCAGCACACAGCGAACGCCGTCGCATTAAAATTATCATCGGCGAAAATGGGTCACATCAAACACTGCCTGGCTATGCAAGTACATCACTTGAAGCAGGAGAGACCGGAAAAGTTCTAGCATACGAAAACGGTAGACATGTTGATATCGTACGAAAATGGTTACCCGGCGAAAGCGCCAAAGTCACTACCGAAAAATCAGCGTACGTCTTGGCAGGCCGTCCCACAGAGAGGCAAGCAAAAGTGAGAATAGCCTTCGAAAGCGAGGAAGGTTTTGAAAACCTATAGGCACCGCTGTAGAGCAATCATTTTTTAAAAGGTGATTGCTCTGCTTTAAAGGCTACGGAATGACAATGGATTGCTTTGTCAGCTTCTTATATACTGCTACACTAAACCCGTCTTCTCCCGCTTTTTATGGCTGATCAAACCACTGGAACGAATCCACCGCCACGACCCGGCGACCCGGTACCGGAGGGTGGGTTAGATCCCACGCAAGTATTTGCCACGCCGCCTTCGATGGCACCGCAGGGCGGAGCTGCAGGTGCGCAGCAAGGAGCTGCTGCCGGGCAACAAGGAGATCAGGGAGCCGCGCCTCAGCCGGACCAGGGTCCGCCTCCGCCGCCTCCAGGCACGGTCGCGACCAAGGAAATGGGATACGACGACGAAGATATTCGCGTTTTGGGCGAAGTGGGCAACTACCGCTTCGGCAGTATCAGCGCCACACTCAACAATGATCATTTGATGATTCCGGCCCATCCGGAAACGGTGTTCGATGAGCAGTTCTTTCTCGCGCTCTTGCGCGGAAGCATCTCACTCACGCGCGACGAAAAGTGGCGCATCATCCAAGCCATCCCCAAGTTGAGTCAGTTTCAAATCGATGAACTGCAGAAAATCCTGGACGAGGAGCGTCACAAGTTCAGCGAACTCTCGCCCAAGCACCTGCTCCAGTTGATGAAGCTCGAACAGAAGCACTCCGAAGACTGGCGCGACCTGCAATCGATCAATATCCAACAGGGAGCCAAGCAGGCCGAACAGTCGCAGGCGGAAGAGATCAGAAAGCAACTCGGCCTTTGATGTTGTCTTTCCGCTGATTTGTCTGAATCCTTTTAAATATTTTGATGAAACAAAAACAACGCCACCAATCCAAGTACCGTCAGTCCCGCTCCGGTAAGCAAGCCACGTCCGAAAAGGCGGTGTACTGAGGAGAGGAGAAGAAACAAAAAGGCGCCGAAGGTGAAGGAGAGAACAATCGGCGACCAGAACAGATCATCAATGTATGGTAACTGAAACGGAAATTTGCGGAGGAATTGGTACGAGCCCAACGCATAGATCAAAAAATACCAAGCCAGTAACCAGCCGGCATACAATCGCAATGTATCGATGATCGGATAGTATAATCCGCCCGTACGCTTTGCGGTGCTTGTTTCCAATACAACGGGAGTCGCCGTCGTTTCGTGTTCCGTCACTTGCCAGGCGACCGGTTCTTCTTTTTTGATCGGATCAACTTCTTCGATTGAATCAATTTGCACATTCATCTGCCGCAGTGCTGCACGCGCCGCCTGTATGTTGAGCGCATCGATCATTCCTTGTGCGGCCTCGCCTTGTTCGTCGTGAGAGGTATAACGGAATAGGGGCATGGAGGGGATTGTACTATGCCTCTTATAAGGCGGCCATCATAAGATGACGGGCTGCTGAGGAAACCGACGGACCAAGGCAACCAAGAATATTAAGAGAGTATTGGAGATGATAGTAATTGCGAGAAAAAAAGAAGCCGAGGATGTCCTCGGCTTCTTCCGTACATTGATTCCGTTGGTTTCCTCACGAAGGTGTTGCCGTCGTAACATTCTTCAAAATATATTCGATCTGCGTCCTGAGGCTTGCTGGTCCGCTGATTTCGAAGTGACGGTTCTCAGTCCATGCACGATAACCGGTAACTGTGTCACCCTGCACCTTGATTTGTCCGTCAGAGGCGCCTGTCGATTCCACAGAACCAGACATGAGGTTAACCGCAATCGGCCCGTCACCCATGTTCTGAATTTCTTCATTGCTCAATTCTACGTGCCACAGGAAGGAGGTCGTCGCCCCGTACGATTTGTACCACGAGTTCTTGTGCACCGGAATGCAGAAGCCGATATGGGACGAACAATACTGTTGGCTCCAACTGGCGATATCCATGTTGTACTTTGCCATCACATCGATGCGCGCCTGTTTGGCCGCATCGGCATCGATGCTCGATCCTGCACTGGAAAACGTCTGCTCGGCCGAAGACGATTGTGCCGCCATTTGACGTGACGATGACTGAAGAGAATGCGCACTGGATGATTCACTGCTCATATTGAACGACTCTTGCGACGAAGAAGATGAGGCGTCGAAGGCGGTTACCTGCATGACATTCATGATTGTGCCACCGGCTTCTGCCGTCGGTTGTTCGTCACCGAACACCTCCACTTCTTTTCCGACGAAAGAATCCAAATCCAGGGTCTGGCTCTTGAGCAAGATGAAACGACCGTCATCGAGTGTGAGCCGATGCGTGCCTTCCTGGTAAAATGAGATCCCGGCTTTGTCGAGCATACCGCGATAGCGCACATCCGCCGTGACAGTTGCCTCGCTCACCGAGCTGGACGACAAGACCATCTCCATTGATGAACTTGAGGCCGCATCCGGTAATGTCGATGAGGGATTTGCTTGCTGGGAAAAACAGGCTCCAAGCCCCAGAGAAAGTAGGGCGATGCCGGCGGGAATGATCTTCTTCATAAGGTAAAGAATGGAGGAAATCGTAGGCGATAGTATTCATCAGCTATGACGATAGTACTATACACCTTTCACCAATCTGATTTGACTTTTTTCGTCACCAAACGCTGGCAGTAGTTAGAACGGCCGAATTGCCGGAATTCCGCTTTCAGAAGACCTTCTGCAGCCGTTCAACTTCTGCTATACTGTAGCAAATGAACAAACACCGCGTTCACATCTATCAATCACGGCTACACCTCCTGTGGACGGGTTTCTTCTTGATCCTCCCGTTCGCGTTCCTCTTCATCTACTCGCACTTCGCTAAGATCGCGAGCGCGACTCTGTTCTACGATGTCCTGGTATCGAGCATTCGCTTGGCAATTGCCTATTTTGTTGCCGCTGCATTGGCCTGGCTCTCCGCAGTCCTCTTTTCGCATGGTCGACGTTCCATCATTGCGCTGCCGATTTTTGACGTGCTGCAGAGCTTTCCGACATTCGCCGCTCTTCCGCTTGGCGTGATGTTGTGGGGCGAAACGAACTTCACAGTCATCTTCTTCCTGGTCATCACCATCATCTGGCCGATTTTCTTTTCGGTCCTCAGCTCCACCCGCCTGGCCAAGCACGACTGGCAGGAGGCGGTGTTCATCGCTCGTTTGCAGGGATGGGATTATCTGCGCCTGTATCTATGGCCCGTCACGATTTCGGGGCTCATCACCGGATCGATCATCGGACTCGGCGAAGGATGGGAAGCGCTCGTGGCTACCGAAATGATCGTGGGCATGAAGAATGGATTGGGTCCGTTTTTCCAGATGTATTCGCAGAATTCCAGCATCACCGCTTTCGGTATTCTGGGTCTGCTGATTCTCATCTTCGGCATCAACAAGATTATCTGGATTCCCTTACTCGACTGGAGCCATCAGAAAATGGAAGAGTAACCTCCTCACCACACTATGCAACCTGCCATTCATCTTCAATCGATTACGAAAACGTTCCACGATGCGAGCGGCAAAGAACTAACCGCCTTGGACCGCGTGTCCATCGATATTCAAAGCGGTGAGTTTTTCCTGTTTGTCGGTCCTTCCGGCTGCGGAAAATCCACCATCCTGCGCATCATGAGCGGACTCGATAAGGATTATCATGGCAAGCTCGTCTACGACAGCTCCATCGATCCGTCCAAGTTCAGTTTTGTGTTCCAGCATTTCGCCCTCCTTCCATGGCTGACCGTGGCACAGAATGTCGAAACCGGTTTGATCGGCCGTCACATGCCACCTGACGAGCGCAAAAGTACGGTACAAGCGGAATTGAAACTGCTCGGCCTCGACCGGTTCGCCAAAAGCTATCCGCACCAGCTGTCGGGAGGTATGCAGCAACGCGTCGGCATTGCACGCGCATTGGCCACAAAGCCGTCAGTCATGTTCATGGACGAACCGTTTTCCGAACTGGATTCATTCACAGCCGAGGAACTTCGCAAAGAATTGCTGCAGGTATGGGAGGAACGCAAAATGACGATCATCATGGTCACGCATATCGTGGAAGAAGCACTGGAACTCGGCGACCGTATCGCCGTGATGACACCGCGCCCCGGCAAAATCGAACAGATCGTCGAAAACCGCCTGCCCCGTCCCAGATCTCTCCGATCGAAGGAATTTTTCGAAATGGAAGATACGCTATATGCATTAATCAGAAATCAAAAATAAAAGACGTCCGTGACTAGCATGCTGTGATCGAAGTCGCATCGGTTCCTTCTGGCATCTTGGTCAATTTTCGTTATTCCAAATACGCCTGTATGCGCGGCCATAATTCATCCTCATCCATATCGCTCTTCACAATGAAATCGAGAACACCCAGCTGTTTGCATTTGGCCTGATCCATTTCGTCACTCAAGTTGGAGAGAACGATGACGGGAAAAACGTAGCCGTGATCGCGGATGTGTAACAGTACGGCGTACCCATCCATTTTCGGCATGAGCAGATCAAGCATCAGCAGATCGGGTTGTTCGGCATTGATACGCGTAATGGCATCCACGCCGTTGGATACGACACTTACCTGCAGATCGTGATCCTGAAGTGTCAGCTGAATCGTCTCGCGCAGGAAGGGTTCGTCTTCGGCGAGCAACACTTTTTTAGTCATAGGGAGTGGGGAATATCGTAGGACAAGAACACGGAGAACGTCGTTCCTTTGCCTTCTTCCGATGAAAAGGTAATAGTGCCGCCGAGCAATGCGACGGTAATGAATACCAGATACAGTCCCAAACCTGTTCCATCCGGTTCTTTGGAAATGGCATTGTCGGCCCGGAAGAATTTCTGAAACACCCTCTCCTGCTGGTGCAAAGGAATTCCGACACCCGTATCCTGTACATCGATGCGCATCCGGCCGTTATCATCCGTAATCCGCACGTCCACCCGTCCGCGTTCTTCGGTATATTTGAATGCGTTGCGAAGAAGATTCGAGAGAACTTCTTTGAGCAACAGCCGATCGGAGTGAACATCGTGCTTTTGTAATACTTCGATGGAAAACAGCTGTTCCTTCCAGGAAAATTCAGCTTCCGATTCGCGTTGGATGCTTTCGATCATTTCACGCACATCGATGGATTCGTGCTTCACTTTGATCTGTCCGGCTTCGATGCGCGAAATTGTGAGCATGGCATTGATGGTTTCAGCCATGAGTTGCGTGGCATTTTTGGCTGCCGTCAGCATGCTGCGCTGCGCATCATCCAGATTTTTTTCCGTCTTATTCAAACGACCGAGCGCCCATCGCACAGTGGTGAGCGGCGTACGCAGCTGGTGCGACGCCAGCGACATGAACTCGGATTTGGCGGCATCGATCCGCTTCTCGTGCGTGATGTCGCGGAAAAGGAACAGCAAGCCCCTGTTTACGTCATCGACCATGATACTGAGGAAGTCACTCGATAAAATGCGACCATCGACCAACACAATTTCCTGACCCAATTGTTCGACATTCTGAAGAATGGCGATCTTCAGCAGCGCCACATATCGCTCCGGCTCGCGTAATTGTTTCTGAAGCATACTGATGACTTCTTGACCGGACTTGCCGATAAGCGTGTCGGCGGACATATCCAGATTGAACATCCGGCAAAAGCGCTGATTCACGTGCAATATTTTCTGCTGCTCATCGGTGGCAATAGCAGCCATGGGCAGGTTGTCGATCGCTCCTTTCAACCGCTGCAGATTCGCTTTGTCTTTCACTTCGGCTTCGGTGCGTACGGCGATTTCATTCTTCAAATCACGGTTGGCCGCTTTCAGTTCACTCGTACGCTCGATCACCCTTTTCTCCAATTCATTGTTGAGCGTACGCACTTCGGACTCCGCCCGTTTGCGTTCGGTGATCTCCTCCTGCGCTTCCAAATACAGACGGGAATTCTCCACTGCCAATGCCGCTCGTTGTGCCAGATCTTCCGCCAATGCCAAGTCACTCTGCGTATAGCTCCGATCGGATTCTGCTGACACAAAAACAATGGCGCCCAGAGTTTTGCCGCGGATCAAGAGCGGCACGATCATGACCGATTTCATCCCGATCTCTTTTACAATGCGTAACTGCTTTTCGTCTTTGATGGACTGACGCAACAGGTCATCGGTAATGAGCGGATAGAGCTCGGACTTTCCCGTTCGCATCACGCGCGCCACACCTTGTTCTGCATTTGGATCGGACGCATTTTTTTTATTGAGTTCTTTGGCCCACTGAACTTTCTTTCGATCCACATGCTCCACAGCTACGTTATGTATGGCTCCGGTCTCATCAACCAGATCCACGCTGCACCAATCGGCGAAACGCGGCACCACCAGCCGGGCGACACTCACCAGTGTCGTCTGATAATCCAAAGATGAAGCCAGGATATTGCTGGCGTCCGACAGGAATCTGAGCACGTTTTCGTTGCGCTTCTGTTCAGTGATGTCCTGAAAAATATTGAGTGCGTATTCCACCTCGCCTTTGCGGTCCAGCACGGGCAACGACTTGTACAACGACCAGCGCTCTTCACCGGTTGCCAACACCCTGAAACTCAACATTTTCTCACTTTCTTCACCAAGCAATGCTTTGCGTCCCGGCATGTCGGTAAGTGCAACCGGATTACCGTCCGCATCTTTCAAATCGAACTTCTGCATGATGTTTGCAACCGAATCGGTAAGCAGCGCTTCAACGCTGGGATAACCGATCAGTTCCGCCGCCTTGTCATTGGCATACAAAAGCGAGCCGTCCGGACGCTGCAGGGTAATACCTTCAGCTACTCCGCGCAAAATAACCGCCAGTTGGTCATATGAGCGTTGTAACTCATTCTCCATCCGTATTCGATCGGTTATATTTCGCGCAATGGAACACGCAGCGATGACAATCCCGGCGTCATCTTTGATGGGTGATACGGACACCGAAACGTTAATGTACTGCCCATCACGACGCCTGCGAATGGTTTCGAAATGCTCTACCGGCCGGCCTTTGCGGATATGACTCATGATCACATCAAACTCATTTTGCCGATCGGCAGGAATGAGGGTGTTGACGTGCTTGCCCAGAATCTGTTTGGCCGTGTAGCCGTACATCTGTTCGGCGCTCTTGTTCCAGTCGACGATCTTGCCGGACAATGTTTTGATAAAGATCGCATCTTCGGACAATTCGACGACACTCGCATAGAACTGCCTGGACACTTGTTCCTCTTTCCAAGGCGTTTTCGGCCGCCGCACTCGAGTCATCTGTCGAGCCGTTGCAGAGCGGGGGGAGGGGACCATGGAGTGGTCATTGTAACAAACTTTTATGCGAAGAAAATTCTCGCTCCAGGTACATAGCTGAGAACCGGGTAGATAGAGTATGATGACGGCATCTCTTCACTTTTCTTACATGTCATCCGCTCTGCTCAAAGAATTTATCGCCGGCCTGCTGACCATTTTGTTGCCCTGTATCCTGCCACTCGTACCCATCGTGCTGGGCGTGAGCATCGCCGACCGCAACCGTCTGCGCCCGCTCGTCACCATTGGCGGCATGGTAATCAGCTTCGTCGGATCGACTTTTCTGTTGCAGGTAGTCCTGAGCCAGTTCGTAACCCTGGCCGACATCATCCATATCGCCACCTATCAGATTCTGTTTCTGTTCGGCATCGGCTTCTTGTTTCATACTCAACGTACACAGGTAATTTTGGCTTTCTTCAGCGGCTTTTTCTTTTGGCGATATGATATATCCGCTGTGATAGTGGCAGGAATGGCTGGCGCCTGTGCCATGACCATCGGAAGTATGGTCGCGACCCGTATCCAGCAACTGGGAACGGATATCCAAACAACGGCTCGCACGCGTTTCGGGGCGCAATCACTGCTCACCGCACTCATCGTCGGTCTCACACTGGGTCTGGTGTGGGTGCCATGCGCCGGACCGCTCCTTAGTTACGCACTGGCTCAAGTACGCGACGAACCGAATATTCGGGCGCTCCTTCTGCTCAGCGCCTACGGTATCGGCGCCGGACTTCCGCTGCTGCTGATCGGCTACGGTGGCCAGGCCGCCATTCACTCCGTGCGCACCCTCAGCAAGTACAGCGGACTGATCAAACAGACTGCGGGCGTACTGCTCATTCTCTCGGCCATCGGCCTCAGTTTTGATATTTCGACCAAGCTTCAGCTGTGGTTCGCCGACCACACCTCGTTCGGTTCTGTCGGTACGAACATCGAAGAGTCGCTGTTTGGACAGCAAAGTTCAACCCCAACACCGGTTGCGTCCGCCGGCACCTCGGACCAGACGGCTGTGGAACTAAACAACTATGGACCGGCTCCAGAATTCGCCGGTCTTGGGCCGTGGCATAACAGTCAACCGCTCACGCTTGCGTCGCTGCGGGGTAAAGTCGTCCTAGTCGACTTCTGGACGTACAGTTGCATCAACTGCATTCGTACGCTTCCGTACATCGAAGGCTACTGGGAAAAGTACAAAGACAAACCGTTCGTCATCATCGGCGTGCATACGCCGGAATTCACTTTCGAGAAAGACGAGAAGAATGTGGCGGGTGCCATTCAGGAACACGGATTGAAGTATCCGATCGCACAGGATAACGATTACGACACCTGGAACGCCTTCCAAAACAAATACTGGCCGGCCAAGTATCTGATCGATGCACAAGGGAACATCCGCTACGTGCATTTCGGCGAAGGCAACTACGAACAAACCGACGCGGCTATTGCCGCACTGCTCAAAGAAATGGGCGTGACTGCGCAGGCAGGATTGCCGATGTCATCCGCTTCCGACGACGTCACCAGCGGGCCGGTGTCTCCCGAAACGTATGTCGGCGCTCGCATGTGGAGCTCGTTCGCCAACGCGACCGGCGGCCCCTCTTCCGATGGGGTTGCCTATACCGTTCCCTCAAACATTCCATTGGATCACTACGCGCTTGGCGGCACATGGCAGTTGTCGGATGATACGGAAAGTCAGGTGTTACAAAGTGATACCGGCACTATCGCCATGCATTTCCAGGGCGGCGAGATCAATTTAGTATTAGGTCTGGCCGATGGAGCTGAACCCGCACAAATAAAGGTGAGCGTAGATGGCGAAGCAACCAAATCCCTCACAATCGACAGCCATGATCTCTACAACCTCTACAAAGGAAAGTACGGCGATCACACGATCACCTTACGCGTCCAGGGAAAGGGGGTAGAGGCGTATGCGTTTACATTTGGAGGCTGATTCAAGCCGACAGAAAAGGAGTCCACGGCGTTCCTTACTCTCCTGAGTCGACGTTATGCTCGGACGCCCAGATATTTTTCGACAACAACACCGATTTCGTCCCAGTCGATATTGCTCTTCACGATGTACTCTTTGACACCGAGTTCTTTGGCGCGATCGATCTGTACCTGATCGCTGATATTGGAGAACACAATGACCGGAAAATCATATCCTTTATCACGCATATGCTGCAGCACGCCGAAACCATCCACCTTGGGCATTCGGAGATCGAGCAAAAGGAGATCCGGTTGTTCCTTTTCTATTTCGTTGATTGCCTCTTCGCCATTCCGGGCTTTTACCGGGTCAATTCCTCTGTCTTTCAATTCAACGTTAATGATGATGGAAAGAAACGGTTCATCTTCGGCCACAAGAACGCGCTTGGACATAAAGTCAGGGAGTAAAGTGCCCCCTATTATGCAGTGTCTGTCCGACAAGAGGAAGTAGATTTCTCATTTTCTCTGCTTTCTTGCAATATTTATGCTTTTAGCAGCCAGTAGTGACAAGAATGTATGACATCGCATCGACATGCAAAAGCAGATAGAATGGAAAATATGGGAAATCCTGAGGACCGCAATTGGACCCGCATACTTCTGCGCATCGTCGTGGTAGGCGGCGTGTGTTACGTGCTCTTATTCGTGGGCATCAAAAGTTGCACCGATGCGGCGGCTTACTGCACGCGGACAACGAACAAACAGGCATGTCTCCCCGTCTATTGCCCGGCCGTCTATCAGGCCAATGTTGCCGTGCAAGTAGTGACTGGCGGTTTTGTCAAAGATGCCACGCTCGGCTATTCCAAAATGGAACACTCATCGAACTTGTGCAATTACTTCGTCTGCGACGAAGACCAATTGAAGCATATGAAGCAATGAAGCCGGTTCTTATTGCAGCATCAGCAATCCCAAAAAGAGAAGCGGCGCCAGTATGCGAACCAGTCCGTTCTTCCGCAAAGGAGAGGTGAAGATGATCATAAAAGAGAAGTGAAATTATCGGGAACCTCCGATCTGTCCGCCACGCGAACGTTCCCGGCGGGTGAGCTTATGCGCGTTGCCGCTGCGCTGCGCCACGATGCCGCCGATGCGACCGAGTTCACTGATCACCTCGGGATCCAGTCTCGCGAATCCGCGGCGCGAACTCTGATTTTTTTTCTTCATCTTTACCATGCAAAAAAAGGAAGGAAGTATGAACATACTTCCTGACGCAGCCAGATCATGACCATGACAAAATTGTTGTAAATCTGCCGCTCTACCTCCCCGCAGCTCCAGCGGATCTTTCATCAAGAATCATGCTTTCCGTTTCTTCTTTTTGATCTTCCCGACAAAATAATCAAAACCTCCCTGTCCGTACTGCAAGGCGCGTGAACCGCGGGTGATTTTACTGATGCTCACGTTGAGCTTGGCGGCGATGTCGCGCTGCGGCACACCTTGCATCAGCAATTGGATCAGTTGCCATCGCTCGGCCAACGAATCGAGCTCCTGCGGCGTGAGGATATCGGCGAGGAGTTTCTGGGCTTCTTTGTCCGTTTCTACAGAACCAAACAGTTGATACAGATCACGAAAATAACGTGGGGGCAGCGACATACGGCGAGTGTACCAGATCGGCGGGACGGTCAACATGAAAGGACGTTTATTGTCGTCCGTAATCGGAAAAAGCCTTATCGGATCCGGGAATTGATACCGCCTTCACCCGGACTTTGGCATCGAACGGGCCCTTATAGATGCGTACGACGGGCATGCCGTCGACAGCGATGGCATGGATCAGCGGATAACCGGCAAACCGATCGGGCTGATCGTCGGGGCGATAGGTATCCAGAATGTAGTGCGCCGACGACACATCTTTGATCGGAATGAGACGCTTGCTCTGATCGCGGAAGAACATGCCGCCGTTGTTGTAGGCGATATTCTGCGGCGAGTAATACAGCATCACGTCATCGGGATGTTCCTTCAGCAGATAGGCCAGTGCCTGGCGGTACGACAAACCCCAGTAATCGAGCGGAAAATTGCGCATCGCGACTTGTGACGGAATGCTGAAGTAGACATTTTCGAACGGATGATTGTGTATCATCCACAATCCCGTCATGCCCGTACAGATGGTGACGATGCAGATGACCGTTGCCCGAAGCGAAATAAAAGAGAACACCATCACGTCTTGCAAACGTCGGAGCATCCATTGCAAACCAATCAGTGCCATCAGCAGGAAGGCCGGATAGACGAAGAACACATGACGCCATTCCTGATAAATTTGCGCATGGAAGGCGATCAGCGAAACAAGCGGCACAAAAAACCAGAGCAATACCAGGAGTTCGTCAGTCGAATGCAACACAAACCGCCAACGTTCACGCACCAAGCGCAAAAGCAGTACGGCAAAACCACACAGAAACAATGCCGTATAGAGGAGGGGAGTGGTGACGAAGATCGACACAAACACGTAGTGCCATGGATTGGCGTGGTACATTCGACCTAGGTAGAAAACATCGGCCTGCAATGTACTCATGAACTGGTACGCAGATATAAAATGATTCAGCGGATGCTGCCATAAGAACGGCCAGCTGATAATGGTCACGACCCACCACACACCCAGGTAGAGCCCGCAGGAAAACAGGAATCCTTTCCAGCGACCATGTGAAAAACCGCCGGCGCGCAGACATACGATAACGAAAGCAAGCAGTGTGAGCGCAGGCAATAGAATGGCCGTCATGCGGAGTGCCATGGCGAAACTGCACACGACCGCATGCAGAACAATGGCACGCAATGTTCTGACATCCAACGCATGCATCAGCGTCAGCATCGAGGCGGCGAACAGCGCCAGGTAGGGGATGTCGCGCGAGTTATAGAAAGCATGTGCGAAAATGCGCGGGCTCAGGACCAAGAACACGCACCCCGCCAGCGCCAGTCGCCAGTCCCGGGTAATACGTTTGGCGAGAATGTAAAAAATCCACACACCGACGAAGAAGAACAGAAAGACAACAATGGAACGAACATGCAGCGCCGCAAGCGGAGTAAGTGCGAATGTACGCACGATGATGTTGATCGGCAGTTCTACAAATGTTCCGTGGTACCGGTGATCCACATTGGTCGCCCACGGCTGATGCAGAAACACGTAGTTGTAAGCGTCATAACCCACCTGATCCATCGTCGCGGCATCGTAGGGCAGGCCGTAATCGGCAAACACGCGCATCCCTATCAAGAAAAACACACCTAAACATACGCCAACGACACGTCGTTCAAGCGACCACCACGAGAGAAATCGCTCACGTAAAAAGGAGAGCATAGATGGAGTATAGGACAAGGCAGACCGCATCCCTAGAGCCATTCGACAACCCTATCGAGCCCAAAACGTATATTCCATAAAACGACAATTTATGGTATAATAATCAGATTTATGAAGAACTCACTTCAGAAGAAACAGTGGCTCATCCGTGTCTTCATTCTCCTCGCTATCGTGAGTGCGGTTGCCGGCCCGATCATGCTGGCATACCTGTCGCCGCAAGATGTATTCGACGCGCAGTTTCCAGGCAATGGAAGCGGATCTTCTTCGCCGTGCAGCAGCTCGTCGTCTTCGTCGAGTTCCAGCCTGCTCCCCATGCCGTGGGACGAAACAGGTCAGTCATCCAGTTTCAGCATCCCGCCGATGCCGTGGGATGCGAGTTCGAGTTCATCGTCCAGCGTTGATCCCTGTCAGAATTCTTCCTTCAGCATCCCGCCTATGCCGTGGGATGCCAGCAGCTCATCGATCAGCTCCAGCAAATCCAGCTCGGCAGCATCGTCGTCGTCACCTTCATCTTCGTCATCTTCTTCTCAGAGCGTTAACCAAGATAACGGCAGCGGAGGCGGTGGCAATCATCAGTCACCTGTCGACAGTGTGATTCACATAAAATCAACCACCAAGCCGACACTCGATCCGTATCCGCCGACCTACGCCGCCGCTCCAGTCAGTTCGGCGCCTGCCATCGAGCAGAATCCCTACACTGTCCCTGTCGTCACCACTGCACCGACAACGACGGACGAACCGACGCTCCATTCCGGTGCACCGGAAATCGCGCACTCAGGTCCGGGAACGGTCCTCGCACTCGTTCTGATGCTGATCGCCGCCATCGTCGTCGTCATTCGCGTACCACAGAATAATCATTACACAGAGTAAAGCTGTCTCATTCATCTTTGGAGTTCAGCTGTACTATGATCGTTCGTAAGAGTGCTTGATGGTGTATCCAGGGTGCTCTTCCTCCCTCTATATTTTCCCCATTCCCTCTGTGAAAAGTTCTGGCTCCAAGCTCGCCGTGCTTGCCGCATTCGTAGCGATTATTGTGTTCGTGGCACTTGCACTCAAAGCGACAAATTTGCGCCCAACGACTCCCGACACGAGTACTGTTCACAGCGCTGCGCCGCGGAGATTCCCTCTTCCTTTCGCACCGGATGCGCAGGTGGATCTTGATAAAGGAGTAGTCGAAGGAATGGATAACGGCAACCTGAAAGGAACCGTGACGCCGCTCGGCGTAAACAGCAAGGGCATCACCGTTTATCTCGTCCGCCAGCCGCACGAGAATGCCAGAGGCGACACGCAGAAACAGAACATTATCTACATTTGGGATGTGCAAAGCACAGTCCAGAATGTCCCGATCAATTCCGTTCTTAACAACGCTCTCGGCAAAGACGGCAAAGATATTTCGGCATTTATGTATAAATACAGCCCAGACGCGGTGCAGGAGATTGCCGGTGTCGGCCATCCATTCGGCGAGCAATGGATTCTCACTAACTTCGCATGGACGCCCAAGTACGCCAACGAGGACGTCGTGCAAGGCCAGAACTGGGGCCATAATTTCGCAACGGCCCACGGCCTGACCTGGAACAGCACCGATGGGGCATCGACCCTGCACTTCAGCGGACCCAGCTTGTGGGTGGCAGTCGTGAATGAAACGGACGTCTCCGACACGCGCGTGAATTTTGATCCCGGCGCCAAATGCGGCAATGCCTGGATGGAAACTGGCGAAACATGCGATGACGGGAACATTGCTCCCGGTGACGGCTGCTCGGCGTCCTGTACACCGGAAACAGGTTGGACCTGCACGAATAACCCCAGCGTCTGCACATCAAACGGACCGGTGATCTCCGACGTTTCCGCCACGCCATCCGATACCTCTGCGGTCATCACATGGACAACCGATCTGGGAGCAAGTTCACAAGTGGAATATGGCACAACGACCAGCTACGGCTCCACCACGACCAACGATACGAATCCGGTCACGTCGCACTCAGTGACAATCGCATCCGGTCTGGCGGCAATGACGACCTATCACTACCGCGTCAAGAGTACGGCCAGCGGCACTACCACCACATCGCCTGATGCGACGTTTACGACTGCGACCATCATTCCGCCGCCGATGATCACCAACGTTACCTGCACTCCAAGCGATACCACCGCGCTTATCACCTGGGACACTGATAAAATGTCCGACTCGCAGGTGGAATATGGACCGACAGCAGCATACGGCTCCACCACGACAGTGGATCCCGCAACCGTCGCCTCACACTCCGTTACCGTGAGCGGCCTCAGTGCATCAACCACGTATCACTACCGAGCCAAGAGCACCGCTGACGGCAAAACAGGCACATCATCTGATGCCACATGTGCCACGTTGCCGCCGATTCCGTTCTAGACCCGCTCACAATGCTTCATGACCGCCGTGATCCGAAAGGAGAACGGCGGTTTTTTTATAACGATGGCTCCGCGGCAGTCCGTCCCAATATCGTTCTGGACGGATTGCCTCCTAACCTGGAGGACGTGATCGCCGAGATCGCTGTAGGTAGCTCATCCGGCAAAAGTCTTCTGTTCGGCGATCTATGCGTGCGTTGCCCAGTGACACAGGTGCTCCAAGACACCGGCAAAAAACGGGATGGCGAGCCACTCACATGGCTCAGCAAAAATCGACCGTCCCGGCCTCCAGAAAATAAGGGCGCCACCTTCGCAGTCAACGGTGTCTTCGGGCCTCACAGCTTTAACCATGTCATTCACCCCGGTGAAGACTTCACTATCCTGAGGGAAAAGTGAAAGGCGAGAAAAATGAGAAACAGCACGGGGACGTCAGTGGGGAAACCCATTGGCGTCTTCGTCATGGCTGTCTAATTTGACTAATTTTATGGTGGCCCAGGCCAGAATCGAACTGGCTACGCCTGCCTCTTCAGGGCAGCGCTCTACCAATGAGCTACCGGGCCACAGTGGACACAAAATATAGCAATAAGGGAAAGGGAAAGAAAGAGACGTTGTCCCCGATATCTTTCTAGATTCCGGATTCTTCTTCGGTTAGAGTGAAACTGACATCCTTGTGAGGAAGGATTTGTCTTACTGGGCCGTAGCTCAGCTGCCTAGCTCCACGAAGTGGAGCGTAAAGAAATAAGGCGCTGCGCGTTGCCTGAGGCACTCGAAATTTTCACACCATGGGGCTGTAGCTCAGCTGATAGAGCGCTGCATTCGCATTGCAGAGGTCGAGGGTTTGAGTCCCTTCAGCTCCACCATGACAACTATGCACACTTTGATCTAGTCTGATCAGAAAGCGCCACTTGGCGCTTTTTTGTTGCACTTAGGTTGAGTCTGCACACTTTGTGCGACTTTGCACACAATCGTTTCAAGTCCGCTGACCCAATACAGTCTCTGTAATAGACCCAAGTGCCCATTCAAGCTAAAATCACCATATGGAAAATGTAATACCATTTCGGACTGATAGGTTTACCTGCCCGCTGTGCCATACATTCGCAGACCAATCATGGTTTCATGGTCAAGTTCGGTTCAATGATCATGAAAGGAACCAATATGAGGCCGCTGGTGATATCAGTCTTTGCTATTGCCGCTCGTGTAGGAATTATTCAATTTGGAAAGGACAAGAAATGGTTTACCCCGATACATTGCCAGTTGAAATTCCGAATCAAGATCTTTCGGCAGAAATTGTTAACGATTATAACGAAGCAGCTTCTATACTTAACAAATCGCCACGAGGCGCAGCTGCTCTACTCAGATTGGCTATTCAAAAGTTATGCCATGAGTTGGGTTGTGATCCGAAGAAAAAAATAGATGACAATATAGCGGAGCTTGTTAAAAAGGGACTATTACCCAAAGTGCAGAAGGCTCTAGATATAGTTCGTGTTACAGGCAACGAAGCAGTTCATCCAGGACAAATCGATTTATCTGATGATATCGAGACAGCGAAGAAGTTATTCGGACTTGTAAACATTATTGCTCGACAAATGATCACCGAAGAAAAGGAGGTAAATTCACTTTATGATTCTCTTCCAGAAGAAAAAAGGTCTGCTATTGAAAAAAGAAATCAAAAGTCTTGATACGATTATCTTCAATCAATCTAGTAATCAATCTTTCTTTGAAACAAGTCCAGGTACTCCGGTTGCTTTGATGCAAACAACGATCAAATGTGAGTCCACTATGGCAGACTTCAGAGATCAACTTCCTGAGAAATGGAGAAACTACGACTTCACGAATGCTATTGGGCTACTGTTATTGATGAAACAGATTCAGGAAGATCCTCCAAAGGACGACCCTAATATTTTGAAGATCGATGAGGACGGAACGCGGCTTTATTAAAGTCTCAGTATTACTTCGAGCCTAATACTTGTGACAATTCTCCACGCGGACTAGTGCCGACGATCTGCTGAGCAGCCTCGTCCCCGCTATCTACAAATCGTATCCAGGAGCAATTTCCACCATCAAGTTCCTGCAGAAGATTATTCATATCAGGATCTGCCTGGTTTTGTTCAAGATACTGTCTTACCGCAGGTTCTAAGATTGTTCTGTCCGACGCCCCTCCAACATTATTCACTGCGAGGATCCGATATTGCTTGCCTGCCTTTCTTGCAAGAATGACATTGTGGACGTAATCAGGGATCTGCTTCTTCACAAAATCGCCGCCACTCACAAGCAGCACAGCGTCCACTCCCAATTCGTGAGAGAGAATATTGTATTTGTGATCCTTATTCACTTCTGCCCCCCAAGGGACGCCACTCGATGCTGATGCGCTTGGTGCTGGGTAGACGAGGGTCATTGCACTACTGTTCTTCACGCATTCACAATTACTGCCTGGTTCCGTTCCCTTCGGCAAACCATAGAATACCGTTCTTCCACTAGCATCCTGTTGCCCAGCAATCGCCTGCTGAATTCCTGCCGTGTTTCCAGCGGCAATCGGACAATGTTCATTGGCAGGGTCTAATTCAGAAAGTCTTGCATTAAAGCTATTCACAAATTGTTCGAATCTATGGAAGGTTTCCTCATCGGGAAAGGCAGCCAACGCCTTTTGCTCTTGATCTGGTTTTACAGTCTGACCACTCAGCATTTGCTTTCTCCATTGATAGGCCATGGAAATTCCATCAACAGTAAATACTTTTCGCGAAAGAACAGGAGCGAGTTGCTCTCGTAAAACTGCTTCATCAGGATTACCCATATCAACAATTCTTGCCTGAGGATTCTCTGCTACTTCAGAAAGGGAGGTGATCTTGTCAGTCATAAGTATAATTTACTCTTAATATAGATTTTGTCAATTTTGAACTCTTGGCAGAAGAGCCTGTCAAATACCCAGGAAATTGGATTCGTATGAACAACCAAAAAAGTTCCCAATCGTTCCCCACAGCTCATTGACGACATAGACGTTTTCATAGCGTAAGAGCACATTCTGACTCAATAGGATTCTTGAGAATATTTTTCACGAAATCCAGAGAATTCCTCAGCCCGATGAGCTTTTCTGACCTAGTAAGTGGATCCAATTTTCGAGGGCTTTCGAGTTCCCAATCGTTCCCTACAGCTCCACCATCAAGGACTTACTTCAAACTTTTAGGACAGAATTTGCCTATAAATACAGAATTCTTGTCTTTAAAGCGAATTTGAAAAAGTTTGAAAATAGATTTACGGATTTTCTCGAAAATCGGAGCCACTTCGAAAGATGTGGCTTTGCTTTGCGGTTTTTATTGAGTTTGAAAATTGATTATGGCCAATTCTTGAACACTCGTGGGAACTTCTGCGCCAAAAATTTCTTGGTTTTGAAAATAGGTTTGGAATACCACGCAATACCCTTTTCCCAAGCATAGGCATCTGCGTTGTAGAAGAGTCCTGAAGTCAGACTTGGATGAGGATCATCGTAGTGCATAACAGTAACTGTGATTGCAGTTCTTTCATCAATCGAACTCACCAAGCAATGACTTTCGCCATCCAGATGCTCAATGAACGCATGCGCTTCGTCGGGAGTCTTTCTGTATGAGAGAAAAAATTCGAGAACGCACGGAGTTTTCACTCTCTCTATCACTACGTCCTCCTCTCTCGCTGCTTTTGAAATCTCAGTGTGACCTTCGAACTTATCTAGCGTATAGCAGCAAATCAATACTGGGCGATGTACATCCTGCAGCCTGGGGAAATCACGATGTCGAGACAGATACTGACCATCTACAGTTTTCAGGTGTTTTACCCCAGCAAGATAGTGATAGGTCAGCGATTCCACTTTGCATTTCACTGGAGGTTTCGAGTCTCTTAGTTTTACTGTTTTGCCGTCGATCTCACGCATTCCAATCCCTTGAGTCAGAGTCGCTCCTTTCTGAAATTCAACGAACATGATTTTGAAATACGGCTCGTTGTGTTTGTCATTATCATCAGAGATTCGTAGGAGTTTATGTAGATTGCCAGCTTCGTCCTTGAGAAGAAGTCGAGTGGATCGGAGTTTCTTTCCCATGTGCAAATCAGTAGGTATCAGAAAATCTGCCACGGCCTCGTAGGTCTTCATTGAAAGCTCTTGATTGACGCTCCGCCTCCTCTCGTGTTTCCAGTTTTACAAGAGTTGGAATGAGATGCTCAACCACTCGCTGCACATCATCGCGGCTGAGTGCGTGCTCTCGAATGTTGTAGATGTCCATCGCACGCCTGTTGGAGTACGCCTTCGTAAACTCGTCTCCGGGGAGTGGTGCGGTCTTGTTGCGAAAAGATTTTCCTGAGAAGCCCCTCATAGAAACCTCAACAAACCTCCATTCTCCATACTGACTCTCAGGTGGGCGAGTCAGTACGAGATTCCAGCCGACCAACATTTCACCATGTTGGTCGATCATGATGTGTCCGCCATGAACAATATGCTGTTCTCTGAGACTTTTTGCATACCCCGGGTACTGCCGATCCTCGACGGGAAAATGGGGATAAAAACCAATCTGGAGGCGACGATTTGCAAAGCTGTACGTCATCTCTCCGCTATGCATCCCTTCTGTTCGTATCTGCACTTCGGGGGAAGCGACGTTGAGTTCCTCGACGACCTCTTGGAACATATCGAGCACTTGCTGTTCCATGTACTTATTGCGGGCAGCCGTGTCGTTCTGTACTTGAGCAGTCTGAGCTTGTGAGAGACGCATTTTTTCTTCAGCGTCGTGGTGCTTCCGCATAGCCTCAACTGCGGGGCTTACTGTAGGTTTCGCCGCTGCGCCTACACGCAACGCCTGACGCACTTCATCGGCTGTCTGGAAACGTCGGCTGGGTTCCTTGTCGAGCAGCTTCTTTATAACGCCATCAACTGTGAAAGGAACTTCGGCACGCACAGTTCTCGCGCGCGGCGCAGGCTCATAGATATGGAGCCTTTGGAGATCACGAGCATCGTCAGCTATGAACGGTGGTTGTCCGGTCAATGCCTCGAACAGCATCACGCCAATGGCGTATAGATCAGCAGGGATGCCGATGGCCTTCCGTTCCCAAACCTCAGGAGCCATGTAAAGAGGAGTCCCTGATCCTTTGAAGGTTAGGCTCTGGGTCGCATCATCCACGAACTTCGTGAGTCCGAAGTCACCGATCTTCAGCACTTTTCTGTCCACCATTATGTTCTCGGGCTTCAAGTCTCTGTGAACGAGGCGAGCATGGAGTGCCGACAAACCAGCAAGGATTTGATCGAAGTCGGCCAAAATCGTCTCTACTGGAGCTCCCCTGAAGGTATCCAAGCGAGCGCGGTAGTTCCCATCAGCACAGTAGGGATACACAACGAAAAGCCCCTTTTTACGCCGTGATTCGCACTCTCCGTGGTCAATCGGGATCAACAAGTTCTCATGACTCAGTCCTTCGGCTGCATTGAGCTCCTTCTGGAAAGAAAGCTCCGCTTGCGCGTTAGTCACGGGCATGATGACCTTCACAGCATACTGTTCCTTCTTGCCCTTCGTTCCGAGGTACACCGTTCCGAATCCGCCTGCACCGATCTCTTCGCCGATCTTCAGCTTCAGCCCCTTTTCGCCGATCAATTCGTCACCTGTCTTCATAGCTCAGTGTAAAATGTCATAGTGATTCCTACGCCAAAAACGTCGGAAAGTCCACAAACGCTCAATTGCTGACTGTAGCTTGAAAACTCCCGGCAGCTCGGTTGACTCAATTCCATTACAGGATGAGATCATCCCTTGGCGCTGGCCGTCTATTCAGGATCTGAATTATCGGCTTAAGCGAATATCCTAGCCCATCTAGCGCTTCTACTAGATCTAGCACATCTCTGTTGTACACGTCTTGGAGTTTGAAGCTCGTTTCTAATGCTCCACCATGGCAACTTTGCTTGGATTTCTTGTACACTTTAATTAACACTGTTAACATCAGCAACCTTTCACTTTCGTATGAAGTACATAAAAAGTGGTCGAAACCTTATTGAAGCAGCTGAACTCTGTCGAAATGATCTCTCTGCGCATTTTAACTTCACATCAACATCGCGCGTAGGGGTTTTAGATATGTCGAACGAGACAGACCAAGTCCGATACAAAGCTCTTGCGGCACTTAGTGAGATAGACCCAGACGAGGCAATGTCCGCATTGGAAAATTTTTCGGCAGCATGCATTTATGATGGTTCTGAAAAAGATTATTATCTTATTTTTAAAAATCCCACTGATCCAACTCTCGGGCATGAGGTAACACATGGCGAACATGAAAAATTGCATTTTCCGCGTCTAGGATCAAACGATGAATACCACAAAGCTTTTTCATTTGGTGAAGTGCGAGAATTAATTGCCTATCTTGGAGAACGCTTCGTGCGTCAAAAAATATTTCGTAGCGAGAAATCGAGGAAACTAGAGCGACATAGGCCGTCCATAACTCCTCCCGGATGGGGTTGGTTGGGAGTGGAACCGGATCCTAACTTTCCATATGTCTTGGGAAGCGGAATCGCACAATCCGTATCTTCGCATGAACGATACAGTCCTCAGGCTATTTTCCATGCGGAAGATGACAGTGCTATGTTGAAAGAAGTAAACAGAGTTTGCATTCCAATTATTACTGTCGAACTGCCAAAAGATTGGGATATTGATGGTCTTGTTCAGAAGTACCACGAGCGCTTAGAAGCCATTGGCCTGAAGGCTAAAATTAAAACGAAGTTTGTAGAGAATTTTTGAGATTAATGAAAAAATTCCAAATCTTTCCCTTCAGCTCCACCATTATATAAAACCAAAATCACTCTTTTGTTACCTGAAGAACAAAAGTCGGTTTGAAACAGCAATGTCTACAGCTTCGTCAGTGAGCGACAACTTATTTTTCGGTGATACAGATGGAAAAATTATTCAAGTACATCAAGTAGTTTGTCCTGCAGGCGAGCCATTTTGCAAAGACGGATTTTCCACTACTCGGACATATTTGCGACGCTGGAAGGAGGCAACCACATCGGCGATCTTTTCGGCTACCTCCTGCGCATGCGGGATATATTTCATCACTGTTTCGCGTTCGCCTTCTTTCAAATGAAAACGCAGCATTCCAAACGGAAAGATATTCCAAAACTGAGTCTCCGCTACGACACTGGCAAAATTTTCCAGACTCATCTGAGTGATATCCCGACGAAAGAGAAATGATTGATCGACGAGGATGATTTTTCCAGACGTGATCTGGATAAAACTGAAACGCCAATGAATATACTTTTTAAACAGAGGTAACAGGACAAATAGGATAAATATTATTACCGCGGATCCGAAGATCCAAAAAGCTGATCCTTGCGAGTACACGAAGAGCAGCACACTGAGTATCACCACAACAAGTGCAACGGCCGCTTGTTGAAATATGGACAGCAAAAAACATGTAGCGCGAATAATGGATCGTCATCAGGAGCTCCTCACCTTCGGAGGCGAAACTGTTTTTTATTTTTTCCACATTGGTTTCCAGGGCCAGAATACGCATAAGAAAGGCAGTATAAACCTTTTTACCTGAACCAGCGAACAACTCCCCATAAAACCAGTTTTTACCCTAGCCGCCTATTCAAGCCCCTAAAATCATCCTATAATCCCGCGCTTCTTACTTTTCTCTTCTCATTTTCATGGACCAGGGCGATGTCATCTTGCGGTTCCAGGACGTTCGATTCCATTTCGATCAGAACAAGCCCATTTTGGATGAGGCGAGTTTTTCGGTGCGCGAGAATGCCAAGCTGACGGTAATGGGACAGAACGGTGCGGGCAAGAGCACGATCTTCAAACTGATCATGCGTGAATTAAAACCTCAGGAGGGAGAGATTCATATGAAGCGGGGCACGACTGTGGGCATCGCCAAGCAAGTGATCGCGCATGAGGATTTAAACAAAACAGTATTGGAATTTTTCGAAGGCGCGTTTAACGAAAAGAAATACGACATCGAGCGCCACATTGCGCGTGTATTGGACGCCGTTCATTTGAAGGCAGCGCACGACAAGAAGTTAAAAGACTTTTCGGGCGGACAAAAGGCTCGTTTGCTTTTGGCATTCGCGCTGATTCAAGAACCTGACTTGCTGCTATTGGATGAGCCGACGAACAACTTAGACGCAGCCGGCATCGATCATCTGACGCAATTTCTGATCGACTACGACAAGACATGCATCGTCATCTCCCACGATGCGGCATTCCTCAATTGCTTCACACAAGGTGTGCTCCATTTGGATGCGCATTCACACAAGGTGGAACAGTTCGTGGGCGACTACTACGACGTGGTTGAGCGGATTCAGGAACAAATCGAACGCGAGCAACGCCAGAATGCACGGATGGAGAAGGCGATTATCGATCAGAAGGAGAAGATTAACTTCTTCTCGCACAAAGGCGGAAAAATGCGCAAACTGGCCAGTAAAATGCGCGACGCGGTGGAAGAAGCGGAAGAAAACAAAGTCGATGTGCGTCGCGAAGATAAAACGATTGCACCGTTCACCATCGATGCCGAACCGTTCACTAAGCCACTCGTTCACATCACCTCGGTGACGGTGATGAAGGATCACAAGCCAGTGAAGAGGAAGTTAAAAACGGAAGTGACTGTGCGTCGCCGACATCGAGTACTCATCACCGGTCCCAACGGCATCGGCAAAAGTTCGCTGCTGGAGGCGATGGCCAATGGAACAGAACTGGGCAGCACCATCACACAGGGCGTGAAGATCGGCTACTACCGCCAGGATTTTTCCGGTCTGCCGCACGATAAAACGGTGTACCAGATTTTGGGAGAAGAAATGCAGATGGAAAACCGTCAGGAAATTTTCGCGACTGCCGCACGTTTCCTGCTGCCCGGCGACAAAGTGCAAACGAAAGTCTCGGCACTCTCCGAAGGGCAAAAAGGCCTGCTCTGCTTCGCGCGATTCATGATCCAAAAACCGACGCTGTTGATCCTCGACGAGCCGACGAATCATATTAACTTCCGTCATATTCCCGTGATCGCCGAGGCCTTGAATGAATACGAAGGCGGCCTGATTCTGGTCAGCCACGATCAGGAATTCGTGAATCAGGTGCAGATGGACGAGGAATTGGATTTGGGGGCGTTGTGACGAAGATTTCAATAGATACTGAGGCAATCTGCGGCCTCCACATCACATCAAAGATGCATGAGAAACGTATCGACGACTGAAAGGAAATAAATCGACACCCAATAAGGCAGATTACATATTCACTCACAAATACGATTCCACCTGCATTCCGCCGATCCATACGATTGTTTCTTCCGGCAACTGTAATTTTTTGATAGCCTTGCGCAGTCCGACCCGATCCAAAACATCATGGAACCGATTCACGGCTCCTGTATTGGAAAAATCAGTCATGCGCGTGAACTGCTCCAAACGCTTGCCATGGACGGCAACCGAACCGTCTTTTAATTTCTCGATACGATAGGCACCCATCGTATCGCCCCCGCCCAAGTGCGGACGCAACACCGGAACTTCTTTTTTGTGTTCGTCAGCCATATCTTCTTCGTGCTGATGACGCTTCTCGCGCTCTTCGAGTACCAAGGGCAGTAATTTCTTCTTGAGCTCATCGGTTCCCAGCGTCGTGGCCGCCGAAATACATGCAAAGATGCGCAAGCCGCCTTTTTCGAGCGAGTGCTGCAAACTTTTCACATCATCGGGAATCAAATCGATTTTATTGAGGATCACCAGTTCGCGCTTGAGCGCCAGAGTAGGGGAGTAGGCCTCGAGTTCGCGGCGGATCGCCATGTAATCCTCCAGGAGTAATTCCGGTTGCAATGCGGAATCCGGTGACGCACTCGAATCGAACGCACGCGAGACATCGAGCACATGCAAGAGCACGCCGACACGTTCGAGGTGCTTAAGAAATGTGTGACCCAATCCTTTGCCTTCGCTGGCGCCTTCGATGAGTCCCGGTACGTCGCACACGATGTACGAACGCGTGTCGACATCCACCACACCCAAGTTCGGCACGAGCGTTGTAAACGGATAATCGGCAATCTTCGGCTTGGCCGCGCTGATCACCGAGATAAGCGTCGATTTGCCCACGCTCGGATAGCCGATAATACCGACATCGGCGACCAGCTTCAGTTCCAAATGCAATTTTCGCTTCTCTCCGGGTTCGCCGAGTTCGGCGAAATCCGGCCGCTGACGTGTGGAACTTTTAAAGTGTGCATTGCCGTACCCGCCGCGTCCGCCATGCGACACTACAATTTCGTCACCATGCGTCGTCAGATCGCCAATGAGCAGTTCTTGCACTTTTCCCTTCTCATCTTCGGCAAACTCATGAATCAGCGTGCCCGGCGGAACAAGTAGAACCCGATCCTCACCGTCTTTGCCAGCCCGCTGGCTGCCGGATCCGAATTCGCCTTTTTCGGCTTCAAATTTTTTGCGCGACGCGAAATTGCTCAACGTATCAGTATTATCATCAGCTCGAATAATCACATCGCCACCTACACCGCCGTTACCACCGCTGGGTCCTCCCATAGGGACATATTTCTCACGTCGCCAGGCAACACAACCAGCACCGCCTTTTCCGCCGATGACTTCAATAATGGCTTCATCTAAGAACATTGTCTGAAATGTAAAATGTAGAATGGACAATGTACAATGAATTGCTTTAGGAAGACAGCCCTTGTCTTGTAGTTTTCAAGATTGCGGTTAGAAGAGCAATTAGCTCTTCTATATCAGATAATAATGAAGTTATTTGATCACTTCGATCGACATCAGCATCACGAATAAGCATGAGCCAATACCGACTTTCGTAAGCTTCTTTTAAAGCGATTGAGAGCTTATTAGCAAAATCCTTTTTACTTGGAGCATTCACGGCTTCTTCAATATTCGCTCCCACACTTGTCCCACTTTTAAGTAATTGAGTGCAAACAACAAATTCCTTTTTCTTTGTTAAGAAGCGACAGTATTTGACGATTTTTACTGCGAATGCGTAGGACTTTTGCCGAACAGTATTAGGTTTTTCTTGCATTTTGTAATCGTACATCCTCCATTTCATATTTAATATTCTGAACTATTGACCCTGCTAAATTATCACTCTAAAATGATGAGTGATAATTCATTGTACATTTTACATTTTACATTTCTCGCCTATGTCTAAAATTATCGGTATCGACCTCGGCACCACCAACTCCTGCGTCGCAGTGATCGAAGGAGGGGAGCCGACTGTCATCCCCAATGCAGAAGGAGCACGCACGACTCCATCAGTCGTCGCTTTCAAAGACAGTGAAGTACTCGTCGGTGTGGCCGCCAAGCGCCAAGCCGTCACCAATCCGAAGAACACGATCTTCTCGGCCAAACGTTTTATCGGACATCGCTACAACGAAGTGGAAAAAGAGGCGAAGGCCATGCCGTTCGAAGTAAAAGAAGGAAAAGAGGGGAGAGCCGCGATCGTCGTGAATGGTAAAGAAATGCTCCCGCAGGAAGTGAGCGCCAAAGTATTGCAAAAACTCAAGCGTGACGCCGAGGCGTTTCTTGGCACGACGGTCACAAAGGCTGTAATCACCGTGCCGGCATACTTCGACGATTCGCAACGCCAAGCCACAAAAGACGCCGGACAAATTGCCGGTCTGGAAGTGGTCCGCATCATCAACGAACCGACTGCGGCAGCACTTGCTTACGGTCTGGACAAAAGTCAGGCACAGAAGATTGTCGTCTATGACCTCGGAGGCGGAACGTTCGACGTGTCGGTTCTGGAACTGGGCGACGGCGTGTTCGAAGTAGTTGCCACGAACGGCGACACACACCTCGGCGGTGACGACTTCGACCAGGTAATCATTCAATGGATTTTGGACGAGTTCAAAAAGGAGCAGGGGATTGATCTGTCGCAGGACAAGATCGCACTGCAGCGTTTGAAGGAGGGCGCCGAGAAGGCGAAGATCGAACTCAGCTCGGCCAACGAAACGGATATTAATCTGCCGTTCATCACCGCTGATGCGACCGGCCCGAAACATCTGAACTTGAAACTGAGCCGTGCCAAACTCGAAGCGCTCGTGCAGCCTTTGATCGACAAAACGGTCGGACCCTGCGAAGCGGCGCTCAAAGATGCCAATATCAAGAAGGAGGAAATCAGCGAAGTAGTGCTCGTGGGAGGTATGACGCGCATGCCCGCCGTGATCGCGAAGGTGAAGGAACTCTTCGGCAAGGAACCGCACAAAGGCGTAAATCCGGACGAAGTGGTAGCCATCGGCGCCGCAATCCAGGCCGGCATTCTCGGCGGTGACATCAATAAGGACATCGTCCTGGTCGACGTGACGCCGCTGTCGCTTGGCATCGAAACACTCGGCGGCGTGGCGACGAAACTAATCGAGCGAAATTCGAAGATCCCCACCAGCAAAGCGCAGGTCTTCTCGACGGCAGCCGACAATCAAACATCGGTGGAAATACATGTGGTGCAAGGTGGACGCGAAATGGCTGCCGATAATAAATCACTTGGTCGCTTTATCCTCGATGGCATTCTGTCGGCTCCGCGCGGCATGCCGCAGATCGAAGTGGCATTCGATCTCGATACCAACGGTATTCTGAGTGTGAAAGCCAAGGACAAGGGAACCGGCAAGGAGCAACACATCACCATTCAGGGTTCGACGGGCCTTAGCAAAGAAGAAGTCGAGAAGATGCAGAAGGATGCGGAACTCCATGCCGAGGAAGACAAGAAGAAGCGCGAAATGATCGATACTCGCAACAGCGCCGATGCGCTCGTGTTCAGCATCGAAAAACAGATGCGCGAGTACGATGCAAAAATTCCAGACGAGACCAAGAAGAAGGTGAATGAGAAAATCAATGCGCTCAAGGACCTGTTGAAGAAAGAAGATACGGACCTGGACACGCTCAAGAAAGCGACGGAGGCACTGGGTACCGAGGCACAGGAAATCGGCAAGATCGTCTACGAGCAGGCACAGAAGGATCAAGCCGCTGCGGGCGGGGCAAAAGACGGCGAGAAGAAAGATGCTTCATCCGAGCCTGTTGACGCAGAAGTCGTAGACGATAAGAAAGAGGGCGATGGCCCAGAAGTGCATAAAGCGTAATTTTAAACGATTATAGGAACAGCATAACCGCGGCAAGGATCACAATCCCTGCCGCGGTTATTGATGGTAGAATTGCGCCATGACCAGCCAGGGCCCCATCACCACCGACATCGATGTTCTGCGCGAGATGGTGCGTCTGGCAGAACGTTTGCGCGACGAAGAATTCCTCTCCATGGAGCGCACCAATCGCTACAACTCCGGACTCATCGCGTTCTCCACCGGCTTTCTATCATTCATGATCAATGCGCAATTTCCAAAAGCGACGGTACAAATAGCGGGGATTTTTCTGATCGGCTCGATCATCACTTCACTTATTGCACTCAGCCCGCGCAAATTACACGGAGCCGCCGTGCGGATTGACGAAGACATCAAAGCCATCTGGAGCGGAGCTCAACTCGACCTGCCGGCCTATCTGCTCGAAACAGCCGACGTCACCGACAAGGCTGCCATGGCGATTGCCAAACGCGGATCGCAGAAGAAATACCTCACCGTCATATCGGCGCTGTGCCTTGCTTTTGCGCTAGGTACAACGTATTATTTGTATACATATGCCTAGACCAGGAACCATTGTCGAAGGGATCTGACCGCCTCTACCAAAATCAGTAGGGCCGCGAGAATTTGCTACGCACATCACACATTACATTTCTACGGAAACCTGATCGGGTGAAAGAATATATTTTTTGAGCGATCCGCCGCAAAACTGCTGGACCAAGTTTTCGAGTTCCTGAAGCGATTTTTCCAATGATCCATCATCGATCAGGCTCTCAACTACTAACACTGCGTTTTCCGTCTGATTCGTCAGTTTTGTTCGGTCTCCTTCACGCCAGTTAAACTTACGACAGATGACACCCTGATCATCGCGGTAGATTACTTCGCCGAGGAGCGGGGGATCAGCGGTCACACTGCCTATTTCAAAAAATTCCTCTGAGGCGGCCGACAGAGTGAGGCGAATATCGCCGATCGTTCGATCAAGGTCCTCACCGCCGGCAGTCAACAAATGTGTGATCGAGATGATATTGTAGAGATCGACGAGTGAATTGATGCTCGGCAATTCACCGCCTTTCACGACTCGCTTCACCAATGCTTGCACCGACGGCTGATCGCGATTCGGATTGTTGCCGAATTTTTTGTGTGCTTCCTGCCATGCCGCGATATGCGGATGTTCTTTAAACGTCTCGGCCTGTAGCGACGAACGCACTTGTGCTTCGGCTGCGCGGAGAAGGGGAATAATCTCCGAATGGACAATCGCATTGTCAGCTCCGCGCACGACAATCAACCCCACGCGAAGCGCGGGATGACGTTCAAAAATTTGAGGATCGATAGAAAAAGTCATAGTGAAGTAAGAATATGGTTCAGCTTTCCTTACAGCTTTGACCCCACGTATCGAGCCAGCTCGACCAAACGATTGGAGTAGCCCCATTCGTTGTCGTACCAACCGAACGCTTTCACCATCGTACCGCCAATGACTTCGGTGAGATCACTGTCGATGATGCAGCTATGCGGATTGCCGACGAAGTCTTTGAGTACGAGCGGGCGATCTTCCACTTGAAGAATATTTTTCATCGCACCGGACTCGGCTTTTTTGAATGCTGCATTCACTTCTTCCTTCGTCGTCGCCTTGCTGACCGTGACCGTCAAATCGGTAATGCTGCCAGTGGGAGTTGGGACGCGAATAGAAACTCCGCTCAATTTCCCTTTGAGCTCAGGAACAACCAGACCGATCGCCTTCGCGGCGCCAGTCGATGTCGGTACAAGGTTCACGGCGGCAGCGCGAGCACGGCGCAAATCCTTGTGCGGCAAGTCCAGCAGATTCTGATCATTGGTATAACTGTGGATCGTCGTCATCAAGCCGTGCTCAATACTGAACGTGTCATGAAGCACTTTCGCCATCGGCGCCAAGCAGTTCGTGGTGCACGACGCGTTTGAAATGATGTCCATTTTTTTTGCATCATACGATTCATGATTCACACCAATACAGAACGTTCCATCGATTTCGTCCTTTGCTGGAGCCGAAATAATGACCTTCTTGGCACCGGCCTTCAAGTGCTGTGATGCGCCTTCGCGACTCGTGAAAAACCCGGTGCACTCAAGTACCACATCTACCTTGAGTTCTTTATGAGGCAATTGCGACGGGTCTTTCTGTGCCGTCAAACGGATCGTGTCGTTGCCGGTGATCAGATTTCCATCCTTGAGGGTGACGCCGCCATTGAAGTGACCGTACGTGGAATCGAACTCAAACAGATGTGCGAGCGTGGCAGGATCCGTCAGATCGTTGATAAGTACAACGTTCACATCGGGATACTGAGTCTGAATGATGCGCAGTGCTTGGCGTCCGATCCGGCCGAAGCCGTTGATAGCGAGATTCATAGAAAAGAAGAGGGGAATCCCCCTCACTTTAACATGAATTAAAACGCAGTCTGAAGGCATAATTATGAACTCAAAGGAAGAATTATTTACATAAACAATTTATGTTATAGAATTCTATATTATGAATAATGCCAAAATTTTTCGAGAAGACGACTACAGAGAACAGGTTATTCCGAATGGCTACGGCATAGTACGATTTGAAAAAGTAGACCCACTCACTCGAGAGTTCGTTGCCTATAGACAGTCGGGTGTTGTCGAAAGTGATATTCATACTGGCGATGCAATAGAAATAGAGGGAGTCGGCAGGCTACCGACAGTCAAAGAGATTATAAGTGACAGGCGGGAATGCTTTTTTATTTTGTTTGAAAATGACCACATGTATAGAGTTGCTTGGATAAGCAAAGCGTACCCAGATTCAAGGGCAAGAAGTATCACGGGCAATCGTATAAAGGAGAAAGCTGCTTCCGAACCTCCTCTGATACAAATTATTATTAATGGTCCTGTAGACCCAAACGAAATAGCTGCAAAAATAGCAGAAGCTTTAGTGAAACAAAAGAATCCAGAGCCACCAGAGCTGTCTCACAAACCCTGATACGTTTTCTGCATCAGCAAGGTGTCTTCTTCCAGAAGAGGGGACTCGCACACCACCGTCCCACCAATCTTTCGATTTTTGAGGACTTTGATGAAATCCTTCCATTTGGCATCACTCTCCTGCAACGGTAAATGACGTCTTTCACCAGCAGCGGTGTATTCGATGCCCGAGAAATGCATGTGAACATTGGAGAGCGATTTCTTACCCAAATATTTTTCGTACAAGTCGAACATCTCGTTCCATTCTTTTGTGGAGTTAATCAGACCGTTGGTGCGCGCGTGCATGTGTGCCGGATCGACCACCGGATACAGATCGTATTCCTTGCTGATGCGCAGCACTTCTTCGAGCGTGCCGAACTGCGACGATTTTCCCATCGTTTCGAGTCCCAGATTCACATGCGGAAATAATTTCTTCTTATGCGCCATAATGCGATCGACGCATTCCCGCACATTTTCGTAGACCGCATCCGGTTCCATTTTTCGATTGAACGCGGCATGCACGCATACCGATCGAACACCGGCGAGCTCACTCATGCTCAACGCATCCAAAATACGCTTAACAGATGCCTCAATTGTCTCGGGCTTGTCGGAATTCAGATTGATGTAGTACGGCGCATGCACGGTGAGCGTCATCTTCAGCCTTTCGGCATATTCACGAATCTCGGCCATGCGTTCGGGATTCCTGGGAACGCTCTGCACCCATTCCAACTCCATAGCCGTAATACCGATTGAATGAGCGTATTCAAGCCCTTTGCAAGTTCCACCCGGTTTGGGAGTTTTGAGCGGAACGCCGGCGACTGCGAATTGAAGCATAAAGAGAATGTAGAATGTACAATTGAAAATGTACAATGAATGTTTAGCTGCATTGTACATTGTAAATTTTTCATTTTACATTTCATCCGTGCCCATTAATCCCACGATCATCGATCAAACCTTGGCGACTCCTTATGGCGAACGCGCATATAAGACTGTCGAGACATTGAGCGATGCCGGATACGATACGTGGTGGGTTGGCGGGGGAGTGCGCGATCTGCTGCTTGGAAAAATCCCGAAGGACATCGACATTGCGACCGAAGCGTTGCCGGAACAAATCGACAAACTATTCCCGCGCGTCGATATGTCACCGGCGTCACTTGGAAGCGTACGTATTCCAATGGGATCTGATCTATTTGAAGTCACTACGTTTCGCGAAGAAGACGAAGCATCCGATGGTCGACATCCCGAATCGGTCATGTTCGGCAAACGTGAGCAGGATGCCAAGCGCCGCGACCTCACGATCAATGCGCTCTACTATCATCCTATTTCTCGTGAGCTATACGACCCTTTCAACGGTGAAGCGGACGTGAAGGAAAAACTTATCCGATTCATCGGTGATCCGGCTATTCGCATCAAACATGATGCGTTGCGCATTCTGCGTGCCGTCCGTTTTCGCGCACTGCTGGATGGGCAGTATCATCCGGGAACCTATGCCGCATTGCACGAGCAGGGATCGCTCGTCGAAATCCTCTCCGGGCAGCGCAAACTGGAAGAGCTCGCCAAATTACTCAAAGGTCCGCGTCCGCAAAGGGGATTGGAGGATCTGTGGGAACTCGGCGTGCTGCCGTACTTTCTGCCCGAACTGTACAAATGCAAAGGCATGCCACAACCGATTGAATTTCATCAGGAAGGCGATGTGTGGAATCACTTGATGCAATGCCTCGCATCATTCCGTGAAGATGACGGCATTGATGTGCGATTGGCCGCGCTCTTTCACGACATCGGAAAAGCCGACACCTTCGCTCTCAAAGAACGCATTCGCTTCGATCATCATGCGACAGTGTCCGCCGATCTGACCGATGCGATTCTGACGCGCCTGCAATGTCCCACTAAACGTCGCGACAAAATTACGTGGCTGATCAAGCATCACATGATGATGGGCACCTTCTTCGAGATCGACGACGAGCGCAAGGCACACTGGTATTTTCACCCATGGTTCCAGGAACTTCTGGCCGTCTTCTGGCTCGATATCGCCGGCACCACGCCATCGAACTTCAAAATGTACGACGATATCGTCACCGACTACAACCACTTCCTCGACGCCCACCCGCGTCCGCAGAAACCACTCCTCACCGGTGAAGAAGTGATGGAGATCTTGAACATTCAACCCGGCGCTAAAGTGGGAGAATTGCTCAAAAATCTTCACGACGCACAGATAAAAGGTAAGGTGACGTCAAAGAACGAGGCGCGAGATTTCCTCTTACAGATGCAGTAAGTTACTTAGTACAGAGGATCAATTTGACCTAAAAATTTCTTGGAGGAAGCTAAGTGTATGTGATGGATCTCGTCAATTTTGATAAGCCGGGAGGGTCGTATGCGAGTTCCGAGTCTTGCAAATCGTCACTATCCGCCGGTGATGCGGAAAGGCGACGACTGGGGGCTGCCAAAGCCCTCTTCAACGCCCAACCAAAGGGTAAAGATCGTCACGACCGTTGCGGTGTGGCTAATCGCGACGGTTGGCGTGGCCTACGGGCTACGTCAGAGCGCCGACCTTGTTCCAGTACCGGACCTCATTGGTCTGGGCACAGGCACACTGATCGCTGCACTCAAGCACCGCTTCTGGTAATGCCAGTCGCGGCAGACGGCCCTCCCACTCGGGACGGGCCGTCGGTTTTATTGACGATTCTCCCAATCAGCTTTGATCGCTCGATCCACATTCGCTTCCGAATCTTCGGTTTGAAATTCTCCCTCCGTTCCCCGGAATGAATTCTTGTTGTACTGCGGACCCATAGTGTCCGTGAGCTTATCGACGTATTATTGATGCTTCATGTAGTTACTGACGACTTGAAGGTGTAGTAGTTACAAATTATTGACTGTTCACTGATCCACATTGTCCTCACTACCTGTTCTGGTATCCTTCCAATCATGATTTTCGCACCGCTTCCCGGTAAACCATTGGTCACGCAGGGCTTCGGACAAAACCCCGACATCTACAAAGCATTTGGATTCGCCGGACACGAAGGAATCGACTTTGGTGTACCGGTCGGAACTGCGATCTACGCACCGCACGATGGGGTTGCGACGGTGAAAGACGATGGCACGAACGATTACGGGCTTCACATTTCTATCGATGACGGCAAGCGCCGGAGCATACTGGCACATCTGTCGGAATCTGCAGTCACGACCGGTCAGACAATTTACCAAGGCATGCCACTTGGAAAGAGCGGCCAAAGCGGCAATGCAGAAGGGCCGCATCTACACTGGACGTACAAACAGATCAAGAATGGTACGGTGCTCAATAAAGATAATGGCTACAACGGTGCGATCGACATCACCGAATTTACGCGTTTATGGTTGGATCAGGATTTACATCATGATGCTCAATATTCAGATGATGCCAAACCGTACTTGGCTATGACATTTGCAGATAATCAGTATCTGAAGAATCCGGATCGGATAGCGTAATTTTTACAAAACCCCGCTTCTTATTAGCGGGGTTTTGTACTGACTTGCTAGTAACTACTGAGAGTCCGCATACTCGATTGTCCGCTCAACGTTCCCGTCCCACGCAGATCAAATGATCCGCCGCTGGAAGGAGCCGTAAGCGATGTGCCGAAGTTTCCGCCGCCGTCCGCTGTCACGGTTGCCATCTTCGTCCCGCCTACATATAAATCAACCGGCTCATTGGGCGCATAACCCGTTCCACTGACTCCGAAAGATTGTCCTCGACCCAAGTAGTACGTGGAAGGATTGATATTAGGATAGAAGTTCCCGACGACAACCGAAAACGACACATTGAAACCTGTCGTCTGTCCTACTAGTCGGAATGTTTGACTACTGGCAGCCATCGAGAAGGGGACGGTGTAGACATTCGAGACGGCAAAATTCCCACCGCCATCGGCAGTTGCAGTTGTAAGGAGTTGGTTCGACGGACCGAAGATCTTTACCGATTCATTGGTCGCAAAGTTATGGCCGAAGAAACCGATCTGCTGATTTGGCATGATGTAGTACGCCGAAGGACCGCCAGTCGGATAGTAGCCGTGAACATAGTACGAGGCCGTCTGCGTTCGACCGGACGTCAAACCTCTGACGGTGACTGAATAGGGTCCGGCGGGCAGATAGGGCACTCCGAAAGTCGGCGTGGCGAAGTTACCGGCGCTGTCGGCATTAGCACCGACAGTCAATCCGGCAAATGTGGCTTGCACTTGTTCATTGGCGCCGAAACCATAACCATTGACTGTGAACCTGCTGCCAGGACTGCCGGCATACATACTGAGGATGACATAATTGCCGCTATCGGCATTGGCAGTGGGTGCGGTATGCGCGAAGGGGACAGGAAGAACGGTAATTGCCATAAGCGTTCCAGCAATGGCAACCGATGCGAGTACGCGGCCTTGGTCTTTGAGGAATTTTTGGAGCGATTGCATGGGAGAAAGGAGAAGATAGTAAATCAATGCACCAACCGGTGGACCTCTTTTTGACGCCTATCGAAAAGCAGCCTTACGATTTTTCTCTGTTTCTTGGCTTTCTCATGCCATCAGACTCTTGCTCTGCAGAGAAAACGTAGTGTGTTAGTATGAGTCACAAGGGCCAGTAGCTCAGTTGGCCTAGCTGCCGGAACGGCAGTGTGATAGACAAGTTGCACTTTTCTGAGCAGTTCATTTCTTACATCGGGCCAGTAGCTCAGTTGGTTAGAGCACAGGACTTATAAACCTGTGGTCGGTGGTTCAAGTCCACCCTGGCCCACCATCAATACCAACAGGTCGTTTATCGATACCCATTTCCAGCCACATGCGATTCTGTGCCATAACCGTTTTATCGAGAAAGTGAGTGCGGTAGGGAAACTGTAAAGGTACTGCCACTGTCTTTTCCCTCCTCCGAGACAAAAGAGATCTTCCCGCCCAGCAAATTGGTAAGAAGAGAGACCAGGTAGAGACCTAGCCCCGTGCCGTTTGTGTCCTTGTCTACAATATTATCTCCCCGAAAAAACTTCTTGAAGATCTTTTTCTTCTGGTGGGCGGGAATGCCATAGCCGAAGTCCTGGACTGTTATCTTCAGCCGTTCCTTCTGTTTCTTCACACGTACGATAATCTTGGCCTTTTCAGGACTGTACTTAGAGGCATTGCTCAACAGGTTTTTGATGATTTCCTTGAGAAATGCAGGATCGGTATGAATGGAGATTCTAGGCGGACAAACCAAGGACACGGATTGCTCTTTGATGCCAGATTCCTTTTCCTCCGTGAACACTTTTTTGAGGAATGAACGCAAAGCGATTTTTGATAGTCTCATTTTCATCTCGCCTGACTCGATACGCGCGATGTGGAGCATCGTATCGATTATTGCGGACATGCGCATTGCCGCATCCTTGCCCTCTTCCGCAAGCTTCCTACTCTCCGCATCATTTCCCTTTGCGGCAATATTTTTACTGAGCCGACCCATTCCCCAGCGCATGGCAGTGAGCGGTGTGCGCAATTGATGACTGGCGAGCGACATGAATTCTGATTTTGCTATATCAATGCGCCGCTCACGAGCGATATCCCTGTACAGGAGCAAATGTCCCGCGTGTGCTCCGGCATGAAAAACAGGAGCATAGTCACAGAGCAGAACGCGACCGTCTTTCAGCAATACTTCCTGTCCCAGAAGCGGGGTCGTCATATGCCATATTTCTTCAAGTTTCTTTTTATAGGCTTTCGGATCGATCACCTGTTTCAAGAGCACTTCGATAATGTCCGGCAACCGAAGTTCTTTATCTGTGTAGTGTGAGTGATCTAGATTGAAAAGCAGGCAGAGCTGTTCATTGACGTGTAACGTGCCCTGTTTGGCGGAGACAGCGAGTCCAGCTATGGGGATATTCGACAGCATGTCTTTCATGATTTGCAGATGCGTTCGTTCCTCCTTTTCTTCTTTCTCGGTGACATCTTCGAAGGCCAGTAAAATGAGCCGTTCGCTGCTCTTATCAAGCGGATCAATGGTACATGCGTTAAGGAGCATCGATTTCTGGCCAATAGAGGGAAATGTATGCTCCACCCGGAAATCATCGAATTGCGTATTCTGGGGAATAATATGCTCAAGAAGCTGCCGGAGTTCGGGGATATTCCACTGACCGTTGCCCAGATCGTAGATGAGCCGTCCGATTGTCTTTTCTTCGTTCGTTTTAAAGGCGCGATAAAACGTTCTATTGGCAGTCTGCACTCTCAATTCACTATCAAGAACGATCAGCGACTCGCGCACCGTTTTAAAAATCGCTTCTTTATAATCTTTGGAAAATGTCAGTGCGCGGTTGAGCTCCGTCATTTCGATATTGCGGTTCTGCAGTTCGTCATTGACGGTGCTTAATTCCTCGTTGGTGGATTGCAGTTCTTCTTTTGAGGTTTCCAATTCTTCATTCGTGCTCTGGAATTCCTCATTGCTGGAGAGTGCTTCCTCATTTGCCGCCTGGAGTTCGTCGGTTGCCATCTCGTGATCATGAATGACCGTTTGCACGTACTCACGCGCGAGTGCGAGTTCTTGCTCCAGTTGAACGACAAGCGTGTCGCCAGCCGAAAGTTTTTCCTTGTTCTTGCCCTCCCGGGTGCCTTTTACAGAAGGGATAAGTCCGCTATGGAACAGGAGAAGAAAGCAGCGGTTTTCGGAGGACGTATCGAGAGGCAATATTTCAAAAGAAACATGCTCATCATCACCGATGCGAATGCTTTCACTGCGTAGCGGCTCATTATTTTTAAGGACAGTCTTTATGGCCGAATGGAGTTCTACCAATAAACTCTCTCGTACCATCTTCAGCAGATTCAAACTGGCTTTCCCCACGGCCGGTTTCAGATACGAACTCGTATCGCCTCGGAATTCCAAAATTTCCATGTCCTCATTGATGATCACTCCGGCGAGTGCGAAGCGGGCAAGCGTGGCCCTGTCCGCCTTTTCAGCAAAAGACAGAGCGGACGAAACACCTTCCTGATCGAGTTGCCGTATCGCCAGACGTGATGGAATTTTGCCATCGGGCTGAGGAGTCGAAAACTTTCGGTGTACCCGGCTCGGTGCGACTTTTCGGGAATAGATCTTCGCTTTTTTCTCTATCAAACCCAGAAGATCGGCGCACGATCCGACGCTTTCGGATTTACCAAGCATGAGGTATCCCTTTGGCTTCAGTGCATAGTGAAATGTGGAGAGCACCTTTTTCTGCAGTTCCGGAGTAAAGTAAATGAGCAAATTACGGCAGGTGATGAAATCCAATTGGGAGAACGGCGGATCTTGGGCGACATTTTGCTTGGCGAACACACAGAGGTCGCGGATTTCTTTGTTGATCTGGTATGTGTCACCCACTTTGGTAAAGAACTTTTTCAGACGCACGGGTGAAACATCGAGAGCGATATTTTCGACGTAGATTCCTGCCCTCGCTTTTTCCAGAACCGGCTCGCTGATATCCGATGCAAATATTTGTATAGGGAATCCGGCGGCACGTTTTCCCATGTATTCTTTTAGACAAATGGCCAGAGAATAGGCTTCCTGCCCCGTGGAACAGCCGGGTACCCAGATACGCAGAGGGGCAGTTGCAGGGCGATTTTTGAGGAGAAGCGGGAATACTTCTTTTTTCAGAGTTTCAAAGGCCTCCGCATCGCGGAAGAAACTCGTCACCGGGATCAGGAACTCCTGAGATAAGGCTTTCACTTCTTCCGGTTTTTTTCGCAGGTACGTGACATACTCGCTCATTTTTTCCATGCCATGCAGTGCCAACCGTCGCTCAATGCGCCGCTGCAATGTCGAGTGCTTATACTGACTGAAATCAATGCCGGTACCGGTGCGCACCAAGCGGAAAACCTCTTCCAACCCCAGATCTTTTTCAAGGAGTATTGCGGCCTTTGGCTGCACTATGGGTACCGCAAGCAAACGAGGTGCAAGGAGCGAAAGCTCGCGAGCGATCTTCTCGGGGGAAAGCACGAAATCCACATGGTCGGTTGCAACGGCATTACGCGGCATGTCACTGAATTTGGCTGAGTGTTCGTCTTGAGCGAAGGTAATGCCGCCTTCACTCTTGATCTCTTCCATCGCAAGAGTGCCATCCGATCCCGTACCGGAAAGAATCACGCCAATGGCCATATTTTTCCGTTCACTCGCAAGGGAACGAAGAAAATAATCGATGGGCATATGTAATCCCTTCGTCGCTGAACGTGGCATCAACTTCAATTGCCCCCGCCTTGTCGCCATATTGGTATTGGGAGGGATCACATACACGCGATTCGCCTTGATATGCGTACCGTTTTTCACAGTCTCTACTGTCATGGAAGTTGCTTTCGACAGAATTTCCGTGAGCATGCTCTGATGCGTCGGATCAAGATGCTGCACTAAGACAAACGCCATACCCGTATCAACGGGCAGATGCTTGAGTAGGCGTGTAAACGCGTCTAGTCCTCCCGCCGAAGCGCCGATGCCTACGATGGGGATTTGCCGTGAGACCTTCTGAGAAATGCTCTGAGCAGGCTGACTCTGTGCATGGGAAACCCGAACTTTGGCTAAGTTCTTTTGAAATCGAACTCCGGCTGCATGTTCTGGTGAAGCCTTCTGGATCGTCTCTGCCGCTCACTGTGCACCATCTCACGAATTTTTAAAGAGAGGACGGATTCTGCGCTCCCGCTTTTCTGACCGGCAACTCGCCGATGTTCCTTTTGTATAGGCTTCATGTGACTTGCAATCCTACACCTAATATTGCTATTTGCATAATAGTTGAGGCTTTATACTGCAATCTTGAAAAAGGAAGAGGCAGGGTATGCCTGACGGCCTGTATGAAACGCTTTTCGGCAAGGACAAGTGGTAAGCTTTGTTGCCTCTCAAGCGTCATGACTACTGGCTTCACTCTTAATCTTCGACCTCCACCCCCTTTCGCTCCTCTTTGGGGCATTGAGGAACGGGGCGGATCAGTGACTTGCGACTGAGAGGGAATTCCACTTTTTTACTTTCATTCCTCCTATTTTTTATGACACCGCTACCACAAGACTTGCCGAAGAATACTGCTCAGACCCACGGGCAAGACCAGAACGCTGCCCAGGAATCCAAGGATGCGCCAGCAACGGGGAAGCCCATGGATACTCCGAAGAAGTAAGTTGGCCTTGATGACTCTGCCGTCTTCGGGACGGCAGAGGGCAGAAGCGTGGATTGGTATGCTACGTAACTTTTTTCTTATAAGTGGATGAATTTCGCAGTATCGGTATTTTACAAAATTTATTCAGCTTTCTTGCGAGGTTGAATTTTTCTGGGATAGGGAGGATGCGAACAGACAAGCTTCATAATTTTTGCATCGATCATGCTTAGAAAAGAAATGAGGCGCATTTCTCCGAATGTGCTATTTATGCACAAGGGATGCGAATATTCTTGATTGCTCTGTAGATAGTAGGCAGTTCAGTAAACAACCACGATGCACCACCATACTCACCATTTTCAGACTTTGGCTTTAGAAGCTGGTCGGTTTACACTGGGGACATGGCAATCCGAAAAATCGATCACGTGGGCATAATCGTTCAGAATCTGGCTGCAGCGAAAGAATTTTTTCTTGACCTTGGACTCGTGCTCCAGGGCGAAGCAACTGTGAAAGGCGAGTGGGCGGAGAAGGTGATAGCCCTAAAAAACGTAAAGGCAGACATCGCAATGCTGCAGACGCCGGATGGTCAAATGAGTGTGGAGCTGAGCCAGTTTCATACGCCTCCAAGCGCGAAAGAGGAACACTATCCTTTGTCGAATACATTGGGCATTCGGCATATAGCATTCATCGTGGACGACATCGACGCCATCGTCGCCCGCTTGAAAAGCAAAGGCACGGAAACGTTCAGCGACGTGCAAAACTATCAGGATGTATACAAATTATGCTACATCCGCGGCCCCGAAGGCATAATCCTGGAATTGGCCGAGGAGCTTCGATAGCGCCCATATACTGAGCCATCAACTCTGCCGCTTCCCATGCAGCAGCATTTCGAGTGCGTGATCGAATGAGCCGGCACGGATCACGTCTCCCGCATTCACGAAGTATATTTCATCCGCATTCTCGATAGTATTGAGGCGGTGCGCGATGATCACTCGCGTCGTTTCTTTGGAAAGCTTTTCTAATATTTCCTCCAAGAGCTGTTCCGTGACGGTATCGATGTTCGCCGTCGCTTCGTCGAGAATCAGAATATCCGGATTCCTCAGTACCACCCGCATGAAGGCAATGAGTTGCCGTTGACCCAAGCTGATGGCTTCGCCGCCGCTCGTGACCTTTGTTTGCAGCCCCTGTTCGAAGCGCGCAAGCAGCTGATCGAGATTCGCTTTCTCGAGATGTTCGATCACCTCACTGTCCGACAAATTCTTGTACTGATCATTGCCGTACAGGATATTTTCCCGCACGGTTCCGGTGAACAGAAAAGGCTCCTGTAGGATGAATCCGATTTTTTGCGTACGTTCACTGGGTTCATAGGAACGAATATCTTTCCCCTCAAGAAGCACCTTCCCTTCCGTGGGATCGTACAAGCGCGCCATGAGTGAGGCTGTCGTCGTCTTACCGCCTCCGGTCGGTCCGACCAGCGCATAGGTTTTCCCTCGCTCGAGAGTAAGACTGATGCCATGAAGGACTTCTTTACCGTCGGGATAGCTGAAATGCACGTCCTGGAATTCCAAGAACGGTGCAGGGAGCTGTGCCTTTTCTGCCGGCACGACTGTCATATCCGATTCAAGCGCGAGAATGGCCGCAATGCGATCCCAGCCGGCCATTCCAGCTTGAAAGGAAGCCCACACCGACGCCAACTGTCGCAGTGGATCGTAGAAGCGCGTCACGTAGGCCAGGAAGCTGATGAGGAGTCCGATTGTGAACGCGCCGGTCGTGATCAACTCGATGCCGTAGGCGAGCACGATGAGCTGCGCCAAGTTGCTGCAAAAGCCATAGATGGGAGTGAAGATGTTGTTGGCGATGCCCGCTTTGACGGACATCGAGAAGTTCTCCTCGTTAGCGGCACCAAAGCGCGTGCGGAAGTAATCACGACGGTTGAATGCAACGACGACTTTGAAGTTATGGAGACTCTCCTGAATCTCGGCACTCAATCCACCGATCGCCTGCAGGCTGAGCGTGTTCTTGCGCCTGATCCATGCCGAGAGAATTTGTGTGATGATAAGGAGTCCGAGAGCCGGAAGGAGCGCGGCCCCGCCCAGCCGAATATTGAGGGACAGGAGAAAAATTCCCGCTCCGACGATCATGAACAGGTTCCCGATGAACTGCATCAGGGCCTGCGAGAAGAATTGATTCAGTTTGTCCGTATCGTTATTGATGCGCGAAATAAGGTCACCGGCTTTATTCTGATTGAAGAAGGCTACCGGAAGCGCCTGTAATTTGGTGAATACGGCGTTACGAAGATTAAAGAGCAAGCGCTGCCCGATGCCGCCCATGAGCGTCGTCTGGAAATAGTTGGCGACGAGTGCCGTGGCATAGATGACCAGGAGAATCGCCGAGAAGAGCAGGACTCCTTGATACTGTCCGGTCACGACATAGGCATCGATGGTATGGCCGATGAGCAATGGCGCAAGGAGGTTCAATCCGGCATTCAGGACAATCGCAACGATTGCCAGCACGAGCGTCCACTTTTCATCTTTGAGGAGCGGCCACAACTTCAGGAGCGCTGAGAAAGCACTCGAGGGCTTTGGTGCGGGGCCGGTGGAGTGAGAGAGTGCGTACTTCATAATTGACTGGTGCTGCGTTGTGATTGATAAATTTGGACATACTCGGGCGATGTCTTCATGAGTTCCTCGTGCGTGCCCTGCGCCAATAATTCACCCTCCATAAGCAGAATGACCTGATCGAACGTCTGCGCCGATGCGATCTTCTGTGTGACGGAAACCAGGGTGATACCGGAATAATTGCGGAGGACATTCGCAAGAATTTTTTGTTCGGTATTCGTGTCTACACGCGCAGTGAAATCATCGAGGAGAAGTACTCTCGGATTCAAAGCCAATGCACGTGCCAGCATGATGCGCTGCTTCTGACCGCCGGAGAGGTTAGTTCCGCGCTCGGAGACGATCGTGTCGAACTTCTCCGGAAGTTCATTGATAAAATCCTGCAATTCTGCGGTTTCGATTGCCTTCTGCATGTCTTCATCCCGCACGCTGTCGCCGAAAGCGATATTCTCGCGCACGGACATGTTGAAAATGATGCTGTCTTGGAACACGAGTCCGATCTGTCGATGAAATGCGGTTTTCTCGTATGCTTCCAACGGCTTCCCATCGTACTCAATCGACCCGGATGTGGGTTGGATCAATCCCGTGAGCAAGGCAAGCAGCTGCGTCTTCCCGGCTCCGGTCGGACCGATGATGGCAGTTCTTGTTCCCGCCTTCACCGAAAAGGAAACCTGTTTGAGCGCGGCTTTTTCTCCGAACATAAGGGAGACGTCTTTGAGCGCGATATCACCGCGCAGAAGAGACGTGTCGGTTCCGACAGCTTCCTCTTCTTTACTGACGAGTACCTCGACAATTCTTTGATACGAAGCCGTCGCTCGCGCGATGACCGTGCTCATAAATCCGAGGATGATGATCGGAAAAATAAGAATCGACAGATAACTGTTGAAGGCGGCGAATTGCCCAAGCGTCATGGTGCCCGCGATGACGAAATGTCCGCCGAGAGCGAGAATAACGAGTGCCGCAACGTTCGCAACGAACGTGATGACTGGAATCAAGGACGCAAAGAGACGCAGGATTTGCATCCCCAAATCTTTTGCATTCGCATTGGCAGCCACGAACTTGTCATATTCGTATTGCTGCGAGTTGAGCACCCGGATCAACGCGGACCCAAGAATGCTTTCGTTGATGACTTTGTTCAGCCAGTCGATGACTTCCTGCGTCTTGCGGAAAAGTGAGCTCACTTTTCTGAAGACGAAGAAAAATGCGCCTCCGATGATGGGGATGATGGCAAGCACCGCGAGCGCAAGTTTCCAGTTAAGAAAGAGAAGCAATGCGCTGGCCCCGATAATGAGAACGATGGAAGAGACGATGGACACAACTGCTTGCGAGACGAACATCTTCACCGAATCGACATCGGATGTCAGATTCGTCAGCAGCTTGCCAGGTGTCACATTCTGCACGAAAGCGGCGCTCTGCCTGGAAATTTTTGCAGATGTCTGCTGGCGCAGATCGCGGGCAACGCGTTCGGAGGCATATGTCTGAATGATGCTCTGCAGGTAAGCGAAAATGAAAACGGCAAGAGCTGCGAGTGAGAACTCCAGCACGACCGTCTGCACGGCAAAGTGTCCTTGGGTGTAGGCGTCGATCCCACGTGAAACAATCAGCGGAATTATGAGGTTAAGGCTATTACTAAGGAGCGCGAAGACAATGAGCAAGACGATCCAACCGGTATACGGCTTGAGAAGCCCGATCAGATTCGTCGCAGGGACCGTCGGGGCCGGCGATGTGTTCTGCTTGTCAGACATAGGTTACCGCTGCGTACGGGAGAGTTTTTGCTGGAGTACTGCCAATTGTTTCAGTTCGTTATCCGTCAGTGGCGAAAGAATCTGAGTGAGTGCCTTCAGACGCTGCTCGCGTGCTTCCTTCAGTAATTTCTCTCCTTTCTTCGTGAGGATCAGACGGATCTTCCTCCGATCGTCCGCATCTTCGGTGCGCGATATCAATGCCAACTGCACCAGGGAATCGACCAACTGTGTGGCCGCACTGGAGGTCATACAGAGTTGCTCTGCAAGCTCCTTAATGCTGAGCGCCTTCCCCTGGGCAACCACGAACAGGATACCCAATTGAGCACGTGTGGGTGCGTTGGGACTTGCATTGACCGGCTTTGGCGGCATGAATGCATGGCGCATATAGCGATAGCTATCAAATACATCAATGATGAGCTGTGCTCGATCCATGGAATTGGATGATAAGAAACTTAATAAGTAAGTTTCTTAACAATATAGGAATACCATTTGAAGTCAAATACAATAACTAGTTCGTGTCGTTTGATTCTCGTCCCCCTAGATTTCTAATGACACGAGAATAATTCTGCGTCTTTCCAATTTTAGAAATAGTGCACATTGAAATGCGGCGGGTGTTACCCGCCGCTGTGCCGTCAGCTCTTAAGCTGAAGGCTCTTCCGCCTGCGTGTGTCTCTGCGCCGTTTTTTCCGTTGACTACGGCGCGGCAGACGCCACGAGGTCTCCCACCCCGGGGGAACCAAGGAGAAAACGATCCCCACGATGAGGCTGAAGACCAACACTACAAACATCGCAGCAATCGGACCGTTCTGATTCCCTGCTGCCATTCCTGGCAGAAACACAATCAGAAAGACACCCATCAAAGACACAACGTCTTTGAATTTCTGACCAACCATTGTGGATCTCCTCATGACGTAGGCCGTAAGTCTGTGGAAGCCACAAACCCTGGCCTATTCCTAGAAATATAGCAGGCGGAACTGCAGCACTCGGTGAGTGCGGCAGAGAACCTGCTATGTATGCAATGTTGTAAAAGATCAAGACACGTCGAAATCGGCCCGCGCGAGACCGATCGGGCTAAATAACACAGTATAATCAAAAAAACAAGGGTCGGCTTTTTTAAAAAAGCTTAAATTGCTTGTTAAAACAACATTTCAATTTTGGCTTTAAAAACTATCACGCAATTGCCTGCGACTTGGGTTTGAATCTGAATTTTCCTGCGAAGAGAGGATATCGGTTTCATTGACTAATTTAATAATAGTTTTATATTTTTATCATAATGAATAAAGGTATTTTCTTAGTGGGGCGACAGCAAGCCAATGAGACTTTGGATAGGGAGGGCAAGTTTCGCAATACCTTGCGACGAAACCTGTTTAACGATCACAACACTATCGTTGCGCTGGGTAACATTGGAACAAACGACATCCCTTACTTTAGGAAAAAAATACGAGAAGTTTGTACAAAGATGCCCTATGTTGAAGTAGGAACCGAGACAGCCATAGCGCAAGGAACTATGTTGCCTATGCATTTAACAGCAAAGAACTTTTTTGACGAGATGAAGTTTCGGGAAATCATCTGCGATTTTTGCCAACATTTAGCTGATCGACCATTAATGCATTTTTTATCGCTATTCAGCGAGGAAGATTGGGCACAGCATTTAAAGGAATGTTCGTATGCTCTGGAGAAATTAAAACAGGACAAAGAGGTATCCGGCGAAAAGATGACTTGCTTCGAGAGACAAAGCCGGCTCAACGGACAAGCAGCGGAATTTGTTCTGGCAACTGTCTTGAAGCGTATGCTTTCGCAATTCAAATCTGATTGGGTTTTGCATGACAAAAGCGGCGGCGATATTCCTTTGGGGAAAGGTTATTCAATTATTTTTGATCACCATAAATACAGCGGATCGTTAGTTCCTCAAAATGGCAAAGGCAATACCATCGAAGAATATGACTCAGTAATGGTAAACGGCAATCAGATACTTACCTTCGATATAACGACCTCGTACCATGCAGTGCTTGATAAGTTTCACAAAGTTAATAATTCATGGTTTCTATCCGAGATGGTGTCAACGCCTGAACATCCCATTAAAATGAAAACTTTATTTTTTAAATCAGGAAAAAATAGTAAGCCTCATGAAGCTGTAATAAGAGGGCATGGAACGTATTTTTATTCAGAGCTACCTTTTAAATCATTCGTTGCGTATATCTCAAAAAAGTCTGATCAAATATTTGAAAATTACTAAAGTCGCATTTATTTCTCCGCCGTCACCTCCATCGGCACTGTCTGCTGCGCATTGCCGACTTGCACTTGAATGGTGAACTTACCGACAGCCTTGATAGGCTGTTCGATGACCACTGCGTCGGAAGCAATATCGAGATCGTGCTGAACTTTGAAGGCTTCCCTGATCTGTTCCTCAGAAATAGCGGCGTAGAGCTTGCCTGTCTTGGATGCCTTGCGTGCGAGTTGAAGTGACTTGCCAGCCAGCGCAGATGCGGCCTGAACCTGTCGTGAGCGATCGCTTTCCTTTTCCTCGGCGCGCTTGCGGATCTGATCTGCGTAGCGTTTGCGCACGGTAGGCGTGGCCACGAGTGCTTTTCGGGTAGGGAGAAGGCAGTTCAGTGCAAAACCATCACCAACAACGAGGAGATCATTTTTCTTGCCGATGCCGTTTACGTCTTCCAAGAGGAGAACTTCCATAAGAGTGAGAGTGTATTGATGGGTCCGAGACCCGTCGTTCATGCAATAAAAGAGCCAATGCAGCTTACGCCAGTCAGTAGTTTTCGTCAATGGACAAAGAGGAGCGGGGGTGTGGGGTGATAGAAAGAAAAGTGGCATTCGCGAGATTCAAGCTATTCAGACGTGAAGGAGTGAGTGCCGAACAAAAAAAATGAACAATCATTGTAGTCGTGAGTGATTACTTGGATCTCTATTACAGGAGACTGGGTAGCCACCCAAAAAATGACCACCAGCTCTTGCCGTCCTTGAATATTCGTTGTTCTTTGACATACCAATTGTGCAACGTGAGGAAGCGATCGGAGTGGAGTGACAAGGTTCCAAGCTGCACACCCAACAGATGCTGATGATGCGTGTACGTGTAGAGAGGGGAATAGAGGAAAACGGCTGGCACGTCATTCTTCAGCACTTCCTCCAGATCTTTGAGCGCCTTCTGCCGCTCCTGTTCATTGGATGTGCGTCGAACTGTTTCGAGCAAAGTGTCGGCTTTGAAAGAAGAATATTGCGACAGGTTGTAGGCGTCGCGGCGCAGATCCTTGGCATCGCCACTCAGCTTCTGCTTGCCGCTGGAATGCCAGTACGGATAGCTGTCCAGATTGTCGAGCAATGACTGGCCGAACAGCAGCACATCGTAATCTCGGCGCTGCATTTTATCCTGGAAGGCATCCATTGTTTCCGGCACATCCACTATCACCTGCACGCCCAACTGCAGCCATTGCTCTTTGATCTTATTGGCAATCTGCGCGTACGTCGGCGGCGCATTGCTCGTCAGCAGATGCAGCGTGAGCAATTGGCCTTTCTCGTTGCGCCGGATGCTCACCGGATCGGCGGGCTTACGACGGCGAATGAAACCTTTATCCAGATACATCTGCTGCGTCGTCAGTTTCTCGGATGCCGGTGTGTTCGCATCTTTCGACTGCAGAAAGATGTTCACCATCTGTTGCTCTTCCAACGCACGTGCATACGTACCCGGATCAGCGGCGCGAAAGACGTAGATCGAATCGATTGTCTTGCCGCTCGGCAATGTGAGCCGCAACAGATTCTCGCCCACCCGCAGCGAGCCTGTGCCGTGTACGGTCGGGAGCGCCACCATCCATGCACCGGAGTTGGTCGGATTGCGCTGCAAGGGCAAACCATTGAGCAAGGCCGACCGGTCGATGCCATTTGCATACGTTCCCGACAGCGTAAGAACGGCACCCGTAGAAAGGTAGACGATAGGCGGCACCTTAAGGACGCCAACATCATTGGCTTCTTTTACTTCCAACAAATGTTGGAGCCGCAGACGTTCCGGTACGAACCAGCGCGAGGAGTACAACGCGCCCTGCGCGGCATCGGCATCAAAATGATAGCGCCAGTCGGTCTGGTTGATCTCGAGTAGGGGAGTATCGACGATATTCTTCTCGTGAATCGTATCGACGATGGCCTGCTTGTTGGTCCCGAGTTGCAGACCCAAACGCAGCTTCTGATCCGTCAGCGTCGGATGATCCATATTGAAGAATAACGCGACGTACTGGGGTAGCGTGTAGCTTATGCCCTCGAAATGTTTGGGCACCGCCGGTTCACCTTTGTCGTTATGCGGCACAAAGCGAATTCCATCCAGGTTGTGAAGATCCGAGAGGAGCGACTGGTAATCCGGGAAAATACGGAACACGATCCGGTCCAGCTGATAAGGAGGCGGGATGGTGCGCTGGAATCTTTCCAATGTCACTTCAGTCGACAGGTCCGTCTCGACCACCGTTTTTATCTTGTACGGCCCGGCCCCGACGGGAGAGGTGCTGAGTCCGATGATCTGATCCAGATTATCCGGGTTGATGCCCTGGAAGGATCGTTCTGACAGCAACCCCAGCGTGAGATTGCTCGGGAAAAAACTGTACGGCTCAGCCAACTTAAAACGTACCGTCCGGTCATCGATTTTCTCGATCGTCACGCCGCGGAAGTTCTGTTGCAGAATGAGATTCGGAAAGTTCGGTTCCTGTGTCGTGCGGTACGTGAACACCACATCATCGGCCGTCACCGGATGCGGATCTTTGTCGGTCGAATCCTGCCAGAACAAATTATCCTTCAGCGTGAGTGTGTACGTTTTTGCATCCGACGAAACCTCCATGGTCGCCAGATCGTCTTCGATGCGTTTGGTTTCGGGGTTGTATCGCAGCAGACCGGCGAACACGAGCGACACGATGTCGCGGTTCACATCATTCTGCACCGTGAGCCACGGATTCAACGGACCGGGAACGCCGACCGAGCCTTCGATGTACGTTCCGCCACGCTTGGGAGTGAAGACGGTATTCTGCACGTAAAAAAGTCTGAGCAGCCCGGCGAAACTCAACACGAAGAGTGCGAGCAGGCTCAGGAGCGTGTACCGTTCCCAACGCGACATTGCCCCAAAAATTTTTAAGGCGCGGGTCCTCAAATTCATCCCAGGCATGATACCAGAAAAAAGAAGAGCGCGAACGGAGAAGTCTGCGACTTTGCACGAATGAGTTCATGCAAAAAACTTCATTCACCGCACATCTCACTCAGGGCTTTTAGAAGAACCACTCTGCGATCGTGAGGCCGAAGAAAATAACGCTCAGCCAGATCGTGAATCGAAAGATGACCTTCTCGGCACCACGACGCTGCACGAATGTGGCACCCGAACCGCCGAACGTTGCCGACAAGCCCGACATACGGTGCTGAATCAGAATGCACAGCGACAGGAGAATAGAAACGACGACTTGTATCCAGAGGATGAAATTCATGGTCGAATAGTAGGGGAAGAACTACCTTTTTTCAATGTCAGGAAAATGCAAGTAAAGATTTGACGCAATTTGAGCAATAGCCGTCTCTAGTTGGCCAGGATTACAGGAATGTGCTCCTGGCAAAATCCACTAAGATGTTATGAATTCCTTCCAATGGCACGCTCGTATGGTCATCAAAGTGTCGTTTTTTATGCAAGCAAAAGATCCACAGGGAGGGGTTGGGAGGTCCTCCTCCCAATCAAACAACTCCACCATTCGGCTCTTTACTTTATCAAAAACAGGAACCTAATCCTGGCAATGGATTATCCTCCTAAAGCCGAATGGTGGGCGCCAAGGGATTCGAACCCCTGACCTACTCGGTGTAAGCGAGTCGCTCTAACCAGCTGAGCTAGGCGCCCAAACTTCCTCTTTTATGAGTATAGAGAAACATGATCACGGCGTCGACACCACGAAAGACGTTCTTGGCATCCAAATTGCAGCCCCAGGCAGGCAATTATCCTCGCAATGCTGAAAAGATATCCTGCATCAGCTGGACGATGGTCGAGAAGTTCAGATCGAAAGGAATATCGAGCAGACGAGCGATGATATTGACGGCAAAGAATGCGAAGAAGGTGACGAACAAACCGATAATGGCGTAGCGGATTGTGTGGACCGCCTTCTTGATTTTCTCTTCGTTTCCAGCCGACAAGATGAAGGTGATGCCGCCAAAGATGATGTAGACGAGACACAGTACCGACGCCACGATGAGGGCCAGGGCAATACCGGTGGCAACGATCTTGAGTATGTCGCCGCTTTGGAGAAGATCAGTGATCATGAGGAAGGGGGGTTATTTAAGCCGCAACGACGGGTTCGAGAATTTTCATATTGATACGCTGTGAATGATTGCCGCCGATAATGCGAAGGAGGGTGCGAAGAGCCTGTACCGTCTGACCGTTCTTGCCGATCAATTTGCCCATGTCGCGTTCACTCACGCGGACAGTGAGCAGAATTCCCAAATCATCCTGCGTGGCCTCGATGGCCAATTGGTCATGATCTTCGACCAGAGAGTCGAGGACATAACGCAAAAAAGACAAGCCTGGCAATTCAGTGGATGTTGCGGACGTATCCATGACCAGCAGCGTAGCGTCAGGCTGCAGGTTTGTCACCTGATTCTGCGACGGAAGCCTCAGCAGCAGGGGCTGCAGGAGCGGCGGGAGCGGCGACTTCCTCGACGGGTGCCTTCTTGTTGCGTCGCTTGGCGTATCGCTGAATGTATTTGTCCATATTCTTGGCACCATTCTTCTTGAGCAGACGAGCTACCGTATTGCTGGGGATGGCTCCTTTGTCGATCCAGAAATTGATGCGTTCATCCTTATGCTCAAAAATCACCGGATCGCGGGCCGGCAGATAGTGTCCGACGATTTCCAGAAATTTGCCTTTAACCGGCTTCTGATGTTGCGCAACTACCATACGGTAAGTAGGCGTATTTTCGCGGCCGGTGCGCTGAAGGCGGATTACAAGCATCTCAAAAGCTGGGAGAGTGTAGACAAGCCAAAACGTCAAAGCAAGATGAAATGGCTGTATTGACGGATATTTATGATGGCAAGCACAAGGACAACGGCGAACACGGTGAATTTTCGTACTCCGTAATTCGAATTCCCGCCCTGGGAGGGGATAGAATGATTTGTAAGAGTGAACGAAAGCAGCCTCCGGAATCGGTGCGGTTATTTGTCTACAGTCCATTGAACAGGCCCGTCAGCTTCGAGTGATCTGAATGCCTTCCAATGTCACATGTTTGCAATCGCGCTGCAGATATTCTTTGAGGAGTGACAGTACCTGATGGCATTCCTGCGCAGCAATGCTGTTGGCAGCACTGATTTGCAGTACGCTATCCTTTACGTGGAGAACGACCAGATCCCTCGCGAATTGCGGAAGGGCATTGCGCAGCCATTCTTGCGCTTGGTGCACCATCAGCGATGCAGTGGCTTGTTGATGCAAACCACGGCGCTGGAGAATCTTGGGCAGAAGGGTATCGAGACGATCCATGGCTTTATATTAGAGCAAATTCGAAACTCGAAGCACGAAATACGAAGAAAACGCACCTTATTTTTCGTATGTCGAATTTTGTACATCGTGCTTTTTACCAGAAATAAGCAATATTTCCGCCGTCTTCTCGGCCGCTTTTTCCCAAGACCACAAGCGGGGAGCGGAAGATGGAAACTCGAAGCGAGACATCGCAGCGGCAAATGTCTGAACTGTGGGCTCGATCAACAGTGCGTTCTTCGGGGCAATTTCCGGAATCGAACCGCGGGCGGCGGCGATGACAGGGCAGCCGCACTGCTCGGCTTCGGCGATCGGCAAACCGAATCCTTCGTAGAGCGATGCCGTAACGAGAGCCAGGGCGGCAGAATAAAGAGCGGGAAGATCGGCGTCATCAACCGTCTCGATGAATCGCACGCCGGAAGACAACTTCAAAGTCGAGCACTCTTTGCCTCCGCAGATAAGCACGAGCTCGCGATCATCACGACGGAGGGATGCGAATGCATCGATCAGCATCTGCACATTTTTGTGTTGCTTGGCATTACCGACGTAGACGAAGAACGGTTTGTGGAGTTGGTAGAGCTCCCGAATCCGCTGCTGTTCAGATTCAGACCGGCGGGTAAAATCGGAAGACACACCTTCGTACACAGTTGTTGTCTTGGTCAGGATCGAACGACCGTAAAAATGTGCCAATTCCTGTCGCGTAAAATCGCTGACCGTGATGATGTGCCGCGCCTTGCGTACGGCGCGTGACAGCAGGATACGATAGGCAGTTTGCTTGAGCGGCGATGCGTTGTTGGGGAATCGGTGCAGAATCAGATCATGCAATGTGAATACTGCTGGAACGGTACAGAAGAACGGCACATTGAAGTGGAGCGCAAAAAAAAGATCGAGCTTCGCGCGACGGATCAAAGATGGCAGGAGAATTTGTTCGCGTAGGGTATAGTGGGAAGCTGAAACAGGTATCACCTCGACGGATTTCGGCAAGTGCCAGATCCATTCTTCCGTTTCCGAACGAACGAACAGAACATACTCAGCGGGATCCTGCCGCCGGAGCAAGTGTGTGACAAGTTCGCGAGAATAACGGCCAAGTCCCGTGCTCGTCCCGGCAAACCGGCAGTCGATACCAATGCGCTTCACCTTCCCATCATAACCTCATGACGATCGAAAAGGCACTCCGGCTGTCGGCTCTCGAACATATCGATGCCGAAGTGCTGATGGCATCCATATTTGGTAAAGACCGCGCATGGATCGTGTCGCATAGAGAACACACACTCACTACGGCTCAAGAACAGCAATGGCAAGAGATGGAGCAGCGTCGCACGGCAGGGGAACCGGTGGCATACATCGTAGGCGAGAAAGAGTTTTACGGTCGCCCGTTTGCCGTCAATCCACATGTGCTGATCCCGCGACCGGCTACCGAATCGCTGATTGATCTGGCACTTGAGTTCATCGAACTGCCGCACGAAGACGTCCGGCCTCTCGATCACAAGATTGTAGGCGTGGCGAAACCCCTCATGGAAGCGCCCATCACGACCATCGTGGATGTGGGAACCGGAAGCGGCTGCATCGCCATCACCCTGGCGATAGAACTACCATCGATCCGCATTGTTGCGACAGATATCAGCGAGGACGCACTCGCAGTAGCCAAAAAAAATGCAGAGCGCTATGGCGTCTCGGACCGCATCACTTTTTTGCATGGCAACGGTCTGGAACCACTGATGTCGTTTGGTGAGCCATTCCTGCTCGTCTCCAATCCGCCTTACATTCCAGCACAAACGCATCTGATGAAGGACGTGACGGATTACGAACCACACACGGCGCTGTTCGCCGGCGAAGACGGAACGGATGTGTTGCGTCAGCTGATCCGCCAGGCTGCCGATCATCCATCGTGTACCGGTTTTGTCGTGGAGTGCAGAGAAGAACAGGCGACGGTGATCCAAGATTTTTGACGCCAGACTGTTGTGACGTATGGTAGTGCGCTATGCGGGAAAATCCTGTTCGATCAGATGCGCCTGAAGAAATTAAAGGCAAAGAACAAGCGGCGATTTCGAGCACGAAGCGTCGTATTGCATTGGCCATTGCTCTAGTTGCAGGCATCGCAACCGAAGCCGCAGGACAAAAATCTGAAACTGCAAAGACATCGGCCGCCAATGCAGTACCGGCAACGGCTAAAGAATTGCATACAAATGCCCCCTGCAAACCGCCCGATCCGGCCGAATGGTTAGCGCAGGAACAAACGTTCACTATTGAATGCAACACGGATGGAGCGAAAATGTTCTACTCGGGCGGAACGCAGGAGTACCAAAAATGTCTGTATGCGCTCGGTAAATACAGTGGGACGAATGATTCTGTCGTCAATAATCAACGTACTCCCACGTACCTGAATGTTTTGAAAGCGGTTGCAGCCCTATGCGCAACGACAGAGCAAGAGAAAAAAGAAAAGCAAAACGCTCTCGACAACTACGTCTTAGGGAATCAAAGGGCAAAAGATGCCTATGCCTATGCGCATGCATTAGAGGCGATTGCAGCATTGGGCGCCGCAGGTAAAGAAGAATATGAAAGCATACAACAGAGCATTGACGAACATATTCGAAAATCCCTGGATAACCGTACCAATCCACTGCTTGCCTTAGCAGCGGCAAACGCCACCATTGTCCGCGGAGGAACCAACTCACCGGCACTCATAGAAGCGGTTCACTTTGCGCTCAAAGAACTTGTCGCAGATTATACAAAGCATGTTGACGATCCCGCGGTTGCTCCAGATCAACAAGCTGCGCGCAGACATTGGATGACAGAGGCACTGTCCGAAGTATCGCGCATGGGACAGCCCGCTGCAGCCACTCGCCCATATCTGGAGGAAGCACTGCGTTACCCGGAACTGGCAGATGCAGCCATTGATGCATTGGGGCAAATCGGACCGGACGGCGTGGCTGTCCTTATCAAGTCACTAGAAAAAGATATATCGCCCGCTCTCTGCAAGGCTCTCCTCCAGCAATTGCGCGCATCTGAGTATCTGGAAGAAGAATCGGCGAGAAAATTCATCGGTGTGTTCCTCAACCCGCCCAAAGAAAACGATCCTGTGGCCAGAGAAAATCAATTACGAGCTGCCGCCGGCATTCTCGAAAAAAATGGTCGCAAATTCCACAGAAATAAGACTGACTCCACGTACGCCACAAAGCATCCTCACCAGGAAAAAATGGCAAAAGATGCCGCCCGTTTCATTCTTGAAGCACTGAGTAGTCGCGATAGAGCATCATCGGCATGGGCACAGGAATACTGTTCGAATCATCTGGGCCCCTGGGCTGAAGTGGCAATCGATGAATTCATCGCCGCTCTGCAAAAAAAAGGACCGGCGCCAGACAAGGAAACAACTGAACCGTTCGTGCGAGGAATGGCAGCCCGGGCACTAGGAAGTATTCAGTCAGAAAAAGCTATTTCTCCACTCTTAGGAGCATTGGAAGATCACAAAGCAGGGCCACGCCGGGACTCCGGCCTGGCGCTTCGGAAGATTGGCCTCGAGCACTTAAATCCTGATCAGGCGATACGATATGCTGGCTTCCGGCAGTGGGAAGCAAAGTATAACGAAAAGGAGAGACAGCGAGAGTTGGAGGAAACCCGGCTGCAGAGCTACTGAAACGATTTTGGCAGCGAAGACGCTTATGGTAGTGTGCATCCATGGAACAGCTCCTCCAGTCTCTGGGTCAGGTTTGCGCCATTATCGGCGCGCAGTGGGGCGACGAAGGTAAAGGCAAAGTGATCGATGTACTGGCCGAACATTACGATATAATTGCGAGAGCTGTCGGCGGCGCGAATGCCGGTCACACGATTTTGGTGGACGGAAAAAAATTCGTCTTCCATTTGTTACCGAGCGGACTGTTGCATTCAAAAACTCAGAACATTATCGGTGCCGGAACGGTCGTGCACGCACAGGACTTACTCACCGAAATGAGCGAGCTGCAGGAGCAGGGGATTAAGCTCGAGGGACGACTCTTTCTTTCACATCAAGCGCATATTCTGCTCAACGCTCATCGTACGGCTGATGCTGCACTGGAAGAACGCCGCGGCGATGCCAAGATCGGCACCACCAAGCGGGGGATCGGACCGGCGATGGCCACCAAGGCACTGCGACTCGGTATTCGGGTCGAAGACCTGGCTGACCTAAGGAGCTTGCGCACAAAACTCGAAACAGAATTGAAAGCACTGGAACTCTTGTTCGGTATTCAAACGAATGCGGCAGAGGAGTGGCAGCAACTCGAAGAAGCCGCACAAATCCTCAAGCCATACATCGCCGACACGACAGCGATGTTGCACGATCGACTGCGTGCCGGGAAAAAAGTCCTGATCGAAGGCGCTCAGGCGAGTCTGCTCGACATCGATCACGGCAGCTATCCCTATGTGACGAGCAGCGCCACAACCACAATGGGCGCTATCCACGCACTGGGATTACCGCCGCAAGCTGTCACATCAGTCATCGGAGTGGTGAAGGCATACGCCACCAGAGTAGGGGAGGGACCCTTCGCCACCGAAATGCAACCTGCCGACGCCGAACGCGTGCGACAGAATGGCGGTGAATTCGGATCAACAACAGGCCGGCCGCGCCGCTGCGGGTATCTCGACCTGGCAGCAGTGCAACGATCGGCAATGATCAACGGTTTCACGCATATCAATCTGACCAAGCTCGATGTGCTGGATAGCGAAGCAACTATTCCGGTTGCGGTTGATTACACCGATACCGAGCCGCAGTATGAAAATATGAATGGCTGGAAAGAATCGATTAAAGGAGAAACGAACTTCAGTTCACTGCCGGCCAACGCGAGAAACTATATCGAGTTCATCGAGAAACACTTAGCGCTGCCTCTGTCGCTTATCGGAACCGGGCAGAATAGGAATGAAATGATTCTTCGTTAATTCTATGGATAATCTATCACTGCGACCGGAACTTTTAGTAAAACCTGATCGTTTATCGTCTTCTGAAATAGTTAAACTTCGCGTGGAGGCAATAACAGAAGTTTTTAATGCGCATGCGAGGTCTGTCGGTATTTATCTGGAAGCATGGAAGGTGATGCTTTTGCGTCAAATTCCTACCAGCGAAAGTTCGACTGGGCATGCGCCTCTGCCTGATTTGGGTTCAGATTTCAGTGTGTGTCTATACCCTAATTTTGATGAAATTGACGGAACTGTAGGCCAAGCAATTATAAACAATCGTGCTTCTCATATCTTCGTCATTGCTGATGGAAAACGTGCCTCAAAACCACAAGGTCTTACTGTGTTGCCGAATCACTTGAGCGGAAAAGAGAATGCAAATAACTATCCTGTTCTTAGCCGATCCATAGCAACGTACTCATTCCATGGAACAAGACGAATCATGAGCGATCGACAAGTTCCTGATATGCTGCAGGCGATTAGTTTTGAAAAGTTGCTGAAGCGCGAAACAGAGTAATTACTGTCATTTTTCATTCCACTCGTTCCCCCCACTTCAGCTTCGTCCGCAACGTCCCATAAAATGTATCCGGACTGCGGCGGAGGAATTTGACCGTGCGGTCGCACATTTTGGCATTGATGGTGTCTCCGCGTTGGAGCGTAATGTAGATCTGACCATCGAGCGTCAGACTCACTTCGATGTCTTTGAATTTATTTTCGCGCGTGCAGACCTCCACATCAATCGTATGGTTGCCCGGAATGACGATCGGTTTCTGACTGAAACTGTGCGGATTGATGGGCGTCAGAATAGTTGCCGGAATCTGCGGATGGACAATAGGTCCCCCAGCCGCGAGGGAATAGGCAGTAGAACCAGTCGGCGTCGACAGAATGAGGCCGTCAGCTCTGAACACCGTCAGTTCTTCGCCATTGATACAGGTACGCAAATCGACCAGACGTGCGATCGTTCCCTGCGAGAGTACCGCTTCGTTGAGCACCGAACCGCGGTATAAGTTTTCCGTCCCGCGATCGGCGGATACATCGAGCATCGAGCGTTCCTCGATAAAACCTTCACCGTCCAGGAAACGCGGCAGCATCGATTCGACTTCCTGAAACGTCATCTCCGACAAAAATCCGACCGTGCCGAGATTGATAGTCAGCAAAGGAATGGTGAGAGGATGAAATTCACGAACCACTCGTAAAATAGTGCCGTCTCCGCCGACGACGATGAGCAGATCGAGTTCATCCACCGTTTTGTAAAATTTATGTTTGGTCGCAAACGGCAAGTGACCGCATCGCTTGGCATCGAGCAGAAGATTCACACCGTGCGCGGCCAACATGTCCACGATCGAATGCAACGCTTCTTCGCGATGCGCGAGTTCTGTTTTAGCCGTGATGCCGATGGTACGATAGGCAGCCATGAACAAGATGCTAGCAGCCGGGAACAGGACTGCAAGGACCGACTGGGTTTACGCCCTCAATCCAGTAATGCCCGTCACTGTTTCGACAGCTGATAACACCAGATCGCCCGTACGTTGCCACGAGTAGCGTGCCGCCTGGTGGGGACCCTCGTCGCGCAGCTGCTGACACAAGGACCTATCGGTCAAAAGCCGTTCCAGACCTTCGGCAATGGATTCGATGCGTTCCGGATCGACAAGCAATGCGCCTGTCCCCACGACCTCGGGCAGACTGCCGCGATCCGATGTAAGAGTCGGGATTCCCCGCTGGAGTGCATCAAGAATCTGCATTCCGAATCCTTCGTACAGGGACGGAAGAGCAAAGACGGTGCATGTCGCTAGCAAACGCAGATATTCTTCATCGGCAATGTACTGCCGCCATTCCACCCCCGGTGTCTGTTCGACGAGTTGCAGAATTTGCTGATCGTTCCAGCCGCGGGATCCGGCCAACACCAAACGATACTGAGCACGGAGCGGTGGCGATAGAAGACCATATGCGCGAATCAATCTGGCCTGATTTTTGCGCGGGCATAAGGTACCGACGCACAGAATGGTTTGATGATCGGGCCGGTTGGTTTCGACCGTCGCCTGCATCGGACCTGCATACACCGGCGTGATCTTGTCGGCACTCAGCGACTTGTATCGCCCCAGAAGATCCTGTTTGGTCGCATCACTGACCGTAAGAATATGCGCTGCATTCTCCACCGTACGCTGCAGCGTGAAGTGCTCAACAAAACGCGCCTTGCGATTGTGGGGTTCGGGACGAAATGCGATCAGGTCATGCACCATCGGAACGTAGGGAAATCGCTTTCCCAACAAATAGGGAACCAGGTAACTGGTGGGACTCAGGTAAAGATCGATATCCGCCGCACTCTGCAGCAACGATGCCACGCGCACATGCCATTTGATGCCGCGCAGGGGGATCAAGACTTCCGTCGCTCCCATATCCTGCCATGCCAACGGCAGCGGATCTTGGGTGTAGCAAAGCAGTGGAAACTCCCTCGAAAGCAATTCTTGCACCAATGCGTAGGTCCATTGACCCTTGCCAGTACGCTCCGGCCGGCAGGCTTCCCGTACGTCTATTGCAATGCGCATAGCAAGAATTTGAGTAGCCTTCACTCTAGCAAAAAGACCCCTCCGATGCTACTCTTCCATCGATGCCTTCTCGTATTATACGCGGACTTACGGCAATGGATCTGGAGGAACAGATCATCAATGGCGGTGCCCTTCTGGCCCTCGTTTCGATTTTTTTTCCGTGGCTGAGCGGTGAATGGCTGGGCGGTGAAATCGTGTCGTTCTCCGGTTTCGGTTTCTATACGTCGCTCGTGGGCATCGTCGTCTTCCTGCTAGAACTTTGCATTTTGCTGATTACATTCGTGCCGCTGCTCGGCGGCCCGATTGTCGTCAAAAGACGGTATCGCGAATGGGTGCGTGTGGGTCTCGCCGCACAGGCAACGATTCTGATTCTCGTCATCCTGAGCATCCTCACTCGTGTCACGTTTGAATTCTCCCGCATGGAAGTCCGCTTCGGCGTCTACCTCGCCCTCATTGGCAGCTTCGTCACGCTGGTCGAGTCGGTCATCCGCCTCCATATGCATCGCCGAAATGCAACGCAAGAAGTGTTCCATCATCCAGAGGAACACACGATCAGCGAGCGCCGCGAGACAACGACACCCCCGCCCCCTCCGCCACCGCCACCTCCTCCTCCCGAGCCCGAAGACCACCGCATGTATACATGAGTGACGATAAGCCACCAGAGGCCACCGTGAATATCGAGTCCAAACTCGAACAGCTCGCCTATGCCGATGAAGATTTGGTGTATGTGGATCCCGATAAACGCATCGTCGTCGGCCGGGTGCAGTGGGGGAAAAATGGCAACCCAAAGCCAATGCTCATGGATGGCAGCGTCGAACCACTCGAAGAGAAAAAGGAAAGAAGTCCCAAAGATGCAAAAGGCGACAAGCCCGATCGTAAGAGTCGGGTTCTCCGTAAGCGCTATTACCCATGGGGCACGTACCGCTCGATGAAGCGCGTTTACAAAATTGACGGCAAGCCACCCAAGGTAGAGCCGATCGATACGCTGGATCAGGTAATGGAGAAAGCATTGGAGCAACCGTTTTGGTAAGAGGACGGAGGAAACCGAGGACTCCGACCCCCTTCACTACTCCTAGGCGGCCCTAAGCCGCCCAACCTCTTCGCACGTTCGCAATTCCAAGCAAACACCCCTCCGACTATGTGGTGGGGATGAGTGGTTACGAGCCCTGCTGTCGCCAGCCCACAGGCGCGACAGCAGGGCGAGGTGGGTCATAGGCGGTGCGCTTCTTTTTGGTTCTTTTTCTTGTCGCGGGGAGACAAGAAAAAGAACACCAGTGGTGACTGGGAAGGTTGGTGCTGGGGAATCATGAACATCCGCAGGTAGCAAACCCGCTCCCAATTTTGTCAGTAATCTACTAATTAAAAGACAATCAATACCTCAGAACCCGCAGCCGGGGACGGCTGCTGCTACAGAAAAATGTATCAATTAGGCTTTCAATGCCTCGCAGACTTTCTCCACCGCCCCTTTCGATCCCATCACAATCGGCGTCCGTTGATCCAGACTGGTGATTTTCGTATCCAGCAACGACTGTGTGCCATCGCTCACGATACCACCGGCTTGATCAATCAGATACGCAAACGGCCCGCATTCGAAGATCATTCGCAGTTTGCCATCCGGGAATTTTCCGCCGCCGACGTTGAAGAATACACCTTGGCCCTTACTGAGGACGTGATGTGCATCAGCCACCATGCAACCGGCATAGCGCAGAGTCATGGTTTTCGACCATTCCTGTACCAATGTCTTGAGCGCCGGGTGATCTTGGACGGCCGCCAAATTTCCGGGACTGAATGTTTTTGCCGTATCGCCAACGCCAAGGAATTCACGCAGAAGTATGAACTCACCAACCTCATTCAAAATAAATTCGTGCACGCCGTTACCAGCGGCGTAGACAAGCAACGTGCGGGGCCCATAAAGAACATACAGCGCGGCGACTTGATCACGAGGCGTGCGACCGATGATGTCGGATCCCGGATAGATACCAAAGATTGACCCAATCGCGAAATTCACATCGACCAGTGACGAGCCATCAAGCGGATCGTAGACAACGCTGTACGGCGCATCGGCATTAAGTTCAATAACGTCATCCGATTCTTCCGAGAAATGCGTTGCAACCAATCGGCTCTCGGCCAGATTCTGGCGAATAATATCTTCGCTGAGCACATCGAGCTTCACCTGTTTTTCGCCGAACTGATTCTCGGTTCCCGCCAAACCGGCCTCCGTCGTGCGGATCGCATGATGAATGTACTTCGCCGCCGTCGCGATATGGAGAATCAGATGTCGCAAGTCATCAGGCGCTTTGGCGTGCGCAAACAGGTGTTCGTTGAGTGATGAACGTCCTGGCGAGAGAGAATCGGGCATAGTTCGTGAGAGGAGGTGTATGCAGAATAGCGAAGTATGGCAAAGAAATCAGCAGATTGTGCCCGCCTTCCCGCGAATCCCTTAAACCCTCAGATCAATGCCCCCATTTTCATTGCCATCTCGGTTACGCGCATGGCGTAGCCCCATTCATTGTCGTACCAACTGAGAATCTGTAACGCAGTGCCATCCACGATTTTGGTCGATGGAGCATCCACGATCGACGAGTGTGGATCGGTTTGGAAATCAATCGAAACACATTGGTCATGTGATACCGACAGGATTTCCGTCAGAGCCGGCGTCCTGGCAGCCGACTCCAGCGCCTGATGCACCTCTTCGACCGTCGTGGCCTTCTTGACCGCAAATGCCATGTATGCGCAACTGACGGTCGGCACGGGTACGCGGAATGCCATGCCGTCGAGTTTGCCTTTCAGATGAGGAAAGATTTTGGCGCACGCTTTGACGGCTCCGGTCTTGGTGGGAATTATCGACAACGTAGCCGCACGTGCCCGGCGCATTTCGCCTTCTTCCTGGGGACGATTATCGAGCAGATTCTGCGACGATGTAAACGCATGCACCGAACTCACCAGCAGATGCTGCACACCGAATATTTCATCGATGACTTTGATGACCGGGGCGATACAATTGGTCGTACACGAGGCATTCGAAATGATCAGCATATCTTTGGTCAGCTGATCATCATTTACGCCCTTCACGAAAGTCGGCGTATCGTCTTTCATAGGAGCCGTGACAATCACGCGTTTGGCACCAGCAGCCAGATGCCCCTTGGCCTGTTCGGCCGTTTCGAAGTGACCCGTCGATTCGACCACCACATCCACCTTCAATTCCTTCCACGGGCACTTGGCCGGATCACGCTCCTTCACCACCATCACTTTTTTGCCATTCACCGTAAAATGATCATCACCGACTTCGATATCGCCCTTGAGCTTTCCATGCAGGGAATCGTATTTGAGCAGATAGGCCCGCATTTCGCTGTTGGAGGAAGCGTTGACCGCAACCACTTCCACTTGATCAGCATAGCGCTGCAAAAACTGACGGTGCACATTGCGACCAATCCGACCGTATCCGTTAATAGCAACTCGTAACATGGTTGAATGATACTGAAAAAAGCAGGAAAGTGAAGCTGAGAGGGCTCCTAAAATCCTATCCGAGCTTATCCTGTTACCGCAAACACCAGCCCGATGAAGGCAAAGAATGCCCCGATGATCCACAACCGCATCGTTACCTTGCTTTCGCCCCATTCAAGCGCTTCGAAGTGATGATGAATCGGCGCTGCTTTGAATACCTTCTTGCCGCCTCGGAATTTTTTACTGGTCAGCTGAATGATGACCGACAGCATCTCGATGACGAAGACAAAACCAACCAGCGGCAGGATCAATGCCTGATCGGTCATCATGGCGATGAGACCGAGCGTCCCGCCCAGTGCGAGTGCGCCGGTATCGCCCATGTAGAAAAGTGCGGGCGGCACGTTGTGCCACAGGAAGGCGGCGAGTGCGCCGGTAGTGATCGCACAGAATCCGGCCAGGACATACAACCCGTGCAAATAGGCAAGCACGCCGAAAGCACCGAAAGCAATAATCAAGAGGCCGCCTGCCAACCCGTCCAATCCATCGGTCACATTCACCGCATTGGCCGTCCCAACGATGATGAACATGAAGAAGGGAATGTACAGCCAGCCGAGTCCGATCGTACCGATATGCAATGCACTGAACGAAAAGAGGCCGTAGAAGGGGACGTAAACTGCATCCCGTTCAAGTTTAAAATAGAACCAGAACGCTCCAAGTAACGCCACGAGCAGCAGCGACGTAATCTTCGGCAGAACAGCCAGACCTTTTTTAGCCCCCTGCTTCACCAAAAAGCGCATAAACCACTCATCGATTTTTTTGCCAACGGCCAGATACACCAACAAAAGAACCACGACAATCAAAAGTCCGGCCGCACCGGCAGAAGTGAGAGCATGCGAGAGATCAGCCCACACGCGCAATGGCGTACTGAAAATGAAAACCAGACCAACGATCACGGCCACGATACTGAGAATAAAAAAGGCTTTCATTGTCGGAACGAACTCGCGGATTTTCTTCTCGTCGCTGCTCACAATGTTCAAGTAGTCATCAACCGCACCAAGAATGCCGAGCGCGATCATCGTCAGCAGCGGCAAGTACACCTCCGTACGCTGAAGCAGTGAATTATGTACGACACCGAATAATGCCAGAACGCGCGAAAAAATAATCGTGAGCACGATGGAGCCCCAGATAAGCAAGCCACCCATCGTTGGCGTGCCGAATTTTTTCTCGTGATACTTGCGAAAAATCGATGCCTCGCGGCCATCGACCGTCTCGACACGTAATTGCTTGCCCAAGCGATTCCGACGCAAAAATGAGATAAACCACGGTGTCAGAATAAGACCCAAGAGGAACGCAAAAAAAGCGTATCCAAGAATGAAATGCACCGAAAGTTCCGGACGGGGGAGAGGGGAAGGCATAGCAATAGGATAGAACTGTTGTTCAGTAATTGGCAACAGAGAGGATTCCCCGAGTCCTCAATCATCATCATTCCCTCTGCTCATCGCACTATGCGCCACATCAACATCATAAAATCTGGTCTGCTCTTTTTTGAAAACCAACTCCACTCGACCCACCGGACCATTACGATGTTTGCGGATGTACACGTCGCACATACCCGGACGCGAACTGTCTTCTTCGTAGTAATCCTCGCGGTAGAGCATCATCACCACATCGGCATCCTGTTCGATGGAACCGGAATCACGCAGGTCGGAAAGTTGCGGAATGTTTCCCGGGCGTGTTTCGACGGCGCGTGATAGTTGCGAGAGCGCCAGAATCGGCACCCGTAGTTCGCGGCCGATCTGTTTGAGAGTACGCGAAATTTCGGAAATTTCCTGCACGCGATTGCCGGCGAAGTGACTGTTGCCGGTGCTCATCAGTTGCAGGTAATCGATGATGATCAGATCCAGACCGTACTCCATCTGCAACCGCCGCGCCTTGGCCCGCAATTCCGGCAACGATGAAGCGACAGAATCATCGATGAAGATGTTGGCCTTGTTGAGCTCATCCATGATCGGACCCATGTTCTGAAAATCACCGTCATCGAGCTTTCCGCGCTGGAGCTTCCACGAATCGACGCCCAGCATCGAGGCGAACAAACGATCGACCAGTTGTTCCTTGCTCATTTCGAGCGAGAAGATGGCAACCGTTTTGTTATTTTTGATACTCGCATTTTGAGCTATGTTCAGCGCCAAAGCCGTCTTTCCCATCGAAGGGCGGGCGGCTAAAATGACCAGATCGCTCGGCTGTAAACCGGACAGTTTATTATCAAGCGCCTGGAATCCGGTCGGCACGCCTTTGACCGCGCTGTCATCGCCGGCCTCGTGCATCTCGGCAAACTTTTCGTAGCGAGCTCCCAGAATTTCACGGATGTGGACGAATTTATCTTTGAGGAATGTATTGCTGATGGCAAAGATGGATTTTTCCACTTCGTCGAGGAGTTCTGTCACCGGTCGCTCTACTTCGTACCCCAGTGCCGTAATCTTCTGTCCGGCCTCAATGATGCGGCGATGTACGGCCTTCGTTTTCACGATCTGGCCATACTGATAGATATGCGAAGACGTAGGTACTCCGGTCGCAAGATCTGCTAAAAACGCACTGCCACCGATCTCCTGAATGCGTTTATTGTCAGCCAGACGAGTCGAGACAGTCACGAAGTCGATCGGCTCGTGCCGTTGGTACAGGTCCATGATCGAGCTGAAGATCATGCGATACGTCGGGTCGTAGAAATCATCAGGCTGCAACAAGTCTGACACCTTAATAATGGCTTCTGGATCAAGCAAAAGAGCTCCCAAAACCGTCCGTTCCGCTTCGGTGGCATGGGGTTGCGCTTCGAGGATGGATGGAATCACGGACACAAGCAGGGAGAGAACGAAAGATTATTCATTCTATGGTTCTCAGTCGTCCACGCAATGAAATGAGCATGACACCGCTCGACTTCCTGACGAAATGTGTGCGCAATGTGTGGAGAGAATGTGGATATGTCTCGTAGGAGCAGCTGCAAGAGGAGATATAACAAAAAAGCCTACTGAATAACCAACAAAAAGAGATCAGTGGCTAGTTACAATCTAGTCACTGATCATAGTCCTGATCCCATTTATCTTGAACGAATGAAGCAAGACGACAGATTACACAATCATTCCGGATGACGTCCGAATCTCCGCATCCAGCTTCTTCACAATTTGTGGATTCTGAAGAAGGAACATACGCGCCTGCTCACGTCCTTGTCCGAGTGTTTCCTCGCCGTACCGGAAGTACGCACCGGCTTTCTCGATCACATTGAACTTCACCCCCAAGTCGAGAATTTCGCCTTCGCGACTGATACCATTGGCATAGAGAATATCGAACTCGGCCTGACGGAATGGAGGAGCGACCTTGTTTTTCACGACTTTGACACGTGTACGGTTGCCAACAATTTGCTGATTCTCATCAGTTTTTTCGCCGGTCGCCTTATCGAGCACTTTATCGATGCGACGCACATCCAGACGCAGTGATGCATAGAACTTCAGCGCATTACCACCGGTCGTTGTTTCGGGGTTGCCGAACATTACGCCGATCTTCATGCGCAACTGGTTAATGAACACCACCGAACAACTGGTCTTACTCACAATGGAAGTGAGTTTGCGAAGAGCCTGACTCATCAGACGAGCCTGCAGACCCATGTGGCTGTCACCCATCATGCCTTCGATTTCGGCCCGCGGAGTGAGAGCTGCGACTGAGTCGATGACAACGATGTCGATGGCGCCGGACCGAACGAGTGTTTCGGTAATCTCGAGCGCCGACTCGCCATCGTCCGGCTGCGAGACCAGAAGATTGTCGACATCCACACCGATCTTTTTGGCATACTGCACATCCAGGGCATGTTCCGCATCGATGAATGCCGCCTTGCCTCCACTTTTCTGTACTTGTGAGATGGCATGGAGTGCGAGCGTCGTCTTACCCGATGACTCAGGACCGAAAATTTCGATGATGCGTCCCAGCGGAATGCCGCCGCCCAGTGCCAAGTCGAGCGATAGGGAGCCAGAGGAAACTTTGCGAATATTGACTGCATACGTGTCATTCATCTGCATAATGGCGCCTTTGCCATGCCGTTTTTCAATTTCCTGAAGAGCTAATTTGATGGCATCGGCCTTGCCTGATGCGACACTTTCTTTGGCAGAGGGGGATTTGGTCGGCTTTGTAGTTGGTTCCATGAGTGCGGAATCGGAAGAAGTAGTACGAGGCATGATAGAGGGAGGAATAAGAGGAGGTAAATGAAGAAAGTTGGAACGTTACAGAATGGGGACGAGTGAACGCCGGACAATCGGCTATGCCGCATGCATCGCGGCGTTCTACTCAGGAATGGAACAGATGAGTGGGGGAATGGAAGTAAAGGAGGTGTCTGAACGTCCACCCACATCCTAACAAATCATCGTAGGAGGTCAAAAAAGTGTCCTTGAAAGCCTTTTAGTTTATGTTGGTGTATTATCGTACACCATCAGGTTGGGCTACAGCCTGAGCTGGGAAAATCGCTTCTACGATTTTGAGGACTCCGAGGAAACCGACGGCGCCGACGAAGCCGAGGACAGACCCCCTTCACTACTCCCAGGCGGCTACAGCCGCCTAACTTCTTCGCAGGCTCACAATTCCAGACAATGACCCCCTCCGCCTATGTGGTGGGGATAGGTGGGTACGAACTTCCTTGTCGCCTGCCCATAGGCGCGACAAGGAAGTGAGGTGGGTCATAGAGGCGGCCTGTCCGGCGTAGCCCGCAGGCGAAGTCGGATGCGCTTCTTTTTGGTTCTTTTTCTTGTCGCGGGGAGACAAGAAAAAGAACACCTTGAGCGATTGGAAAAGTTTGTGCCGAGTTGAAGTCTGACCATCGCGCCAAGAGATGGCGCTCTACAGGTGCGGCACATGCTCACGATGAATCACCTACATTCCACCACCCGCGGAGAAAGCGGCAGCGCCACGCTTATGAAACTGCAGTGATGCTGTGGACAATCAATAGGCTGTGCAATGCCCTGTATTTGATGCTTGATCTTCGACTATGCAGTACTGACCTGCCGGACAAAGGATTCCAGCCACGCCACCACACGGCCCACCAGGTTTGGCAACACGGGAACCTGTCGCTGTCGTGGTGCCAGTGGGAGGAAGTTTGGCTTTCGTGGTACTGCCACTGGCCGCGAGCGTGCCCGAGATGCGCACGGATTGCAGAATACGTTCCACGAGATCACTGCTGACGAGCGGCTGAAGCACATCGCCCGGTGCAAAGATGAACGTGATGACTGTCGCGTCTTTCGCCGTAGTTGCCTGATCTTCGATCGAAACATTGAGCGAATCGGGTGTGCGATGCATGACCGCACGATGCAACGAGACAGGTGAAGGCAAAACAGCCACCGCTCCGGTACCATCGGTTGCAGCCGCCCAATCGTACGGCAAGTCGGTCATCTTTTCGCGCAGGATCGTAAGCGGAGGAATCGTTGAACCGGAAGCCGAAAACGTGGCAATCGATTTCTTGATATCCGCTTTCCAACTGGCGGGAACGGAGAGGCTCATGGAAAAAGCCGGGACGGTCCATTCGCGCAAGTCCGCCTGGTCATCCTTGATCGCCGTCACATTGATGACCGGTGCGAGTTTCGTATCCGTATTGGCACTGAATGTTCCGGTGATATCGATCGGATGATTGGCATGTCGGAACAGATCGATGGTCGAGCTATCGGCAAAATACAATGGCTGGCCGCTGACCAGCACTTCGTGCGTACCGCGACGGGCAATATTGATCGGCAACGGCCGCAACACCACATTGCGCAACGTTTGCTCGCCAACGGGAATAGCGGATTGTGACGAGCCACCGCACGCTGCCAGGAGCGAACAAGTGAGTGCGAGCGCGACGAGAGAGTTCCGTGCAAACATGACGGCAATAATTTTATCAGTGACCGATGGCTATGGTAAGTGCGTTACGCCTTCTTGCTCAGATCCAGAGCGTACACCGCACGACCGACGCGCGTGAAGTACGGCATTTTCTGCAAGTTGAGCGAAATGGTACCCACCTTCACGGTGCGCTGCTTGGCGACTTCGGCGATGATCTCGCGCTTCGACAGCGGACCCTTATCGCGCAGGATATTTTCGATCACGTCGGCGACCGTACCCGGCTCGTAGCCCCATTCACGCAGTGCGTACAGACCGCGACCGACCAACACGAATTGAGGGTAGCGGATCAACTCGTTGTGCACCGCCTGGACCGTGACATGCTTGTGATCGAAGCCAGCCTCGCGAATACGGTTGGCGATTTCCATAAAGTGCAGCGGCTCGCCGGACTTGCGAAGAATGATTTCGACTTTGTCGCGGATGCTGCGCGGACGGACGAATCTCCATTCGGTCAAACCCCAACCTTCGTCAATCTCGCGGAGACGTTCATCGATTTTGAGCGTGCTGACAATGAGTTCACGGCTCGGCACGCGATCTTTGAACAAGTTGAGCGCCTGGATGGCAGACACGAGTTCATCCTGCTTCATGCAGGTCTTGCGCTTGCGCAGGATGCGCACGATGTTATCGACGATCAACGAAATATCATCGGCTGACAAACTGCTGAGTCTCCAGAACGGAACGAACGTGCTGTTCTTACCGGTGGAACTCATCTCGTTATCGATGGAGAACGACAGGCGGAGCACTGCGCCATCGGCCTGTGCACTTCCTTGAATGCGCTTGAGGACGAGACTGATCAACTCGTCTTCCGGCATGACACCGCCATGGAGGCGGAGGATATTCTTTGCAAGTTCATTGACCTCATCGAGTCGTGTGGTCCGCACCGTGCGGCGGAGCTTGCTGAGGGCAATGGCCTCGATCTGACGGATGCGCTCACGTGTGACTTTGAAATGCTTGCCGATCTTTTCCAGAGTCTGCTTCGGCTGGCCAAATAAAGCGAAGCGTTTCTTAATCACCATGACTTCCTTTTCGGTTAATACCAGAAAAAGATTTTGAAGCAAATCCTGTAAGTTGACGGTAATTTGAGAGTTCATGGCTTGCTGGTGAGGAGTGGCAGTAGTCGTAACCGGAGTCGGCATGGAGGGCGGGGAAAGAACAACCCTCGTTTTACCAGATAATTGACAGGAGCAAAAGAACTTCACAAGAGAGATGTAGACGACGACCATGACTTGTTTCACGCTGTTTCAATGTCAGGAAGTCACTACACTGTAAGTGATACTTTAATTTAAATTCACCAATTGTCAATAGCCTAAATAGGTAGTCAGAATCTGGGTGGCCGCTGCCGCGTTATCGTCTTCTGCTTGCGGTAAAACACGTTCTTTGCGCTCTCCTGATGTCCGCCGTGGGGTGGTATATCGCTCGTCTTTATAGAGAAGGGGAGTACCCAGAGCTTCCAGGAGCGCTCCGTACTCACGAACGATGCTCGTTTGCGTGCCTTCTTCACCGGAGGGAAGCAGTGGAAGACCGATCAGAATCGTATCGATAGAACGAGCATCGCGAATTTTTTTTACCGCATCACACAGCTGTTCTTTCGTGCGATGTTCGATCGTGTCGAGCGGCAGGGGAATGCCATTATCGGTATCGACGTATGCGACGCCGGTGTGGCGAGTGCCGATGTCGAGAGCGAGGAGACGGGGCATGTAAATTGAGAATTGATAATGGAAAATTATTCGTTGAAAGAATTGATGGCCGTGAGCAATTCGGGGAAAGAAGTGTAACCGGCGGCGGCATTCAAATGTCCGCCGTGAGGGATGACATGCAGCGGTGCGCTCAGAAAGTCGCTCAGCTCTCTTGTTTTGTCGATGGAGACAAAGGGATCGTCGTCACCACAGAATACTTCGAAGTGTCCGCACTGCGCGCGCAAGCGCTGGCGATCGAACAGTTGAATGAACGATGTCATGCGTGGAGCGTAGGCGTTATTCGGCAATGTCATGAAACCCGAGACGAGAAATGACGCAGCGACCGGTTGGTCGAGCGACGAAAGCAGTGAGAGAAGAAAGGGGACTCCCAAACTGTGTCCGATCAAAATTGTTTGATCGTTCATCTGCGAACGATACGGTTCCATATACGTGAGCCACTCATCGAGTGTCGGCTGATCCGCATGCGGCAATGCCGGTATGGTCACTGTATGACCCTCGGCTTCCAGCTGCTGCTTGAGCCACGGAAACCAGTTCTCGGCCGGGTGTCCTTCGATGCCGTGAAAGATGAAAAACTGCATGGGGATGAGGATACTCTCTGAGAACCTAGCAGCAAAAACTTGATTACACTATTGATGATAAAGATTATGAACATAAGATTAATCAATAATAATCACATGCAACACCCCGACCATTGGTCGGGGTGTGCCCATTCCTGAGTCGTGACTTCAGTCCCGAAGTTGGTAACCGAAGAAGGCAAAACCGCCTGCGAGCTGCACGCCGGGGAGAAAGGCACAGGCAGCCGCATACAGCCGGAATCCAATCGGTTCATCCAAGAAACCGAGCAGGCCGAGGCAAAGCAGTAATGTGATAACTGCGGCCACCCCTGCTGCAACAATCAAACGCCTCCCGATTTTTTCCATTGTCGTCCTCGAATTGTGGAATGAGCAGTCCAGCCAGAGCCCGGCACGAGCCAAGCAGCATAAGCGCTGAACATATTTATTATTATAATTAATATAAATTAAATGTCAATTTAAGTACATAAAAGGAGCAGGATAGACAAAGCAAGCAGGAAGAAAATGTAAACACGAATGCTCTTTAGTTCTGATTTATTGCAGCTGCTTTATTCCATCGATAGCGACACTCTGAGACCAGCGTGATCGGAAGAAGATGTGACGACAGGAATGATTTCGTACGAGGCTATCGGCAGTGACGGATCAGCGAGCGCCCAATCGATGCGCCAGACACGCAGAATGCGATCGGTCCATGTGGCGGGAAAATGAGATGTTCCGCGCGTGGCGGCATCAGTAAAACGCGTAAGGAACCATCGCATCGACCCCATTGCATGGCTCGTATTGAAATCGCCAGCGATGTAGTGGGGAAGGGGATTGGCGCTGATGTCCTGCTCAAGCGCAGTGAACTGACCGCTGCGCATAACAAAGTATTTATGAAGCGACTGCATGAACCTGACCGGCTGTTTAAGTAGTGATGGATTCACCGGATTGGACAGATGCACATTGTACACACTCACAACCTGGTTCTGAATGCGCAGATCGGTGCGCAGAAATTGTGTACTGCGTACCGTGTCGACTATCGGATACTTCGTGAGCGTGATGAGTTCGCCATTCATCACGAGCGTGTAGCCGGGAAACTGTTGCGTGATCTCGTCGAAATCGTGAAGCAACGGTTCGTCCTGCCGGTTCATGTGCTCCTGCAACAGGATGACATCAGCCTGCTGCGCATGGATGAATGCGTAAAAATCCTGGCGATCACCATCCTGCCAGTACTCGGTATTCCAATTGAAAATCACCGGTCCATTCGCATTGCTCATCACCTGTTTCGCGAATGGAAGAACGACATCGCTGTTCATCCATACCAAAGGAAACGACAGACACAGGATGAGAAGGCCGATCCATCGCCGCCGCATCAGGCCCACCAAAAAAAGAATGACGAACACACCCAGAAAGACATTCGGCGGAATCACCAAAAAGATATTCCACCACCACACGCGTCCCATCAGCCACACGTGCAAGGACATGAATAGGGCGAACAGCAAAACAAGTGCATGCCTCCGGCCGAATAAGAGAAAAGGTTTCAAAGACACACCGAAAGAATACAGGCACATCCGAAATAGTTCCGTTGATTACTTCGCAGCTACCAGCCTGCTCACCATCGACTTCTTGCGAGCGGCGTTGTTCGGATGGATGATCTGCTTCTTGGCGGCCGTATCAATAGCCTTAAAGACGAGTGGGAGCATTTTTTGACCCTCTTCCTTCTTGCCAGCCTTGGCCAGATCGGTGATCTTGCGGATCATCGTCTTGAGTTGCGTTTTGTAGGGCTGACGGCGTGTTCGGCGAACGGTATTCTGACGGGCACGCTTGATGGCGGACTTGATAATAGGCATAGAGCTGCGACAGGGTAAGTGCAAGCTACGAGTGAGTCAAGGATGAATATAGAAGGTTAAATAGTGAATATCGGGACATAGACACCTTATTGGACCTCACATTCCACTTTCGACCTTTCCTATTCAATCAAGATCTTCTGAATTGACCATTTTTTCAATACGCTTCACAATAAGCACACATGTGCGGAATATTCGGTTATGTCGGCAGCCGGAACAATGCGGGGAGCATCGTTGTCGACGGGCTCAAAAACCTGGAATATCGCGGATACGACTCGTGGGGCGTCGCCAGCAAAACGGCTGACGGCCTGAAAGTTCGTAAGGATATCGGCAAAATCAGCAGCGTCGACACGTCCACCTTCGATCACGATTCGACCATCGCCATCGCCCACACACGTTGGGCAACGCACGGGGGAGTGACGCAGATCAACGCCCATCCGCATTTGAGCGAGGACAAAATGATCGCCGTGGTGCACAACGGCATCGTGGAAAATTACATCGAGCTGCGCGACGACCTGATCGCCAAAGGACATAAATTTTTGTCGGAGACGGACACGGAAGTTATCCCGCATCTGATAGAAGAAGAGATGGCAAAGACGGGAGACTTCGCCGCCTCGGTACGCAACGCCTGCGCGCACTTCGAAGGCCGCTACGCCATCGTGGCCATGCACACAGCCTCAAATACATTGGTGGCGGCACGCACCGGCTCGCCGTTGATCGTGGGCGTCCTGAAGAGCAAAGAGGGGAGTGACGAATACGGTTACTTCATCGCATCGGACATTCCGGCCTTCCGCAAATACACGCACATCGTGCAATATTTGGATGACGGCGAAATGCTCGTGACGGATGGAAAGACTATTCTGTTCTCGGACATCAAAACAGGGGAAGAGCGTGTAAAGCGCGAAATCGAGATCACATGGGCCGCCGAAGAAGCCGACAAGGGCGATTTCGAACACTTCATGCTCAAGGAGATCATGGATCAGAAGGAGAGTGTGGCACGCGCCGTGAACCAGAACGAAGAGCAGATCATGACCCTGGCCGACGCTATCCATAATGCCTACGGCACCTTCCTGGTGGCATGCGGCACGGCCGGCAAAGCCTGCATGGCAGCCGATTACTTCTTCTCCGTCATCGCCCAAAAGCACGTGAACTTCGCCCCGGCGAGCGAGTTCAAGTTGTATCACCATTTCCTCACCGATCGCAGCCTGCTCATCGTCGTGAGCCAGTCCGGCGAAACGGCTGACGTCCTCGAAGCGATGCATGTCGCCAAATCGAAAGGGGCCAAAGTCCTGGCGATCGTGAACGTGAAGGGCTCGACCATCGACCGCGAAGCGGATTACACACTGCTCATCAATGCCGGACCGGAACGCGCCGTCGCATCGACCAAAGCGCTCACCGGCCAACTGGCTGTCCTCCTGCTGATCGCCTACGCGCTGGCCGGCAAGTTGCAGGAGGGAAAGACCTTGCTCCTCGAAACGAGCGCCAAGATCAACGACATGTTGAATCCGCGCTACGTGGAGCACTTGAGTGCGTTGGCCGACAGCATCAAGCAGCACGAGCACATGTACATCATCGGCAAGAGCTGGCACTACCCGATGGCACTCGAGAGTGCGATCAAGATTCAGGAAGTGAGTTACGTGCACGCCGAAGGCTTCGCCGCCGGCGAGCTGAAGCACGGACCCATCGCCCTGATCGAAGAGGGTACGCCGTGCATCGTCTTCGTCGGCAAAGACGAAGTGACGCAGGACATCCTCAGCAACGCTATGGAACTGAAAGCGCGCGGCGCCAAGATCATTGGCGTGTCGCCCGACCAGCACCGCGTGTTCGACGAGTGGATCAAAGTCCCGGAAGCGGGAGACGCCCAAGCCATCCTCAGCATTATCCCGATTCAGGTGCTCGCGTACTTCCTGGCTGTGAAGCGCGGGAAGAATCCGGATATGCCACGAAATCTGGCGAAGAGCGTGACGGTGAAATGAGACATTCCATCCTCTGATAGAACGCCAATAATGTGTAGAAGCAGCCGTCCCCGGCTGCGGTCTCCGAAAGTATTTTTTCCACTACTAGAAGAATTGCAGGACATTCATAAAAATACAGTCACATGTCTCAACGTCATCCGATCCAAAACGATGCCATCATGTTCGTCACGACAAATATTCGTCATAAACAGCCAATTTTTTCAAATGAAGCTTGCGCGACAGAAGCCGTAGAAACCCTTTACCGCGTTCAGCAACTTCATCCATTTTTCTTATATGGTTTTGTAGTTATGCCTGACCATTGCCATTTTCTGCTGAAAGTTATGGCACCCTATACCATTTCAAAACTTATGAGCACTTATAAATCAAATGTGGCTTTAAATATTGGTATGGGAAATATCTGGCAAGAACGTTTTCACATTCGACTTCCCAACAAGCCAGAAGCATCACGAACATATATTCATACTAATCCAGTAAAGGCCGGTATCATTGAACATGCCAATTTATATCCTTGGTCATCCGCATCAGCAAAATGGGATGTATCGCCTATAGAAATTTTTTAATGAGCACGGTGGCAGAATTATAAGGATCAAAGGGGTGACTAAAACCTCGGCACCGCAGCCGGGGACGGCTGCTGCTACATGATGATGGTGGCGATTATTATTTTTTATTTAATGCTCCGGCGGCAACCCGTAATACTTGATGAGGAATGATGCGATATCGTGGAACACCGGCACTGCCGTGGATGTACCGTAGATGTCGCGCTTCGGACGATCGAATTTGACGTAGATGAGGAACTTGGGGTTGTGTGCCGGCGCGTAGCCGATGAAGGACGTGATAGTGGAACCGGTACCGGTTTCGTACTTGCCGCCCGGACCGGCGATCTGCGAGGTGCCGGTTTTGCCGGCGATGTCGTAGCCCTTTACGCCGCCGGCTTTAGCGTAGCCGTACTGGACCGACTGAATGAGCATGTCGGTGATCGTTTTGGCAGTTTCGGGTTTGATCACCTGATCCAACACTTTCGGCTCGCGCACTTCTTCGGTGCCATCGGGATGGATTACACGATCGATCAAAATCGGCTTCATCAATTTGCCATCGTTGGCCAGTGCCGCGAAGGCCATGGTCATCTGCAGGGGAGTGACGGAGATACCCTGACCGAAGGCGGTGGTGGCAAGCAACGCGTTGGACCAGTCGCCGCGCTTGCGCCACGGACGCAGTTCTCCGCCGAGCTCATCTTCCAATTCGATGCCCGTGATGCGGCCGAAGCCGAAGCGTTCGAGCATCCGGTCGAATAACTTGGCACCAAGGCGGGCCGACACGCTTGTCATGCAGGTGTTGATCGAGAACGCCAGACAGTCGGTCATTGTCACATGACCGTAGTATCGCTGGAGCGCATTCTTGATTTCGAATTCGTCCACCTTCACCGGACCTTTATCTTCGTAGGTGGTATCCGGCGTCAATTCACCCTGATCCAGCGCGATCGACATCGTGACCGGTTTCATCACCGAACCCGGTTCGTAGATGGATTGAATATTGCGATTGAGATACGCACCCACTCCGAGTTGATTTTTGAACCGCAACCACGTGTTGGGATCGCTGGTCGGAAATACTTCGCGGCGGTTACTGTCGCCCTTCGTCTCTTCGGTTTGATACAAGTAGTACCGTGTGATGTCCGACAAATCATACAACTTCTCCAGATCATCGATGACCTTTTGGCCTTTGGCACTCAGCAATTTGCGGCCCTCCGGAATGAAGACTTCGGAGTACGGCTCCTTAAGCAGACGCACGTTGGTAGTGGGATCGTACACTTCCACGATCAACTTATCGGAATGCACTGCGTCGAGAGCGAACGGTTCCTTGGCGTACACATCGGCGTAATTATTGCTGTCGAAGAGGGGAACATTGACCATCGCGAAAATCTTGCCGGTTGCCGGATCCATCACGATGGCCTGACCGTCTTCGGCCTTGTATGTTTCGAGCGCTTGCTCCATCACCGTCTCGACTTCTTTCTGAATCGTACGATCGAGGGTGAGCACGATGGAATCGCCGTCCTTCGGCTTCACGATCGTCTGCTGCGCTGTGAGGATTTGTCCGCCGGCAAGATCGCGCACCGAACTGATGATTCCTTCCTGCCCACGGAGCTGAGGATTGAAGGCACGTTCGATGCCGTATTGCGCTTCTTCATTCGTATTCAGGAACCCTACCACGTGCGATGCGATGGTGGTGTCCGGATAGAACCGCCAGTTTTCGGCGAGCAGAGCGATGCTGCGGAGCGGGTAATCGAATTCGGCATGCGTGTCGACGCCTGCCTTGCGCTTCGCCTCGGCTTCCTGATAAGACGCGAGTTGCGCTTCGCGGATCTTGAGCGACATCGACGGCGACAACTTGCGCATGACCGGGACGTAACGCAGCGGACGCGAACGCAGCAAGCTCACGATCGACGAGGGATCCATATCCAGAATTTTGCCGATCTTCTTGGCGATCGAATCGGTGTGGCTCTGATCGATTTGCTCCGGATCGGCGTAGATAAGTTTTTCTTCTGGAACCACGACGATGCCCGGAATCGCAAGACCCTGCGTATCGTGGAGCTGCACTTTGTTGGCTCCGTATTTGATGGGCGAAAATATGACGCGCTTCTGCGAGATGCGCTGCTCAATCGACCGTGCGAACTGGCGGGTGGCCTCCGTCTTGTCGGGCAGGTTCAACACTGTGGGCGGCAACTGGCCGTCGGCCGGCAGAGGTTCGAGCAAACCCCCCGATTGACTGAGCTTGTACAGATCGATCGGATCGAAAGCCGGCGCATAGAATGGAATCAGTTCTTTGGGACACGTGTCTTTGCCATGCGAACACGCATCATGCGTTTCGTCGGTTACCAGAATGCCGGCCAATGTCTCGGCGACGAAGGTGGGATTGGCGACGACGAGCGGATCTACGTAAACCAAGTTCTGCGTCGTATTGGTGGCGAGAATATTGCGCTCACCCGTTTTACTGTTCAGCGCGAATATTTCGCCGCGCTTGGCCGGTAATTTCACATCGCCGAAATGCTGCAGCTGCGCGGCATTGCGGTAATCAGCACCTTTGACAATTTGCAATTCCATCAGCCTGGCTATAATCGTAAGCAGGATAATGAGGAAGAATGCATGCACGATGGTCATGCGCTGGAGAAGAGAGCGCCGCTTCTGCGTTTCGCTGGAAAGGAGTCGGGGTTTGACCGCCATGGAGAGCCGGGAAAAGCACGCATTGCCGCCCGCGAGCAGCGCACCCGAACGGGACGACATCTTTAAACCGAAAACCTGCTTTTACTGACAGGAATTCACTGGAAAGCAGGGTATCACAAAGTGCCAAAAGATGATATAATAAAGGGAATGTCTTCTCTCGACTTTGCGTCCATGGATGGCGAAACGCTGCTTCGTACGTTGCAGGACTTCTGCACGCAGGAAGGGGCGTCAGATATCCACCTGTCGCCTCAAAAAGACGGCGTGCGATTGGAGTGGCGTTTGCATGGAATTTTGGCTCCGCTGGCCACGCTCAAAACGGCCACGTACACCGACCTGTTGCGCCGCATCAAATTCGAATCGAAGCTGAAGATGAACGTGACGAATATTCCCCAGGACGGACAGTACACCTTCGCCGCCAAAGACCGGGCAGTGAACGTCCGTGTGGCGACGCTGCCATCGCGTTTCGGTGAAGCGCTCACGCTGCGTCTGCTTGATCCGAATAAAGGGATCCGCCCGCTCACCTCACTAGGATTCCCGGATGAGATCAGTACGAAGCTGAAAGAATTAGCCGAACTTCCCAATGGTCTGATCCTCGTCACCGGACCGACGGGTTCCGGCAAAACAACGACGCTGTACGCACTGCTCTCCACGCTGGTCGGCAAGGACCGCAATATCATTACACTGGAAGATCCGGTTGAGTACGAACTACCGGGCATTATTCAAAGCGAGATCGATGCCGATCATGACTACACGTTTTCATCTGGACTGCGATCCATTCTGCGTCACGATCCCGACGTCATTCTGGTCGGAGAAATTCGTGATCTCGATACCGCCCAGACGGCAGTAAACGCCGCGCTCACCGGACACCTGGTTCTCAGTACGCTCCACACGAACTCCGCACTCGAAGCGATCCCGCGTTTCCTATCGATGGGCGTGAGTCCGTATACCTTCGCTCCCGCACTCCGCGCCGTCTTGGCGCAGCGTCTGGTGCGCACGGTCAAAGAAGAGTGTCGAACCGGCAGCAAAGTCTGCGACCCCGCGTCGCACGACACCTACGACGGACAAATGTGTCTGCCCGAACTTCTCGTCGTCACGCCTGCCATCCAACAGATGGTTCTGAATATGGAACAGGAATCAGCCATCGCCACCCAGGCAAAAAGCGAAGGCTTCAAGACAATGAAGGAATGGGGTCAGCAATTTGTGAGCGAAAAGAAGACGACTATTCAGGAAGTGGAGCGGGTAACAGCGTAATAAAAGTGGCCGCCGCGGACTTCATTGTTTGCATACATAATTGCTTCAGCCGCTGTTGAGCTTTGCTCTTCCCCATGGCAAGCTGAGCTGGTTACCTCGCGATGAAAGTGCACTACCGCCATCGTCGAAACGGCTTCGGTGATACCGGCCGCTCCAGCACCGGTTCAACCGGTCGCACCGTCGCGCGTATCGTCGCCGTTTTGGTGCTTTTGCTGGTTGTCTACTGGCTTGGCAAGGGCCTGTTGGCATTGATGGGATTTGGCGGTGGAGGACAGGACCGCACCGCAACAGTGATGGCCGAGGACGGTTCGACGGTCGAGGTGTCGTACGAAGGCAAGCCGTTCCAGACGGCCGAGTCGAACAGCAAATTGCAACCGGGTGACGTGGCCAAAACAGGTTCCATGTCGAATGCGTCCCTCACATTCTTCGACGGGACTTGGGCACGACTCGATCAGCAGACACAGGTATCTATTTCCAAGAGTGCGTTCGGATCGCAATCGCAACTCCAGCTGCAAGTACCCGAGGGAACGCTATGGGTGTCTACGCCCGACCAGAAAGCATTCTCGGGCGCCATCGTCCGTCAGATCGTGACGCCGGCACTGACATTCGAGCTGCCACCCAAAACACAGGCACTCGTATCCGGCACGAATTTGATCGTCTATGCGGCTGGCGGTGACGGTGTGAAAGTGACCGGCAAGGGAATCGATGACATCACCATCGGGGAAGGGCAGCAATTGCAATTGCCCGCCACTGGAGCCCAGGGTGATCTGACGCAATACCGTTCGGCTCTCACGCTGGCCGCTCTCCGCAACGCGTTCGCCATCGAGAGTCAGGAGCAGGCATCGACGATGCTCGATGGGGGAGTGAGCGGCTCGGGGACTTTGACTGGCGCACTCAACGAAAACCTGCTGACTATCTCGAGTCCGTTGGATCACGATAACGTGACCAGCAACACCATCCGTGTGACCGGCAAAGTGAGTCCGCGGATTTTGCACGTACGCGTGAACGGCAAGGAACTGCAGATCAGTCAGGAAGACGGCAGCTTTTCGGACGACATCATGATGCCGGATGGCGAAAAGACATTTGACCTTCACTTCGTCGCGCTCGGCAGCACCGACAAGATCCTCGCCGAAAAAATTCTGACCGTGCAGCATGGCAACGCCTCGAGTGCGGAAACGGCTTCCGGTTTCCCGGTTCCCGAAATTACGTCGCCAGCTAAGGCGGGACAGACGTTCAAAACAACCGACACACAAGTGGTTATCCGCGGCACGACCAGTGCCGACACGGCGAGCATCATGGTGAACGATTACAAACTGCAGCTCTACACGGTGGGAAACACCACATGGAGTTACCTCGCCAGCATGAGTCTGAACAACCTGGTAGCCGGATCGAATACATTTGATGTCGTCGCCTTCGACAAAGACGGCAACAAGAGCGCCAAAGCCACGATCACGATCGTGCAAGGCGAAGCGGGCGGCGTTGTGAGCGGCACCGCTGAATCGGCCGGCTCAAGCAGCAGCACCGTAAAGCCGAAGAACAACGAACCGCTCACGCCGGGAGTATTGAGCGTCACCGGGCCCACCGCCGGAACAGAGCACAACGAAACCGGCACCGGATTCCTGTTGGAAGGTACGACATCGGCAGCGACAGATAGCATCTGGATCAACGACTACAAATTGCAGCTCTACAAGTCCGGCAAAAAAATCTGGAACTACATCGCCTCAGCCGATTTCAACAACCTGAAAAAGGGCACGAACGTGTATCACATCGTCGCACGAAACAAAGACGGCGAAGTACTCGATAAATTCGATTACACGGTGACCTACGAACCGGCTCAATAATCACAGATGAATAGGAAGAGTGTCGTGGGGCGTCAGTATTTAACATTACTCCGCTTCATCACTTCCTCCATGGCCACAGGCAATGGAGCTGTCACTGTATGTCGTGCGCCGTCCACCGGAGATTCGAATGTCAGCTGCCACGAATGCAGACATAAATTTTTCACTTCGAACTCATCATTCAAGCGCTCGGCCAGCGGAGAGCTATACGTCCCGTCGCCCAAAATAGGATGACCGATCGATTGCAGGTGAACGCGAATCTGATGCGTGCGGCCGGTGTGTAAATCGCATTCAAGCAATGCGACATGTTCCTTTGAATCTAAAACTCTATACGTCGTCTGTGCCTCGCGCACCGTTCCAACGCCGCGAATCGACATCTTCGTCCGATCGATGGGACTCCGACCAATCGGCGAATCGATCTTGGCTGTATCGTGCATCGGCACGCCGGCAACCAACGCCAGGTACAGCTTGCGCACGCTCCGCGTTTCGAACTGCGCCTGCAGTTTCAATTGCGCTTCGGGCGTCTTGGCCACCAGCAAACAACCCGTCGTTTCTTTATCCAATCGATGCACGAGCACGCTCGCTTCGGAGAAGGGGAGTGAGCGCTGGCCGAACAGAAATGCAATGCCATGTAAAATGGTAATTTCATCCGGACTCATCGCCGCGCCGGGATGCACGGCGTAACCGGCCGGTTTATTGATCACCAGACACATCGCATCTTCGTATGGAACATCGATGTGCAGATCGTGCGGTTCTATACCGGATACTATCACTTCATCACTCTCTTCCACTGTCACGGTATCACCCTCCTGCAATCGCTCGGCCGCTTTGCGGCACACATGATCATTAACCAATACCAATCCGTCTTCGATGGCCTTCTGCGCCTTGGCACGGCTGAGGAAGACTTTCTCGGTGGCCAAAAACGTATCGAGCCGGTCGGGAAGGCTGACGAGAAATGTGGACATGCGCACAGTGTACAGACAATCCGCGATATATAGAGCTTATTTGACAGCGGTCGGCCAAAACGTTTGTATAGTGCGGCATGACAAAGGAATCCGGTTTACCACCCACAGAATACCCACGCTCGGCTGATTGGGCCCTTGTAGAAGCCAAGATCGGATCCGAGATTGCCGGCTATCTACGGATGCTTTCGCCCAGATTACTAATAACTGACGTCTTTGATGACACAACTCAGTTTTGTTTCTACGGCCAAGTAGACAGGGATGCAATGGCTCTTCTCCTGAGCCAAAACGGACCGGAGGCATTGAAGGGATCAAAACCCCTTTCGCATGCCGCGCGATTATTTTTACGAGAAGTACAAGAGGCCTTCGTCGTGATACGACAGGCAGAAGTGGTAGGCATAACCGAATTCTTCGTGCATAACAGGCCGGGCGATATTCCTACCGTCGACTGGCAACAGGTGCCGCTACACATCAACATTTTTGTCGATACGCACATTCGACCGCAACTTGAAAAAGTCATGGGATTGCACGCCGTTGATCGTTGGCTGCAAGTCCCACGCGAAAAATGGAACGGCAAGAGTGCCATCGAACTTTTGCAGGATGATCGCGAGGAAGAGGTGTTCAGTGTCATCGATTATCTGATCAGTGATTTCTAAATTCATGATGACGAACAACTCCTTTATTTCTCAATTTATCCGAACTCTTTCACTCGGTAACATACGTCCTTCGAGTACCTCCAATAGCAATGCAGAAACTGATACCTTCAATTGACGAATGGTCGACTGCTCTTGCCGATACAAATACAACATGTCTTCTATGGAAGAAGCGGTGGGTTCTACCGCTGCCGTAAGGAGCATATCGCGCGCAGTCTTGCAAATGCCGAAGATTTGCCCTGCCTCATTTTCCGCCTGAAGATTCTCATGCAATTTTTCCAGAGCAAACCTTTGAAAATAATCCAGTGGCATGCGTGATAGCTTGTCTGTACCGTTTTTTTAGTCAGAGAAATGACTATTTGTTCAAGGTTTTTCATGCCCCATACGGAAAAACACGCATTTTGCACAATGGAGGTTAATGGTATTGTTTGTGTATGCCCTCGAATGAATTGCTCACACGTGCCGTTTCGGATGTGACTCCCCGCAAGTTGGCGGAGGAGAAGATCAAATCCGGACAGCCGATGCGTCTATACCTGGGTATTGATCCGACCGGATCCAAGCTCCACCTGGGCCACTCAGTCCCATTGCGCAAGTTGAGGGCGTTTCAAGATGCCGGGCACCATGTGATTTTTTTGATCGGCAGTTTTACGGCGATGATCGGCGATCCGTCCGGACGCGACAAGCAGCGCGAGCCGCTCACCAGGGAAGATGTGATGAAAAACTTTCAGACGTACAAAGATCAAGCGTCCAAAATTCTGGATTTCAATAAAATTGAAGTGGTTGAAAATCACACATGGCTGGAAAAATTGAAGTTCGACGACATCATCAAATTAGCCAGTAACTTTACAGTGCAGCAGATGCTGGAGCGCGATATGTTCGAGAAGCGATTGGAGCAGGGCAATCCGATCGGATTGCATGAATTTTTCTACCCGCTGATGGTCGGTTACGATTCGGTGATGCTCGACGTGGATTGTGAACTCGGCGGCAACGACCAGTACTTCAACATGCTCGCCGGTCGCACGTTGCAGCACGCATTCGGCAAGCGCGAAAAGTTCGTCCTCACCACCAAATTGATCGAAGGCACTGACGGCCGCAAGATGAGTAAAACCTACGATAACTGCATCTGGATCGATGATTCGGCGACGGATATGTACGGCAAAACATTGTCGATCAAAGATGAACTGATCGTGCCATACATGGAATGCCTCACGGATATTCCGATGGAGGAAATCAAAAAAATCGAGAAGGCGATGGAGAAGGGGAGTAATCCCAAGGACTTCAAGATGCAACTCGCTCGCGCAATCGTCGAATTTTACTACGACAAAGATGCGGCCAAAAAAGCGGAAGAAGAATTCGCAAAAATCTTCAAAGACAAAGGCGTGCCGGATGATATGCCCGAGATCAAAGCGAAGAAGGGGAGCGGTCTGGTCGATCTGATGGTCACTAATAAACTCGCCCCGTCGAAAGCCGAAGCAAAGCGATTGATCGAACAAGGAGGCGTAAAGTTGAACGACGAAACAGTGGTTGCCATGGACGCGACTGCGAAGGAGGGGATTCTGAAAGTAGGGAAGAGAAAATTCGCGAAAATAATTTTCTAACAAATGAAAAAGGAGCAACTTGCCTCAATCGGCTTGTCGACGGTAATCAGTCTAATCAGCATAACCTTAGGTTGGTATTTGTCCGAACAATCTTATAACAAACATTTTTTATTGGACCAGAAATCTCAGATCCTTCAGAAGCGTATTGAGCTGGTTGAAAGAACCACAAAAATTCTTTATCAAACAACTGGAATTGAAGATTTAGGAAATAAATATCTAACAAAAATTCACTTTGATCCTATAACAAACAAAATTTCATCTGATGATTTATTACTGTCTGAAAAGTTATCGAATTATTATGGAGACTATGTAAGTGTACTTGAATTAGATCAAATTTTTTTTGGGCCCGAAACAAAAAAATCTATAACTACTCTTTTGGCTGAAAAAGAACCATTTTGGGCCAAAACAAAAGAAAAAAATGATGCTGTGATTGCAGCTATGACTAATGAATTATATGGGCAGTAAAAAAATTGAATTTATTTCACCTCAACACCCTTCCAAAACGCTACATACCCGGCAATCTCTTTGGCCGCTTCTTTTGGCTCAGCATAATACCAAGCTGCATCCTCGTTGCGCTCACCGTTCACTTCCACGGTGTAGTAACTGCAAAACCCTTTCCACGGACACGTCGTATGCGTGTCACTGGGCTTCATATATTCCATGTGCACCGATGACGGAGGAAAGTAGTGATTTCCTTCGATTACAATCGTCTGATCGCTCTCGGCAAGAACGGTGTTGTTCCAAATGGCTTTCATAAAGCAACTCTAGCATACCTTTCAGAGGGAAAACATTTCCGCATTCCAGGCTCCTTCATCACAGTAGGACTGTGGACTCCACTGAGGATCATCGGAACGGAGGATGAAATGCGCGTACTCTCCATCCCAAAAATCCTTAATGAGAATGAGGCCCATGGTTCTCTTTATATATTGTCGCATGCATCGAAAAAGGGGCTGACGTAAGAGTGGGAGATATAAATATTCGGGACATTCAACAAACAACCTCCATACTACTGAGGGAATTGCTCAGTGCTGAGTTACTATTTTCTTCAAATCCAGTAAGTACCGACTTAGATGCAGTACAAGAAGATCTCCTTACTACAATTGCCCATCATGCATCTTTGCAGTTCTTAGAATTGCTCACGCCGGAAGATCGAGAGCAACTGGAAGCCGAGTGTCAGATTGAACGCCAAGCCCAGCAAATGTTGGATTCTATTAATGAAGATGAACCAAGGAACCACGGAAAACCGCCTAAAAATTTCGATGCAGAAGCGGCAAATCTTATCATGCTCCGAGAGGACATTATAGATTTCATAAAGGAAAGAATCTGGAAAATTGCTAAATAGAAGTGCATTGTTTTTATCGCCTGCGCCTGCTCTTTGCACCGCGATGCACCGGTACATTCTGCGTTTCCATGACATAACGAAGCATCGTAGCATCGATCTCTGTCGCATGATTGCTTTTATAGCGCAGAATGGCCATCAAACGAGATCGGATTCTTCTGATTACCAAAGTACGCTGAGTAGCTGTTATGGGAAGCAACAAGTTATTCTGTTTCAGGGCCTCAATGATCCTTTCTTCCGAAAGAGCAGCAACCCTGATTTTTGCCTCTGCATGCGATAATCCCATAATCAGTCAGCAGATTTGCGATGAAACTTCTTGTGCACTTCTTTGAGCTGCGTATTCGTCACGTGCGTGTAGATCTGTGTCGTAGAAAGATCCTTGTGTCCCAACATCTCCTGCACCGAGCGAATATCGGCTCCATTGCGCAATAAATCAGTCGCAAAAGAGTGACGAAGCGTGTGCGGAGACGGATCGCTGACGATGCCGGCCTGCAACGCGTATTTTTTCACGATTTTGTAGATGCTGATACGTGACAGACGAAATTCTTCTCCCGGTGGCATCACATTCACCGCTTTCTGAATATTACGGATAAAGAGAGGGGACAGGGAATCGAGGCGTGCATTCAAATAGAGCTGCACCGACTTCACGGCTCCATCAGAGAGAAAAACAACTCGGAGCTTGTTGCGCTTCCCTCGCACGCTCATTTCCCTGGTATCGAAATTCAAATCTTTCCGATTGAGCATGCGCAGCTCTGTCAGACGCAGACCGGTTGAAAAAAATAATTCAAGGATCGCCGCGTCGCGCTTGCCTTCTTTGTCACTGGTATCCGGCGCCTTGAGTAAGCGCTCTATTTCATCCCCGTACAGAACCTTTACCTTCCGTTCTTCTTCTTTAAACCGTGTGATGCGGTCGGGTGGGTAGACGTCCACCTCCTCTTCCTGAACTAAGTAGCGAATAAAGGCCCGCAGGACGGTTAAATGATGATTTTTAGTGCGAATCCCCAGCTCACCGTTGCGTTTGGTGCGAAATTCGTGAAGCGCCTGCTTATAATGACGGACCGATGCCTTGGTGATATCAGAGAAGGTGAGCAGTTCGGACAATTTCAAAAAAAGATCGAGCGATTCATGGTAATTACGGATGGTCAGTGGTGATTTATTTTCTTCGGCCTGGAGGTAGGAGAGGTAGCGGCCAACAGCCTTCGCGAGGGGAGAACGTTCGGAGGACATACGCGGAGTGTAGCAGATGACAATATTTTAGTTAACATAATGCAGTTTATGTTAACTATCATTCTAAGTATGATTATACATCTGTAGGCCCCTTTCTACAGGTTATTTGTCAAGCGAGTCCCCTGTTATCCACACCCCTGTGTATAGATTCGGAAAAGTTTACTTTCCAATCCTCTTCTGACACTAGACAAAAGATGATAATAATTTTTATTGATACAATATGGGAAAGCAGAGGGAAGTCCCCTCCTCTGGAGAAAAAGCCCAAATCAGCGGTTAGATAGCACTTTTTGCCACTGTATTCAGGATTTCTCAAACAATCCGTACCACAGAATCGCCAAAGCTTCTCGTAAGACGCTTTTTGCCTCAAAAGGCAGGGCGGCAACTTCTTTGGCTGGGAATGTCGGCAGTGTCCAACCCTGCTGCTTTGCCAAAAAGCCAATACGGGTCAAATGGTATCGGTCACTGATGGCGATCACGCTCGTGCAATTTCTGGTAAGCGGACGGGTATACAAAATATTTTCCTTGGTTGTGGTTGATTGGCTTTCCGCAACCACATCCTGGTGGGGAATATGACGCAAAATTGCATATTGCATCATAATTTGCGCTTCACTCCGCCGTTGCCTGTCGCCCTTTCCACCGCTCAGAAAAAGCTTGTGCACTTTTCCCTGCTTGTAGAGTTCCACCGCAGTCAGCATTCGACGTTGGATGCCGGGGCCGCTCTGACTCTCCACGGCATGACCGGTCGAGTCGTACAGCGGATGGACTGCCGCACCGAACACAATGGCGCAGTCGGCAGGGAGCACCGCCGTACCCGAGAAACCGGCAACGACCAAGCCGACGACATACCCAAATACCACAACGGTGGCGACACAGATTCCGGAGACAAAAATGAGAACTCCTCGCCACCGCCGGTACACGGCGACCAGCCACTTCATTCCTGCACGATCGAAATATTACTCGGAATCGTCGTGATCTTCCCAGTCCACGGCGGCCACAGCGCAATTTCTACCTTTTCGACCTCGGGCAGGTTGCGAATGATCTTCACTGCATCGGTGCGATGCAGGCCTACAATGAGTTCGCGTACTTTTTTTGCGAAATTCGCGCCGGTTGGAGTGAGCGGATCGAGCAGAAATTGTTCCGAGCCGGTAAGGTCGGCCGTACCTTTCACCCAGGTCAGATCGTCGGCAAAATTGATGATCGTGAACTTGAGCCGGTCGAGCGTCACACTGTCATCGAGCAGAGCTTTGCCGGTCTCGATATGCGCACTCAAGTCGTTTCGCAACATACCGAGAACATCGTTGATATCGAAAGCGACAACTTTGTAATCGAGAGCGCCTTCAACAGGCACGGATGTAACTGTCTGGCCCAGAAACTGCGTCGGCAGGACAAAATCGTGATAGTAGATATGCATCAGATCCTTGTCGTCGTCTTCGGTAAAGACTCTGAGGCTATGGCCGGGATGCGTGCGATTGTAGTCAGCGACCTGATCATCCACCATCTGACGGGCAGTCTGGAGCAGATCCTGTTCAAGTTTCTTGCGAGCGGTGTCGATGTCCTTCTGTTGCAGGACAAGCCTGGAAGAAGTGGTGCCCCCGGTCGCCGGTTGCTGGTTCTTGGCATAAATAATGTCTTTCTGATCCGATCCCAACGCCGGAAAATACCATTGGGTTCCAGCCGGTACATTGCCGCGTGCGCCGATGATCTCGCCGTATTGATCGGTGTCTTCCGCAATCGCATTCACCATCGCTGTTCCACTGGCCGTCAGCACTGCGGAATTCTGCAGGCGAAAGACCAATCCCTGCGCATTCACCAGCCGACTGTCTTTGCGGATACTTACGGAATCGCGAGTTGTATTGATTATTTTCATCCTTACATGTGACGGCGTTCCGGTGAATTGCTGGGTGATCTGATCGAACGTGATCGTGCGTTTGGTGCTGACTTTGATGGGAATCAGGGGCGCATGACGTGCCAGAGGAGACACCTGCAATTGCGCGCCGCTCTGGGTCAGGTAAATATTAACCGTTTGATTGACCGAGTCTTGGCGGGGCCAGATACGTACCTCGGCCGATGGCAGCAGACGCAGCACAACGAACAGAAAGAGAAGAACACTGGTGCCGATAAGCACCCAGATACGAAGCTTGGGAAGTGACAACAGGCCGATGGACTGAAGCCGCGTACGCAGTTGTTGGCTCCACAAGTGCGGCGAAAAAAGCCGTACTGCTTCGTCGAGTTGCGAATTATCCTTCAGAAGTTGGCGCACCGCCGATAACCTGTCTACCACTTCTACATTCTGCCGCCGGCATTCTTCGGCTATCTGCGGTTGTTTGGTTGCCACCATCAAACGGTCTTTGAGTGTGCCGCATTCGTAGAAGAACATTTTCCGATCTTTTTCGTGGGCCTGAAGGGACAAGTGATCCTGCGGAGTGAAAATCAGCAGTACATCGCCCACGCTTTTTTGAATGCGCTTGAGAAACGCCGACCATGGTTCCTCTTCTCGCCGAAACAGGACAGTGCGGGTCGGAGTGGCCATGGAAAAAGTCTGAGGAGAGGAAGATCGCGGCAGAGAATACTACGCGCGAAGGGCGACAAGAGCAGGAAGCTCCTCGCCGGCGATGAACTCGAGCATCGCCCCGCCTCCGGTACTGACAAACGTGTAGGCATCCAGAGGATACTGATACCGCACGTGAAAATCGATCGTATCACCGCCGCCGATGATAGTCGTGGCGCCGCGCTGAGTGGCGCGCTGCAAAGCTTCGGCGATGCGCTTGGTGGCGTGCGAAAAGCGATTCACTTCATAGAAGCCCAATGGACCGTTCCACACAATCGTCGCAGCTTTCTCAATCACACGACAATACCGATCGATCGTTACCTTGCCGATATCGAACATGCTCATGTCGCCCATAACGTCTTCGACCGGCAGATCGATCTTCTCGGCTCCGTCCTCGGGACTTGTGGCAACCACTGCATCACGGGGAATATGAATCACCGCATGACCCTCCTGTTCGGACTCCAGCATAAACTCCTGCGCCTGTTCCACGAACTCCTGTTCGTACTTGGACGTTCCCACGTCGAAACCGCGAGCCGCGACGAACGTGTTCGCAATGCAACCGCCCAGCAGAATATCGTCTCCCCGCGACAGGAAACGCTGAATCACCGGTATCTTGGTTTCCATTTTGGAACCGCTGATGATGAGTGCCAGCGGGCGTGCAGGATCATCGATGATCCGCGAGAGGTTGGTGAGCTCTTTCTCGAGCTGCAAACCCGCGTATGCCGGTAGCAGATGCGCCAATGCCACCATACTGGCATGAGTGCGATGACAATTGGTGAATGCGTCGTTGACATAAACATCTCCCAACGCCGCCAGTTGTTTGGCAAAGCCTTCGTCGTTCTTTTCTTCACCCGGTTCGTAGCGCAGATTCTCCAGAAGCAAAACTTCTCCCGGCTTGAGTTTTTTTGCGGCCGCCTCGGCATCGGGACCCACTATGGCTTCGCTGAAGTGAACCGGCACTCCCAGAAGTCGTTCGAGTTCGGGAACAATCGGCGCCTGACTGAAAGCCGGATCGCGTTTTCCTTTGGGACGCCCCTGATGCGACAGCAGAATAAGCGCTCCTTCTTTCAAAATACGCCGCATCGTCGGTACTATTGCCTCGATGCGCTCCGTTTCCATCACTTTTCCATTCTCGATCTTTACATCGAACCCCGCCCGCAACAGCACGCGCTTTCCCTTCATGTCGGCCTGATCCAGTGTGCGGTAGTTCGTCATGTGTTCCTGATTGTAGAGAAAGGGTTGTATGTTTGGAATACCGCAACGGGAAGAAACCGAGGCAACCAATGGAATCGACGGTTCCCTCTTCCACTCTGCCGCCTCACCAGTATCATAGTTCCATGTCACCCCTGCTCTTCATTCCGTTGTTGGCGCTTGCCTGCTCGGTCATTGGATACGCAGCAACGCTCAAAATTTTCCCCAGGCTGGGATTGGTTGATTTTCCAAACCGCTACGGACTCAGTCGCACACCTATTCCATATCCGGCCGGCATCGTGGCCGTCGTTGTTTTTCTCATCTTCTTCGGCATCGTAGAGCCTACGACGGAAAAGAAAATCGGCGTGATTATAGGAATCATTCTGCTGACGATATTCTCATTCATCGATGACCGCCGGCCGCTGCCCTCGTGGATACGCTTATTGGTACACATCGCGATTGCGTGTCTGATCTTTGCAACCGGTACGCGCATCTATTCGCTCACCAATCCGTTGGCCGGGTCACTGCAAGTCGGCGGCCATTTTATACTGAATGATATTTTTCAACTCGATACGATCAAGATTCTGGTGCCGCACTTCGGATTACTTCCCGTTGCCAGCGGACTCTTCACGTTGCTGTGGCTCGGGATGACCATCAATGCTCTCAACTGGTTCGACGGCATCTCGGGCCAGGTGAGCCTGCTTTCGACCATCGGCTTCTTCACCATCGGCTTTTTGTCGCTGAGCGATCGGGTCAACGAACCGTCGTTGGCGCTCCTCGCCTTCCTGCTCGGCGCACTTGCCTTCGGTTCGCTCATGTTTGATTTTCCGCCGCCCAAGCTGCTGCTCGGCGATACGGGCGCCATGTTCTTCGGTCTGATGCTCGGCGTCCTCACTATCTATTCCGGAGGAAAAGTGGCAACCATGTTCCTCGTGCTTGGCGTTCCGCTGATTGATTCGGTACTCGTGGTGATCCGACGCCTTCTGAAAGGCAAATCCATCTTCCAGGGCAATACGCGCGATGAGCACCTCCATCATCGCCTGCTGCAGAAAGGCTGGACTCCTCGCCAGGTGCTCTGCCTCACCGCGGCCCTGGGAGCCAGCTTCGGCATCATTGCTCTGTTTTTGGATACCCTCTCCAAGTTTCTCGCCGCCGTTCTTCTTTTTCTGATCATGCTCCTGCTGTCGCAGTACTCCCGGCCGCGGCCGCAAGAATCTATTGACCCACGCCCGCATTAATTTAGATTTGCTGTCTATTCCCTTTCCTCCCTTTATTTATGCGTAACACGCGAATCGCCATGGCGGTTGCCACACCGCTCGTGCTGCTGCTCATCGCTCCTGCCGCCTTGGCTGCGGACGATTTCAGCAACGTCACTTTCGATCCGTCCGATGACGGCTCGATTACCGTAACAGCCAATGTCTACAAGGACATGAAACCGGATATCCTGAACCTGAGTATTTCCTGCGATTACTCGCAACAAGCGGTTCCGCGCAAGGACCTGCTTCAGAAATTCCAGCAAACGTTCACCGACCTCAAAACAATCGTCGGCACAGACGGCGACGTGCGCAAGACCGGTCGTACCGTCTACGCCGGCTACATCGATCCATCCGCACCAGGCATAGACCAAACTTTCACTGGTAATGCCAGTTTTCTTGTTCGCAACTTCAAAGGCGACAATGCTACGGCAGTGCAAGATGCCATCGAAACGAAACTCCCCGGCTGCACGCCATCATGGGATGCACGCGTTCTGTACGTCGAAAAAGCGGCTACCGAAGATTACGGCGAACTGATGGAACAGGTGATGTCGCAAAAAGCGTTCTACGAGAAGATGATCAATAAGAAACTCACACGCATGACAAATGCTTCACTCAGCGGCTATGCCGATTCCACCTACTATGGCGGCGGCGGCTATGGATCGAATTCCTCCCCTTACGATCCTGAGACGAACACTCTCACCATGAATATCAGCCTGTCCGTCAGTTTCGAATTCGCACCCAAAAAAGACACCACCAAATAAGAATCCGTTTGATTTCAACACAAAGACGCCAGAAGATTCTTCTGGCGTCTTTGGTCTATCTCAGTGGTTCTTCCCAATTTACCGTGCCTCAAACTTGATCGGCTCTCCCTGATAATCGCCTGGTTGGATAAGCGGAACAACGGTGGGAGTGCGTCCGAGTATTTCGATGGTCGCCTCGCCCGCATGAATATCCAATGATGTCAGAGTGGACGGCCGGAAGTCGGCATCACCGAAAGCGGTGCGGAAGACCAGATCTTTCTTGAGCAGCGGATTCAAGACCGTATTACCATTTTCGTCGACGAAGCGCAGATGAAGTGTCATCCATGCCCGTCGGATACCCTCCGACGAATCCGGAATGATTTCGATACGGGCGAATGGCTGGGGCGCAGACGCGATCGGAGCAGCTGCCACCGACACGCCTGATGCAATGGAAGACACGGCGGCGGAACTCGCTGCGACAGGAAGAGGAGCCGGCACAGCTGTCGGGCGGGCGTCAGCCACGGCCGTTCGGTCGATAAGACTGGGCTGACTGCTGGCAACTGCCAGACGATTCAAACGAGCCTGTAACCGTTCCTGCTGATGACTCACCAGGAGAGAAATCTTCGAAGCGGCAGAAGAGGATGCTTGCGCCACCGTAGCAATGAATGGCGCGTAATGTGCCTGCACGTAAGCAACCGGACTGATCGTTTCGGCCAAACCGCGCGACTGGAATTGCTTGGAGTCAACTGCCTCCGTATACGACAAGCCGACTGCCGTCGCATCTTTGGTGGTGAAGGGCCATTCCATATGCGAACCGACAATGCCGTCATGCTTATAATCGCGATCGATCTGGAAATGCAGGTGCGCCGTCGTGGCGAAACCGGTCGATCCGACTTTGCCGACCAACTGTCCTTTTTCCAGGATCATTCCTTCGGACACATCCACTTCACTCAAGTGCGCATAGCCGGCAAACAGCGTGATGCCACGTGAGGGATCGGCTGGGTCTGGGGCATTGGCAGTCTTCACAACAACATAGTTACCGAAACCAGACGGATCATTCCCGATACGCGCGACAACGCCGTGCATAGAACTGACGACCGGCGTGCCAGCCAGAGCATAAATATCCACACCCGGATGACTTCCATCCATATCGTGTCCCGTGGCGTACGAACCCATATATCCAATGGGATAGGCCAGCATGAGTTTGTCAGACCGCTGCGCTTGTACATCATACGGCGGCAAATCGATCAGGAAATCCTGCGGCAACTGGTCATACGTAAAGTCCTTATGATTTCCACCATACTGCGCCCAACGCTTGTAATCAGGAATCTTCACCGGCGATACGGTGCCATCGTAGGTAATCAGGCTCTGATCCACTTCGGCGAACATGGCGCTGAGCATCACGTTCCATCCGTGAGTGCCCACAAGGTTGCCGGCCGCGAACGCAAACATGGAGAACAGAGCAGTCCAGAAGGCAAACTTCCGCGATAGATAGCGGAGAATTGACATCTGCTTCTTGCGATACATCGGCAGTGTCCGAAAGCCCATTGTACGTCGTGAGCGAATCTTCATAATGGTTGTGTATGTTTCATACATATTGTAGCACTTTTTCTATTTTCGGTCAATGGTCGAATCTATCCAAATAACACTGGCAAACAGCGAACAGACGCGCAAATGTGGCGCTTCCTTAGCTGTAACGCTGTACCGTCGTCCACTCGACATCGCCCTGATGGGCAACCTCGGCGCCGGCAAGACGACATTTCTGCAGGGCTTCGCACAGGCATTGGGGATCCAAGAAGTCATCACCAGTCCTACGTACGCGCTGGAACAACGCTATAGGACATCTGACCGAACCGAATTCATTCATCTCGATCTGTATCGGTTGGAATCGGCTGAAGCTGCAAAGATCCTTCGACAATCGGATGATCATCAGGGCATCCGCTGCATTGAATGGGCTGATCGTGTTCCTGCCAGCACGAATGAATCGGATATGCTCAGGATCCAGCTGGAAGAAGAAGGAGATCATCGCCATCTTATCTGCACGTTCGAGGACACTCCCCTTCCTTCACGCACAACGATTGAAGAATGGAGAGCGCTCGTTCGGGCACCTGCTCATATAACGGAACATTGTGAGGCTGTAGCCGACGTGGCAGCACAAGTAGCCGACGCACTCATCGCTGATGGACGATTGGTCAGAAAACACGTGTTGGTAGCCGCCGCATTGGTCCATGATCTGTTTCGTTTCGTCGATTTTCGCTCGCAGGCGCTGCCACCGGGCATTCAGGAACCTACTGCGGAGCAAACCAAAACCTGGGAGTACTGGAAGCAGAAATATCCGCAAGCACCTCACGAAATGGCCTGTCCCCTCTTTCTACGCGAGCATGGCTACCAGGCCGTCGCCGAAATCGTAGAAACGCATGGACTCCATCACTTCCCTGCCCTCCACCGCACTATCGAACAGAAAATCCTGTTCTACGCAGACAAGCGTGTGCGACATGATCAGATCGTTTCGCTGGAAGAACGCTTCACCGATATTGCCAACCGCTATGCAGACGGCAAACCCAACGATAAGAATCGAATGTGGCTGGAAGAATCACAGAAAATCGAACGGAGCTTGTTTCCAAATCGTGTTCCACTCCTCTCGTAATCTGTGGTCACCGTTTATTTAGATTTTCCAGGGAAGCACTTGAAACGACAGCCATTGGAGAAACCACGTATCATCCGCGTTGCGCAGAATCAGGATAGTGAGAATACCGAGCAGAAAGAAGGCAAAGAACAAATTGAACTGCTCCCCTGCCGTCCATGCCGAGCGCGTTGCGAATGATTTGGCGCGCAGATGACCGCGACTATTAAGGAGAACGCGCATGAATCGAAGCAGAATCAGAAGTTTCGAGACGAGAATACCGAGAAAGCTGGCCAATGTGAGTCGCACGCTGGGCGAAAAATGCAGCGCCTGAAACCCAGGTGAGGCGCTCAGAACCAGTGCAATGCACAGTCCCAAGCTGAGTAGCATGATATCCGCTGCACTTTCGCGGATAGTCCCCCGCCAGGTCAATCGCCAGCTGCACCGATGATACTCGCGGTATTTTACGACATCTAACGCCATGTGCCCGATGATCAGCAGCGCAAAGACGCCAAAATTGAGAAGTGCCGCCAGGATGAGTGATACCACGAAGAATCCAGCCCGGAATGCCGGAATTTCATCATGTATCTCAGCCAAATATCGTAAGGCAGCTCGCATGAGTAAGAGACATTGGTATGAATATTAGTAGTATTATTATATCATTATTTTGACAAAATTACTAGTCATTGCTTATTACTATTATTGCCGCGGATGATCGACCGTGTTTTCGTCAGGCGGTCGCGCACTTCTTTCTCGAATCCCCGATCAGTCGGATCGTAGAAAATTTGCGGCTGCAGGCCTATCGGAAAGTAATTCGCCTCCACAATTCCAGCCGGTGCGTCGTGCGGATACTGATAATCCTGTCCATATCCCTGCTGAGCCATACCTTTGACCGGCGCATTTCGCAGATGATTCGGTACCTCGCTGAGCGGTGCGGCGCGAAGTGCGGCTTTGACACCGCCCATTGCCCGGGTGGTCGCATTGCTTTTCGGCGCCTGCGCCAGATAGACACACGCATGTGCCAGAAAAAACTCGCCTTCCGGCAATCCCACGAATTCGAACGCCTGCCAGGCAGACATCACGTGTGTCAGAGCATGCGGATCGGCGTTGCCGACATCTTCGCTGGCGAAAATGGCCATCCGCCGGAACAGAAACCGCGGCTGCTCGCCGGCATTGAGCATGGTGTAGAGCCAGGCGAGCGACGCATCCACGTCACTGCCACGCATGGATTTGATAAAGGCCGAAACCACATTGTAGTGATCCTCATCGCCCTTATCGTAGCGCTGGCGGCGTTCCTTGAGCAGTCGTTCGGCATCCTGGACCGACACCCGGTTGCCCGCGGTCGTCACCGCCAGTTCCAAACTGTTCAGAGCCACGCGTGCGTCGCCGTTTGCGACCTGTGCAATGCGCTCCAGCGCCCCTTCGTCCACTTGTACTTTGCCGCCGTAGCCATGTGAATCAGTCAGAGCGCGGCGCAGAATCGTCAGCAGATCCTCCATCGACAGCGGCTTGAGCAAATAGACCTGTGACCGCGACAGAAGGGCCTGATTCACTTCGAAGTACGGATTTTGCGTCGTGGCGCCGATGAGTGTGACAGCACCGCTTTCCACGAATGGCAACAGAGCATCCTGCTGTGATTTGTTGAATCGATGGATTTCGTCGATGAACAACACGGTCCGATGATGGAGCGATTGCTGCCCGCGACTCGCCTGCTCCGTTACCGCCTTGATATCCTTTACGCCACTGGTAACCGCATTCAGCTGGACGAAATCGGCAGTGGTTATTTCGGCAATGATGCGAGCCAACGATGTTTTTCCGGTCCCCGGCGGCCCGGCCAAAATAAGTGACGACAGCTGGTCGTTGAGGATGAGATTTCGAAGGGCGCTCCCCTCTCCCACGATTTCTTCCTGACCGACAAAATCCTCCAGACGAGTCGGGCGCAGGCGATAGGCAAGGGGTGGAAGGTTCATGAGAAAAGAAACCGATGCTAAGAAATAATCTATGCACTCGTCTTGAGCGCTTGTATATCGTCAAGGATTTGCTGAGCGTGGGCTATGCAGTCGATTTTCTCGTAGATTGTTTGAATGACGCCATTCGGGTCGATCAGGAACGAGGTGCGTTTGGGAAAAAGTGTACCAACCCCGTACGCAGTGATGATTGTGCGATCGGTATCGACGAGAAGTGGAAACGGCAGTTGATATTTTTCGGCAAACATCCGATGGCTCTCTTGGGAATCGGCACTGACGCCTACGATATGCACTTTGGGCTGAAATTGCGGATGGAGATCGCGAAAACCACATGCTTCTTTCGTGCATCCGTCCGTATCGTCTTTCGGATAAAAGTAGAGCAGAAGCCACGCTCCCCGATAATCAAGCAGCTGATGCCGTGCTCCCGTCTGATCAACGGCATCGAAGCCTGGAGCCGGACTATGGACAGATGCTGTCATAAATCGAGCCTACGCTCCTCTTCTTTTCCACTCAACGGCGGCGGGCCGTATTTTGCAGAGATTGTCGCAAATACTCCTCACCGGCAGCCACCAGGGATAGGAGCTCCGGTACCGCTGCGCCATCCATACTCGCCAGAGCCGCCAGCTTATCCCCGTCAGCTTGGGGCAGGACTGAAAACGGCACACCCAATGCCAAAGCGGCAAGAGCGCCATGGTATCGCTGCGACACGACAAACGCCGAGGGGAACACGACCTCCACAAGTTCTTGCACGGTTGTGACCGAACGGACAGTAGCTTCGAGCTTTTCGGCCAGAACGGCGGCGACACTCCGCTCAACGGGATCATCACCCTGCAGGCACAGAACGACGACCGAATTATATATGGCCTGTGCCTGAGCATCGCGAACAACCTTCAAAAAGGTCGCATCCGAATTTTTCCGTGGGATCACGGTCAGTATTTTTTGCGTCACTTCGGTGTGATTGTCTCCGTGCAACATAGAAAAGACCGGATCAAAACTCTGGATAACGGGGACGGGCAATTGCCAGTGATCCACAAGTTTCTTGGATTCCGCGTCGCGCACCGAGATCGATGCCGCCCACCGGCAGACTTGCCTAGCCAGCCGCTCCCCTCTTTTCGAGTTCAATGGACCAATTCCCTGGAAAGCCAAATGGATAGGTTTACGAAGAACATGTGCAACCGACGCATGGATCCACCACAAGAAACAGGCATAGGGTGACTCGCTGTCGGTAAACAGCGATCCCCCACCGAACACAACCGCATCACTATAGCAGTAGGCGCCAATCGTACGGATCCATCGAAAGGAAAGCAGTGATCGAAAGCCACCCGGCAGACGAGAACGTTCCCGGGCCGTCTGAGGATGAGCAGACAGAACAGTCCATTCGACCTCAGGAAAATGCGTCAAAAAATATTCTTTCAGTGCTTCGTCACCGAGATTCCCCACCCCATAATTGCCCACGAGAAGACAGCGCATGGCAGAAGTATAGCGAATGTCTTGGTTCCCTCTGATGGTTTTACGCCGCTTTGGCTTCCTCGCTTCCAGCAGCGGCTTCTTCGGCAGCTGCCGGGGCTTCGACAATATCGGTTACCTCTTCTTTCTCGGCGGGAGCAACGGCAATGGCGAATTCGTCAGCAGTCGTGAAACGCTCGGTCATGCGTGCCGACTTTCCACTCCTTCCGCGAAGGAAGGACAGGTTGGCGCGACGGACTTTGGCCACTTTCTTCACTTCGATCTTTTCGATGAACGGCGAGTGGAGCGGGAAAATACGCTCAACACCAATACCCGACGCGATGCGGCGCACGGTGAAGGTGGCATCGGTGGCGGTGTGGCCACGATGGAGGTCGATCACGAGACCTTCGAATATCTGAATACGCTCCTTTTCGCCTTCCTTGATGCGCTCATGGACACGAACAGTGTAGCCAGGCGCCAATTCGGGACGCTGTTTGATGTTTTCCTTGGCCTGATGATGCAGAATTTCTGAAGGCATAGAGCCCGGAGAGGGTAAAGGAGAGAGAAGGCCTTTGCAAGGCAATTCTTTGGGCTAATAGACTAAAAAGGAGAACCAAGAGCCAAAAACCAAATAACAACCAACTCTCAAATCTCAACTGCCAAAAAAGGGTTCTGTTTTTAGAAGTATCACTATTTATATTCTCCTGGTTCATAGTTCTTTGCACTTCCACCTTTTCATTTCTTCCCCTCCGCTTCCTCAATCTGCTTATACAAGAGGTTCAGGACAATAAAGTGGCGCGGGTCGTTCATGATTTCCAGAATGAAACGATCTTTCAGGCTCAGACGATACAAGAAGTCTGCCTCTGAAAAGATGGAGTACTTCACATTCTTCAAGCTGGGGTCTTGGAGTAGGAGTGCCTCAAGTAATTCTTTCTTCACATTACCGACTACCAGCAGGTCGACCTTACTCTCGGTGTTCGCAAATGAACCGGCCAGAAGAACCAACTGCACGCCAGGCAACTTCTTAAGCTGCAATACAATCGGGCTCTCGGCTTGAATCTCTTTCGCAAAAATGTTCTTCAAATCAGTAAAGAGTGGAAATTCAGGATCGATATGGTAGTACTTCTTGCGATTGCGATGGCGCGCCTTCACCAAACCGATCTTGCGCAGGTTTTCCAGTTCGCGGCGGATAGAATTGATCTGCTCCCCCAGCAAACGTGTCAGTTCCCGAATGAAGTACTCCTGCTCGGGATGCAGCAGAAAAGTTGAGAGAAGTTTTACCCGGGTCTGTGAACTGAACAGTGCTTTGAGGACGGCGGAAGACATGTGCACAAACATTACTCATAGGAAGTGACTTAGTGCAAGAAAATTGTACAAGTGAGAGATCACAAAATTTGATCTATTTTTTCGTCTATCTAAAGCCAAATTAATACATTTTAAGCTCCTTAATTTTATTAGAGAGAATACAAAATATACTCACATAAAACTTACTTTTATTGTATAAACATACTTCAGTAGCACCCACAAACGCCTTTAAATCGCTCGTTTGGCGTGATTGAGAAAAACCTCAAAATGTGGTATTATTAAGAGAAATGTTCAAACCAAAACAATTCATCGTCGCGGGCGCCTGTCTGTTCCTCGGCTGGGTCGTCATGCACTATGGTTTTGGCGAAGGGTTGATCGTCCAACATGCCAGCGCGGCAGCGGGCGATCCTCTTATCAGCAGCGACATCATGACGAATATCTCGGGGTTCATGTCGATGATGATTACCATCATGGATGTGGGCATGTGGGTGATTTTCAAATTACTCAATGTCGTGATGGATCCAGCGACAATCTTTGACCAGGATATAACCGGTAACAGCGGCATCCTGGAAATGATGCACAATATCTGGATGCTCTCGCGTGATTTGATGAATCTTATCTTCGCTTTCCTGCTGATTATCGGCGCCGTCTATATTGTAGTACAGCCGCCGAAAGGCAAAGAATTCGTCGGGTCCTACGCAGCGAAGTTCGTGATGGCTGTGGTATTCGTCAATTTCTCGTGGTTTGTTCCACGTGTCATCTTCGATTTCTCCCAGGTTGCGGCATACACCGTCTACCAGTTGCCCAGCTTGATCGAGAGCGATGCGGCCTGCCAGGTACCTCCGGTCGGCGGCGCCAAGGGCGCGAAAATGGAATCCTGCGAAGTGGTGACGAATGTGCTGTTCCTGAGCGAAATTGAACGCAGCGGCGTAACGGATGGCAAGGACGGCTGGCGTTGCCCGGTCAATAACTTCGTCTGCTATCAAGCTATGCGCATGGATGATCCCAATCTGGAAGCCAGTCCAACTTCCAAGATCATCAACGGTATCATTATCAACCATGCCCGACTGCGGTCGCTGGTCTATCTGGCAGATCCCGGGGTCGGCGCGGCGCGGGTGGGAGACAAGCGGTACGTCGCCATGCTCACATTCATCATCAAGTTATCGATGGTGTTCATCATCCACATCGCGCTGTTCTTTCCGATGCTGGCTTTGCTTGTTGCCTTCTTCCTTCGCATTCCCATTCTATGGCTGACGATGGCCTTTATGCCGTTCGTGTTTCTGGAGTTCGTGGTCGGCAATAAGTTCGGCGAGCACAGCCCCATGCAATACCTGTGGCAGGGTTTCTTGAAGGCGGCTTTCATGCCCGCTCTCGTCGGCATTCCGCTGAGCATCGGCTTCATCCTGCTCAACGCCGGCAACAACATCGCACCGCCAGCCAGGTTGGCTGCGGGTGTCGACGGCATCATTCCCGTCTTCAGCGATGTCCATACATTCTGGCAACTGCTGTGGATGATGCTTGCACTCGGCATTCTGTGGTTCGGCGTGTTCTCGGTCCTCAAGGGCAATAGCATCATCGGTGGCATTACCAACCGCATCGGAGACTTCGGTAAGAACGCCGGTAAGTTGGCCCTCCAGGCACCGCTGGCCCTGCCGATCCTACCCATCGGTGCAAACGGCAAGAGCATTATGGAAGCCATGCACGACATCGATCCTCAGCGTCACCTTAATGAACTGAGAATCGGCGGACGATTTGGCGGGTTGAATATGACTCCGGGAACAAATACAGCCGTGAACCATTTCAGAGCCAATCCTCTAGATGCAGCACAGAGAGTGACAGTGAATGCCATCATTAACAATCGACCGAATAGTGACGTCGACTTCCGCCAACTCGTAAATAATCTCCACGCTCTTCCTGCTTTAAACAGAGTAAACGCGCATGACATTGCAACTGCCATCGCCCACGAAATGAACATACGCGATGCTGCGACCATTCGTCGCATGCAAGACGCTGCCGCGCCCGGCGGGCCCCCTCCCCCTCCATGAGTCCGCTTAATTCGCCCTCACCGGTACCAGGTCCTTTTAATCGCATGCCAGCATTAAAGGGAGCGCCTGAGGACCTGCGCGCTGTAACCGTGCTTGGATCGATGTACGACCGGGCACACCTTTTTTTGGGATTGGACGGCATGGTCCCCCATTCACAACCGGTCATCCCGGCTATTTTCCGTAAGGGATACAGCGAACGCAGCCTGATGGCGAAAAGGAGCACGGAGTATCATAGTGAAAATATCAAAGCACATGGTGCTCTGCTACAAGAGAGTATTGCCACTGCCAAACCATTACTAAGAAAAGAAGAGCGATTGAAGGATTTGCTGCCGGCTATCGAAGCCAGCTACAAAACACTCCGCGAGTCTGTCAGCAAAACGGCGAATGGAAAACCTGATATGCCCTTCTGGGACACGATGGAGGGCGTGCGGCGTGCAGAGAGAGTCTTGGAAGCTGCCGGCCCGCTGGAACAGACCTCAGTCGATCCACAGGTAAAGCAGTTGGTGCAGAACTTTCGTGCGTATACCGAAAGCATTTATGAGGCGATCAAGCTACCAGGCCAGCCAAATATGCAGCGGAATCCGCGCGATTATCGTACCGATGACCGCTACGTAAAAATTACCTCCGCGGCTGGTTTTGCCGGCACCATTCTCTTTGGCGGCATTGCAGCCGCTTCCGCACTCACAACCCTAATCAGTGGCAGAGATGATCGGAATCCGACTGGCATCATCACGTACGGCGTTCTCGCGTATCTTTGTGCCAATGGTCTGCCGTTCGGCGACACGCAGCTGCGCAACCTGCAGAATCAGGTAAAGGGATACGTCTCATTCAACGACCCCATCAATAAGGCGTACATCATTCCCTACAAGACTGCCGACAAACCCAAGACATCCGCCGCGATCGCCAAGAAGGCACTGGAAAAGAATGCCGAACTCGAACAATTGGTAAGGAATGACGCAACCCCTGAGCAAATCGCTCAGTTCTTCGGCAAAGAAAATGTGGCGGCAATCCCCGGCTTCACCAAAGATCGGGAAGCCATATCGGCTCTTCAAGTAGCTACCCAAGGAAAAGACGCGGAAGCCAAAACCTTTATCGAACACTTCTTCGAAGAGGGCATGGGGCCGTCGATGCTCTCGACATTGATGGAACAGGCATCGAAGAATCTGAAAGCATAGAAAAGAAATTCGAATTTCCCTGGCTCTTAGCTCTCGGTTCTTCGCGCTTATTTTTGCCCTTTATAATCAACTCTCTCCTTTTTTCTTCAACTCCCGATTGTATGCCTCCAGCACATCCTTTTCCAGGATCGGCGTCGTAGTTTCGACACGCAAACCACATTCGGTGCCTTCTTTTGCCTCCTTGATATCTTTGTCGACGTGCTTGATCGAGAGCACGCGTCCGGTCCCCACCTGCTGGCCATCACGCTGCAGACGGAATTGCACACGTTTAAGGATGCCATCGGTGACGCGGCCGCCGATGATCTGCTCGCTGCGCTTGGTGAGGAACACGCCACGTACTTCCAGGTGTCCTAAAATCCTCTCTTCTTCGACCGGCTCAACCAAGCCTTTGAGCAAACTGTCGACTTCGTCGAGCAGCTGGTAGAGAACAGTGTACTGACGAACCTCTACCCCCTCGCGCTCAGCCGTACGTAATACTTCCGACGGCGCATTGGAATGGAATGCCAGCACAATTCCTTCGCTAGCCGAGGCCATCATCACATCGCTGTCGGTGACGCCGCCAATGGCCGCATGGATCACCTTGGCACTCACTTCGGTATTCCCCTCACCCTGCTTGCGCAGCGCTTCCTGTATCGCTTCCAGCGAACCCTGAGCGTCTGTCTTGAGCACGATTTTGAGCTGCTTCAGTTTCCCTTCACTCAACCGACTGACCAAATCGGCGAACGACCGTTTCTGCTTGGCACCCGACTGGTCTTTGAGCCCATCAAGCAGCGCTCGCGCCGCCTTTTCGTTGGCGACAACCTGCATGATATCGCCTACCTGCGGCACGCCGTCCAAACCGGACACGCGGGCCGGGCCGGACGGAGGAACTTCGGTAAGACGTTCTCCTTTGGCATTCATCAGCGCCTTCACTTTGCCGGTTATTTCGCCACAGACGAAAATATCTCCTACCCGCAGCGTTCCGGCATTCACGATTACAGTCGCCAGTGAACCATGGGATGTGTCCAAATGACTCTCGATGACGGTCGCCACGGCGGTCCGCTTTGGATTAGCCTTGAGCTCCTTCAATTCGCTCACCAGGAGAATGGTATCCAAAAGCTCGGGAATCCCCTGCTTTGTCACGGCTGATGTCATCACGAACGGCGTCGTGCCACCCCACTCTTCCGGCTGCAGTTCATGCGCGGCCAGTTCGCCTTTCACACGGTCGATGTCGGCACGTTCCTTATCGACCTTCGTGATCGCCACGATGATCGACACGCCGGCTTCTTTGGCATGATGGATTGCCTCGATGGTCGTTGCCTTCACGCCTTCCTCGGCCGAAGCCACGATAATTGCGATGTCGGTCACCTGAGCTCCCCGAGCGCGCATAGCGGTAAATGCCTCGTGTCCGGGAGTGTCGAGGAACGTAATCTTGCGCATCTCCGTCTTACCGCCTTCCTTGAATTCATGCTCTACTTGGTATGCGCCGATGTGCTGTGTGATGCCGCCTGCCTCGCTGGCCACCACGTTCGTCGAGCGAATGGCATCGAGCAGTGCTGTTTTGCCGTGGTCGACGTGACCCATGATCACCACGATCGGCGGACGCGGCTTCAGGTTTTCGGGTTCGTCTTTGAGCAGTTCTTTGAGGTTCTTGGACAATAAATCTTCGACTTTGGCTGACCGCTCCTCGCGTTGCACGCCGAGCCCCAGTTCAGTCGCCACAATCGCCGCCGTATCGTAATCGATCGACTGAGTGATAGTGGCCATCACGCCGTTCTTCATGAGGGCTTGAATAATTTTCGGTACCTGGATGCCGGTTTTCTCGGCCAGTTCTTTGACTGAAATTTGATCCGGCAACAGAACCATTCCGTCCTTCTTTTTGATCTGCTCCTGATGCAAGCTCTTCTGCTGACGCTTCTTCAATTCTTCCTGCTGTAAAATCTTCTCTTCGCGGAGCTGTTCTTCGCGTTCGGCCCGCGAGAGTTCTGTTTCTTTGGTCTGACGAGCAATCGCCTCTTTGGGAACATCTTCGAGCGATAGCTTGCGCAGAACATTGAGCGACTCAGGCGCTACAGGCGCGCTCTGTTTGGCTGCACCCACGACCGGCGCAACGGCATCGGACGATGCTGATCCGTCAGTCTCTGTCTCGGGCTTCTCCTCCCCTCCTTCTTCATCGCCTCCCGTCATATCCAGTGTATCGAAGTTGATCTTCAGGCCTTTCTTGGTGGCCACGAAACGGATAATACCTTTGGCAAGACCGTCCGGAATCTCGCGATCTGTCGGCTTAACGCCAAAATTGACCTCAGAGAGCTCTTTGCGCAATTCTTGGCCGGTCATGCTGAGAATCTTGGCGACTTGTACCAGACGCATGGAAAAACTTCGGAGAAGAAATCTGGGCGCAGTGTATCAGGAAAAAGAAGGAAAGAAACGGAAGAAACCAAGGAATCCGACGATTCCGAGGAGTTTTTAGCAAACAAAATTCCACATCCTCTCCTCGGTTTCTTTGGCGCCATCGGTTCCCTCACATTCAGGCGGTCAGATCTTCCACGATATCGCGCTCATGCGAATCATGTTTCGAACCGTTCGCAATCCCTGAAACCACATCCAGCTGGGGCGGCTTGTCACTTTTCACTGATGGCTCGCCGAGCGGGAGTGATTGCTGCGGCACATCCACCTTGGGAATCGGCTTCGCTTCTTCCGCTTCGGGATTGCGCTGATGACGCATGCCCTCCTTCAACTTATTAATCGAATCGAGCACTTGCAGCTGGAAGTTCTGGTAATTCCGAACGCGGAAACCGGCCGCACGGCTGTGTCCGCCGCCGCCGTACGTTTCGGCTGCCAGACGGCTGCTATCAAGAGCAGCCGACGAGCGCATACTCGCTTTGAATCCGCCATCTTCCACTTCGGTAAATAGCACGTGCAGGTCGGCATCGGGGATAGTGGAGATGAGCTCATCGAGAATGCCGTGCGTCTCTTTGCTGTTGGCATCCATTTCCTGCAGATCTTCGCGGCTGATGGCCGACCAGACGATACCGGCTTCTTTGTCGATTTGTATGCGGTTCAGCGCCCGACCCCAGATCTTGAGCGTCGACAGCGGCTTGGTCTTATAAATGTGCTGAATGATCTCCTGCTGTCTGGCTCCGCGCTCGAGCAGTTCGGCCGCGATCTCCAGTGATCGCGGAGTGGTGTTGGGATTCTGGAAACTGCGCGTGTCGGTGATCAGACCTGTAAGAAGTAGGGTCGCCAAATCCGGCGTAATCTTCTCGTTCCACTCGGGAATGGATTTGAACCAGGTGTAGAGCACTTCGGTAGCACTGGCCGCCGTCGGATCGATCAGCTGGAACTGTCCGTAGCGCAGGTTGCTGATGTGATGATCCACATTGAGGATCGTCGTATCCGAGAACAAATCGATGTGATCGCGGTACAGAGATCCAAGCAGGGCCAGATCAGCGGTGTCGACCAAGACGATCAGATCGTAGCGTTTCTCCCCTTCTCCGAACGAGATGTGGCTTGGGCGGATCTTTCCTTTCTTCGGCACGACAATGATATTCACCTTCTGGTCCTCCACCGTGTACCGCAATTTATCAATCTCGACGCCTTCGGTCAGATTGACGGTGATAATGAAGTTCTGGCTCTCCTGAACACCCATTTCGACCTTCTGGAAACCCGGCAAAAACTGGAGCGATTCGGGCGGTGTATCCGGGCAGATTACGGTGACATCCTTGCCCAATGCCTGGAACAGCTGATAACAGGCCAAGGCGCTGGATAGCCCATCGGGATCCACGTTCCCATGTGGGATCACGAGGATTCGCTCATGCTGCTCGATTATGAGCTTTGCGGCCGATAGATCTTGGGGGGAAAGACTCATACTTGACGTAACATAATATTATGCCATAAATTCATTTATAATGCAAGGGCCAGGAATGAGAAAAAGAGGACATGAAAGCATAGATAGAAAGGAATGACAAATAAGCGCGGAGAACCAAGAGCCAAGAATCAGGGAATTTCTATCGAATATTATATAAAGCATTTCTCCCCAAGAACGCTCCGGCCCTCAGTCGCGGAAGGGAGAAGAGCGTCTTTTCGGTTTGGACTATTCCTTTGTCCTCGGACACCGCTGCAATGTAGCCGGCTTCCTTTGCCAATCGCTGGAGCATGTCGTTATACGAACCATAGGGATACGCAAAGGTGGTAACGCTGACGCCGTAGTCTTTCTGCAGACGATCACGACCTTCTGCGATCTGTTTCCGCGCATCAGCTTCGGACAATGTGGTAAGGCGCAGGTGATCCTCTGTGTGACCGCCGATTTCCACGAGGCCACTCAGTACAATTTCCTTTAGCTGATCAGCTGTGAGGTACCCATCTTTGCCAATGAAATTATCGACGATGTAGAGCGTCGCCTTCATATTATATTTCTGCAGAAGCGGCAGAACGTACTGATAGAAGTCGGCGTAACCATCGTCGAATGTCAGCATAATCCCCTTCTGCGGCAGATCCTGCCGCCCATCGATCATGGCTGGGATGTCGCGCACGAAATATGTTTGATAACCGTTTTTCTGCAGCAATTGAAGTTGTAGCTCAAACGTATCCGGTTTGATGTTCATCGCCTGACGTAACCGATCTCTGGGGTTCTGGACGATTTCGACATAGTGATAGACCAGAATGGGAATCCGTACGGCACGTGACAACCGCTGTGCTGACGACGATGAAGCAGACGATACGCTGCTCACGTCAGCCATGCTTTCCTCCGCTGCGTACGAAGAGCTCACACCATCAACATGAAAGATACGCGAAAGACTGACGAAAAAAGCGAAGACGATCAGCCCGAGCAAAAAAACAATGGCGATCGGTTCGTGTAGTCGCTGCATTGCGGAACTTAATCATGCTTGTGACCTTCAATCAAGAGCCCAAATTGTTGTTGTAAAAATTTAGCTATTTCCTTTTGATCAACTCCAGACACAGAGGAATCTGATGCATAGCGGGAAAATTAGTAATGAATGGTCGGGACGACAGGACTTGAACCTGCGACCTCATGCCCCCCAGGCATGCGTTCTAGCCAACTGAACTACGTCCCGAGCGCAGGAACTATAGGGGAGACACCTAGGACCTACAATTACTTCTGAGTAGGCAAAAATGGACTCACATACGCGCTCCTCTTCCCGGCCTGTTCCTCGATCCTCAACAGCTCGTTGTACTTGCACACTCGATCCGTACGGCTGAGCGATCCCGTCTTGATCTGACCGCAGCGAAGTCCAACAGCGAGATGTGCGATGAAGGTGTCTTCCGTCTCGCCACTGCGATGACTGGTAATCGCATTCCAGCCGTTTTGCTGGGCCAGCTGAATCGCATCCACCGTCTCGGATACCGTGCCGATCTGGTTCACTTTGATGAGCACTGCATTCACCGCTTTCTTTTCAATCGCCTGTTCGATGCGCTTTGTATTCGTCACCAGAAGATCGTCACCGACGAGTTGCACCTGATTTCCTACGGTGGATTGCATCTGAACAAAACCATCCCAGTCATCCTCGCTGTGGCTGTCCTCGATGCTGATCAGATGATAGTCGTGAATGAGCTCTTGATAGTACTCAACTAATTCATTCGAAGTGAACATGCGGCCATCAAGGTGATACTTGCCGTCCTTGTAGAACTCGCTGGCCGCTGCATCGATGCCGATCTTGATCCGGCCTTTGTACCCAGCCTTGTCGATTGCCGGGTGCAGGAACTCAAACGCTTCTTTGCTGCCTTTCAGGTGCGGTGCAAAACCACCTTCATCCCCTACCGCTGTGGAATGACCTGCCTCCTGAAGCAACTCCTTGAGGGTCATGAAGACTTCATCTCCGGCACGCAGCGCTTCCGAAAAACTGAGGAAGTCGATTGGAATGATCATGCATTCTTGAAAACTGAGACCGCTGTCGGCATGTTTGCCACCATTGATCACGTTCATCATCGGAACAGGTAACGACACATTCTGCACCAGCGACACATCGTACTGCTCCGCCAATGATTCCCAGAGCGGCTGACCCTGCGATACAGCGCGGGCGCGGCACACTGCCATCGACACGCCAAGAATGGCATTCGCACCGAGCTTGGACTTATTCGGCGTACCATCGAGGGCGACGAGCGCTTCATCCACAGCTCGTTGGCTGGCAACATCCATGCCTTTAAGCTGGATCAGAATCGGACCAGTCACGTTGGCCACAGCCTTCAGAACCGATTTGCCCTGATACTTGGTCTTGTCGCCGTCTCGCAATTCCAACGCCTCATGTGAACCGGTGGATGCGCCTGAGGGAACGGCCGCACGGCCAAAGGATCCGTCGTCGAGCACCGCATCAACTTCGATGGTGGGCGTGCCACGGGAATCGAGAATCTGGCGGGCGACGAGCGAGGCGATCTTCATGCAGTACGGGGAAAGGGCTGAATGTGCGTTCAGCATAACATGTTGGGAAAGCACCAAGCACGAATTTCGAAATTCGGAGAAATCGCCGCATTTTCGAATTTCGCTCTTCGAACGTCCCTGGTTCTTGGCTCTTCGCGCTTATCTAGACTTCAAAGATTCTCTTGGAAGCTCTGCGATGCACCGCCGTCACAAACCCTGCCATGCACAGGAAGACCAACGCGTCTTCGGCCGGACCCGACTGCGGCAAGTGTTTACGTGGTGGCTTGATGGCTACCGGCTTCTGAACCGGCGGCGGCACGGGCTTTGTGGTCGTAGGGAAGGACGGCGTGGCCTGACTCCAGAAGGAACTGGACGACGAACTGGAGCTGGATGTCGTACCGAAGCCCGGCGTGATCCCGGTGATGATGCCTTGAAAAGATGCACTGCTGGAACTGCGCACCATAGCGGGCATCGGGGGCATGCTCATCACGGACGACTGCTGGGCCAGCATACTCATGCTCGATGCTGAACGAACGGACGATGCGGTGCTCTGCTGACTCTGCTCAAAGGCTCGCAGTACCGCACGCCATTGTTCCTCTGATGCAATGCCCGACGACGACAGATTCTTGCCATCAATAGAAGTGGCACTCGACGAACTGACCTGTGCGATCAGGTGCGAACCGCTGCCGGTCACATCCCACCACTTTCCCTGCCACAAGTTCGATGCCAACGTCTGATCCCAGTGAAAATTGAGAGCGGATGCAAGCGACAAAGCCGTGAAGACGACAATGAAGATGGCCAGAATAAGCAACCGTTCGCTCCAGCGACGCAGGACCTGCACACAGAAAACCATCAACAGGAAGAAACCGATCAGGACGGCACCAAGCGTCCAACCCCACGTGAATCCATACGAGAGAAATGCGAGTCCGTGTATGCCCACTCCCAACAGTTGCAGTAATCCCCATACCAGAACCATCACTGCCGGAAAGAAGTGCAGCAAGCGAAACGGGTAGTCGGCACGATTCGATCGGAGGAACGGATACAGCGCAATCGGATAGATAAACGTGATGGCTAACAGAATGAGCATCGGCACCAATCCCGCCATGAGCGGCGGCAGTGTGGCCAGCAAAATGCCAGTTACCAAAATGGCAGCCCCAAGGACAATGACGAGGAAGGTTTCGGTGGAATGCTTCAGTGGCATAGGAAGGGAGATGATTCCTTGTTTTGATCGAGATGTCAAATGAGCGAAAGAAACCTAAGAAATCGATGCAATCGAAAAAACCGACGATCGGGTCAAACAAGCCAGTCCGCCTTGAAGGGAGCACCCTGCTTCTCCCTCAGAACTACTTTTTCTTCTTCCCTGGCAAATACTTTCCCCTCGGATCCTCTACCCTCTCCGTCGGCAGTACTTCGTAGTGACGCGACCGGAAAATGCGGATTTGGAGGATGACATACACAGCAATGGCAAGCGCCCATAGCACCCATAGGAAACGCATCGAGAAGAACTGAATCCCCTCTACGCGGGACACGATGAGGAATGCACCGACGAGACCGATCCAGAAAGCCGCACTGGCCCATGTCCTGCTCAGCTTCTTGGTAATAGGCTGCTGTTTAGTCCGCCACAGACCAAGGAAGAATGATCCGACCATCAGACCAAGGCACACCACCAACATCACCAACACTTTCGGGTGTGAATACGAAGACGTGGGAAGGTTTGGCCAGAACAGATAACTCAGAAATTGCATCGGGCGGATACTACCACACCATCATTCCACAGCAAGAACCAATTCCTATTCCGTTACCGTTTCGTCCGCCACGTCCGCGTCGTCGTTCTTTTTGACCGCAGTTGCAATCAGCCGCTCTTTCTTTCGGGGCTTTTCCGGCGCTGCCGTTTTGGCGGGAGATCCGGAGGTGCTGTTCGGTCCCGTGCGAGCCAGTAACTCCAAGAGCATTGCCTCCATCTGCCGCTGTTTTGTTGTTCTCGCCGGCCGAATCAGAAGATACAGAAAGAAACCCACGGCAGGCAGCAGGGCAACCAACAGAATGGAAAAGAGCTGGAACCACAAGGAAGCGGACCGCAGCAGAATATCGCGTGTGGTAAAGAAGACGAGAAATACATCAACGACTGCGAGGGCGATCAACAGAAAAACCTGTGTGTCGCTGTACGAAAATTCGGTCGGCAATGCCTGAAGAAAAGCAATGAATGCGTTCATAAAAAATTACAGATGCGGATACTTACGACGATGCACGATCACGTACACAATGGTACTCAGGAGGCCGATAAGCGCCAATAACTGGCTGAAGCGCAATTCGTACACTTCCAGATCGAGAGTCCGGCGCAGGAGAAGATAGCCAACGCAGGCGAGTACCAACAACCCTTCGTAGACGTACATCCCCCGCTTGCTCAGCTGTAATTCGACCGCTGCAAACACGGCAAGACTGACGAACAGCAGAAACATCAGCGCGAAATCGAGCGACGTCGCGAAGACCGGAATGCCAAAGTCGCCGCGGAAGTTCTCGAAGATGAGCGTACCGAGCGTCATGAAGAAGATACCGGCGAGCGTCTCGGTGCCTACTCGGCGCGCTTTTTTGCGGATCACGAGCAACAGGAAGGTCAGAAAAAAGAAGTAGAGCGCGTAGTAGAGCTGTACCGGATGGACGGGCACGGCATAGCGCACGTTCTGTGCATCGTAAGTGATGCCCCAGAACATATCCGTCGGACGGCCGTACGCCGAACCGGCGAAGAAGGCGCCAAGCCACGAAAAGACGAGTGCCAACGACGTCGCGGGCACCAGTGCGTCCAGCCATTGGAGGAACGTCGATCGCTGCTTGAGATTCGTGATGTACAGAACAAGACCGACACCGATGGCGCTGCCGAGAATATTGAAGTTACCATCCCAGAAAACGAGCAGTCGCATCGGATCACCGATATAGGCCCGATACTCCGCCACGATTCCCACAATACGTCCGCTGAGGATGAAGGCGATGATGTACCACACGCCGTCCTCCATAAAATGTGTGAGCGACAGGTTGGCACTCTGCGCCAAGCGGAAGAAAAACTCCGCCGAAAGCCATAGTCCGACCACAAGGAATACGTAATTCGTCCAAATCAGAAACGGCCCGATCTTGAAGGCTTCGAACATGCGGCGATCAGCATAGCAGGAATGAGAACCTGCTCCGAGAGAATTATCATGAACGATGACCGATCCGCCTTCGCCTGCGGGTTTCGGCGAGACAGGGGCGAACGAGGGGCATGCAAGAAATCATCTTTCATAAATTTTTCATCAGGGAAACATTGTATGAAAAAAGAAAACAGCTACGTTTATGGGATGACGATTCTCACACATCAGTCCACGGATTATGCGGTGCTGAGAATTGATGCGCTGCCTGTAGTGCTTGATGCGATTCAGGAAAAGCTGGTGGGCTTCGAAGAACTGGAGATTCTGATACAGAAGACAAAAGAAGGTCTGGCTCGATATCTACAAGCAAAAGATTCCTGTGTGATCGACGAATTTTCTTCTCATAAAGGACATGAATCAGTCATGAACCTTGAGGATCGTCTGACTAGGCTGCGGCAGGGAGAGTTCGATTTACCACCTCAGAAACCAGGGACTCCACGAGCTGATTAAGCGGCACAGTCGTCTGCTCTTTCGTCTTCACATCACGGACAGCCAGCGATTGATCTGTAACTTCTTTGTCGCCGATGACGAGCAGATAGTTGATCTTCTGCTTTTCGCCTTCGCGTACACGCTTGCCGAGTGATTCGGATGGGTCGAGATACAGCGTGCGAATCCCCTTCTCTTTGAGCTGTTGCTCAACTTGATGCGCGTACCCTTCGTGGGGGCCGGCTACCGGGATCAGTGCGACCTGGATGGGTGCAAGCCACAGCGGAAAGTGGCCGGCGAAGTGTTCGATCAAAAACCCAATCAAACGTTCGTGCGTGCTCAGCGGCGCGCGATGGATGCACAGCGGAACCTTCTCGCTGCCATCGCTGTCTATGTAGCGCAGTCCTACTTTGCCCGGCACATCGAAGTCGACCTGGTTGGTCGCCAGTGTGAACTCGCGGCCAATGGCGCTCCAGATTTGCACGTCAATCTTCGGTCCGTAGAAGGCGGCTTCGCCCGGCACTTCGACAAAATTCACATTCGCCCGCTGCATGGCCCCACGCACCATCTGCTCTGTCTTCAGCCATAATGCCGATGCATCTACATATTTTTTGCCGAGCTGCGCCGGATCGTGGAGCGACAGGCGCATCACGTATTTATCGATGTTGAAAATCTTGAAGTACGTCATGTACAGCCCGATCACCGCATCGAATTCCTGTTCGAACTGCTCCTCGGTGCAGTAGATGTGCGCATCGTTCATGCTGAGTGACCGCACGCGCATCAGGCCGAACAGTGCGCCGGAATCCTCGTAGCGGTAACACTGCCCGTACTCGGCGTAGCGAATCGGCAGATCGCGGTAACTGCGCGCATTGCTGGCGAATATCTGGTGATGATGCGGACAGTTCATCGGCTTGAGGTAATATTCTTCCTCGCCATCCAGAACCATCGGCGGAAACATCGATTCCTTGTAGTGCGCCAAGTGTCCGGTCTGCGCGTACAGTTTTCCCTTGGCAATGTGTGGCGTTTTCACGCGCATGTAGCCGCCTTTATGCTCCATTTCTTTGGCCAGCTCCTCGATCGCATCCACCATAATCGTCCCCTTGGGTGTCCACAGCGGTAAACCTGGTCCAACCATGTCGCTGAACGTAAAAAGATCCAGCTCTTTGCCAAGCTTGCGGTGATCACGGCGCTTCGCTTCCTCCATCATAGTGAAGTACGCCTTTAATTCTTCCTTAGACGGGAACGCCGCCACATATAGACGAGTCAGCTGTTCGCGCTTCTCGTCGCCACGCCAGTACGCACCGGCAAGATTCACGATCTTGAATGCATCGGCCGGAATCTCCTTCAGATTCTCCACGTGACCGCCGCGGCACAGATCCACGAAGGTTTCCTCCCCTTTCGCATCGATGTTCTTGTAGTGCGTCACTTCCTTCACACCGTCGTTCTTCACCAAGTCTTCGATCAGCTCCACTTTGAATGGCTGATTCTTCGACTTCCAGAACTTGATCGCCTCATCGGGCGTCAGCGTATCGACGGCAAACGTCTGTCCCTGATTGATGATCTTGCGCATCTCTTTTTCGATGGCACCGAAATCAGTATCCGAAATCGGCTCCTTGAACAGGAAATCGTAGTAGCAGCCGTAATCAATCGGCGGACCGATGGTGAACTTGGTCTCGGGCCACAGCTTCAGCACCGCTTGAGCCAACACGTGGGCCAGGGAATGGCGGAGCTTGTACAAATCGTCGACCGCCGGTTCCTTTGCTGCTTTTTTTACAGGTACAGGTAAAGGTTTTGAGTCGGCGTACTGAGCAATGGATTCAATTCGCGGCTTAGCCAAACGCTCATAGTCCTTCGTGCGCAATACCATCGAACGATCCAAACGTGCCGCATTAAAGTAGAGCTCGTCATTATTTTTGAGGAGTAGCGGATCGACGATAAGTTCAAGATCGGGATGAAAAGAGAACGGCAGGATGGTGCCGGACGCACTGCCCGCCAGTTCTTCGGCTATTTGCGGCGTCGCAAACGAAATGTAGCTAGCATCGAACAATGTCTTCAGTGCTTCCAAATCAACCTTGGCGTCACCGGGCACCACCGCCAACACAAACTTTTTCTCCTTCTTGCCAATTTTAATCATGATCACAATGCACTTAGCCGCCTGCGATAATTGGTTGCCCCGGATCGGACTGATGATTTCTGTCCGTCCCTCCGGAATATGATCAATCAACCGGTACTGCGCACCGCCTTGATCGAGAAATTCGATCAGCTTGGAATACATGTCGGAGGTAGGATTGGACATACGGAAAGAGTAACAGGAAAGAACGCCCTGAGTAAGATGGGATTTGGTCTGAGCTTATGCAACCTCCTCTCTCTGTGCATTTTCACTTACTGCTTCATCAATCCCTTATCTCCCCACAAACCCCAGCTCCTGCTCAATTGCCCGCACTTCTCTGAGCAATTGAGGATCATTGTGCAATCGCGTCTCGATCTTCTCCATCGCATTCATCACCGTCGTGTGATCGCGGCCCGAGAAGAGTTCACCTAGACGGACGTAGCTAATGCGCAGGTATTTTTTTCCCAGGTACATCACAATCTGACGCGGGAACAGAATCTCCTTCACCCGTGAGCTGCCGATCATGTCCTGCACCGATACGGAGTAGTAGCGCGACACGCACTCCAGCACTTCCTGAAACGTCGGCTGTTTCTTCTGCTCCGTCTCGAAACCCACTTGTTCCTCGGTTATGTAGGGATCTTTGTTGAGCTTGCGCATGATCTCGGCCAGCGCCTTGATCGTCGGCATACGCTGCTCCAATTCGTACAAAGCCACGGCCTGCATCAGGATACCTTCGAGTTCACGCACATTGCGCGTCACGTGTTCGGCAATAAACTGCAGGAGCGTGTTATCCAAAAATATCTCATACTCCTGCGCTTTTTCGGTGATGATCGCCAAGCGCGTTTCGTAATCCGGTGCCGAGACATCGGCAATCATTCCCCTCTCGAAGCGCGAGATCAGGCGATCTTCCAGCTGCAGTTCCTGTGGCGGGCGATCGGCCGAGATGATCACCTGTTTGCGTTCTTCGTATAAGGCATTGAAGGTGTGGAAGAATTCTTCCTGTGTTCGCTCTTTGTTAGCCAAAAACTGCACGTCGTCGATGATCAGCACATCCACCGGACGGTAGCGGCGGCGCAACTGGTCCATCTTTTGATGTTGGATTGCTTCGATCACTTGGTTCGTAAAATCTTCGGTCGTCGTGTAGACCACCGTCGCCCGGGGCGCGTGCTTGAGGATCGCGTTGCCTGTCCCCTGGAGCAAATGCGTCTTGCCGAGTCCGACACCGCCGTACAGGAACAGAGGGTTGTACTTACCGCCCGGTTGCGTGGCCACTGCCATGCAGGCCGCGTGCGCCAGGCGATTATTGGCGCCGACCACGAAGTTATCCAGTGCGTAGCGCGGGTTCAGAATCTTACTCACCAGCCCTTCGGCCAACTTGATCTCCTGTTTGCCCGGCAGTTTGCGGCGTCGCTGCTCGGGAAAATGCTCCAGCACGTTCACTGATTTCTCCGGATTATCTTTGAGCGACAAATCCACTTTGTACACAATCTGACGAATGTCCGGATTCAACTCATTCGCGATTTCGAAGGTGATGTTGCGATAGTGCTCCATGTGCCAACCCAGGAACATCGGCAACGGCAAGCCGATGACAAGCGTCCCGTCCTCATAGTTGAGCGCAGCCGTGTCTTTGAACCACGTGATGAACTGGCCGCGTTGGAGTTTGGATTCCAGACGTGTCAGCACCTGCAGCCAAAAATCACGCAAGGTTGGATCGAACGCCGAGGGCGCATCTTGGGGAACCAACGTGTCGGTTTCCAATAGCAGATTAGAAGAGTCGGCGGATGTCATAATACGTAATGATGAGAATAAGTCCGATCAGACAAATGAAACCGATCATATTGGCCGTTCCTTCGAACCGGCGGGCCGGACGGCGGCGGATCATTTCGATAATGATGAACAGCACTCTGCCGCCATCGAGCGCCGGGAATGGCAGAATATTCATCACGGCCAAACTCAGACTGAGCAACGCCACCAGACGCAGGTAGGTCATGAATCCCTGCTGCACCGAGGCGTACGTAAGCTGGGCGATACCGACGATGCCGGTAATCCCCTTTGGCACCGTCCCATTGTGAGCGAGTGATTGGAACAACGCCGCAATACCGTAGATCGTCTGCACGGTCATGATCTTGGCTTCGCGCAACGAGAGCACGAAGGCAGTGATCACATCGCGCCGGGGCGCCGAAATGTCGCGCGGAAACGACTGCAGCTCGACACCGGACTTGCTATCCCGGACATGCACGACCACCGTCTTCTCGTGGTCAAATTTCTCGCCGGTGAGCACGGTGTATACCACCGACTCCTTTCCCGCCTGTAACGGCTGCACCTGGGACGGCAGATAGATCGACTGATCATCGACTTTCAGCAGGATCGACTGGGCTGGCACATTCGCCTCTGCTGCGGGAGACCCCTTGAGAACCTGATCGATGAGCACGCCTTGCTGCAGATGAATCTCGCCGCGATCGGCTGCCGCCAACATATCTTCAAACGTCAGGTACGTCGGAATCCAGTGCGCGAAAGCGAAGCCAATCGTGAAGATGAGAATCGCCAGGAGAAAATTCATCACCACACCGGCGGTGAGAATCGCGATGCGCGCCGGAATACTCTTCGATGCGAAGCTCCCCTTCTTGTTTTCCTGGCCGTCATCACCGTTCTCGCCCTGCAGTCGCACAAATCCGCCGAACGGAATCCAGTTCAATGTAAAGCGCGTGCCGCTTTTCCAAAACAATGTGAGCGCCCTTGGCGGCAGACCAAAGCCAAATTCTTCGACATCCACCCCGAACCAACGCGCCGTGGCGTAGTGTCCGAACTCGTGCAAAATGACGAGAAAGCTCAACAAAAAAATGAAGGCGATGATCGAAATCAGGATGCTCATGGGGTCGGGATGGTACCCACAAAGTGGAAAACTAAAAAGTTTTCCACACCGATTCGAGTTGCCACGAGAGAAGAAAAACTGAGCTGTATATTGTCCAGTTTTGAACTCAAGAAAGTAGTCATCCTCTGGCCAACACCAACGCCTCCACTCTCTCTGCACCGGCTGCCTTCAGCGCCTTTGCGCACATGTCGAGCGTCGCACCCGTCGTGAACACATCGTCGATCAGAATCACTTTGGGGGGAGAATGTTCAACGCAACGAAACGCATCCTGCATCGCATTGAATCGTTCCTCACGCTTGCGCCGGGCCTGATGACCGGTCGCCCGAATGCGACGAAGTACATGGTGCACCGGTACTCCCCTGCTCTTGCCCACTGCTTCCACTAACAGTTGCGCCTGATTGAACCCACGCGCGAACAGGCGTGACCAATGCAACGGAACCGGTGCGAACACCGCATCATCGAGAGTCAAAAGCCGAGACGCACTGATGAGCTCGGCGGCGAGAGCAGTGGAAAGCTGAGGAATGCGCTTGTACTTGTAGGTATGGATAGCCCGCTTGAGCAGCGGCACCGATCGATAGTCAGCCGCAGCCACGACGCGATCGAGAAACTTCAAATCGGTTTTGCGGAGCGCGGGTTGCTCAAGTACGACAGGAACAGAATGGAGCTGAAGAATCTCCGTTCCGGTGATGAACTGTCCTTCTTCGTCGCCCAGCGATCGGCGCGGAAACACGAAGTCGAGAAGAATATCCCACATACGGCGAGTATAGCCTTGTTGGAGGCGGTAAGTGTTGGTACCCTCTGACAACTCCCGGGCAATTAGCTCAGCTGGCTAGAGCGCCACATTGACATTGTGGAGGTCACTGGTTCAAGTCCAGTATTGCCCACCAGCCTTCGCTTCTGTGCGCAGAAACTACGGCCGGCAAGCCATGCCTCTAATCATCTGCGACGAAGGCTGCCCCTCGTAGCTCTGCCTTTTGTAACGACAATTGTTTCAAATTACTGTGATTATCTTTCAATAAGTCGCTGAGCGGAGTGGGGCTATGTCTACACCTCAACGTCACGTGGCGGCGCAGTCGCTTTACGGGGATCGGTTTGTTGATAAAACGAATAAATACTTCATTACACCCTCGTCATAAATACATTCATCAAACGTCTCTGTCATCAACTCGCAAGCTTTGTGCCTGTGAGTGTTCCTTTGCAGCACCGGCAACAGCAATGTAAGCGGCGCAATGAGTGACTGTCATAGCCATTGTTTGCGCTGCTTACGTATCAACCAAGTTTCCTTAGAGGAGCGACACAGTGAAGCAACACGTTCGAAAGATGACCGCGCTGATGATCCTGATGCTGATGACCACAACGGTCTTCGGCCAACGGCCATCATCCAAGGCGAAAGTGACTGGCGGCAGCACCGGCAATCCCTTCGCCGGCCACGCCCTGTGGGTCAATCCCTATTCGGATGTCGCCGGCTGGGTGAGAGGCCACGAGAAAAGCAAAGATCCGACAACGCGCGAACAGGCGCAACTGATCAAGAAGTACATCGTGCCGGGTCCACAGACACCTTGGTACGGCGACTGGAACAGCAACGTGCACGAGGATGTGCTCGGCTGGTTGAATCAGATCAAGAAGATCAACGCGACGGCCAAGCAACCGATCCGACCAGTCGCCGTCATCTACAACCTTCCACTGCGCGACGCGGGCGGGAAATATTCCCAAGGCGGCGAAAAGACGCCGGATGGCTACCAACGCTTCGTCGCGAACATTGCGAAAGCCGTCACGGACTCAGGCATCGACGAGAAGCCTGTGTTCATCATCGAGCCCGACTCGCTCGGGCACATGAGGTCGTTAGAAACTTCCGAGCAAGAGGAGCGACTCCGACTGCTTCGCTTGGCACACGACACCTTGCGGAAGGCAGGATGCTTCACGTATCAAGATGCAACCCATCCGAACTGGCTTCGCCCAGACACGGCCGCCTATCTTCTCCGGCAACTCGGTCCGGAACATTTCAATGGAATCGCCGTGAATGTGTCGAACTTCTGCACCAATGAAAGGTGCGTTGCCTACGGCATGGCGCTCTGTGAAAAGCTTGGCCCAAAGCACGGCATCGTCATCGATTGCGGACGCAACGGCAACGGCCCGCCGCCCGACGGCGTGGAGCCGTTCAACCCGCCGGGAGTCGCCCTGGGCGACTTCCCAACAACTGCCGCGTACAAAGACCAACGTGGCCGCATGAATCCACGCGTTCATGCGCGGATTTGGGTGAAAGGCCCTGCCGGGTCCGACGGCGAGCATCATCCGGGTGACCCGGCCGCTGGTCAGGTCTTCCCGCGGTATGCCGCAGAACTGATCCAGAACCGCCTGAATTCCAGGCGAAAAGATGCAAAATAGCTGTTGCTACATAGCTGCAAATAGGCCCCATTCTTAACAGAATGGGGCTTTTTGACATACAGACAATCCATGGAATAACGGATGGTCAAAGTGTGGTCAAAAACGCGTTTTTCCGCTATAATTATTCGATTTGGAAACAAACACTCCATCCGTACCGGTTCTCCTGGAATGGAGCGCTCCCGTGACCCCCCATCACGAGCGTTCGAAGCGCTGGTATGTGATCGGTTCGGTGATCGTGTTGGTCGGTGCCGTGTACGGCATTTTGTCGGCCAACTGGAGCTTCACGCTCGTCATTCTGCTACTGGGCGGCGTGTATTTTTTGAACCGCAATGCTCCGCCAGTGATCAAGAGCATCACCATCAACGAGCGCGGCTTCGACTACGATGCAAAATTCACGCAGTGGGCCGACACGAAAGATTTCTGGCTCATCTTCACCCCGCACTACACCGAACTGCACTTGATGCGAAAAGTCGGCTGGGACCGCGAAGTGATTATTCAGACAGATGACATCGATCCGGCCACGCTGCGCGAAATACTGACGGCACTCGTCCCTGAACGTTCCAATCAAAAGGAAAAAATGGTTGACATTATTATTCGTTTTTGTAAACTATAGATGCTGCGCTTGAGTCATGTCGCGCGCTTTGCCTCCAACTCCTCTCCCCTCCGGGAGCAGAGAGAGGTTCTTTTCGCTGCTCAGGGAAATGATGATTCAAAGAACAAAATTGAAGCGCTTGTACGACAGGCAGATGAGGAAATTCTGAACCACTCACATGCGACAGCGGATACCAACGTGAGTGATACGATTCAAAGAGTCATCCAGGAGACAGCCCAAAAAATTAACGGACCACTGGCAACCATGCATCTTGAGGAAGCGCGTGAGATTGCCATGAATGAGCTGCGTCTGACTTCACCCAACGCGCTCAAAATCATTCTCGACGACCAGGAAGTCTTCGACGAAGCACTGGCACGTCAAATCGCACAGGATCTGCAGATTCCTATAGAACAGCAGATGACCACACAGGATATTTCCAGTCTGATCGAAGAGTACACACTCGGCGAATGGACGCCGCCCGAAACGAAGAATCTCCTACTCGCTCATTTGTCGGAACAGCCACCGGTCGTGGCACGCCTGGCACGTGGCTTGCTGGGAAAGCTGACGAGATACGATGAACTTTTCCGTCTCCTCTCCACACCGGCGAGAGGACCAATCAGTGCCTTAGAAAAATACGGCCATGAGTTCGCGACGATTGTGGATGAATACCAAAGCCTTACGAGTGAAACCGACCGCGACAAAATGCGCCGCGAGTACGTGGAAGTTTTAAAGACGCAGGTTCTGCGCCTGGGACAACTGCTGAAGGCACAGGTCGATGAAGAAGTCCGCGAAAACACAGAGATTTTGAAGCAAGCAACGGAAAGACTGACAACGGAATCGGGACCAATGCCTGCGGAGGTAACACTGGGATACAGGTTGGGCACATTGACCAAACACTTTGCGATACAAGCTGAGCGCGCCAACAACATTGACTTCACGACACTCGCTGTTGCCGCCGAAAATACCTCGGCGTTCATTGAACAGGCTCTGGACGTCATCAGGGAATTAGAAAACTGTGCCGAAGAGATGGCGGGAGAACGGGCCGAAATGGAAACGGCAAATGCATTCCGCCTTGCCCCTTCCACACCGGAAGCTGCCGTGAGCCGCGAAGCCTTCTTAGCTCCTGATTTGGCCGAAGACCGCCGGTTCAATGCATTGATCGAACACCACGGATCGGACGCGGCCGAGCTTCGTCTCAGCATCGCATCGTGGCCGGAGGATGCCAAACAATTTGTGGAAGCAATGGAATTACCAGCGATGCTGGAGATTATCGAAAGACTCTACAACGCCCGACAGGGCAGCACCCCGCAGGAACGCCGCATGGTACCGGGCGCCGAGATGTTGGACGCCGATACGCTGGATCAATGGATGACTCTCGTCCACACCATTCAACGCGGTGGTCCCGAGGGAGTACGCACTATGGCGGAGGCTTCGCAGCAGCAAAAAAAATGGGAAGGACAGGAGGTCAATCAAACGACCTGCGAGACGTGGCACACACGAATCGAGGCCGTAGAGACGAGCGTCCTGAATCGGGTGGAACATGCTGTGTGCAGGTACCTCGAGATTCCCCGGCAGCTGCGAGACAAGTGCAACATCGTTCGCACCAGTATCGACGAAATCGCCGGATGGACCGTGGGTGGACCGGGCAGTCCCGGCTACGATCGCATTCCAGAGCTGCAGGCCAGCGTCGAAAGAGAATTGGCACTCCTGGAGGCAATCGACAGAGCACTGACGCAGAAGGTAAAAATTGTCGAGCTCGAGAAGCAGGACTACGTCGAAAAAGCGGGTGAATCGCGTGGGATGTATCACCGGGGCGAGAAATGCATTTACCTCAACAAACAGTGGCTTGATGGTGCCAAAGACGGCACGCGCGAGAAAAAATACCAACGGCTCGTCGAGCACGAAATGGGCCACCATATTCTGAATATGCTCCAGCACACGGCTTTCCCGTCTCTGCTCAGCGACGCTCTTGATGCACTTGATGAGTTTGTCGACGAGGAAGGTACGCCGCTGATCACCGATCAGATGCTACTCAATGCCGGTGAAGAATGGGGATACCCACGAGAAGCGTACGAGCAGGACCTATTCCGTTTCCAGCAGGGATACGACCGACATACAGCCCGTGCAAAAGCACTGGAACCCTACGTGGAGGAATTGTTTCTGAAATTCGAATCGTGGAAGCGAAACAAAAATACGCGGAACGGCGGTTCCCCCGCAGAGCGCGCACTCTTCACCACGCTGCTGGAGAAAGATGCATTGCGCCGTCTTCCCATCAGTGACGTGACCATAGGTGGACTCAATTTCTCACATGCCTCTGCAAATAACCAAGATGTGCGCTATTCCACTGGAGGAGATCCCGACGACGACGAAGAGGACGCCGATGACGCGGCCGCCCCTGCAGCCCCTGCCGACGCGCTACCATTGACCGAAGCCGATGACGCGGCCGGCTATTACAATGCCGAAGAAGACCTGAAGAAAGTCAAACGCGATATAGTGACGATTTCCGGATTTCGCGACGCCTATGCAAAGGATTATCCTAACCTGAAAACAAAATTGGATGATCAGCTGGAAAATGCCGGCGGACTTCGCGAAGGGGCCGAGCAAGTGGAAAGCGTGTGGCGGAAGGGATACTATCTCGAGCATGGCCACGTAGTCCAAGTGCCGAATCCGGAAAAAGACGAAACCTATAAGTCCGAGATGGAACGTCTAAAAGAACACTTGAAGGAAATAACCGACTTCATCGAAAAATTCGATGCAGACAAAGCCGACGTGGACAAAGCAAAAGCCACAGGCTCCAAGGGAATGTGGGGTTGGTGGACATCACACGTGACGCTCCTCAGCGTTCTGGACATCATGAAGATCGGCAATGACTTTAAAGAAGACTACCTGGATATGTGGCACCGCTACCAGGTGCGCCATGTATCGGAAGTCGAACTGGGACTCACCAAATGGATACCGGAATGGATACCGGCAGCTGGAAAGTTCAAGCACTACTTCGAACGCCGCAAGAACCAGGCCGAACTCGACGACGTGCAAAAGTGGCAGAACGCCTACGAGAACTCCGATGCCCACACCATCATCAGCAAACTCGGCGGTGTCCGTAACAAGGACCAGCTGAAAGGTATCATGAACCTGCTGGCGAAACATGGACATATCGAGTGGGATAACCAGGGACTGTGGGAAGCACTCAATGCCCTCTCACCCTCGGGTTACAGAATACCGCGCGAGCCCTGTCTTCGTGATACGCGTTTGCGCGACCGATGGCTTAGAAAGATCATCACCGACATCTGGGACGACTACGAGCTGTACACCAACTGGAAAACACAGAACGACAGCGGATACGACCACAAGAAGAACGAGTTCACCGCCGAAGCCGACAATGCATCCAACATGTCGGGCGGACTGTCGACAGAGCTCAAGAGTATGCTGCGAAAATTTATGGCCCATCATCATGGGCCTCCCGGCGTACCGGAACCACCTGACGTGTCGCCACACCGCTATGAGGAATATCTCACATACGCTATGCGTAACGGCAAAATGTCCATGGAACAGAAGTTCTACTTCCTTATCCGCGGCATTGCAGAGGGTCTGTTGCCCGTCGATCGTCTGCGTGTGATCGCCGGCGAAAAGGGTGAGATTCTTCTCAAATTCCCCTTCCTGGATTTCTTCTACCAAAAGAACAACACACTGGCCGAAATCAGGGCACTCGCCGATAAAATCATGGAAAAACCGGGGGATCATAACAATCTCGATATCGGTCTGCGAACGACGCAATTGCTACGCTTCATCGTTCTCCGCGACCCCACTGTCCGTGTACGCGTCAACAAAGCCACCGCCCGCCGCGGCGAAGGAATCGACCACGAAGACATCCCATACATCTTCACAGACGTGGGCGTCTCAACCGTAGAAGGCATGATGGGTAACAGCGGCGATGACCAGGCAAAAACGACCTTCCAGGGCATGCAGAATGCCTACGTAGGCTTCAACGAGAAGTTCAAGTTCTTCGCCCGACTCGCAGAGTTGAAGAATAAAGGCGAAGCAAACTTCACGCGCGAAGACGCGAAGAACCTGGCCCAAACCATCGCTGCCTATGTCGTCTTCGATAACCAGGCCAGTAACTTTTCTACGTTCGGCCGACGCAAAGGCCTCTCCCCCTCTCAGTTTGATTCTGAATCACCGCCATCAAACGACAAAATCAAGACACGTGATTTCCGCAATCGTACGAGCGATTTCGTTCAGAACCTCGTTATAGATAGACTTATGCCCAATGCTGGCTTCAATTTCGATAGAGTATTCAAAAATAGTAAATTGCGGGCAGATGCCAAAAAAGAGGACATGGTAAAGATGGACCGCAACAAATACGACGAGAAGACGGCCGAAATTTTCCACAAAGCGGCAGGAGCTTTTGAAGAAGAACTGACGGCAGCAATTCTCAGGGATCCTCAGCAACTGATCGATGCACTAGCTGCATTCGAAACGCAAAAGGGATTTCTATGGAGCGATTCCGAGGGCACGACAACGAAAGCTGAACGTGATACGGAGAAAATGGACAAATTCGACGAAGAATACTTCGCCCTTATTACTGGCGGAGGAGCAGGTGGAGGACATGGCCACTAAGAAAACAGGGGACATCATTGATTGTTGTATTGATAGTGGCAACGCGGCACACTGCTCCTATGCACATCACTATTCAACGCGTCGATACAACTCTCCCCCTCCCCGAGTACCAGACACACGGCGCAGTGGGTTTTGATTTGATCACGCGCGAAACGACTATCATCGAAGCCGGTAAGATCGCCCTGGTGCCCAGCAATGCGATTGTGAAGGTTCCCGAGGGCTTCATGCTGATGATCGCACCCCGGTCTTCCCTGCCGCGTAAGAAAGGCCTTATCTGCCCGCACTCCATCGGCATCATCGATCAGGATTATCACGGCGAAAAGGACGAGCTGATGGTGCAGGTGCAAAACATCACCGATCAACCCGTCACCGTCGAACGCGGCGAACGCATTGCTCAAGGAATCTTCGTCAAAATCGAGCGCGCCGAATGGCAGGAAGTGGATTCGCATGGAGCAGAGACAAGAGGCGGATTCGGCAGCACCGGCCACGCATAAAAAAACCGAGGACCTCCCTCGGTTTCTTCGATTACATCGATTCTCTTATTTACTGAGCGGTTTTCTCATAAACGCCGGTACTTCCAATTCCTGTTCATTCAAGTCCAATGCCGTGGACTTCAGCGTCGTTTCGCGGTGCGCTGCAGCGCGAGGCGATTCGCTCTTCTCCAAAGTTCCGCTGGGACGCGAGAAGTTGTTCTGCAGAATGCGCTGAGCGGGGCTGGCCATCTGGGCCGCCTGCTTCTCGGATTCGTCGAATCCGGTTGCCACCACCGTCACCTTTACTTGGCCGGTGTAGGCCTCGTCGATCACTGCGCCGAAGATAATGTTCGCCTCTGGCGATGATGCTTCGGTAATGATGCGGGCAGCCTCGTCGACTTCGTACATCGACAAGTCATTTCCACCGGTGATGTTGAACAGAATTCCCTGTGCTCCGTTGATGGATGTTTCCAATAATGGGCTGTCGATGGCGGCGCGTGCGGCCTCCGCTGCGCGGCTGTCGCCGGTGCCGTAGCCAATACCCATCAGTGCCGTGCCGGCATCCTGCATGATGGCTTTCACGTCGGCAAAGTCGACGTTCACGAGTCCATGGACCGTGATCAAACTGGAGATACCTTCGATGGCATGCTTCAGCACTTCGTCGACGACCTGGAATGCTTCGGTCAGCGGCGTGGTCTTGTCGATCAGGCTCAGGATTTTATCGTTCGGGATCGTGATGAGCGTGTCGACTTTCCCCTTGAGCAATTCGAGCGCTTCATCAGCCTGCTTCTTGCGCTTGAAACCCTCGAAGCTGAACGGCTTGGTCACGACTGCGACAGTGAGGATACCCATACTACGTGCCGCCTCAGCAATGATCGGCGCACAACCGGTTCCCGTACCGCCGCCAAGTCCAACCGTGATAAAGAGCAGATCAGTTCCTTCGAGTGCAGCCTTGATTTCCTCCAAGCTCTCCTCAGCAGCGCGCTTCCCGATTTCGGGGTTCGCTCCCGCACCGAGACCACGAGTGGTACCACGACCGATGGTGATCTTCTTGGGCGCCGGGTTATTGTAGAGCGCCTGCACATCGGTGTTCACGGCAATGAATTCCACACCTTGTACTTTGCTGTGGATCATCCGGGCCAGCGCATTCGCGCCACCGCCGCCGGCACCCAGGACGCGGATCACCGCGCCGGGCAGGACATCCGGACGCACTTCGCGGGCGGACGTAGAAGTATCGTCTTGTTTGGCACCACCGCCGGCACCCGTACCTTTACCGGAGAAGAGAGAGCGAAAGGAATCTGACATGGGAGAGAAGGAAGGAAAGCAAAGGAAAAGAATCACGGAAAGAGGCTCTTGAGCCATGTGCCGACCTGTTTGACGGCGCGCTTCACCTGGAAGTTGTTGCCACGGACGGCGTTGTCGTCGTCGCGCATCCCCCAGACGAGGGTGCCGAGAGCCGTGGCGTAGGCCGGATCATCGACTTTCTCGATCACGCCGCCGATCTCGACCGGGAAACCCATTTGGACCGGGAGACCCAGAACATCGCGCGCCAGGTCCAGAACCCCGGGCGATTTGACGGCAGCACCGGTAAGAATGGCGCCCGCCGGCAACATGCCACTGCGACCCAGTCGCTGCAGTTCGGCTTTTACCAGCGAGAAGATCTCGTAGTACCGCGCCTGCATGATCTCGGCCATGTAGCGTTTGCTCACTGTCTGCGTATCGACCTTGCTGACAGAGGAGAGATCGATCATCTCGCGTTCATTGATCTCGGTGGGGAGCACCGAACCGTGTTCGATCTTGATCTTCTCAGCCGTGTCGATGGACGTGCGCAGACCGATGGCGATGTCCGAGGTCACGCTCTCGCCAGCGATGGGCAGACTGACTGAATGCAGGATCGTCCCCTCTTCGAACACCGTCATGCTCGTGCAGCCCGCACCGATATCGATGACGATGACGCCCAGCTCTTTCTGACGCTTGGTGAGTGTCGCTTCGGCCGCGGCAATGGTCGCCGGGACAATGGCATCAATGTCGACGCCGGCCTGGTCGATACACTTCTCGATGTTCTTCACGTGCTGGATGTGGCCGGTGATGATGTGTGCTTCGACTTCGAGACGGATACCGGTCATACCCATCGGGTTCTTGATCCCCCGCTGTTCATCCACGGCGTAGGACTTCGGTTCGATGTGCAGGATGCGGCGGTTGGCCGGAATGCTGACCGCCTGGGCGGCCTCGAGGACGCGGACGATATCGTCGACCGTGATCTCGGCGCCCGAGATGGCAATGACACCACGACTGTCGAACGCTTCGATGTGCGATCCGCTCATTCCCACGAAGACATGGTTCACCGGCACGCCGGCCATGCGCTCCGCATCTTCCAAAGACGAGATAATGTTGTGGATTAATTCTTCCACATCAATCACATGACCCTTCCGCATTCCGAGTGACGGTGAGAGTCCGACCCCGATCACATTGGGGACTCGCTCGGTGGGTTGAGTGCCGTCGACGACGGCGATGACAGTACGAATTTTAGAACTTCCGATATCCAGACTGGCTAGTACTCGTTCTTTTGGCATGTGGATGGGGTGAAATCAGGGTGAGCAGCGATGCGCTTGAAGGAGAGATCACAAAATGTGAAATCTCGAAGAGTCTAATCGTCCGCGAAACATGGGTGCAAGGGCGGTATGACTACGTTTCGTATACACCAATGCATCAACTGTGCACAGAAGATGTTCAGTTTTTTTGGCGTTCCCTTGGTATATAACAAAAAAAGTATTCACGATAAAAACACGATAAAAAGAATGAGCACCTTTTGTAGTCGATGAGCGATGAGTAGTGGATGTTATGAGCAAATGATGGGATGGCATATTAAAAGGTAACCGACGCAACCGAGGGAACCGAAGAAGCCGAGGGAAAAATTCCTCTGAGTCTTCTGCATCTTCTGAGTCTTTTTAAAAGAGGCTCAACTGTCCCTCCCCTTTCTTCGTCACAGCAACTTGTGCCTCTTCCTGCTGAAAGTGCAACAGACCGTAGGGCGACTTACGCAGGGTATCCAGACGCCGGGATAGCATGGAGAATTCCAAGTCGCGGAAGAGCCCCAGCACCGAATCAATCGACAGGTTTTGCAGCGCAAGTTGTTCGAGCGGCACAGGCAACGGTTCCACGCATACCAACGTGGCCATGTGCTTGCAGAAGAATGCCTGCTCACGGTCGTGTTCCAGCTTCTGACGGGCTGACCCCTTCACTTCCTCGATATGTTCATAAATGCCCTCGAGTGTGCCGTAGGTTTGAAGCAGCGAGGCGGCCGTTTTTGGGCCGATTCCCATCACTCCCGGCAGGTTGTCCGACGCGTCACCTGTCAGCCCCTTATAACAAGGTATCTGATCCGGCCGCACGCCGTACTTTGCCAGAATCTCATTCGGCCCCAGATACTCGGCCTGTTGGTAGGCTTTGTGCGGGATGGCAATGCGAATCTTATCGCTGGCAATCTGGAACAAATCGCGGTCGCCGGTCACCACCGTTGCGCGCATCCCCTCCTTCACGGCTGCCTGTGCGTAGGTGCACAGGAAATCATCGGCTTCGTACTTCTTGTCCGCCACGTGCGCCAGACCAAGGCGTTCGATCATCTCGATAATCCGCGGGATCTGGACGAAGAAATCATCCGGCGTCTCGGCCCGGCCATCCTTATAGGTGGCGTTCTCCTGATGGCGAAAGGTCTCTTCGCCTTCGTCGAAACAGAAAAGCAAACTATCCGGCTCCTCTGTTTTAAGGATCGTAATCAGCATGGAAGCCACCCCAAACACCGCGTTCGTCGGCTCCCCGCTCGCTGTCTGCATCCCACGTGGAATGGCGTAGTAAGCCCGATACATTAAATGATGGCCGTCGATCAGAACGAGATGTTTCATAGAGAAGATGGCTTGCCCGGCGTAGCTCCACAGAGCGAAGTCGGGTGTCCGTCGATCAGCACAAGATGCTTCATGGCGGATAGGGTGCGCCAGGAGACGGTCAGATACAAGCGAAGTGAGCGAAAACACCTGATCAAAAACAGTCACTGTTGCTACTTCAATAGTTGGAGCGCTATCGCTTTCTTGTGCGCGTGTTCCCGTTCTTTCCCTCCAGCAAACGCGAGCTTCTGTAGTCAGCGTCTCCCTATCCGTATAACTGCAGATTTAGTGACTTCTGGAATAGAAAAGCTCAAATATAATTAAAATTAATATACTACAAAAGTCAACATGCACAGACTCCACAGGAACCCCATTTTTTGCTATAATGGAAGGTCATCTGTACATCAAACCTGACACACAAAAATCCATGAATCCCATCAATATCAAAGCGCGCCTGGAACAGAAGCTGCAAGACAAGCTGGATATGCAAGCGTCACTCAGCTGGCCCAAGGAACCAAAGCGTCCAATGCTCTGCATTCCGACAGGAATGACTGATTCACTGGGCGGCAAACTGATGGCCGACGTGCTCCCCGGCATCTTGAGTCTGCAGACAGAACTTCTGATCCTCGGAAAAGGCTCCGCCCAGTACGGTGAGTTCTTCACCAAGCTGGCCAAGGACCAACCGCATCGCGTGCACATTGTGGCAAACGATGAGGCATCGATGATCAAGATGATCAACGCCGCCGACATGGCCCTCTTCTTCAGCACCGAAGGCGAAGAGGAACTGAAGGCTTGTCTGGCCGCTGGCGCTGTCCCGCTGTCCCCTGCCCGCTCCCCACTCGACGATTACAATCCTGCGCAGGAGAGTGGCAATGCGTTCCTCTACGAAGGTGATTCGAAGTGGTTATGTTTCGCCTCGCTGGTTCGCGCGATGGAAACGTTCAAACTGCCGTACGACTGGCGGACAATTCAGAGGCATGGGATGGAAACACAAATTGCATGACATTTATAGGCGCTTGTCTCTTTGTAAAGATGCCTTGATTTCATTTTTTCTTCGTTCTATATCGAGCTTATACCCTTCATCGAACTCACGATCTTCAGGGAGGGAATTTAGCGGCAGCTCTCCTTTCGACTGTCGTCTAAGCATTGAGGTATGCGACTCCAATCTGAAAGGTACGAGTTCGGTCTGATAAATCTGACGGCATAAGGTCGGAGTAGTCGATGTTGCCATCACCTGAGTATGTCTCTGACATATACAAAAGAGAAAAAAGACGCTTAATTATAGATAAGCGTAAGCGGAATTTCAACTCTTAATTCCATGAAATTCATACCTATCCTTGGGAGAGGTTCGAAAGTCCTCCTCCTCAAATAACTTCACCAGTACAAGATGCGATTGGAACATTGTATGATTAGTCACATGGATCATGATATCGAAAGACAGCAACTACCCTCAGCATGGAAAAGTGAACGTCTCATGGTCCGAGACGCGATAGAAAAAGACCTTCCTGAACTGCGAAAGGTCTATGACGAGTGCTCCTATATCGGGGAACTTACGGGCTATCATGACGAGTCCAAAGATCCGATGCTTGCAGAGTTTCGGGGCGAAGCACTTCCACCGAACGGCAAACGAGAACTTCAGCGACTCCAATCAATTCTGGAATCAAGAACACAAGACATCATTGGTTACCTCGTTTCCTATCACGGGTTTCCGGATCATGAGACATTCTGGATAGCAGCACTGGCCATTCGGCCAGAGTTCCAGCGCCAGAAATTCGGCAACGAAGTGATCAGTTCTCTTGCAAAGCACATAGAGGAACTTGGTGGTTATTCAAAAATGGGAATCGCTGTTGGGGTGGGTAATGATCCAGCCATGAAATTCTGGTCGACGTGTGGATTTACAGAAGTTATCAAGACAGAAGATTTCGGTGCGTATGCAACCACTTGGATAGTGAAAAAATTAGAGAATTGATTTTTATGGTGGCTCTTTACGCCGAAGTCCGAACCTATTTTATCACGAATCCTTGAGTTTT
>JBEPVF010000002.1:0-274717 GCA_041691135.1 Candidatus Peribacteria bacterium
CTTGTCGCGGGGAGACAAGAAAAAGAACACCAGTGGTGACTGGGAAGGTTGGTGCAGGCAAACATCTTAGAATCGCGCCAAGGCATGGCGCTCTGCGGGGTGCGGCACATACTCACGATGAATCGCATAAATTCCCACCAGCCGCGAAGAAAGCGACAGCGCCCAAATCAAAAACCTGACTATTAGCTTGTTTGGACTTTTTCACATCCACCCCTTCACCTTCAACCCCGCCTTCGCCGCTGCCTGCTCGGCTTTTTGCTTCGAATTTCCGCTACCCAAAGCCACTTTTTCCTCGCCTATAAAAACGGCGCAGGTGAAGTTTTTATCGTGGTCGGGGCCTTCTTCTTCCACCACATCGTAATGCGGTGTGATACCCATACGCTCCTGCGATCTCTCTTGGAATAAACTCTTCTCGTCACGGTGTTTGCCGCGGGCCAGCAGATCTTGCAGGTGATTCAGAATGAACCGTCCGCAGAAATCACGAGCGGCATCGAAACCCTGGTCCAGATAAATGGCACCGATCAATGCCTCCAATGCATTGGCTAGCGTAGACGATTTATTGCGGCCATCACTGGCCTCTTCGCCGCGACTCATGAATAGATACTCGCCCAATTTAATTTCGCGCGAAATTTCGGCCAGGTGTTCGCCCTGCACCAACGCCGAACGCCAGTTGGTCAGTTCACCTTCGGACTTCTGCGATAAATGGAACAAGTAATCGGTCGTCGCAAGCTCCAGAACGGCGTCGCCCAAAAATTCCAACCGCTCGTTGTGGCCGAATGTATTGCGCTCCTTGACGGCACTGCGATGTACGAGCGCCTGGATCAGCAAATCTTTTTTGCGGAAATGTATGCCGATACTTTTCTCCAGAAGCGTGATGGGAGCGGGCTGAGCCATGACTAAAGTGTAAAGTACCACGTTGCCAGGGCCAAGTTTCAGGCAAGTGAAATTTGAGCGCTATAACCGAAGGGATTTTGCTGTTTGGCACTCAGGTCGTGCGGTGTGCAATGGCATTCAGGACGCCATTGACGAATTTTCCGCTTTCCTCGGTGCCGTACTCTTTGGCAATCTCAATCGCCTCATTCATGACCACCGCTGCCGGTGCATCATTGCCAAACAGCAGTTCGTAGGCACCCATAAGCAGGATACAACGAGAAATGGGATCCATGCGATCGAGCGGCCACTGTGGCGCGTGCTCCTGAACGGCAGTCTTCACATCTTCTTCGCGTTGCAATACGCCCGCGAGCAGATCGCTAGCAAAGCCGTCATCGAGTTCACCTAATTCATCGGCATCGCGGTGCAATGTTGAAGCAGGATCCATGCCTGCACGCTTCTCACGTTCAAACAGCACCTGCATGACCGCGATTCGAGAGAGATGACGACGTCGAGCCATGGAGACAGAATGAAGAATGTAAAATTGACAATGTACAATGAAACTGGAGGCAGGAATTGTACATTTTACATTCTACATTGTACATTCCTGACTTTACGCCTTGATGCGCGTGATGCCTTCGAGCGCCTTATCGGTCTTGTTCTTAGGCTCGGCAGGCGCAGCGTACGGCGAATTCTGACGGTTCATCAGACGGCGCACTTCGCGCAGCTGGAAGGCGGAATGCTGTGTGCGGCCACGGGATTTTTCCCGGCGCTTCTTTGGTGTCGGCTTCTTTGACATGGGACGCTAGAGTAAAGTCAAATATTGCAGCTGTAAAGGCGATTTCGACTTAAAAATCAGAAGCTCTCCCCTTATTTGCCATCTGGCTTTTGGCTTCTGGCTTTTACCATTTTATCGCCTATTCCCCGACATCGCCGTCATGAACCGCAGCACGTACAGGAAGAGGTTGAAGATATCCAAATACAAGCTCAGCGCCAGCATAAACGGATTGGCTCCATAGCGGCTGAGGGTTTGGACACGCTGTATGTCGTAGGCAGTAAAGAGAGCAAAGATAACGATGCCGCCGCCTGAAATCAGGAGTTCCGTGGTTCCTCCGCGCAGCGACGGAAAGATGATCTGCAGCAACCCAAGAATGATCAAGCCGATCACTCCCATAAAGAGGGCGCGTGCCATACCGGACAGGTTCCACCCCGTTGCCCGTGCAACGACAGCCGCAGCGGCAACCATCAGGGTCGTCGACAGAAGCGCATTGAACAAAATGGAAGCGCCATTGACGTAGCTCAACAGGAGCATCATCAAATAGGGCGTGATCGTTATACCCGAGATCAGCGGGAACGCGCCGAACAGCACATAATTCCAGGGGCTGATATCTTTCCACCAGTTCGCAGAAAGGATGAGTCCCAGTTCCATGATAACGAACAGGAACATCAGGCCGGAGCTCAGCAGTACAGGAGCGGCAAGCGCACCCAGATATACTCCGACTACTGTGAGGCCGAGAGCGAGTGCAAACAGGCCGTAGACTTGTGATTCGACCGAGGCAGACAGGACAATCGGGCGATTTGAAACAGGATAAGAAGTATTCATGGCCTCATTGTACGCTCCAGCTGATCTGCTTCAACGAACTGCGATTGATTTTTTATTGAACACTTTTTGTACTCAAAATGGAGAAAAGTGCCACTTTGGCTCTATTTTGAGCCAAATTCACATGTAAAAAGCCTTCAAATTCTGCTATACTAGAGAGATTTATGCACCGATACCGTCTGTTCCTCCCCGGCCTGCTCGGCATCGTATGTTCGATGCTACCTAGTCATGCATGGGCTTACAGCCTGAGTTCGGGTTGGAATCGGGCTATTTGTAACATCGTCAGTTGCCGAGCCCCCGGTGCAGGCGGTGCTATCGGGCTACAACTGTATAGCAAGGCCATTGTATTCCCGGCGCTCGAATTGCTGTTCGTCGGACTGCTGGCCATCATGCTCTTCTCCTATGGAGTCCAACTCGTCTTCCGCAGCAGCGAAGAGAGTGTGATCTCGGAATCGAAAGCCGCGTACACGTACGCCATTACCGGCGCTGCGATTGTCAGCTTTGCCGGCTTCTTCGCCAACACGTTTGATCTGGTCGGCCGAAGCGGCGTCGTGATCAATATGACGCCGGCAGAACAGGCCTTCAACAATGTATTTATCTTCCTCAAAATGCTCCTCGGTGCAGCGCTCACGGCCAATGCCGTGCTCCAGGCGTTCCGTTTGATCACCTCGGAAGGCAATGATGAACTTATCGGCCGGGCGCGAAAACGCTTCCTCGCCGGCTTCGTCGGTGTCGCAATCGTCCTGTTGGCAAATTCGATTATTCTGGGAATCGATCCCGATCTGGGCGCGAATCCCAATGTGATCGCCACGGAAATCGTCGGCGTGGCCAACTTCCTCCTGGCGCTGGTGGCTATCGCCGGCATCAGCGGACTGATCGTCTGCGGCTTGCTGCTGGTGGTATCGGTTGACGAGCAGCTGCAGGAACGGGCCAAAAAAATCTCACGGACGACACTCATTGCCCTCACCATCATCGTGATGTCCTATGCCCTCGTGAACACATTCATCAGTAACTTCCCTCGAAATTAAATGTCTTTCTCTTCGATTATGCGCCGGCTTTCATTCCTACTGGGATTGCTGCTCATACCAATGCAGAGTGCCGCATTCGACTTCGTGGGAACTATCAACTCAGCCGGTTCCGTCTTGGGGGCATGGCCCATCGGTCCGGGAGGAATCAAAGAAATAACGTACAGCATCATCGATCAGATGCGGCCCTTCATCGCCTTCATCGCCGTCCTGATGATCATGATATCGGGCTACCGGATCATTGTGGCACAGGAAGACGAAATAGCCGGCAAAGCCAAAACGACGATCAGCGCCTGCGTGAGCGGCATCATTTTGCTCTACTTGTACAAGCCGTTCATCAATGCGTTCTACGGCGTATCCGGCGCGGTGTGGACGACTAACCCGGCGGCAGGAGCCGGCATCGCCGTTACCGAAGTGCAGGGATTGATCAACTGGTCCATGGCCATCGTGGCATCGTTGGCGGTTACGATCATCATTGCCAGTGCACTGCGCGCCATCGCCACCAGCGGGAGCGAAGACGGCACGGCAGCACTTCGCAGAACCGTCTACAGCGTGGCAGCCGGCATCTTCATCCTTCTCCTGCGTATCACGATCAACAGAGTGCTGGGACTGACCGATCCGCGAGACGGTATTTCGGCCGGCTTCCCGCTTCCCAACGCACTCGTTGCTGTGGAAGCAATCATCAGGGTCATCGAATTCGTCCTCAGTTTTCTGGCTCTCATCGCCGTCATTTCGGTTCTCTACTCGGGAGTCTTGCTGGTGCTCAACCTGGGTGACGTCCAAGTCGCGATCAAATCGCGCGGCATCATCTTCCGCGCAGTCATCGGCATCATCGTCATCGGTATCAGTTTTGCGTTGGTGGAATATGTGATTCGGATCGCTCCGGCATCGACCGGTTGATAGAAGCAGGCGAATGACAGAGGATTTTTTTAGTGTTTTGTTTTTCCGATTACTATTCCTACTTCGCATGCTCTGCGCACCGCTTCGACGTCGTGCGTACGAATGTACGAAGCGCCGTGTAGAGCAGCGATGGCCGAAGCGGCAATCGTAGCCGGCAATCGGTCTTGCGGAGGCAATTGCTCCGATCCGGCAAGGAAAGATTTGCGTGACGGACTGAGCAACAAGGGCGACCCGAGCGTTTGGAATTCGCGCAGCCGCGCGATGATCTCGAACGAGTATTTGGCATGCGCCGATACGAACCATCCCAGTCCTGGATCGAGAATAATATTTTTTTCGGCCACGCCCGCCTGCATCGCCGCCTGTTTCCTCTCACGCAGAAACGCGCTGATATGTCCGACAACATCATGATAATCGATGGCATCTTTGGTCGTGCGCGGCGTGGGATCTTTGGAATACATCAACACCAGCGGCACTGATGCTTTTGCCACAACCGCGAACAGATTCGGATCCATACGCCCGGCTGTTACATCGTTGATCATAGACGCGCCGGCCTCGATCGCGGCAGTCGCGACATCGGCTTTGTACGTGTCCACGGAAATAATAATCGAGGGATGCGCGGCATGAATGGCATGAATGATTGGTATGACGCGCTGGAGTTCTTCCTCGGTCGACACATCCGACGCACCGGGTCCGGACGACTCGCCTCCTACCTCGATGACATCCGCTCCTTCGTCGAACATGATTTGAGCCTGCGCCAACGCCGCATCCTCGGATACATTATTTCCGCCGTCGTAGAACGAATCGGGAGTGACGTTGAGAACACCGATAATCTTCGGACCTGTTGTCATGTGACCAGTATAAGGATTCAAGAGATACAAGGGAAACAAGAGATGCAGAAGGTTTCTAAAAAAGAACGGGAACGCACGGCAGATGCCGGCGATGAACATGCTTCGGTGAAGAAGCCGCGGAGAAAGCGACAGCGCCAAGCTGAATACACTGAGAGCCAAGTCTTAATCGACTCTGCTCAGAGTATGAGGATCTACACCGTCCACGCCTTCCGCACGTATTCTTCCACGCAGCGGTTGCTGTTAAAGTAGCCCATCAATGCGATACTGCGCTTCATGCGGCGCAACCAGCGTTCGCGGCCCTGGTAGTAGTACTCGGGAATCACCTGGTACTGCAATTGGGTATACAAGTCTTCGGCATCAATCTGACGCGTGTCGTCGGCATTCAGCGGCAGCGCCAACGGTCCGATGCGCCAGCCCGATTGCGGATCGCGTTCATAGCCTTCGATCCACCAACCGTCGAGCGTGGAAAGATTGAGGACGCCGTTGAGGCATGCCTTCATGCCCGAAGTACCCGATGCTTCGTGCAGACGCGTGGGTGTGTTTAGCCACACATCGGCGCCGGCAACCAGCAGACGCGCCAGATCCGGACTGTAGTTCGGCATGTAAACGATGCGCACGCTATCGCGCAGTTCGTGCGAACGTTCGACCATGTGGCGAATCACTTCCTGTGAGAACGGATCGTCCGGGTGCGCGTTACCGGCATGAATGATCTGCAGACGTCCGCCGCCGACTTCTTTCAGACGCAGCAGATTGGTATACAGAAGTTCCGGCCGCTTGTAGGGCACCACGCGACGGGCGCTGGCAATGGTGAGTGTGTGTTCGTCAAAGGGTAGATCGGTGTGCTGTTTTACGACGCGCATCAATTCCTTTTTGTTCTCCAGATGCGCCAACCACAGGGCGTCATCGGGCACATCATCGGCATGCGCACCCAAGAGTGACGGTTGTTCGCGCCAACCGGGAATGCAGTTGTCGAACAGCGTTTGGAATGCGGGCGATGTCCATTCCAGGTGGTACACACCGTTGGTGATGTAATCGATGGCCGGATTGTTCAGAATCTCCCGCGAGACCTGACCGTGCACGCGCGAGACGCCGAATGTCTTGCGGCTCATCGTCATGGCCAGCGTCGTCATCGACAACGCATCGTCGCCGGCAATTTTTTTGATGTGCCATGGCAATTGATCGCCGGCGATGCGCCACGCCAGATCGTAGGCAAACACATCGTGACCGGCCTTGACGGGAGTGTGCGTGGTAAAGGTGCATGATCGGCGAACGTCTTCATCTTTAAAATCGCGTTCGCGGAGCAACTCAAGGGTGAGGAACGCACAGTGGCCTTCGTTCATATGAAACGTCTCCACCTGATCATGACCCAGTGCGCGGAGAAATTTTACGCCACCGATGCCCAGGACAATCTCCTGACGAATGCGCATCGCCTGGTCGCCGCCGTAGAGCTTGCGCGTGATGTCGCGATCCTCGGGAGTGTTCTCGGGAAAATTGGTGTCGAGAAAGTAAATCGGCACGCGGTGTGTTCCGTGTTCCATCATCAGCACCCATCCCCCGACAGTCACGGTCCTTCCTTCCACCTGCACCGTCACTTTCTGCGAGAGCGGTTGCAATTCGGTGTGCGGATCCCACGTCACTTCTTCGTACTGCTGACTTCCATCGGCATGCAGGCTCTGTCGCAAGTATCCGTACCGCCATGCAACGGTGACGCACGCCGCACTGACGCCAAGATGGCAACATGACCGCATAATGTCGGCCGTGAGGATGCCAAGGCCGCCCGCGAAGGTGGGAATGGTGCTCTTGAGGCCGATTTCCATCGAGAAGTAGGCGACAGACAGTGGCTTGGACATATCGGATTATTATACCATATTTTCGTGTAGAAAGCACTACGCTTGAGGGCGCTAATTACGGCGTATGAACTAAGAATTACGATAGAATACGTATCATCAATATCTTGTAATTCGTGATTCAAAAATTCACTCGGTACCCTTTGCTCTTCTCACGATTCCTCCTATGACTGCCGTCGACCCACGTATTTTTCGCGCTTATGACATCCGGGGCAAAGCCCACGATCAATTGACTGCCGATGTGTGCCGCTCGATCGGTCAGGCATTCGGCAGCGTCCTGGTCGAGCGATGCGAGAGCGAGTTTCCAAGCGTAGTGGTGGGAAGTGATGCGCGCACGCACAGTCCGGAATTCCTGAACGCGGTTGCCGACGGCCTTGTCGCCACCGGCTGCCGTGTGCTCCTGATGGGCGAAACGCCGAGCCCGATCAACTACTTCACCATCTGCACGCGCAAACTGGACGGCGGCGTGCAGATCACGGCGAGCCATAATCCGGCCGAAGACAACGGACTCAAATTGCAGACACGTGATGCCGAAGCCTATGCCGGCGACGATCTGCAACATCTGCGCGGTCGTGTGGAGGAAGGCGTGTTCCGACCCGGCAACGGCTGGCAGGAGCCGATTGATGCGATCGGACCGTACGTTGCATTCGTGACCAAGCTGTTCGCCGATCTCGGGCATGGCCGGACGGTGGTTGTCGATAGCGGCAATGGCGTGACAGGACCGGTCTACTGCGATGCACTGCGCAAGGTCGGCTTTACGGTGATCGAGTTATACACCGAGCCCGACGGCACATTCCCGAACCATCCGGCGGATCCGAGCAAGCACGAGACGCTCAAAGAGTTGCAGCAAAAAGTGACGGAGCATCATGCGATTGCTGGCCTCGCGTTCGATGGCGACGGTGACCGATTCGGTCTGGTCGACGAAACAGGCAAGGTGCGCACTGCCGATGAAGTACTGCTGCTTCTCGCACGCGATCACCTGAGCCGCCATGCCGGTGCACCGGTGATTTTTACAGTGAGTAATTCGAGCATGTTGGAAACCGAAGTGAAGAAATGGGGCGGCAATCCGATCATGTGCAAAGTGGGCCACTCGTTCGTCGAACATGCCATGCGCGAACACAACGCGTTGCTTGGCGGCGAGCAATCGGGACACTTTTTCTGCGGCGAGGAATACTTTGGCTTCGATGATGCGCTGGTCGCCGCCTTGCGGACGCTCAAAGCCATCGGTAGCGGATCGGTCACCACAGCCATGGCAGATTTTCCGCAGGTGTACCAGGCACTCGAACGCCGACCAACCTGTCCTGATGATGAGAAATGGCACGTAATCGAAGACATCACCAAACATTTTGCCGCTTCACATCCGGTGAACACGCTCGATGGCGCCCGCATCGACTTCGGTGACGGGGCGTGGGCCGGCATCCGCGCCAGCAATACGAGCCCCTGCCTGTCCATTTGCATCGAAGCACGCACACCCGAAAAGTTACAACAGGTGGAAAACGAGGTGCTGACGCAGCTACACACGTATAAAGAAGTGCTTCTGTGAGGATTCAGGAGAAATCCTTCTTTTTTCTCGTTCGAGGTTAGCATCTGCTACACTGAAATTATGTGGCCTTTCCGCAGAAAGAAGAAAGATTCGCCGAAGTCCTCCAAACGTCCCAGCAAAGTGGTCAACCGACTGGTGGTCGGCTTGATCATCGGCGGTGCGATCGGTTCCATTATTGGAAAAAGCGTCGGTGAGGAGCAGGAAGAATTGAAGGAGGAAAAGAAAAAAGAGAAGGGGGAAATTGAAAATTGAGATTGCCGAAAATCATTCCGATCACGGAGTCATTTCCAAAATTTTCAATTATCCATTCCTCATTCATCCATTTCTCCCACCAAGCTCCGCTCCATCATTTCGCGCAGTCTGCGGGATGACTGCGTCTGGGTGAGCGCCCACATCAACTTTACCATCGCGCATTCGTAGGTCATGTTTTTGCCAGAAATGATGCCAAGTTCTTCGAGCACGAGCTGCTTACGATATTTGTGCAGATCGATGGTGCCGCGGAGCGATTGGGACGTGAAGACGACCGGAATATCTTCCTTCGCCACTTTGCGCAGCCACGGGAAGAGCTCTTCCGGAATCATACCCACGCCATATGCTCGCATGATGATGCCATGCGGGCGGATAGCCAGAACAGCGTCCAGAAAATGATTGGAAATCCCCGGCGTGAGTGTGAGGACGACGACATTAGAATCGAAAGTGGGCTGGGAAAGTAACGTGCGCTTGCGACGGACTGTGCGCCACGGGTGCAGATAGATTTCCGTACTGAAGTCGGCGAGTTCCGGAAAGCGCGGCGTATCGAACGTTTGCAGAATCGACTCGTCAACTTTCTTGGCCCGACAACCGCGCAACACGCGCGGCCCCAGCACAATACCTACTTCGGCGATATCGAGCAGCGCCGCGCGGATGGCGAAAATTAAATTCATGCGGCCGTCACCAGTGAGTTCGTTGATGGGATGCAACGCGCCGGTAAGGATGATCGGCTTGCGCAAGTTCTGCAGCGCGAAGCTGAGGGCCGACGCGGTGTAGTTCATCGTGTTCGTGCCGTGGATGACCACGAACCCTTCGTATTCGTTGTAGAGCGACTCGATCTTCTGCGCCAACTCCACCCATAATTCCGGCGTCACGTCGGATGAGCCGACATTGGAAACCGAAAAGAAATCGAGCGATACTTCCTTCTGCATTTCCGGAATAGCCCGGTGAATCATGCTGAGCGATTCAACAGGTTCGATGCGACCGGTCTTCTGATTCATCACCATACCGATCGAACCGCCGACGTAGAGAATACCGACTTTGGGCCTGGGCATGGGAAAAGGCTAGCGGAGGTCGGGTATCCGATCTAGGGCTGGGTTTGTAGAGGAGGACTCCGAAGATTCCGACGGCGCCGAAGAAACCGAAGAACTGCCCCTACCCCGTCGCGGGGTAGGGGTGACGAGCAAAGCGAGTCGGGTGGGAGCAGAAGGCGAGCGCTCACGCTGGAGATGCTTCTCTGCAACCGCCACAAAGAAAGCGATAGCGCCCCATATGCAAATGAAGAAAGCCTAGAAATGATCACATACATCGGCGGACACATTGGAAAAAACCCCGCACCGTTCTGATCTCCGTTCTTGAAGACCAGGATGGTGCGGGGAGTGTTCGCCTCGGTCGGAAGGACCAAGGTTGAACCGTTTGCAGCTCCGACGCAGCTGCTACTCCCTACCCTTGCGCGATTGGAGAGTCGCGCGCTCGTGTGTATGTGTGTGGGTAACCCGAGTGCTCGGGTATCGGCTCCCGTGATTGGCCCCACAGGAAGGGTAGTGTGTGTTTGTGTACCCTCCGACCGCTCAGAGCGAGACCACAACTCGCGAGGAGTCGTAGCCGTCCTGAGAGTCGAAGAGAGTGTCGGATCCCTCGCACCGGTAAACGGGGTCTACCAGGCGGAGGAAACCTCTAAGGGTCGCGGTGTCGTGACGCTAGAGGCAGGGAGGGAAGAGAGGCGACTGTGCGCGAAAAGCAAGCTCCAAATATGGAGTGTTCGCCGTCACCCCTCATCTCTCCCTGCCACATCGCTCGTGTGAACGACGGGAATTGAACGGTCCTGTAAATGAGCAAATCCAACCATAATAGCAGAAATTTTGAGAGTGCGCAAGGAGCCGTCCTCCGCTAGGATTGTGCCTCGATGCCCTCAAATCCCCCCCGTCCTGGCAAACTGGTTCTGCTGATCGGACCCAGCGGCGTCGGCAAGAGCGTGATACTGCTGGAGCTCCGAAAACGGCATCCGGAACTGCATTTCCCGCGTTCGGCCACGACGCGCGCGAAACGACCCGGCGAAGGGACCAATCTGTATCGTTTCGTCGACGATGCCACCTTTGATGATCTGATCAAAACCGACAAATTCCTGGAGTGGGCATTCGTCCACGGCGGCACGCGGTACGGAACGCTGATCGAAGAAATCATTCCGGCCATCGAGGAAGGCAAGATCGTCATTCGCGAAGTGGATATACAGGGTTTCGATCATATTCGGGAAAATCCCCTCTTCGCCGGTCCCGCTGCTCCGTACCGTCTGCAATCGATCTTCATCCTGCCACAGAGCAAGGAGCAGCTGATCACTCACATTACTAAGCGCGCACCCATTGGAGAAGAAGAACTGGGACGGCGCCTGGAGAGCATGAAGCGCGAACTGGAACACAGCGATCTGTGCGACGTGCAGATCAAGAACGAAGAAGGTAAATTGGAAGAGACGATCAGACAGGTCGAGAACACCATTTTTAACTGACCATTCCGACACAGTGGCGCCACTTGCACAAAGCATTCTTTTTGCAGTGGGATGGCACGGGCAGTAGATTGCCAGAGTCCATATCTTTTCCTTTTTTACTATGCGCTCTCTGCAACAATCTTTCGTGCGGTCGGCATCGGCCGTCGGTGCGGTGATGATTCTGGGTTCGAGCCTGATCACTACGATCGCCACTGCCCAAGAGACCAGCACCTTGAACACGACGTGTGCCAATCAGTGGGATTCTATTCAAAAAAATACGGCCGACGGCTCCCAGGCTCGCAAGGATGCCTTCGTTCAGTTCAATGCACAGTGTCCGAATTTCCTGCAGCGCCCAAAAACCAGCTCTTCTAGTCTGAGTTCTGTTTCCTCGCATTCTGAAGCAGGAAAACCCACTACAGCCGATTCCACCATCACTAGCGTCGACTGCGATACATTTTACCGCCAAGCCGTGGAACTTAAGCAGAAGGATCCCAACGGACCGGACTTCAAGCGCGTGACCGAGCTCTACCGTCAGAACTGCGCCAACCGCCCGGCCACTACGACAACAACCGCTCCGCCGCCCACATGCGACGACTATCGCCGGATGCTGAAAGAAGTACAGACATATCTGCAGAGCACGACTGAGCCAGCCAAGAGAGATGTGATCCAGAAACGACTGACGGAGCTGACACCGAAAGTGCAAAGCTGTGATAACGGCATAACACCCGCAACATCTCTGACGACTAATACCAATGAACCGGGCAAGACGGAATGTTTGTACGTAAAAACGTCGGACGGTTGTCTGGTTGTCCGCTGTCCCGATCTGGGCGTGACCATGAATTCCTGCGATGCCTACCGTTGCACGCAAGGCAACGCGAATTCCACGTCGTCAGTTGTCTTTCCCTCTGTGGATTCTTCTTCCAGTTCCAGCTCTGTTTCGTCGTCATCCGTTTCGTCCAGTAGCTCTGCACCGATCAAGAGCGTGAAAGTAGCTACCTCCAGTTCTTCCCGGGCAATCACAACCGAATACAAGGATTACCGCGGAAAGTCGATCGTGAAGCCGCCACGGAAGACGAAGGATTAAGAACGAACAGTTGTATAAACAGCCTGAATAGCATTTCAGGCTGTTTTTTAAGCACTGGATTGTGCATCGCATTCATCCATAAGAACTACTAAAGAGCCGGTTTTTGTTGTATACTAGTACGATACACAAAACACCCACCATGCCTCCCGGTTTCTCTGTCAGCAGGCAGGCCAAACAGCGTATTGCCGCTGGTTTCGTTCTGTTTGTACTGACAGGAATCATCGTCTTAAAAATCACTGGTTCCTCGAACCATCTGGAACGCACATCGGTTTCTCCGTTCCAAAGTTCTCTGAGCAAAGTCGGCATCTCCAAAAATGTCGATGTGATCAGCGTCGATTTTTCGGACCAGGATAGCCAACCACTTGGAGAAAACAAAATTTACCTGGTGCACACGCCGGCTGGCTTCACTCCTCTCCCCATGGATGTGGCCCTCGGCATGAACGTCGATTACTTTGGATATAAATACTCAGACAGCAATGCGACGGAGGAAATCAAAAACAAAAATGCGCTCTTGTTCAGCCAACGGTTCCCCAGCGGAAATTTTTTCGCTTCCGGCAAATCGCGAAATCAGGATTCCACCCATGCCAACAGCCTGAGTCTGTTCGAACAGACGCGAGGCGTTCAATTACGACCGACCGGCAGCGGCGGTGTCTTGTTTGAGCCATCATCTCTTTACATCCTCATCATCAACGATCCGCAAGCAACCATCAGTCTGCATCCCGCACCTGTATGCGGTGACAACTGGAAAGCAGGCACTGAAGAATGTGATGCAGGGTCGCTCAATGGAACCGGGCCGGCCTTGTGTACAACGGAGTGCAAAATAGGTACCGCAGTCCCGTACGGAACAGGCAGCATATCCATTTCGGTACTGAACGCATCACAGATCGCGACGCAGTACAAAACGTACTTTATGAAGGGATGGGCAACAACCGGAAGAAACTGGCTTAAACAAGACTCAGGCGTCATGTACAGCTCAGGCAGCTGGATCAGAGACGATTCATGGCCCCAATCTTTTATCGATCTGACGGCACAGGAGGCATACTACGCGATGCTTGGCGCACGCATCGGCGTCGACTGGGCACTCGGCACCCAGGACATCGACATGATGGATGAACTGTCGAAGTACTACGTCAGTTTTTATCAGAACCGAGTGACGACGCTCGGCGATCTGCGCGCCATGCAAACCGGTTCCGGTGTCAGTAAAGTCCTGCTCGGCGCGAGTCAAGGAGCGGATTCTGTCCATACCATGATTTGGATTGAAAAATTGAGTGCCACCGGATCCCGATTACGTGACTGCTATCTGTGCAATGCACAGTTCTTACACCCGGCATCGCGACTGATCCGCACCATCGCTTCGTTGCCTGCGGCATCGCGCACACCGGACATGACGCAATTCGCAACGCTGTACACGCAGTGGATCGCGCGTGAACACGTTCTGCGATTTGATGCCAGCGTGGTGGCTACCTTGAAGAATCAACTGATAAAAAACGGTCAACCGGGTTTTGCCTACAGCGACGCGCATGTAATGGTCGTCGCGGCGGCAGCGGAAATGCTTGGTGCAAATCAGCGTGACCCATCTCTCGTCTCGCTCACTGCAGATGAGAAGCAACGGATGAAGGATTTGGTCGATGCAGGAATTACCTTGCTGCGAGCGAAACGGACAGTGTACCACGACACGCGTGATTTTGACGGCAACATTGTCGATAGCGCATCGTACTTCAATGGCGATTACGACGGCTATGTCGACAACGACTATTCGGGTTACGAAGGACAGGCCTATCCGACGATCAACGAAAAATCGAATAAGCCGGGAATCAGCTGGGATGTGTCGCACTTCTTCCGTGTGCCGTTCACCTTCCGTTCATTCATCGACAACAAAGGCGCAACCGGCACGGACTTCCCGACTGATGACGAGGTGCGACTGCTGGCCAATCAGTATATGTACCGCGTGTTCCGCGGCGATTTCCAAAAGCCGATCATCCGCAACTTCTTCGACGGCACGGATGGCTGGTATCGCGTCAGCTACCATCACACTGGCAAGGAAGATGCTATCGCACCTTCGCTCTACTGCAGCATGTCAGATAGCGGTCGCTCCTGCCTTACCACCGCCGGCATCTATGCCTGGGGGGAACTGGCATCGCAGTACGCACCACTTGCCACCTACGAAGCCGGACTCCTCAACCTGGCCAAGACCACTGACCCGGTGAACAATTGCTTCCAGTCGACCTGTTTCCGCGAGGTGCACTACAAGTACGGATTGTCTTTCTCTTTCGTCGATAAAAATGGAAAGGAGCAGTATCCGTTTATGTTACTGACAATTCTGTCGGAGTTGGCGCTCGGGCAACAGTAACAGAGGCAATTTACCCGATTCGCTCCGAATAAAAGTTTCCTTTTTGGTATTCATCAATAGCTGACCGGACGTGGGCAATAGTATTTGTCGGAAGTTCTGTGATGGGAAACCAACGGAGTTCTTCACATTTATCTGGCTCATTATTCTGTATATCTCCTTTCCAGTTGTATATCTCAAAAAACAAACCGACTCTCTCGCCATCATCACACATTCGGTGCATGACATGCACGAAGGTGATGTCATCTTTTATAATCGTAACTCCTGCTTCTTCCTGCACTTCACGGATAAGCGCATCGATAGGCGTCTCTCCTCCATCCAAATGCCCAGCCACCAAACCGTAGTTCCCGTCTTCGTAGCCGGTATTTTTTCGCTTCAAAAGTAGAATATTCTCCTTAGCTCTAAACAGAGCGTAGACGGCTGCCGTAAGGTGAAAACGCTGTGTGCCCATCTAATTCAATAGATAGCCTTGAGATAGCACGCTTCGCAGTACACCGTCTCGGGCCTATCGGGCGCGTAAGTTGTGTGAATCTCCGTGCCGCAGTCCGCGCACTGCCGTTGCCAGAGTTTACGCGGATTGCGCAGAGCGACGAGGCGACGATGGCGCTCATCGGGATGCAATCGTGGAATAGGAAGTTTCATTTTCCTGTAGAAGGCCAGTTCCTGTTTGATGATGCGATACGGCTTGCCGGTCGCCTCACACTGGATGGCCCAGTTGAGGATGTCGTCAGGAATATCGTCAATCGTCGACGGCAATTGTGCGGCCGGAATGACTTTCTCTACTTGAAGCGTCTCATTTTTTTCGTCTCGCCACTGCCATCCTTTCGCTACTGCTTTTTCCTTCGTCGTCGGGTAGTGATCCTGGGCGATTGTCTGGTTATAGGCGAATAAGCTTGTCTCGATCGGGAAGAACTCGCCCCACTCGCCGGTCTTCTGCATATGCTCGACGATCCGCGGCACCAGCGCTTCGTACTCTTGTTTTGTGTATTGCTTGTTGAGGATGCAGTACTGATGTTTGCCATGGATGCTGTCGCAACCGAAGCCATCCGACAGATAGAAACACGATGTCAGGTACATCGACTGCGGTGAGGCGACGGTGCAGTAGCAGAACTTCGTCAGGTAGTTCTTCTCACCGGCGGTGGTCATCTCGTAGCAGAGGACAATGTCCTTATCATGCATCGATATGTCCATCGAGTCCTTCACGCCCTCGGACTCCAGAACGTATTTGGAGTCCTCAATATTGAAGCAGTCGGAACAGTTGAGCGCGTTGTGGCAATTGTACAAATAGTCGCCGGTCGAGTGTTCGCTGTTGAGCTGTATCTGTGCGCGTTTGACGATGGTCTGATTGAACGCTTGAAACTCTTTCATCAGCGCATCCGGTGACACTTTTGCATATTGCTCCAGCGTTTTTTCGTAGACCGCTTTGTCGAGCTGCTTGTTCTTGAAGCAGTACTGTTTGTTCTGGATTCCACTGCACATGAAACAGTCCTTCAAACTCGTGCAGTCACTCAGGTAACTCGATGACGAACAGTTACGGCAACTGATCAGATGATGCGATGAAAAGCAGCCATCGCAGTTAGTGCTATCGGCGACCAGTTCACACTTGTTGAGCGCATTGCTGTTCACGCAGTCACGGCAGTACTGGCTCTTGCGCACATACATGCAATCTTCCACGAAATAACTGCCAGGACACATGTAGGCATTTTTGCTGTAGGCGATCAGCTGGTTGTAATCGCAGTTCTCATTATTGAGTTGCAAGACGCACGCCTTGGGTACGTCACGTTGCAGATCGTGAAACTGCTCGAAGAACGGACGCGAGAAATCGAAATCGCGGCCATAACTGAACGCATCCCATTTGTCGGACCACCAGCACGGAATGCAGTACACGGTGTACGGACTATCCGGCGGCAGAGAGGAAATGATGGAATTGCCGCAGAGTGCGCAGACATCCTTATGCAATTTACGTTCATTGCGTTGGGCCAGCCGGCGTTGCTCCCGGCAGTCGGGGCAGTGGGTGGGTGGCGGGATCAGATATTTCTTGTCCCCGAAGACGGGCGATACCTTGTCGTAGAACTGCAGATCACTGTCGGTACTATCGAACGTTACGGCGCACTGCTTGCAATTCTGTTGCATGCTTTCATTATAACAGTCTTTATAGTTTGTGTGTCTCCTCCCGCAGAGTTCCATTCGATGAATTAAAATGCAGCCTCGTAAGGGTCGACTCCTCCGCCCAACGCACATCCACTGCTTCGTCTGGAAAACCATTTGTCCTTAGTATTTCTAGGAAATGAGCGCGTTGAGCATCGTGCTGCGCTCTCCACGGTCCCAGTACTTCTTTTCCCAGCAGATACGTCGCACCTCGTACGGTCATGCGAACGTCATTCCCAAAATCACAACGGACTGCGTCGATGAATTCGATGAGCTTTGGATTTGTTTCCACCTCGCCCTCTCGACCCTGCGGATCAAAGGAACGATACAAATGACTGATGTATCCGGCTGTACTGCGCGTATGGCTTGCAACAGACAGAATACAAGCATGTGCCCACTCGCCCGTATGAGCCTGTTCGCCGTTTTCAACCTTCATAAAACTATCATTGTCGGGTAGTGAACGCATAATTGCACTTTAAAATAATTTCACTTTTTATCAAATAACATTGTTTGAGCGCCGCTCTTTCTGGAAATAACACCAGAATGCAGGCTGTTTTTAGATTGTCTGGCTGCCTTGCCAATGCTACCTTTCCTTGGCCCCAAAGGGGTAACGCGCTCTTTTTGCTCTGTGCACCCGTAGTTCAGCCCGGATAGAACGCCAGATTGCGGATCTGGAAGTCGTAGGTTCAAATCCTGCCGGGTGCACCATAAATATTATTGAGGCAATTTTGGGGCATTAGCTCAGCTGGCCTAGCGGCGACAAATCGCCGCCTTAGAAAACAACCGCTTGTAGCGCGTTAGTCCGCACTATCAATCATTCACATTACCGTGGGGCATTAGCTCAGCTGGCTAGAGCGCTTGCATGGCATGCAAGAGGTCACGAGTTCGAATCTCGTATGCTCCACCAACCTTTTCATAGGTTTACATAAATTTTATGATTAGGTGCATCAAGTGTGATTGTGAGCTCCGAAAGACATTGATATTGCCCAAGAAGGATCGCATCTTGGCGTGGCGCAAAATATACAGTTCCTTTCCAACTCAACGGCCGGAAACCACTATGTTCGAGCGTAAAAAGAATTTTCTTTTTAGAAGGAATGGCTTTAAATTTCCCTCCACCGGCGCTCCCAACATCAATAGAACGCTCGACATCCAACTCCAATTGTAAGATGTTATTTATTTCCATAGGTAAAAGTGTCATTTCTGCTCCTGTATCAATAAGTGCATGACCGACTGGGAATCCATTGAAAGAAATGGGCAATGTTGGAATAAATACCGTACCTAAATCACATTCTTTTTTTGTATACTCAAACTCCATAAAAGCCTACAAAGTTAGCTGGAGGCACTTTATCAAAACGGATGCTCTTTTTGTCTTTTCTGGTATCGATTTTTCGCACAAGCACTTCTAATTTAGAAGCAGTTGCTACTACTTTGCCACTTTTACTGGCAACCCATTTACCGGCATTTTTCTTGGAGAAGACCATGGAAACATCGTACTAGCGGCAACGGAAAGTGCAAACCTCTTATGAAGATTTTTGTCACATAGCCGTCGATTCCTCTGCTTTATCATGCTAAAGTCATCATATGCCCATCACCCTCGAATACCTGCAGGAAAAGCTGAGAGACTGGAAAGGATGCGAATTAGCCGAAAAGTCGCGACCGGTGCTGGGCGAAGGGAATCCGAAAGCCGAGATCATGTTCATCGGCGAGGCACCGGGACAACGCGAGGACGAAGTGGGCCGCCCGTTCGTGGGACCGGCCGGACAGTTTTTGGATGAGCTCCTCAAATCCATCGGACTCGAACGCGGCGATGTCTATATTTCGAATGTGGTGAAGTATCGCCCGCCAAATAACCGCGACCCGACACCGGAAGAAAAAGAACAATGCATGCCGTGGTTAATGGCCGAGATCGCGCTGATCCAACCGAAAGTGGTGGTGCCGCTGGGACGTCATGCGCTTGGACACTTCTTCACCAACATCAGCATCACCGAAGCGCACGGCAAACCACAGAAGCTGACTGATCACATGACGGTGTTCCCGATATATCACCCGGCCGCCGCGCTGCATAACGGCGGATTGCGCCAGGCGTTGTACGATGATTTCTCGGCGCTGAAGAAATTTTTAGATGAACGAAAGAGTCATTCATCTTGAGAAAAGTTGTGCACTCTCGACTACAAACTATAGACTACAGGCTCCGATGACTTCGCTTCTTTTTGGTATATCGATTTCGGCGCTACTGTCGTTCACATCACTTTTGGTCGTGCTCCATCGCGTGAGCCCACTTGAATCACCGAACCAGGCGATTCCGGCGTTTCTCATCAGCCTTTTTTTGACGGTCGGCACGGTGATGACGCTGGTATTCTATGCCATCTGGAGTCACTTCCCCATTCACTCATGGGATGCAGGAAAACTGCTGAGCATCTCGCTGCGACAGGGAATCCTGGTGGGCATTGCCGTCATCAGCATCATACTGTTCTCCATACTGGGCCTCTTTACCTGGTGGATATCACTGATGGTCGTGGCGATCTGCGTGTTGATCGAAATGGCATTGAACGCATAATAGAGCCATCTGTCTGTATTAATGACAAAATGTATTAATTATGCTAAAATACTATGATATGTGGACACATAAAAAAACAGGCCGTGCGCTCCTCTATTGTGCCGCATTTGCTGTTCTTGTCGGATTCTTTTTATCCGGTTTTGCAGGCTCTGGATTTTTTCGCAGCGACCTTGGGTTCTCCCCGTCACCGAATAACCAGGGCCCCTCCGGTCCCGACGGACCGCCACTTACACGAGTGAATTCGAATCTAGTGTCCGACCCCGGCATCACGAATACCTCTTTCTGGACACTGACTCACGGCTCCACCTTCGACGCTTCTGTCAGCAGAGGGACAGGTGGCTCAATACGTCTGACAAACTCGGGGTCAGCTATCGCCAGCAATTTTCTGCCGGTCGAAGAGGGCAAAGCCTACACGATGTCCGCTTTCATGAAAACCGATACATGGCCGACTTATACGTACCTCATGATCGGCGTGTATCACTACGATCCCGCGACGCAGAGCTACAACTTTCTGTATAACGCTTTCATCTATCGGCAGGGCACGACGACGAGCAGATACTGGCAGGAGATCGCTGGTTTCTTCACGCCCAAAGAAGGCGAGACACATATACAACTGAAGTATTACCGCGTGGCCAGCCCGGTTGATGATGCGACTGTCTGGCTGGATGATTTCTATATGGGTGAGGGCCTAAGCCTGGAGCAACCGGCTTCTGCGAAAAATACGTTCGACGGCTCCGATACACGGGTTGATGCGCAGGGACATTTTTCGGTACGCAAAGGAACGCATTGGGAACCGTTTTTCCCTTTCTGCATTTATAACGCATCATCTGCCGACAAACTGTCCACATATTCGGCGCAGGGATTCAACTGCACGGCATGGACGTGGCCTGACTACGCAATCTCCACCCTTCCGGCGGCCAAAAATGCCGTTTCGACCTTCAACCCGGATGGCATGCGGATCATGATCGATCTGACGGGATACCTGGCCAAATCCACTTCCGCGTCGTACGGGAATCTGTCGCAGTTGTCATCCTTCCTGACAGCCACACTCGCCTCGCCGCTCTCGGACCACGTGCTCGGATATTATTGGGACAATGAACAGTACACCGAGTACGACATGCTGAAACAAGTAACCGACCTGGTGAAGAGTATTGATACGGATAGCACGGGAAAGAGACACTACCCGATCTCGATGCTCGCGGGACAGACAGGCTTGGCCCGGACGTATCATAACCTGACTGATATGGTGGAGATGTACCTGCGTGATGCCGCTGAAACATGGCAAGCAGATACCCTGTGGATGAACACCGAGGAACAGGCTACGGTCCTACGCCACATCGAAGGACAGACCAGCCCGCTGGGCATCGGCGTGATTTCGGAAGAGGGAAATGCCGCAGAAGTACGTCGACTTGTGTATGAACATCTCATCACCGGTGGCACGGGCATCGCGTACTATCGTGATGGAGCGTGCTACTACTTCGCCAACGGCAATAAGGATGCAGTGGGCTGCACCGATATAAGCGCACGTCCAGTTTGGAACGAAATCCCTCTGCTTCGGCAGGAGATTGACCAGATGCTTCCGCTTCTGCGCCAGCCCTACTGGACCGACTGGTCGGCTACACCGTCTTCGACGGACGTGATGATTGGCACCAGAAATTATGCGTCCGAAGGCTACGTGTTCCTGATCAACACATTGCCACACGCACAAACTGTTTCTCTCACCTTTCAGGATCTGCCCTACCAGCCGCAGGCACTCTACGATTATTTCACCGGCAATCTGATTGCTCCCGTGTCGACAGGTACGGTTACTATCACACTGCAAGCCAATCAGACGGCGGTCTACCGGCTTGCGCGTTCCATTGATGATTGCAGCAGTCAGAATCAGCAACCGCCCGTACTCATCGGCAAGAAAGGCCAAGTGCCGGTACGTCAGGCGACTCTTCAGGGATGTATGCACTTTGATCAGAACACGCTCTACCTTCTCCATACGCCGGATACTCAGACAACGCGATCATTCGATCTTTCATTGCGGAAGGCCGACGGAAGTCCCGCAGCATTCTATCTCTATGAGTATTCCGCTCCGGATACGACTGAGGAAATCCTCCATGCGAAAGATCAGGATTTCCGCCATCAGTTCCCCGGAAAATTTGCCGCATCCCCTGCCGCCACGAACGACACAGCTCTGTCTGATACTTTGCAGGATCTGAGCGCTGCAAACGGCGTCAGTTGGCTCGCCGCCGACGACTCCGCCGACGCCGTCAATCTCCATCCTCATACCTTCTATGTGTTGGTGGTCAAAAACGCAGACGGCGCGACAGCGAACCTACACTAAGAGGACGATCAACCTGCCGTAGAGACTATCAACTCACGATGCCCTTGAGGTATAGTCTTGCCACATGACCCAATCGTCACAAGACTGGCAAGGCTTCCTAGATGCCATCGCACATGCCGATACGCAGACGGCGCTCGAAGCAATGGAGCAAGACATCTTCGGCCGCAAGCAAGGAGGGATGACACTCGCGCTCAAAGCGCTGGGCACGCTGTCGCAGGAAGAACGAGTTGCCAAAGGTCAGGAGCTGAATGAATGGAAGAAAAAAATCGTGGAGGCACTGGCCGCCCGTACGAGCGCGCTCAGGCAAGCAGCACGTTCCTCTATCGCCGACACGGATCGCTTGGATGTGACGCTGGAATTACCGGCAGCGGAACGCGGACATCTTCATCTGATCCCCGAGTTCATGCGACAGGTGGAAGAAGTGTTCGGCCGCATGGGATTCGATGTCGCCTACGGCAACGAAGTGGAGTCGGAGGAATACAACTTCGACCTGCTCAACTTCCCCAAGCATCACGCCGCACGCGATATGCAGGATGTGTTCTATTTGGATCTACCGAGTGAGCCGGATAACAAGTGGCTGCTGCGTGCACATACATCGCCGGTGCAGGTGCACTACATGCAGAATCACACGCCTCCATTCCGCATGATCTGTCCGGGCAAGGTGTACCGCAAAGATTCCGACGCCACGCACTCGCCGATGTTCCACCAGTTCGAGGGATTGATGGTGGGACCTGACATATCGCTGGCCAATATGAAAGCGGTGATGATCACCGCCATCCGCGAACTGATTTCATCCAAAGCAGAATTCCGTTTCCGCACCGGCTACTTCCCATTCGTGGAACCGGGTCTGGAAGTGGATATAAAATGGCAGGGAGACGAGTCGCAGAGTCGCGAGGGCAAGTGGCTTGAGATTGTCGGATGCGGCATGGTGCATCCAAACGTCCTCAGAAATTGCGGCATCGATGCCGACAAATACCAGGGCTTCGCCTTCGGCTTCGGCGTCGAACGCATGATCATGCTCAAGCATCAGATACCTGATCTAAGAGCGTTTTATGAAGGAGATTTGCGATTCTTGAAGCAATTTTAGTAAGAAACCACACTTGAATACATAATTTGCTCATTTTAAGAGTTTTTTCATGGTGTATAGAAGCAAAACGACTTAGCGACTGGTGCAAATATCATATATTGACATTTTTATATAAATGTTGTATTTTCTGATAATCCAGCGCGCGAGTAAGTCGTAGCAATTTGATGCGCATTGGATCTCGTATGATCCTTTGCAGCAACGGCTTTCTCAAGTACTGATCAACAATACAGTTACAGTTCACCTGTTTTTCGTGTCTCCCCTTTTCTGAGAGGAATTATTCAATGCTGCGTTTCCAGAATTTCTTCGCGTCCCGGACCCGCACCTTGGCTTCCCGCAAGGGTCGCGGTTTCAAACCGCAATCCCTTGAGGGCCTCGAGGACCGCCTGGTCCTGAGCGCTGTCGTCACCGACAAGTTCCTGGTCACCAGCAGCGGCCCAGCGCCGAAGCAACTGCAGACCGGAGCCGCCGGCATCACGGCGATCTCCATCACGACCAAACTAACCAGCGGTTCTGCAGGCGCCGTCCGAGACATTGTGCTTCTGCCCACCGTGGGCAGTCGGACGCTCCGAGATTCCATCACGACGGCCCACCCTCCTGGTGGACTATAACAACGACGGCCGAGGCGACCTCGAAATCGCCAGAGCAGTTCCGAACGGAACGGGGAAACTGGACTTCAAGGTCTACCAAACCCTGTTCAATTACCCTGGCTTCCAAAGCCTCCGCTTCGTGACCACGATTGATGTCCGCCCTGATGCAAAACCCGGTCCTTTTGGGCTGAGGTTCTCGTCGGTGCAGTTCACCGATGCGGTCGCCAAGCAGGTAAATTCGAAGAACGTCACGTTCAAGCTCGGCAACCCCACGGTCAATGCGATCGTCGGACAGGCCAGGCTCAACACAGCCACTGCTGCTCCCAGCAACTTGGTCGCCGGCGACGTGGGTACCGAGACGATCTACATTCAGAATATCGGTTCCGCACCAGCAACGAACGTGTACGTCACCGACACTTTGCCGGCGAACTTCCAGTACGCCGGTGGAGATGGAAACACATACGCAAACGGAACTGTTACCACACCGACCTTCTCACTCGCCCCTGGCGAGCAGACGGCGGTACGTATCAGCATCCGAGCCAACCCAGATGCCAGCAACGGAACGATCGTGTCCAACACGGCGGAGGTCCATTACGGATCGACGACGATCACGACGCCAACCACGCTGACAAGCATCGTCCAGCCGACGGTGTCGGTAGCGGCCACTGGGCCGTCCATTGTCACCGCTGGGCGCAATTTCACCGCAACGGTCACCGTTATCAATACGAGCCCCCTTGCGGTCGACGGCGTCTACATCACCGACTTGCTTCCTGGGTACATGACGTACACAGGCGGCGACGGTAACAGCTCAGACGGCGACCGCCTCGTCACGAGTCCTACCTTCTCGCTCCTCCCGGGCCAGAGGAAGGATATCCTGATTAGTCTGGCCACCGATCCGTCCACTCCGGACGGAACAGTTCTCTCGAACACTCCTGTCGCCCACGCGGGCGTCAACGTGTTCAATGCTCCAACGGTCCGTACTTTGGTCACCAACCCGGTGATCTACACGGCGGACATTGTCAGCAAGGCCGGTCCATCAACGGACACGGCCGTCAGCAACCAGAAAAACCTCACCCTCTATCGTTTCGAGGCTCGCGCCTCGACCGAGAACGGTGACGCCATCGACGAGCTACTCACGTCCGTCAGCTTCAGAGCGACGGCCGGCACGCTCTTCAACGGCACGAGCTATACCTTGTGGATGGATACTGACGCGGATAACCGCGTCGACACGATCGTCCAAAGAGACGTCACTCCCGAAGACGGATTCGTGACATTCAACCACATCATCGGCGGCGGCATCGTGCTGCCTGCCGACACAAGCATCCGATTCGAGGTGCACGCCGACATCGCATCTAGTGCGACGGGTCACCTCCAGATCAACCTGATTGACGCCAAGCTCGAGACCGTGGCCGACGGCAAGGCCATCGATCCGAACAACGTCACGATCATCGCAACCCCCGGCACAGACTACACGATCGCCAAGAGCGGTAGTCTGTACGTGGTCAAGGACTCAACACCGGTCCGCGGTGGGTACGCTCTTCTGGGCGAACGCACCGATCCGGTGGCGCGCTTCCTGTTCACATCGATCATCGACGCGTCGGACGTGACCAAAATTCACCTGACCGCTGTCGGCGAAGGGGTCCGTTCGGTCGATCACTTCGAGCTGTACTTCGACGCAGCAACGACCCCGTTCGCCGTCGCGACCATCGGTGCAACTGGCACAGACGATGTCCCCCTACTGTGGCACGGCGTGCCGGCCACCACGTTCACGGCCCGCCTGAACAGTCAGCAGCTCGTCGTCCCCAAGGGGACTACTGTCACCGTTATCGTCCGTGCCCGACTGAAGTCGGATTCGGAAGGCGGCGAGTCTGGTAAATTTTTCCAGATCGTGCTGGATGGTGGCAGCGCTCTGAGCGAAGTTACTGGCGCGGGTGCTATCCATGCCCGTAGTCTCACTTCACAGAACAATCTCAACGGCAACAACGGCGATCCCCTCGCCACCGGCGAAGTGTTCATCGGGACCAATTCGGTCAGCCTCAACCAGGACATCATGTTCGGGATGTCCATGACGACGGGGTCTCTGATCACGTCCGTCACCAACGCAGACCCCAACGCCAACGGCACCTCGGTGCCTGTTGGCAGCCACAGGGCGGTCGGTCAATACAAGATTTCGACCGCCCCGACCAACAACGACAAGGATGGCCTGAACAAGACGATCATCGACTCGCTGTCGTTCGTCGTCAACACCTCGAACGTCGCCTTCAGCGCCGGAAGCTTCCGGCTCTATAACAAGGCCAACTCGGCTCAATGGGTGAATTGCACCATCGTCAACATGGACGGAACAGCCGTCACTGGCGATACCGCAAGCGGATCGTTCCGCGTCGTCGTCACCGGGCTCGACGATAAGCCCATCGACACGCGGATCGACGGAGGCACAGATGCGACTTTCGTGCTGGAAGCCGAAGTCCTCGACACCAAGATCGACCCGGCGCGGAGTTCATCGCTTCAGGTCGCCCTCGAGACCGACAAGGTCGAGTGGACCGACCGGGACATCACCACGGCAGTCACGTTCACCGGCCTCGGCCTGTCCGACTCGCTGATCAAGTCAACCAAGTACACGGCCTGAGAGCCACTGAGAAAGCCAACGCAAAGGACCACTCCCCTGCCGCAATGCGGCAGGGGAGTTTTTAAAAAGAAAAAACTACAAGATATAATTCTGCACGTCGAATTTCGTGCTTCGGATTTCGAATTTATTCACAATGTCTTCTGCCAATCCTCCGGGCTCTCCACAAACTCCGCCACCATCCGTGCTTCACTCGGCGTGATGCGGCCATCATTCTGCGCCGCCTCGAGCAACGTGGTGATGCTTGTAAGCGGATGAAACTTCACGCTCTCGGTCTGTGCTGATTCGGTCGCTTTGAGGAATTCGTATGTGAAGATAGCGACGATATCTGTGACCGAACATTTTCCTTCTTCGCGCAGCGCTTGCACCGTCGAGACCGAACTGCCGCCGGTCGAAATCAGATCTTCGATCACCACTACGTGTCGGCCTTCGGGCAGATCGCCTTCGATACGTTTTTTGGCGCCATGCTCTTTGGCTTTGGCGCGCACGTACACAAACGGCAAATCCATGCGGTCCGCGACCAGCGCCGCCCAGCCAATAGCCGCCGTCGCCGTGCCGGCGATCACATCCGGCTCCACATGCAGCGCTTTCACGCGCGATACCAATGCATCGGCGATAAACGACCGCGCCTCGGGGTGGCTGTAGATCATCCGGTTATCACAGTAGATGGGCGATTTAATCCCGCTGGTCCACGTAAAAGGATCGTTGGGTGACAGTTTGACCGCACCGATTGAAAGCAGGAATTCCGCGACGCGTTGTCCGTGAGGCATGACTGAAGCATAGCAAAAGCCCAACAGACTTCAATATCCTTGAACTATTGATTGAATCACGAATAACGTACACTACTCCTGATGCTTCCCCCTGATCACGAAGAAGAACTCCACCGGCTGACTCAGATTTTCCTGGAGGAAAATTCGAAGATAAACCTCTCGGCCCTGCGCACAGAAGAGCAATGTTGGAACGGCAACATTCTCGACTCGCTCGCGTTCCTCGATCTGCTCCCAAAGCTTTCGACCAATCAACGCGTTAAAATTCTGGACATGGGAACCGGCGGCGGCTTTCCGTTGTTGCCACTTGCCATCTGCTTGCCGGACGCACAGTTGGTCGGCCTCGACAGTACGCAGAAAAAGATCGATGCCGTGCAACGCATTATCGATCCCATGAAAATAAGAAACGCGCAGCTGATCGCAGGGCGCGCCGAAGAGATTGGTCATCATCCGCACTATCGAGAGCAGTTCGACATCGTCACCTCGCGTGCGGTGGCCGAGATCAACGTGTTGCTTGAGTACTGCAGTCCGTTCGTCAAACCGGGCGGCACTATCGTCCTCTGGAAAAGCCTGACCGTCGAACAGGAACTGGAAGAATCGAAGCAGGCGCAAGTGCAACTCTATGTACCTTTCAGCGAGAGCTACCGCTATACATTGCCCGGCGACTGGGGCGAACGTCAGTTACTCGTCTTTCGCAAAGGTTTGTCGCCACTGCCAAAAAAATTCCCGCGTGATGTGGGAGTGCCGAAGAAAGACCCGCTCAAATGAATGTAAAATGTTCAATGTATAATGAACAATGGAGGCTGTTGCCTTTTAAAGCATTGTCCATTGTCTATTCTTCATTGTACATTCATCCCTGTGCCCAAGCCCTACACCCCCAACGACAAATGGAGCCAGCGCGCCGCCGCGGAGGGCTTTCGTGCGCGATCGGTGTACAAACTGCAGGAGCTCGATGCGCGCTTCCGGCTGCTGAAGCCGGGCATGACGCTCATCGATTGCGGTGCCGCTCCCGGCAGTTGGCTGCAGTATGTTTCCATCAAGATTGGACCGAAGGGAAAAGCCGTCGGCATCGATCTGACAGAGATCGAACCGGTGGCTGATAACGTTCATCTGTATCAAGCCGACATGACGGATATGGCGGCCATTCAGAAAATCCTTGCGAACGAAAACATCACTAGCGTTGATGTGGTGCTCTCGGATATCGCACCGTCGACCAGCGGCGTGAAAGACGTGGATCAATGGCGATCCATCGAACTCAGCCAGGCAGTACTGGCATTGGCAGGCACGGTTTTAAAACCTCATGGCAAATGCGTGATGAAGGTATTTCGCGGCGCGGACTTCGACGAGTTTCTGCGTGATATAAAACGATTATGGAAGAACGTGCGAGTCGTCACTGTCAAAGCAACCAGAGACCGGAGCAGAGAAGTGTATGTGGTGTGTGAGAAAAATTGAGCAGGTTCATTTTTAATTCTCAATTCTCAATTTCGTCCCGGGCTGATACACTTTCGACCATGCTCGAGGTGAAGAACGTATCGAAGTCATACGGCAAGACCGTCGTATTGCACGATGTGTCATTTCGGGTCGACCCGACGGAGTTCGTCTGTCTTACCGGCCCGAGTGGCGCTGGCAAATCGACGATCATCAACCTGCTTATCGGAGCCGAAGATGCGACCAGCGGAAGTATCGAGATCGACGGCGTAGAACTGCGCAAAGTACCGCACCCGGCCATGCAGCTGTTTCGGCGCAAAGTGGGCGTGGTATTCCAGGACGTCAAGCTGCTGCGCGGAAGAACCGTTGCCGAGAATATCGCTTTTCCTCTGGAGGCGTGCGGCGCCAGCGATGCGATTATCAAGAAACGCGTGGGCGAACTGCTCGAACAGGTAGGATTATCGAAGAAAGCCAACATGCTGCCGGCTGCACTGTCGGGCGGCGAAAAAACGCGCGTCGCCATCGCTCGTGCTACCGTCCACAAACCGATCATCCTGCTGGCCGATGAACCGACCGGCAATATCGATCCCGAACAGGCACTCAAAATCATGTCACTGTTCAAACAGATTCACCTGGAGAAAACCACCATCATTCTCGCCACGCACGACAGCAATCTGGTCGACTCGCTCAAAACTCGCGTGATCCGGCTGGAAGAAGGCAGGATTGTCCGCGACAGCGTCGGCGGCTATTTCGATGCCAACGGACACAAGGGCACTAAAGAACATCCGGCACATGCGGGAGACGCGGCCTCGAAAATCAAAATCACGTCGATCGGCAGCTGAGACAGGCCTGTAGCGGTGAGACTGTCACTTGCTTTGCGTATTTATGTTTGACTAACGACTACAGACTAAAGACTATAGACGCATCCCCTCTCGCTCATGACTCAGAAATTCACGTACTCCCAGGCCGGCGTCGATATCGCCAATGCAGAAGCGACCAAAGAAGGATTCGCCAAAATTCTGGAAACGGCGGATGCACGCGTACTCAACAAGGTGGGCGCCTTCGCGTCGCTGTTCGATGCAAGTTTCCCGGGTTACGACGAGCCAGTTCTTGTCCTCAAGACCGAAGAACCGGGCACCAAGCAAATCCTCGCCTTTCGCAACGGTCGCGTGCAATCGATTTGCGAAGACACGATCAACCATCTGATCAACGATATCGCCGTGATGGGCGCCACTCCCCTGTCGATACAAAACGCAATCATCTGCGGAAAAATCGAAAAGCCGGTCGTGCAGAAAATCGTCGAGTCGTTCGCCAACGCATGTAAAGCACAAGGCTGCGTGCTCACCGGTGGCGAAACATCCGAGCAACCGGGCATGATCGAACCGGGATTGTATGTGCTCACCGCGAGCGTTGTCGGCATCGTCGACAAATCAAAAATCATCGACGGCTCCGCCATTAAGGAAGGGGACGTTGTCCTCGCACTGGCGAGCAGTGGAACGCACACCAATGGCTACACGTTGATTCGCGCACTGATGAAGGCCGATCCGACGCTTGAGAAGAAAGACGTAAATGGTCAGACATTCCTCGACGCAATACTGACACCACATCGCTGCTACTTGGCCGACATCAAGGAATTGTTCGACAACTCCGGTCTGCACGGTATGGCACACATCACCGGCGGCGGCATCGAAGGCAATTTAAACCGCGTGCTGCCGGCAGATCTGGACGCCCAGATCGATGCATCGGCTATCCGTATCTTGCCGATCTTCAAAGCCATCCGCGATGCGGGGAACGTGGACGATGCAGAGATGCTCAAGACCTACAACATGGGCGTCGGCCTCACAATGGTCGTCGATCCACAGGCGAGCGAGACAATTCAGAAGCATTTGCAGGGCCGCGGCGTGGACTGCTATCCCATCGGTTCGATCGTCAAAGGCGCAAAGAAAGTGCGATACGAAAACAGTCTAAATTGGGCTTCCTAATAGGCTGTCTAGAGATTAGGCACTCAGAAAATTGAATAGACACTGAAAGGTGCATAGATTGAAGGGATGAATCTTCGACTTCCATCTTCTGAAACGACTGAATTATCTTGGCGAGATGTGGGGAAGAAAATCCGCACGGCACTGACATACACCGCAATAGCATACGTGAGCAACATGATGGCACACGATGCGCGACGAGTGCTGGAGCCAGTCGTACCAAATGAAGCACAGTCGGAAAAAGTGCTCTCGTGGGATGAGCTACCAGCGGACGCTGATTTATTGAATCGTACAATTCTCATACGAATGGACCAGCAGACCATCAGGATTACCATGACACGCGTCATGAGCGGGAACAAACAAAGATTAAACCTCGCTGTGCAGAGCGACTCTGATCCCGCCAAAAAACAACTGCGCAGAAACGATGCATTTTTACTTCCTGACATCATCGTACCGCTGAGGGTGGAATCTCTAAAAATAGATAGAAAACTTTGTTTCAATCCCAATGATTTCGTTCAGGATATTATTCTTGAAACAAGGGATTCCATCTTGTTGGAGATCCATATACCTCAAAGCTGGCAAGAAGAACTGCCCAAATGGTTGATAATACCCACGTTCAAAGTCCACACCAGTCCGGCAAATGTGGAGAAACTGGTCGCGGAGCTGCGCGTGCAGGAAAATGTAATTGAAGCTCATAAAATCAAAGGCAACGGCGATGAAGTACCTACTCTGGTTAAAAAAATCTTTCGTGAGCCGAACACCGTCGAACTTCTATTTCAGCATTGGTCTCCTGACGAAGTTAATGCCGTCGCATTACAGGCTTCAAGAACTACTTCTACTCAACCGTAAGGCAAAAAGTAAGCACGGCCATTCATTTTCTTGCTTGAGTGATAGATTCGTTCAGAATCTGCTCCCTCAAGAGGATTTCTTCCATTCAATTCTATCTCTACGGTATCTCGCTAGCCTTTTATAGGCTATGATCCAAAATCTTCACCATCTATGAGCTCAGCCGATATTCCTCCGGAACCTCAGGCAACTGAACGCGATGAATCAGTGGCCGTACGTATTTTAGAAGATGGCACTGCAGAATTGTCGCGTATGAAAGATATACTCATCTTGATTGCCGAAAGTCTACAGAGGACTCTGGGCACTGATGTTTCCGCTAGAAATGAAGATCAAAGGCGACTTATTGCCGCCAGACACGCAGCAAGCAACGTTGCATCTGAAATTGAACGATTAGCACGGGGAGTGAATAACGCATTGCTAATCAGCAATCCAGTCGCCTTTTCGCCTAGAAGAGAGCGCAAAAAATGAGATAGAGGTGCCCATAAATTTGGCTCTTAAAAGCCAAAAGGCATGGCCATGGCTGTTTCGGTCACTTTTCACTCGCTTTTTCCAAGAAGACGACTAATCTTCGTCCAACCATTTTTCCTGTTCCAGCTAAGGAAATGCAACCAGCCCTCCAAGTAAATGTTGCGATGCCGAACGTTCCCAGCTCTCTCGCCAAGGTGTGCGATAAGCTACGTTCTTCGGACGTGAACATTACGGCCATTACCTGTACCGAAGGAAAGGAACGTACGATCATTCATTTGATCGTAAACGATCCCGAAACGGCAAAGATCGTCCTGAAGGATTTAGGAGAAGTATCGACGACCTTCGTGCTGGGATTCCAGATGAAGAACAAACCGGGCGCCATCGCGACACTCGGTCGCGCCTGCTCCGTTGCGGGCATCAACATCCATAACATCTATGCCACGACATTTGGCAAAGAAGCGATGGTGTATGTATCAGTGGAAAACATCGAAGAAGCGGTGAAGGCGCTCAAGAAGTGGGAGGAGGTGCAGGGGAAAGTTGATTAAGAGGGAACCGAAGCAACCGATGAAACAGAGGATACGTTCTACAGGTATCCAGAACGTTATTTTTACCATTTAGAAGCCAAAAAATCTGCTGTTATCTTTGTTACATATTCTTTTAGTCACACAAAGGAAAAAGTGTTGAGTAGGATAAGGGCATGTCAGAAAACCATCATATTCGTCCGTATGAAAAGCTAATCGTATGGCGCGAATCGCATATATTATGTCTTCGTACTTATGAACTAACTACAAAATTTCCTAAACACGAAAGATTTAGATTGGTCGATCAAATGTGCAGAAGTGCCTACAGCGCACCTATGAATATAGCCGAAGGAAATATGAAAATTTCAAGAAAAGAAAAACGTCGCTATTTCGAAATAGCCTTGGGATCCATTGAAGAACTGCACTATCAAATGTTTCTTGCGAGGGATCTCCATTACATTACACCTGAAGAATTCAAAAGCATTGATGACCACATCCAGCGCGTCAGTTATTTGCTCACAAAGTTGCGTTCCGCTTTTTCGTCGGTTGCCTCGGTTCCATCGGTTTCCCTCAACAGAACAACAAACTCCACTCAATCCACTATGTAATAATCCCTTTTTCGTCGTGGCTTTCGCGGAAGAAGGCGAAGGCGATGTGGATTCTGGGTTTTTCGGCGGCGAAGCGTTCGAGGATCGATGTGGTGATACGCGAGGTGACCGAACGGCGCTCGCCGATCGGGACGAGAAAACGTAATGTGAACAGAACGCCGCGGTCACCTATTTCGAGGAATACGCGCGGACCATGGGATTCGCGGGAGAAGTAGAAATGATGCGTGCGGGCCGCCTGCTGACGCTGCGCCTTCTGGAAATAGGCATCTGTCTCTTCCTTCAAGACCTGTTCCACGATCGTCTGCCCGCGCTGCCAATCGCTCTCGATCATCACGTAAAACTGCATCTGCGTTTCCAGGAAATCGGATGTCGTATTGTAGTTGCGCACCGATTCGCGCAGCACGCACGAGTTCGGCACCAACACCGTTTTGCCGGTGCGATGAATGTCATCCTCCGCCCGCGACGCAACTTCCATCAATGTTGTCCGCAGCAATCCGATATCGATCACATCACCCGTCACATCGCCGATGGACACGCGGTGTCCCAGCGAGAACAGGCGACGCTGCAGAATGATCGCCCATCCGACGATGTCTTTGAGCACATCCTGCAAGGCGACTGCGATACCGGCACCCACGATGGCGAAGGACGTAATGATATCTGGATGCTCCGACGACAGTTTGATAATCAGCCACAAGCCCACCAGCACGTAGATCAGGCCGGTGTAGATCTTCATCACCGCGTAACGACGGTTACGATTCTTGATGGCCCGGAAGAGCGTCGTGCGTCCCAGGCGTTCCAGGAAGATAATGACCACGATGACCAGCATGTACTGACCAATTGTGATGAGCAGCGAAAATTGTTCGATTTGCTGCTGTTGCGTCAGCTTCTGGAAACGTTCCTGATGAAGCTTGAGAAAGAACTCGGTCGACGCCAATCGCTCCTCCAAAATCGCCTGCTGAGCCAGGAATTCAGGGTAACTCGCAGTGATGCGTGTCGAACCCGATGCCGCCGGCCGGCTGGCATTCAAATAGTACGTGCTGTCGCCTTTCAGCAGATCCATATCAACCTTCGCCGCTTCGTCCCGTGACTGAAGCATGGTGACGACCGCCCGTTCCTGTTCGTAGGGAGTTTGCGTCGGATTCTTCTCGCTGCTGAGCAACGCATTGATCGAGTTGTTCAGTTCGTCATCAATCAGAACGCGCAACCGTTCGCGTTCGGTTGTAATCTGCTGCTGCACATAGGTACTGGCCGGGTTGCGCTGCAACGAGCTATACAGCTGCACCAGACGTTGATCATTGATAGACGCACCTTGTGCCAGCGCCAGAGGCGAAAGAGCCATCTGTAACGCGATGATAGAGAGAATGCCTACTTGGATCGCTTTTTGCCTCATACAAGGATCATAGAGTAAATGGCGACTAAGTCATTCGTCTATAGGCTTTATATGAAACCGACGGAACCGAGGCAACCAAGGAAACCGACGATTTTCAGATTGAAGATGCATCAGTGCAATAGACACTTCACGAAGAAATAAAAAGAAGCGTCATCGGTTTCTTCGGCGCCGTCGGTTCCCTCAATCCAATGCCGCCTTACTCGCCGACAATTCCGCCAGCTCAGCCGTAATATTTGCCTGACGGGTCGAGTTGTAGACCAGTGTCAGATCATCCAACAGTGATGATGCATTGTCGGTGGCGTTGCGCATGGCGATCATACGAGCCGAGTGCTCGGAGGCGACGGCCTCGAGTACCGCCTGGTACACCTGCACTTCCGTCAGCTGCGGCATGACGATATCGAGCACTTCCGTCGGCGACGGCTCGAATCTGTATTCCAGAATTTTGTCATGTGGCTGGGCCAGCAATTCCTGTTCTTCGCGCGACAGACGGCGCTGTTGCTGCAGACCTTCGGTCATGTCGCGCATTTCGCTGCGCGAGAACGGCAGTAATACTTTAACGGTCGGTTCCTGAATTAAGGGAGAAATAAAATCGGTATAAATGAGCACGACATGATCGTATTCACCAGAAATGAAGCTATCGATGGCCAGGCGCGTGATGGGTAGTACGTCGCGGAAAGACGGATTGTTCGAGAGTGCCGGGAAATTGGCGATGATGGGATGGCCCTGACGCTGCATGGCCTGATTCCCGCGTCTGCCGACGGTGATGAAATCGATTTTCTCGAAGGTCGACAGTTCTTGTACGCCGCGCAGGTACTGTTGCGTGGCTCGCAGGAGAAGCGCATTCAAGCTGCCGCACATGCCACGATCGGACGTGAAGATGATGCCGAGCACTTTCTGCACGGCCCGCGGCCGCAAAAATACATGCTCTTCGGCGTGCACTTTACCGATGGACAGGAGGATCTCCCACGCATTCAGCGCATAGCGACGCAGTGATTGCGCATTCTGCACGGCTTTCCGCATTTTGGATGCGGAGATCAGTTCCATCGCCTTGGTGACCTGGCGCGTGGACTTGTAGCCTTTCATTTTCTGCCGAATCTCGCGGAGACCTTTGGCCATGAGTGAATGGAAAATTGAGAATTGAAAATTAACAATTATTTCTTGCTCTTCTTTTTATCGTGCTTGGGTTCTTCCTTTGGCGCGACGTGTGCCGCTGGAGCCGGTGCATCGGCGCGGGCGAGTTCCTCTTTGAAAGATTCGAACAGACGCTTGAGTTGGTCTTCGGCCTCGGGTTTGATTTCGAGATCGAGTACCGACAGAAGATCGTAATGACGCGTGCGGAGCGTTTCCAGGAAACGATCCATGGCCGCGCGCAATTGAGCTACCGGTATATCGTCGATGTAACCGTTGATCGCCACGTAGAGCATCGCCACCTGTTCACCCACGGACAACGGGTGATACTGGTTTTGCTTCAGAAGTTCGGTGAGTCGAATGCCGCGGTCGAGCTGCTTCTTGGTGGCGGCATCCAGATCGGATCCGAACTGGGCGAACACGGCGAGTTCACGGTACTGGGCCAAGTCCAGGCGCAGGCGGCCGGCGACTTTCTTCATCGATTTGCGCTGGGCGGCGGATCCCACGCGGGACACCGACGTACCGACGTTGACCGCCGGGCGGATGCCTTTGTAGAACAGATCGCCTTCCAGGAAGATCTGACCGTCAGTGATGGAAATAACGTTCGTCGGGATGTAGGCCGAAATATCTCCGGCTTGGGTTTCGATGATCGGCAGAGCCGTGAGCGAACCGCCGCCGTGCTTCTCATCCAAACATACCGCGCGCTCGAGCAACCGGGAGTGCAAATAGAAGACGTCGCCCGGATAGGCTTCGCGTCCCGGCGGACGGCGCAAGAGCAGCGAGATCTGACGGTAGGCCCATGCCTGGCGCGAGAGATCGTCGTACACAATAAGAACGTCTTTGCCCTGGTCGACGAAGTACTCGCCCATCGCGCAACCGGCGAATGGCGCGATGTACCACAAGGCCGCCGGTTCGGAAGCCGAAGCGCTGACGACGATGGTGTATTCCATGGCGCCGTGCTTCTCCAGATCTTTGACGATCTTGGCCACGCGCGACTCCTTCTGCCCCACGGCAACATAAATACAAATGACGGGTCGGTCGGTCTGCTGTGTCTTCTTCTGGTTGATGATGGCGTCGATAGCCACGGCTGTTTTGCCGGTCTGGCGATCGCCGATTATAAGCTCACGCTGGCCGCGCCCGACGGGAATCATGGCATCGATGGCAGTGATGCCGGTCTGGAGCGGTACAGTAACCGATTTGCGTTCGATAACGCCCGGCGCGATCTTCTCGATCGGATACAGCGTCTTGAGGTTGAGCGGTGATCCGCCGTCTTTGGCTTCGCCGAGGGCGGAGACGACACGACCGATCATGGCATCGCCTACCGGTACCGAAAGTGTGCGGCCGGTGGCCTTTACCTGATCGCCTTCTTTGACCAGGGTGTAATCACCGAACACGATGGCGCCAACCGAATCCTCTCCCAAGTTGAGAGCGCTGCCGAAGACACCGTTGCCGAAGTCGATCATTTCGGACGCACCGATACTCGAGAGGCCGGAAATTTTGGCGATACCGTCGCCGATCTGGATGACCGTCCCGACGTGCTCGTGCTGCACCTTCGGCGTGAAGTGTTTGATACGATCTTCGAGGGTCTTCATGAGGGTGTCACTGAGAGTCATAAACGGAGGAAGAAAAAGACATCAGACGGATAAAGAGGAGGACAGGAGCGTGAAACACTCCTTAAGATAAGCAAGGGAGGATGGAATACTGTTTTCAAACCGCTCATCGCCCACGCACAGAACAACACCGCCCTTCAGCGAAGAGTGTGCTTGTTGTTCCAGCGTCACGGCAGTTCCCAAAGCGGACTCGATAATGTGTGCAATCTCGCCGACTGTTTTCTCTCCCGCTTGTCCGGAGGGAGTAATGAGCGCGGCACTGACAGACATTTTTCGACGGCGTGCGGTGCGTTGTACGATCTGCAAGAACGAACGCGGCGAGGTGGCCGGATGCTCTTTTTTCAGCAACTGTAAGGCAAGATCGCATATTGCCGACAATTGGTCGGGAGGGAGCTGTCCGCTCACATCCACCAATGCGGCCGCCAATGCTTCGGGTTTCAGAATCATGACAGGAGTTGCGGGAGGTTCTTCTGAAGATCAGCCAAAATGCGCTTCTGGTCGGCTTCGGTGAATTCACGGTCAAGAATTTTTTCAGTCGCCTTCATGACGACAGTAGCGACTTTTTCCTGCACTTCGATCAGCGCATGCTGACGTTCGTCATCGAGCTGCTTTCGTCCCTTCTGCAGGATCTGATCAGCCTGATGCTGAGCTGTCTCGGTAAGTTGTCCGCGCATGGCTTCGGCATCTTTGCGGGCACGACTGAGGAGTTCGCCGGCTTCTTCATCGGCTTTGCGAAGGACGTCGGCACGCGACCGTTCCATCTCTTCTTTCAGGCGATCGGCCTCGCGCGCGTTTTCAATCGTCTTCTTCACCATCATCCGCCTGGTCTCGATCAGATTCAGGAGCGGGCGGTACAGGAATTTTTTCAGGATAAACAAGATGATGCCGAAGTTGACCACTTGCGCGAGCAGGAGCGACCAATCGATGCCTAGAGTGTGCAGAATTTCCATGGAGGAAGAGTGGGATGAATCAAAACGCTCAAACGAACTTCATGATGAGCGCCACGACGAGGCCGTAGATCGCAACCGCTTCGGCGAAGGCGATGGACAGAATGGCGAAGGTTTGGATACGGGCGCCGGCTTCGGGATTGCGGCCGATGGCTTCGACGGCTTTGGCGCCGATAAGACCGATGGCAAGGGCCGGACCGAGCGATCCGAAACCGATGGTCATGGCGACTGGAAAGTTTTGATCGGCCAGAAGAGTACTCGCAATGCTTGCCGAGGTCTGGGCCGTAGTAACGGGATCCATAGGGGAGAAAAGGGAAGAAATAAGAGAAGAAAAAATAAAGCGAAATCAGAGCGCCTCCGCCATATCCTGCGCGTGTCCTTCGTGCATCTGTTCATTATCATCATGCTCATGATGCGGCGTCACGGCCATTTTAAGGAAGACGAGGGTGAGGAGCGAGAATACCAATCCCTGGATGACTCCGACGAATAACTCCATCGCCAGGAACGGCACTGGAGCCAAATACGGAACAAGATATGAGATGACTGTGAGCAGCACTTCACCGGCAAAAATGTTGCCGAACAAACGAAAGGTGAACGAGATGATGCGCGAGAATTCGCTGATGATCTCGAGCAGTCCGACGAACGTGCCGATCGGCGATTTCCAAGGCGCGACGATGAACTTTCCGGCGTAATGGCTGAATCCCAGTTCGAACATGCCGTACACCTGCACCGAGAAGATGGAGATGATGGCGATGGCCAGGGTCATGTTCACGTCGGCGTTCATGGAACGAAACAGCGGAACTTTTACCGCATGTCCTTCGTGCATCATGTTCAGCACGATACTGCCCACGCCCGGTAGAATACCCATCCAGTTGCCGAGGACGATGAAGATCAGGATGGTCGCCACGAACGGGAAGAACCGCTTTGCCTGCTGCGCGTTCTGGATCACCGATGCGAAGAAGTCGTACAGGCCTTCAACCAGAATTTCCATTAACGCTTGAAATCGTCCGGGCATCAGCTTGTAACCGGTGGCGCGCAACGACAGACAGATAAGAATCAACATGGCCATGGCCAGCCAGGCCATGAGCATCGTATTGCGCACTTCAAAGTTTCCGATCATGAAGATCGTTTCGGAAGCCAGTGTGGGAGCGTTAAAATTGGCAGCCATGGGAACTTATGGTTTAAATTTGAAAGAATCGTGGAATTCCTCACTCTCGGCATGATGTTCCGCATCCACATCGGGCGGTTTGGGCATGTACTTAGGAAGGCGGCGAGTGATTTGTCGGATCTTGCTGGCAATCGACAGGAACGAGATGGCGAAGGCCAAGACTATTCCGAGGAGGAGGAAAATCGGCGACGTGTGCAACCAGCGGTCGGTATACGCACCACCCAGCGAGAAGATAACGGCCGGAATGGCGATCGTGTAACCCATTTCCCATGCCAAGCCGAGGCCGATCCACGTACTTTCGTTGGGAGGCGTTTCGCGCACTTCGGGAGCAGGGGCCGGTGTTTGAGGAGTATCGGGTGTCATGGGCGATTAAATCGAACGGCGACGGCGCGCACGGAAGCGGCGGACACTGAGCAGACGGGCGAGTTCGCGGTCGAGCAGAGCGGTCGCCTCGGCAAAATCCTCCGAATCTTCGCGACGCTGTTCGCGCAGTTCTTCGGCACGCTTCTTGGCGATCTCGATGGCCGTTTCCTCCATCGTTTCGGGACGGTCGGCAATGTCAGACAACACGCGAACCATGCCGCCTTCGACCTGCACCACGCCACGCGCGACGGCAAAGTACTGTTCATCGGCACCGTTGCGGATGATCACCGTGCCCGGCTCCACCGTACTGATAATCGGAATATGATGCGGCAGCACCGTGATTTCGCCAAGGCCGGTCGGCAACGTGACGGAATCCGTCTCGCCGCTGAATGCGGAACCCTCTGGTGTGATCAGTTCAATATGCATTGATACGAATTGCTAGTTGAGAATTAAGCAGTCGGTTTTACTTCTTCGATGCCTCCTTTCATGTAGAAATCTTGCTCGCCGATATCATCGAGTTCACCGTCGAGGATGGCCTTGAAACCGCGAATGGTATCTTTGAGTGCTACGAACTTGCCGGGTGCGCCGGTAAAGACTTCGGCCACAAAGAACGGCTGACTCAGGAAGCGCTGAATCTTGCGGGCGCGCTGCACGCTGCGCTTGTCTTCGTCCGACAATTCCTCCATACCCAGAATCGCGATGATGTCCTGCAGTTCCTTGTAGCGCTGCAGCACCTTCTGCACGCCGCGCGCGGTATCGTAGTGTTCCTGACCCACGATATCGGCCGAGAGCACAGTGGACGTGGAATCGAGCGGGTCAACCGCCGGATAGATACCGAGGTCAGCCAGCGCGCGGGTAAGCACGATGGTCGAGTCGAGGTGGGCGAATGTGGTAGCCGGAGCCGGATCGGTAAGGTCGTCGGCCGGCACATACACCGCTTGGACGGAAGTAATGGATCCGTTGCGGGTCGATGTAATGCGCTCCTGGACTTGTCCCATTTCGGAGGCCAGTGTCGGTTGGTAGCCCACAGCCGACGGGATGCGTCCGAGCAGCGCCGACAATTCGGCACCCGCCTGGGTGAAGCGGAAGATATTGTCGATAAAGAGAAGCACGTCTTTGTGCTCTTCGTCGCGGAAGTACTCGGCCATCGACAAACCCGAGAGAGCCACGCGCAAACGTGGTCCGGGAGGCTCGTTCATCTGACCGAAGACGAGGGCTGTCTTATCCAGAACGCCTGATTCCTTCATTTCGTAATAGAGGTCGTTTCCTTCGCGGCTGCGTTCTCCCACTCCCGCAAATACCGAATAGCCGCCGTGTGCCGTCGCTACCGAGTAGATGAGCTCTTTGACGATCACGGTCTTGCCCACACCGGCTCCTCCGAACAGTCCGACTTTTCCTCCTTTCAGAATCGGACAGATGAGGTCGATCACTTTGATGCCTGTTTCCAGAATCTCCGTCTCGGTTGTCTGATCAGTGAACGGCGGAGCAGCCCGATGGATCGGATACGTCTTCTTCGTCTTTACCGGAGGCATACCGTCGATCGGTTCGCCCAGCACATTGAACATGCGACCGAGCGTTTCCGGGCCAACCGGCACGGAGATCGGCTTATCGGTGACATCGACATGGGTTCCACGCTGCAGACCATCCGTGGCACCCATTGCCACCGTACGAACAACATTGCCTTCCAGGTGCTGCTGTACTTCGAGCACGAGCGGTGCATCGTTGACCTTCACCGATAGAGCGGCGAAAATAGGCGGCAATGCATCGTCATGCGAAAAGATGCAATCCACGACGGGACCAACGACTTGGAGAACGGTAGCGGACATAAGAGAATTGGAGGATAAATGGCAATGATGAAAGTGCTCTACTACTGAAAGCGAGGCTCATATACAGGATATACAAGAGGGATACAAGGCTCTAAGAGGCGACTTTGCTGAGAATTATCGATGTCTGAGCGACATGCGTTGAGAGAAAATTTGCAGCATGGCGCTGCCGCTTTCTGCGCGGTTGGTGGAAGCTGGTCGATTCATCGCTGAGGGGTGCTCCCTCACCCCGGCCCTCTCCCTCCTTGCCCACGCCGCAAAGGGAGTTATGACAGTTCGCGCATTACTCAGCAACAGAAACCTGCCGGGAGAGGGAGGTGTGTGCTCTATGTGTGTTGTGCCTAACGAAGCTCTCTCAAATAGTTCTAGGCGGCTACAGCCGCCGAGCCTCTTCGCACGTTCGCTATTCCAGGGAACAGTCCCTCCACCTATGTGGTGGGGATAGGTGGTTACGAACTGTGTCACAGCAAGCCGTTAGGCGCTGTGAGACAGTGAGGTGGGTCATAGGCGGTGCGCTTCTTTTTGGTTCTTTTTCTTGTCGCGGGGAGACAAGAAAAAGAACACCAGTGGTGATTGGGAAGGTTGGTGCTGAGGAATACCTCAGACACCGCAGCCGGGGACGGCTGCTGCTGCAGAAATAGAAACAATTGAAGCGCTTGAATCCTTATCCTCGCCTTCTCTGTCTCCACCATTCAATCACCGGCGGCAAAAGGGAAAGGAAGATGATCGCAAAGATGACGAGTGTAAAATTGTGTTCGACCGCCGGAATCGTTCCGAAGTAGAACCCGGCGAAGACAAAGAGGCCAACCCAGGCCAGACCGCCGACAATGTTATAGAAGGAGAACGTCTGCCACGACATCGATCCGATGCCGGCGACGAAGGGAGCGAAAGTGCGAATGATGGGCATGAAGCGCGTGATGATAATCGTCTTGGCGCCGTACTTCTGGTAAAAGGCATGCGCCTTCAAAAGATAATCTTTGCGGAGCCAGCGGTGCTGCTCACTGAAGACGCGCGGACCGATGTACGCGCCAATACCGTAGTTGACGGTGTTCCCGGCGATCGCGGCGATGCTGAGAAGAAGAAACAGAAGCGCGGGATGGAACGAACCTTTGGCGGCGAACGTACCGGCTGCGAAAATAAGCGAATCACCGGGCAGGAAGGGCGTGACCACAAAGCCAGTTTCGGCGAAGATGATCAGAAAGAGAAATGCATACGTGAGCGCCCCGTACTGGGCGATAACACCGGCAAGATGCGTATCGAGATGCAGAAACAGATCAATGAGAGAGTGCAGCATGGAAAAATGTTACGAAACGGCGGACCGCGATTGGGCCAGTGCCCGACAGTGCGTGCGGTGCAGACAAAAGAAGGATTTATGACCGCGATGATGCGCATGATACTCGTTGATACCGAGGATGATCGTCGCAAGGCCGAGCGGCAGAAAATAATACATCACGCGGTAGGCGATCAGGATGCCGAGCAACGTCGCACTCGGATAGACATGCGCGAGCAGGAGCAGCATCACCGCTTCGAATACGCCGATACCGGCCGGCGCCTGACTCGCCTGCCCGGCCAATTGGGCCAGCAGATAAAAACCGACGAAACCGACATAGCCCAGTACCGGTGAAGCAGGCAACAGCAGATACAAGGCGGTGCTCGCTAAAATCCATTCGAGTGATGACAGAAGAATCTGTTGCACTGATAGCCGGAGAGACGTGCGTGGCAGCGCGTGTCCCAGAACATGAAGCGGCTCTTTGCGGACAATGTTCCACAGCAGGTAACCGGCGATGAGGACCAGGAACATGAGACCAAGCGGCCGTACCGAGCCGAACGGAATATGCAGAATAGCCGGTATCTCCAGCGGCTCGATACTAAAGATGACGCCCGCAAGCATCATGTAGCCCAGAACGAATGTGAGATTGCAGAACAGGACCATCGTCGTCACTTCCATTGCGGTGAGTCCCCATGTTGCGTACACCCGATAGCGGATTGCCGAGCCGGTGAGGAGGTTAATATTCGCGCTGTACGTATGACCTATAAAGGAGGCGACGGCGGTTTTGGTGTACGACAGATGTTTGCCAATATACTTAAGTGACAGTATTTCGAAGCCGGTCAGAACCACGTAATCGACTGCGATGACAAACAGGCTGAACAGAAAGCGATGCGGCGGAATCAACTGCAGATCGGCCAGCACATCGACCAGATGATAGTTGCGCAACTGGTACCAAATAATCCACAGCGCCACCGCGAAGATCAGAAAGCCGAACACCGAACTGAGGACATGAACGAAGCGCTTCGCCATAGGAGAGTGGAGAGCACAGTATAAGAAATGTGTTCTATCCTCAAGAATGATGGAAGCCACAAACCCGTATTTTCGCTTTCAAAATGGTTTTACGGCGATAGCGCCTCAAAGAATCGAATTGACTCTTAGTCCATTGTGATTCGTATCAGATGCCGAGCAACTGTCCCGGCTCGTCGACGATCACATCCGGCTTCTTGCGCTCAAGTGCCGAACGAGAATTGAGTCCCCAGGTGACGGCCACCGATACGATGCCGATCTTCTTGGCAGCGATCACATCGCGCAGTTCGTCGCCCATGTACAGCGTGGTCGCCGGCTCGAGACGGTGAAGACGCAACATACCTCGCAAGATGCGATGCTTGCCCAGCAGCCCATCGGCACTGCGGATGTCCTCGAAGATGAGCAGATCATGCCGATGCAAAAATGCTTCGACGTTCTCGAGTGAGTTCGATGTGAGAATCATGAGTCGATCCCCGCGACGGTGTAATTCCACCAGCACCTCGCGCATCGCCGGCACCACGCCGAGTGAATCGATATTGGCATGCAGGAGAGATCGGCCCTTGACCAACAGGAACGGTAAACGTCGGAACGGAATGCCAAGATCGCGCATGATGCCGCGGGTCGTCTTGCCGCGTAATCGCTCCTCGTCACCCGGCTCAATCGGGCGACCGCCGAGCTGCGGCGCGAAACGGTTATACAGCGCGATAATCTCGGGGAGACTGTCGGCGATCGTGCCGTCGAAGTCGAAAATAAAAGTACGACGTGGCATGGGTCGAGAGTAACAGAAAAAAAGGAAGTGACCGAGGTGGCAGAGGTGACAAAGGTGACCGACGATTGGAACGCAGAAGATGAAAGAGGAGTACTCCTCATAATCCCATCCTCTGCTTCCTCTGCCACCTCGGTCACCTCTGAATCTTCAGTGGTGATGCCCTCCAACCGCCACTACCGGCCTCGTCCCCTCTTTCGTCTTCAGAAGCAGTGCAGCGAACCAAGTGGAAATAGGAACAGCAAGGAGCAGCGTTGCGCTGCCGACGAGCGTGCGAATGACTTCTTCGGCGATCGCTTCGCCGTTGAGGATCACCCATAGCGGAGAATCGGTATCCGTACTGAACAGGAGCAGCAACGGCAATGATGCGCCAACGTACGCCAGAGCGAGGGTATTGATCAGAGACGCAATATGTTCGCGACCCACCGACATACCCGACCGAAAGAGCGCATGCCGGGTGAGTGTCGGATTGGCCTTGCTGATTTCGTCAACCGACGCCGTCTGCGCCGTCGTCACATCGTCGAGCACACCCAGACAACCGATGATGATGCCACCGAGCAACAGACCGCGGAAGTTGAGATGGGAAAACTGGCCGAGCTGAAGATATAACGTCTGTTCACTGCCCATGCCGAACAGCCGTCCGAGCGAGACAAAGAGAAGCGCCACAACAATGGCCAGAACGAGCGTGAGTAACGTACTCAGTAACGCTACCGATGTGCGACGATTGAATCCGTGTGCCAGATACAGCGAGCTGGTGGCAATCAGACACGAGCCGACAATACTGACGAGCAGCGGACTGTAGCCGGCGATAATCAGCGGAATAATAAGCTTGGCCAATAGCAGGATGCTCACGACGAGACCCAGAATTGACGAGATACCACGCAATCCACCAAGCACGACCGTCAGACCAAGAAAGAGAAGCAAGGCCCAGCCCATTCCCGGCAACCGGTAGCGCTCTTTGGCCATGTATTCCACGCTGCCATCGGCGCGGGTGAGCGTATCGACAACGAGCATCTCTCCTTTTTTATACAGCAAATCTTCGCGGTCGCTGATGGCATCGTTTTCCACGCTGATCGACTTGCCGGCATCCGGCCCGCTCGTCAGGCGAATCGTGAGTTTCTGTACGATACTGGTTTCGCCATCTGCCTCCTGCTGTGTTTGGGTCGCATCAATCACCTGACCGGTTTGGAATTCTTCCTTTGTCGTCTGCGCCCCAACTGAAAGAGGTATCAGCAGAACAGTGCCCAGCAAAACAGATCCAACGATGAATCGACGCATGAAAGCATCATACTCTCCCTTGATCCTGGCACCACATTTCTTGTGCGTTCTGCGAGGTATCAAAACTGCATTTTTGGTGTAAAAGGAAAAAGGGAGCCTGTCGTTGTTCCTTATTCTTTTTCTCGCCAACTCAGTCGCATCAATCGCTCCGGCATCGTATGATCCAAGTATGTCCGTCGACACACTGGAACTCTCCGGCCTGCTGCACACCCATTTCGGGTACGGGGAATTTCGTCCGCTGCAGGAAGACATTATTCAGCATGTGCTGAGCGGCCACGACAGCCTGGTGCTGATGCCGACCGGCGGCGGTAAATCGCTGTGCTATCAGCTTCCCGCACTGTGCCTGGATGGCCTCACGCTTGTCGTATCACCGCTTATTTCGCTGATGAAGGACCAAGTCGACAGCTTGCGCGCCAACGGGATCGCGGCGGCGTTTCTCAATAGTTCGCTCACCATGATTGAGCAGGCGCATATTCAACAAGAGGCGGCAAACGGTCAGATTAAGATCCTGTACATCGCACCGGAACGACTGGCGGTGCCGGCATTCCAATCTTTCCTGCAAGACGTGACAGTGAGTCTGATCGCCATCGACGAAGCGCACTGTATTTCGCAATGGGGACATGATTTTCGTCCCGATTACCGGTTGCTCTCGGGTCTGCGAGCGCACTTCGCCGGCGTGCCCATCATCGCCCTTACAGCCACGGCCACCGATCGCGTGCGCACGGATATTTGTGAGCAGCTGAGATTGCAAGCGCCCAAGGTTTTCCTGTCGAGTTTCAACCGGCCGAACCTCACATACCACGTGGCACCGAAGAAAAATTCGTTCGACACATTGCTCACGCTGCTGCGCAAGCACCCGGATGCATCGGCCATCGTGTACTGCTTTTCGCGCAAGGACACCGAGTCGCTGGCCGCCGATCTGGTGGCCGAAGGATTCAAGGCCTCGCCCTATCATGCCGGACTCAATGCCGACGTACGCCGTGAGACACAGGAGAAGTTCATCCGCGACGAAGTCCCGATCATCACCGCCACCATCGCCTTCGGCATGGGTATCGACAAGCCGGACGTGCGTCTGGTGGTGCACATGGACATGCCGGCCACGGTGGAAGGCTATTACCAAGAAACGGGACGCGCCGGCCGCGACGGACTGCCCAGCGATTGCGTCCTCTTGTATTCGGCATGGGATCGCAAGAAACACGAATTCTTTATCGGAAGAATCACCGACGACGCAGAACGGGCAAATGCGACCCAGAAGCTCGATCGCATCATGGCCTACTGTGATCATCGCCGCTGTCGCCGGCAATTCCTACTGACCTATTTTGATGAGGAATGGACAGATGACAATTGCGAAAGTTGCGATCGTTGTCTGGAAAAAACCGAAGCGTTCGACGCCACCGAAGTGACGCAGAAAATTCTGTCGGGCGTCCTCAAAACCGGCGGGCGCTTCGGCGCGCAGTACGTGTGTTCCGTCCTGCTCGGCCGCAATGAGAAGGCGGTGCGCGAGCGCGGCCACGATCAACTGTCCGTCTTCGGCATCGTGCGCGATTTTTCCGACGCGCAGCTCAAGTTGCTCATGGGATCGCTGATTGAACAAGGATTGCTGATGCGCACCGAAGGACAGTATCCCGTCCTACAGGTGACTGAATACGGCATGCAATGGATGCAGGAAGGCAAAGCGATTCAATTGGCCCGACCAACGACGAACACCGCATTTTCCAAAACGGATGACCGGCAGATTGTATCGTTCGATCAGGGCTTATTCGGTGAGCTGCGCGCGTTGCGCAAATCGCTGGCCGACGAGCGGGGCGTACCGCCGTTCATCATCTTCGGCGATCGTACGTTGCAGGAAATGGCGACGTACATTCCACAGTCACGCGAGAGCATGGCGCGCATCAGCGGCGTGGGAGACAAGAAGCTGCAGGAATTCGGTACGTTGTTCGCGAATGTAATCAGGCAGTACGCAGCGGATCATCAGCTGTCGGAAAAACCGATGCCCGCCGGCCTGGTACGGCAGGAACGGCGGCGCGAACGTACGGTAGGCCAGAAAGGCTCCACTTACGACGAGACGAAAAAACTTCTGCAGCAGAAGGTGCCGCTGGCCGAGATCATGCGGCAACGACAGCTCAGTGAAGGAACGATCGTGCAGCATATCGAACGCCTGGTGCAAGCCGACGAAGAACTTGATATTCACTATCTTCGCCCATCCGACGACGACTACCGCACCATCGTCGATGCATTTCACCTGAAAGGAAGCGGCATTTTGTCGCCCGTATTCTCGCATTTCAACGGCCGCTACTCCTACGACATGCTGCGTCTGGTTCGCGCACTCCTGGTATCAGATACCTCAGCATGAATTAACCGGCCAGAAACATGAAGAGTGCGGCAATGACCGCAAAGATGCCGAATGGCCCGCTGAACGAAGTTCGATGTCGATACACGTACATACAAAAGGAGAAGGGATACCTCCTATAACGAACAACCTCACTCTGGCTTACGGATTGGAGATGACAATGTTTTAGAAACGATCTACAACTCGATTTTCGAGAACAGGTAACTGCCGAGCGCCAGGAATAAAATCGTGAGCACGACAAGGATGCCGCCATCGATGAATATGCCGAAATGACTCTGCCCGAGCAACGCAGCCCGGAGTCCGTCGATGCCGTAACTGAGCGGATCGAGTTTGGCGATAAACAACAACGTGGGCGGAGCCGTATCCAGCGGGAACAGTGCGCCGGACAAGAAGAATAACGGCATGACGACGAAGTTCATGATCAGCTGGAAGCCCTGCATGTCCTGCAATTTCGAGGCGATTGCCGTACCGAGCGCCGTGAAGAGCAGCGAGATTAGGAACATAAAAATGATCGCTACTGGCACCATCGCCCAATTCTCTGGACGAAATCCGGCGATGAGCGCGATGAGGAACACGATGCCTCCCTGCAGAACCGCAACCGTCGCGCCGCCCAGCGTCCGGCCCAGCATGATGTTCCAGCGGGAAATGGGAGCGACCAGCATTTCCTTGAGGAAACCGAACTGGCGGTCCCAGATGATTTCGATGCCCGAGAAAATCGCCGTAAACAGAATTGACATCGAGATGATGCCCGGTGCCAGGAACTGCAGGTAGTTACCGCCACCCGCCCGCTCGTAAATGGGTCCCATGCCGAAACCAAGCGCGAACAAGAACAACAGCGGCTGGCCAAGAGAGCCGACAATTCGCGCACGCGACCGGCCATAGCGCTTGAGTTGCCGGAGCCACAAAATGTAGAGAGTATTCAGCATAGAGAATCAGGAGCGGCGTCCCCACATGCGGCTCATCGTCCGCATATGATCGGTGGCGCTGACTTCTTCGGGACGAATGGCTTTGCCGGTAAGGGTGAGGAATGCGTCTTCGAGTGACTGCGCATTCGTTTCTTGTTTAAGCGATGCGGGCGTTCCTTGAGCGATGATCTGTCCGTGATCAATGATGGCAACCCGATCGGCAACGCGATCCGCTTCTTCCATATAGTGCGTGGTGAAGAAGACGGTAATCCCCTCTTCTTTATTCAGTTTTTTGATGTAGTCCCAAATGTGATTGCGCGTCTGCGGATCGAGACCGATGGTCGGCTCATCGAGGAAAAAGATTTTCGGATGGTGCAGCAAACCGCGCGCGATCTCGAGTCGGCGCTTCATACCGCCCGAAAATTGCTTCACCAGATCGTCGCGTCGGTCATCGAGTTCCACGAACTTGAGCATTTCATCGATGCGCTTGCGCCGCGTGGCCTTGTCGACGCCGTACAAAACGCCATGGAATTCCAAATTCTCCCACGCCGTCAGTTCGTCATCGGAACTGGGATCCTGAAACACGATGCCGAACGAACGCCGGGCGCCGGCTTGATCATGCACCGGATCATGGCCGTCGAGTTGCATCGTTCCACTGGACGGATGCAACAGCGTCGTGAGCATTTTGATCGTCGTCGTTTTGCCGGCGCCATTGGGCCCCAGAAACGCGAAGATTTCACCACGCTGCACCGAAAATGACACATCATTCACGGCGGTCAGTTTTCCAAACTGGCGTACCAGATGGTCGACATGGATGATGGGATCAGAAGCAGCGGACACGAAGAGAGTGTAAAACAGAAACATGGCATGCCGCCATGGAAAGTACTGGATAATTCCTCTAGTCTTTCGACTGCACAGTTTACTCTCTTTTCCTTCTCTACTTATGAAGCACACTCCCCTGATCATCTCGTTGAGTATGTCGCTCCTACTCCTGACTGCCTGTGGCTCATCGAACACCAATGTCACCCCTGCAACATCGGACACAGCCGCAAACCCGCCTCTGACCAATACGGCAAATCCTCCGCCGACCAACAACGCACCCCTCACGCCCGGCGCAACAGTGAACGCCTTTTACGCCGCATGGCTGACATATTCCGGTAACCCACTCACGGACCACATCTACAGTGTAAGTCCGTACATTACCGCATCGCTTAGACAATCACTGGATGCCCAAGCGCAATCACCATCAGGCCTTGATCCAGTCCTCTGCGCGCAGACCAAACCATCCGCGTTGACCACCTCGCTCGTCTCCGGAACGGACGGCGGCCTCGATAGCATAGACGTCACCGAAATTTTCGGCGCCTCCACCACCGTCGTACGAGTCGGCGGAGCATTGGAAGGCGACGTGTGGAAGATCAATACGATTGAGTGCGCGAAGTAAGATTCTGTTTCGTATTTTCGCATCAAATAGATCTAAATTTGAGCTGCGTTGTAGCAGGTTTTGTCGGTGGAACTGATGAGGACTTTGCAGTGGGGGCATTTCATAATAGAAATAGAAAAAATTACTTAAGAGGTAATTCGGGGAAAACTTTAAGTAAATCTGCCACGTACTTTTGAAGTTCTTCATCACCTATATAACCAAATTCACCACCTCTATTGAGTTCGTTTGATTCATACATGGACAACCATGAAATAAATGCATCACATTCATTTGCAGATTTAGGTGAAAGAGCAAGATAATCTAAAGAAAGAGAATCGGTATTTACGAAAATATCTCTCTTTATTTTTTTTAAATCTGTCCCAGTAATTTTACCATCGATATGTTGTTTCAGTTGATCCTTAAATAATTGAAGATCGCTAGTTAATTTTTTTTCGAAATAAATTTTTTGTTCATTAAGGAGACTTCCCTCAAGATATTTTTTTAGCGCCAAATCATCATAATTATTAATCATGATTGTTTTTTGAAAACAGTTACTGTGATAATTCTACCAGTATATCCATCTACAACTACTCTTAAATTTTTGACAGTAGAAGTCCCATTTTTTCTATAAAACGAAAAATTTGAAATCTCAAATCTATATCTCAACTCATCTGTGGTAGTATCTATAGACTTTACTCCATTTTTCAAGACATCTTCCACAAAAGATGGATAAACACCATCGTCTTTCATTGAAAGAATCGCATGTTTTGAATATTGGTAATTACCTATTGTCACTTCATTTGTTGAATAGTTTGTAATTTTTTTAGCAATGGTTGAACGAACATCCTCGATAGTATCAACTTCCACAGCTAGGCTTTCTACCGCACCTTTACCCGCTTTAGGAACCGTAGACATTTCATCTTTAATCAGTACTTCTGCCGCATCTTTCCCTCCTGTTTTTAAAGCCGCAGCAATCTTAGTAATAAAAGGAATGGCAGAAGCTTCACCTTTTGTAAGAACAACAGCCAAAGTTTTAACAACTATCGGACTCAAAACTTCCGCAGTTGCAACACTTATAAGAAGTTGACTTGTATTTTCAGGTGTCATTAGTTTCACACCAGCTACAAAACTCTGCATGCTCGAATAGAGTGCAAACTCCGCAAAATGAGCTGTACGCTCTACTGCTGAAAGTTTGTCGTTATTCACTGCCTGCCTCTCTTTGTCCATTCTAGTTTGCAGGAATGTAATCATATTATTTAATGTTTTGTTCACTGGATCAAAAATATCGGTCTGCCAACTGTTTGGCATAGTGACAATTACATCAATCAAACGTTTACCAACTTCATACGGCAGGCTTGAAATGCCCAAAGTTGATGACAACTGGATGGCTGCTTGAACTCCAATAATGGCGGACGTTGGACTCGATTCAGCACATTTATTCAGTAGGTCTTGCTGCGACTTATATTGATTTACTGCGTTAGTATAACCCAAAGGAGCTGCTTGATTATCTTCTAAGCTATATGTCTTTCCCGCATTCATAACAATCTTGAGATCCAACGATTTCTCGGGCCCTCCAATATTCAGCCCACTTCCCGCTACGGCCGCACGGCTATTGATGCCCTGTTTCGCCAACATCGATCGTAGATCGAGTGACGCATATTGCGGATCAAAATCTTGTTGTCCCGCCATCGGATACACCACATTCATATGCATTTCAGCAGTCATTGTCCCACCGACTTTTCCGACTTGGCCGACTGAATCGCCAGCAGCTATCTGGCGTCCCAAAATATCTGGATTGATCGATTGAAGATGAACGAACTCCACAAAGAATACGATTGTGTCTTTCGAAACTGGATCTGGAATTTCGTGTCGCATAACCACCCTACCTTCGGCTTCATCAATATCGACGACGATGCCGTCGAGCATGGCACGCACTGTCTTGCCTTTGTCGACATTGAGCCCGCCTTGCAGATTTATATCAACCGCATTGCTCTCAATTCCCACATGCCCTGGCGATCCCTCTTGAATGAACCATGTGCCATCAGCTTTATCCACTGGCAAATGACCCTGAAGTGCAGCCACGATAAGCGCCTGAATCCGTCCATTTTCGCTCGCCACTTGCTCGATTGAATCCGGTCCTGTTTCGGCCTTTACCAATGAAGCCACCAACTTTGGCGTCTCCACCACTGTCTCCAGCGGCAGGTTCATCAGTCGCGCATACAGGGCGCGTTGCTTCTCCTGCGTATCGGCCATCACCAGATCCAAGGCGAGTTGGCGCAATTCGGCGTTATCGGTGTAGCGGCCGATCTTGTCGTACAGGCGTGCTGTATTGATCTGTTGCTCGCGTGTGACGGGCGTCACTATATCTTTCATCACCAAGTTGCCATCTTTATCCACCACGCGGAGCTGCTTTGGCTGCGGCTGTGTAGTGCGACTTGTGTAGAGGAACGGCTGACCGGATGCCGGGACCACTTCGATGCTCACGCTGTCGCCAATCTGGCCGATGGTCACAATTGCCCTGAGCGCTTGTTTTTGCATGCCACTCATCACGCCAGTGAATGTCTTTTGAACCGGATCGCTGGCCGTACCTGTGGGTCCGACGTGGACGCGCACCATCACGGACGTACCTTGCAGGCCGTCGTTTTTGATCGAGAACAACGCACCGAGTGTGGTACCGGCAACCGCGGCGACCGGACGCGTGCTCACCATTGCGGGCACATCCGTCCAGCCTTCCTGACCACCCGACGAAGCGATCTGCCACTGCAGAAAATCGGCCGATAATTTGGATGCGTCTGACGGCATCACATCGGCTTCGCTGGGGCCTTGGGCAGTGAACGTTGGCATCTCGATCGGCGCTTTGCCGTTCATGCCCACTACCAAGTGCCGCGGCGCGCCCGGGAAAATGACAACAGTCTGCGCTGTGAGCTGGCGATACCATTCTTTCGGCAACGGCTGCAAATCGCCGCTCATCGTATTTTGATTCACGTAATACAGCTGATTGATGTTGACTGATCCGCTGCCGCGCATGTTCACCCGCAACAGCTGGTACTGCGACGGATCCGGATTTTCGACGCCTTCAAGCAAACTGCCGTTGACCCACACATCTTGTCCGCCTGTACGATACAGCACGCCTTTTTTACGACCGGATTCGATGTAGTTGTAGTCGCCTTGTTCCCACTGTGGAGCACTGACAATGCCTACATCGCGGCTTGTTTCGGGACTCAGCACCGCAAAAGGTGCTGCGATTTGCGTGCCGTTGCTTTCGAGCGACAGACCGCCGACAAACAGCGCCCCTGATTTCTGACTGTGTGTGAACACAACTCCCGACAGACCCGCCGGCTGCTTCAGATCGAACACGCCACTCGACGGAATCGCGACCGATGATATTTCTTTGCCACCGCAATACACATGCGCGGTGATGACATCGCCGGCACGGTCCGATGCGATGCGGCCCTGCACACGCGTGACGAGCGTTTGCGTAGTGGCAAAATCCAACGTGGCCGCCGATCCTTCCATGCGCTGCACGTCGGCGATATTGCTCCACGTACCGGCAGGTGTGATCGGTCGCGTATCGATACGCTCGATGCCGTAGGCGGCGCCCGGATCGGTGTACACATCAATGCGCGTGATATTGGCATCGATGTGCACCAATCCTGATCCGTCCACCGGAATGAGTCGATTGTTACCGCTGCTGTCGAGTGCGTATACACGCGCCGTTCCCTGATTGCTCAGTCGTGTCACCGATACGGCAGACACGTACCGCGCACCGGTCCAGAACATCGAGATACGTCCTTCACCTTTCTTGGTCGTCTTGAAAACGCCATGGTCGTAGCCTGTTTCGGTCGAGATCACCGCACCACCCTGCTCGGCCAGAAAGCGATACGGCGCGTAGCTGGAGTACGCAAAGTCGCGTATGCCGTTGTCAGCTTCCACCGTCACGGTTCCGAATCCGGGTATCTGCACTGTCCGACTCATATCGCTCGTTACCTGATTCGGCGCCAATCCAATGGATTTTTCGAGCGCGGGCAGCGCGGCTGCCGACGTATTGATCGTGCCGAGTGCCCGGGCGGCAGCGGAACCCGTCACATGCTGCTCCACTGCATCGGAGGTGAGTGTGCCGCGGAGCGCAGAGAGCGATAGAGAGCCGCCGAGATGATTCAGCGGTTGGGATAGCAGGCGCTGTGATGCACTGCCCGATACCGGACCGGCAAGCGTGACTGTCTCGTACCGGTCGACATCCGCTTCCAGAGACTCGAGCACTTGTTCCTGTTGCAGTACCGTTTCGTATTTCACCGTGAGCGATCCCTGCACCGAAGCGAGCACATCATGATCTTTGGGTACAGCCTTGAAGAATGCGGTGTTCGTTGTTTCAAGATCGCCAGTCGCCGTCCGCATCATCATTAATGCGGTGCGCGCCGGTGTTCCGGTTGCGTAGCGGTTCAACATGCCATCGGATGTGTGCACCTTGGCACGCACCAACAGTGCGGCGATATCGTTCTGCAGAGATGCCAGCGCCAACCCGATCACCTGGTCCTGCTCGGAAGAAGCGGGTACCGGCACATCCGCCGCCGGTACCGCGCCCCATAGTCTCTGCGGTACGGTAAGCGTGAAGAGTTTGCCCGTCTGATCACCGCCGACCGCGCCTATGAGTAGGTGATTTTTAGGCGAGGGGTGGATGACTGACGCGAACTGCGGCGCCTGAAGCGTTTCGGGCTGTTGCTTCATCGGACTCTGCCCCATCGTCGTTGCATCAAAAAGGGTGATTTTGCCCTCGCGATCGGTGACATATAGGACATCGCCGATTGGCGAAAAAGTGACATCATTGATCTGCGCACCGGGGAGCGGTTGCACGACGCAGGCGCCGCTCTGTACGTTGATGACGCCGACATTCCCTACCTGATCGCCATACACTATGAACTTGCCGCGCGGATCGACTGCGAACGAGACGACATGCTGTTGAACGGAGAAGCTCTGGCTGGCACCGGTGCCCTTGTCATAGACATTGATCGTCCGGTCGAGATAGGAAGCAACTTTCTTGCCATCGGGGAAGAAATACACGCCGTCTCCCGCTGAGGCAGTGACAGTCTGGCTCCCCGTGTCGAGGTCGAGCAGGAGAACCTGAGAACTGGCCAAGGCGAAGGCGACGGTCTTGCCATCCGGAGAAACTTCCATGCGTGCGCCCCAGTCGGGCAGGGAGAATTGTTTGAGCTGCTTACCGGAAACGGCATCCCATACGCGGCAAGTGCCGTCCTGAGCAAAGGAGATAATTTTGGTACCGGTAGGATCGTAGCTGCAGCGCCAGACTTGGGCAGTGTGGCCAGAGAGAGTGGTAAGAGGAGCGCCGGTTTTCCCATCGCGAATAATGATCGTATTCTGACCATAGGTAGTGGTAGCCAAATGCTGACCATCGGGACTGAGCGCAAGATCGACGAAGGATTCGGGCCCACGGTTGATATCCGCGTCATCCTGGGGTGTGAGATGCGGAATGGCAGCCAGCGTCGCATCAAAGGAGGCCAAGGAAGGCAGCTGTCTGTCCTCTAAGTACTCGACGCGTGGACCAGTAGAAAAACGAGGCATGGAGGGAGGTAAAACTGAACAACACCATGAAACCAGACATCCGACCAGAGAGTGAGGCATTCTAGGAAAACCAAAAAGCTGATAACCGACTTTTTGGCTTTAAAAAGCCATGATTGGCGTTCTATGCCACCGTAGAACACCCCGCACTCACCCTCAAAAATACTCCTTCATCTGCCTTCTCCACTGCTTTATTGACTATTTTAATATTATATTGTATTTTATCATTTACATATGGTCCCCGCCTTACAATTCTCGGTCAGCGTGGCTTCGATGCTCATGGTGTTTTGGGTGTTCTTTGGAGCCCAACACACCGAAGAAACATCGGACAACAGCACACCGGACAGATCGGGTGCAGCGGCCTTGTCCTATCTTCTTTTTGTTCCCTTCATTGCTCTCGGTGCAATGGTCGTGGGTATGTGGAAACTGGCCGAATTTTTATGGAAAGGAGCATCGGATCTATGGGAATCGTCGGAGGACCACCGGCACCACGTACGGGATGCGATGCAACAGACAGCTACGACCATCAAGCACAACCGTTTATTGCGTATCGGTATAGGTAAGCAGACATCAGACCCCACGGGAAACAAACACAGTCCGCGTCATGCGCCCGTCGGTGACGATAATAAAGAAGGTGCGGCCTTCGATGACGAAGAGGAAGAATTGCTCTCATCTGCACACAAACGACGCGACATCCGTCCCACTTACTGGCAACGACAAAAGATATGGTTCAATACGCAACTTGAAAAAGATCCATGCATGGAAGAGGAAAAATCTTCCTCCAAGTATTCTTTGCCTGAAGAAGATTTACCGTCATTGATTCAACATACGACATCTTCATCGCTGCCGCCTTCCATCGAACAGATTGCGATGCGCACAATAGAGGAAAGAGAAGCGCCTCCTCGCACCCGCGAATCGCGCCGCGTACGCCTGCATGCAGGCCCCGCCGATCACGAGGAATCACTCGTGCGTCTGCGACCAATCGGATGGCATATGCGGCAACGTATGCGGGCCATCTAAAAAATCTTGTCCTCCGAATCAACACTTAGACCTTCGTCGTAAATATCGGTACCGACTTCTTCATCAAACAATTCGTCGACATCATAGTCGAGCGATTCGTCTTCCTCATGTAGAAAAGACAAAGAGTGTGTCATAGGGAGCAGGGAAAAAGATAGAATGAGACTACCTATGACGCGACTTCTCTCGCGTCCTTACCAAATCCCGCACTTAGTGCGGATTTACGGAAAGCGGAAATGGACGACCAAGCGGCCATGATTCTTCTCGTCGATTTCGATGCGATGGTATTTGTCGCGGATGCGCGGCTCGTGCAGAAAGCGAATTACGCGCCGCCGCAATTGTCCGCTCCCCTTCCCCGGAATAATTTCCACCAGCCGGATTTTCTTGGCCACCGCCAGATCGATCACACGGCCGAGCTCTTCGGCGATCGATTTGCCGTTATCGAAAATATCGTGGAGATCCAGAGTGAGCGTAGACATAGCGTCAGTATATCAAGCGACGAATATTAATCGCGCCTTAACCTGCTCTGTCTATACTCGTGATGCCATGAACGAAATCCCACGCTCTCAACCGCTATTCAAACACTACACGCTCCAGGAACTCGATACGATTCTGGAGGAAGTCAATCGGTCCGTGGAATTCACGCCGGTGGCGATACCGGTACGACAACGAATCAAAGAGCGGCGAGAGCGGCGGAAACATTTGCCTGGTAACGCCGACTGATGAAGTGGCCTTCTTGCCTACACACGTAAAGCTGTCGGCAAATGAATGACCTTTGGTATGGATGAAGTCGACCTGAGAGGAAGACGGTCCTTGGCCCTGGCGACGAGGATGAAGAGACTATGATCAAAAGTATGGACACCCTTGCCGCCCCTGTCGCGTATATACGAATCAATATAATGATCGATTGCTTCCGGATTGTTCCTCGCATTCTCTGGCAACAGATACATCATCATTTCGCGCAGGGCCGACAAACCTTCGTTCGTGTTTGTCGTGAGCGTAACAGTGGGGCGTGTCACTTGTGTAGAATAGCCTTGGCGCTCAAGATGCTCGACATACCGTTGTGCAGAAGAATTTACTTCGCTACCTGCAAGAGTTTTTCGCAGGTGTGCCCGTGATCCCGGCTCGCCTACCAAATCATTCAAGACACTGATCGATATGCCGTCTCTGTTCAAGTTGTCCTGAGTCCACTCCAGAACCTCTTTGTCTGTATCTCTGTCTCTCTCTTTAAGGAAATACAGTACGTGGCTCAGCAAAGCAACATCGGGTTGGGGCTCGAATTCCAAAGAATCAATAAGTTCGCCGATATTTCCGAATACAGTTTCGAACGTCGGTGATTTCTTCTTTTCGAGCTGATGGTAACGCGTCATGCTCGCTTCCACTGCCACCGTATAACTAAACAGGTCTTCCAGGTATTCAGCGGTATGCCCATCCCATGCACCAATATCCAATAAGCGGCGCTCCGAAGGCGGCTTTGGACAGCGCTCAAAATGGGTCTCGATGATGGCACGAAGATTCGGATACAACAATCGATGCCTTTCAATTCTGCGCAGGGTTCCCGGATGAACGTACTGCCTCTGTACTTCTTTTTTATTACTCACGTGCGAAACTAAATGCTGTAATTTTTTAATAGAAGCCGGCGGGTCTTTGGCCAAGGAAATCGATGCTCTTTGAATGGAGCGAGCGGCACTGTGTTTGGTGTCTTCAAAAAATCGTAGGAAGAACGTCCCTAATTCATCAGCATCAGGATAGGTCCCAAGAAAATTGATCAACTGCGCGGCCTGAGCTTCACTTAACATTTTTATACATTCAGGTTCGTTCTCTATCTCCTTCTCAACATCAGTACCAAACAACCTGTCGGCCAGGGACTCTCCGCTCAACCGTTTATCTATGTTCTTTCCATCGCCTTCCGTATGCGTACGAGCGACAATTTCTGCATCAATATCAAACTCTGCATTATAGCTTGGAAAAGGATCCAGCTGTGTCTGGACAGGCCTGTGCAAGATCTCAGACGACATGCCGCTCAATGGTAAATGACGAGAAACAGCCCCTTCATTCTCTGCAATCAGATCTGGAAGCACGGCACGGCGACGCGACGCCGATACAGTCTGCCTCAACTGCACATCCGACGGGGCAATCGAGGTATGCAACACCGAGCTTGGAACATCCGCTGTTCCATTTGTTACTTTTTGGTTTTGGTTCCGTTCGACGAGACCCCTGCCGTTGCCGCCGGGGTGATGGCCGTTTGCCTCAAATTCCGACGACGATTCGTCTGGCATCGGTTGCTCATCGTGTTCAATTTCCACTGGCAATACTCCAATAGCTTCTTTACCAGCTCTCTCTTCCGCCAATAATAATTCCAACTCCACTGTGTCCGTAAGATGGGCACCAAAATCTCCGGAGGTATAAGTAGCGACGACAAGATCAAAAGCATCTTCTACGTCTTGTGGCTGGATCTTGATTCCCTGCCCCTGCATACTTGCCACAAGCGCCGTGAGCTCACTGTCAAAAAGTTCACGAATTTCCTGCTTGGCTTGTACGCCAAAACCAATCATTTTTTCTTTGGTCGCAATGGAATCCTGTAAAGCGGGTGTCGCCAGCTCCTTCGCCAGTGGCATAAGTAAATCATCCACTCTGCGCGCCACATCCAAACACACCATCAATCGGGCGATATTTTCCGGAGATGCATCGCGTGCAATAGTCCGAATTTCTCCCTCGCGCGCTTTGAGCTGGAGTGCCGTGCGGATAGCAATCCGGATGGACGGCGAGGCGTGATCGGCAATATCCCATTCAACGGGAAATAAATTGACCGGCAGGTGAGTCGTTTCTTGCATCAAACAAGAAACCCGGTCTGTCATTTCGCTCTTATCCGTATTCCCGAGCAGAACCGTCTTTAATGACTCGAGAAGCTTGGCACGGTTTTCCCGAGCTGCACCGAGCCACGTGGCATACATTTCCATCTTTACAGACCTGTCATCTGCAGTGGATGGGCCGACCGATGACGAGAGGGATTCGGACATGAATGAGAAACGCAATGTACATCTTCTTGCCTCCCCGACAAGTAGCAACTGTCTCCGTAGCCTGCCTTTGGCAGGAGTAAGCAATAATTATCCACAGTCAAAGGGGCTTCTTGCGAAGCCCCTTTGCCCTTTGACAACGGTGAGTCGGCGCCACCCTCACTGGGCAGCAAACCGTTCGTACAGGATCTGTGCGACCACCTCCGGCGGAATGCGGAGGACGTAGCCGTCGCCATCCCGCTCGAGCAGCAGATCATGCTCGGCCAACAGCAAGAGTTCGTCTTCGGTCAAGGTGAAGGCCGGCTGAGGGCGAGTTGACTGTTTCGATGACGTTTTCACGGGCAGCTTCCCTTGAGAACCAGACAGGAGAGTACTGAGAGCCGACTTTGTTGCAGTGGTTGCAGGTGCCTTTTTGGGCGCCGCAGGAGTCCTCCTCACGTAGGATCGCTTGGAGGGCTTTCCCCCAGCTTGCGTTCCCAATGCCTTGGCAATCCGCTCGGCCAACTTCGCATCAAGTTCCTCTTCGTCGGCTCGGATCCCGGCGATCTTCGCGGCGAGGTCGGCCGCCTTGAATTCGGTATCCTCGAGCATCGATGCGAGCTTCTTGGCATCCAGCTTCCGCTCTGTCATCACCCGATCGAGGTCGGCAGCAGATTTGATGACGAGCGCCTTGCCCTTACCTTCCAGCTCTTCGAGCACCTCCCCGGGAGCAAGTTCGATGTAGAGAACCTTGGGGTCCTTAAGATCGAAGACCTTCAACAGGTGAGGAATCAGGCTGAGAGGGAGCTTGGACCCCCCAGTCCTGTACTGATTGATTCGGGATTGCAACTGCAAGGCGGTCGAACCGTCGTTGAGCAATTCTGCAATCCTCTTTGCCAGTTCGAAGACAGACAGCGCTGCATCCGTGGTGAGCTTTTTCAAAGCTGCACCACGGGCCTTCTTCAAGGCCATGATATCCATCATGATCTCTCCTCAGACCTCCAAACGCCTTTGCCCGGCGTTGTAGGCAGCCTCTCGAATGAGTGGCTTTTTTTACACGTTCTTGACGCACAAGAAAAGCCACTCATCTAACCGTTTTTATCAAAGAGCACTCAGATCGACAGGTCGACCTGAGTTGCGCATCTTCATGGAATGTTTTGCAGTAGTCAAATATTTGCTGACTTCGACTGAACTTTGGCCCATGCCGCTGATAAATGTTCGATAGCCTCATCAATTTCCCGAAGCAGAACAGGCCCGATATTCTCAATTAATCCCCGTTCCTGGGAAGTCAGGGAAAGATAGTCTCCCACCGTATAGATAGCCTCGCTTTCAAAAGTATTGATCGCCCGGAGAGGAACAGCTAATTCGGTGAGGGCAGTGTCGTGGAATGGATGATGGTAGCCACTTGCCAATGTACGAACTGTCGACAAGGTATTCTGTTCATCTTCATCCGCGCGATCTCTTTCATACATTCCAAGAGCATAGCGAAGCGGGTGATCGGATATTTGTAATTTCGCCAATGCTTTAGCTTCGATCTGTCTCACGCGTTCACGTGTCACTTTCAAAACTTTCGCACATTCCTCCAGAGTGTTCGCTCTTCCATAGAGGGCAGGATCGAAGGTGAGCTGAAGTGGTGGCACCTTGGTTGGATCTATATGTTCGGTAAAACCCAGACCATAGCGCAGGTTAAGAACAAGACGTTCGCGACTGGGTAATGACCGAAGCGCGAGTTGCATTGCGTCGCGCCGCTGTATGTCATATGCGTTGTCCTCAGGTGCGCATTCTCTCCCCTCAGCAATAAAATACATTCTCGCCGTTTCACCTTCTCCCAACGGATTATCCAAACTTATGAGCGACCTATCCATATCGAGCGCATGACTGACGTCAGCCTCTGCGAGATCCAAGGCGTCTGCGATTTGCTTGCAACTCGGCTTTTCAAAATATGTTTGCTGATAATCACCGATGTATCGGTGAATATGTATCAGCCTTTCGTTTATGTGAACGGGTAAACGGATTTCTCGCTTGTCGTTTGCAATGGACCGCGTGATGCGCTGCCTGATCCAGTGCGTCGCATACGTAGAAAATTTCAATCCACGGCTAGGATCCCACAAATCAACCGCACGCATTGCACCCAGTATTCCCTCTTTGATCACGTCCATGAAGGGAATGCCTTTGTTTCTATAGTTTTTTGCAATCGATACGCACAGCCTGGTATTTGCCAATACAAGTTTTTGCCGGCGTGTATTCAGGCCTGCATGCAAGGCACCTATCTCTTCGAGTATCCCATCGAATGCACTCGGTGTTTCTCCCGTCTCCCGAACAAGTTCCTGCCGAAGCGAGTCTCGATTCTCGTCAGTCGCTTTGGCAAGTCGAGACTGCAAATCCACACCAGACTGCAAAAGCTCAGAGAATATTTCATCACGAAAAGGCATTACTGTGAGCATCCGTTCCAGCACGGCAATGCCTTCGGGCGAAGGTGTTTCGGTTGTTTCATCCGATTGTCTGTCCTCCACCTCCAGGGCATTGAGCGTATTGAGTATGAGCATCTTATTGACCGATGGGCTTAGGCCAGGGGCAAACTGCGTCTCTGTTGTGTGTTTCGGTACATTGAAATATGTGGTGATCCGAAGGCTTTCTTCGGAATCAAACAATGACCGGTATATTGCAACAGCCTTTGTTTGGAAGAAATGATGTGACAGCATTGTATGTCGCAAATCCGTTCGCAAGTCCACGATCAAATACCCCAAGTCAGACTCTTGTTGTTTGGAAAGCAAAGGAGCCCTGGTGACACTGGCAAAGAAATGATTGATGTCATCCAAAATGATTTTTCGCGTTTTCGCATCACTATCTTCCACTTCCCGAAGTTGCAGCAGCTCTGTCGGCTGAATTTCCCAATCTGCCGCATCCGCCGATATATCGTCTTCAAGCGTATCTGTGGTCCCCACATCTATGACGTCAATGGTTTCGGCCGTTTCAATATGCAAGTCGCGCGCGCCAATATGATAGCGTTTAACAAACAGCTGAAATGCCGCACGGCGCTCGACCAGTTTCGCAAGTACCGTGCAAAGCGCAGCCGATACTTCCGGCGAAAAGATATCACCATTGATGCGTTGAAATACATTTGCAGTAAGACGAGCTTCTTTCAACACTTCGGCAATGATTGCTTCTTCCTGATCTGCTTTTTCAGGCTGTCTGTCCTGCTGCAAATTGGATGCCGGGGTCTGCTGCGGCACTTGCTTTCTCCACTCGCTGACCGCCGGACCGTACAATTTAAAACGCTCAAGAAAGGCTTTTTTCGCGCCTGACACCTTGCGGATCGCGTCAAGCATACGAAGAATGTCTGCTTTCTGCTCAGGGTTGTAGATTCCCACATGTCTTGCAAGGGTGTCGGGAGTGAAGTGCGTCGAGGTTTCGAACGCTTTATGGATGGCGTCATCGAGTGTAATACCCTTCGGCAAAAGCTGTGGGGATAGTTCCTGTGCAACAGGCACCTCATGTTCATCGGAGGACGTGGAAGAACTGCCAGAGGCACGTTGCTGCATGACAGATTCAATGTCAGCACGTATCTGTAAAAACGCCTGCCATGCCTGCCGTGGCATCAATACCGGTTTTTTTCCGGACTGCAAAAGAGCGTGAATTTTATCGAGCGTAATATCCTGTTGGACCCATGGATCGCGCATGTGCACCCTCTTTATTGCGTTAACAGCATCTTCGACGCGCTCAGCATCTATCGTGCCGATTGATGGCAAAACACCTAGTTTCATGAAAAGGTATTGATTCAATCATAAGACCTCTCTTTGTCCAAACAATTCACTGCCGCTGTGGGAGTTCACAAGGAGACAATGCACGTAATGTCTTGTTTTAGTTTTCAATCGTCCATGTAGAGTCGGCACAGTAAAAGCAGACAGCCTATCGTAGTGCGATCATGAACATCGTTTATTTTCTCATTGCTATGGATAATTTTCTTTCAGCTGCCTGTTGGATTATTCTGATGCCTTCACGCGACATACCCATGGCTTCACCCAACTCTCGAAGTGTTTTTGGTTTACCGGTATCAAGACCATATCGCTCTGTAACGACGTCTCTTTCCGTGTCACTCAACAAATCCAGCTGCTCAAATAACCGGTTCATATTTTCTCGAGATATACAGCTGTCTTCCGTTCCCGGCGCGCTATCCTCCACTTCATCTATTGGAAGCAAGTCCGACGAAGGATCAGTTATCAACTGACCCGTTCTCGGCATTCCTCGCGACGTAAAAAAAGTGTCGCGTAACAGTAGCATTCTCCGTGGAGAAATATTTAATTCTCCAGTGACCTCTTCAAAGGTCGGTCTGGTTCCCGTTTCTTCTTCCAACTTATGTTCGGCCATTCGAAAGCGATGTGTCAGATCCTGAAGATATTTAGGAAATCGGATCATTTTCGTTTCATTAGCCATGGCAACTCTGATGCATTGTTTAATCCAATAAGCGGCAAATGTGCTAAATCTTTTTTTTCGAAGGGGATCAAAGCTTTCTACGGCCCGCAGAAGACCGTTCTGACCTTCCGCTATAAGATCCGGCAATGGCAGTCCGGATCTTAGAAATTGCCTGGCGATACTGACGACCAGACGAAGGTTCGCACAGACTAAGTGGTCACGCGCTTGCTTCCCTTGGCCGATAGTTTTGATAAGCCCATCTTCATACGGCGGTAAGTCAGTACATGACATCAAGCAATCAAGGCCCTGCTGAAGTAGCCTTAACTGAAGAGACAACTTTTCTTCTCGTTCCACAGTCGTAGCGGCCGTTGAAATGGCACGAGCCATGCGTAATTTTTTATACCTCCTCAAAAGAGAAGCAAATTCAGTAGGCGGTACTTTACGATCTCCATCGAGTATAATCAGTAATTTTTCAAAATTATCTGGTCGCTCTTCAATAAAGGCTGCTAAATCCTCCTCCGCTTCATCGCCTCCTTGGATCATATAGGCGAGATCGATTTCTTCTTGGGGCGTCAGCAAATCGACTCCATTGATCTCTGAATAGTACATAGCATTTGCACTCATCATGCCCTTATCAGACGCAGAACGACCTCGGGATGCCGTCACCTGGCCATTTGTTTCGTCTGCTACTTTAGCGGGAAATTTCCCTCCATTTAAATTTTCTGGCTTATGGTTTTTACCGTTGTGGGAAGATCCGTTCCTTGTGCCGTTCACCGCATCGTCGGCAAGAATTTGATACAGCTTGGCCAATGTCACTCCGGTTCGATGCGCGATCTTCTCCAATGTTTCTCGGCGTCCATCCAAACATATATTCAGTGAAGTATACAATTTTTTCCGCGCCGTCCTCTGTACCTTGGACGATGTGGGATCGGCCAGAAATTCGGACATCTGAGGAAGGGTTTTGTACTGTGCAAATTTGCTCTGGGCTTCATCCAGACGACTGCGAATGACTGTCTCCGCATGAGCCGTAAAATACCCGTCCTGATACGTATCCATCGCCAACGACAAAGCATCTTCTATTTCAGTCCGCACAACCGACTGAGGCAGGTCTGCGCCCGCGTATTCGAGCCGGAGATTTTCGACAAGCTCCGTGCAAAGATTTTGCAGTTGTACTCTTGCACGCAAACCGAAGCTCAACATATGTTCCTTGGTTACCATCGAGTCCCGCAATGTGGGCGTCGCTATGTTTTTGGCAAGCGGTATCAACGTGTCGGGAGTCATCTGAGCCGCAAACAGCAACGGTAAAATACTTGGCATTTCGGCCGTAGTCGCCGTCTGCAATTGCTCGCGTATTTCATGTTCTTTTTCAGACAATTGCAAAACAGTCCGTATCCCCGAGCGAACAGTCGTTGGACGCGCAGGCGCGATACCCAGTGCTATCAATCTTTCGTCGGAAAGAGCGGTCACGCACGCTGCCAACCCTTCCAATTGCGCTTGTACCTGGGGATTGTCTGTATTGCCGAGCAGAACAGTTTGCACTGTCGTTAACAGCGAAGCGCGATGATCACGAGACGCGGACAACCACGAAACCAACGTGTGATTGTCCACCGAGTCTGCCGCGGACTGAGGTTCGTTTATTGGCATACATTAAACGGTGCTGCAATGTACATCCTTCAATTTGTTTTGCAATTAAATGCATTTCTGTCCAAGTTCAGACTTGTATCTCTGCGGAGAAAATCAATCGCTAGCTACTGAATACTAAACGCGGGGTCTGCCAGATGACAGACCCCTGCGTGAGATACCTCCTTTCTTAGGACGGTCTTCCTTCAGATGGTCAGGAACAAATCGAGGGCTTGCATTTCGGTGTCGCAGACATTCACGACACCATCGAAGCCACTGATCCGGAGTGCATGGCGGAGATCAGAATCAGCTCCGATCACTGGCAGAGTTTGCCCCATCTCAACGAGCCTGTTTCTGAGGCCCAAAAATCGGGGCAGAGCCAACGATGACAAGACTGTCACGCCATGCAGGTCGAGGACGATCTTGTCATGGCCCTGATCGACCAGGTCAAACAGCTCGTCACAAACCTGAGTGACAACCCCAGCATCCTCAATTCTGGCGTCCGCGAAGGTCACAAACGCCACCCCTCGTTCTTTCCTCAGTTTCAATCTGCTTGAGCCGCTCAAGTTAGTACCTCCCAGTTGAAGACAAGGATCTCACGCTTTTTATATATTGATTCATATTTTAAAATTGTCAAATTTATGACGCATTCTTTCCCCAACAACCTTCCTATCCAAAGCGGGCAACTGCTTCTAGTATCTGCCTATGGAAGAATCCGCCACGTATCGTCCTCCGGTGCACCAAAAAGTACGGCGCCGTTTTTATGTTTCCTTGATCCTGGGTCTCATCATGCTGATGATTGCGCTCTACGATTCCGGAACGCATGACATGCCGGTGTGGCAGGTCCTCGCCTAGATCCTGGGCGGGACGATTATCGGCGCGCTGTTCGGCAAGCTGACCAAAGTGCGATGGGATACAGACAAAGAACTGATCATTTTTCAGGAGAGACAGGGCATCATCATGCTTCTGTATGTCGTCATCCGTGTGATCGGCGAACTGGTGATACATCGGACAATGGGCTCGGCCATTTACTTCATCGATATTATCCTTCTGTTTGCCGCCGGGTCGCAGATCGGTCGTTCGATCGGCATCGCACGAAATGTGCGGGAACATATCCGCAATTCCTGAAGAAAGCCCTGATTTGAGATATATGCGCGATAAGACTATTTGACATACGAAATGTTAGAGGTTATCATCCTTCTCCTTATTTCGTCTATCGAACAGTCATGACCAATCGCGACTCGGACATTGCCGGCATGATGCTCGAACTGAGCCGTCTGATCCGGCGCAAACACGCGCAGAGCAAAGGCGTGAATTTCCTGCGATCACATGCATTGTGCTTCATCACCGATCACGGCAGCGTCACGTTGACCGAGTTCTCGAAAGGAATGAACATCTCGCCGTCTACGGCAAGCGTCTTTATCGGCCGGCTGGAAAAACTGAAGCTGGTCGTGCGCACCAAGAATCCCGCGAACAAGCGGCAAGTGCACATCAACTTATCAGCCATGGGAAAGAAAGCCGTCAAAGACACCGACCGCCGCAAGCAGAAAATCCTGGCCGATCTTTTTTCGGTCCTGTCGGACAAAGACCGCAACGATCTCAACAAAATACTCAGCACTATCCTCCTCTCCCACAACTCCTAACCTATGGAAAAAAATACGACCGCACCGGCTCCCGTCCCCGCTCGGGCATCGCGCAACAAGCAAATCATTCTGACTATTCTGGCGGTACTCGGCATCGTCGCCCTCGTCGGCGGAACGATGTACTGGCTGAACGGACGCAAATACGTCAGCACGGACAAAGCCCAAATCTCGGCTCCGCTGATCCAGCTGGCGCCGCGGACTCCGGGCGTACTCATGCATATTTCGGTAAAAGAGGGCGACGCGCTGTATCCGGGCGAGTCGGTGGCCAGAGTGGGCGGCGAGATTCTGTCGTCGCAGATCTCGGGCATCGCCGTGATGGTGAAGAACGATATCGGCGCGCAGTATTCACCCAGTTCGCCGGTCGTCACGATGATCGATCCGAATGCACTGCAGGTGGTGGCGCGGATCGAGGAAGACAAAGGACTGAAAGACATCTACGTCGGACAGCGCGTGATCTTTACCGTCGATGCGTTCGGTTCGCAAAAGTTCGAAGGTACCGTCGCCTCGGTCAGCATGACCAGCCACGAGGGCGATGTGGTCTTCAATATTTCTGACAAGCGCGAGCTGCAGCAGTTCGATGTCAAAATCGATTACGATCATGCGAAGTACAAGGAATTGCAGAACGGCATGTCCGCCAAAGTATGGATCGTCAAATGAACGCGCCGGCTCCGGCACGGCAGGGGCCGAGCAATTGGATGGTGCTGCTGACAGTGATCATCGGTACCTTTTTGGGACGTCTGGATCAGACGATCGTCAACCTGGCTCTGCCAAAGATGATCGATGACTTTCATATAACAGTCACCTCAGCCGGCTGGATCGCGACGGCATACATTCTGGCCAACGCCGTGTTCGTGCCGGTGTGGGGAAAACTGGGCGACACCATCGGCCGCAAAAAAGTGTACATCGCCGGCTTCGCGCTGTTCATCGTCGGATCGGTGCTGGCAGGTCTGGCTTGGAATCTTCCATCGATGATCCTATTCCGTGTGATCCAGGCGGTTGCCGGATCGGCCGATTACCCGACGGCGATGGCGATTCTGGCCACCACGTTCCGCGAAGAAAAACCTCGTGCACAGGCACTCGGCATCTGGTCGGCATCATTCGCCGCGGCAGCCGTGTTCGGCCCGCTCATCGGCGGACCGCTGATCGATGGATTCGGCTGGCGCGCCGTGTTCATGGTCAATCTTCCGGTGGGACTGGTGGGACTGCTGATGGCGCTGCACTACATCCAGGAATCGGTCTCCGAAAAAAGGACGCACAAGTTCGACGTGTTCGGCGCGTTCGCACTGGGCGTCGCGCTGTCGGCGATCGTGCTGGTGCTCGACAAAGGCATCGATTGGGGATGGACATCGGGGCAGAGCATGACGGCCTACGCGGTCGCCATCATCGCCGGAGTGCTTTTCTACTGGCAGGAGAAGCGGCATCCCGAACCAGTGGTGGATCTGCGCTTTTTCCGCAACAACATTCTGGTCCAGACGGTCGCCAACAACTTCATCGTCTTCATGGGCATGATGGGGAGCGTCTTCCTGATTCCCGTCTTCGCGCAGACATTTCTCGGCATGGATGCGACGCAGTCCGGACTGCTGTTCGTACCGATGGCTTTCTCGCTCATGCTCGGTGCACCGATCGGCGGACGGCTGACTGGCAAAGTGCAACCCAGGTATGTCATTTTCGTAAGCACGCTGATTGCCGGTATCGCGTTATACTTTTTCACGCGCGTCGATGCGCGATCAACATCCATCGACATCATGCTGCCGCTCTCGTTCATGGCATTCGGCATCGGACTCGGCATGGCGCAACGCACGAACGTGGTTGCGGCGGCCGTCCCGGCCAGCGAAATAGGCATCGCCTCCTCGATCCTCGCCTTGGCGCGCAACATCGCCGGCGCATTCGGCGTCGCGATCTCGGCGACGTTGCTCAAGAACGTAACCGAGGGCAATGTGCTCCGCATCACCAAATTGAGCACCCTGCACAGTACGCTTCCCGCCGACTACGCCAAATTCGTAGCACTCATTGGACTCAAGGCGCAGATCGATGCGTACGGCACAGTGTTTTTCATTTCATCCGTCCTCATCACCATCGGCGCATTCCTGATTCTGTTCATGCCGAATGTGAAACTGGATCCGAAGGTAACGGTGCACGTGGAATAAAAATGGTTTGGAAAAATATGTATAAATAGAGGCTCTCTTCCTTTATCAATTACGGAATAAAGGTTACACTCTCACCCTATGCAAAAAATCACCCCATTCCTGTGGTTCGATACCGAAGCCGAAGAGGCCATGAACTTTTACCTGTCCGTGTTCAAGAATGCCAAAGCCAAAGGTTTATCACACTATGGCGAGGGCAGCCCCGGACCCAAGGGTTCGGTGATGACGGCAACATTTGAGATCGAAGGCGTCGAACTGACCGCACTCAACGGCGGTCCTATACAGGACGGGTTCACACCGTCTATTTCGTTCTTCGTGAACTGCGAAACGGCGGAAGAAGTCGATGCCCTGTGGGCACGCTTGTCTGAGGGCGGCACACCGCTGATGGAAGTGGGCGAGTATCCGTTCAGCAAACGATACGGTTGGATCAAAGATAAATTCGACGTGTCGTGGCAGCTGATGATCGGTACTCAATCGCAACCGGGACGCAAGATCGTTCCGTGTCTGCTGTTCACCGATGCCAAATACGGCTGGGCCGAATCGGCGATCAATCACTACACCTCTATTTTCCCGGATTCATCCGTCACGTTCGTGCACAAAGCCGGACCGGGCGGACCGGATAAAGAGGGAGCCGTGCAGTTCTCCACCTTCAAGCTCTTCGGCGAAACATTCTCGGCCATGGACGGCTCGGGCACACATAACTTCAGCTTCACGATGGCTCTGTCGTTTATGGTCAGCTGCGATTCGCAGGAGGAAGTCGACAAGTATTGGGATGCACTGACTGCTGATGGCGGCAAAGAAGTACAATGCGGCTGGCTGACCGACAAGTTCGGCGTGTCGTGGCAGATCGTTCCCAAAGTATTGATGAAATTAATAAACGATCCGGATCCCGCCAAAGCAAAACGCGCGATGCAGGCTATGCTGCAGATGAAGAAGATCGATATCGCCGGATTGCAGAAGGCATACGACGCACAATAACCGCTTGTCTATGCCAAAACTCTTCGCGGACAACACCGCAGACATCGATGCCCCCGCTTCGCTCGTGTGGGACGTGCTGACGAAGAACGACTATGGCAACCGCTGGGCGTTCGACTTCGCACAGCTGCACATCGAATCCGATTGGGAATTCGGCAGCCTGGTTCTGTGGAAGAAAGACGATGGCACTGTGGCCGTGGAAGGAAAAGTAATCGCACTCGAGCCGCAGAAGCTTCTGCGGTTTACAGTGATCGATACCAGCAATCCTCAGCGTGAACTGGCAAGAAGCAACGATGATGGCATCACCTTCGAACTCTCGGAACAAAATGGCATGACGACGCTCCATGTGCTTCATGGTGATTTTTCCGTACTCGAAGACGCCGAGCAAGCGCTGCAGGGAACAATGGAAAGCTGGGGCAAAGTATTGCCGCAGATCAAGGCACTGACCGAATGGATACTCAAGCTTGAACAGGAAGGATTCACCGACCTGCGCGTGTGTCCGATTCCGCCGAACAAAGATCTGCCGGAGCACACGCATGATGATCATACGGTTCATGTGGTCCTCGACGGCAAACTGATCATCACCGACCATGGCAATACAGAAACATTCCAGCCGGGTGACCGTGTGGACTTTCCCGCCGGCACGACGCACAAGGCGCGGGGCAGCATCGACTTCGGCAAGATGATCATCGGCATCAAAGCGACATCGCAGACATAACTTTCAAGAAGAGTGAGCGTGCGTTCTGGCAAGAAATCACTCCGATCTCTATGCTTTGCTTTATATGTTGCGCCTGGATGCCTGGAAACAGCGTCGATGGCCTGCGGATTTTTCCAAAAAAGCCGCAGTAGTCACTTTTTTTGTGCTATTTTTCGTCATTGGGCTGCGATCATTCGGCGACTACGGCATACCGTATGACGAAGGCACGATGATGCAGCTCGGCCGGGAATCCTACGCATACGCTTTTGAACATCGACCCTATCCCGAAGATACTCATATTCGATTCCATGGCACGGCGGTGGAACTTCCGCTCTACGCGCTGACGCAAGTAGTGGGACCGCTTGATAATATACAGATCGCCTATCTGCGCCGGTTCGCCGTCTTCTGTTTCTTCTTTCTCGGTGTCCTCAGTTTCTTTTTCGTCGCACAACGAATCATTGGTGATTGGAGGATGGCATTGATCGGCTGTGCGTTCTTCGTGCTGAGTCCCCGGGTATTCGCCCATGGCTTCTACAACTCACGGGACATTCCGACGCTGGCGCTCTTCACATTGGCCATACTCACGCTTTTAAGACTCGTCGAAAAACCCTCCGCGCAGAGGTCGGTGATACATGGGATCGTCTGCGGATTGGTAATCGGCATTCGCATGCCCGCACTGTTTCTGATTCCACTGACACTGTTTATTCTCGCGCTGGAAGTTATCAGACAACGCCCGTTCTTGCGTTCGCTACAATCCGTCGCTCTGTGCATTGGCATTTTCTTGCTATCGCTCTTCGCCACAACATACGCCATGTGGCCGCTGCTCTGGGAACATCCGGTGATGCATTTTTTGGATGCCTATAGATTCATGAGCTCCATCGAATCGCCCGTCATGTTTTTGGGCCGGGTGTATCAGGCTCTTCCCTGGTTCTACATCCCGCTCTGGATTCTGTTCACCACACCTTGGCTGTATTCGCTGCTCTTCTTGCTGGGATGTTCAGTGTTTATTGTCCGCATCGTCAGGGGACAACTGCATCCGTTGAGCATGCGTGTATACCCGATACTATTGCCGTTCCTTTGGTTCTTCATTCCGCCTGTCTTTCTCATACTCAGTCACGCCGGCATCTACCAGGAATGGCGGCACATTCTTTTCCTGTATCCCGGTTTTCTGCTCATTGCGCTGATGGGATTGGATTTTCTGACGCGCATGATCGGCCAAGTACGTAGCACTCGGGCAATGCACCGCCTTGTTCTGGCCGGCTGCCTTTTTATATTCGTGCCACTGGCATCGACTGCCGCCTGGATGTTCAGAAATCACCCCTACGAGAATGTGTACTACGCCGTCCCACGCGAGTGGATTTCGACCAAGCTCGATCTGGATTACTGGGGACTTTCGCTGCGACAAGCCATGCAGTACGTCGTGGAACATGATTCGCGACCGTTCATTACATTCTATTCGCCGCACAATCTGACGGCCATGGACGCCTACGTTTTTTTCCAAACAAACCTGTCGATGCGTGTCGTGCATGTGACGAGCCCGCAACTAGCCGACTACGTGATAGAGCTGCACCAACCCACCGTCCCATCGGCATTTTCCGGCTACGAAGAAGTTCATTCGATTACGGTGGATGGTATGAAACTGGTCAGCGTGTACGAAGGCAACAGCAAAGCTCGTGCCTTCATGGACACATTGCGCAGCGCCAAAGCGGAGGATCGGCTGCGGTTGCTTCTATCGGCTGGTAAAAAATTAGACTCAGCCGCCTATTCCTCGCTATAAAAACTCCGCTCGTACCAGACAGATTGTTCACATTATTTGATCAATTATTCTCGCTTCGATACGGGCTCTGCTACGCTGGCCGGCATGCGCACATTTAAGTACTACGATTTCATGATGGCCGCTTTCGTGACGGTCCTACTCATCAGCAACCTCGCATCATCCGCGAAGATCGTGGACTGGGGCGTGTCGCTCTACGGTCTGCGCCTGAGCTTCGACGCGGGCACATTGATGTTCCCGCTAAGTTACATCTTCAGCGATGTGCTTACCGAAGTGTATGGCTACGGACGCGACCGGCGCATCATCTGGACCGGCTTCGCTGCATCCATCGCAATGAGCCTGTGCTTCCTGGCCATCCAACATTTGCCCGGCGAATCCGAGTGGCAGAAATACGCAGGAGACGGAGCATACGCAGCGATCCTCGGTGGCGTGAGCAGTGGCGGGATCATTATCGCCAGCATCACGGCCTACTTACTCGGCGAATTCACCAACTCCTATATTCTGGCGAAGATGAAAATCTGGACGGCTGGACGGCACCTGTGGACACGCACCATCGGTTCCACTCTGATCGGCGAAGGTTTGGACACGCTGACCTTCGTGATCATCGCCTGTGCCTTCGGTGTGTTCCCATGGTCGATTGCAGCCAGCCTCATCGTCGCCAATTATATTTTCAAAGTGGGAATCGAAGTGCTGTTCACACCGGTGACGTATGCTGTTGTGGGTTTCCTCAAGCGTACCGAAAATGAGGACTACTACGACCGCGATACGAACTTCAATCCGTTTCGGGTGTAGGGAGTTGATATGTTAGCTGTAGCTGGTGGATGATTTGCGAAGACTTGGATGGATAGAACCTAGCAATTCTATTCACCACTGGCAAAGGGATATTCGATGCGTTTTTATTGAACGCCTAACTTTTCTAACTCAATTTTTAGCAATCCGGAATAACGTCTCTCTGCTCTAATCTTTATAGTTTCGGCGTAACTTTGATCACTGGAAACTTGCCCCTCATTATCCAATACTTGAATACTTGGTTCGCCACCCAATGGAATAGTAATTCTCACCGTAACACTCTGAAAGATAAGAACCGCTACCTTCATATCTCCTTCTTCTTTTTCATCAATCCTGATTAATCCTTTTTCTGCATCAATTATTGCCCTAGCCATGGCCAGACCTTTTGCTTTGCGTATTTTTTTTGCAGAATCCAGATCAACAATTTTTTCTTGATCCCCGTTAGAACTTTCTGGCTCTACAGGTATAGAAGACAGTGAACCACTCGCCTCAACTTGGCTGCGTGTGTCGCTTCGAATGTCTCCAATAGATGCAGCTACATTATCAATAAAGGCCTCTAGTGCTTGTATGGCTTCCGGGTCCACTCCTGTACGCAGAGTTGCTAGATGCCTGCGCGCCTCTCTTATTTCGGACGAATCAATTGTGCTCATATTGTTATTATGACATTTAAAATTTTAATTGTCAAATAACTAAGATTGCCTATATTTCGCTTATATAGGGCATTGGTTGGATATTCTAGAACATTTTCTTGAATCAGTTAGTAAGCCAAACTGAAACAAGTTGGGAAATTCCAAATGGAACCATGATAGTTATGACGAGCGCGTTCGGCCGATCGATTGGAATCGCGCGGAATGTGCGGGAAAAGATTCGATAGCTCTATTACAAAACGGACCGACCTCTGTGAGATCAGTCCGTCAGAGGAAACTCTCTTAGTTACTTGGGACGGTGATCGTGTTGGCCTGGAGTGTTACTGCTCCAATGCGCGCGAGCAGACGACCGTCGACTTTGGCACCTGTTTGAAGCGAGATGGACTGGTCGGCAAGAATGCTGCCTTTGAATGTAGCATTCGCCTCGAGGTTGGCAGAGGTACCGACTTGCCAGAAAATGTTGGATGCCTTGGCCCCACCCATGAGGATGATCTGGCGTCCGGTCGTGACATTCAGCGTCGATGCCATTTGGAAGATGAAGATGGCGTTGCTGTTACCTCTTGCATCGAGCGTGAGATCGCCGGAGCTGATCTCCAGTCCGGACGTGGATTTGTAGAGACCAGGAGTGAGCACTGTTCCGCCCAAATTGCCCGCGACACTCACGGGAGCCACCGTGCGACCGGCGAGATCATTGTACGCAATGGTCAGTGCGGTTTGCGCTGACGCGGTAGCTGTATCGGTCTGATGAATCGTTCCCACCGTCACCACTCCCGGTCCAAACCCCGTGACTGCACTTCCAGGACTGACGCCTACATCACCTGCAACAGTGGTGAGACCGGTGTTGGTAACAGTGGAACCAGCCAGCACACCAAAGGTGGCTGCTGCGCCGAGTGATACTGACGATTGAGTGCCAGATGCAACCGAAGAGGAAGACATCGATGAAGAAGAATTTGAGCTTGAGGAAGAACTCACACTTGTATTAGAGGAAGAAGACGACGAGGAGCTTGAACGAGAAGATGACCTCGATGAAGAGGAAAGACTCGAACGAGAGGAAGATGACAACGGGGATGGAACATCAAAGCCGGCATGGAATTGACGGTGGAGCATATTTCTCGTCTGAACCATGATGCGACGCGCTCGATTATATGCGGGGGTTCCTTTCTCTGATGCGTGAACGCTGTACCAACGTAAAAGTGCGGTTTCGGCATCACGGTGATACTGACGGTGACCAGGAACGTTTGACGCGGAATCAGCATGTGCCGCGGTCCATTCGGGATTCGGGGTCTGTATAAAGCCGTCATTCGGTTCGACGGTTGCGGCTGCAAATGCCGATGGAATAAAGGCACACAGCGTAAAAAGAGCCAGCCTAATGGAGGGATTTTTTCTCATGGGATGAATATGGAGGAACAAAACTGAGAGCGAATGCCCGCAATTGCAATTGAGACGTGCTACGGGTCGAAAACTTACACCACTACCTTATATATGTGTTGCAGACGCTGGCGCAACGACATGCGTTTCATGAAAGGGTGTCCGCGGGTTCTCTCGCATACGCTGGTTAATCCGCTCAGCTAGCCACTGAAAGTACTCACCGAGAAAAGGATCCGACTGGTTCTCGCGTATATCCAGGAAAATTATTTTGTATTTCTCCCACGCCACCGTCACGAATGAGCCGAGCGTCTTATCGACCAGATCTATATCGATGAGCTGCTCGGCAACAAGGATGCCGAGCGATTCCATCGACTGCGCGAGTTGGATGAACGTGAGCTGCTCATCTTCGGGAAGCGTCTGCAATTCATCGCGGCTGGAGGGCACCGTATGCGACGTAACGAAGTGAAGAAGTTCTGCAAATTCACGCGTTTGGAAGTAACGCAGCGTCTCGAGCGTCAGCCGCTCACGGCGATCGCGCTCCGCCGCTCGAACCTGCGCGATACCAAAGATAAGCGCCACAACGAATGACAGCGTGAGGGCGACGTTGGCGATGAGGGTGATGGTTTCGCTCACCATAAAATCTATTCCTTTATATCACAATCATAGTCGAGTTACACTACAGACAAATGGCATCCTCTCAGCTCCTCTCCTTCACCGAATATGGATCGGGTCCGCCACTCCTGCTCGTCCATGGATTGATGATCACCGGCGAGATGTTCGAGCCCGTCATCAAGCGACTTGCAACCCGACATCGCGTCATTGTCCCCGACCTACGCGGCCATGGACGAAGCCGAGGACTTCCGCCGCCGTATACGGTTACGCAGCTCGCAGCAGATTTATCGCATCTGCTCGACCATCTGAGCATCGATTCTATCGCAATACTCGGTTACTCACAGGGCGGCGCTGTTGCACAGCAATTGGTCCTAGATTATCCGAAACGATGTAACCGACTCATACTCGGTTGTACGTATGCGTACAACATGGCGACCCTTCGCGAGAAAATCGAAGGCCACGTTGTGCCATTTCTCATAAATCTTCTTGGCATGAGACGATTTGCCACATTCGTCATTTCCCAGGGATTGAAACAGGTGACTAAGGAACGTGCTGATTGGGTCGTCGGCCTCATCGCGGACCAGGACCGTAAGTCGATGGTGTCCGCATGGAAAGCGGCGATGATGTTTGACAGTAGAAATCGTCTGACCGAGATCAAGTGTCCGACGCTCATTATCCCCGGCTCGAAAGATGAAGCAGTCCCGCTCCACCACGCGAAGATGCTTCACGATGGCATCACCGATTCCAAGCTCGTCATTATCGATGGCGCCGACCACGCCCTCATCTGGGCACGAACAAAAGAATTTTTAGAAGTGATCGAAGGATTTCTCGCGACCTGATTGCAAGCAACTGCAGATGAATTTTGTGGCTGGACATCCTAACGCTTATCCGAACTTATTCAGCTACTAGAAGTTTCTATCCATGATGACTTCCCGATATGTTTCTTTTCGGAGCTACTGACAATCTACCAAGTTCTCCAAAAAAGTATCATTGGCGAAATTTTAAATGGGTCAACACTGTCTTGCTCAGCAAATCATTGACATGACGTGAGCGTGAAAAACATTGCCTTTCCATCAGTGAAGAACTGGTCACCTGTGAAATTCTTTCCCAGAGTTGGCGGCACCAGTTTCAGAAGCTGAGTTTTTATCACGCTGTTGCCAGCGTGAAGATCGGCAACCAGCAGATCCCGTTCTGTGTCGATGTCTGGCGCAATGGCATGGGTGATACCCCATTTGATTCCCGTATCGAGACTCACCGTACCAACATAGAGAGAGCCATCGATTGTTTCATAGCCCGTTTTCCAGAAACGTGCATGGTGTCGGGTACGCACTGATTGCTTCGCCGTTTCCTCTTCAAATCCGAAATCATGTGGGCGCGTATCATAAAACGATGGTGTCATGGGAGCTGTTGGATATGTTGTATTAAACAGTGCAGCACCAATTACCTTCCTCATGGATGCGAGGGAGACTCTATCCGCAAGCATCCAATGTGCATTCTGGAAGTCCTGAACGAAACATGTGTCTTTCGCAACGATAATGAGATTAATCGGCTCCTGTCTGACACCAGTCAGAGTCTCGGTATAGACGGGAAGTTTTCCTTGCTCAAAGAGAGCGACAATCCCGTCCGGCGCAATTTTTTGAGAAACTGGACGTTTTGTTTGTACCCAAGGCGATGGAGAGATCATATGGACGCCGATAACAACGCACATTTCGATAATTCCAAGAATACCGAGATGCAAGAGCGGAAAAGAGAAGGTTTTTATCTTCCCGTGTGAGAGAAACCATTCGGTTATGTTGATCGCGAAGAGTAATCCGAGAAGTCCCACAAGGTCGCCTGCAAGTACGTCGCTCAAATAATGTACCCCGAGGTACAAACGGCTGAAATCGATGAGGACAATCGCAACGACGGCAAGAAAGAGGGCGTTGACACGCACGACCCAACGCGTATGTGTACGAACAATGAGGTACGCAAGAAAGCCGTAGAAGGCGACTGCAGTCGTTGCATGGCCACTTGGAAAAGAGAACGAATCTTCCGTGATCGCACGCAAGAGGATATCGGGTCTCTCGCGGTGGAAGACGATTTTCCCAAAGTAGGTTATCCCCTCGCTGACGGCGAGCGCGAGCCACAGGCTAGCAATGAAGACTCGGTTACGCTGAATCCAGAGGAGAAAGCTAAGGAGTATCGCAATGGCGATAATCACGCCTGATGTCCCAAACAGAGTCACGAGGTAAAAAAAGTGAAGAATTCCCGGTTCGCGGAAAGCATAGAGAAGATTTGCAATGCGTTGGTCTGCCGCGATCAGCGGATTACCAAAGAGAAATGCTCCGATGATGCTCAAGAAAAGAAATATGATGTATACCAATGCCAGCGTGATGATCGTAAAAGGCAGACCGAAGAAACTCGCTTTCGAGAAACGGTTTCTCAGGAATTGAAGAGGCCTGTGATTTCGCTGAATCCACTGTAGGACATATGGATTTTTGAAAAAAGCGTCTTTCTGAGAATGCCAGAGAGATCCAGCTATTTTGAAAGCAATTTCACCGCGAGTTATCATCCACCGCCAGGACCAAATTACGATTGCGAAAACGAGGACGATGACAAGCACCAAGCCAAGAAAGGAAGAGAAGAACGAAGGCATCAGATCGCAGTATACGCACAGCGGTGCTTCTCGCGATACCTGCCGAGCCCGAAGGCGAGGATGGAACTCTGTAACTCCAGCGAGTTTGAAGAAGGATCAAGTCGCCATTTTAGGGAACTATTTGGATCTAGGAGCACGCTCAAAACATTGAAAAAGTAGCGAATACTTTTTGCCTTCCACTTGAGCTGGCTGGGACTGGTGGATGATTTGCGAAATATCGACTTACTCCATCTAATGGAGACATCGATTGATTCACTTCTATTAAAAATTAAACTTATGTTTTCGATTTTTTATCCTGACTGAATGATGGATGATCGCCAAAAATTGCACGCCCGAGTAATTGACGTGGTTCCCGACAATCTATCGGATCTCCTTCTATTCCAAATAATCTCGCAAGGGCAGTTAAACCTGACCCTATTTGAGCAAAATTTAATCCTTTACGTTCTATCTTAGAAAGCTGCGACCAACTCTCAGGTGTGTACCTCTCTTGAATTAATAATCGAACACGCTCACGCTCCTTATCTTCAGGATCTCCATAGTTTTCAGGCCAGATAGCCCTGCCTAATTGATGACGAGCGACTGTACTTTTAGCGTGACCTTCTATATTAAATAGTGTTGCAATTGCAGCTAATCCAAATTCTGTTCCCGCAAAATTAATACCTTGTCGATCTTCATTATCAATTTTCGCCCAACTCTCAGGTGTGTACCTCTCTTGAATTAATAATCGAACGCGCTCACGCTCCTTATCTTCAGGATCTCCATAATTTTCAGGCCAGATAGCTTTACCTAACTGATGATGAACAACTGCATGTTTAACCGGGTCTCCCTCTAGCTTAAAGAGAGTCGCAATACCTACAATGCCAAATCCTGTTCCCGCAAAATTAGCACCCTCGCGATCTTTTGACTTCAACTGCGACCAACTCTCAGGTGTGTACCTCTCTTGAATTAATAATCGAACACGCTCACGCTCCTTATCTTCAGGATCTCCATAGTTTTCAGGCCAGATAGCCCTGCCTAATTGATGACGAGCGACTGTACTTTTAGCGTGACCTTCTATATTAAATAGTGTTGCAATTGCAGCTAATCCAAATTCTGTTCCCGCAAAATTAATACCTTGTCGATCTTCATTATCAATTTTCGCCCAACTCTCAGGTGTGTACCTCTCTTGAATTAATAATCGAACGCGCTCACGCTCCTTATCTTCAGGATCTCCATAATTTTCAGGCCAGATAGCTTTACCTAACTGATGGTGTGCTGCTGTACTCGCATGTGGATTACCATCTACATTAAAAAGGCTAGCAATAGCATATATACCTTTACCTGTATTGCAAAAATTAGCACCCAAACGATCATCTTTAGGAATTTTTGACCAACTCTCAGGCGTGTACTTCTCTCTAATTAATGAGCGAACGCGCTCCCGCTTCTTACTCTCAGGATTTCCATAATTTTCTCCCCAGATAGCCTCACCCAATTGATGGTGTGCCGCTGTGATCGCACAAGGATTACCATCTATATTAAAAAGGCTAGCAATAGAACGTAAACCTATTCCACTTCCTGCAAAGTCTGAGCCAGCACGATCTTTTGCCTTTAAGTTGGCCCAAATATCAGGCGTGTAAGCCGCCTTAATTAAGGCTATCACTTCTTCTTTTGTCTTTGGCCGATCAACGCATACAGTGCTCCCATCCGCCATCGTACAAATTGCCTCAGGATCTTCTCCATTAAAATCCAACGCATCCGCAAATCGCATCGGTTTCCGTCCACGTTTCGCATTCTTCTTTAGGGTCCAATTAGTCTCGAACACAAGGCAGTCCTCTTTCACACGCCCTTCCTCATCCGTGTAGCTTCTCGCTCCTCGTCCAACATACTGAATCGTTTTTGCTGCGCTCGTGATGCGACCAGAAATGATGGCATTAATCTCTTCTCTATTGAAGCCAGTCGCCAGCTTCTCAACACTTACAATGAGATCAATGTCTCCACGACTGAGTGCATCCACTGCTTCGTTAATAACAGCCTGTCCTGCTCTTCCCTTTGCCTCTTTGCCAGTGACAATACAACATTTCAGCCCATGGGCTTCCGCCTCTGTAACAAACTTTTCGCACTCAGCATGGTTCGTGAAGAATCCCATGCCGCGCAGTGGCATTCGATGTTTCATTTTCTTCTGCGTATGGCTATAGGTTTGCAGAACCTCTGCATATTCTCCCGCCAGTTTCCCATAGATTCCTTCGCGCTCAAGAATTGCTGCTTCTTTTTCTTCACTTAGGTACCCGCTCAGTTCTCCCTCATACACGGAGCCATCGCATTGAATGATCTTAAAGGGAACAACAAGACCCGCTTCTACCATTTCTCGGTGATACACTCTTCCGAGGAAGTGCGGAAAGAATTGCCTAACCGCTTTCTTCGATCCGCGTGGCGTCGCAGTCCAAGCTATTTTCAATGACTTCACTCCCGTTTGCTCAGCCAGATGCGTAAGAGTTTCCCTTTCTGCTTCTATCATTTCCCTCTCCTCTTCAGCATCACCATTCTGCGGAGCATCGATTTCGGTGATACTCTCCTGCATGCGCTCGCCGAGCGCCTGATGATGCACCTCATCGCAGTTCACCAGCTTGCATTGTGTTTTGATGAACGTGGCGTACTCACCACCCTTGCGCATGAGCGCTGAATGTCCAGCGTAAGTGGCAATCGTGTGCTTACGTCCAATTTCCTTTGTGCCTCCACCAACAATGCCAATCTGATTTTCTGGGATACCGCCGATTTTCATCATGTCTTTTTTCGTCTGATCGAGCAGGTTATCAAACGGAACAAGCGTTAGTGTGGGCACATCCATCAAGGCAATATCAATGGCGAATGCGCCGGTCTTGCCAGCACCTGTGGGCTGCACTTCATAGGTCATCAATGAACGATCTATGTCATGGAGTGCGGGGCCATCTTCTTCAGTATCGACTGGTTGTCCTCTGCCTGTTTCCAGAAAAGTAATCAAATGTTCCAAATGAGCATCTTGGTTAATGCGCATCTGCATACCTTTACGTTTCAAGCTACCTTGGAACCCACGCCAGTTCATTTTGATATTCCGAATAAGCTCAAGACGAAGTTGTAGCCTCTCAATATTTTCTCGCACATTCTTCATCTCGGGTGTTTCTTCTAGCGTCTCTTTCGCTCGTTTGCGCGTCGTTCCTCGATGTGTATCGATAAGTGCCAGTCGGTTTTGTTCGGCCTGCTCAATCTCTTGGCTGACAATTTTCTCTGCCTGCGTAATTTTCTTGAAGAGACTGTCTGGCGGCATAACGTATATTATTGTTTATTTTGGATTATTGTCAATGGCTGGGGAGGAGGGATTCGAACCCCCGAATGCCTGCTCCAGAGGCAGGTGCCTTACCACTTGGCTACTCCCCATTATGACCGAGACTACAGTGGAGGAATGACTGAAACCTTTCTACTTGCCGGCCGAAGCTGGAAGCGAAGGCTGGGCTACTCCCCAATGTACGACGATGCTACCACATCAGCTGATGCGGGAGCAGATTATTGATGATACGAAGCGAAATGCCAAGTCCCAAAATGGCTCTTCCTAGTCATCCCCTCTCTGTTCGTCTTCGTATTGCCCTTGCTGCCCTGCCTGATCTTGTTGCTGGCTCTGTTCTAATACAGCCTCGACCGTCGGCTTGGCATTGGAGGTCAGAATATTCTGTCGCAAGTTCTCTTCGCGCGTTTCGGTTTTGAAGGCTTCGGACTGCCGTTTCGTCTCTTGATCCTTCTTCCCCTGGTCCTGCACGAGGTTCTTCAAAATCGAGAGCATCAGCTTACTCAGGCTCTTCTTTTCGACTTTCTTGGCCAACTTCTCCTTCTTTTCCTGCTTACGATGGTCCGCCCGCTCGACCGATCGGGCAGTACTCAGGGATTCCGATAGATTGTCATCATCCCATGCCATAGCGTCTGATTGTACTCCTGAGGGCAATTATGGGCGAATGCTCTTCTTTATTACTATTGCATACTACATACTTCCCTTATCTGCCTCTGTAGCTCAGTTGGATAGAGCGCCTGGCTTCGAACCAGGAGGTCGTGGGTTCAATTCCTGCCGGAGGCACCACGTAAAATCGCGCGCAGCGAAGCGGGCAGCAGATTTTATGTGCCACGTACAGCGCAGCTGTTTTACGTGGCTGCGCACGATCACGTGGCGCAGCCATAAGATATAAATAGTTTATCTTGAACGTAACGAAGTGAAGCCGAAGAATGTCGTTTGAGCGCTTAGCACTTTTACGCGACCTCCAAGATTAACCTGACTCTTACCAGTCAAACGCCAAACAATCCCCTTTAAGCCGTTATATAGTCTATTGACAATATTTGCTATATTTAACAAATTATTGTATTATATACATATACTTTTCCTGCTTCTCGCATAAAAACACTCGTGGGAAGTGCCCTCCGCGCGCTGGCAAATCGTTCTATCGTGCCACCAAAAGACTCCAAAGCAGATACTCTTGAAAAAGACCCTGTCGTAATAAAAAACTAAAGGTAATTCCTTGGGCAATCGAATTTGTTTCGAATTTCGTCCTCGTGTTTATAATTTTTCCTGAAGATATAAATTCCTTGCCTCAAGCCTGCACGGATGTTACGTTTTGCCCGATGAATACTGCTTACATCCTCAACTGCTCGCCTTGCTCCTCCAGCTCATCTTGTGAGCGGGAACCAAGGTAGTCACACGCAGACGAGACGACCTTTGCAACCCTCACAAGCACGCGAGGGTTATTTTTATTTTGTTACTTCTCTCTCATGATTACTTTTCCACCTCCACAGGACACTCCCCAGGAACAAACAGCGCCCGATCCTCCTGCTCCACACGAGAAGGCGATGGTCGGATCATTGCAAGTCGGCTTTAATGAACAATGTTACTGGGCATGGACTATCGGAATGGCTCTGGCACCCAATGGCGAACGACGGGCCAGTGAATTCATTGTTGTTCCGCGCACGCCGCTGTCGAGATTGAATGCTGCGGATGTTCAATGGCCGCATGAGAAAGATGTGCGCGCCAGAGTACTTGCACTCATCGCGCAGCAAACGAATCAAAGTGCAACGAATGACGGAACGATCGACGTGCCTCTCGCTGTCCCCGTTTTTACATGAACGAGAAGGTATTGCGAATTTTTAGTCAGAGAGGAATATACATTGCACTTTCCCCATTCTCCATGAAACTTCGGCTCCCCCTTTTAATCGGCGCACTCGCCTTCATCGCCACGCCCGCGTTCGCGGCCACACTCATGAGTGGTGATAATGTCTCGCTCAAAAATCCGGTGAACGACGATCTGTATATGGCGGGCAGTTCACTGTCCATCAATAAAGATATCAACGGCGACGTGGCTGGCCAAGTACGGGCCGAGCCGTGGTGGAATCTCTTCTACGGATTTGTATACCTCGTCCTCACTCCCTTTATCGGCATGCTCTTGATGGTGACGATCTTCGGCTTGCCGCTGGGAGTACTGACTCTGGTGCTCTACGTCTTCTCGATTATCTTCCTGGCACCGGTCACGGCACTCGTGCTGACGAAACTGACGCAGGATTACTACAAGACCAAGTGGGGCAAAGGCATGGTGTTCCTGATCAGCATCGGCTTCTACATTGTCCTGAAGCTCCTCAACCTGGTGCCGGTTATCGGCTGGGTTGCCAAACTCCTCCTATACGCCGTCGTATTGGGCGCACTGTGCGTGACGAAGACGAAGAAGATGCAGAAAATTCTGTAATGCTGCATACAACGACCCCTGTAGAGATGTCATCATGGCGTCTCTACAGGGACGTTAATAATCGTCGATTGATTTCCACGTGCTGCAACAAAGATTCGATGGATACCCATTCCTCTGCGCTGTGCAGTCCTCCGCCGCGCGGACCGTAGATGAAGGCGGGTACACCGTACGCATCAAAGTAACGCGCATCCGTTGTGCCATGCTCCCTGCCGATGTCGACGGTGTGACCCAGCACTTCTTCGGAAATATGTTTGACCCTCTGCACCATCGGATGCTGCGCTTCCATGAAGAGCGGATCGGCAAGACGTACGACTTGAAGCCGGCAACCTGTCGGCAATACCGCTGCCACACGGTTCAGCGCCTCTTTCGTAGTGGCACAGACGGATTTAGGAAAACGAATGTCGAGCGTGCAGCTGGCGACGTCTGCCACCTGATTCGGTGCATCGCTCGCATGGAGCTGCGTGGGCGTGATAGTCATCTGCCAGTCGTCAGCCGTACCGGCCGGAAATTCTACATGCAGCTTCTGCAGTGCATCGGCAAGGAGTGGAATGGGATTCTTGCTCTGCCATGGTGACGCCCCGTGACCGCTGCGTCCTTGTGCCTGGAGCTCGGCCCATACGACGCCTTTATGTTCAGTGATGATGTCGGGCGCACTGCCGGAGTCGGGTGTGTACCCTACGGGAATGTTGGCGAACAAACCTTTATCGAACAACATGGGAATAGTCGTGCCGCCGATTTCCTCGTCACTCGTCAGCAGAATGCTCACCGGTGGAAATTTCCGTGTGGCGCGCACAAATTCGCGATACGCAAGCAACAGCGTCAGTGTTGCGCCCTTCATGTCTTTCACTCCGCGACCCCATGCCGTATCGCCGTCTACGCGCAATGCGTACTGCGTCTCGTTGGCCGGAACAACATCGAAGTGTGCAAACCACAACAATGCCGGCGATGGATGCGCCAAAAAAAGATACGGCGCACCCTGATGTTCGCCCCGATGAACAGGAAGCATGACATCATGGAAAAAATTTTCCTCGATCCATTGCAGACACTGTTTCTTCTGATCGCTCTGAGATGCGACTGACTTGAATGCAATGAACTGCTCAAGGTATGACAAAAATTCTTCGTGCATGTGCATAGTGTAGTGACAGCACATCAGACGCGTGAAGGCGGAATTTATGACATCAAGTTTTTGGCTTTCCTTAGCAAAAAAATAACGCCGTCACTCCTGAGAGAAACGACGTTACCTTTCAAAAGAAACGACTACCTTTTTTTCTTTTTCGTCGTTTTCTTCTTTTTAGAAGCAGCCTTTTTCTTAGGAGCTGCCTTCTTCTTTTTCTTAGCGGCCATGGTAGAAGAGGGGAAATAAAAATTAAACTTCTGAAAATGTACGACGTTCGCAAAAAAAATGCGAGCACTTCGTGCAGCACTAAATAGAAATTGTGATGATGTTATTGATCGAGGAATTTTTTTCAAAAAAGTTTTTCATCACATTGTTGATGATGTGTGAAGTGCAGGACGAGAAAAAGTGACGTGAAATTTTTTTGTAATAAATTTTTTTCCGATCATTTATTGAAAATTTTATTTCAACAGAATGAATTTTTTCTCTTCACTTTCCTCTCCACTACACCCAGGCGGCCCTACGCCGCCTAACTTCTTCGCACGCTCACAATTCCAGGCAAACACCCCTCCGCCTATGTGGTGGGGATGAGTGGGTACGAATGTTGGTGGAGCATGCCGTAGGCGCTCCGCCGATATGAGGTGGGTCATAGGCGGTGCGCTTCTTTTTGGTTCTTTTTCTTGTCGCGGGGAGTCAAGAAAAAGAACACCAGTGGTGACTGGGAAGGTTGGTGCAGGAAAATATCTCAGACACCGCAGCCGGGGACGGCTGCTGCTACGGGTGAATGCCCAACATCCGCGGGTAGAAAACCCTCTCCCCTAGAGAAAATTGAGATAAGGAATATTGAGACAAGAAATGATGAAGGCATAGAACACAACCGCGCCAAGAGATGGCGCTCTCTAGGAGGAATAGAGAATCATTGAACTACACGTGCCGCAATAAATGACCCATCTTCTCTTTCTTGGTCTTCATATACTTCCGCTGTCGATCCGACTTCGGTGCCAACTCGATTGGAATCTGCTCGGTCACTTCCAATCCATATCCCTGCAAGGCTACCATTTTCTTAGGATTATTGGTGAGCAATCGCATACGGCCGACGCCGACGTCTTTTAATATTTGCGCGCCAATACCGTACTCCCGCAGATCCTCCGGCAAACCCAATTGCTCATTAGCCTCCACTGTATCCAATCCGGTGTCTTGCAAGGCATAGGCTTTGATCTTGTTGGCGAGTCCGATACCACGTCCTTCCTGGCGCAGGTAGAGCAAGACGCCTCTTCCTTCCTTGGCAATTCGGCTCATTGCCTCGTGGAGTTGTTCGCCGCAATCACAGTAGTGAGACGCAAAGACGTCGCCGGTAAGGCATTCGGAATGCACGCGAACCAACACCGGATCCTCGGGATTGAATGTTCCCTTCACCAGGGCAACATGATCTCTTCCCCCTACCGTATCGCCGTACACGCGAATCTTCCACGGACCAGTATCGGTGTCGATATTCGATTCGGCCTCCAAACGGATGTATGACTCATGCTTGCGGCGCCAGGCAATAAGATCGGCGATCGAAATGATCGGCATGGCATGTTCCTGGGCGAACTCCATGAGCGCGGGTAACCGCATCATCGTTCCATTGTCGTGCATAAGTTCGCTGAGCACACCTGCGGGACGCAGACCCGCCAACTTGCACAAATCAATCGTCGCCTCGGTATGTCCGGTACGGACGAGAACACCGCCATCCTGTGCTCGCAACGGAAAGACATGTCCCGGACGGCGTAAATCTTCGGGGGTTGCTGCCGGATTGATCGCCGCCAAAATCGTTCGTGCGCGATCGTGCGCCGAAATACCAGTCGTTACCCCTTCAGTCGCTTCGATACTGACAGTGAAGGCGGTACCGAATTTGGAGTTGTTGTGAGACAACATCGGCGGCAGTGCCAGTTGGTCGGCAACCTCGTTGCTTAAGGGCATGCATACCACACCACCCGTGTAGCGGATCATGAATGCCATTTTTTCTTCGGTGATGAACTCAGCAGCCAGAACCAGATCGCCTTCGTTCTCACGATTTTCATCATCCACCACGATCACGAATTTTCCTTCTCGCATCGTATCGATGGCCTCGGCTACGGAAGAGAGTTCTGACATAGAGTGTCAGCCTAGCACAGCCAACGGAGATTTTGTAGGCAGGGAAACTGTATCTTTTTCAATACTTACTTCTTCAAACTAACCGTATAGAGCTCCTTTTTCACACTCGGTGATAACAGCGAATCACGCGACACGGCGACCACGTATGTACCAGACGGATACACATACGACTGATTGCAACTGGGCTCGGTGAAGCCGAACAGATCCACATTGTCGAGCGGGTAAATGGTACACCCCAAGGTGTCCGTGCTCACAAGCTGCAGCGTCATCGTTTGTCCAGTCGTGCCGGCGCTCGACACATTGAACTTGTAGTAGTTCTGCAAGTTGCCGGCTTCCAAGCCTTCGGTGCGCACTTTCACCGTATCAAGACTCACCGCCTGCGAAAAACCATCGTTGCCATCTCCTTTGCCTGTCTTCACGACGACGTTGAACTTCGCACCGGCCGTACTCGGCTGCAACTGCAACTGATACTTTCCCGCCGTCAACGTGGTGAGGAAGGCGCAATTGCCCTGATTCATGTAAGCCGAGTAATACTCGACGGAAAAACCGGTATCTTCCAAGCGGTACAACCGACACGTGAGCGACACCGCCGTTCCCGGCACGAACGTGACGGCCACATCGAGCGTCGTCATTTGCTGCAGATTGAACTGGTACGAAAGGGACTTCTTCGCGTCGAATGTCTGCGCATCAGTGAAGGGAACGGAGACGCTGAGGATCTGCGCCGGCGTCGATGAGACACTGCCATTGGTGCCTAACGCACGCGATGAGGATGAATTCGCTGCGGAAGCATTTGCCGCCGCGGAGCTGGCTGCGGCTACAATGGCGGCCGAACTCTGGCTTTCCTGTTGCTGCAGTTGCTCTTTCAGACGAACACGCAGGGCGCTGTTGATGTAGGCCGCCGCTTCGCCACGACTGAGCGGCGTATTGGGATTGAAGCTCTTCCCGATTTCGCCTCCCGCCGGCAGCACTGTCTTTTGATACGCGGCGTTTACGTAGTTATAAAACCAATCGGTCGCCTTCACGTCATCGAACATGGGCGGAAGATAATCTTTGACGCCGGCCAATGTCATATCAAACTCGAAGATTTTCAGGATCATCTTAAGCGCCTGTGCGCGCGTGACCGGCATGTCGGGCCCGAAATTACCGTCGCCGATACCTTGCACGTAGTTCATGTTGAGCGCGGCACAAATGAATCGCTCGGCCCAGTGTCCGGCTACAACATCCTTGGCACACTGACGCTCGGGTTCGGGCGGCTCAAAATTTATCGCCTTGTAGATCATTTTGATCATCGCCGCGCGACTTACCGGATAGCTGGGACGGAACGTGCCATCCGGATATCCTACGATCACGCCCTTGTCCGCCAGTGATTCCACCGCATCCCGATAGAGGTAATCCGAGGGAACATCGGAAAAGGTCTTCGCGTGAGCGGTTGTGACTGATAGCAGCAGGAAGAACGGAACAAATGGAAAGACACGAAAGAGGCGCATACGTACGAGTGGGTGAAGCAGTTTTGATCGTACGTTGAACACTTTCGTTATTCAATTCCCGGCTGCATGATCGCCTTGAGCACTTGCAGCGATTGTAGTACTGCATACGCCGCTTCCACTCCTTTATTATTTTCACCTATGGAGCGTGTCCGCGCGTCCTTCAAATCATTGACGTACAGGACTTCGAAGGCGAACGGGAGGATATATTTCATCTGCACATCCATCATGGCCGCCGTCACATTTTCTGCGAGCAATCGGGCGTGCTGCGTCTGTCCTTCCACAATAATCCCCAGTCCGATCAGCCCATCCACCTGCCCGGACTGTGCCAGAGCAGCTCCGATGAGAGGAATTTCAAAAGAGCCGGGTACCCGGTGAATCATGATGTGTTCATCAGGGATACCTGCCGACGTGAGGGTTTTGATAGCCCCTTCGACCAGCCCATCGATCTCCTCCTTATAAAAAGAAGACGCGACGATACCAATGCGCCAATCGGGATTCGCTTGGAGTGCCGGTGGAGTGAGGCTGCGTTCCATTGATTTACCTATGCGCGAGAAGAGCAGCAGTATACCGACCAAGCACGTCAGTCTCAATGTTCACGTGGTCCTGCGGCTTTACGTTGCCGAGCGTCGTGTGCTGCAGCGTATGGGGAATCAGAGCAATGGAAAGATGTGCCCCGTTGATGGATGCCACGGTGAGCGACACGCCATCGATGGCGATCGATCCTTTGGGAATGATAGGCGACGAAAGATCATTCGGCAGCGTCAGATACAGCATGGCTCCGGTTTCTGCTGTGTCCAAACGATCAACGGTTGCCACACCTTCTATATGTCCCTGCACGCTATGCCCTTCGAAACGGCCGTTCGCGGCCAGCGACCGTTCCAGATTCACCAGGTCACCCACCTGGAGATCGCCAAGCTTCGTCCGAGCCCATGTTTCGGCTACCACATCGAATGAAAGCGAATCATGATCAAATTTTGTGATCGATAAACAAGCGCCTGAGACAGAGATACTATTCCCCTCCTTTATATCATCAAAAAATGACGGACGTTCCACCACCAAACCGCTGGCCGTTTTTTGCCTCACTTTCGCCGTTGCTTCAATGATTCCGGTGAACATGCTCTGATGCTACAAGTCGGAATTGAAGAAAGAAAGGATGGAAGCCCTTAAACAAAAATTCCCCGAATCTCCTGATTCCTCTGAATCACTTGAATCTTCCAGTAACTGACATCTCCCTCTTACTTTCTTCGCCAGAATCAACGAAATATCTGTCCTCTACCCTAGACAAAACTCAATTTTCTCTGTAAACTTCGGCCTCTAGGAGGCCTTCGCGCGAGCGCGGAGCATTTTTTGTATGCCTCTTTTTCCTTTCTCCAATCGTATGGACCGTATCATCGTCAAAGGTGCGCGCATGCACAACTTGAAAAACATCGATGTCAGCATTCCGCGCAATAAACTCACCGTCATAACCGGACTTTCGGGTTCCGGAAAATCGACGCTCGCATTCGATACCATTTTCGCCGAAGGCCAGCGACGCTACGTCGAGAGCTTATCGGCATACGCACGCCAGTTCATCGCTCAAATGGAGAAGCCCGAAGTGGATTCGATCGAAGGGCTGAGCCCCGCCATTTCGATCGACCAGAAAACGGCGCCGCGCAATCCGCGTTCGACCGTGGGAACGGTAACTGAAATCTACGACTATATGCGTCTGCTGTGGGCCAAAGTCGGCAAAGTGCACTGCACCGTCTGCGGCCGCATCCTCAGTCAGCAATCAGCGAGTCAGATCGTCGACACGATCACCAAAATGACGGACGGGAAGAAAGTTTTTCTCCTGGCACCGGTTGTGCAGGGCCGCAAGGGCGAGCACGTGAAGATCATCGACTCCATCCGACGCGAAGGTTTCGTACGCATGCGCGTCGACAACCAGATCGTGACGATTGACGAGGAAGTGAAACTGGATCCCAAAGTGGCGCACACGATCGAGATCGTCGTTGACCGTCTGATCATTCGCGACCTGGAGACGAAAGAGGGCGAGGTAAATCCGAACCGCACGCGTCTGGCTGACTCGGTGGAGTTGGCACTGAAGCGCGGCGAAGGATCGCTGATCGTTCTGGATGCTGATACCGACGAGGAGTCGCGCTACTCGGAATCATTCGTCTGTCCGGACCACCCTAACGAAGACATACCGCAAATCGAACCGCGCAGTTTTTCGTTCAACTCGCCGCATGGCGCATGCGAAAATTGCCATGGTATCGGCTCCATTCTGCGCGTGGACGAGACTGCGGTTGTGCCGAATCCGCGACTGTCGCTGGCCGAGGGTGCACTGCATCCATGGGCTACGTCAGCCAGTCGTATGGGCTATATGACGCAGATGCTGGAAGGACTGGCAGCGGAAATCGGCTTCGATCTGTCGACGCCGTGGAACAAGCTCAAACCTGAACATCAGCAGACTATCCTGCACGGATACGACAAGCAGATTCACGTCGAAGTGAATACCTACAAATACGGAACGCGCTACGCCACTACGTATGAAGGACTGGTTCCCAATTTGGAACGACGACATTCCGAGACGGACAGCAATTACATGCGTCAGCAGATCGAAGAATACATGATGGAGTTGCCCTGCACCGAATGCAACGGCATGCGCTTGAAGAAAGAAATCCTGGGCGTGACGGTCGGCGACAAGAATATCGTATCGGCAACGGACATGAGCATTGATGAGGCGGAAGAATTTTTTAAGATACTCATCCCGGATGTCGGTCCCTCCAACGAAGCCGCCGGCAAAAAAAAGAAGGGCTCCGCAGCCGCGGCGCACGCGTTATCGCTCTCGACGTATGAGTACACGATTGTCAAAAAAGTCCTGCAGGAGATCATCGCGCGCCTTACATTTCTGGAGAACGTCGGACTCAAGTATCTAACACTGTCGCGATCGGCCGCCACCTTATCCGGCGGCGAGGCGCAGCGCATCCGACTGGCGACACAAATCGGTTCGGCCTTGCAGGGCGTGTTATACGTCCTCGACGAACCATCCATCGGCCTGCACCAGCGCGATAATTCGCGTCTGATTCGCACCATGACCCAGCTGCGCGATTTGGGAAATACGGTAATCGTCGTGGAACACGACGAAGAAACGATCGAAGCAGCGGATTATCTGCTCGAAATCGGTCCCGGCGCCGGCAAGTACGGCGGACAGGTGATCGCACAGGGGACGCCCGATGAACTGATCGCAATGGAGAACTCGGTGACGGGACAGTATTTGAGCGGCAAGAAGTTCATCGAAGTCCCGACGAAGCGTCGCAAGGGAAACGGGAACTTCATTCGCATTGAGGATGCCCATCATCACAACCTGCAACACGTGAACGTCGAATTTCCGCTCGGCACTTTCACCGGTATTTCGGGCGTGTCGGGATCCGGCAAATCGAGTCTGATCCACGGCATTCTGGCACCGGAACTCCTGCGTGTACTCAATAAGGCTCACAGCAAGCCGCAGGATGTCGGATCGATCGAAGGACTCCAGCATCTGGATAAAGCGATTGTGATCGACCAATCTCCCATCGGCCGCACACCGCGAAGCAATCCGGCCACCTATACCGGCATCTTCACCGATGTGCGCGACATGTACGCCGCGACGCCCGAAGCGAAGTTGCGCGGTTACAAGCCGGGACGGTTCAGCTTTAACGTGAAGGGCGGCCGCTGCGAAGAGTGTGAAGGCGACGGACTCAAGCGCATCGAAATGCACTTCCTCCCCGACGTGTTCGTCACGTGCGAAAAATGCCATGGCAAACGGTATAACCGCGAAACACTGGAAATCACCTACAAAGGCAAGAACATCGCCGAAGCGCTGGATATGACGATCAGCGAGGGGCTTAATTTCTTCTCGGCCATTCCGTCCATCAGGAGCAAATTGCAGACACTCGAAGACGTCGGTCTCGGCTACATTCACTTGGGACAGAGTGCCACCACGCTCTCCGGCGGCGAAGCGCAGCGCGTGAAGCTGGCGACCGAACTTACCAAGCGTGCCACCGGCAAAACGTTCTACATTCTGGATGAACCGACAACCGGCCTGCACTTCGACGACATCAGCAAACTGCTGGAGGTGCTGCAACGTCTGGTGGACAAGGGCAACACCGTCCTGGTGATCGAGCACAACCTCGACGTGCTCAAATGTGTCGACCACGTCATTGACATCGGCCCGGACGGCGGACACGGCGGCGGCCTCGTTGTCGCCACCGGCACGCCGGAAGAAGTGGCAGAGGTGGAGGCAAGTTACACGGGGCAGTATTTGAAAAAAGTATTAGCCAAAAAAAGGTGACCGAAGTGACCGAAGAAACAGAGGTGGCAGAGGACGAAAGAGTGTGAGGAGTACTTCTCTGCAATCTTCTACATCTCTATCCTCTGTCACATCGGTAACTCCTGCCACCTCGGTCGCCTCACCTATGATTCGTCACTTCACTGCCACCGCCTTCGTCATCGATTCACATAAACGCTGTCTGCTGCTGTGGCATAAGCGGCTGCAGCGCTGGATGCCGCCCGGCGGCCATGTAGATGAGAATGAATTGCCGGAAGACTGCGCCAAACGCGAGTGCAAAGAAGAGACCGGGCTCGATGTGGAAATTATCGGCGATGTGCAGGATGATTTATTTGTCGAGAACAAACACGAGGGACACATGCTCAAGAAACCCATCGCATTACTGCTCGAAAATATTCCAGCCAGCGAAGAACGTGGCGAGCCGGCGCATGAGCATATGGATTTTCTGTATCGGGCACGGCTGGTAGACGAAACACAGGCATTGATACTCGACGAAAATGAGGGAAGTGCCTTGCGCTGGTTTACACTTTCGGAGATTCAAGTTTTGAAGGAAGACACTGAAATATTCAGCAACGTGAAACGATACATACAAACTCTGCTCTCGGCGTAGATTTCTTTTTACCTGAATGGATATTGTTCGATTCTTTCTTTTACATATCTGACAAGATCTTTACCGCGTTTTTCCATGTCATCTCCTTCACGTACAGCCCACCCTATCGCCATCTCGACATCAGTATCAGTCATTCCTCCAGCATAGATTAAATTACTGATTTGACGGCTTTCTGCTATAAGTTCTGCATTTCCAGCATACACTTCCGGCGGCTCATGAGGTTTGTTTCGAAGGCCATTGAGAGGCTCCATTGGATCGCCAGTCACAATAACCGGAATACCCGCGGTCTCCAGTGTGACACACGCTTGCTTGAGATGTTCTAGGTCTTCATCATTGGTTCGTAAGTTTCCCGCGCCAGGCGCATTTAAAATCAGCGCATTTAACCTGTCGTGCCTTGGTTTATTCAACTCGTAATTCGCGCGTGAAACTAAAGCCCTGTATGAAAGGGAAGGACTGGCCTTCAACGTCTCGAGGTTATCCTCTAGTTTAAACTCACGTGACGGGTCGCCAATCGGGAAGTCATAAGGCTGCTCCTCACGGAATTCAAAATTTGCACTATCTCGCGGTACCTTTGCAATTCGTTTGGCTCTCGAAATGAATGCGTCTTCTCCACTGCGTTCTATTTTTCTTAGACCCAACGCAGCAAAAAAACTGCTACCACAGACCATTCCAATTCTCTCTCGCGTTTTCTCTCTCATGGAAGCGTATAACAAAGCGAATTCCATTGATGTAACAGCATCTGAATCTTCTGCGTCCAAATCCTTGTGTGACGATGTGAGAATATGAGTGGCCGGCGTGCGTGGAATAGCCTGGTGCGCCGACGTAGCAAGATACGCCATATTGTCTGTCCCAAAGATGCCGATATGGACTTGCCCTTTTCCTGTGGCCTGAAAAGGCGCTAGGGCCGCTTCGGTCCATTCACGTAAATATTTGATTTGCTGCATCAACACATGACGTTTCAAGTCGTCACTATCAATGGGAGATTGCACGCTAATTACTCGAACGCGGGCGAGTCGATTTCGTGCCACCTCAGGCAAATGTTCCAAGGCACGCTTCACCAGTTCAAGTGTCGTATGCTGCGGTTCAATTACTTGCCTATCGTCACGCTTCTCGCGCCGACCCATCATTGTTCCGCCGAATCCAGTCACTGTCACCTCCACGTCACCTATGGGGGACGAGTGTGCTTCTACTTCGGGCGAAAGCATCTTCAGCCGATTGACGGAGCTAGGCTCTGCAGACATGCATTATGTTGCGCGGAATCGAATAATATTAGATAAGATAGATTATGCAACATATCTTTTTATGAAACAAATGAATATACTTGTGGATATGAAAGATCGTGTGCATAAAAAAAAGGGTCTCAGTATGACTGAAAAAGCATTCAAAGTAGCTGAAAACGCCCACAAAGGCCAAATGCGGAGTTCAGGAGAGGCATACATCGAACATCCCAAAGCGGTTGCGGAAATCCTTACTTATCTCCACGCCGATGAACAAACCCTGGCGGCGGCCATTTTGCATGACACGGTTGAGGACACGTCCCTTACATTTAACAACCTAAAGAAAGACTTTGGGATTGAAGTGGCAAAGCTGGTGGAGGGCGTGACCAAAGTGGGAAAAGTGGAACAGACGCTCGGCAAGCACGAACGGAACATGCAGTCGATTCGTAAAATGTTCCGGGCGATGGGACATGATTTGCGCGTCATCTTCATCAAGCTGGCAGACCGTCTGCACAACATGATGACCATCGATTATGTGCCGCTGGAAAAACAACAGCGCATTGCGCGCGAAACACAGGAGATATTTTGTCCGCTAGCCGACCTGCTTGGCATACGCATCTGGTACCAACAGTTGGATGATCTCGCGTTTCGTACTCTGGAACCGCAGCGCTATCAAACCATCAGACGGAAGCGCGATGTGGCAAATAGGGAGCAACGAGAGGCACTGGATGCATGGATGAACGAAATGAAAGTCTTCTTTAAGGAACACGGCTTTGCGTCAGTCCGATTCTTACTGCAAAAAAAGCATCTGCACAGCATTGTTCAGGAGATCCGTGATGAACAGGAAATGCTTAATCAGCTCGAAACGTATTATGTCGTACGCATTGTTGTTCCGGATAGTGATGCCTGTTTCCTGGCATTGGGAACACTGCACGAATTCGCCACGGCTCTGCCGAATTCCATTCAAGACTTCATCACTCAGCCGAAGGCAAACGGCTATCAGGCGCTTCATACCACCGTATTCTCGGGGCCAGGGAATTCAATCCGGGCAGTGATTTTTACCGAGCAGATGGAAAAGATGGCTGAATTTGGAGCGGCACTGCCGTACCAGCTCAAAGAAGAACACCGCTGGAGCACTCTCCCTTCCTGGATTGAGGCACTGGTGTCGCTGGACCATCAGCAAAAAGATTTGAATGATTTTCTGCAAGCGGTGCAGCAGGAAATTTTCCGGGTGCGTCATCGTATTTATATCTCCGGCTACAAACAAAAATTTTTGGACCTGCCGGCCCGGGCAAGTCTGCTCGACGCGAGTCTGTACGCCGGAGAACCGTGGAACACCAAAGCGGAGAAAGCTTTTTTGAACGGCAAGGAAACATCTCTCAGGCAATCGGTCTACGACGGAGACATCGTGGATTTCATTATGTCGAACAAAGCGGTGGAGCGACGCGCCGAAGATCTCGTCTATGCACATACCACTTTCGGTCAACAGACGTTAATCGAACTGCTCAGCGCATTGCCGGCCACGAAAGCAGTATCGTACGGCAAGGAATATTTCGATTCGGTTTTCAGCGTGGCGATGGATCCGTTCTTTCCGGTTGCGTGGCAGAAAGAAGTCAGCGCCCAGGTCAGTCCTTCCCCGCGTCAGCTGGAAGATATAGGACATGGTGTGCTGAATCCATTTTCTTTATTGGAGGAGAAATGTTTGGCATCCCATTTCTTCCTGCTCAACCCGGCTTGTTTTCTACTTGCCAACCAACCGCAGAATCTTCACATGCGCTTCATCCTCCGGACAAGCCTGGAAAATCTCCGAAGTAGGCGGATCATCGGCGTGCAAGTACAACCCGATGTAGTGAATATTATGGACAGTGCCGATTACGGCAATAAACGCGAATACCGGGAAGAGCTCGTTTCCCTCAAGATAGCCAATCCTGAACTCCTGGCTCATCCGTTCGCGTTTGCGCTGATGTGGACATTTATGGCCCAAATTAATCCGCTCGAAACAATTGCAGGATTGCAGGAATTGATTGATACTCCTATCAACCTGATTCAAGTCAGTGGCAACTCCATCACACTCGGCTTTCATACCGATAAACTCCATACAATACGCGCTGTATATGAGCATTTGAGAAGTCTCCCTCACATTCTAAACATTCTCCGCATTTCCCCTTAACTCCGTGGCATCTCGACCTTCCATTCTGCTCCTCTATTCCGGAGGAACCATCGGTATGCGGCAGAACGCAAAGACATCCGCACTCGAACCATACTTCGATGTAGACGATTTGGTGCGATATACAAAAAGTCTGACGAAAGTCATCTCCATCGATACCCGAACAATCACGAATATCGACAGCACGAACATGCAGCCGCATCATTGGATGAATATCGCCCAGGTAGTGCAGCAAGAATACGACAACTATGACGGATTCGTCGTGGCACATGGAACGGATACCATGGCTTACACGGCTTCGGCTCTCAGTTTTTCCCTGGGGAATCTCGGCAAGCCGATCGTTCTGACCGGCGCACAGGTCCCGCCCGACATTCTGGGCAGCGATTCGGGTTCGAATCTTATACATGCCTGTCAGGTGGCGACGATGGACTTTGCCGAAGTAGCCATCGTCTTCGGTACAAAGATTCTCCGCGGCAATCGAAGTCTCAAAGTGAGCGAGAGTGAGCGCAACGCATTCCTTTCGCCTATCTTCCCAGATCTCGGCTCCATTCGTCTACGTCCGGAACTGAATCCGATGAATGCGAAGCGACGTCACAACAGCCCGTTGGAAATGCACAACAACTTTGTCGGCAATGTCGCAGTGGTCAAATGCGTCCCCGGCATGTCGCCGAAAATCATCGAGTCCATCGTCGCGTCGGGCATTGACGGCCTCATTTTGGAATCGTTCGGACCAGGCAATGTTCCAAGCAAGGAAAATTCGCTGCTCCCGCCGATCAAAGCAACGCTCGAGAAAAATATTCCGGTACTCATCGCCACGCAATGCATCTACGGCGCAACGCGCATGTACTTGTACGATGTCGGACAAAAAGCCATCAAGCTCGGCGTTATTCCGACCGGTGATATGACGCCCGAAGCGGCGTACGTTAAACTGAAGTGGGCACTGGCACAGAGCAAAAAAATAACCGATATTAGTGTCATTTTTTCCACGGATATCGCAGGCGAAATCACCATAGCCAATCCGTAAGACGGCAAATTTCCTCTGTCCGATGCACCCTTTCTGATACTCTTTGCCCATGCCTTTCGACCCCGTCGACCCCAAACAGTCATTGCCCGATATGGAGCGCGGCATTCTGCGCTACTGGCAGGAGGAAGATACTTTCAAGCGGTCCATCCGCAGCAAGGTCGTCGAGGACGTAAACAAGAAGCGCGAGGACGATCAAAACACGCAGTACAGCTTCTACGACGGACCGCCATTCGCCACAGGTTTGCCGCACTACGGACATCTGCTGGCCGGCACTATTAAGGATGTAATCCCGCGTTACCAGACAATGAAGGGCAAACATGTGCAGCGCCGGTTCGGCTGGGATTGCCATGGTTTACCGGTCGAGTACGAGATCGAGAAAGCGAATAACCTGACCCGCATAGACATCGAAGAGATGGGTGTGAAAGCATTCAACGATCTGTGTCGCAGCGTAGTGCAGCGTTACACCAAAGAGTGGCGCGTGACGGTGGAACGCATGGGTCGCTGGGTGGATATGGATTGGGACTACCGCACGATGGATCCCGAATATATGGAGAGTATCTGGTGGGGGTTCAAGGAGCTGCACAAAAAAGGACTCGTGTACCAAGGCTTCCGTCCGATGCACATCTGTCCACGTTGCGTGACGCCGCTGAGCAACTTTGAGGTGACGCAGGGATATAAGGAGGTGACGGACTTGTCGGCGGTGGCGAAATTCCTTTTGACGGAGGGGACCGATGGAACCGAAGAAACCGAGGAGAAAACATTTTTCTTGGCGTGGACGACGACGCCGTGGACGTTGCCGGGAAATTTATTCTTGGCGGTGAATCCTGAGGTTGAATACGTTAAATGGAATTGGAATGATGAATTTTTTATTTCTTCAAAAGAATTCTTTAAAGAATGGAAAGAAAAAGGAGCAGGGCAGTATGCACCAGTCGTAAAACCGGGTCATCATATACCGGAATCGCCTCGCGTCATGCAAGAATACAAAGGAACTGAACTGGTAGGAAAAAATTATGAACCACTGTTCCCGTATTTCGCTGATCAATATCCGGATGCGTTCCGCGTAGTAGAAGGTGATTTCGTGACGACGGAGGACGGAACGGGAATCGTGCACATTGCTCCGGGCTTCGGGGAAGATGACTTCAAGACCGGCCAGCGCGAAAAAGTGAAGATGCTCCAGCATGTGACAATGGACGGAAAGTTCATCAAAGAAGTGACGGATTTTTCCGGTATGGAAGTGAAGCCGAAGGACAAGCCGTCAAGCATGGATCAGAAGATCAATGAGTATTTGAAAACGCACGGAACGCTGTTCGAAGAGAAACCGTTCCGGCACACGTACCCACACTGCTGGCGCTGCGACTCCCCTCTTCTGAACTACGCGACGTCATCGTGGTTTGTATCGGTCGAAAAGATCAAGGACAAGATGCTGAAGAACAACGCGAAAACGGAATGGGTGCCGGCGCACATTCGTGACGGGCGGTTCGGGAAGTGGCTCGAGAACGCACACGACTGGTCGGTGTCCCGCAACCGTTTCTGGGGCACGCCTCTGCCACTGTGGATAAATGACGAGACCGGCGAGATCGAAGCCATCGGCAGCCGCGATGAACTGATTGCCAAAGATCCGCAGCGCTTTACGAAGCTCACGGTGATCCGTCATGCCGAGAGCGAGGGGAATTTGATACCGATTTATCAGGGTACCGTACCGGGCACATCGCTCTCAAAAAACGGCATCTCTCAAGCGAAGGAGTTGGCCAAGCTGATGAAGAAAGAACCTGTGCATGTCATCTATACATCGCCGCTCGATCGGGCCAAACAAACGGCTGACATCGTCGGCAAAGCGGTGAAGACCGAGGTGACCGTCGATGATCGTCTACGCGAAGTATCGTTCGGCGAGTACGAAGGCAAGATGGTCGACTTCAGCGACCTGAGTTTTGTAAAAGCCAAGCGTGCCAAGCAGCTGGAAGCCGATGCAGTGGAGAGCATTTACCATTTCCCGGGCATGGAAACGTGGGGCGAAGTGTCGTCGCGCGTGATGCCGTTCCTGCAGGAAATAATCGAGAAACATAAGGGCGAGCATGTCGTGATCGTGACGCATGCCGATCCCATCCAACACGTGCGACAATTCTTCACCGATCAGGAACCTCGCAAACTGGTGAATCAGCCGTATCCGAGCTTTACTGAACCGTACACGTTCTACTGGGATCACCGGACAAACGCGCCGCTGGATCTGCACAAAGAAATCGTCGATGACATCACGTGGCAGGCCGGCAGCGACGAAAACGCAGTCACACTCACGGTCGTCAGGCACGGCCAGAGTGATTGGAATATCGACGAACGCATTGCCGGAGCGAGTGACCGACCGTTATCGGATAAAGGTCGCGAGCAGGCAGCCGCATTACGACAAAAATTGAACGCCAACGACTACGATGTGATTCTCTCATCTGATTTGGAGCGCACGCTCGAAACGGGGCGCATCGCCACCAGCGGATGGGGCAAGGAAATCGTCGTGGAACCATTGTTCCGCGAACAGAATCTGGGTGACTGGGAAGGTAAATTGCTGGAAGAAGTACGCAAGGAACATCCGGAGTATTCCGAAAATTTTCTGAAGGACGTGGCAGAAGTTCCTGGCGGTGAGAATCGCCGCGAGTTCCTCAACCGCGTACGTGAAGCAATCAAGTACCTGCGAGAGAAACACAAAGGCAAGCGCGTGCTGCTCTTCACGCACCGTCGCTGGATCTCGGGCTTGCGGCACCTGAAACTGGCCGCACCGATCTGGGAACCGCTCGAGAACACGCATCACGAAACTCTCGTCCTGAAGCCAACTTTCCGCCGGGTGGGCGATGTGTTCGACTGCTGGGTGGAAAGCGGATCGATGCCGTTCGCACAGAGTCATTATCCATTCGAGAGTGGCCACAAAAAAGACGTACCTCCTGGTTTTCCAGCCAACTTCATCGCCGAAGGAATTGATCAGACGCGTGGATGGTTTTATACACTGACGGTATTGGCAACGGCGCTGTTCGATAGTCCGGCATTCCATCATTGTATTGTGAACGGCACGGTGCTGGCGGAGGACGGCAAAAAGATGAGCAAGCGTTTGAAGAATTATCCTGAGCCACTTGTGGTAGTGGAGAAGCATGGCGCTGATGCGGTACGCTTTGCACTCATGAGTTCACCGGCCGTTCGCGGCGAAGACATGCGCTTTTCCGAAAAAACAGTCGAGGAGACGGTTCGCAATGTGCTGTTGCCGCTGTGGAATACCTATTCATTCTTCGTCACCTACGCGAACGCAGCCCAGTGGAAACCGAGCATGGAGAGACGTGAATCGACGCATCCTTTGGACCGATGGATAAAAGCCGAAGTACAGGACCTGACTAATCGTATGACAGCCCAGCTCGATCGATACGACCTGTCGGCATCATGCGGCGAACTCGACGAGACGATCGATGCACTCACCAATTGGTATATCCGCCTCTCGCGCCGGCGGTTTGCCGGCAAGTCGGCATTGCAGGAACAGGGGCCTATCGAAGGCGCAAAACCCGAGGAGCAAGCTGACGCGCTTGGCACGCTCTACGACGTTCTTGTCACGCTCACTCAGCTGTTAGCACCGTTCTGTCCGTTCATGACCGAAGAGATCTACTTGAATTTGGCAGCCGATGACCACGGCTCGGTCCACCTCACGCGCTGGCCCACAACTCGGGCGCTGACGAAAGAAGAGAACGTGATCATCGAAAAAAATCGTCTGCTCCGCCGCATCGTCTCACTCGGACTCTCCATTCGTTCGGAAAAGAAAGTGAAAGTACGACAGCCATTGCAACAAGCTCTCGTTGCCGTTCCGGCGACTCTCCGATCGATCGTGAACATCACATCCGAAGACGTGGCGCTTCTGCGTGACGAGATCAACGTGCGCGAAGTGGAATTCGTGGACGACCCCGGCAGTTTGGCACAAGCAATTGCGCTGGTGGATGCCAGAAAAGCAGGCCCGCGTTTCGGCGGTGCCGTTCAGGAACTGATTGCCGCCGGTAAGCGCGGTGAGTTCGAGCAGAAGGGCGACACGATCATCATTGCCGGCAAAGAATTGAGCAAGGAAGAAGCCACCATCGTCTATCGCGGCAAAGACGGGGACACAGACAACGTTGCCGCTGATCACGGCGTCGTCGTGAGTCTCGATACGAACATCACTCCCGAACTGCAGCTCGAAGGTAACGCCCGCGATCTGATCCGCGCGATTCAAAAAGAACGCAAAGAATCGGCACTGCAAATGCAAGATCGAATCAGTCTGAAAATCGAAGGGGCGGATGATGTCGTCCAACTACATAAGAGCCTGATCGAACGCGAGACCAATGCCACCTTCGGCTCGGCCTCGGGAAGCGAATATGCGGTGGATGTGGAGGGAAAGAAGGTGATGTTTTGGTTTGAGAAGGTGTGATGTGCGAGGAAACCGACGGAACCGAGGGAACCGAGGATTTTGTTTTTCTGCATTCTCACTACTTCCAGGCGGCCCTACGCCGCCCAACCTCTTCGCCTGCTCGCTATTCCAGGCAAACACTCCTCCGACTATGTGGTGGGGATGAGTGGTTACGAGCCCTGCTGTCGCCAGCCCACAGGCGCGACAGCAGGGCGAGGTGGGTCATAGGCGGTGCGCTTTCTTTGGTCCTTTCTTTGTCGGGGAGACAAAGAAAGGACACCAGTGGTGATTGGAGAGGTTGGTGCTGGGGAATCATGAACATCCGCGGGTAGCAAACCCGCTCCCCTAGAGAAAATTGAAGCAAGGAATGATGAAGACATAGAACACAACCGCGCCAAGAGATAGCGCTCTGTAGTAGCAAAGATACGAGGATTGGAAAATCATCCTCTCTAAGATATCCTACGAACCATGACTGACTCCCGAAACAGGTTATCCGCACCTGCGCGTTTATTCATTCGTGCGATACTGAATATATTGCTCGTCTGGGCAATGGCGACGTACTTATCTGAATACTTCCTGCTCACTGGCGGCCTTGGCGCTGTCATTATTGTCGGCGCACTGCTCACGCTCATGAATGTCATCGTCCGGCCTCTGCTCAAACTTCTGACCCTGCCGCTGCGCCTATTCGCCATGGTCATTGCGCTCATACTGGTGAACGGCGTTTTCATTTGGCTCATCTACCAGATTACACAACAAATGGATCCGACAGTCGTGAGACTGCAGATCATAGGCGCTGCCGGGTGGGTAATCGTCAGCGTCGTGTTCGGCATCGGCAACTGGCTGATAAAGGCTGCTCTCAAATAACTCGTCCCGGTATCTCTCGGGTTTTACCATGACTCCTCTTCATGCTCCCAAAGCCCGGCCGCTGATTCCGCTGTTCATCGCCGTGTTGGTAGACATGCTCGGCGTGGGCGTTTCGATTCCGGTACTCACGGTAGTAATACTGAGTTCACAACAGGGCATTCTGCCGCCGGACATGCCCTTCGCCCAGCGGTCGATTATTTTTGGGTTCCTCCTGGCCAGTTACCCATTGGCCCAGTTTTTTGGGGCCCCCATTCTAGGCTCATTGTCCGATCGCTATGGTCGCAAGCCGACGCTGCTGCTCACATTGGCGGGAACCGCAATGGGTTATCTTCTCTTCGCGTTGGGTATCGAAGCACGGGACCTCACACTCCTATTCGCCTCTCGCTTGCTCGATGGAGTGACAGGCGGGAATATTTCGATTGCCGTTTCGGCCACTGCTGATATCAGTTCAGCCCATACAAAAGCCAAAAACTTCGGTTTAATAGGAATGGCCTACGGCATGGGTCTCATCTTCGGTCCGTATCTGGGAGGCAAGCTAAGCGACCCTTCAATTCTGCCGTTCTTCCGCCTTTCGACTCCTTTTATCTTTGCTGCACTGCTGACCATCCTGAATATTGTCCTGTTCCTGCTCTTTTTTAGGGAAACACTGCAAAATCGCTCAAGCGCTCGTATTCACTTGTTCACAGGATTCCACAATATCAGTCGGGCATTTCAGCTCAAAGATTTACGGACAATCCTCATCGTGGTGTTTCTGATCAACTTTGGCTTCAACTTCTTCGTACAGTTTTTCCAGGTCTTCTTGTACCAGAAATTCGCCTACACTCCGGGGCAGATCGGTGATCTGTTTGCCTTCACAGGACTCTGGATTGCCGGCGTACAAGGATTTTTGGTCCATCCAGCGACCAAACGCTTTGCTCTGTCGCGCATCCTCGCAGTGTGCACGTTCTTTTTTGCCGGGACGCTTCTGCTCTTGCTTGTCCCCAATCGACCGGCATACCTCTTCGTCATCCTGCCATTCATGGCGGTGTTCTATGGATTGATGGATGCGACCTCTACAACCATTGTATCTAATTTGAGTGGAGCGCATGTGCAAGGCGAAATCATCGGTATTAAGCAATCGCTCCAATCATTGGCAACAGCCGTACCACCTATCCTTGCCGGCTTTGTTGCAACGATGGGTTTACACCTGCCCATTCTGGTCGCCAGTGTGTGTACATTTGCCGCAGGGTTGGTTTTCGTGGTTGGCTTCCGTCATAAACATGATCTGACTGATATTGTTCCTACGGAACCGCCAGAGCTGCCCCCGCTATAAGAAAGCAACAGCCTCCAGTCAAAAGGAGCATGGATGCGCCATTGGCTAGACCAGGCCGTCTGGCAGCGGATGCCACAATGATGAGAGAAGCTGAAAAACCGATCAAATCAACGGGATCAGCCACAAATAACAGCACCGTGACGAGCACCAGAAGCAGAAAGGGTAGGACACGAGTATATGTCTGTACTGCCGATGGCAATATTTTGAACGAAAGCAGTGCACCGAGACCGGCCCCGAAGAAGAGGCATGCCGGGCTCACCGCCAACATCCAGCCGTGCATTTCTGTGGAAGAATCGGTCATCAATGCTCGTATGTGGCCCGCCAAGAGCAAGCCAACTATGAGCCCCATCACAGTGAGCGCGGGAAAAGGACGATAGCGAAAGACCAGCGACGAGAGAATGCGAAGCAGGAGGAGCATGGCAATCCATGTTCCCGCTTCCATAAAGAGACGTATCGTAAAGTCGGGCACGTCCTCGAGCGGGGTGAGCGTGGAAGGTTTGGCATCATCGCGGCTTACCGTGACGATATAGGGCTGCCCAATTTCCAAATTCTGCGACCAGCTGTCCGCATTAGCCGTCACTGTGATCAATTTTTGAAAGTACCCGCGCCATACATGCACCAGACGCAACTGTGCCTCTCCGGTCGGACTCACTGCCTGCAAGATCGCTACCCCCTCGCGTGACGCTGACGGAACACCCTTGGCAGCAGCCGTCTGCGACAAAAACAAAAGTGTGATAAGAAATCCGATAGAGCCAGTGCGCCGCAAGAGTTGCATTGAAGGCAGTCTAGCTCCGACAGATTGGCTGGCAAATGAAAGATTATTAGCCAAAATGCGTCTTCTGTTCTATGACACGCCTTGCCCCTGCGTTTACTTTTCCTCCACATTCCGCTATGATGAACTACTTTCATCCACTCATCATGAAATATTTTCTGTCGCTGATAGTGGGCATAAGTGCCTTTGCAACACTGAGCGGGCAGGCCGCAGCAGCCGCTCCGCTGACGCGCGCGGAATTTGTCGAAGCTGTCGTGCAGGAAGTATTCCCCAATGATACGTACGACTGTTTCCGTGATATCACGTCGCCACGATCGGCGTCATACACGCTGCTGTTTGCCGACGTGCGAAAAACCGATCCGCATGCCATGGCACTCTGCATCGGCATACATAACGGCATCATAGACGGCGACCGTTCCGCGAACTTTCGTCCGAACGCATTGATCAACACAGCTGAAGCATCGAAGATTCTGGCACTTGCATACGGCGTCGCGTTGCCGGACAGCGTTGCCATTCGCGTGCTGCCCTGGCACTGGCGGTACACCGAAGCATTCAAACGACTGGGCGTCTTGCCTCGCGGCTTCAATGCTTATGGACAACTTGTCACCCGCACAGACCTTAGTGACATGTTTACCAACCTCACGCGGATGAAACCTCGCGTCCTCTTCCGTCAACCGACCACAGCTCCAACGACAGTCGCGCCGGCTCAGCGCATTCGTATTGTGACACCAACGACTCCCCAAAGAGCCGCCACACGCAGCCGTACCGTTGGTAATTACCACATGCGTCTGATGAAGAGCTTTAACCAGCCACGAACGTCTCCCCGGCCAAGCACATAAAGTGGCTAGGATTGGCCAAAATCGAGCAAAGAAAGACGTGCCTTATGGCACGTTTTTTGGTATAATAGAAGCAAATCAATTTCAATGGTCAAAAGTCCCCTATCCCCCACTCGGCAACCGAGAACTTGGCGCACGCTTCGTTTTCGCACGCTCCTCGTCCTGTCGATGATTATTGTGGGCGCGAGTTTCTTTCTACAGGGCAAAATCCTGATCGAAGCACGCAACAAAAATTCTCTCAAACGTGAAGTATTACTGTCGGCCCTCACACTGGACCGCAGCATCGTCAGCATCCTCGCCACACAGCAGCGCGACCCGGTGATCGAACAGACGATTCAACCCCAACTCGACGCGCTCAACAAGACCACGCAGTCGACCGCAGTGATGATTATTGCCGAGGCTGCCGACAAAAATACGCTCGAGATCCGTTTGTCATCGGCTCCTCAACGGCGCGACGACACGATTACATTTCCGCCGGATATCATCGGATCACTGCGACAGCAACCGGATATGAGCGTGGTGATCGGATCAGGCGGCACACTGATGGCATTCATGCCGATCCGCGGCACACAGGGCGATGTCGTCGCCTTCCTCGGTATGGAGCGCGGCGAAAACGCATTCATCATCGCCGCAGAATCATTTGGTTTATCACTCATTCTGCTCTTCATCACCAGTGTTGTATTGTGGGCACTGATCCGCCGTTACACATCGCAAGGCAACGACGACGCCGTGCGTCAGTTCGATGCGAACCGCCTGGCGCTGATGGAACTCGCGACGCACCAGCTGGGAGCACCGCTGGCCAGCTTCAAGTGGTGGTTGGAACTGCTGCAGGATCCCGACGGCAAAGAGCTGTGGGGTAACAAGGAAGTGACGATGCAGATCCAGGAAGGCGTCACGCGCATGGAGAGCATCATCAAAGCACTTACCGAAGCGAACGAAGTGGCGGCGCAGGGCGCCAATTACAAACTGGAAACACTCGCCTCACTCAAGGACATTCTCCGCCGCGGACTCAATGACGCAGCGTCCCATCTGCAACGCCGCAAGCAAGTACTGAAGATCTTCTTGGATCCGCAGCTCGATCCCGTTCAGCTCGATCCCAAACTGCTGTTCGGCGTGTTACAGGAAGTAATCGAGAATGCCATCGACTACTCGCCGGATAACACGACTCTCGAAATCCACGTGACCAAGGAAGGCCGCTTCGCACAAGTGGCAATCAAGGACCAGGGCTACGGCATTCCGCCACAAGACCTGCCGCACATCTTCGAAAAGTTCACACGCGCTTCCAATGCCGCACAGTACAAGCCGGTCGGCAACGGCCTCGGCCTGTTCATCGCCAAAGGCATCATCCACAACCTGGGCGGTGACATGTGGATCGAAAGCAAGCTCGGTAAAGGAACCACGATTTTCTTTACGCTGCCGTTTGATCATCAGGGAGCGCAGGTATCGATGGCGAAAAAGTAAGAGAACAGTGCACAGAAGTCAGTGATCAGTAGTAGATACTGCAACTGGCATTTTTGTTTTTGGTTTTTTTATTTTCTAACCGCCATTCTCTTCCACCAGTAACCCGCGACGACGATGTATCCCACATACACCAACAGCTCAATCAACGATGGCTGATCGCTATAACCGAATAACTGACGCAATGAGCCGCCCACAAAGCTTTCCTGCGAGAGGAATTGCGAGATGTTCCACACATGCTCAATCCCCTCGGACAGAAATCCGGCCTCTTGGAATTCGTGTGCGCCGTGCATCAACAGACCGGCACTGAACAGAATCAGAAGAACATTCACGACTAGGAAAAAGTGCCGGAGCGAAATGCGCCGGATGCCGGCAAAAAGCAAAATGCTCAGTACGACCGCGATACCGATGCCGAGTAACGCGCCGACGAAGTGCCATCCCGAACCGGATTGCAGCAGCGCGGCCTGCAGAAAGATCACCGTCTCGGTGCCCTCGCGCAAAGTGGTGAACAGGATGAGGAGAAACACGCCAAAGCGGTATTCGCTCTGCACGTGCGACGATACATGTTGCTCGATCGAACGACGCATGGCGGAACCGTGCCGCATCATCCAGAAGATCATCCAACTCATCAATACAACGGCAAGAATCATGAGCGATCCTTCGAATATCTGTTCACTCCGCCCGGAAAATTCGCCGAACAGACGGCTCAACAAAACACCGAGCAGGATACTGATCAGAACACCGGCCGCAACACCGAGCCACACCGACGAACGAAAAGATTTGTGTTCGGTACGATCGAGATAGGCCAGAACAATGCCAACCACGAGCGACGTTTCGAGCGTCTCGCGAAGCGTAATAAGAACGGCAGCGGTCATAAGAAAAGGCAGAATGAGGAGCAATTGAACGGATGCTCACACCATGGGATGCGCGGACGATACCAAGAGATGATCGCAAAGTACAAATGATTTTTCGGTGCGAATAGAGCGTCTGATCCGACGATTTCTCCGTCTATCGCGGATCACGCACGCCCACCTGACGGCACATATCGCGGACGGGACACGTGGAACATTTCGGTCGCAGCCCCGTACACACATGTTTGCCGAACGGCACCAGCAAACGATTGATCTCCAGTGAGTATTTGACTGGCAATTTCTTCTGCAATTGTTCCAGTGTTTTTTCGGGTGTCGCCGCCTGCACATACCCCCATCGATTAGTGACGCGATGCACATGAATATCGACGCCGATGAACGGCTGCCCGCAGGCAATCCCGAGTACCAGATTGGCGCATTTGGGACCGACACCCGGGAAGGAAATCAGCACATCATGTTTGCACGGAACTTCTCCTCCGAATTCGCGTACGACCCGCCCGGCGATTGTCTGGATATTCTGCGCCTTCGCTTGGTGGAATGTGCAGTTGGCAATGAGTCGATCGATGGTCTTGATCGACATCCGGACTACCTGAGCCGGCGAACGAGCTTGGGCAAATAACTTCTTCGCCGTCGGCACCGTCACTTCGTCGTAGGTTCGGACCGAGATCATGCACGCAATGAGAACCTCGAACGTCGACTTGTAGCCTTGATCGTACAATTCAAACAGCGCGGCCTTTCGATAGGGCCGTACCGTTTCTTCAATGCGCTGCATCGTTTCATCGATATCAAACGGCCGCTTGGTCTGCGGGTCGTGAATGACGACATACGGAGGAACGGAAGCCATGGGGAGCGCAGGGCAATAAGTTTCTGACGCGCAGCGGCCATACTTCTTACGTTAGTATCAGAGCGACTGCAGCTGATGGGAACAGCTCGTGTCCGTACCTGTTTGCTCCACATCCGAGACCGGCAGGAACTGCTGCGTGCCGGCATCGTACGAAAATACTTCACCGGTCTGTAATTTGTACACCCAGGCGTGCAGCTGCAATTTGCCTTCGGCAACACGCGAGGCGATAAACGGCAATTTGAGCAGATGTTCCACCTGCACCAGTACGTTCTCCTGCACCGCGATATTGCAACGCTGTTCCAGGTCGGCATCCGGATAGTTTTTTTCCACGATTTGCTTCACCTCAGCCGCATGTTTCAACCAGGCCGTCACGGCCAAAAGCGATGCATCGGCGCCTTCGATCAACGCCTTGATCGCACCGCAGCCCAGATGTCCGCAGATGATGATGTCTTTGATATCCAGAACTTCGAGCGCGTATTCGATCGCCCCGTGCTCGCTGCTCACTTGGCCGGAAGCGGGAACAATGTTGCCGATGTTGCGGACGATAAACAGATCTCCAGGCTTGGTGCTGGTGAGCAGAGTCGGAACAATGCGCGAATCGGAACACGTGATGAATAAGGCTTGTGGATGCTGCCCTTTGGCCAGCTCCTGAAACAGATCTTTGTGTTGCTGGAATGTCTGTTCGTGAAACTGATGAATGCCTGGGATGAGGGATTTCATGGCACATTTATACACCTTCTATCGTGAATGTCACCACGTCGAATGGTGGATTACTTACCGATAATCATCACAATCACGCCGATATTGTCTTTCTTCGCTGGCTGCTGCCTCGGCGCTCCTGTCTTCCAGTCTTGCCCCTCATCAAAAGTGACAGCGTCCTTGCTGCGTAGAAACGCCTGTTCCGCAAGAAACAGACAAATATTTTCAGCAGTAGGGACCATGCCCTCCTTGGCTATCTCATGCTCGATCATCTCGGCGATCTCTTTGGAGAGGAAATTATCCGTCACACCATCGGTGAGAAGAATAAGAATATCTCCTTTCTTTATTTTTTGCGGTAGTTCCTCCTGGATTTTCCCTTCACGTACCTTAATGCAATTGGTGAGGATGTGTTTCACAGCACTAGTCATATACTGTTCTTCTGAGATTTCACCGTAATTCAGCAACGCTCGCACAAGACTCTGATCGACTGTTTCTGCAGCGACTTTTCTCGTTTGGCCATCAATGATGATGCGTCTTGTGTCACCTGCGCTTGCCGTACGTTCGTAGAGAATTCCATCTGTATCTTCTTCCAGAACGGTAACTGTCGCACACGCACCATTTTGAGGATCCAAGCCACTCGCTTGCATGCGCTGCTGCGCGCTTTTTACGGACATCTTAGGTTCATGCGGCTGCATGAGTAATTCTTCGGTCAGGATCTGTGCCGCAGCTTCTCCTTGATCACCGCCTCCCACTCCATCCGCTATTGCAAGCACCACTACATCTCCTTGTGGATCATTCAAATTTTTTGGGAATATTCGCATACCAACTCTGTCTTCGTTCACAAATTTCGTTTTCGTATCATTGCTTCTCCTGATGCCTCTATCTGTCACCATGGCCACGACGCCGAAGGGCGTCTCTTGCACGAAGGGATGTTCGATCGAGCCTACTATCCCTTGGCCGTCGAGAACGGCTCTCTGCTCTTGGTCTACTTTGGGGCGGTACGGAATTCTCATTCGCTGCATGAGCTTATGACGCACACCGGCTTTGGTGAACCGGACACCACCGCCATGTTCCTCGCGTAGTCTTCTTTTTATAATGCCCCTCACTTCGTCCAACTGAAATACATCCACACTGGACTGAGTCGTAAGACCGCTTACTTCGGACGAGAGTACTTGATTGACCTCATCGAGAGACGGCAAGGTCCTTGGTCGTGATACGGACATATTTATATATTACAATTTTATTTAATTTTGTCAAAATACTCCTCAGAGGTCCAAAAACGAGCAGCATTGGACTTTCTTCTCATCCAGCAGCTCGAGAATTGATGGATCAAGCAGCATTCTGAATTCGGTCTGTCGCTGCGGATCCAAATCGAACGGCATGCCGTACGTCGTCTGACTGCCGGGGTGGACCATGAGTTCCGTCGTTCCTTCTGGGAGACGACCGATGACGTGGCGAAGATTTTTGAGTGATGCGTTGCCGACGAGCGTGAGCCCGCGGAAGTGATCGGTGGAGACGAGTCCGTTCGCCGCATAGAGTTCACGCGCTGTTCTCGCCTGCTCATTGATCTTCTGCGTTCGTTCCAATTGTTCGGGTGACACGTCGTACCCAAACGGCGGCAACGGCTCTTCGCACGGAATGCGGACGAAGCGAATGCCGTAGCGTTCGCAAGCCGGCAGTAGCGCATTCACGATCATCGGATGAATATGTATGTGATGATGACCGTCGATGTGCGTCGGCGCGCCGTACGTATCGAAACACCATTCGATCTGCGCGCGGATCTCGCGTTCCAAATGTTCATGCTGTACTTCGCCGTTATCGAGCGCGGCCCGGAATTTTTCGCGGCTCATGAACGCGCCATTGCTCTCGGTCACACTGCTCACTTCGGCCTGCTTGCTGAGCGGATACTCCTCGGTGAAGTTCAGGTGCAGACCGGCCGGCACATTCCGCTCGCGCGCATGACGCGCGGCATGGTCGCTATCGGATCCAGTGGCGAGGATCGTCGTGCTTGTCGCCACGCCGAACTCCATGCATTGAAAAATACCATGAGAGCGCTGGGCATTGATGCCCAGATCATCGGCATTGATGATGAGGCGACGCATGCAGCCAGTGTAGAGCAAAAGACAGCCTACTTCTTGGTCGATTCGAACGTCTGAACCATCTGAAAGAGGGTGGAGAGGGCGACATTCAACGACCCCTTCGTCTCATTGTCCGCCTGTGGCACTCTGATCTCGAAACGGAATCTCGTATCGAGTGTGACGTAGTACGCATGCACCGTCTGACCTGATGGATAGATTTCGTCGCTTCCATATGCCGTATAGGTCTTCCCTTCGACCTGCAACTGGCGCTCGATGGTTGGTACAAGTTCAAGCGCGCCACCACTCTCGGGTAGAGCAATGATAGTGACTGATCCGTCCTTTGTCTGCATTGTCACAAATGATGAACCCGACGCCGTCACCGTTGCACTGGATGGGTAACGAATCTGATAACTGAAATCTGCATTCGTGTAGGTCTGCCAATCGGCATGCGCTTGGGCAGATGACGATGATGATGCAGGTGCAGACGACACACTGGCTGACTGATCATTCAAATATTTCGCCCGTGCTTCCATCACCATCTTCACCGTCTCGGCGCGATTGACTGAATCGGTGGGACGAAAGCGGTTGAGGCTTTGGCCACTCATATCCATATCACCGGTGAGAATATCATCGCGACTGAGCGCTTCGACGGCAAAGGCATACGTGGTGGAAGCGGTGACATCGTCATACCGGTTGCCGACGGGCGTCTCCTGATCCACGCCAAACGCATCGGCAATCAACGACGCGACTTCGGCACGCGTGGCATCGCGCTGAAAATCAAGGCCCGACTGGCCTTTAGTCATCGCAAAATTATGATCGAACGCGTAATCCATATACGGCAACACCCAATACGCACCGCCCATCGAAGTGGCGGGCTTGTGATCCGATCCTCGGATCGCGATCTTAAGCGCCTCGGCAACAGTCACATGATCCGCCGGTCCGAATTTTCCGGTCAGGTTGCCGCGCGCATCCGTGTAACCGTTCACGATCCCCTCGTTCGCCGCCATGTTCACATAGTCGGCATACCACGCGCCGGTTTCGACATCGGTAAAATTGGTACGAGCTGCCTGCGCATTCGCGATAAAAGGAAGCAGAAAGGCAATCGAAGCAAAACGTACAGTAAGTTTGGCATTCATAGAAGCATGCGGAAAGTAGGCGTGATTGTACCTCTCTTCCGAAGAGAAGAAAGGATGATGAGACGATTTTTTGAATAGTGGTCTTACAACGGAGAAAAGGAGTCAAGAGATTCAGTGGAAAAGATCGCTCCATGAGCATTCGGAAAATGTTCAGCATGGCGCTGCCGCTTTCTTCGCGGTTGGTCGAAGCTGGTTGATTCATCGTGAGCGCATGCACCCTCACCCCGGCCCTCTCCCTCCTTCCCACGCCGCAAAGGGAGTGGTGATCGTCTGCTCGTCATGGAACATCAGAAACCTGCCGGGAGAGGGAGATGTATGTTGTGTGTGTGTTGTGCCTAACGAAGCTCTCTCAAATAGTTCTAGGCGGCCCTAAGCCGCCTAACTTCTTCGCCTGCTCACAATTCCAGACAATGACCCCTCCGCCTATGTGGTGGGGATGAGTGGGTACGAACTTCCTTGTCGCCGGCCCATAGGCGCGACAAGGAAGTGAGGTGGGTCATAGGCGGTGCGTTTTTCTTTGGTCCTTTCTTTTGTCGCGGGGAGACAAAAGAAAGGACACCACTGGTGACTGGAGAAGTTTGTGCTGGGGAATACCTCAGACACCGCAGCCGGGGACGGCTGCTACTGCTGTGTTGAATGTTCGATTTCTGATTGTTACCTTCTGTCCGCTTGTTCGTAGTAGTGTATGTAGGATTCCTATCCCCTGATCTCTTTCTTTCATGGCTTCATCCGAACACTCGCTCATTGCCTCGTGTCAGGCAGGGCATCTGGAGGACTTCGATCCGCTGTACACCACGCACGTTGAGGCGATCTACAAGTACTTGTCACGCCGCACGTTGTCGCGGGAGCTGAGCGAAGACCTGACCAGCATTACGTTTATCAAGGCACTCGAATCGATCCGGTCGTTCGATCCGGCACGCGGAGAATTTCGCGCCTGGCTGTACCGCATCGCCCGTAACGCGCTCATCGATCACTACCGGAGCCCGGCGGCCCACACGACGGATATCGAAACGGTGTGGGACCTGGCCAGCGACGATGTGACGAGTTTGGCCGCCGAACGATCGATGGATGCGAGCAAGCTGCATGCCGCGTTGAAGACGCTCAAACCGCAACAGCGCGAAGTGGTGATGCTGCGCATCTGGGAAGGACTGTCGTACCGCGAGATCGCGGCCATCACCGGCAAAACCGAGAACAATTGCAAAGTTCTCTTCTCACGCGCGGTGGCGCAGCTCCGTTCGGACATGCCTTCCACGCTCCTGCTTCTGCTTCTCTTCTCCATTGCATTATGACCTCTTCACTCCAGACACTTCTGAGCGAACTCTACGAGATTGATCCAAGCCTCAAGGATCACGAGAGCGAACTCATTCCCCTGCTCGAACAACTGCTGAAACATGATCCGGCACAGACGCCGGATGCGACGTTCGTCGCCACGTTGCGCCGACAGCTGCGGGAACGCGCAGCCGTGCTTTCATCTTCAACCGGAAAATCAACATGGCAGAAATGGGTGTACGCATTCGGCGGTGCCGTCACCGCTGCCGTCATCCTGCCGATCGTCTATATTGCATGGCATCAGCCCAGTAATCCTGCAATGCAAATTCAATCGAACAGCAGTGCATCCGGGCTGTTCGCCTACCGCATTCAGCAGACCAATGATCATGCGTTTGGATCGCTGAGCGACGTGGCAGGCGGCGGTGGCATAGTGAACGGTAGCCGGACCGGCGGAGGTGGAGGCGGACCGGAAACGACGGCGCCCATGGCAGCCAATCAGGCGCAGAGCGATGCCAAATTAATGGCACCCGTGCCGCCGTACGAGATGACTCAGTATGATTATATATTCGACGGAACGTTGCCTGAACTGTCTGGTGCAAAAGTACCGGTGTACAAGCATGACCCCTCAACGACGCGTCTGCCGCTGTCATCCATCGCCGATTCACTCAACCTCGGCACGCTCAACCTTGGATCGTTCCAAGGAATGAATGTCGACTCGATGACCTTCTCGCAGAACACACCACTGGGTTACCAGATGACAGTGAGTCTGCGTGACGCGTCGGTCAACATCAACGCACAGTGGGAAACCTGGCGGCAGTCATCCTGCACGACTGACGAATGCTTCCAGCGCGAGCGCACCAAGATCAGCGATATTCCGCCGGATGATGCACTCATCGGCATCGCCAAAACGTTCGCCGAAGAACATGGCATCGATCTGGCGCACTACGGCACGCCCGAAGTCGACACGCCCTGGAAGGCCGACTACCAACGCACGTCTGACCAGGGCCAGGCCTACATTCCGGATTCGCTGCGCGTGATTTTCCCGCTACTGATAGATAATAAACCGGTGTACGACCAATCGGGCCTCAAGACCGGCATCAGCATGGGTGTGAATGTGAAAGAGAAAAAAGTAATGGATGTGTGGGGCATCGCCGATCGCACCTACGAAAAATCCGACTACGACGGCGTGACGGATGCCGCGACGATCAAAGAATACCTATCGAAGATCGACCACTTCGATCCGGCGGCAACAATGCCGGAAGGTACAAAGGTGCACAAAGTACAAGTGACGCTGGGTACACCTGTCGTCTCGTACGCATTGTACTACCGCAACGACAAAGCACTGACGACTGAACTGCTCGTCCCCTCTCTCATCTTCCCGGTCCAACAGACACCGGGATCCACCGAACTGTTCTACCGAACGAGTATCGTGGTACCGCTGGCAACCGATATGCTGGAACAACAACAGCCGAGCGGCGTAATGCCGTTGGAAAAGCCGGTGATGGAAGTGGCACCGCGATAATCCAGTACCTACTCTTTCACCGCTCTCAGGCACGAGGGCGGTGATTTTATAATCATTAGCGTACCTCCGTCGCCTCCACATCCGATGGCTCTTCAATTATAAATCCAATCGTCTTCCGCCGGCTCGCACGCACATCGGCATGCAATTCCAACAATTTTGTCTGGCCGCTCTGGAGCAAAAAAGGATCGCCGAAGGTGACACGCACCGCGCTACCATCCATGTGTGCGATCGTGCTCGAGACTTTTTCTCCGGCCGATGTCGCCAGATACAAGTTCTGCACATCAGTGTCAGCCGCTGAGCCGCCGTTCTTGAACGTGATTGCGGTGATCGAATGATCCCGTCGACCATCAGCTGTAAGAGCGATGCGCGAGACGATGCGATCGGCACCGAAGACAATATCGGTATACAGCGGACGATATCCAATGCTGATTTGTGACGACGCCGAGGCCGATGGCACAACCTGTACCGTCTTCTGCTTCGCTATCTGCTGTAGCTTCACCGTCGCTTTCCCCGCATCGAGGTTCACGAGGGTGAATGCATGTTCGCCGCTGGCATCAGCCGTGCTGGCAATGTCGGCATACAACGTCAGGTCGAGTGATTTGCATGAGGGGACTGAGACTTTTCGGAAGGTGATATCACGATCGTCTTTTGAAATACTGACGCTGCGCGATACACGTTGCTTCCCGGCCATCACGTAGACGCGGGCGATGTCATCCGTCGATCCCAATCCGCTATGCCGCACCGTGAGCGACGACACAGGGATATTCGCACCGCATGATGCCTGCAGATGTACATTCAACATCGGCACACGTTGCGCGCCTTGCGGGATGGAGGAGTCAGTGGCGGGAGAAGTGACTTGAACAGTGAGTGTGGGAGGAGCCGTCTTCGTCGTTGCGGCATAGGCGGTCGTCGAAAAAGCGAGCGACAGCGTGAGCGATAGGAATCCTGTGAGTCGTGGCATGGCTGCATTCTAAAGAAATAGAACCTCCGCGTCTGGAAAATCTCAACCTTTCGCGTATTCCTTTGTTTCTCTTAATTATTTTTAAAACACATTTATTATTAACACGCATTAAGAGTAGCGTTTTCATTGTTCTCTTTTTGTATTCATACTGTCAAATTCATCCTTATTTGTTTATGAGTATTGAAAATCCAATCTTTGTCTTTGGTCTTTTCACCTGCAATTTTTGTGAAATGATATTTATGCTCCACTTGATGGAAATTACAGCAGTCCGAACAACTCCTTCCACAATTGATGATTCTTTTTCTCATCGGTGATTCTCACCATGTCATTCTCATACACGGTTATTTGTGCAATGGTCATCTTTTTCGTAATCCTCCCCGCCTCCAGCAGAAATGTGTCGACAGATTGTACAAGGGCAACGATCATCTCAAACAGTATCGGACGACGATCCTCCGGAGTTTTGGTATTCTCAAACATTTGATGGGTAATTTTCAAAAAATCCACCATCAATGCCTGTTCCGTCCGTGCCGGAAGACGATTCTCTGACTTGATTCTGGCAAATTTCAGGACGACTAATTTTCCTTCCCTGACCATGTCGACTTGAACTGGTTCATTAAAAATCTTCATGTATGTTCCTGAAAATTCGTCTCGCATCTTTACTATTTCAGCAGGAGTTTCGGTGGAAGAGTCGAGAGTGATCGAAACTTCTTTGCCCGCATGCATGGCAAGATACAGAGCTTGTACTTCATCCATCATACATACATTAAATAACCAAAAATGTAATTTGTCAAAATATGCTCATCAAACTTTCCGCGCCACCGTTACGACCGCGGAGGCCTGTTGAATTGGAGAGCGATCAGCGGGAAGCTCCAGATAAATTCCCATCGAATACTGTCGATCGTTCTTACTCTCCTTATTTTTTCCCCCTGCCGTGACCCATTGATTCTCGAGCAGTTCCAGACCCGGCGTATTTTGAATGACAGCGCCAAGTCGCTGACGAAATAATTCTACAACGTTAATTCTTTCACTCTGTCCTTTGTACGTCAGAACAGTATTAAGTCCGGCAGTCGGACCCTGCAGTTCCTGCGTCGCATACGGCTCTGGCGCGGCAAGTTCTTTCAATTGCCTGTGTACGACATCCAGACCTGGTCGCACATCCTGCACATGAAACAGGGATCCGCCGTCACGAAGTCCATCACGAATTTGTTTAACTGCATGCGCAAGGTGCTGCGTCGCATCGAGCGACGATAAACCGGTGATCACCGGAAACATAGAACGCACGCCCTGCTTCTGAAGACGATGATACGATCCTTGCATAACGGGAAGTGATGGATTTTTCTTCTTATTAATTTCCACTGCTTGTGGATTCAATTCCATCTGTAACCATTTCCCCTGCGCATCGAATGGAAACAATTTCGCAACCATGTACCCACTTGCTCCTGATCCGATATCCAAACCCGAATCCATCGGCAAAGAGTGACGTGCAAACGCATCACGCACAATGGCGCGCAGACAATCGACCACGCGCTCTCGCGGTCGTTCAAGCATCACCGAACCAATGAGAGGGTCAAGGGAACTGAGAATCGACTCCTCTTCTTCTATAGGCGCATCGCTGACATACGCCGGACGCGAGCCTGGGCGGAGATTGCCCGTTTTCGTTAAGATGTCCACAATCGACTGTGGATGGTCCTGACTGCCTTCATTCATCGTATAGTCGCCAAATTGATGCTCTTTGGACATATTCACACTATAAAACTTTTATTTAACTTGTCAATATTTTGAGGTGTCGTTTTTCCGTGTCACTTTTTGCTTGCACCTCACGTTACGTAAGGGTTTACAGTGCCGGCATGACTATCCCCTCCCCTCACAACAACGGCACTACCACACAGTGGAAAATCGGTGAGCTTGCCGACAAGACCGGGCTCTCGGTGCGTACGCTCCATTATTACGAAGAGATCGGATTGCTGACTCCCAGCAGCCGCACCGATGCGGATCATCGGCTCTACAACTCCGAAGACATCGCGCGCTTGCAGCAGATCGTGTCGCTGCGACAGATGGGATTCTCGCTCGACGAGATCAAGTCGTGTTTGAGTAAACCGGACTTTTCACCAGAGCACGTGCTCGATATGCATCTGGATCGCATGGGCAAGGAATTGGAGAACTACCAGGACTTGCTCCAGAAGATGCGCGGCATGAAGCGCCTGATGGCCACCGCCAAGCCGGTGACGAGTGACGACTTCCTCCAGCTGATCGCGTTGATGAATAAGGTGGAAAGTTACTTCACACCCGAGCAGATGGCCGAGATCAAAAAACGCGGCGAGGAAATGGGTGAAGACAAAATCATCCAGGGCGAGAACGATTGGGCGACATTGATCGCGGCCGTGAAGGTCGAGATGGAAAAAGGAACTGATCCATCGGATCCCGCTGTCCAGAAGCTTGCCAAGAAATGGATGGATCTGGTGAATGCATTCACGGGTGGGAATCCAGAGATCGCCGCGAACCTGAAGAAGATGTACGAAGAGAATCCGAATGCATCCAAACAATTCGGCGGTCCGGACCCAGCGATGAGCGCGTACATTCAGAAAGCGATGAAGGACAAGCATTGAACTCGTAAATAATTATTTGTAGAATCGACAGCGTGAGATACCAAACTGCTCGTTATACTGCTGCCGTTCTTACCCTCATAGCAGGGATCATTCACGGACTCTATATCCAAGAACATTTTGAAGAATGGTGGGGATATGGTTGGTTCTTCCTTATCTCCACTATTGCACAGCTAGTGTATGTTCCTTTGATCCTGATGCCACTCGGCAGATTCACTCGTACTGTGTATTGGATTGGCATCATCGGCAATGCAGCCATCGTTATCATGTATCTGGTCACGAGAACCTTGGGTATTCCATTCTTTGGCCCCGGAGCCGGAGAAATCGAAGAAGCCAGTTTACTGGGTATTATTTCCGTCGTTGCGGAAATTCTTTTGATCATTGCCCTTGCGGTACTAGATACAAAAAACCGCAAAAATCGCCTAAACCTTGCGGGGTTACATACCTAATACGAATCTTTTTGGCTTCACCAAGCGATGTTTTTGATTTATACTCTCTCTGCTCATTCAAAGCACTGGGGATGAAAGGCTTCGACAGCGTGACTCTAATTTGGTCCGCCTCGACTCGGGATGGCGACGGTTCCCGTTACCCACTTGTCGCAACCAATAGATGCCAAAACATCTGTTTCTGAGCGCCTGAAGACCGTTGGTCGTTTTGCACAATCTGTGCAGAATGCCTTCGCTGTCCCAGCGTTCGCTTAGTTTCCTCTTTTGGAAACACGTTTCGCCCTCGATTCTCGCTGAAGGGATGAAACGTCATCAGCGGGACGACGCGCTTGTCTGATGTCGCAAGCGTTCGTATTCCGACATCAACACTCACTCTCCCTCTTTGATTTTTTCTGAGGAGATGTGAGAATTGAAAAGATCATGGTCGTATGGGCAATCAGGTTACACGTTGGACCCGGGTTCAAGTCCCGGCATCTCCACCATGATAAATTATTAGATCAAAAATTATTTAACAGATATATATATTATTCAATTGGATATCTGATATATTTTATCGATGGATATCTCAGAAAAGACAATCATAAAGCTGCTCCCATTTGAAAGCGCTGTATTGGATATGATTGTAAAGGACGAGACACTTTCAGCTGAAGATGGTGTCATTTTAAAACAACAGATGAAAGAGGCGATAATCATAAGCCGCAAAATGACGGGTGTTGGCTTTTTTACTGATTTTCAGATTAATGAGGGATCTCCGCATTTCAATAAACAAACATTTACTATCGGCAATAAGGTTAGGGCAACAATACCTGGAATTGAATATGGCGTCGGCTTTGTACTTTTTATTGAAAAGGGAGTCGTAAAGACCCTTGAAGGTTTTACCAACGCGGATACATGGCCAGATCCGTGGCCTAATAATGAAGAGTACAAAGTGTTTGATGAACAGTAATCGGAAGTAGCAAAGTTTGACCCTCGAAACTTTAGCCATTTCTTCATTTGAAGAAAATATAATAATCTATAAAATACAATTATGCTAACCATCAATACCTACATTAACTTCAACGGAAATGCCGAAGAAGCATTCACATTTTACAAATCAGTCTTTGGTGGAGAGTTCGGAAAGATTATTCGCTTTTAAAGACCTCCCAGGCCTTGGGTCTCACGTGTCAGAGAATGATGCGAATAAAATAATGCAGATTACGCTGCCTATTGGTCACAATGTTTTGATGGCCAATGACATTCCGGAAAGCATGGGACGAGTAGCGGAAGTGGATATATTTGTATCCATAAGAGAATTATAAAAGGCGAAGCAGTTTGTACGACTCGAAAATGAGCTGGGCATCTTGTCCATCTTTTACGAACCAATTCCACCATATTGACATTGAAAAATAAGGTTTTAAAATACAATCATGGTAAAGGAAAGAGAGGCAACTGATTGGGAGAAAGAATGGATAAGACAAGAGATTGAAAGTGCTGTTGCAAGAGAAGCAACTGCAGAGGAAATTGATGGTGTAAGGAGAGCATTGGTAGAACTCCTAGGCCTGTCGTATCCTCAAGTGAAGGCGATAGCTGCTTGGAAGATTAGACCAGATCAAGACAAACTTGTTTTAGAGTCAACAAAAGTTGTTAACAAACTTGCCGATGTCAAACAGGGTCAGCCAACAGAAAAAGATAATGCTAATCCTTCGATTATAAATCAAATTGCGGAGCCATTACCCGTAAATACACCTAGTGAGGATAATGCAATAGTAAATGATAGCAGAATATCTTTTCACCCTAAAAGTGGAGCTTGGATGGACTTCGAAAATAGCCCAATAAAAGATATTTGGAGGAAAGCAGAAGCACAATTTATTGATGAGAATTTACCAAGAGATCCTAAGAAAAGAGCAAAGATGAGGGTTTTATGTACTCCCGGAATTAAATGCTATAAAGAAGTTGATCATTTGATTGGAATCGGAATTCGACCCGAAAATATTGTGGCAGTAGAAAGAGAAAAGGGCGCATGGAATGAGTTCGTAGCAAATTGTAAAGACAAAGGGATAAAGCCTATTTATGGAGATCTCAGTGATGTTCTCGAAGAAACAAATGAGCCTTTTGATATTGTTACATTAGATTTTCTAGGACAGCTTTGTGCACCAAGCATTGGTATAATTCATAAGTTACCTTTAGCAGATAAGGCAGTATTAGCTGTCAACTTCTTAGCAAAAAGAGAGAGCGCGAAAATCCAAGATGACCTTACAAAGCTAAAAAGGGCATATGGCCCATTGAGTCGTTTAGTAGCTGAAAAAGTAAATGCCCTTATACAATCTGTTTTAGGCAATAATCCTGATTTGGAAGGAATGGGTCCAAATGAAGTGTTAAAGTTAGGAAGAAAAGAGGCAAAAGCCGAAATTAATGACACTGAATACGAAGTGGATGAACTGAGGGAGATTAGTCTTTGGTCATTGATGAGACATGCAGGAACATCGCGAAAAGAAAACTGGATGTTCCGCGAAATGATTCAAACTTGTAACTTTCCAGAGGAATGGTTAAGAAAAAATAAAGGTAAGGATCGTGATCAAATCTTGCTACACTTAATTGCTAATTCATTGGGCAATACGTTCGCAGCGGACGATCAAGAACTTTTAGCACACCTAGTGGGACATGGCATTTATCGAATGGATGGACATAAATATGGATTAGATGCACTAGCCCTAACAACGAATGCTGGTATAAGGCAGATGAGAAAATTGCAAAAATTTAAGTACAAAAGTCGAATAGGCAAAACTTCAAGTCCTTTTTATGCAAATATGGCTGTCCTTGAAAAAGGAGATTATAAAGAATTTAAAAATACGGCGAAGTTTGTGATGAAGCCCGTAGTCAATTGCATAGACGAAGGATCTCGAGGTCTGAATACAGATTTTCAATTCTATTTCTCAAAAAAGAGGAGGGAATCTCATGTGATACGGAGAGCTGATGATATTATTTGGATAAGGAAAGATCTTAACAGAAAATATGGAATTTTTAATCCACTTAAGGGATATAATGGAGATGAAATAGCTCGAATAAATGTAGGACGATTAGCAGATGAAGTTACTCAATTTAATAAATATATGACGTCTAATAGATTTAATGATCCTCAGTTTGCTGAAAGTATTCCTAGAGAATTACTTGAACTTTAGATTCACATTAATTGATAATTAAGCCACAAGATCACTTTATAATTTATTCTTTTGCTAATTAAGCCCATCTATAAAAGACCAAGCAATATGAAGCCAATCCGTTTTACAGCGAAGCCCTACACCATCGGCTCATGGACCATTTTGCGGGTGCCAAAGAGTGTGAGTGCAAAACTTCCATCGCGAGGCATGGCAATGGTGGAAGGGACTGCCAATGGTTTCAAATTTCAAATCCCACTCGAACCAGACGGGACGGGTGGCCATTGGTTCAAGGCGGATAAAACTATGCGCGAAGCCATGGGAGCAGATGCAGGCGACGATATAACATTCGCAATCGAGCCGCTCAAAGAATGGCCCAATCCTTCCATGCCAGCAGATTTGAAGGACGCTCTCGCGACTGTTCCGAAAGCCCAGAGCCTATGGAAGGACATCACGCCCATCGCACGTTGGGATTGGATCCGCTGGATCCGCTCAACCGCAGAACCAGAAACACGAAAGCGACGAATCGAAGTGGCATGCTCAAAGCTCAAGTCTGGTGAGCGACGGCCATGTTGTTTTAACCGGAACATGTGCACAGAGCCTTCGGTGTGCAAGGGCGGAGTGCTCTTGGAACCGATGTAAATGGGGCTTTGGACTATCAACTTCCGGTTTCACCCCCAAATCCTCTACACTGCTTTCACCCTGTCCCTCCCCCTTTCTCTTATGTCCACTCGCGTCGGTTCTGTTATCGGCTGGATTTGCGCCAGTCTTGTCGCCCTGTTCACGCTCTTCAGTGCCGCTCTGGAATTCATGCCCGTCACCGATCCGGTCACGGCCGCCTTCGTCGAAAAGCTCGGCATTACCGGCATGGGCCTCCAACTCGGCATCACAAAAATTATTATCACCCTACTCTATCTGTTCCCACGCACGTCGACTGTCGGATTTGTCCTGATCATCGGCTACTACGGCGGAGCTCTCGCCACGAACATCACGCATGGTTTTACATTTATGGACACACTGCCGATCTACGTCGTCTTTGCCCTGCTCACAATCAGCGCTTGGTTCCGCAATCCGGAACTGCTGGCAAGATTGAGAGGGAAGACTGTATAGAAGCAGCATCTTTTCATTGCTTTCATTTACACTATTTTTCATAGCCAAAAGTTTTATAATTTGGCAGTGAGGAAAATTCTCAACGCCATCATGAGCGCCTTTACTTTCCTCTTCACAGGAGGTAAATACGGTTCGTATGTGGAAGGCAAACTCTGTCCAAAATGTCATACCAATCGCATTAAATTACACAAGAAGTGCTGCGGTGCGTGCTACGACAAATACTTCAAATAGAGACACGACTGGGGTCGTCTACTTTCCTTCTGTTTACAGCGGCAACGTAAACGTCACCGTCGTCCCTTTGCCCACCGTACTCTCGGCCCACATCTCGCCATCCACACGCATGATAATTTCGTGCGCCGTGTACAGACCGAGTCCGTTGCCGACCGGCTTGCTGGAGTACGCGTTCGACGCGCGCGAGAAACGTTCGAAGATGTGCGGCAGATCGTGCGGAGGAATGCCGCAACCGTGATCGCGGACCTCGACTTGAATCGCATTCTTGGTGCGGTACGCGCGGACGGCGATGGTGCTTCCTTCGGGCGAGTAGGTCATCGCATTGTCGAGCAGTTCGCGGAGCACGGCACTCAGCAGATTTACGTCCAGCTTCACGACCGGCAGGTTCTCGGTGATCTCCATTTCCAAATGCTGCTTGCGCGCGGCGCGGACGGCACCCGTTTCGTTGGCCACGCGTTCGATCACTTCGCGGACACGCGACGGTTGTGCAGGCGGCTGAACACGTCCGCTGCTGACATCGAGTGCTTCCTGCAGAGCAGTCATCATGGCTTCCATGCGGGCCACTCCTTCGCTGATCATCTGGATACTCAGATTGCCTTCGGGGGTTTTGCGCGTTTTTTCGGCTTCGCGAATGAAGTCGAGCGACCATTTAAAACTCGAGAGCGGCGCACCGAGCTGATGACTGATCAATTGCATCAATGCGGACCGCTGGCGATCGAGTTCGCTGATCAGCTCCACGCGGCGGGAAGCGATAAAGATGACGACATACGTCCCCATCAGCAAAGCCACGACGAGCATCAGCATCAGCACAATGGGCGAAATAATGCTGCGTGCCTGCTGAAAATATTCATCGGCGCTCATGTCGAGTCCGATGATGGCGACGGTCGACCCGTCCTTGGCGCGGATCGGCGCGTATCCCGAAATCAAATTTCCCCACTGGTCACTACTCACCGCGTCATCAACCGACGGATCATGAAACGCGGCGTCCATCGCCGGCGCATCGGTGATGTCGTACACGTCGCCCGGATACGACGCCATTTCATCCTTCTCCACGACGCCGTCGTGATTGCGATCCAGCTGCTGCTCGGTTTTGAGCGCATCGGCATCAGCGACGAATTCCAAGCGTAGCGGATCAACCGTATGTCTGAGCAAATAGGCGAACCGGATGTGTGGCATGTTGGCTCGGATTGCATTCAGTTGATCGACGAGCGTGTAAAATGCCGGACTCTGTACGTCTTTGACATCGTGGATCCTTTCGATCAGCTGCGGATCGAACTGGAGCGCGGCCAATGCGGCATCGTCACGCAGACGATTCTTCAACTGTTCCTCCATCACGCGCTGTGCATTGATAAAGAAGAGCGCTCCCAACGTGGCGATGAGCAGCAGAACCGACACGCCCACCAGGAACGTGCGTGAACGAAGGAACGCCAACCAAGTTACAGTGGAATGTTTCATGTGTATTTTCCTTTATAGTATAGCAGAAAAACGCGCTTTTCACACGCCGATCTGACGGCTTCAAAACCTTCAAATGTCCGTTTCTATGGGCGAATAGTCGCTTCATCCGGATCCACCACAATCAGAATGAATTGCGTGGACGGAGTCATGAGGTGCTGCGATGCATCGAGCCACGTGATGCCGTGCGTTTGTGCGAAAGCCTGCAGCGACGGGCCGAGTTCCGAATCGGCAAGTGCCGCGGGTGACGCCAGGAATTCGCCGGTGAACTGCTGATTATACGGAATGCTCTCATCTTTTGTTTCCTGACCATTGTAGATATACAGATAAAACTTCTCCGATCCGTCGTCCGATTTTCGGTGAATGGTATTGGTCCAAGGAGCGGATGACTGGGAGCCAGTCGTACTTACGATCACCATCGTGCTCTGCTGGATATCGGTGCAATGCTGGAGCAATAATGTATAGACCGGTACGACACCTTTGTATCCGATCAGGTTTCCCAGTGTCATCGGTACGCACAGCTCGGGTGGCTGTGAAAAATTGGTACTGCTGAACCCCCCCTGAGACGAAATACCGGGAACAGTCATCTGCGAAGACATCGCATCCTGCGACGGCATTTGTGCATCCAATTCGGGCTGCCGCACGACCGATGCGACGGAGACGAGTGCCAGTGCAAACGTTGCCACCAAGGCGGAGTGGACGATTGTGCCGGGGGCAGGACGGGAAAACTTCATGAAAACCACAAAGGGAAATCTACTTATTTTAGCATACTATTGTGGTTTTTACCATGTCTCTCCGCCTCTCTACGACACGTGAAAAGGGCAATTCCGGTCGTGACTCGCCGATCTGTATCCGTTACACTCAAACTCCATGAAACCGCTCTCAACCGATCAAATTCGCAGCGCGTACCTCGATTTCTACCGGTCCAAAGGACACGCAATCATTCCGAGCGCGCCGCTATTGCCCGAGAATGATCCAACCACTCTGTTTACCGGATCGGGTATGCAGCCGATGCTTCCATACTTGCTCGGCGAAAAACATCCGCTCGGCACGCGCATCGCCGACAGTCAGAAGAGTTTTCGGTCGGTCGATATAGAGGAGGTCGGCGACAATCGACACACGACGTTCTTCGAAATGCTCGGCAACTGGAGTTTGGGAGATTATTTCAAAGCCGAACAAATCCCGTGGATGTTCGATTTTCTGACGACCTCGCTGGGACTCGATGCAAAACGTTTGTACGTGACAGTGTTCCGCGGCAACGATGCGATTCCGCGCGATCAGGAATCGGTGGAACTTTGGCAGAGCGAGTTCAGCAAAGCTGGCATCGATGCACAGGTCGTTGATTTTTCTGAGCGCGACGGCATGCAGAACGGACGCATCTTCTATTACGACGAGAAGAAGAACTGGTGGAGCCGCGCCGGTGAACCGTCGAAGATGCCAGTAGGTGAGCCGGGCGGGCCGGACTCCGAGATGTTCTGGGACTTCGGCGCGCAGCTGCAATTGCATGAACATTCCGAATGGAAGGATTCACCGTGCCATGTGAACTGCGACTGCGGACGGTTTTTGGAAATCGGGAACAATGTGTTCATGGAATATATGAAGACCGATACAGGTTTCGAAAAACTCAAGCAGCGGAACGTTGACTTCGGCGGAGGATTGGAACGCATAGCGGCGGCGCTCAACGATAACCCGGATGTGTTCACAACCGACCTGTTTGCAAAAATTCGCGGGGTGATTGAGAAATTGTCAGGCAAAACCTACGGCGAACAGGAAGAAGAGACGCGTGCGTTCCGCATCATCATGGATCATTTGCGCGGCGCCACATTACTGATCGGCGACGGCGCACCGCCCAGCAACCGCGACCAAGGCTATTTCACTCGTCGCATGCTTCGCCGTGCTATCCGTTTTGCCACTACGCTAGGACTCCACGAAAACTTCTGCGTGACTGTCGCTGGCGCGGTGATCGACACATACATGCAATCCTACCCCGCTCTGTCCGCCCAGCGCGGCACGATTCTATCGCTGGTGGACGCCGAAGAGACACAGTTCAGACTGACGCTGCAGAAAGGCGAAAAAGAATTGATGGAATACTTGGCGACCAATACGTCGATCGACGGCGCCAAAGTATTCTACTTCTACGAAACGTACGGCTTTCCGCGCGAGCTCACCGAAGAGTTGCTGGCCGAGCGGCACATCACCATCGACAAACCTGAACTCTTCGGCACAGCCAAGGGACAGCATCAGGATCTCAGTCGTACAGCAGCGGCGGGAAAATTCTCCGGCGGCCTCGCCGATCATTCAGCTGAGACGACGAAGCTGCACACGGCCACGCATCTTCTGAATGCCGCATTGCATCAGGTGCTCGGCAATCATATATCGCAAAAAGGATCGAACATCACTGCCGAACGCCTGCGTTTCGATTTCAATCATCCGGACAAGATGATGCCCGAGCAAATAAAGGAGGTCGAGCGTCTGGTGAACGAAGCCATCGATGCCGATCTGCCGGTGTCGTATCACCTGACGACACCCGACGGCGCCAAGAACGAAGGAGCCATCGGCGTGTTTGATGACCGTTACGGAGCGGAAGTGAAGGTGTATGTGATGGGCTCGGACGAAAAACCGTTCAGCAAAGAAATCTGCGGCGGTCCGCATGTGGCACGTACAAAAATGCTCGGCCACCTCACGATTCAAAAAGAAGAAAGTTCTTCATCAGGAGTACGACGGATCAAAGCAGTTGTAAGCGGCGGTCCGGCAGAGATTGAGGTGGCGAGAGAGGCTGCGATCTAGTATTCCATCCGCCGGTGCTTCCCTCACCCCGGCCCTCTCCCTCCGCCCCCTGTCGCTAAGGAAGATTTGGTCATTCGTTCGTGACTGAACACCACAGACCTGCAGGGAGAGGGAGGTGTATATGTTTTGTTTACGCGAAGCCCCTTCACTACACCCAGGCGGCTAGAGGCTGCCAAGCCTCTTCGCACGTTCGCTATTCCAGGTAATAGTCCCTCCGCCTATGTGGTGGGGATAGGTGGTTACGAGCACTCCTGTCGCATGCCCATAGGCGCGACAGCAGGGCGAGGTGGGTCATAGGCGGTGCGTTTTTCTTTGGTACTTTCTTTTGTCGCGGGGAGACAAAAGAAAGGACACCACTAGTGACTGGGAAGGTTCGTGCAGGCAAACATCTCAGCACCGCGCCGAGTTACGGCGCTCTGCGTGTGAAGGATGTGTTTGATCATCGCTCAGACACCGCAGCCGAGGACGGCTGCTGCTACGGGTGAGGGTGAAGGGTGAGCATACGCGGGTGTCCTTCGACTCCGCTCAGGATGACAGACCCGCTCTCAAGGTGGAAGTGAAGGGTATAGAAAGGTGAAGACATGGCGCTTTAGTGGAGATGAAACTAAAGAAGTGGAGGGCCCTTTGCACTTCTCCCTTCCTCCTTCTATCCTACCCTCACATGTCCCGCGCCGGATTTCTATTTGTGAGCGGCTTCGCATTTTTGTTTCCTCTGCTGACTCATGCGGAGCAGGCGACCACGTGGGATTTTCGCAATGCGAATGTCGACGGCAAATGGACAGTGACACAAACGATGACCGCCACACCACAAGCTGACGGTTTGCATCTGCATGCGAATGACGCCGGGAACATGACGCGCGAAATCGACAGAAACTCCCACATCGATGCGGTGCGCTTCATCACCAAGGCGTCTCAATCGACCGATGCATCGTTTGTCTGGCATACCGACGCCGTGCTGGGTGGAAATTTATTGAACCTTCGGACCGAAATTCAGGCCAGTGATACAGAATTGACAACGGAAGTGGATCCCAATTACTACGCCGAGTGGGATCATCCCGATACATTGGGTATCGGTCTGCCGGCGGGAGCGGATATCACGCTGGTAGCCATGCAAACCGTGCACTGGAGCCCGCTCGAAAAACTCAGTGAGGCATGGAAGACATTCTGGACGTTCGATGCATTCAAGGCCTACACCATCAATTTTTTATGGGGCCCGCTGATCACCTTCAACCCCATCGCACGCCATCAGCTGTACTACAGCGAACCGCCGCATGCGCAGTCGGCCAACCGATACTTTTATTATTTCTTCGCTATCGTCGCAATCATCACCGCCATCCACTGGTTCGTGCGCGGTCGTCCGCGTCCGGCACGGAAATATATGATGGCATTGGTCGGAACATTTGCCGCACTGTGGTTGTTTTACGATATGCGCATGGGCTTGGAAATTCTGGACTATGCGCGCTACGACTACAAAACGCTGTACGCGACCGATCCCGCCAACCGCGAATTCCGCAATTACAAGAATTTCTACGTGATGGTGGACGCCATTCTGCCGCGCCTGATGCAGGAAAAAACATACGCCATTCTTGTCCCCGACCAAACGTCACTGCACGGCATGCTGCGTTACATGACGATGCCGGTACTGCCGTACGAATCGAGTGAGGATCCCAAAGACGCCAAAGTGTGGGTGGTGTTCAAAATGCCGAACGTGAAAGTGGATGATCAGGGACATCTGACGGAAGACGGCAAAGTGCTCACCGCTCCGGGCCACGTCATTCAACAAATCGACGATTCCAGTTTCCTCTTCGAAATCTCCCCATGATCTTCCTCTATCTCCTACTAGGCATCGCACCGGCCACGCTCGCCGGGTGGCTGCTGGTGCGGCTCATCGAAGGCAATACGCTCGTCCTGCTGCGCGGTGAACGGTGGGTGCTCGGCTGTCTGCTCGGCATCACGCTAACGATGTTCGTATCGTTCATCGGCAGTGCCATGCTGGGCGTGCCGCTGTCGCGCGTGGGATTTTTGGCGATGCAGGCGGTGCTCCTCCTTATTCTGGGGACACTGTGGTGGTTCCTTCTCCGCAATAAAGAAGCACCGGTGCAACCGAAGCCGTCGCCATCCACGCTCCACGGCTGGAAGCTGTGGCTGATACTCGCATTGGCAACGTGGACGGTCGTCAAATTGTTTGCCAGTTTGTTTCTCCTCACCGCCACTCCCATCTATCTGGACGACAGCATCAATAACTGGAACTACCGCGGCAAGGCGTACTTCGTGAATCAGACATTCGTCCTCGACGTGCTGTCGCCGGGCGGTTCCTCGACAATGAAGTCACTGAGTTCGTACCCGCCGACCGTGCCGATGGCGAAAACATGGCTGGCGGATTTGATGGGTGAGTGGGACGAAGGCCTAATCAACAGCATCCACTTCGTGTGGTTTGCCTGCGCCGTGCTCCTCGTATTCTATGCCCTGCGCCGGCGGACGTCGCTCTTCTTATCACTGCTCGGCTGCTATGCACTCATCAGTCTGCCGCTGTATTTGATTCAAGGATCGAACCCGTACGCCGATGTCTTTATGTCCGCCCATCTGATCGCCGCGGTCAGCCTGCTCGCATCGGCTCTGGCATCCGACACGCGATTGGAAACGAAAACATTTCTGCGCCTGGGTGCACTGGCCTCCGGATTGCTGCTGTTCACCAAGAACGAAGCGTTGCTCCTCTACACGCCGCTTACATTGGGTCTGTTGGCACTGACACTCTTTGTTCAATCGCGCCGTCGCATTCTCCAAACGCAGGACATTATCGAAGCGGTCTGCGCCTATGCCATAGCACTGGTAGTGATCGGCGGACCGTGGATCGGCTACAAGTTCTTGCATGATCTGCCGTTCGGCAACGCCAAATCGGTTAGCGGTTTCGACGTGAAGTGGCAACCCTTCGTCTTCAGTGCGGTGATGGTCAACACCTTTTTTGAGGGCAACTGGCTCCTCTTCTTCCCGGGCATCATTCTACTGCTGCTCTGGCAATGGCGGGCGGCTTTCTCGCGGCGACTGCTGGTGCTCACCCTCTTCTTCCTGGGTGCCATCGGCGTGCAATACCTGCTGTTCCAGTTCACCTCGCTCTCCAACGAGGCGCTGTACCAAACCGGGTTAGCGCGAGGATTCACGCAGGTGCTGCCGATTGGAGTATTCTTGGCGATGATGTTGGTGCATGAATTTGAGGAAAAGTGACCGACGTGACCGGGGAAGTGGATGCAGAGAAAAATGAGAATCAGGTCCTGCTCTGCACATTGGCAACCCCCACCAACCCCGCTATCCTGTTCCGGTCATGGCTTCGTACGCAGCATTCATCGGCCACCATCCCACCATCAGTTTGGCTGAGTTGAGTGCCGTCATTCCGGATTTTCAGATTCGCCGGCTGCTGGGGAAACAGGTCGTGGTGTTCGAGAGCTCGGCCGATCTGTCGCCGACTGATTTGAATTTATTGGGCGGGACGGTCGTCATTGCCCGCGGTCTCGATCCGCAACCAACCAACGCCGATGGCATTCCAAACGCACTGCTCGCCGCCGTGCAGGATGTAAAAGGGAAGATCGTCTTCGGCCTGCGCACGCAGGGACTGTCGCCGAAGAAAGTGAGCGAGCTGTATCGCAGCAGCAAAAAACTATTGAAGAAGTCCGGCCGGCCGGTGCGTTACGTGGGTTCCGAACTTTCGCCTGCCCCGTCCGTCGTACTGCACACCGAGGATATGCTGTCGGGCAAACACGGCGCCGAAATCGTCGCGCTGACCGGCGAAGGTTTTTTCTGGATCGGCCGCACCATCGCCGCCCAGGACGTAGACGCCTACACCAAGCGCGATATCAGCAAACCGGTGCGCGATACGACTGTAGGATTGCTGCCTCCCAAGCTCGCACAGATGCTGCTGAACCTTGGCCAGTGGGCCGCGCGCAGTGCCAATCCTGCATTGCCGGAAAAACTGACCGTGCTCGATCCGTTCTGCGGCACCGGCGTCATTCCACTGGAATGTCTGCTGCGCGGCTGGAGTGTTCTGGCTTCCGATTTGTCGCCCAAAGCAGTAGCCGGCAGCACCAAAAATATTGAATGGATCCGGAAGGAAGAAAAAATTCTGAAGAGCGAGGTACCGGCCACCGTATGGAAGCAAGACGCGCGCAAGCCGTTTGACTTCGCCAACGGCAAACCGTTCAAAGTGAAAGACCTGCCGCATATGGTCGTGACCGAAACGAGCCTCGGACCGCCGCTCACCAAACGGCCGCCGCTGAAAGATATTCAGCACCTGAAGTCCGAGAACGAACGACTGCAGATCGATTTTCTGACGAATATCGCCAGCAGTCTGCCCGGCGTACCGGTCGTCTGCACCTGGCCGGCGTGGTACTACAGCAAGGGGCCGATCTTCCTGGAGAAAGTGATCGCCGCCGCCGAAAAACTGGGTTTCGAACTCGTCCTGCCACCCGGCATCCAGAGTCCCGGTGACCGCCCGACTTTGCTGTACCGCCGTCCCGACCAGTTCGTCGGCCGCGAGATCGTCATTCTTCGTCCGCGCGTCAAAGTTGCCAAGCCGGTAGCGCCGACGCCTGAGGTTCCTGCCAAAGTGGCAGTGAAACCGGTAAAGAATGCACCGGTTGCGGCAAAAAAGTCAGACAAGAAACCGGCAGCCAAACATCACAGTGCCTTTCATGCCAAGAAAAAGAGGAAATGAAAAATTAAAGACCGAACACTGACTTTCGATCGCTGGCCACTCTTTTTGTAATTCCCTCCTGCGCTCCGCGCCGCCATCATGCATACTGTTTGCCATGACGGCACGACGTGCTCCACACACTGCACCCAAGCGAAACGCTCGCGCATCGTCGCGATTATTGTCAGGGAAAAAGCGCCTGCCGACGGTGGTTGGGCATACGATCATTATTCTGTTTTGCGTATGGCATATGGCAACCGTCGCGATCTACAGCATCCCCACCGATGGCAACGGTATCGCCCAAACCGTGCGATTCAAACTGCTACCGATCATCCGGCCCTATATCCTCACACTGTCGCAGTGGCAACAGTGGAATCTGTTTTCCCCCAACCCGCTGCGTCGCGTGACGACCTTTCACCTCGACGTCCAACAGGGAACAACATGGGTGCCGCTGAAGAGCTTCGATCCGCGCCAGGAATCGGCATGGAACAAAGACACCTACATGCTGAAAGCGCTCATCACTTTCGACAGTAACGACGAACTCTACAACTCATCGCTTCTGGCCCTCATGCGATCGTACTGTATCAGTGATCTGATTCCACAGGGCACCACTCTGCGTATGCGCCGCGATTACTACATCGTTCCGCACGACAAAGAACCGGTAAGCGAATGGCTCAAAGGTCCGCCAGCCAGCGAATCGAAACCCGATCTTCTGACCCGTTGTCCGTAAACATGCGACTCTTCCGCGCCATCGACGGCTTCTTTTTTCGCTCCGACAGCGCCACGAGTTTCGGCCTGATGCGCGCAGTGTGGGCGGCGGCGGTGTTCTTCACCATGCTCTTGCGATCGAATAACATCACGCGCTTCTACAGCGAAACAGGCATGTTGCCCGCCGCCGTGCAACCGCTCATCCTGCGACAGGACCATCTGTTCGGCATCCTCCAGTGGGTATCCGATCCGCAAGGTGTGTTGGCGATCTATGTCATCCTGCTCCTCAGTTGTATCGTGATGTTCTTCGGCATCTATGCACGCGCTTCGACCATCATCAGCGTGCTGCTGTTCTTCTCGTTCAACGAACGCAATCCGCTGATCCTCGGCGGCGGTGACACCGTCCTGCGCGTCGTGGGACTGCTGCTCATCATCGCGCCGAGCATCCATGCTTTTTCGCTGCCGCGTCTGGGCAAGCAGTGGCGTCTGTGGTCGAAGAAGCGCACGTTATTGCCGCCGCTCACCATGCCGGCATGGCCGCGCATTCTATTGCTCTGGCAACTCATCGTCCTCTACAGCACATCGCTATGGGACAAGATGTACGGCGACATGTGGTGGCAGGGCACAGCCGTCGCCGCCACGCTGCATCAAGGACAATTCTCGCGCCTGCCGTGGGACTGGGTCACGCCGTTCGTCGTCCTCTCGGCGCCGCTCACTTGGGGTACCACCCTGTTCGAAGCAATGTGGCTTCTACTCCTGATCCCACGTCCCGTCGCGCGTTTTCTGCCGTGGAAATCCCCCGCCGCACTCAAGCGGCTGCTCATCATCGGCGGCATCATCTTCCACGGATCGATCTTCCTGTTCATGGAAGTCGGTTCCTTCTCGGGCGCCATGTTCACGGCGTACATCGGACTGATCACCCAAGAGGACATCGAAGCAATTCGCCGCTGGTGGAACAGTCCGAAGAAAAAGCGAGAGCACTCGATAGCGATTCTGTACGACGGCCACTGCGGACTATGCCAGCGCAGTGTGTTCGCCATGCAGCTCTTCGATGCATTCCATCGGATCACACCAGTGGATTATCATAATCTGGCACAGCGGCAAAAAGTCGCACCTCATCTGCGACTACAGGATCTGGATCGGGCCATGCACATCAAATTATCCGATGGTCGCATGTACCGCGGCTTCGATGCCATGCGGGTGCTGACATGGCACCTGCCAGTTTTCTGGCTGGTCGCACCTTTCCTGTATATACCTGGCATCCCCCAGCTGGGCCGCCTCTTTTACGCCCGCATCGCTGCACGCCGAATCTTGTGTAAACACGGCGATTGCCGTTTTTAAAGGTTTTCGTTGGTTCCTTCGGTTCCGTCGGTTTCCTTTTCAATAACCCTAGATCGACACTCCTTTTTCCGTATACTACCCCGGGCATTCCCCTGTAGCTCAATGGTAGAGCATCTCGCTGTTAACGAGAGGGTTACTGGTTCGAGTCCAGTCGGGGGAGCCAAACTTGATTTATATAAGATATATTGATTAATAACAATTTAAGACTATAGTACTGCTATGGCAGACAGTTTATTGATGCTTTTGAAGCAAACTGAGGCAGCCGAAGATAATGCGCTTTTGCAGAAGGTGAGAGCCATGAACAAGTGTGCAAAGGCTGATGCCGCAGTCGCAGGAGAGATTGCTTCTTTGGCGGAAAGATTACGTGATGCAATTGATGGAGGAAAAACTAGAAGTATTCAAACTGCAATTGCTGAAATTAGAAAAGCAACAGAACAGATTATTTTAGCAGAATCTGATACTGGAAATCGCGAACCCGCTCTACCAAAACCAACAGAACAACATCGAAGAGAAGCAATGGGATTTCCCCCTTTACCCGAACCGCCAGATTTAACCCCTGAAATGGCTCGAGCTTTTATAAAAGCTTGTAACGGAAAGTTAAAATCTCCTGACTCTGAGCCCCGCATTGTAAGTGTCGGAAAATTAAAGTACGAAACTACAAAAACAGGATTTCTTAGTCTCGTTGGCCGTCATACTTTTGGAAAAAGTGGCTATTGCACTGCTGCTGTTCGCTATATAGAAATTATTGCAGAAGGCAAAACACATGTAGAGGCTAAACAACTTGCCGAGAAAGAAACTATCTTAAAGCCTTCTAAACTACCGAATCCGCCACATCTTACATCCGCAATGGCTCAAGCTCTTATAGCAACTTGTGATGGTAAATTAAGTTCAAAAGATGCAAAGCCACGAACTATTGTTATAGGTGAAAAAACATTCGAAGATAAAACACGAGCAATCATTATGCGAATTGGCTATAACGTTTTTGATGATATCAAAGCGTTTGCTCTTTCAATTCGCTACATTGAACTTTTGGCATCAGGTAAAAGTCATGCCGAGGCAAAGGCTATGACGAAAAAGGAGGACAATGCCATATTTCCAGTTCTCCCTAATCCACCAGATCTTACAGCTGCAATGGCCAAAGCCATTATTACAGCTCACGATGGAAAATTGCGCTCCTATGGCAGAGAGCCAAAAGTTATTTCTGTAGATGGACAAAAATATGAAGATAACCAAATGGCTTTAATTGGCCGTGTCAGTTACCACTTATTTGGAAAAGGTGGCATCAAATGGGGCCCTTCAATTCATTATATTGAATTACTAGCGGAGGATAAATCACATGAAGAAGCTCACGATATAGTAATGGCTGACTCTATATCAGAAGAGACTGATCATCCGTCTTTGCCTAACCCTCCTTTATTTACAACGCAAATTGCAAAAAGTCTACTCACTGCTTGTAAGCGAGAATTAAGTTCAAAGGATTCAAAAAATCGAATAATTACTATTGGCCGTCAAAAATATCAAGATTCTGTGCGTTCAATATTGAGACGTATTGGATTAAATGTTTTCAATAACTTAAATGCTTTTACTTTATCGATCAGATATATAGAGCTTATTGCCGAGGAGAAAACACATTTTGAAGCAAAACTGCTTGCAGAGACTGGAAATGAAGCCGAAGAAGATTATGAATTTGAACAACTTTCAAAGCTCAATCTAGGAGAGGTCATTTCCTTCTTTCGCTCTCAGGAAGGTGGCGATGCAAAATTAAAAATCTATCTCATGTTTGCACGTGGCTACAACGAAACTCAGGCAAATAAAATTGTGACTACTACCTTTAAAGCTTTGTATGGCTCAGGCTTGTACCGCAAAGAAGATGAATATCTCACATGGCCCGTCGATATGCCTCAGCCAAAACTATCTGTTGCTATTCCTCTTCAAACAGAAGGAACAACTATTACTCTGGCAGGTATTGCTCCTGAGTCTGAATGCGTTTTTATAAGTGGTCCTATTAACTGTCGGAAGAAAATAGAGCCCGATGGTACGTTTAGTCTTCCTGTACCCTTGGCCATTGGCGAAACAAATGAGATTCGCATTATGAGCATTGATCGAACAAATAAGAGACGAAGTATGCAGAAAACTTTTGTCATCACTCAAGAAGGAGAAGTGGATGATACGGAAGAGCTCATTCGCTTACTAAGTGAACTGGGCGGACAATTGACGAAGCAAATACGCGAAGATCCGGGTAGACAGGAGTTCTTAGCCGAATGCATGGAACGGTTGCTCATTAAGAAGTTCAGCAAATCCTTTGAGGATGGTAAGCGATATACCCAAGAGCAACTTACAAAGGTCAAGCATCCTGAGCTGAAAAACATTATTCGGCGCGTTCTCGAGAACTTCCGCTGGATTGAAGAAATGAGTTTCCCGAATGTTCAAGAAGGTGAACTCATGTTCTTTCAAAAGTACTGCGTATATCGATTGCGCAAAGCGATCGATGATCCGCGTATGGAAGGTATCAATCTATGTAACGATCCGGGCCTCGGTAAGACACGCACAATCCTTGCAGCTGTTGCAGATCAAGATGCATCAATCTTCACGCACAACGCAGTGGTGAGCACGTGGAAAGAGGAAGCAGAAAAAGTATTGATCGATCCGGATCTGCTAGTTCTGAGAGATGATCATAAAGACAGGAAGAGACAGCTACGCGGCAGCCTTCATGAACGACGAGTAACAAATGTAGAGTTTTTGCGCAAAGTCGAAGACAAAGAAAGATTCGGATTAATCAGTTCTGATCAAACTGTTGTAGTGCATGACGAAGCGCATAGTCGTAAGAATGAACATAGCGAGCAAAGCAAAGGAGCAAAAATGTTGCCTCACCGCTTTGTCATCAATGTGACCGCAACTCTTGCCCGTAATCCAACAGAATTGCGGCGCATGTTGCACACTGTTGATCCTGAAAGAAAAGAATTCAAATCCGATGAAGCATTCCGCAGAGCATTCCCTATGAGAGACGCGCGGGCTGCCAGACAGTTAAAGTTAATCTTAGATCAATACACGATTCGTTTCCGTAAGCATGAAGTGTTGGAGGAAATTGATCCGAAGTTACCTTTAGAAGATCAACTACATCGCCTTCCACGCAAAGAACATATTTCGCCAAAAGTAATTGGTAACTTTGAGATGACCGAAGAGCAGGCGGATTCCATTTATCAAATGTTCGTCAATTGGCCAGCATGGACCAAAAAGTATGGCAAATATATTCCGAAAGATGACGTGCATCAGGAAGATGGACTGCGCACCAATAGTAGAGAAGGGTTTGCGAAAATTCATGCCTATAGGCAAGTCATCAATAATCCAGGTTTCGCGGGCGTGCAAACAAATGAGGATCCAAAGGCATGGCAGATGCAACGGATTGTTCGCAAGTGCTTTGTAGAAAATAGGAAGGTTGTGATCTTCTGTAAATATCAGGCGCAAGCAGAAAAGTATGCAGAGCTTTTCCGAAAATATAAGCCTGCTTTATACACAGGCCAAACGTCGAAAAAAGGAACTATCAGAAATCAAAGAACAGGAAAGCCAGCATGCTTTTCCAATGAGTTTGATGAAAACGGCTATCCCATCGAAGATGCGGAAGGCGCAGAAATGAGCCATTTGGATTATGAAAGGCGGACGTTCCAAAATGCTAATGAGCGTAAAATAATTATTGCTACATATTCGGCTGGATCCGTCGGAACCACTTTCACGGCAGGTAAGGTTATTATTTACGATGATCTCCCAACTGATTGTAAAGAAGACATTCAAGCTGAAGATCGTATTCACCGTATTGATCCAAATCGTCAGACTCACGCCACGGTTCAGTATTATCAAATGCAAAGCCGCTACCCAAGAAGTTTTCTTGAACGAATGAAAACCAAGTGGGTTCGACGCAACCGTGTCACTGGTACATGGGATGAATATAAAGGGAAATCCAGACCGAAGGATGACGATCTTAACAATCCTTGGTTCACTGCTCATGAAGCTTTTTTTGAGCAAGGAACGTATGACAAAGTTCAAAGTAGAAATCTAAAGGGGCAACGCACTATGTTCCACCTAATTAATGACGGGATTGCCGATGAATCAACTCTCAGTGAAAATGATATTCAATTTAGCCTCTTCGCTGATGAAATTGAGAGAACTGGAACGCTAACGCCAAAGAAGAAATAGATACGACTTCACCATGGCACTCGCATGTCATTTTTAACAAAACCGATCAATCTACAATCGCTTAAAACCCCTTCTGAAAGAGAGAAAACGCCAGCTCCATCCGCCTCCAAGTATCAGTAATCTCGGTTCGTACTTCGTACAGAGATGAGAGCCACTTATTGACTTAATCAAAATTTAATTTAAAATATACAAACATGAAAAAAAATGTCCCTCCAGAAGGCAATTCAGAACCAATTCCTATTGAACAGGAATTACTTACTCCAGACTTTATCCATGCCATCGAAACGAGCACAGGGAAAAAAATTCAAGGAATGACAACAGTTGATGCGACAAAATTTGAATTAATATTTGGAAGCGAGAAATTTGTGGATTCGGTTAGTAATTTTTTTCGTAGATTAGCTAGAAAACTTTTCTCTGATGGCAGCGCAGAAATGGCAAGAACATACTTAACACTTGTACGCGACGGTTTAGATCCAGCGATCGCTATTAAACAAATCCGTGAGCGACCTGAGACGCATAGTACAAGAAAAGCAATTGAGAAAACCTTAAAAGGAAAAACAATACCTCCTGATCCTGCTTCATTTACGCCTAATGTCCTGCAGCAGGCCGAAGATCAAATAGGCTTGTCCATAGCAGAAATAAGCGTAAGAGACAGCACTGAATTTACAGTCCAGATTGGCACTGCAATCTATACAGATAGGCCAAGTAGTCTCTTCCAAAGAATTGCAGGCGCTTTTTTTGAATCTCGCAAAGAATGTGCAAAAGCCAAGCACTATCTTGTTGAAAGAAAAAAAGGAAAGTCACATGAGGAAGCACTCGCCACAATTACAATTCAGGACCAGGAAAAGCCAAAGACCTTCCCAACAAATCCATCAGAAATAAGCGTGCCACTCATCATTGCTATCGAAGAAAGGTTGGGGAAGATTGAAAATATTAGAGTTGATGATACCACTGAGTTGGAAATTGTTTTAGAGGGACAAGTATATAAAGATAAATTTAATTTATTTTTGCAGAGGCTCTCGCGAAAGTTGTTTTCGACTCACCTTCAATTTGCTCGGACAAAACAATACTTGGTACTAATCAGAGATGGCCAAGCTCCAATAATAGAAACAGATGCAAAGACAGGTCGTAGCGAAGCAGAACCGAAAAGAGGAATTCCTGTTGATAGCAAAGTATTTACTACACATTTTATTTCAGAACTTGAAATTGCAATAGGTAAAACAATAGAAGATCTCGATGTAACAGATAACATAGATATTATTATCCGTATAGATGACGAACTGTGTACTGACAAAGTAAACAATTTCCTTTCGAGGATAAGCGCACAATTTTTTGGAGTGAGGACTCAAGGCCTAAAAGCCAAAAGATATTTGGTCCGCAGGAAAATGGGTGATTCTCATCAGGAAGCGTTGGAACAAGCTCAAACAGTCCTTCAACCTATTCCTATTACCCCAAACTTTATTTCAGTGGATCTTGTGCGCGCCATTGAAACAGTTTGTCAAAAATCTATTGATGAAATGAGCAGTGAGGATAATGCCTATTTTATTGTCACCGTTGGAGCCCAAGAATACAAAGATACACCGATGAATATTTTTACTAGGATTGCCAGAAAGTTTTTCGGAAGTCAAGAAAGAGATAAAGGCAGAAAATATCTAAAATTTCGTAAAGAGGGCTTAGAGCACGATTTGGCCATTGAAGCTGCTACAAATAGCGATGATGCCCACATAGAAATTGGACTTGAACGTTTAGAAAAATTGCAATTGGAGGATGCTATTGCCCTCTTTCAGAACGACCCTCTAAAACTGAGATTGTACATTCAGTTCGCCCACCCAGAGCTTTCAGAAGAAGAAATAGATCGCCTCGTTATGCACTCGTTCCGGGGTCTTATCTGTGTAACCACCATAACAAAGGAAGAAGAATATCTGACCTATGATGTTAAATTACCAAAAATAAGAATTGAAGGGACTCCAGAAGAGACAATGGAAGAAGCTATCACTATTACAGGACGCGCACCTAAGGCTGATGCCGTCTACATTGCAGGTGTGTGGAACAGGCGAGTGAAAGTTTCTGATGATGGAACTTTTAGCGTCCGTGTTCCTTTGAAAATCGGTCAAGAGAATGAAATTCGGATTATGGCCATTAATCGTGAAAAGAAAATTCGAAGTGATAGACATATTTTCATTGTTGAGCAGAAAGGAGAGCCGGATGATATAGAGGCTCTTATTCGCACACTTTGCGGACTCGGACGCGATACCCTCGCAGCAATCCGCCGCGACCCTGGACGACAAGAACTTCTCGTGGAATACACCGAGCAATTCCTTATCAAAAAATTCACTCACTCATTTAAGGAAGGAGTACGTTATGTAGAACAACTAATAAAACAGAATCCTACGCCAGCTATTCAATCTATCCTTCGAACAGTTCTTGCCAATTTTAGAAAAATTCAAACTGCCGAGTATCCCAACATCCGTCCAGAGAGCCCAATGTACTTCTTCCAAAAGTTCTGCGAGGCGCGGATACAGAAGGCGATCGACGCTGGAGAGCCAGGTATCATTCTCGCTAATGACCCTGGGCTTGGAAAAACCAGAAACGCATGGGCTGCCGTCGACCGCCATAAGGCTCTTATTGTTGCACCTAATAGCGTTGTGAGTCCATGGGGCGAGGAAGCGGCTAAGTTTTTAAAGCGATCAGATATCCTCACGCTCCAGAACTTGCCCTATCCTGAACGAGAGGAACTATTGCGCACAAGCAATGCACGCCATCGGGTTACCAATATTGAATTCGTGCGAGACGTTGAGAATGATGAGCGCTTCAATCTCCTGTCAGATGAAGATACTGTTATTGTTCACGATGAAGCGCATAGTAGAACGAACCTCAAAAGCCAGCAGACAAGAGGCATGCGCAAGCTGCGAGGGAAGTTTCTATTACTTCTTACTGCAACACCCGCAAAGAACTCCAAGACATTCCGGCGCATGATGCACAGTGTAGAGCCGGATAATCCTGTTTATACAAATGATGCCGCTTTTGAGCGAGCTTTCCCTACTCGAGATCCGCAAGCACTACGAACTCTTAGTCTCATTAAGAGGAAGAGAACCATTCGTTTCCGCAAGCAGGACGTGCTGGAAGAAATGGACGCCTCAAAGCCGCTTTCCGAACAACTCAACAGATTGCCAAGAAAAGAATTTGTACCGCCCCAAGAGCTAGGAGAGTTTACGATGCATGAGCAACAAGCATGGGCAATTTATGAAATGTTCCTCAACTGGGACGAATGGTCAGAAAAATATAATAAGTACTCTTGCCGAAAGATGAAGTTGCCAGGGCGGATAAGCTACGCAAAGGCGATGGTTTTTCCAAGAAACATGCGCTTCGACAAATTGTAAATAATCCCGACTATATTGGTTTGCCAGAGTTAAAAGACAGGAAAGCAGCAGCAGCGAAGCGCGCAGTTAAAGAGTCGCTTAGCGAGAACAGGCCGGTTGTCATCTTTTGCAAATACAACGCACAGGCAAAAAAGTATGCTGAGATGTTCGCACAGTATAATCCTGCCATTTACACTGGTATGACAAGCGATGAAGGCGTGAAGCGCAATGAGCGCAGGAAACCTATTCGCTATCGGAAGAATGAGGAGGGAGGTTGGGAATTTGATGAAAAAGGTTATCCAATTGAAGATCCAAAAGGTCAGCCGATGCTTGCGCTCGACTACGAACGTTTGACCTTTCAGCATGCAGCAGATAGAAAAGTTATTATTGCAACCTACTCAGCTGGTGCAGTCGGCACCACGTTCACCAAAGGAAAAACCGTCATCGAAGATGATCTAGCAGAAGATTGCATTGAGGAAATTCAGATGGAAGACAGAACGCACCGTATCGACCATGAGCATCAGACACATCACACTGTAAAGTATTATAAGATGATAAGTAGGTATCCAAAAAAGTTTCTCGCAGAGATGGAAAGGCGATGGGTTCGCCGGACACCAAATGGTTGGTACGAAGAAGTATTTGATCGAGAGACTGCCGAAGAAGAAGGATTATCTACTGCTTTTGAAACATTTTTCGAACAGGGCACATACGACGAGGTGAAAATAAAAAACCTCCAAGTTCAAAGGCATATGTTTCACCTCGTGAATGATGGCATTGCCGATGATAATATTCTTAATGAGGGACAGCTGCCTTTCCAGGGAATTGACTAAGTATGGCAACAAGAAAGATCCACCAGCGGGAAAAACCAAACGCAGATGCGGCGTCACTCATTCATACTTGGCTATCACAATATAATCAGGAAAATACACGCAAAGCATACGAAGCGGATTTTGCACAGCTTGCAATATTTACTGGATACGTTGGAGACATGATGAATGGGATCCTTCAGATCACACCAAGCGAGGTCATTGCCTGGATTGACCATCTTAAAGAATGTAAAACTTCAGAAGCTTCTATTGCACGAAAGCTTTCCTGCGTACGGTCTTTTTTGATCATGTCGTGAGAGCGGAGTCCGCGAAGTGAACCCGGCCAGTAGCCATTTCATCGAATGCTCCTATTCAAAGAAAGTCATTAAGACACAGGCAATGACAGCAGAGATGTGCAGAAAACTCCTCGATGCACCAAGCCTAGAAACACCTATTGGCATTCGTGATCGAGCCATTATAGGAATGTTTGCCTATACGGCATGCAAACTCTCTGAGCTCATTGGTATGAACGTGGGTGATTACAAAAAGAAAGAAGAGTCACAGATCGCGATCCGTCGCACAGTCAATACTGAGCGAGAACGGTTAGTTGGATTACATGAAGAAGCAACTGGCAGGCTAGAAGAATGGATTGATGTAGCAGACATCGGCTCTGATAAAAATGGCCCCCTCTTCCGACCGAGTGAACATTTCCGCCACGTGCACAAGGGATTTATTCGAAAGAGAATGTCACGCGTGCCACTTCTTCTTATGCTCAAGAAGTACGGCGGTGAAACCGGGGTGCCAAATATTACATCGCAAATGTTCCGTGTCTCTGCTTTGCAGATGGCAATGAAGCAAAATATCGATCTTCTTACATTGCAAGAATTTGCTGGTCATGCGGATGTGGATTCTACAGAATCGTATGTAAAAGATTCAGCGAGGAGAGAAAGTCCATCGAAGAAAATCCAGTATTAAAGTGCATTAGGCAATCATAGATCCTCGTATGAACTCAGGTTACGTAAAACGTACATTTTTTACAGCCAAATACACTGTCCGCAGATCTAGAAGGAGCCAGGGCGGGGAGCCAAAATTTGCTTATTAAAGCCCTTTGAAATATTTACCTACTCGGCTTTCAGAGTTCCTGTCTGCTTGTGCGATGGTTCTGCAGGGTAAACCCCGCTGCAATGAGCCAGAGAAAACCCGGAAAGCGTGTGAGTGGAATCAGCAAGGACACCTGTGGGAGAACAAGGCTCAAGGTACTCAATTCACCGATGACCGCCAATACTAAACCACACACGCAAAGCCACTTGGGCAGAAGGCGGTAGAACAATGCGGGGACCGAGATTCCCGCAATCAGAAGTCCAAGCGCAACAGTGTAGCCGGGACCACCCGTCGCAAAGATGAGAGAATAGAGTGCTTGCACGAGCGGAACGTCCGCTGCGATACCGGACCGGGCCAGCGACCACTGCACGAGCGCGGATACCATGAGCAGGAAGGAAGCGGCGAACCCGCCAAAGAGTGCGATATCAATACCGGCCGCACGCACACCCTGAAAACGAAGACGGCTCGTCATGGTGGCCGTATAGATGCCAAGGGGGATTGCCGAGCCGAATTGGAAGAACGCATTGAGCATCGCTTGCGTAGCATGTGTATTAAAGTACGCAGCCATTGCTTCCGGCGGCTGAAACGGTGTAGGGAAACCTCCGCCCCCAAGCGTCACAAACGCAAGTCCTGCGAGGAACAGGATGGTAAAGACCGTCGCAACAAGGCCGGGGTTTGGACCGGCATGACGGGGACCAATGACCAGAGTGCCGGATTCGGTAGTATTTGATGGAGTCATGTCTTTACATTAATTTTATTAATTGTTAATGTCAATAATAATGAAGCACGAATCTACTAAATCCAATGTGGCTTTCCTTCTGGCACAAATCGGTGCACACGCAGCCGAACGTTTTGCAAAACATCTCTCGCCGCTCGGTCTAACTCCTCCACTCGCTGGAATCCTGCGTATCCTTGGCCGCCAGCCTGGCATAACGCAGCAGGCGCTCGCAGACTTGCTTGGTATGTTCCCAAGTCGTCTCGTGCTGCTACTGGATGACTTGGAAAAGCGAGGATTGGTGGAACGTCATGCAAGACCGGACAATCGTCGTTCCTTCGCTTTGCGTCTTACAGCTGCAGGGATCAGCACGCTTGAAGCCATAGGTCGCGTCGCTCGACAGCACGAGCAGACGCTGTGTGCGGGTCTGAATGAATCTGAGCGAGTTCAACTTCGGGAGTACCTTGAGAAAATTGCCGCCCATGAGAATATTCGTCCGGGTATTCACCCTGGTTATCGAAAGAATACTGAGAACCAAGCTCACAGGAAGCACTCATAGGAACTGACGCTTCCCAACTAGTCGAACTAGATGTTCTACTTTTGACTGAAAAAAAGACGAAAAGTAATCACTGTCGAGCAGAACGTTTTTAATAGTGTCGGATTCGGGGAGCCAGAATAAACTTCTGCCACAAACAAGTCAGGATTATAATTACTTACTCCCAGAACCTGCGTAGCCGCAGCCAAAGCATGGGTCGAGGAGCCATTCACTTCTTTTCGTACGCCCCAGCTGTTCCGGGGTTTTTCTCCGCAGCTTTGATTACTTTCTTCAATATCGCCACATTCAGATCGCTAATTTTTTTGAAACGAATACAGCTCTTGCCCACACTGACCTTGCCGAGTTCTTTTTTATGCGTCTCTGCGATGTACTTGCCATCTTGTACCGCACACACATGCAAACTGATGTAGTCCTTTTGATTGACCAGACCGAGTACCGGCCATTCGAGTATTTCCTTCTTGGCATTCTTATACTGAAAGCTGCCGTAGCCCAGCATATTGTAAGCAAGATGCGATTTGAGCGAGGGAGCGGTCGTTTGAATCAGCTTGTGTAGAAATTCGATGGCCTCCCGTCGATCATCCGGCAGCGATGCTATGTACTCTTTCACAGACTTCGTCTTGAGGGGTTTGAACATGTTCATAGAACAAATTGTACCGGAGGGAAGTGTTCGAATACATTCGAACTGCGATCGACAGTGCCATCGGGAATGCAGCTCGCAGTACTGTTGTGGAGAAGAATTAATCTCTATCAGAATAAAAAAAGCCGCACGTGCGGCTTTTTTCCCTCTACTCAAATTGTTATTGAGCTGATGATGTTGCCGGTGCTGTCTGTATGGCGCCGGAAGTCGCAGCGTCATTGCCATCTTCCTTCTCGTTGGGATTGGCTTGGTCATTAACTTCGTTTGCATCGTCCTTGCCCTGCACTTCATTGGCATCGTTACCTTCATGTGGGCCACCTTGCCCGTCCTCCCAATTCTTGATCACTTTGCCGGTGACAGCATCAACAAGGACATCGTATTCCTTCCCTGTATTAGTGATCTCGATCTTGTAGGCGAGATTGCCATGCTCATTATTGAGCTTGTTCTCGTGAACCGTGCCCGGCTGTACCTGTATTGCTGCCTGTGCAGCTGCATCGGCAGAAATTTTGGCCTGCGACGGATCAACGGCTGCCTCCTGCGCATCAGGGACTTCTTTGTCCGGGCCGGTATTGTTGTCTTCAACTGTAGGTGCAGACTGCGTCGCGACGGATGTTGAAGATGTCGATGCGGCGCTCGACATCTGGGCAAAGAACGGAACGGCCACGATAAGCGTGGATGCACCGGCTATTGCGCCAAGAAGGAATTTGTTCTTCATAGGTAGATGGATGAAAAGAAGTAAGGCCACAACCATACGACAGAATTCTTAAGAATCGGTTAAGATTGCCTTTATCTTCATAAAATCTTCATCTTCAGGAGTACACTGTCTTATATGCGGGTGTTGATCATCGAAGATCACCAGAAGATTGCGGAATCGATCCAGAGAGGCCTTAAGGCCGAAGGGTTTGCGGTCGACTTTATCTGTGATGGAGTAGAGGGACAGAAGCAAATCGAACAGAAGCAGCATGTCTATGATCTGGTCATTCTTGACCGCATGTTGCCGGGCAAAGACGGTCTCCAGATGTGCAAAGAATTAAGAGAGGAAGGAATCGCAATTCCCATCCTCATGCTCACGGCAAAAGATACGATTGAAGATCGCGTCGATGGCCTCAACGGCGGCGCGGACGATTATCTCGTCAAGCCCTTCGCGTTCGACGAGCTGGTGGCGCGCGTGCGGACATTGCTGCGACGGCCAAAGGCAACCTTGCCGACAACATTGCAGGTACGAGACCTTGTTCTCGACGCTTCCCAAAAAAGCGTACAGCGTGGATTAAGGAAGATCAGCCTGACACTCAAAGAGTTCGCACTGCTTGAATATCTTATGCGCCATCCGAATCAAGTTCTTACGCGCGAGCAAATCGTTCATCATGTGTGGGATACTGCTTTCGATCCGCTCAGCAATGTCATCGACGTCCATGTGAAGAATCTGCGATCAAAAATTCACTCCAGCCATGATGAACCCCTTCTCGAAACCATCCGCGGCGTCGGCTACCTCCTCCGAGGATAAGCTGTTTCTTTGGGCCAAATTAAAACTTTCAGCGCTCTACACGCTGTTCGTTATCCTGATCTTGGGAGCGCTGAGTACCCTTCTGTATTATGAGCTGGTTATCAACATCACCGATTCCTTCGGCGATCAGCTTTCGGTTGGATCTCCGCAAGAACACGCACTTCAGGAAACGCTCGAACGATTGCGCATGAGCATCGTTATGACGGATGTCGTCACCATTCTTATTGTTGTCTTCCTCAGTTATTTCTTTGCACGGTATACGCTGCGACCGATCAGAAAATCGTTGGAGGTGCAGAGGAGATTCGCAGCCGACGCCTCGCATGAACTTCGCACCCCTCTCACCGTCATGAAAACTGAACTGGAAGTGGCATTGCGCGATGCTTCTCTCAAGCCAAAAGAAATGCAGTCCGTATTCCGCAGTACATTAGAAGAAGTGGAACACATGTCCCAGCTGACGGAGCAGCTTCTCTTCCTTTCCCGCATCGATGCGCCATCTCATGCAGTTCTGACTTCGGTGAACCTCTCCATTCTTACGGAACGGATCGCATCGAAAATGAAAAAGATTGCGGATGAAAAAGGTTTGAAACTTACTTCCTCCATTGAACCAAACGTACATATTTGGGGTCACATGCATGATCTGGAGCGCATGCTCTATAACCTCATCCAGAATGCCGTCGCCTATACCAAAAACGGCTCGATTCAAGTTCTGCTCAAGCGTTCCGGAGCTGACGTATTGCTCTCCATTCACGATACCGGTGTCGGCATTTCGGCTGAACATTTGCCTCACATCTTTGATCGTTTTTACAAAGTCGATGCCGCACGCGACACCCAGAAAGGAGGCGCGGGTTTGGGCTTGGCTATCACGAAAGAAATCGTAGAGCGGCACGGAGGACACATCGCGGTGAGAAGCGAACTGGCAAGGGGCACGCAATTCACACTTCGCTTTACGGCTGCGTAGAAGAAATTTTCTTCATCGATTCTTCATGTTCGCCATGCATGATACGATACATAGTTCCCATCCAAGATTCCGTATGCAACTTTCGATAAAAAACCGCGAGATGCTCAATAAAGTCCCTGAAGTTACCCTGTGGTTCTGGATCATCAAGATCCTCTGCACGACCGTGGGCGAGACGGCGGCGGATTTCCTCAACGTGAATTTGAATTTCGGTCTCACGGGTACTTCCATCGTTACGGGCATCCTGCTCGCGATTGCGTTCATCTTCCAATTCAGGGCAAAAAAGTACGTTCCGTGGATCTACTGGCTCGCCGTCGCCCTCGTGAGCATCTTCGGTACGCTTGTGACTGACAACCTGACGGATGCGATGGGTGTGCCGCTGGAGTTCAGCACCATCCTGTTCAGCGTCCTTCTCGCGATGACCTTCCTGATCTGGTACCTGAACGAGAAAACACTGGCGATCCATTCCATTTTCACGACGCGCAGAGAGACGTTCTACTGGCTCACGATTCTCTTCACCTTTGCACTCGGTACGGCTTCCGGAGATCTCTATGCCGAAGGTCTTGGTCTCGGCTATCTCATGACCGGTCTCATCGTTGCGACGTTCATTCTCATTTTTGCAATCGGCTGGAAATTGGGCCTTCACTCTGTGCTCTCGTTCTGGCTCATCTACATCCTCACCCGTCCCCTTGGGGCTTCGATTGGCGACTTGCTTACACAACCGGGCAGTCATGGCGGACTGGGACTCGGGGCAACGACGACGAGCGTGATTTTCTGCGGCGGGATTTTCCTCATTGTGCTCTACCTTTCGATCACGAAGCGCGACGTCATCACCAACCCGGGGGAGTACAAAGCTGAACTGAAAGAACACGGCGGCTTGGGACAGACAGTGGTGGTGGTTGCGCTGATGGTCCTTGCAGGCGGCATCGGCTACCACGACCGCAAACTGGCATTGCAAATGCCTGTGCCACTAGCGACTGCATCCGGTACGGGAACGGCTCAGCAAGCTGCTGCTCCGGCGCTTAGCGATTTCTCAAGTTTCAAAACGATCACACAGGACACGCTTGATCTGCTGAATGCAGGAAAGCAATCAGAAGCGACCACGCGCATCGGCGATCTGGAATATGCCTGGGATCAAGGTGAAGCCAGATTAAAACCGAGAGACACGGCGACGTGGACGAAGATCGATGGCAAGATCGATACCGTACTGCGCTCTCTCCGGGCGGTGAATCCGGACTTGGCGAGTGAGAAGACTGCACTGCAGGCGTTGCTCGCTGTTCTCAAGTGAGAGAACGCCCTATGAATGCACTTCATGCAGAGCGCAGGCTCGGACAGATGGCGGTGAAAGTGCCGGCAGTGACGGCGCTGTTCTGGATTATCAAAGTTCTGACAACAGGCATGGGCGAGACCACTTCCGATTATCTGGCCCACACGATCAACCCGCTTGTCGCTGTCGTCATCGGAGGTATTGCACTGCTGATTGCATTAGCACTGCAGTTCTCCGTTCGTCGGTACATTCCATGGGTATACTGGCTTGCCGTGCTTATGGTAAGTGTCTTCGGCACGATGGCCGCCGATATCTTGCATGTGGGCTTCGGCATTCCGTATATCATTTCCGCGCTCTTCTTCGCGATACTGCTCGGCTCGATTTTTATCGCATGGCACAGAAACGAGAAAACCCTCTCCATCCACAGCATCTACACCTTCCGCAGGGAGATATTCTATTGGGCGACCGTGCTCGTCACCTTTGCGCTCGGCACAGCAACAGGCGATCTGACCGCATCAACGCTGCACTTTGGTTACTTCGCATCCGGTCTGATCTTCGCTGTCATCATTGCCATTCCAGCAGTTGGCTATTATAAATTCGGAATGAACGAGATTCTGACATTCTGGTTTGCCTACATCATCACGCGGCCGCTGGGAGCCTCATTCGCGGATTGGATGGGTGTGTCACTGCGGCGTGGCGGCCTTGGGCTTGGCACTGGCTCTGTGAGCCTGAGTATCTTTGTCTTGATTCTCTTCTTCGTAACATACTTGAGCATGACAGAGAAAAAATCTTCCTGAAATTTTCTGCAGGATTATTTCCAAATAAACGATCCATATTATGTTTCAACATCGCTTTTTTGGCAACTGAGTGTGTAGATTGATGCTTCTGGCATTCAATTGAGCCTGATAGGATTACTATCATGTTTCTTTCTGCCAAAAGAAAATTAAACGGACGGACACTGCTTTCAGCAGTTGCAACAATCTCATTGTTAGTCATTGCACCTGCGTATGCAGCAGCACCAAGCGCCGGTGGAAATACAACGGTCGTAAAACCTTCTGACGAAACTGCCGTGAGCGTAACTGAAGACGCTGTGCAGCCGGAATCCGCAAATATTCGTCTCATCGTTTCTACATTGAGTGACTCGGATGGCGGAACACCCAGCAAAATCCGCATTCTTTCGGTAACAGGTGGAACGCTATGGGACAGTGGCGGTGGCACTATCACCCTTGGCGCGGCAGGCACGGAACTCAGTCTCTCAAGCGGCAAAGTGGATCTCCGATTCCGACCAACATCAAACCGCGATACCAATGCAAGTTTTCAGTACGTCGTCGTGGACGTGCAGGACGAGTCTATTAACTCCAGTGCCTCGACTGCAACCATTCCCATTACGGCAGTGAACGATGCGCCAATTATGCAGACTGTTAGCGGCGACAACGGGACTGGTCTTGCTGCAACGTACTACATCAGTAGCTGGGATTTAACGGGTACGACGTACAACCGCATCGACTCGACGATCAACTTCGGTAACAACTTCAATGTTCCCGGCTACAATGCCGATAACTTCAGCGCACGTTGGACGGGACAGGTGAAAGCGCCTATCACCGGCAATATCACCTTCAGCACCGTGAGCGACGATGGCGTGCGTTTGTGGATCAATGACAACTTGGTCATCGATAACTGGACCGTGCACGGCGATACGACCGACACCGCTTCTCCTATTACGATGACAGGAGGAACAAAGTACAACGTGAAGATGGAATTCTACGAACGTGGTGGCGGTGAAACAGCCAGTTTGCGGTGGGCCTATACGGGTCAGAGCACAGTGGTCATTCCGCAGGCATCCCTCTTCCCTGCAACGAGCCGTCCCACGCTCACCTACGTGAACGGATCGGCCTCGGCGATCATTGATGACGCTATCACGATTTCCGATGTCGACAATACGACCGCTTCGAGCGGGTCAGTCGTTATCAGCAGCGGGTACACCAGCGGTGAGGATTCGCTGCTATTCACAAATCAAAATGGCATCACAGGTTCGTACAGCGCAGGCACGTTAATCCTGACAGGTACGACCTCCATGGCCAACTATCAAACTGCCCTGCGCTCCGTGCGCTACGCCAACAGCAATGCTTCTCCTGATACCACAACACGTACGATAAAATTCAAGATGAACGACGGACATGATGACAGCAACTTTACTTTTCGCAATATCGGCTTCACGGCTACGAATACGGCGCCGGTCATTACAGCAGGCACTAGTACTGGCGTGACCATGGATGAGAACTCGAGTCCGACTGCATTCTCGCTTACCCTCAGCGCCACCGACGCAGAAAATCAAAGTATCATATGGAGCATTTCGGGTGCGGCATCTCACGGAACAGCTTCTGCGAGCGGTGCGGGCGACAGTATGGCGATTAGCTACGCGCCGAATACAAATTACTTCGGCTCCGACAGTTTTATCGTGCAAGCTTCCGATGGTTCCTCAACTGATACGATCACGGTGAACGTGACGATTACCGACCGCACTCCTCCTACTCTCAGTTCCATTGCAACGTCTTCTGTTACCGCTAGCGGAGCGACTATCACTTGGACCTCGAATGTGAATGCGTCGACCAAAGTGAATTACGGTCTGAATACATCATATGGAACAAACACCACAGAAACAGATACTTCTTCTCGCGTCACTTCACATACAAAATCACTGAGCGGACTGCTTGCATGCACCCAATACCACTACGCCGTTATTTCTACAGATAGTAGTTCGAATACTGCAACGTCGAGCGATAAGATTTTTACCACCGCAGGCTGTCGGGGTGATGCGACAATTAAAGCAGGAACCGGCACGAGCATTATTTACAATGCGTTGGGCTCTACAGGAAGTATTATACTCTCCGGCACGGGAAGATCTCTAAGTCTTAGTGTGCCATCCGGTTACGTTGCTTCGAATGTAACCTGTCCTACGGGAGTGAACTTCCAGCTGAAAGAATTGGCAGCCAGCAACGTCGAAAGTGCATTAGGCAGTCCTTCGGGTCGCAACACGATCGTCAGTGCACATGATCTGTCTGCGTATTGTCCGGATTCCACACGCGTCACATCGTTCGATAAATCACTAACAGTCACCTTTACCTATGCCGATTCCGACATTTCGGGCTTGGTGGAATCATCGTTGAGTGTCTACCGCTATGGCTCGGACTCGACTGCATGGGACGAACTGACGTGTTCGCAAGATATGTCAGCAAATACACTGACATGCAGTACGACACACTTCTCGTCTTTTGGTTTGTTCGGTACACCGACATCATCTTCGGATACGACCAGTACAACTTCAACAAGCAATAGAAGCGGAGGGTGTCGCGGTAGCGGCTGCGGAGATCTTCTCCTCACGAATCCACTGGCATATCGGCGAGCGAGCATGCCCTCCGTACAGACTACAACAGGCAACACTCCTCTCGCTGCTCCCTGTGCCACAGATACTGTACCCGGCAAGAAGGGACTCCTGTGGATGTCGGTCGGAAGTCACTCCGTTCTTTTTTCCGACGTTCCCCTGTCGGCATGGTTCGCTTGCCCGGTGCATCGGGTGATCGAGAAAGAAATTTTTTCGGGTTATATGGACGGGAATGGAAATCCAACCGGTCTCTATGGACCGGCGGACCCGATCTCCTTGGGACAACTGGCGAAAGTGGCAGTAAAACTGGCAGGGAAGCAAGTAGTGACTACCCAAATGATCGGTCAGGAATGGGCGCTGCCTTATATGCAAGAAGCTGAGAAAATGGGACTCTCTGCATTCTTGAATAAAATAGATGAAGGTATGCCTGCCACTCGTGGAGCAGTAGTGCAGACAATCCTAGAAGCGCTCAAAATTCCCCTGCAAGATGCGGCTCTCCCCTACTCCGACGTTCCGACAGGTTCGATGTATGCGAAGGCGATTGGTACAGCTACGAAGCTTGGGATTGTAAATGGTGATGCAGAACAAAATACTTTCCGTCCGAATGCGCCGATCAACCGGGCCGAAGTTGCAAAGATGATCGTATTGGCACTGGAGATCGAACGATAATATTTCCATACACTCGAACCACCTGACCACGTCGAAGCAATCAGATGTAATTGGGTGTGTAACTTTAAACTTTTAACGAACCGCGGAACCCCCGAGCGGCGTAATAAGAATCTGCACCGTTGTGATACATGAAGACAGTATCGTAGCGACGATCGCAAAACACAGCGCCCCCGAGTTTCCTGATATCAGAAGGTGTCTTCACCCAGCTTGATGACTTTGTATCGAATTCTTCAAGTTCCTGTAGCGCTCGATACTCCTCTTCCGAAAGCAGATCGATACCCATGGCAGCTGCCACATCCAGAGCACTGTCTTTTGGTTTATGTTCTTTTCTCGCCTCCAGCGCTTGACGATCGTAACAAAGACTCCTGCGTCCTTTCGGACTTTCTTCTGAACAATCAGTGAAAATGTATTCGCCCGTCTTTTTGTCGTGACCAATAACATCGGGCTCGCCGCCGGTTTCTTCCATTTGGCTGAGTGACCACAGTTTTTTCTTGTTAGCTTCCAACTTCATTTGCACTTTCGCCCACAAAAGACCCTTATGACGGTTCATGTGTTTCTCAAAACGAGCTTTCAATGCTCTAAGTAATTCTTGGTGCTGCTTCGACGACAACTCCTTTTTAGTGCTCATATTTTTATACTATCTCTGTTAAACAGCTGTGTTAAGCACAAAGTTAACAAGTATTTCTGCGGGAGAACAATTTTTTGCGATTGCCACTACGATACTGTTTTTTTGTATCACAACGGTGCGGATTCTTATTATGCCGCTCGGGGGTTCCGCGGTTTGCTGAGGGTCTGATTATCGCGGTGGCAGGTTCGTACTGTACCTTTAATTTCAGGAAAATCTTTAGTAGTGGGGCCGCCCACTTCTCCCGAGGGAGAAGTATTGGGCAGCCCGGTTTCATTTCAGGCGATAACGGCATCAGCGCCGTTCTCGCCTTTCGTGTTCCTTAATGGCGGCGTACACGCCGCCGTTGCTGGCCCCATTAGCGGGGATGGTCCCGCTGGAGCCGTTTGGTCCGGCGAAGCGGACAGACCCATTTCCATCCTGCTGATATGTACGACCGCTGCTGCTGTCGTACCACCAGCCCTGACGGCCGCCCTGACTTCCTCGGGTTTCCATGATCGAGACTCCGACGGTGAAAGTACATCCCCAGTACACTGGAGATGGCAACTGCGTGACCTGTCACGCAGCCAGGCCAAGCGTGGCCTAAATGCATGATTATTATTAATATAATTGTTTTTTATGTCAATACTTGGAGAAATTTGACATTAATAACAAATTAATTTTTAATTCGCCCATGCCTGAAGCCACTCCTCCACATACAACTCTTCTCTATTTTGAGGGTAATGCCACTGACATTCTTAACGATGCATTCCCCGACGAAGAAAATCGCACCCGAGCGTTTCGCGACCGGCTGATGTTTATTATCAACACGTATGCTTCACAGAATGATCAGGCTGGTCCTCAGTTGGCAGACCTCGTGGAATCACTTCCCTACAATAAAGAATTTGGCCACCAAGATGCACTGATCGCTCTGCAGATTTTACGAGAGACGAATGAAGCATTATATGAACTACTCGAGGATGATGAAGAATTTAAAGCCTCACTCCGAGGTTCGACAGATGATCCTGACGTAGACCGTGAAGTACGAGCTAGCGCACGTGAGTTCAGTGACCATCATGATTTGTCGGGTAAGGATGCGATTGGTCGCGAGGCACGTGCGGCGGGAGATATGATCAATGATCGCGCAATCAGTGATAGTTTTTATGACGGCAAGTCCGCTAGAGGAGTGGAAGAGGATATTCATACATCTCATCGGGACGGCATTGGCGAATCAGTAACTGCTGACGTTCTTACCTACGATGGAACATCGCCAGGTCCAGCATCAACCAACACTGCAGCAGAAAAATTAGGAGCAGATCAATCGCCTGTATCAACTTCAACACCGGAACCGCCGGATGCAGCCACGCGTCTCTTCGGAGAAAAGCCACGGCGAATCACTGTCGACACCCCTAAGTTCACGGGCAAGAACCCCGGTACTGTTTTTCGTGAAGCCATTGATTGGCTTGCCAAAAATCTTATCGCCATTGCCAGCGGTACCTCTTCACAAGATAAGTTTCCCCGCATCGCTCCTATCATTGATGTAAAGTCAGGCGAAAAGTATTCCACTACCAGAGATGAATTGATGGATCTGGTGGAGGAAATACGATCTCGTTTCGGACGATTACGCTCTCCGTCGGGTGGCACGGATGTTCATGATCTCCTTATAAATTTCGATCCCAATAATCCAGCAGGTGCAATGGATATATTAAGAGGTCTGCTTGGAGGAGTAAAAAGAGAACACGATGGTGAGGGATGGAAGAATGCATGAGCCTATTTTTTCCTTGCTGCCAGCCCATCCAATCCCGGCTTTTTCTCCGCAATTTTGAGGATTTTTTTGAGGATATCCAAATTCAGATCATCCAATTTCTTAAAGCTGATGCAACTCTTGCCCACACTCACGTTCCCAAGCTCCTCCTTATACGTTTCCGCAAGGTACTGGCCATCCACAACGGCACAGACATACAGACTGATGTAATTCTTTTGATTGGCGAGTCCGATTGTGTGCCATTGCAGTATCTCTTTCTTGTTGTTCTTGTACGGAAAAGAACCGTAGCCGAGCATGTTGGCCGCAAAGTGGGCCTTCAACGTGGGAGCTGCCTTCTGGATGAAGGCATGCAAAAATTCCAAGATTTCCCGACGCTCGGGCGTAGCAGCTTGCAGATACTCGTCCACTGTCTTCGCCTTTGTGGGCTTGAACATGTTCATAGACGTATTCTATCAGAACATCATTCTGGGTTGCATTCGAATAACTTGGATTAAGCCGAGCCATCCGTATTCATACGCAATACAACTATTCTTGTTATAGAATGCAGGTATGAATCTTGACCAATGGAAATAGCAATTGGAACAGGACGGTTTTACCAATGTACACGTGTGTCCTATTCCACCGAATCAGGACTTGCCGGAACACACGCATGACAAGCACACAGTCCATATCATTCTCGATGGAGAATTGACCATCATCGGTGCAGAGGGAACGTACACTGACAAGCTCGGCGATCGCGTGGAGTTTCCGGCTGGGACTGTGCACAAAGCGCGAGGTGCGACGGATACGGGAACGACGATTATTGGGGTGAAGGGAGGGGCATAGATTTAGCGACTACTTTAAACGCATGAAGCCAAATCGAGTCATTTTTCGTCACTACTCACGGTACTCACACCGTAACTAAGATAACCAAAGCCATTAAATTCGGTTATTGTTGACAAAATATTAAATGTTATTAAATTATAAATATGTTCAGCACTGAATATATCGCTTCCAACATCGGTTTTGCTGATTATCTTCTACGTCAACCCAAGATTAATGCCAGTGCTATAAAAAAGGCAGAGCAAGAAGCTGATCGTGGCAGGCATACAGCTGGTACCGCCGCTTTTTTTCGTCACTCAATGGCTCAGACAATAGATCAGTCACGTCCACGTTTTCGAAGTGCCTTCGATGCAGCAGTAAAAAATACACCTATCGTGGTTGATGATAAAAATCGCTATACTCAGGAGATGGATACATTGAGCAACATTCTATTGGATGAGTTGTCTGTTGGTCGCAGGTTTTCAGCCATACCCAATGAAGTTAATGAAATACATAACGTGACACACGAACTTGATCAAAATATTGAAGGGCATCTTCAGCAATCAGATGCCCTACAGGGTGACCGACCCGCAGAAATCGTACATCTTCTTTGGGATACGCAAATGACCCTTAGCATCCTATTAGGATTGGAAGCACGTGCTGCTGCCGGTGTTTCTATGAAAGGCAGAATGGTGGGTCTTCCCGTTCTTCTGTTGAACAATGTTTCGAAATCAATTGCCGCCCTCCAATTACGCCGTCTTCTGCGCAAGATCCCAAAGCTTGCTTTTGCAGTCGAGGATTTTGAAAAAAATCAGTACCGCGTACCTGGCATTCTTCCAGAAAAAGTGGACATTATGTTGGAGGAGGCAAAAAAAGCAAAAGGTCGTCTTACAGTCGGAGCGGTTGATGCCAAATCCCATCTGCTCCTTGGGAAGGCATTGGAATTGACTGCAGGTACTTGTTGGGAAAACACAATCGGCGAACTACCCGATGGAGAAATGGGCCTGATATCATCAAAGCCAATGGGAGATTTTGTTTACAGCTATCAGAGGTCAGATCAGCAGACGTTGAGAGAAATGGTAGAAATTGATACGGATCATACTACTAAGTTATCGACGGATGATTCAGAACCATTTCCTATGTTCATAAGTAGCAAGGGTAACCTGTGCATTATAGAGAGTTGCCAGTTTGCGGGGCTCTCTCCTGAACTATTACCGGACAATTCAGTAAAGCAAATGAAAGATATCCTAGAAGGTTCGCGTTCAGGGATCATACGACTTATGCAAGCTCAACCACTCATCAGAAAAAATCTCGCATCACTCGGCAGACCTGTAGCAAGAATCGTGGACAGAGACACTCACTATATAGTAATCGACAAGAAATACTCTGATTTGGCTGAAGGCTTGCTCATGGATATTCGGCACCGCGATAAAGACAAAGGCCCTTTCATGGATGGTTTTTTAGTGGGCAAAAGCAAGCCATTATCTAAATCTGAAAACGCTCCACTGCCCTTAGAGCCAGAAGCAATGACCATTCGGGATTTGCTAAGTGAAACTGAAAGGGGTCATCTACTTTTTTCTGAATTAGTGGTGTTACTCGCTCAGCTTGGCATTGAAAAAGAGACGGGGAAAGGCAGTCATACAAAATACACCAATCCGGTTGCGGATAGATTCTGCATTCTCTCGAATCGCTATACACGTACTCATAATACTGAGATTCCAATTGGAATAGTAAGAGATAGCCTTGAAGATTTACATCTTTCTGAAGAGCAAATGAAAATGTTGGAATCAGCTTTAGAAAAATTGTAGTCGGACAGGAACCGAATTATGTTATAGATTTGAATCATGGATGCCCTATCGATTCTAGAACTGGCAGAGATCCGTAAAGCACTCGTGCAAATCTTTGCGTTCACGTTGGAGCTTCAAAAAAGTAACCCCTTGGCTTGCTATATAAAGGCGCCCCAAATTCCTTCTATATTTTCAGAGTCGCTGACGGTTCACCTCTTGCGAAGAGGACTGATATTGCCTGAACTACAAGCAGCCACATTTACTATCGGAGGCATTGCTGATGTAACTGGAATCCAAGATAAAGTACTGACTAAAATTGAGGTAAAGGCAACCGGAGACAAAGGCTTTCAACGTCTTGGCATTAAAGACCTGCAGGCTGATTATCTCGTATGGATACATTTTAATTTATTTTTTAAGGGTCAAGCACATGAACCTATGACAGTATGGACGGTTGCGAAGCCAGCAAGATTTTTCCAAAAACCAGGAATACTGACGATGAAGAACTTCAAATTAAAGGCTGCTGCTCTGCAAGAACATTCTATTGCATTCGACGACTTACATTAACAAAAGGGGCCGCTCTCGCAGCCCCTTTCTATTCCCTTGCCGATGATGTTTTGTTGCGGGATCACATTATTGACCCTTGGGACCGCCTGGCCCCGATTCGATCTTGGTCACATTGAAGGCGCTATCAAACTTCACCGTCACATGTGAACCGTCCGCTTTGGTCATGTGCGCTTCGTAGGCATCGCCTTCGGCGTCAGTCTCGACGCGGTCGACGGTGCCGCCGGGGACTGCCACAAGGGCAGCAGCAGTTACCTTGGACGCATTGTCTCCCGTCAGTAACTCTTCCTTCGTGCCGTTCGCTCCGACGTGTCCGCCTTGGTGAGGATCGAATTGAGTATCTGCAACATCCGTATCCGGATCTGCCTGGCTCACTTGCGCCTGTGAGGTGGTGGCGGAGCTGACTTGCTGTGCGCTGGATATCTGGGCGAGGAGTGGAATCGCAAGTACCATGCTGGACATGCCGGCGATGGCGCCGATCGTGAATTTGTTCTTCATAGAATGAGGTGGTAAGAAGTAAAAAAGAAGTAAACGTTGTCGCGACAATTGCCACTATATGTACGTGGCATTAAGACTCGGATAACGTCGCTGCCACTTTCACAACGTTGTACTATTGATCGACATGATTCGCCTCCTCCAGCCTTCTGATCGGCAATTGATCCTCGACTATGTCTATGCAGCTGAAAAGGAGAACATGTTCATCATCGGCAGCTTCAACCGGCCTGAGCCGTTTGAAAACAACGTGTATCTCGGTAGTTTTACGAACGATCTGCTGGTAGGACTTGGAACATTTTTCAAGCGTTTCGGCAGCCTCGTTGTTCATGCGCATGATGAAGAGGTCCTCAGAAATGTGACGAACTATTTCGGCGAACGAAAAGTGCCGATTGAATTTGTTCCAGCCTTTAAGAAGTATGCCACTCCAACGATCGAAGCACTTCGGCACTTCGGCTATGAGCCAACCGAGATCGCGGATCAAACAGTTTTTCTGCTGACATCAGATTCCTTCACCGATCACTCCGATGAATCGACGGCGTTGGCAACGGAACAGGACATCGATGAAATCATCCGTCTGCAATGGGCAGCTGATGAAGAAGATCCGCATCAGGAAATTACAGAAAAGGATCGGCGGCAAATCCTGATCGACTCGGAATTCATCACGAAACTCGACGGCAAGATCATCTCGAGCGCCAATGTTCAGGGTGTCTCGGAGCACTACATTCAGATCGGCGGCGTCGCAACCCATCCAGACTATCAAGGCAAAGGATATGCCAAACGAACAGTGAGTGCCGTCTGTCGATACTGGATGGCCAGAGGAAAGCACGTCCTGCTTTTCTGCCGGAATGAAAATGTGGCTGCGCTCAAGGTCTATGCCGCACTAGGCTTTCAGTCCATCGATGAATTTGTCATTGGTGTCTATAATGTGTAATTAACGAAAACCCTGCTTTTTCCTTTAAGGAATGGGACAATCGCCTACTTTTTTTACTCTAATTGACTGTTGAATGGCTTCAGGATCAGTTGTGGGCTGGTAAGGGATTGAGCCAAATTTCAGCCATTAGTCGTAATATTGACTAATTCATAAAAATTAGTTAAAAAATACGTGTGTCCGAAGACCAAAGCGCTGATGAAAGGCAATACTTTGAGAACCTTGCGACAAATTGTCGTGCTCAATCAGTAACAGTACCTCACACTCAAACTAGTAAGCGACTTGCCAAACTTGATGACCATCAAGTGGAAGCGATGGAAAAAATTGCTGAAGCTGTAGAAGGAGGAATTGAAAGACAACAAAATACAATCCGTGGCTTAATCACACATTGTTGCGGCTCAGGTAAAACTTGGGTTCAGACCAATCTTGCAATTGCCTCAGCTCTTGCTCGTAAGAATTCAGACAATCAAAACGGAAAGGATATTCTTGTCGGAACAGAACGATCTTCCATCCTTCAACTCGAAGACTATTGCAATAATGCAGGTCTAGATACAGGCGTATGGGGCGCTGGCAGGCGCATGTTAGACCGACCAACTTTAGTGACCACTATTCAAGCGCTTCAGGTAAATCAAAGAGATCTCAATCGACTTTTTGGAAACAACATACACTTGCTTGTCGGTGACGAAGCAGATTTGTATTTAAGCGGACCTCGTTCAGAAGTGATCAAGCAAGTTCCCGCCAAAGTAAAAGTTGGCTTCACGGGAACACCCGATTTGCCCGACGGGAGACACGCGAGTGAGGTATGGGGTGAAGTTCTAAGTACACTCTCTTTGCGCGATGGAATTTTAAAAAGCAAAAACGTTCCACCATATTACTATCTCTATGGAGCAAACATCGATGAGTCTTCTTTCAAAATGCGAGGCGATGACTACGATCCAAGTACTGTCGCAGCTGCACTTGCACAAGTAGAAATCTGGAACGCACTTCCTGATCTATATGATCGCCTCGTACCCATTGGTCGGCGCAAGGAGTTACCGACGCTGATGTATTTGCCAAATGTTGATCTTGTTCGTTCCGTGACTGAGGAATTACGGAGGCGACACGGTGATAAATTGGATATTCGCTACTGGTCAGGTGATGATACCTCTTCGAGTGAGCTCAAGGATGATATAGAAGACTACGATAATGGTAACGTGCACATTCTGGGATTATGTGAGATGGGCGGAAGAAGTTTAAATTTCGTAAATGCCCGAATCCTCTTCGATTGTTATCCAACTCAGTCTAAACGCAAGTACGAGCAACGAGTGGCAAGAGTAATGAGGCGTATTTGGCCAGGCTCAGAGTTACATAACCGTGGCATTAGAAAAGAAGGATGCACTATTATTCAAATAGTTCCCACACGTCGCCAGGGTAGCCATTACTTTCGCCCGGTAACCCTACCCGATATCTTAGGTGAAGATACTTGGATAGATGTAAAAAAAGGACAACCCTTGCTGGCAGGACAGCGTAATCACGATGACTCCAATGGCGCTCCTATCTTGCAAGATATTATTGATTTACGTGAGCAAATCCAAGCGCAGAACCCTGACTATTCACTCCAGCTCATTCAAGAATTAGACGTACTACGAGAACTACGTACACGTGGAAATCTGCCGCGAGCAGATCTCGACGGAGGACGTTTTTACTTAGGCCGAAAATATGTCCGCAGAGGATCTCCCACTGAATAACGACGGCGATAAGGAGCGATGGGGCATTCCAGAAGGATGGAGTGAGGTCTTGAATTTACCTGTAAAAACTATTAAAGATCGAATGGAAATTTCAGAAGGCGATCAACACTTGGACGGAAACGGCAGAATGAGAATCTTCTATGCTGAATCGTATGTGCGCGAGCAACTTAAAGATGTCTTGGAAATGTCAATAGCACAAAGAGGAGGAGGTTTCATGCGAAAAGGCGAATTACATGGCCACAAAAAATTTTGGTCAGACTATTTAGAAGAAAGTTTCAAAATGGAAAAGGGCTGTATATCAATACTACTAAATCAATATGGAGAAGGCGTCACTGGTATAACTCATGCTGGCACCATAAGAGATGAGGCATATTTTCCTGAGAGCCAAGTAATGAATATTGTGGAAGCAATTCCTATGGCCGATAAAGAAAAATGCCTAAGACAAGGAGATAATTACTATTGGACAATCCACAGTAGTCCTGATGACTATCGTGATAGATTTGATTTTCAATATGACGAAATTGTCATTGCAAAATCTCCATCAGGCAAAGCTAGAATTTATTATCTCGAGGAAGCTGTAGAGCGCGTTAAAGGATACAATCCGCACAAATTCGAGGAGGAGATGCTTCTAGCTACAGAAAGACGTATCAAAATGAACGAAGCAGAACGTCTTGCTCCACAATTCGACTTAAAAAGACAGTATATGCGCTGTGATAGAAAGACTGTTGAATCAATGACAATCACCGAAGCTAATAATATAGAATCTATGGTTGCAATTGCAATAGATACTCATCCTACATCAGCAGACTTTTTAACTTTTCGAAACAGTATACTGCGCTTTAGAATTGGATCTTGGCAAAGATTTGCAAAAGTATTTGGCTACAATGGTGATCCAAATGAGGATTTCATACTTCGTCTAAAAATTGCAGAAAGGATATATGGAAAAGAAGATCCATTTGTTATTACAAAAACATTAGAAACTTATGAGCTTCTGAAGTACCCCCATGAAGAGTTGGGTGAAGTTGCACTTCAATGGGCAGATGATATAAGAGCAAAGGCGGTAAACTCTGAAATATGGTTCAATTGCGCGGAGCAATTGGCTAAGAAACATTACAGGATTAGTGATACTGCTCTTCACAAATTTGCAAAGAGAGTGGGCTATTCAGCAGGACGACTTAAACACCCTGAGGTGAGAATGATAATTGGATTTATCCTCTATGGAACTAATGATCAGTTCTTATTTTCGCGCATAGAGCAATATGAGTCGCTAAACCTTCTGATTAGAGGAAGATTTTTTAATGTGCCTAAGAAAGATCCAGAAATAAGGCACGATGCTACTGGAGAAATCATCGACCCTTCTGCTGATTTCGTAATTAGTCCATTTGCCCCCGAATCACAGAAAGCTCCATTTTGGCTTAAACAACTTCGACAAAGACTAATTGACTCTAAAACTGCACAAGAATAACGTTCCCCTTAATCCTTCCCCTCCTCCCTTATGGATTTCTCCAACATCAATCTCCTTGCCGTCCTCGTCGCAGCCATCGCTGCCTTTGTGATCGGCTTCCTGTGGCACGGGCCGCTCTTCGGCAAACAGTGGATGGCGATGATGAACATTCCTCAGTCGGAAGTGGATGCTATGCAGGCCAAGGGCATGGGACCGATGGTGCCCAGTATGATCGCCGCGCTGGTGCAGCAGATCATCACCGCATTCGTCATGGCACACCTCGCCAACGCACTCGCAATCACCGATGCCACAGCCGCCGTGCTGTTTGCCGTCTTGATCTGGCTCGGCTTCTTCGCAACGACGATGCTCAATGCCGTGCTGTGGGAGAAGAGAAAGATGAATCTGTATCTGTTCAACATCACCTACCATCTCGTCTCGCTCATCGTTGTCGCACTGATCGTGGTGCTGTGGCGCTGAACATTGGAATCATTTCACTCAAATAAAAAGGAGCTGCCCTGCAGCTCCTTTTTTTCCCTTTCCCTCTGATGTCATCGATTCGCATACCTCGACTACTGAGCCGAGGAAGTCTGATTTGTTGCAGTCCCCTTCGACGGACGCGTTGGGAGCGTCACGCCTTTTTCGGCTGCGATTTGCTGAATCGTCTTACCGCTGTCGAGTGCCGTTTGGAGTTCTGCCTCCGTCATACCGAGTTTCTGCGCGAGCATATCGTTACGCGGACCGTGTCTGAAACCCATTGGAGATGCCGGTAATGTCACGCCTTTTTCCGTGGCGATTTGCTGGATAGTCTTTCCCCCGGCGAGCGCCGCTTTAAGTTCCGTCTCGGTCATACCGAGTTTCGCAGCGAGCTCAGCCGAATTCGGACCATCATGTCCCGAGCCACCGCGGCCGCCGAAGCCGAATGGCATCATGGCGGACTTCAGGCCGGCATTCGCCGTGATCGCATTTTGAACGGTCGCACGCTCGGCTTGATCGGCTGTCTTAACAGCCGCTTCGCGTTGCGTTTCATCGGTGATAGATGCGGCCGCTGTGAGTGCGGCTATATGCGTTTGGGCAACGTTTTTCTGGATCGTGACCATAGCATCGATGTTCGCAAGGAATGCATTATCTCTGGCAATGAGGTCTTGAACGCTCTGTTGCGTCGAACCGGGAATCACGCGTGGAGAAAATGCTGTGTTGGTCGCACCGGACTCCGTTGGGGCCGAAGCGGCACTGGATACCTGGGCAATGATCGGCACTGCGAGTGCCAGTGAGGACATACCGGCGATGACGCCGAGTGTGAATTTATTCTTCATAGAATGAGGTGGTAAGAAGTAAAAAAGTAAATCTTGTCGCGACAATTGCCACTATAAGGACGTGACATTAAGACAGGCATAAATATTTCTATTACTTTGACTAGATATTTCTCACCACCTTTTATTCACTCCCTCAGCAATAAATGTATGTGAAACAAAATACTTGACAAAAATTTACATAGAGAGTTTAATCAGACTAACACGAAAAGGCCCGACATCATCACTTTGCCCACCCCAACTGCCGCTTCCATTAGCCCCCGGCGGCGCTTTCTTTGCATATACCACATTCACCGGCCACATCATCGGCACAGTTGTACCTGTTCTTTTACATATCGGAATAGCAGTAATTTCCCCCTATTTTTATGAACCGCATTTCTTCCCCTAGCGAAGGCAGTCCTACACCAGAATCATCACCGCGCATCGGATTCGATAGCCCTGATTTGAATAAGCCATTGCCACCATCGATCCAAAATATCATTCGTGGCAAAACAAAGCATATTCTCGACAATCCGGAGTCCAAGAAGGATGAACCGACCCCAAATGAACCGCCAAGCTTCCCGATCGATACCATCGATGGATCGTCCGGCACCCAGCGACCGCCGAAGCAACCTGCTTCTATATCTCCTGATTCACAGGCACAAACACCAAGCGAATCTCTTCGCGATCGCGAGCCTCCCATGCCAACCATTCGTCCGACAGACAAAGAAGCTACGCCTTACTCATACGATAGTTGGAAAGTGGAAAGTGATCGCCGACGTGAGGAATGGCGAGCAGCATCGTATCAACGGCAACAGCAATTTCTGGACGAATCCGATAAGAGGCATCAGGAATTCATGGCAGAAGTAGAGCGAGACCACCAGGAATTTCTACTGTTGATTCAAGACACTAATGCGGAATTCATACGCTGGGTCATAGAAACACACCAGGAGTTCATGCGATGGTGTGACGAGTCTCACAGTCAATTCATGATGACATCTCAGATGCAGATGGACGCATTCCATATGCATTTGCAGCAAGACGCTCTCACCGGCGCAACCGCACCAAGCGTATCCGCTGAATAATCTCTTTTCCCCCTCTTAATTATGGTCGCTCTTCCCGCACAGCCATCGCGCGAGCCAGAGAAACAACCATCGCTTATTCTGTCACCCTCCGACTTGAGCAGGGCACCTGACAATAGTCTCGACGATATCGATTTCACTAATAGTGTATACGCCGGGATCGCTCAGTTGCTCGAACAACTTGCCATTGTGGAACGACGAATGGAAGCACAGCCGCAAACGCAAGATGGGCAAGAGTCACACGATATTTCTGCAGACGTGGTAGACGAGAAGCACCGGACTCGTCAGCGTCTGCATGATATTTTTCTACGGGATCACGACTATGCAAACGGACCCCAAATGGTTCTGATGCCGTCCGATGTGTATGCGCATCCCCTGTCTCACAACAAGCTGCGTTTTCGCGATACCACCTTGAAGGAAATCGCTCGCTATATTGATACGATCGCCACCTACGAAAAGGAGTTGGAATCGCATCTGACAAATCGTGACTCGCTGGATAAACTCGAGAGACAAGCGATGATTGCAAGTACGCTCGGTCACTTGAAAAGTCACAAGGATCACCTGACCAAAATATTGACGGGTTTTTTTGATCGACGGTGAATGGCTACGGCTTCCGCCCCGTCCCCCACAAAGGGGACGGGGCTCAGCTACAACAATCTCAGACAACAACTATTCTGATCATGACATGCAATGGTGGTGACCTGACGACTATCGGGCTGCACCGTAATACGGGAACGGCAAGTAATAGGCGAACTCTTTACGAGAAACTTCTGACTCTGTCGCCTGTTCAGGAGAATGAATGGACATGGGAGAGGGCGCATTCTAGATTTTTTCTCGCGGGTAGCAAGAAAATCGAACACAACATTCCCTGTGACGTTTATCAGACCATCGATTTTTTACGAGATCAGAAGCTTACAATTGGCTTTAGCGCAGATACGCACGTACCACCCATCCCTGATGCCAACTATAGCGCACTTCTGCCCAGTCGCCGCGTATCGATAGCAATTCGACGACAGTGTCAGGATCAAAAGACGTGAGCGCAGGGGAATCGAGCGATGGTTCCACATGGAGCTTCAAAGACGCCGTCGTCGTGAGCATTTGTCCACCGGGAGCTGCGGGTAAAACAGACCCTGCCGAATGCATCGTTGCAGTATCAAGTGGCGTCGCGTGCGTCACTGGCGGAAGAGCCGCGAGTGCGTTCATGACGTAGAGACTGATGACTTTGCTGACCTCGGCACGATTGATGGCATCATCCGGACGGAACGTGGTGGCATTGCCATCTCCTTTAACAAACCCCAGCGCTACAGCCGTAAGAACTGCACGGAAGTGCGGATGCGATGCGGGAAGATCCGAAAACGTATTCTGCGCGGGTGATGGCAAAGCCTCGGATGGGATCAAAGAGAGGAGCATCGCTACCACTTCCGCACGCGTAGCCGGACGAGCGAGATTCTCCGGTAAAGACAGACCTAAAGATGCAGCTTGTTCTCGGTAGGGAGCTGTCCAATCTTCCACGGAAGAACGCGCCGGCGAATGACCGGTGGCTTCGAGAACCATCTTGAGGGATTCGGCAACCGTCACGTTGTCCGCCGGCTTGAACAGACCGGTCGGCGTTCCATCGGCATTCGCATACCCGGAAACGATCCCTTTCTCCGCCAACAGTGCGACATAGTCGGCGAACCAACTCTGTGGCGGCACATCAGTAAAGGAAGGCGCCGAGGGTGCGGGAGCCGCTGGGTGTGATGGACTGTCGGGCGTGGATGGCGAAGGCGCGGAAGGTGTGGGACCAGAAGGAGTCGTCGTATTTGAACCCCTGCTGCCACCTCTACTACCACCACCTCCGCCACCTGATGTCGTTGTCGTACTAGAACTCCCGTTTACCAGCTGGGATAACACCGACGATGTCGATGTCAGCCAATTAGTATTGCCATTGTATGTGGCGGTAAGACTCTGTGTACCCGCCTCGAAGCCGGAGACAGTAACCGAACCGGAACCATGGCCCAGAGTGACCGTCCCAAGCGTCGCGATCCCATTAAGAAAGGTGACCGTACCAGTAGCAGTGGACGGTGTGACCGTCGCCGTGAATGTGACGGATTGATTGACGATGGACGGATTGGGAGACGAGCCCAGCGAAAGGGCTGTGGTACCAGAGCCAACGGTCTGCGTCAGAGTAGAGGAAGTACTGGTCGCGTAGATGACATTGCCAGCATATACAGCGCTGAGTGAATGCGTTCCAGTGGTGAATGAGGAGACACTCAGTGTTCCGGATCCCTGGCTGAGCGTTGCCGACCCGAGCGAGCTAACGCCGTCGTAGAACGTGACGCTACCGGTGGCACTGGATGGCGAGATCGTCGCAGTGAGCGTGGTGCTTGATCCGAATCCCGAAGGATTCACGGACGAGGTGAGCGTGGTAGTGCTCGGACTGAGTACTTCGTATATCACGCTCGTCGAACCAGTATCGGTAAAGGTCAGCCGACCGGACCCATTGGTAGTGGTGGTGGTGAGTGCGGATCCGTTCTTCTTGATCTGATACGTCGTCGACGCCGCCAGGTTGCCGATGGTGTGCGTCACGGACGGAGTGACGCCCAGAATGGTCTCAGTCCATTTTTTGTAATACGGAGCTAACGTATTCCACGTAGACATGACGACGGTACCGTACTTGGCATAATTACCGACAGTGAAGCCCGCCGCGGGCGCGATCGCTAAGTCAGAGCTTTTCCCGACAGCAGCAGTGGCATTGCGATACTTGCCGTTCTTGTACACCGTCAGTGAGCCGCTTGCGTCGACTTGGTCCGTCGCCATCACATACGGCGGCTGGTACTCAAGTGCGCCGAAATCCGCCGCACCGTACAACGGATTGCCCAGCAGATCGACGGTGAAGGACGTGCCAGTACCGGTGTCGATAACCGGCGAGTTGTAGGGTAGCGTGTAATCATACGTGCTCACATCGGTGAACAACGGATCGGAAGTGAGACTATGCGTGTCAAAGCCCAGTGCCTGCCATTGGGCAAATGTTTTGTATACTGCATCGTAATAGGCGCTATTTCCGGCGGTCGTTCGATAGATGGTATTGTAATCACTGGTAAAACCGGCTTGGGACGTGGTGTCATCGAACGTTATCAGGGAAGAGACCGCGCCTTTGGTTTCCAAAATATTATTGCGCAGCATCGCACCAGAGCCGTACTGGCCTGCATTATTGATTGAAATATTTATGAGATCGAAGGATGAATAGCCCGTCGTCGCATCGGCATAGATCGTGTTGTTGGTTACTGCCAGATTCGCCGTACCTTTGATGCGAACGCCGGTGAAACCTTTGTTGTTGATAAGCTTGTTGTAGAAAACGCCGCCACTCGTGTTCGACCCGCCTATTGATTTCATGACGATGCCATACCCTTCGCCATTGACCGTATTGTATTGCACGATACCGTTGTAATTATGGCCGAACAGAATGCCGTGCGTTGTAACTTGAGTGTTAAGAGAAGTATTGTAGTAATACGGACCGTAAATGGTATTTCCCTGGATGATTCCACCATTATATTTCGTGTCACCCGCGGTGCTATTGTCTCTGCCGAGAGTGATACCAATACCGCCCCACGAACGAGATCTGATGGTGTTATTGAGGATGCGCGGCACCCCGCCTCCTCCGCCTTGCGATGTCACATTGATACCGTTTAAGGATCCAGTACCAGTCGTATCAAGCGTGTTCCCCTGAACTACGGGGGAAAACTGGTCCGCGATGTACATAAGACCGTTGGTATTAGCGGTGACCCCCGTCGTCTGCATAGTAATCGTGTTGCCACTAAGCGTTGTTCCCCATGTTCCGGCATCCACTTGGATGGGACTTCCAGCCGTCGTAGGTACGTTGATGCTCATCGTATTATTCTGAAACAGAAGTGTGCCGGACGCCGAGCCAGTGGCGAGCAACATCGGATTGGGTGAGCCGCTGTTAACGGTAAACGTATTGTTCGCGATGGTGAAGGAACCGGACGACGTAAGATACACACCGTAACTCGTCGAGGTGACAGCATTATTTGTGAAGGTTACTGAGTTTCTTCCGGCGACGCGCAGAGCCGCAGCAGCAGTCGTGAACGTATTATTACGAATGGTATACACACCGTGGCCAACACTCGTGATGTTGATGGCGTGAGTGGTATTGGCGGTAACAGTATTATTCGAGAAGATGATGCCGGTCTCCGCAGTTGCTGCGGTATATTCGTACGCCGAGAAAGAAGTGCCAGTAAGCGTGAATGTCGACCCGCTCACTGTAAGATTCGTGTTGCCGCCTGATTTAATACCTTCGCCCGCAGCAGTAGTAAATGTACTGCTCAGAATTGTGATTCCCGAATTGGTGTTCCCAGTAAGGATCAGATCAGCGGTGGAATCCTTAAACGTACAACGAGTGAACGTTTTTTTGGTCGTGCCGGAAGCAAGATTCGCCGCCTTTGTTTTTGTCGTTTCGGCATCGAATGTGAAACCGGTGAAGGAGGCAGTGTTGGTACCGGAGACGTTGAGCACGGTTGTAGCCGACGCATTGCTTTTGACAATCACCGTTCCGGATGCTGTCCACGATATGCCTTTGGTAACGTTCCATGCGTGCTGCACCGAATCGTTCTCGGTGTAACTTCCTGAATTGACTACGACCAAATCGCCGGTGGTAGCGCCGGTCTCCGCCCGTTGTAAGGATCGCCACGGCGAACCGATGGAGCCAACGTTCGCATTATTTCCAGATGTGCTCACATAATACGTGGCTGCGGAGGCAGTATTTACCCCAAAAAAGAAGCTGCCGCCGGCAGCGCCGAGCAACAGACCGAGAGACAAGAACGTTGCTTTCCAATAATTTTTCATACGGCAATCATTGAAGAGCAATTTGCACCGAATGACAAGCGCACACACCTGCATATAGATGACGAGTTCACTTCGAACGCATATGTCTGATGATTGGAGAAAAAATCACCTCGACTCATTCCAATGTTATTGTCAAAAAATATGATATATATTCAATGCACTGATACTCGCTGCAAATACTCGTGCATATCTAAGGCCACTCACCCCGCGCCTTTAGACACAGGATGAGTGACTATTTTACTGAACATTGAATTGCAGCCGATGACAGTTGGCAACGCGGGTTACTACGTCGAGCGACTGCAGCGTATCCGAACCGTTGTACAATGCCGTGATCGTCTGTGTGCCATTGCCGAGCGCACCCGTGGTCAGGCTGCCGGAACCGTGACCGAGCGGCACCGAGGCAAGCGCAACATCATTATTGAAGAATTGTACGCTTCCAGTTGCAGATGACGGTGTAACAGTGGCGAAAAGGAACACCGATTGACTAGGAATCACCACTGTCGGGACGCAGACGGACGTATATGTCGGCGCAACGCTCACCGACTGCAGGAATTCGGCTGATGTACTGGAGGGATACGTCGCATTGCCGGCATACACCGCCGTGAGGGAGTGCGTTCCCGAGCTGAGTGTGACGCTGAGCGAGCCGGTGCCGTGATTAAGTATGGCAGTGCCAAGAGACGTGATGCCATCGTAGAAAGTAACCGTCCCGGTCGCAGTCGCGGGCAGAACCGAAGTCGTGAGCACAATCGTGGATCCGGAAGCAGCCGGATTGGAACTCGATGTCAGATTCACCGATGTCGCCGCAAGAATTTCGTACTGCACGTTCGTTGATCCGGTATCAGTGAAGCTGATTTTTCCCGCGCCATCGGATTGAACCGATGCCAGAAGAATACCGTTGCGCTGAATCTTGTACGGTGTATTGATCGCCAGATCGCCGACAGTATGCGTGACCGAAGAATTGACACCGGCAACTGCCTCGGTCCACTTCTTATAATAATTGCCGGTCTTGTTCCAGTTGGCGATAGCCAGAGTTGCATACGTCCCGTACGTCGACGGAACGTAACCGCCTGCCGGTGTGATCAGGAAATTGACGGACGTCCCGCTTGGTGCCGCAGTGTTGCGGAACTTTCCACTCGTGTAGATGCCTATATTGCCAGTCATATCCACAGGATCGGTTCCCATCGTGTAGGGCGGCTGGTATTCGAAGGCACCGATGTCGGCAGATCCATGAACGGAATTGCCGATTATATCGCGCGTGAAGGATCCGCCGGAACCGGCATCGATGGCGGGAGAGTTGTAGAGGAGCGAGTAGTCGTTGGAAGCAATGCTGGTGAAGAGCGGATCGGTTGTGATGCTGTGCGTGTCGTAGCCCGCCGCCTGCCATTGGGCCAAGGTATAGTTGGTGGTAGAGGAAGATGCCACGTTGCCGTTCGTCATACGATACAGAACGTTGTAATCGCTGCTGAAGCCCGACTGCGATGTCACATCAGGGAAGCCAACGAGGCCATAGGCCGTACCCTTTCCAACCATAATATTGTTTCGCAACATGGCACCCGATCCATATTGACCGGCATTATTGATAGAGATACTGAAGGCCGTGAAGTTTGGATAGCCGATACTCGCATCGGCATAGATCGTATTATTGGTGGCCTTCACATTCTGCACACCCTTGATACGTATAGCGGTTTGTCCCTTGGTGTTGATGATCGTATTGTAAAAGACTCCTCCGCTCGTATACGGCAAGCCCACGCCTTTGATGACGACGCCGTACCCTTCACCGTAAATCGTATTGTACTGCACGATTCCGTTGTAGCTGTGACCGTAAAGAATCGCATGCGTATTCACCTGGGAACTCAGCAAAGGATTGTAGTAATACGGTCCATAGATGATGTTTCCTTGAACCAGACCGCCGTTCACTTTTTCATTGCCGGGACTGGTGTAGTCCGCACCGACGGTGATAGCCGTGCCGTTCCATGCATGGGACTTAAAGATGTTATTGAGAATTTTTGGATTCCTGGCATCCCTGCCGCTGGAAGTCACATAAATATCCGTCACCGAGCCGGTACCGGTCGTTTCGATCGTGTTGTTCTGGATCAACGGTGCCACCTGATCGGCAAGATAGATGAGACCGGTCGGCACGGAAGTAGCTGCATTCGTTTGCATCGTCATCGTATTGCCATCGATCGTCGTACCGAACGTGCCGGAATCGATGGAGATGATCGGCAACGCTGAGACCGGTACGTTTACATTGAACGTATTATTTTTGATGAGAATCGTTCCGGTACTGGTAGCCGCACCTGCATAGAACAAGCCGGAAGGCGTGCCGCTGTTCAGATTGAAGGTATTGTTGGTCATAATGAACGCACCCGATGCGGTGAGGTACAGACCTTGTTTTGCCGTATTGATCGTATTGTTCGTCATGGTGAACGAATTCCTGCCCGAGACGCGCAGTGCGACGCTCGCCGTCGTGATCGTATTGTTATTGAACGTGTAATTGTTGCGTGCTGGACTGGTGATATTGACCGCATAGTTCGGGCCGATCGTGATCGTGTTATTGGTGAAAGTTGCCGTCTCCTGGGCTGATGTTCCGCGGTACTCATACGCCGAGTAGCCGGTGGCGCCAGAGGTGACAAAGGTCGAACCGCTCACCGTCAGATTCGTGAAGCCGCCGGACTCGATGCCTTGACCGATCAGATACGTAAAGGTGCTGCCGAGAATCGTGATATCCGTTGCCGGACCGGCACCGGTAAACACTTGAACCGTACCGTTTTTGAAGGTGCAGCCGATGAATTTTTTCGTTCGTGAGCCGGATGCAAGGTACACGGCTTGCGTCTTGCTTTCGCCATCGAATGTGAACCCTGTGAACGTCATCGGATTGGTGCCGGAGATATATACGGCCGTATTCGCAGCCGCATTGCCCTTGACGATCACGACGCCCTGCGCGACCCAGTTAATGCCTTTGGCGATATTCCACGTGTGACGAGACGGATCATTTTCGACGTAGGTACCGGCGGCAACAAAGACGGTATCTCCGTTAGCGGCCAGCGTTTCCGCCTTCTGCAGAGTCAACCATGGTGTGGCATTGGAACCGTTGTTGCTGTCGCTCCCGATCGGACTGACGTAGTAGGTGATTCCGGCGGCGAAGACGACGCGCGAGACAAAAAAGAACGCGCCGGCCAGAATACACACGGCGAGTAACAGACCTGACGAAAATAATTTGACGTTTTTGAGGGGTGTATTCATATGAAAGATATTCAATCGTAATAAACCTTTGACATCAAGAGAAAGGCGTTTTCACGTAAAAAATGTCTGAGTGTTCACAGAGCACCGACACTTTTAGCAAAAAATATTTTGTGCACGGCACATCGGCGCAGTGCCATCACCGCGCCGATGCTGAATCTAAAAAATTTAATACGGCGTAGCCAACGTCAGCGTCCCACGCATCTTGTGCCAACAAGTATACGACGCTGCTAATAGCACAATGCAAACGAGTGGGAAGATCGCCATACCGAAACCATTGACGATCCAATTGGCCAAGGCAGCGGAGAAGAAATCGATGAAGAAGCCAACGTAGGTCCACTCTTTAATGCGTGGCGGAATCATCGGAAGCACCAGGGTGAAGCCGCCGATGATTTTGGCAATTGTGAGTTCGATACGGAAATAATCCGGGAAGCCGAGTTGTTTGATGGCATCGATAGCCATCTGCGCATTAAAGAAAAGGAGCGCCGGCAGAGAGATGCCGATTACAATAAGGAGTGTGGCGATCCAGTAGAGGATCTTGATCTTACGCGAGCTGGCGGCCATGGTGAGGGGAGATGAAAAAATTGGGAGGGGAATGGAAAATTATTTAGTGGCTGCGAGATATTCATCAAGCTGTTCCCACGTTCCCTGGAATCCCTGCTTCATCGACTCGCGTCCTTGTTCGAAGGCCTTCATTTCTTCTTCCGACGCGTTGATCGGTCCGCCACGAAGCGTAACCGTCGTCTTGCCTTCGTGTTCTTCCAGCGACAGGTGGTTAAGTACTTCGAGCGGCCATATGGCAATGAACGGATTACGGGTGATGCCGCCAGCCGCATCCGAGAATGAATTCACGAACACCATGCTTTCCTGCGGATTGATCTCGCGATACGTGAACTTGCCCCACATCTCCATACCGTCGGGCGAGCGCATGCAGTAGTGGAACACGCCGCCCGGACGCAGATCCAATTTGATGTCACCCATCTTAAAACCTTTGGGCCCCCACCACTGTGCCAGGCTGTCGGCTTCGGTGAACGCTTTCCAGACCAGAGAGCGTGGCGCATCGAACGTGCGGCTGATGTCAAATTCTTTCGAAGTAGTGGTATCGGCGGCCATGAGAGAAGGGGGAAGTAATGAAAGAAATAATTTCCACTGTTACGCCTGCAAAAGATCGGCGAGTTTGTCGAGACTCTGGTTCCAGCCTTCCTTCTGTCCTTTGGCCGCTTCGGCTGCCGGACCGGTCGCTCTCTTCATCACCGCCGTCACCGTCAGAACCGTTTTGCCGTTTTCTTCGGCAAACGTAATGGTGTTGAGCGCTTCGAGTTGCGGATTCCCCTCTTCATCTTCGAAGGCAGTGGAGCTGAAGACGAGGCGTTCGGGTTCGACGACTTCGTGAAACATCCCTCCCATCGGCGACACCGTCACTCCATCAGGCCAGGTCATATCAACACGAATGGCATTATTCGGTTTTGCATTCCATTCGCATACCGGATTGGTGAATCCCTTGGGACCCCACCATTTGGCAATCTGCTCGGGATCGGTCCACGCTTTCCAGACGACTGAACGCGGAGCATCGAAAGTACGGGTGATGACAAGTGTGTCATTGGTCATGATGATAAAAAGGAAAATGGATAGAAGAAGAAAAAATTACTGAAGAGTTTTCAAATATTTTTCGAGTGAATCGAGACGGTCGTCCCACAACTTCTGATACTCGGTCAGAAAATCTGCGGCAGCGACCACCGCCTGTGGCGCCATCTTCACCATCTGTTCCTTCCCCTGCCGGCGCTTGATCACCAGTTTCGCCCGCTCCAGCACCTGCAAGTGTTTGGAAATTGCTGCGAAGGTCAGCTTGTACGCTTTACTGATATCGCTGATCGACAGCTCTTTTTGCGCCACCCGTCGCAGAATGTCGCGACGCGTAGGATCGGCCAGGGATCCAAAGACCAGATCAAGATTGAGAGTAAGTTCAACCATTTGGTTGAATGATAGTTTGTACTCCCTGCGCCGTCAAATGTTTTTATTTCTTTCATAAAAATCCTTCATAGACCGTACCCAAACAAAAAATTTGACTACGTCTCGCCCCCCTCTACAGTACCCGCCTATGGCTCGTGAAAAACCTCCCATCAAGATATCATCTGCTACCGAGCGTGAATTTGGTACCACACCTGTCGGAGCAACTCGTGGCGAAAGAATTAACGCATCGCGTGGTCCTAATTATTGCCATCATGAATGGGTAACGCCTCAGATTAAAGATGTCGGTTACGAAGTATACAATCTATGTAAACACTGTCTTATGCCTCAGGATCTGCCAAAGGAAAAAAGTAAATAATGGAATTATTCACCCTACGATCTTCATAATCGTATTCCAGTTCCTCGTCGTCACATTTTTGCCGAACTCCTTCTCTATTATTTTCATCGCATCGGGCGTGTGGACATCCGGCGAAAGCGTGAGGACGCTGCAGATGTCTTTTCCACGCACTTGCAGAATCTCGAAACTCTTGTCGGGCGAGACATAGGGGATCTTGAGTTTGCTCGCAGGCTTTTCCGGCAGCAGGGAAATATACAGCCGTACCTGCGGCGTCACGCGGATTTTTTTGAATGGTTCGCCATCGGCCAAATCTTTGAGTTCATCGACCGTTCGTACGATAACGCTGATGTGACGATCATATTTTTTTTCTAACTGCTGCTCGATTGTTTTTGACGCAACTTTTTTTGCCGCATCGAACAGTACGTTACCACTGGCGAGAAGCGTCTTCACATTCGTAAATCCCATCGACTCGAATGCCTGCTTCAAATCAGACATCTTGATTAAGTTGTTCCCACCGACGTTGATACCACGGAGAAAAGCAGCATGCGGAATATGAGCCTTATTCATGCGCGAATTATACGCCATACGGCTACCACTCCGTTACCTCATTGTCGATCACCGTATTGCTGACGCCACCTCCGTTGCCGATCGGCGCATTGATCGTGTTTCCCTGAATGATGTTGCCGCTGGATCCGCCGTACGTCCGGATCGAAATGGCACCGGCTGGAACATGGATTTTATTCTCGGTACAGATTGTATTACTCCCTTCTAAGAAGATACCGATTCTCAATGATCCTGAACTACAAAAAATGTCTAATCAAAGCCAAAAAAGTTGAGCAGCGCTCAAGCGAAGAAAATCAATGCTGTTACCGAATTCGATACTCCACCACATGTGAATAAGAGGCGAAGAAGATGGAGTTTCCCCACAGCGCAAATCCACCGGTGACTCCCGGCGCATACGTTGCTTTCAGACTCACCTGGTAGGTTGCCGGGTCGATAGTGAAGATACCTCCTGACGTAAGACCGTAAAAAAGTCCGTCCGGTCCCAGAGCGATTGAGTTGATGAGAATAGTAAATGGAACGTCTGCTGTGTGTATTACCGTTTTTGTCTGCGGGTCGAAGACGAAAAATGTTGTTCCTGCAAAACCAATGATGTGTCCGTCCGGCGTCGTGGCAAGATCGGTAATGCTGATCTGATGTGGGACGGGAAGAACATCGAAAGTCAGCTGATGATTGATCGGATCCCAGCCGAATAAATGGGCGCCCGTCGCCGTGGATACGCTTCCACCTCCGCCACGCACGTCTGTTCCCCCGACTATCAGCGTATTCAAAGCGGTTAACGAGATAACACTCTGATTAGGAATCACCTGAGTGGCGCTCGTCTCCTTTTGGGTTTGTGGATCGATTTCGGTCAGGTAACCGCCAAGCTTCCCATACTCTGGCACCGACCCAACAAATATTCTGTCACTTGCCGCGATCATGGCCATGGGACGCCAGGTATGCGTTGTCACCTCCGGAAGGACAGGAAGAATGTAAGGGTTGGAATCCGCTTTGCTACCCGGCGCATAAGATAGAGACGGATCATAGGCTAGCATATTCGCCAGAGCGCTATAGGAAGCGATATAGAGAAATTTATTGTAGGTCAAAAAAGAATACGTTTCCCCGGCTCCGATTGGGCTCACATCCGTATCAATACGCACTCCTCCGCTGCCGGTTGCAGAGGGGTCAAAGCGCACGAGATTCATGGGCAATTCTGAACTGCCATAGATCTTATTATCCGGACCCCAGACTAAGCGAAAAACAATTAAATCCTTTCCTGGATACGCGTAGGAATGTGTGACATCGCCGTTTGTAGCGGTATGAAGGACGATTTTTCCGTCGACAGTACTCTTGATCCTTCTTCCATCCTGTAGCAAAACCGCCGGATGCTGCAGAGTGTTTGGGACACTACTTGTTGCGACGGGTATTGCATTCCAACCGTTAAGGTGCAGCCAATAGACACTGCCTGTCGACGTGCCCACACTTGCGTACACGCTGCCGTCAGGGCCTTGCGTTTCATGGATGTTAAACGTTGCTATTTTGGAGGTATCAGTCAGGAGTTCGCGATGCTCCCCCGTCGCGATATTATACGCAACGAGATTCGTATGTACGCTGCCGACGGTTGTATACACAAAACTGCCGCTGTCGGCTGCGATGAACCGCGCATACGATTCCGTTGCGCTCATTCTGCCCAAGTCTTCGAGCTTATTCGCAACGGGGTCGTAGCGGACCAGCTTGGCATTCGGATAGGTGCAACCGTAGATCTTCCCGTCAGGACCGGCTGTCAGCTGCCATATGTATGCTTCAGTCGTACTCGGTCGTCCTATGTATTCAAGCTTCTTCGCTACCGGATCGATACGGTACAATTCGGCTTTTCCGACCGTGCCGATATAGATTTTATGATCCGACCCGACCGTCATCGCCCATGCGCCAGCTGCGTTAGAATTCGGAAAAGTATAGACGTCATAATTGCCTGTATCCGGATCGATAGACACGACATCACCGATAGACCCTTCGTAATAATAACTCACGTATAAACGCTCAGAATCGGGCGTCGGCCCGGGTCCGATGATCTGTGCCAGTGTGCCACCTTTGCCTTTGTAGTCGCCAATATCGGTGAAGCTGCCGGCCGGCCTGTCTGGTAACTGTGGCGGCGGAATTTTACATTCCATAGTGCAAATTTCTGAGCCGCTCCCATTGAGCGATCCTGCATCGCACTCTTCTGTGCCCGCCTTCCATCCATCGCCGCAAACGGGAGCCGGATGAAGATTGATGGTTGCCTGTGGATCGTTGATGATGAGCACATACAGTGCAGACGGTTCCAGAAGAACACCACCACTGCCATCATCTGTCGAATGGAAATGCATGCCATTTCTCTCTTCAAAAGTGATCAGTCCGTTCCCATGAGCGGAATCTTCGCCTCGCGCTTTGGTCGACGCAAAAAATTTGCCACTTGGGAATTTCTGGAGAAAAGAAGATGCTCCTCTGTGCTGAATTTCCTGCGTCGCATTCGCATCCGAATATTGATAACCGAAATAATTGGTGTGCTGACCAAAGGCAACGTCAAACGGAATAGCTGTGAAGGTACTGGGCGTGTGCACTAAATACATTTTGTTGGCGACGAGTGTCTGCGTGTCTTGATCCGAAAAATCTACACTGATGACATCCACTCCTCCGGAGGTACCAACTTTGGTGAGGGAGCCGGTAAGCCATGGATTCTGCGCCGAGCGCAAAGAGACCGAATTTTTCGACCAAAAAAAGGTCAACAATACAGCAATACAAAATACGATGACTACCGCGATGACTGAGCGCTTAAAGGAGGATGCATGGAGCATCGAACGGGGTGTTGGTATGAATCTGGACAGTATACAGGAAAACAGTGATTTTTTCAATCATCCTGACACTGATAAAATGGCTTTCCATAGCCTAAAATAAGCAAAATTAGCTCTGAGTTAAGACCGTTCTGTGCCTATGTCTGCGACCGCGCTGCTTTGAGCGCCTTGGCCCACCATACCAGCTGCGTGAGCATCTTGGTCGCATGATCATGAAGACCGGCTTCGGTCTCGGCATTCCATTGGGCTTTGCCTGATGCGATAGGAGACATCACGCTGCCCGGAATGTGAATAGCATTGCGAATGGGTGCCATCTGCAATTCGACAGCCGTTTGGCGCAATTGCTCCACCGCCCGCGCACCGCCGACGCTGCCATAACTCACGAAACCGACTGTCTTGTTATTCCACTCGCCGTAGATCGAGTCGAGCGCGTTCTTGAGCACACCGGACGGACCGTGATTATATTCCGGTGATACAATGACGTACGCATCTGCCTCACCGATTTTTTTCGCCCACGCGTTGACGACATCGTGTCCGTAGTTGCCGTCCTTCACCATCGACGGAGGCATCGGCTGATCGAAAAACGGCAGCTGATAATCACGCAGATCCAAAAGTTCCGCCTCGATGCCATCAAGCTTTTTTACCTCCTCGAAAATCCAATGCGCCGGTTTGTCGCCGAACCTGTTTGGTCGCGTGCTGCCGATGATGATCTTGAAGTGGAGAGGTGTCATAGACGATTAGTGTAGCAGGAGCAGAACCGCGACAGTGGAGATGACAATTTTGACGGATGAATCAATGACAAACTTACTGTTTTCTGTTAGCTTAATCGTCTCGCATGACAGTCACGGACAATACTCCACTGGCAGTTGATCTCCTCGCTCCGACTCTCCGCATGGGAAGTGTCGCATTGAACGTACGAGATATGACCGAGATGAAGAAGTTCTACACCGAGGTAATCGGAATGGCTGTGTTGCACGAAAACGGCTTGGTTGTGACCCTCGGCATCCGAGGAACACCGCTCGTCGTGCTCCATCACACCGTTGATCTTCCGGAAACATCCACCGAAGAGGCGGGGCTCTACCATCTGGCCATTCTGTTTTCGTCGCGCAGCGAACTGGCGCACACAGTTGAACGCGTGCTGGAGCAAGCGCCGCATCTCTATTCCGGTTCGGCGGATCACCTGGTGAGCGAAGCATTCTATTTATCTGACGCCGAAGGCAACGGCATCGAACTCTACTACGATCGCGATCCGACTACGTGGCAGTGGCAGAACGGACTCGTGCAGATGGATGCGATTTACATGTCGCCGCAAGAGTACATTCGACAATACAAAGATGAGCAATCTGCTGACGGTACGGTGACGATGGGTCACGTGCATTTGAAAATCGGCAACATCGAACAGGCGCATGTGTTTTATATCGACACCATCGGCTTCAATCTGAGTGCCTGGTTGCCACATGCGCTTTTTGCATCGGTGAATCGGTACCATCATCATCTGGGCATGAACACCTGGAATAGCCGCGATACCGGAAAGCGCGGCGACACGCTGGGACTCAGACATTTTGAAATTATTCTGCCCCGGAAGGAACGCCTGACTGCATTGAAGGATCGCCTCGGTGCGGCGGCCATTGCGACCGACGAGTCTGGTGATGGGTTGTGTTTTGCGGACCCGTGGAATAATCGAATAGTCGCGACAGTGCACAACGACTGAGTCTGCTGGTACTCTTGTGTCTATGAATCCCTCCCGACTCGAAGCCTTCAGTGACGGCGTGATCGCCGTCATTATCACCATAATGGTGTTGGAAATAAAAATGCCACACGGCGCCGATATTCTGGCACTGCAGCCGTTGGTTCCGGCGTTCTTCGGTTACGTTCTCAGTTTCGTCATCATCGGCATCTATTGGAACAACCACCACCACTTGCTCCACGCGGCCAAGCACATCGATGGCCGGATCATGTGGGCCAACTTGCATCTGCTTTTTTGGCTCTCATTACTGCCTTTTTTGACCGGCTGGCTGGGCGAATATCCGGCCGCACCATGGCCGACAATGCTCTACGGAGTCGGGTTACTACTGTGTGCTATTTCCTACACCTTGCTTCAAACATCCATCGTCGCGTTACATGGCAAAGATTCCGACCTTGCAAAAGCATTGGGTGGCGACTTGAAGGGAAAGCTCTCGATCATTCTGTACGCGACGGCAATCATATTGGCTTTTTCACTGCCGTGGATATCGTATGTACTGTACGTTGCGGTCGCGCTGATGTGGTTCATTCCCGACCGGCGCATAGAGAACCAGGGATAATGAATGGCCTACGGATGCAGCACCTCACTTTTCGCAAGCATTTCGACAAACATCTTGATCCGCTTTTCGCGCGTTTCGGGTTTTTTTGCCGTCTGTAAACGATAGACGATTGCATACAGATTCTGCTTGTTGAGTGTCTCGAAAAACGATTTCGCTTTTTTATTCTTTTCCAGCACCTTCAAAAAATCCGCCGGGATCTCCATGGTGCTATGCGAATCGTAGGCGCGTTGCCAGCGGCCGTCTTTTTTTGCCAATGTCACTTCTTGCAGCCCTGATGCCTGCATTCGCCCGACTTTGATCAGTCGCTGCACATGCTGTGTATTGCGCTTCGACCAAGCGCTCTTGGCACGCCGCGGCGTGAAGCGTTGCAGCCACGATGCATCGTCATACGGCTGCTTCTGTCCATCGATCCAGCCGTAACACAACGCCACATCGAGTGCTTCGTCGTAGGTGACGGATCGCTCGCCGGAATTCTTTTTACTCAGTCGCAGCCACAAACCTTTCTCTTTTTCATAATGCGCCGCCAGCCACTTTTCCCACGCGGCAGACGTGGCGAAGTGGCGGATGGGAAGATCGGTGGGATGAGCCATAGAGATAGAGTGTACATTGTTGATAATGAACAATTATTGTATACAAAATTCAAAAGAAGATCTTTGTCCTTCTCAATAGCGAAATATACCGATCATCCTGCACATTTCTATACGCTTTTACCGACCTGTGTTTAGCTATGGTATGGCCAGCATTTCTTTTCGGGAAAGCGACACCATTTTGGACAATCAATTTCTGGAGTACGCCCAAGGAGGACCATCGTGCCTGTCAGAAGTTATCGACCGTTATCAACGAGAAATAATCGCAAGTATCAGAAATACAACAAGGGACTACAGCGTCGCGGAAGACATAGCGCAGGATGTTTTCTTTTTTTTACATCAACAACCGGAAACATATCGGGGACCTCATCTTAAACCATGGCTCCATCATATTGCGCACCAAAGAGCAGTCCATTATATGGTGCAGAAAAAAAGACGAAGGCAAGTGCGACCTGAAGATATAGAGCGATGGCATGCACGCGGCAGAGCCACATTGGCTCCGTACACACACTGTGACGAAGGCAATATTCCATTTGAAATGGTCATCGATAATCGTGAGCCTGAACCCTACGACGCATTGATGCGGAATGATTATCAAATGATCATTCAGGAAGTCCTCCAAACCACTTCGACTATTCAGCGCGAAATTTTTCAGCTCTATTACACTGGAAATTTTACACATCCCGAAATTGCAGAACGTGTGGACGCGTCTGTCAACGGAGTAAGAAGTACTATATTCAGAACATCTGAACGCATACGAAAACTCATTGCAGATCGAGAAAGTGAAAAGGGGGAATTCACTTATACGGATGCTACTGATGCGGAACTATCCATGGATGACGTGGCACGAGATTGTATCCAACTAGAAACGATCTCGAAAGGAACAGCGCGTCAACGCCGCTATAGGGCAAGAATAACTGCATCAGCAGATGCGGCTAACAACAATTCCATAGGTGAAGATGTTCCGCGTTTTAAGAAAATACCAAAATGGATGGCGGCTCTTACAGAAGAAAGTGCTACCCAGCTGTATAATGTTCTTACTGACAAACCTTCCAAAGCCAAACTTCGCGCTTTCTTCAAACAACTTCTGGCACCGGGTGAAAATAGGAAGGAAGAAAAATTAGCTCGAACCACTTTAAATCAAGCAGATGGCGTGCAAGCCCAACTGATCCAATTCATTCACGATCTGGGTAATTCCGAACGTGTTCTCGGTAAATTTGTTCAATCACCGAATCTCCTTAGGGCCAGAGAACAGCAAGAAATTATAATTCCCAATTTGAACACGCTTATTGTTTCGCACTTCAAACAATATCCCAAGCTGGAGTCGGAACGCACATTATTGGATATCGGTGCATGGGACGGCCGCTTAACAAGTAGTCTTCGTGATTATTTCGGTGCTATGTATGCCGTCGAACCGAACCCACAGCGCTTCGGTGAGATGCTCAAACGAAGGACTCCAAAATTGATTCCCATACAAGCAACCGCACAACGATTGATGGAAATGGATGATATTCCTTCTCCTGATGTTATCCTCATGAGTCATTTGCTGTACTTTTTCCAAGATGAAAAAGATGACGAGCTCCTCAATTGGGCCGTAGAAAAACTTCCCCGCAAAGGACTTCTACTCACCGTCCTCAATGATCTGGTGCCAGACGGAGCAACAAGGGCGCATTTACGACGTGAGTTACACGGACGAGAGCGGAATCCGTGGCCATCGCGATACTCGGAATATCTACAGCGCAAAGGCATGTCTGTCTCCGTAATGCGACCGAGTCTTCGATGTACAAGTACGACACCCGAAGGACTTGAGGCCACACGTGATCTCATGCGCTTTATGCTTCCGCGCGAATCGCAAGGTGAAGAATCACTGGAACAGTATGTGCAACGGTATGTCGCGAATAGAAATGGCGTTGGTCAGCATCAATTCACCCACACGTTATACATCATGGCGGCACGCAAACAGTAGATTGAAACGTGATCACTTCTTCCGCTGTGCCCGCCACCGTTCTTCCATTCTGCCGATATGATCGTGATCGAAACCGAAGTAGTGGGCGATCTCGTGCCACAGAGTTTCGCGGACGAGTGACGGTATTTCTTCGGGTGATCGGGCCACACGTTCGATGGATGCGCGGTACAACGTGATCTTGTCCGGCGGTTTGCCGTTAAAATCACGACCCCACGTGGTAAGGGGGACACCTTCGTACAGTCCCAGCAGAATCCCCTTCCGATGCGGCGGCGGGTCTTCTTCGATTGCAATCAATACATCGCTTAATTTTTCGCGAAGCTGATCCGGTAGCGCATCGACTGTGTCTTTCACAATCGCTTCGTAGGTCTGATGATCCATGCGCCCAGACTACACCGCAACGAGCGCGACCGAAAATTGTTGCCATACTTTTACTGCCGGGTCAGCTCATGTTCTTGGACACCCGGATAATAGTAACTAAGGATTTGTTCGGCCGTTTTTCCCTCGTTCGCCTGACCGGCGGCTCCGCAACCGGACATGCCCACGCCATGGCCTTGCATCGACATGCCGGTACACCACGGATCGGGTTTGCTGGCGAAGACATCGGCATTCGGAAAATTCTTCCAGTTCGCTTCCTGTGGGGACCGTGTGCGACCATCGTCACTGGAGAAGTACGGCGGTTTGATGATGTCGCCCTTCGTCATCAAAACTTGATTGGCCGTACTGGTCACCGCCTTCACCCACTGCGGATTCTTGGTTTCGAATGATGCGCCCGCATACTTCTGGAACGAATCGGGACTGTCCGAACCGTCGTACGGTTGGCCGGGAAATTTGCGATTGTGCTGGTCGAGGTAGTACGCCGCATAACTGCGCGCCGCGACGGCGAAGGCCCGTTGTTTCTCGTACGGTTCGCTATCGGGCTCTTCGCCCAGACCGAGCAGGTATCGATCGAGCGGCAGTTCGTTGATTAGAGCCAATTTTCCATCAATGACGCGGCATTCCAGCACGCCGCGAAATTGGTTCTCTCCACGCGGAAAGGCCGACACTTTGGTGAACACGTCGCCGGGATTGATGCGCACGATTCCTTTGGCGATCTCCTGCCCGTCACGTTCGGCACGACAATCGGTATCGCTCATCGAGAGCAGAAGATCGCCCGCCGGCAGTTGCACGCTATTCACATACGTGTCGTGTGGGATTCCCACCGTCAGGCTCCCCTTGGCGAAAGTCGCCTCGTTGCGCAGCAAACGGATGCGGATGGTCGGTCCGTAATACGGCGCCTGTGCGGCTGCCGTCTCCGCCGCGGCGAGCGGCTTACTCAGTTCTCGCTGCAGCCGGTGCTCGCCCACTTTGGTACTGACGACGTGCGCGGGAGTTCCGCCGACATGGACGGCGTACAGAATGCTGCCCACCTTCAGCTGATACTCGCCGGCATCGGGCGGCAGTTGCACTCGCAAGTGCAGCGCAACGGATGCGTTGGCGCTCAGCGGCGCAGGTAAAAGCAAATCGTTGACCAGACGTGTGGACAGAAATTCCGTCGCTTGCCACACCTGGAAACGCGGATCTGACGCCTTGATCGAACCGATCTTCGTGCGTTGTGCCAGCGCCATATTGCTCGCCTGAAACTGAAAGTCGAGTTGCACGATATCGCCGGGATGCCCGGTTACATCCGCGCTCGGATAGATGAAAATTCCGTTCGTGCCGATGGCGATGGAACGCGGTTGTTTTTCGGCGGAAGACGACACATCGATTGCGGCCGGCGGCGGAGGCGGGAAGCGCACATCAGCCGACACTTTTCCGGTCCGCGCATTATCGCGAATCTGATCGAGCACGCCCCGCACATAATAACCCGGACAACGAGTGCCCATCAGATCGCCATGACCGACAACGGGAGGCATGTCGCGACCGTGGAAGGTAACATTTTTTGTCAGATCCACGCTGTACTTCTGACTGAGGGTAACCAGCAATGACTGCAGACTGTGGATCTGTTCCTGCGTCGGTTTTTCGGTATCGGTATTGCCCATCAACGCGATGCCCATCGTGCCGACGTTGTAACAGAAGGCATGCCCGCCCACGACGTCGTCACCGCCCTGGCGTCCCTCGTATATCTGACCGTCTTCGTCGACCACATAGTTGTAGCCGATATCTCCCCATCCGCGGCTCTTGGCATGGTATTGGTAAATCGCCCGCATGCGTTCCACCGCACTGCGCGTTTCGCCGGTCACCTGATCGGCCGTGTGATGGATTACAAATAATTTAATCGACGGTGAATACTGGATCGGCCAACTGTACGGTTTTCCATCGGGTGCTGTGCTCACCGTTTTCGTCACTGTGAATTCATCCGGATAGTTTTTCTGCAGCTGAGCGCAATTGACCGTGCGTGACGGAACCTGGTCACTGCGCATCACCGCGTTCAACTCGGCTTCGGTGACGATCTTATCGCCGATGGTGAGACTCTCGTCGGCACCCCAGTCGCTACGCGAGAGAATATGCGGCGGACCGGGATCATCGGTGGAGGCCGTCGTGTAGTGCACCGGATCGTGCGAGACACGGATGGGATGCAATTGATCGTCGACGCTCGCACCGCGGATCCGCACCAGCGAAACGGACTCCTTGAACATGACGAGCGTGGACTCCGTCACAGTCGGATCTTCCTCATCACGCTCTACCGTGTACCACGGCGACCACTGGGTGCCTTCCCAGGCACTCACATCAGCACTCGTCGCCGACGAAACAAATCCGATGCTGAGCGCATCGATCGGCTGATCGAACCGATACTGTTGCATGGCAGGCGCCGACGCCGTCAGGAGCAGCAGACTGCCGAAAAGAAACCACGATCGCATCAGCCGCATTTTACATGGCAACGCGCGAGCTGCTAATGACAACCCGCCCGACCGGAGTATGCTGAACAACATGCGGCACGGATTCTCCCTGGCGCTGTCGGCGAGCATCATTCTTACACTCGTAGGATGCAGCAGTCCGCGCATCGACAATACCGCCGGTTGGCCGACGTTTCAGTCCGATGACTTCGGTTTTAACGTACTGATGCCCGGTACTCCGCAAAAAATATCCCGGGAAGTGCCGAGCGCCACCCCCGGCGTGACGATTCCCATCTTCGTGTTCACCACCACGGAATCAGGCGGTCCCAACTATGATGTGACGGTGACCGTTCTGCCGCGCGCGTTCAATACGGTCGACGCGCAGTCGGTACTGGCCAATGCACTCGACGGTCTGAAGCAGGCTTACTCGGGCAGCACCATCACCCAAAAAATATTCAGCGCGCACGAAAAGAAGCCGTCGCTCGATTTCGTCTTATCATTGCCCGCTTCCCGCTCGGTGCGCGGCATGATGATCAGCGTCGATCATCAGATCTACCAAGTGACCATCACCGGTGACGTCGCGAATAACAATCATGATGCGCTCTTCTTGCAGTCATTCCATCTGCTGTAATTCTTAGGCAGCATGTGCCAGTGCCTCAGCTACAGAATGGTGCTGGTGAGAAGCCGTAAACTCAAGGATATCCTCATGTGCATGGTCATCGTGAGCATGCGTATCATGTGAGGCTTCCTCTGAAATATATCTCTCTTCACCAAGAGCGAAACGGTCACGAACCAAGGGATCGATGTCTGTATCGCTTGGGTCACCCATTCCTTTCTGAGCATGGCCGTTATGATAGAATGTTGTTTTTGCTTCATGACTTACGGCGAACCAAAGATCTGTATACTCAGGCGCTGCTGCATGCTCAAGAACATGCATAGCACCATCTCTAAAAGTATCTACATTCTTACAATTAACGATAAGCGTGTCCCATTTGTCCACATCGCCCAAATTTGAGGGATGATCGCCATGACCTTCACCACCATGATCACTCTCATTCACAGCATGAACAATGGCATGTTTAATTTCGAGAGCAACTGCTGCCGTCATCACTTCGACCTGAGGAATAACCTCCAAGCGCGTCTCGCCGTAGGTACGTAACCAGAACTTTCCTGTTTTGAAGGTTTGTGTCGCTTCACTCGTTCCATCGTCGCCATGTCCATGGCCACCTCCTTTGGTAGAACCATTGGCTTCGCCAGCAGGCTGTTCGATGGAGGCAACTCCTCCAGGGTACGGATCATGATGAAGTTCGGCGGTAGTCATAGTTGGGGATGCATAAAACAGTAAACGGGGCAAATTAAAGTTCCTCGCGGCTCCTACGTCAAGAGAATTTTTTTGTCAAATTTGTCGATATGGCTGCTTATACATCACTTTAAATCGAATTTGGGCAGTACGGGGCCGAGAGGGGCAAAATTTTATAACGAGCCAAAAAGGCGATTTGAGGGTGAAAACCAAAAAAATCTTCTGCGGCAGGCCGTCGGTCGCCGAAAGTGGAACTGCTCCAGATACTTTTCTCCGTTCATGAAAGATATGTCGTGAAAAAAATTCTTTTTCCGTCCGACATCTGGCAGGATCTACTACTTCAACCGTCTCTTAATTCACCCTTAAGCTCTTCTCCGACATACTCTCGTCATGATCAATGTATTCAAGAAGATCTGGCCGCTGCTGATCGGACTCACTCTGCTGATCGGCGTGTCGTACCTGGCGCAAACGCACTACGATCAGATGCGCGCGCTGCTGAATCAGAATGCATCGAGTACCAACATGTTGCTGTACGTGGGCATCGGTATCGCCACGGTTATCATTCCGTTCGGCAGTCTCATTCCTTTTATTCCCATTGCCGTCCTGCTCTGGGGATGGCCTACTACAGCCATTCTTACGCTGGTTGCGTGGGTACTGGGTGCACAATTGCTGTTCGAATTTTCGCGCTTCGTCGGCAAGCCGTTCATGATGAAAATCATTCCGACATCGCAACTCGACACGATCGCAACGCTCGTGCAGGGTGATGGATTGCTGCATGCGATCTTTATCCGCATGGTCGTCCACGCCGACATCGTCAGTTACGCCTTCGGCATGTTCACCGATATCAACCGCTGGAAATTTTTGCTCGTCACCATCATAGGCGTAGGACCGGGCGCCGTGTTGTACGCCTACTTCGGCAGTCTGCCGATTGTCTACCAGATAGGAATGGCTCTCGCCGGCATTATTGCTTTTGCAGTGTACTGGTCGATAGGAGAACGGCGGGAGAGGATCGCGGAGTTGATGCAGTCGCGCTTGGCGCGAAAAAACACCCCGGCTCGAAGCATGATTCTCCGTTGATCTTGCTACATGACTTTTCCGCTCTGGTCAGCGACGATATCACTCAACGATTTTGTCAGTTCCGCCGTCACGACCAACCGTTTGTCGTAACTGTGCGCATCGCGGTTCCACAGGCCGTTGCAGGTGATCAGTTGTAATTGCGCGCCGCTCGCCGTGCCGAAAACTTGCCGGAGAGGAAAGCGCTCTGTCGAATAGGCCTGACTGGCCGTCACCTGAAAATGCATCAACCGGCCGGCCGCATCTTCTATGGAGACGTCATCGCCGGCGACCAATTTTTTGAGATCCCAAAAAACGCCGCGTGTACCGGCGACCGTATCGAGATGTCCGGCCATTACCGCATTCCCTTTCTCTCCCGGCATCGCACCCGGCGAGAACCAGCCGATTTGATCCGCACGCGCCGGTATATCCATGTTCCCTTTGGGCGTGAGTCCAACCGATACGATCAACGCATCGATACGCAGTCGCGGAATGCGCAGGCGCGCCGGCAACGACACCATCGGCGCGGATGAAGACGTCAGTACGCTTGCTCTGAAAGGAGGAGTCTCGTTCGATGGAAACAGGATGAGCAAATATTCACCGACAAGAAAAAGAATCAGCAGAATCAGGACAAACCCGAGCCGCTGCACGACTGACAAGCGGATGGTCATACGCGGCGGATCTCCGGCCATACGTACACGGACAATGCCAACAGCATGATGAGCGGCAAGGAAGCACCTTGCACCGGCGGCAGTTCGCCTCTGCCCGCTGCCGGCGGACCGTTGGGAATGACTTCTTCGGCGCGACCGCCACCATATCCGGGCCGGGGAATAGCTACCGAAGGCCCGCCACCTGCGTCTGGCAATCCCGGAACTCCACCTCCACCTCCACCGCCACCACCTCCCACACCACCCGTGTCCGGATTACTTCCGCCTCCCGCTCCACCGCCGCCCGTGCCGTTCTCGCTCGAGGATGACCCGGTTGTCCCTCCTCCGCCGCCGGATGATGACGAAGATCCGCCACTTGTAGCTGATGACGCACTGCTCGCCAGAATGGAACTGCTCTCTGCACCAGCGGCAAATCCCGCCGTACAATTGATGAACGAACCGCTGCTCTCGAGCGGCAACGGCGACAAGGTGTTGCCCGCGCCATACCACTGTGTGAGCAATTGCTGCGCCGGTTTGCCCTGCGGTGTGAACGCCACATCGCCCGGACCCCCCGCCATCGCACGGCTCTTCCAATCCCACAGATACATACCCTGCATACCCGCTTGCGTGTTCCAGTACGACAAAAGCGCTTCGTAATCATTCAGTTGTTCGTTGCCGTCGTAGCAACCGCCCAGCGACCAATTGGATGGATCTTTGTGCGCACCGGTGATGCTGCGGTAGCCGACTTCGGTAAAGATCACTGGCTTGCCGTACTGCAGTCCCAGCGGCTGTACCTCGGAATGGTTCCATGCATCCCATTCCTGTTTCATCTGATCAATCGTCACCGTGCCCGACTGCGACAACGGGTGATACGCCGACAAGCCGATCATATCGAGATCACTCCAAAAACCGATGTCCTTCTTTTCGTCGATGAGTCCGAGACCGCCGTGATTGGCGCTGTAGGTGAGTTTGCCCGGGAACACATTGCGCAGATCAGTGATCAGATCTTTCCAATGTTGTGTGTTTGACGCGTTGATCTCCGGCGATGTCAGCTTGATCATTTCGGTGCCGATGCACAGTGCCTCCACCTGATTTTGGGCACCAAGGAATGCGTAGTGACGCAACACCGCACCGTAGTTCGCAAACCACTCGTCCCGATTGGTCGGATCAATATTCGCGCGCCAGCCGTGATCCTTCGTTTCGACATGCACGTTGAGCATGACGGCGAGGCCGCGGCTATGCGCCGCCTCGATGCCAGCGATCAGTGAGTCGTCGGTGGGCGTATTCCAGCCGGGTGCCAGATCGGTGGAAGAGACATCGGATTGGTAGTACGGAATGATGAGGCTCACCGCGTTGGCGTGCGTGCCGACCAGTTGGTCGAGCGATTGCCGGAATGATTCGGTCCCGAAATCGCCGGACCACGCCGGATTGATGTTGGCGCCTTTCTGCCAATCGACAACAGCGGCGGAAGCCACCGGAATACCGGCGGCATAGGAGCTGATAATCACAGACAGGACGATGCGGTACGCGGAGCGAGGAGCCATATTGTTCTAGTAGACAAACAACTGTCCCAAAAATGACATGCGTTAGACACGGTGCAGCCACGTGGAGCAAGAATAGGAAAGGACGCTGCCCCAAAAAGTGCCAGGAGTAGCCCTAACTGGGTCTTGAACCTTCTTTTTTAAATATATTGACTTAATACATTTTTTATTTTATTTTACTATGCTAGCACGACGCTGGGAAGATGTCCGTCAGACCCACGAAAGGAGACCGTTGTGGGATTCAGAGTCGCTCTTTCTCTGCTGGTTCTGCCTCTGTGCACAGGATGTGCCGCCTGGCAGAAGTCCGTGAGCATCGGATTGGAAGTGAAGATGCCCTTGGACATAGACCCCCACGCCAAACGCGGTGGCGATACGGTGGCGAAGATCGAACTTCGCTTCACAAAAGAACCGCCCAAGAAGTCGCTTCCAGCAGGTGTGCCACCCGCCAAAATGGCGATCAAAAGCGACCTCCTTCTCTGAGAGACATCACGGCCACCTCACAGTGGCCTTGTTTTAGATTACCACTCATCTGAATCCCTTTCGCGTATCCCTCTTTCCCAAAGCCCCGATCGGGGTACCATGTGCCGCATGGCTTCCCGGCTCATTCCGCTGATCACACTCGTTGGAACGCTTTTGCTGACTGCGTGCACAGGTCGAGAGCAAGCATCGTTGTTGTCTGCACGCACCACGAGCGCCGTCCATTCTTCTTCGTCCGCATCATCACAGAAAAAAAATGTATCGCCATCGGCCGCTTTTTATCTGGGCATGTTCCCGGCATCGGAATCTTCGAGCGCACCCGTCAAACCAAAAGGACTTCGCATTCCCATCCTTGTCTACCATCATCTGCGCGAGAACGAAGGCTGGGCACCCACCACCTGGAGCGCGAAGATGTCAGTATCACCGGGCGGCTTCGCAAGACAGATGCAGTGGCTGGTCGATCATCACTACACGACGATTGATTTGAACGCACTGACGGCGATCCTGAAGGGCGAACAAGCCGGCCCGGCCAAACCGATCGTCATCACATTTGATGATAACAATCTGACACCGTACGACATAGGCTTGCCGATCCTGGAACAGCACGGACAGATCGCCGTTTTTTATCTGGTCACCGAGCGGCTCGACAATCCGAATTTCATCACGCGCGACAAAGCGAAAGATCTGGCGGCACGCGGCATGGACGTGGAATCGCACACCGTGACGCACGCCACGCTCACCACTCTGTCGGCTGCGAAACTGGATTGGGAACTGCAGGAGAGCAAACGCGTGCTGGAAGAGCTCATCGGCAAACCCGTGCTGCATATCGCTTACCCGTCGACGGCACACAACAAAACGGTCCGCGACCACGCCGCAAAAGCCGGTTACATCACCGGCACGATCATGGATCCGCGGCCGGTGACGGAAAAAGACGACCTGATGAAACTGCCGAGGATCATGATGTTGGACACGACGGATTTGGCGAAGGTACTCCCCTGAGAATGAAGCCAAGGGAACCGAGACAACCGACGATCTTTCAAAAAGATGCGTTGAGAAAGCAATCACTCCACGGCGTAAGAAACCGAATATATTCCTCGGTTTCTTCGGTTTCATCGCTTCCTTCGGTTCGCTCCCCGTACGATTCACGACGAAATGCTCCCTACGGGTATGGATTTACGCCCGATCTCCGGTACATTCCCCACGTACTCGCACGAGCCGGGTAGTTGATACCCGCTCTCTCCTTTATCTCTTTCCATTTCTTCTGCTATGGCTGTGCGCAAATCGGTTCAAACGGAGCAGGGGCCAATGCCTCCGCCTCCGCCACCTCGTCCATCGTTTTCTCCACCTCCGCCACCCCCACCACCTATGACCGTCTCTTCGAACAATGACAAATGGTTCGCCATCTCGATGGGTCTGCTCGGCGTCATCATCGGATACAGCCTGAACAGTTTCATGCATGGCGGAACTTTGGTTGCACCAACCGAGCAGGTCGCACAGGCGCCGACCGCTCCCTCCGTTCCGCCACCACCGGCGGCGGCGACCGGTACGCCTCCTCAGACGGGTATCGGGCCCACGCTTGGACAGAAGAACGCGACCATCACGCTCGTCGAATTCACCGATTTCCAGTGCCCGTACTGCGGCCGCCATTTCACCGATACATTCGGCAAAATCAAGGCTGATTATGTCGACACCGGTAAGATCAAATACGAACTGCGCAACTTCCCGCTGACGCAGATTCACCCGAATGCGATGATCGGCGCCGAAGCGGCGATGTGCGCCAATGCTCAGGGAAAGTTCTGGCAAATGCACGACACGCTGTTCACGAATCAGGGAACATGGAGCAATGAATCCGATCCGACTGCCACGCTCAAAAAGTACGCCGCGGACATCGGTCTGAATGCCACCAAATTCGCCAGCTGCTTGAAGAATCACGATATGGCATCTGTCATTCAGAAAGATCAAGCTGACGGTTCGGCTGCCGGTATCGATGGCACACCGGGCTTCTGGATCATCGGACCCAACGGCAAGACACAGCAAATCAGCGGCGCCTATCCGTTCGACACCTTCAAGACAGCCTTCGACGGAATGCTTCAATAAGAAATTGCACATATAGTAAAAAACTGCCCCACGTAATGGGGCAGTTTTTGTATGGTCCTCGGTTTTCTCTAATACCGGCTCAATGAACTTTTCCAAATTTCGGCATCCGTTTTCGGTTCCGCAATGCCGTCTTTCTGGAAGTATTTCTTTACGAAAGCATTTGCTTCTTCCTGGGTATCAAATGCCTTCTTCCACTGCTTCACGTCGACTTTCTTCCGGCCTTTGTAAATAATGGCGCCCGGAATAAACTTGCCGGTTCCGACAACACGACAGGTATCAATGATGTACGCATCGTATTCACGGTCGACTTGTTGAAGAGTTTGCTGCATGCGGGGTGATGGGAAAAAATACAAATGCTCTTGCTCCGGATCAGTGCAAAATATGAAGAATCAAATACAGAACAGCCCATCCGCCACCGAACAGCACGGCAATAGCGGAGAATTTGAGAAATGTCTCCATACGATAGAAAGGAAAGGATAAGGGAAATCCACGTGCTTATGCACTGTTAACTATGACGCAACAGGAGGGGCGAACTTACCTGATGTCGACTTGCGTACGGAGTGAATTTCCATAAAGAGAAGCGCACTTTTCGCTTGAGTTACTTGTATCTTTACATGAGTCAGGTAGCGTGAAGTAAGATTTTTTGCCGAGCCACGTCGGCTAACATCACATTCCTTTCACTTGCATGCGCCTTACGACCCGCGTTCTCCATACCATCGGCACCCTCTCGTTGCGACGCCAGATCGACCAGACGTTGAAGCGCGCCAAAGTCGCACTCGCCGTGTTTATCGCCGTGTGCGTCATTGCATTTCTTTCGCTGATCGTGATCGCATCGTACTTTTTAATACACTTGATACAGGGCCGATGAGCGGTCAGCCTTCGACACGTTAACACTGACAGTGATTCCAGCAACTGATCACTACAAAACCGCCCTCCCCTTTCGGTTCGGGCGGTTTCATTTTTGGGGTCACTAGGGGGCCGCCGTCTCATCTACCAAACAGTCGACGTTCAAACTGATCGCCGCCTGCGCTGCGCCTTTGGTATTGGCGCCGACGGCCGAGGCCAAGAAGTGCGTGCCGGTAGTGGGTGCATGGAATGATCCGGTGAAGTTACCGTTCGCATCGGCGGTCGCACTGCCGACTTTCACGCCGTCGACTTTTAGATCGATCGCCTCGTTCGGGCCATAGCCCGTGCCGACGAGCGACATTGTCTTGCCCGGCACCACGTACCACGTGGAAGGCGTGACACTGGGGAAGAAGCCGCCGGTCGCGATTGAAACGTTCGCCGAACCGTGGCTTGTCTCGCCAATCAGGAAGTACGTCACGTTCCCCGTAGCATCCCACGGAATGGTGATCGAATGGGTAAGTGTCGTCACGTTGCCATCCACATCGGCCTGCGCCGTGGTAATGACTGCATTTGTTGCATCTTCCAATCTGACTGTTTCACCCGGATAGAACCCTGTGCCACTCACGCCGTTCGTATCGCCGGGCAACGAAAAGTATGCCGTGGGCGTAGCGCCCGGATACAGCTGTCCGATGGATACATCGAATGATGCCGACCCGTTGCTGCTCTCGCCGATGAACGTGAATGTTTTGGCGGCGGCACCGAACCCGAGCGTGATTGCATCGGGTGCCGAGAAGTCACCGGTACCGTTGGCCGTAAAGGACGAGAGCTTTGTCGTGCCATCCATCAAATCGATCGTTTCGCCGGGCGCATACCCTCCGCCAGTTGCGCCTATTTTCTGTCCCGGCGTGCCGTAGTACGCCGATGGGCTGACATGCGGGAACAATGTTCCCACTTGCACATCCACCGATGCCGATGCACCGCTCGTAGCTCCTTCGGCAGAAATCGTGACGCTCGTGCTGCCGAAGCCGACATGAATCGAATCAGGTGCCGCAAAGTCGCCCAGGCCGTCGGCCGGGAATGTTCCGACCACCGTTGTCCCAACTTTCACCATTACATCTTCGCCGGGAGAATATCCTCCACCGATCACGCCGATCGTTTGACCGGGATCGGCATAGTAACTGGACGGCGATACATGTGCGTAGAAACCGCCGACTGCAATTTCGAACGACGCCATTGCCCCGCTGTTCTGCCCCGCCACCGTCACTTTCATTTTCTTATTGGCGTCACCATTGGGCACTGTGAGTGCATTGGCTTTGCTGAACGTTCCACCCGCATCTGCCACGGCCGTTGCCGCTACAGTCGTACTGTCATCCACAAACATGTTCACCGTCTCGCCTGCCTGGAAGTTTTCGCCGTTCACGCCAAGAGATCCGCCCGGCGGCAACCACCAGTCGAATGGCGAGGCGTTAGCCCACACGCCTTCGATATAGAAACTGCCGTTCGCCGTTCCGCCCGACGGAGCGGTGGCTGTGATGGAATACGAACCGGCCGGTCGTACCGGTACAACGAAATCAAGCGCCGAAAAAGACCCTTCGTCGTTGGTCGTTGCCGTCTGTGTCGCCCCCTGAAAAGACACCGTCACCGTTTCATTAGCGGCGAATCCATCGCCACCGATCGTCAGATGCGAACCGGGAGGACCGGAATACGCACTTAAGTGCAGCCACTGCCCGTCGGCAAACGCATGAAAGACCGGCAGTACCATCGCCGCGATCGTCAAAGCGGCCAGGGCCGCCATCCTCCGCGGTTGATACCGCGTAAAACCCAGTAAAGTTTCCATAAGGTGTGAGAGAAGAAGAGATCTGAATGGAAATCGAGACGACAACCGCAAGCGGCTATTACAAAATTTCTCCGGCAAATAAAATTTTCACTCTTCTTCCGATGAGCGGAGGAAACTCAGACCGTATTTTAGGGTCGTCGCATCAGTGCCCTGATGCCGAACACGATGCCGATCAGAAGGATAAGTCCCACAAACCACGCCAGTAGTTTGTACGCAATGAACAATTCAAGGAGAGTTGCCATAAATGAGGAAGGGGAAGAAAACCAGAGACAGTGACGGTGTGGAATCCATGTTATGACAATGACCCCCATCTCCCTTCCAGCTTTCAAATATCCCATTCTGCTTAAATCTCCATTTCTTATGAGCTAATCTGATTATTGTCAAATATTCATTTAAATGTTATAATATATACAACACACACTTCCCCACACCCCTTCTATGTCTAAGTATTCTACCAATCACCTGCTCGTGACCGGGCTGGCCGCAGCGGTCTTTTCGGGCGCGATCACCTTCGCCAGTCTGTCGGCCGCCATGGGAGGCCCCGGCCCGCAAATGAATTCCATGCAAGGCCAGATGCCGATGATGCCACAGGGCGGCAGCATGCAACCTGGCATGATGCAGCAAATGAACGGCATGCCGGGCATGCAACAGAATAACGGTAATCAGGGTCCCGGTTCGATGAACCACCCGATGATGCCCTTCAACGGCTCTAATGCATCGCCGTCCGGAATGCCGATGAACACGATGCCGCAGAACTTTATGAACCAGCCGATGCAGAATCCAAGTTCGATGCAGAACATGCAGCTGTTCATGAATCATATGCCGATGCCGGGGAACGACGGCAGCCAGGGCAGTCAGCCTGGCGATATGATCAAGCTTCAGCCGGGCAACTTTGTGGGCGGCTCCGCACCGACGAACATCATGCAGCCGAATATGTTGAATTTGCCGATGGGCCAGAATCAGAACCAGGGACAAAACACTTCCATGGCAGGTGGCATGCCAGGAATGATGAATCAGATCGATACGTCACAGCTGTCAGCCACGCAGAAAACAAAGCTGCTCAAATTGCTGACGAAAAGTGTGACGAGGATCGATCAGTCAATCGCCAGAGCACAGAAGCGAATCGATCAGCTCCAGGCAAGAATCGATCGCGAAGAAGCGAAGGCCTCACCCGATACCGATAAAGAAGATGTATGGCAGAATCAGATCGATACCATGAATAACGGTATGGATACTGCGAATAATACGAAGGATCAGATTCAAAGCCAGATCGATGATCTGAACGCCGTCGACCAGGCGCAATAAGCGTCGAGAATAAACGTCGATCACTGCGGTCCCCACGGGCCGCAGTTTTTGTGTGGATGATCAAATGTCCTCTCCTCTATAATCCGAATATGCCGTATCTGCTGTTGTTGAGTCTCATTCTCATCGCCTGTAACAGGCATGTCGAGCCGGCCGCAACCAACGAATGGGAAAATGCGAACACCGTCTCGTCGGCCGCGTCGTCCGTCTCTTCCGTGACAAGCAGCTCTGTGCCACAGAAGACAAGTACGCTGACGCTCAAGGATTTTACAACGAAGTTACACGCCGACATGGGCAGCGATGATCTGGTGGCCGCATTCGGCCAACCGGATCAAGATTTGGGCAGTGGTCTGCATATTTCCGAATATATTTTGGACGACGGCAGTACCGTTCTGATCGGTTTCGCCGGCACAAGCATTTTGTACGCACGCCATAAAACCGGCAGCGGCACCGAGGAATTGCTGTCGAATCAATAAAGATCACTACTTCTGACGAGCGCTGCGCTTCAAATGTTTCGTCCCCCAGTCGCTGAGCGTATCGATCATCGGATTGAGCGTGCGACCGTACGTCGTGAGCGCGTACTCCACGCGCGGCGGAACAACCGGGAAAACGGTACGTTCGACGATGCCATCATGTTCCAGTTCGCGCAGCTGTTGCGCCAACATCTTGGGTGTGATGCGCCCCAAGCCGCGCTGCAGTTCACTGTAGCGCTTCTTACTCTCCTGCAAATGCCATAGAATCGGCAGCTTCCATTTACCGCCGATCACGCCGAGCGAAATGGTGACCGGACATCCTTGCGCGCACTGCGCGTCGTGAATGGAAGAGTGAGGAATCATAGTATATTAAAGGGAAGTATATAACTTCTTAGTATGTTCTTGCTCTTATAATAGCATGAGGCTATGGTGAAACTACTATTTTTCCATCCTCAATTTTTCCATGTCCACCTACACCGACAACCTGCAATGGCGCTACGCCACCAAAAAATTCGATCCGTCCAAAAAACTGACACCGGAACAGCTTGATGAACTGCTGGAGATTGCACGCTTGTCGGCTTCGTCCTACGGCTTGCAACCCTACAAGTTCCTTGTGATCACGAATCCGGAATTACGCGTAAAGCTGCGTGAGGCGGCATGGGGTCAGAGCCAGGTCACCGATGCATCGCATTTGATCGTCTTGTGTGCGCGCAAAACCATCGACAGTGCCTATGTCGGCCACTATATCGATCTCATTGCCAAAACCCGCGGTATACCTGCCGAAAACTTAAAAACATTCCATGACATGATGGCGGCATCGATTGAACATCAGACACCAGCTGATCTGGAAGCGTGGGACAAGAAACAAACGTACATCGCTCTCGGTTTCCTCTTGTCCGGTGCAGCCCAGATGCAAATCGACGGTTGTCCCATGGAAGGTTTCGACGCAGCGAAATTCGACGAAATTCTGGAACTCGGTAAGCAGGGACTCACAGCCACCGCCCTCTGCACCCTCGGCTTCCGCGCTGCGGATGACAATGCCGCAAAAGACAAGAAGGTGCGCTTTCCGAAGGAGGAATTATTCGAGTTCCGCAGCTAGAAACCACTGAATCATTCGGGATCATCCGCACGCTCTCGTGCTATACCAAAACACCGTTCTTGCGAACGGTGTTCGGTTCCCCGAAGAAGTTATTTAGGAAGAAGAACTGGTACTCGTCGCACTCGTCGACGATACGCTGCTAGCCGACTCACTGGTAGTTGCCGCCGTGCTACTCGAAGAGCTTAGACTCGATGTGCTACTCGCGCTCGTCACTTCGCTGCTGGAAGAAGGAAGTTCGGAGGAGAGACTCGAAGCAGGTGTAGAACTGATGGACGTACTACTCGTCACAGACGTACTCGACTCACTCACGGCCGCCGACGAAGTCGTCGGTGCCGAACTGAGTGATGACGAAGAAACTGATGCCGGTATCGACGCGACGGATGACTCGCTACTGATACCGCCGACGCTGTAACTCACGCCCAGCTGACCGCGCAGGACCGTACACTCAGTCGCGTTGCCTATGCGTTGGTCTTCGCAATTCGCCTGCCATGCGCCGCTGTAACACACGTCCGTGCCATTGCCACCTTCGTCGCCATTGAGCAAGCCACCGTCGATCGTATCGTTGCCGTCCTCGCCGTTCAGATAACCGGCAGCATCGCCGCCGCACAGGAGGTCCTCTTCGCTACCGCCCTTCATGGTCACCTGACCGGCCGAAATGATCGTATCGGCACCTTGTCCGCCTTCGAGAAGGCTTTTGCCGGTACCGCCGACGACCGTGTCGTTATCCTGATCACCCTGGAGATAATCATTTCCGGCCAAGCCGCAAATGATATCGTTTCCTTCAGCACCGACCATGTGATCATCACCGCTCGTTCCGACCATCACATCCGCTCCACCCGTTCCCTGCAAGAAACCGGTGTACTGCTGACCATTCATCGGTCCGCCGTGGATGATTCCGTTCGCAACGTAGATTGTGGCCGTCTTTCCCATGCAAAGGGGAACGCCGGTCGACGTCGACAGACTGGATGACGACATGCTACTGCCCGAACCGGCGACCGCTCCTGATCCGCCGAAATTGTAGACATGCAGCATCACACTGCGATCCGTATCTGCGGACGTATCGAGCAAGATGACGCCATTGGCAGCGTACATCGTCTTGAGTGACGCCGCGTCGTTATTGGGAACAAGTCCGGACGGTGTGAATCGCACCGTGCCAAACGATGCACCCGACGGCATCAGCGTTTCCAGAACCGTCGTCGGTCCGGTGGGAAGCGTGAAGTCGTAGTGTGAAATATCGTAACAGGTACTGCCCGACACCACTCCGTCGCCGTTCACGTCTCCGGTACCCGCACTTTCACAGATCGACTGCGGCGTAAAAGCTGCCTGGCTCCAGGGATGCACGGTGCCCTGCGCATCAATCATATCAAAAGCAAATGGCATCGCCGGCCCCGCAATCGCTCCCGACAACCCTCGCTGATCCGGCGTGTGAATCACCGGACAAGCGGCTTCAGCTTGCAGAAATGCCTGTACCGGATCACTTGCATGGCTTTCGAGCGCTTGCAGATCGGCCAGCGTCTTTATCGATCCGTTACACAAATGTTTCATGACCATCACACTCGTGCTGCCGGTTCCTGTCGATATGATCGTCGAACCGCTGGCGGCGAATGCCGACTGGAATTGCCAAGCAATTGCGGCGCCTGCAAGTAAGAAAGCTGCCAGAAAAAATGAACGGGCCTGTGGTGGTGCTGTGGAGGCAAACATATAAAAAAAAGGAAAGAAGTAATAGACATGTATCTGACGGCGCACCTGGTCTGCCTGCTACGAAAAAACCGATTTTTTCGTCTTCGGACATCAATACGGCTCAGGAACTTTATGCGACTGCCTGCGCTAAAAGTAGAATGTTCTACACAAGATGCGAAAGAGATCCGATCTATGCGCGTCACACAGAGTGTTCGTAAATTTTTTATTATTTTTTCCCATTTGTGTATGAAGCGCAAACTCATAGCCGCATCGGCCGTCATCGCGGGCAGTGCATTCGTCTTACCGGCACTTGCCCAGGTAAGTAGTTCAAGTACGACCGATATGACGGACGTCAGTTCGTCATCAGTTTATTCGGTGACGGATACCACGACCAGCACCGGAGTGGACAGTTCAACCAGTACAACTGTTACCGATCCCAACAGCGGCGCCAGCGTCGACGCAGGCGATACGAGTTCAATCAATTCAAACGGAACAGCCATTCCAGCGAGCCTGCCGAACACCGGTGCAGGCACGATGGCAGAGGTTGTGAAGTAAATCCCTTAAACCTATGCGCAATATTTCCCGCGCACTCCTCATAGCCAGCACGCTCGCCATCCTTACCGTGGCGGGCATGCTGGGCATGGCGCGCTCGTCGGCATGGAGCGGAACATTACCGGTGAACACCTCATCGGCTTCAACGATCTTTCCGCTTTCTTCTTCAATCGATGAGAGACAGAAAGTCGGCACGCCGGTGCGCCTCGTCATTCCCACCATTCGAGTGGATGCAGCAATTGAACCGATCGGCCTTTTGCCATCGGGAGAGATGGACGTACCGAAAGAATGGAATGACACGGGCTGGTACGATCTGGGTCCCCGTCCGGGTGACATCGGTAATGCGGTGATCGACGGACACTTCGACAGTCCCACTGGCAAAGCTGTTTTTTACGAATTGAAAAAATTGAAGCCCGGCGATGTGCTACAAGTTGTCGACGACGCGAACCTGGTTCGCACTTTTGTCGTACGGCGCACGGCATCCTATGTGTCCTCTAACGCGCCGCTTCAAGAACTATTTGGCCACAGCGATGGCACGCACCTCAATCTCATTACCTGCGGCGGCGCTTGGCTGAAGGATCAGCATCGATACGAGGATCGTTTGGCCGTGTATGCCGATTTACAGACAGACAATTGAGAAAATCAGAGGTGCTGACTTCAATCTGGTATACTCATTGACGTGACCGACTCCGCACCGCCTTCCTATACACCTTTGGCCACCAAGGAAGAGAAATCTCTCGCCTTACTCGAGATGGGAGGCAAAGTGGTACTGAATATAGGAGTCGGAAAAGAAGCGACCATCGCAATCGTTCGCGGCCGGAGCGGCGCGTTCTTCGTGTTGGAGTACGACGATGGCACAGGCACTGCGCTGCACGAACATCCGCTCGTCGAATTGACACAGAAAGTGGTTGGCAAAATCGAAACCATACATCCGGTTGCACCCGCCGCTACGCCTGCGACATCTGCCAAAGCACCCTCCGTACCCGAAGGTCCGCCATCAACCGCCGATATTCTTACCGCCCTCACCCGACTGAACATGCCGCGCGAAGTGCGCATCGATTGGCAAGACGGCAAACCCGCGTTCTGGGCGCGCACCATCGGACGCACCGGCGCGAATCTCGTCATCGCTTTCGATGATCATGGCACCACGCGCACGGCCGAGTATCCGCTCAAAGACTTACGCGCCCACGTGACTGCCATTCGTAGCATTCCGATCGACTCAGCCATCATCGTACCGAAGCATGCTGTGGCAGCCGAATCGTCGACCGCTTCCAATCAGGCCACACCCGTACCACACCCGACAACGGTACACGATTCCCTAGCCCAGGCGCGCGCTACCGGGATCGTCTCGCTGCAGGCCGATGGCTTAACGCTACACTTCACTCCGGACGGCATCACGCTTACCGGCGACGCCGGTTCGACCTGGGAATATCACATCACCAATGACGGCGACGAACGCATGGTCGGTATGCGTCCACGGACCATCACACTCGAACGCGTGCGGGATCTACTGGCACATATCGCCCAGGGACGCACACAGGTGGAAGGCCAAAAAACATGGCACGCCGAGTGGAAGTAAAAAAAATCGAATAAATACGTAAGCCTCGGGAGAGTCGCGCGTCTTTGCACATGAATTTCCTTTTCTGTATGCGCAATTCCTCTTCTTCACTGGCCCGCTTTTTTTTGTTCTGTCGCTCGTCGTATTGACGGTACAGGCAACGAGCGCGAAGCAAGCATCACGTCAAATATCATCGACCGTTTCTCTCCCGGCTGTTGCGACGGCCGCGCCGGTTACCTCGTTTCCTTACGAGGAACAACAGCGCATCAACACAGTGGCACAGGCCAATGCGGCGGTGGTGAGCGTCATTATTTCCAAAGACTTGCCGGTCATCGAGCGGTACTATCAGACGATAGACATGGGCAACGGCATACGCGTCCGGGTGCCGCGCACCCGTCAGCAGGGCAGCCAGGAGCAAGTGGTCGGCGGAGGCACCGCTTTCTTTGTCTCAAACGATGGATTGCTGATGACGAACAAACATGTGGTATCGGATCCCGGTGCTTCGTATACGGTTCTGTTGAATGACGGACAGAAAGTGAAAGCGACGGTTCTGCAAGTGGACAATCAAAATGATATCGCGTTGCTGAAAATTGACCGCACCAATACGCCACCGCTCACGTTGGCCGGCGACAACGATATCCATTTGGGACAGACGGCCATTGCCATCGGCAACTCTCTCGGCGAATACCGGAACACGGTGAGTGTCGGCGTGGTCTCGGGACTCGGCCGCTCCATCACAGCCGAAACAGGCCTCGGCAACGGCACCGAAACACTCAGCGAGATCATTCAGACCGACGCGGCCATCAATCAGGGTAATTCGGGCGGACCGCTGCTGGACATACTGGGCAATGTGATCGGTATGAACACCGCCGTCGCAGCATCAGGACAAAATATCGGCTTTGCTATTCCGGCAAGCGAACTCCGGCGAGTGCTGACTGCGTACGGGAGATAACAAACCCACCGAAAGTACCTCATCACCCGCCTTGGCATTGGTATTTGGATTTTGACGGGCATTTCATCCTTTTTCTTCTCCCGAAATCTTGCTAGAATGCTCTTTGTGAATCGCTCGTACGCCATCATTGTCATCGTCGTCGCGCTCCTTCTTATTGGCGGGGGCATCACGATGTCGCATTTGCAGGGTTCGGTGATGACACCGGTCCCATCCCCTACCGTCGACGCAACCACGTGTCCGTCCGAAATTACCGCCGCCGATACCGGCCGCACGATCACCTGCCATGTAGGGAACCGTTTCACGATCCACCTGAATCAGGGAAGCCAACCGATCGAGCATTTATCGTGTGAACCGAAGGGCAATCTCGGCATCATCGCCAGCCAGTCACCCACCGATTCCGACGAGTACACCGTGCAGTTCGAAGGCGTGCGCCCCGGCACGTGCACCATGCACAACGACAGCTTCGACGCGACGATTGCTATCGTTTCGTAGGAATGAAAAATTGATATCTGCGTGAGAAGCGGGAAATTTTTTATGTATCCTCACGATGCTTTACTCATATGGGGCAGCCGTATCTTCTCCAGCACTACAAGGGGCTTATGCCCAGGATCATCGATATAAGGTAGCTTTGCGTCCATGTAAATGAACTCATCGTGTGATGCTGGATCAATCTGTCTTTCTCCCACCTGAAGTTCAATCTTTCCAATCGCCATCTGTATCGCCGCTGTTCTGCCCGCAGGGGTTGCCCAAAAATCTTTCAGCGAACCTGAAGGAATATTCACTCCCGTCTTGGCAGCGATCTCAGATACACGATCATCATTACGCGTGATGTACCACTGCAAGCCCCGCACATCCTTGGGGTTATCATGTATCAGTCTTTGCCTGAAGTCCCACATGGCCGCCTCTGCCTGACGCGGCGATATTTTTTTATTCAGTAAATTGCGATACGCTTCGCGGAATGGCGAATGAAAAAACCGCATCACCATTTCATCTTCCTGTTCACGAGTGAATGGAGAACGGTCCGGTATCGGTAAACCGAGTTCTTGGTGCAGGGGACAATGCAAAGCGACAATTGTTTGCCACGCATTCTGATGCCCTCCCACTTTCAGTCCAGAAAGAAGTTCATGAATTTCTGCAGCTGTCCGATTCGAAAGATGTATAAACTCCTCATTCGCCGCAACCAAACCCTGACGATGATCCAGATCACTCAGAACAGCTGAGTAATCTTCGATAACAGCGCCGGATTCAACGACTGTTGTGCTCACCGTAAAGAAAAAGTCGGAGGGAACTGACACCGATTGTACGCTTGGCGTTCAATGCGCCAACAAATTCGTGCGTTATAGCCCATTCTGGCTTCATTTGAGCCAAAAAGACGCTCTGGCGAACGGCGGCGGAACGAGTATTCTGCTCCCCATTGCTCCGCGCATTGTTCATGAATCGACTCGTCGCCTTTTCCGTCGCCACAAGTCTGCTGCTTATCGCAAGCATCGCTATGACAAGCCTGGCAATGCTGGTCGGACCCAATATCGCTTTTCAGCATTTGAAGGAAGCGATGGCACAGGAGACGCCCCAGGCGACGATGATCGCAGTGGGCGATGTGATGCTATCGCGCATGGTGCAACGCGGCATACGGTCGAATGCCGATCCGCTCTATCCTTTTTCGCGCATCAAGGAATATCTGTCGTCGGCGGATTTCGTGTTCGGCAATTTGGAGACCACCATCTTTCCCGGCGATCTGACGCCAACGACGACGATGCAGTTTCGCAGCGACCCGGGCGTGGAGAAGCGCCTGTACGACGTGGGATTCCGCGCGCTCTCGATCGCCAATAATCACATGCACGATTACAAAAAGCAGGGCATCCGTTCGACAGTGATGGCGCTCGAAGCCGCCGATATTCGAGCGGCGGGTGCGGGTGATACCGAAGAACATGCCTACGCTCCGCAGTACATGACGACTAACGGCATCACCTTCGCCTTCCTGGCCTATGCCGATCCGAAGATTATTGCCCCCGCCTCCCGCGCCCGGGGGGATGATGCGGGTATCGCCATCATGGATGTGGCGAAAATGCAGGCAGCGGTGAAGGCTGCCAACGAAAAGGCCGACATCGTGATCGTCTCGATGCACAGCGGTATTGAGTACACCAGTGTCCCGACCGACAGCCAGAAAACATTCGCCCATGCGGCCATCGATGCCGGCGCCGACATGGTGGTGGGCGCGCATCCGCACACCGTGCAACCGGTCGAAATCTACCACAACAAATATGTCTTCTACAGCCTCGGCAACTTCGTATTCGATCAGATGTGGTCGAACGGCACCAGACAGGGGCTGACGGCAAAAATAACGTTCACGCCAGACGGTGTGAAGAACGTGGAACAGATTCCGGTATCGATCGATACGTCGTATCAGCCGTTCATACCAAATCAGCAATAATCATTCTATGTATGCCCAATGAATAGCGGAGCGTCTATTTCTTCTCCGACCGCTTACGTTCGTTCTCGTTCAGGACCTTCTTACGCAGACGGATGCTGCTCGGCGTGATCTCCACCAGTTCATCATCGTCGATATACTCCAATGCCTGCTCCAGCGTCATCGGCTTGATCGGCGTGAGAGTGAGCGCTTCGTCGGTACCGGAGGCGCGCACGTTCGTGAGCTTCTTGTTCTTGGCGGCGTTGACAACCAGATCGCCCGGTTTGGCGCTCTCGCCGATGATCATCCCTTCGTACATTTTGGTCTGCGGCAGGATGAACAAACGACCGCGCTCTTCCAGTTTCCAGAGCGAATAGGCCATTGCATCGTCGGTTGCCATCGAGATCATGGATCCGCGCGTGCGACCTGGAATATCGCCGCGATACGGCTCGTAGGCCAGGAACGAGTGGCTGAGGATTCCTTCGCCACGTGTTTCGATAATGAAGTCGCCGCGGAAGCCGAGCAGTCCGCGCGTCGGTACTTTGAATTCCAAACGTGAATGACCGTTCTCGGTGCGCATGTCGACCATTTCGCCTTTGCGCTGCGATAACATGTTGATCACGGTGCCGGACGATACTTCGGGTACATCGATGATCGCCTGCTCCACCGGTTCCACCTTTACGCCATTCTCTTCGCGCATGATCACTTCCGGACGCGACACCTGGATCTCGAACCCTTCGCGACGCATCGTCTCGAGCAATACCGACAAGTGCAATTCGCCGCGACCCGATACTTTGTAGGCTTCGGTGTTGGGAATTTCTTCGACCTGCAATCCCACGTTCGTCTCCAGTTCCTTCTGCAGACGCGCCTTGATATGTCGTGTGGTCACGAGCTTGCCTTCGCGACCGGCGAACGGCGAATCGTTGACCATGAAGGTCATCGACACCGTTGGCGGATCGATACGAATGGCTGGCAACGGCTCGGCGGCTGCATCGGTCGTGATCGTTTCGCCCACATAGATGTCGGGAATACCGGCGATCGTGTAGATATCGCCCGCCTTCGCCTCCGGTACTTCGATTTTCTTGAGGCCTTCGTTGGTCAGGATTTTGCTGATCTTGCCGGTACGCGCGGTTCCATCGGGCTTTTTGACTGTCACCTGTTGACCGACCTTCACCGTTCCCTCATACACGCGACCGACAGCCAAGCGGCCCAAATAGTTGTCGTATGCCAGCGCCGACGGCTGCATGCGGAACACCGCATCGGTGTTCTGCGACGCCTCGGCCACATGCGCCATGATCATCTCGAACAGCGGTGTCAGATCTTTGGAATCTTCGTCGAGCGTCTTTTTGGCAATGCCCTCGCGCGCGATGGCGAAAATGTACGGAAAATCGGCCTGCGCATCATTGGCACCCAGTGCGACGAACAGATCGAATACCATGTCCACGACTTGCAGCGGACGCGCGGCGGGCTTGTCGATCTTGTTGATGACGACGATCGGACGTAATCCCAGCTCCAGCGACTTCTTCAACACGAACTTTGTCTGCGGCATCGGACCTTCCTGAGCATCGACGAGGAGAAGCACGCAATCGACAGTGCGGAGCACGCGTTCCACTTCGGATCCGAAGTCGGCGTGTCCCGGCGTGTCGACGATATTGATCTTGCAGTCTTTGTAATGGATCGATGTGTTCTTGGCGTAGATGGTAATGCCGCGCTCGCGCTCCTGATCATTGCTGTCCATGATCAACTCCCCCACTTGTTCGTGCGCCTCAAATGCTCCGCCCTGTTTGAGCAGCGCATCGACGAGCGTCGTTTTACCGTGGTCAACGTGGGCAATGATGGCGATATTCCGGATAGTCATAAAACAGGCGAATGCACCCGAAAAGCACGCTCGGGCAGGAAGTAGGGGTAGTATCGGGATTTTTTGGCTAAGTGCAAGGAAAAGTGGATCAAATCAGCACTTTTGTTAAAAGTGGCGGAAGGTCAGGGACTCGCGTTGTTTCCGCTTGTATCTGCGTCCACCAAAATCATCCATACGCACTGAAGGAATACCATGTTCCCATTGATAACGTGCCGGCCCCTGCAGCACATAGAGGTCACCGGGATTCAGTAACATGCGCACGTATTCCTGAGTGCTCTGTCGTATCAGTTCCATCACACACGATGAACCGAGTGACAGGCCGGCAATAGAGTTACCGAAAATCGGTTTATCCCTGTGATGATGAATGCCTTGTCCTGCAGAATAGCGCGCAATATATACAGAATTAAATGACCCGACATACAGAGGCTCATCATCGAAAGGCAAACCAAAAATGCCCAGGTCATAAATTTGGTTTGCAATGTCCTTCAGTACATTTGGCAGCTTCGCCGTTCCGAAACTCATGATTCCATATTTATCTGGCTGAAAGCGAATGTGCGTGTTCACCCAACGTTGCAAAATATTCTGCTGTCGATGGGACATGAAACCCGGGAACAAACTCAATCCTTCCGGAACATTTCCCTCCAATTGTTTTGCTGCAAGCGATCTGTCCGCGACACCTTTAAAGTTCATCATAACCTACAAGAAATCAGTATCAACGCTTCATATGTCTTTCGTGTTCCAACAACCATTCCTTGCGCATATCACCGCCGGCGTAATTACCCACACCACCGCTCGACGGCACCACGCGATGACACGGAATGATGATGACGATGCGGTTTTTGCCGCATGCCGTGCCCACCGCTCTTACGGCTGCCGGACGCTTGACGCGCTTGGCGATCTGTTGATACGCACGTGTTTCGCCAAACGGAATGGCTGCGATCTCGTCCCACACGCTCAACATAAAATCCGATCCTTCCAGGATAAGCGGCAGTGAATCGAATGCCGTGCGTCGACCCACCAAGTATTCTTCCACCTGATGCTGACAATCTTTCATGATCGGATGCGGCACATCGCTTGCACCTTCGTCATCTACGAAACGCACCTCAAGAATACCGCGCGGGGTGCCGCGGATCTCTATATATCCGAGTGGTGAATCGAAGAAGAGGGAACGACTGTCAGTCATGGGGGGAGAAGAGAGCGAGTACGCAGCTATGGTACAGACTGACAACGATACTGACCCGCAAAATCTCGGAAATTACTGCGGACTCACCGTTCCAACCGACGTGCCGTTGGCAGGCTGATTCACTCGCATGGCCGGACGCGGACTGGAGATCTGGTACGTTCCGGTGAGTGTTCCTTTGCCGATGACATGGAAACGTAACGCGCTCTTGAACGCGTCGCGGCTCTGCGGCGCCTTGGTGAGTAAGGTGTTGAGCGCGTACACCGTAAAGACGTAGTGATGCTTGGGGCCGGGATCCGGACATGGGCCGCTGTAGCCGATACGGTTAAAGGAGTTTTTACCCTGTAGCGATCCACTGGCCGTATCGCCACCGACAATCGTGAGCGGCGACGTGGGAATATTCCACGCCATCCAGTGTACGAACGCGCGGTGCTTGGGCGCATCGATATCATCCACCAGAATCGCGAGCGACTTGGTATTTTTGGGCAGGTTATCCAATGTGAGTGTCGGCGCGGTATCGGCACCGTCACATGTGTTCTCCACCGGAATAATCTTGCCGTCGTCGAAGGCGGGACTACGGACACCGATATCCGTACTGGCGCCGCATGCAGCAAGAAGCATTGCACCGATACCGAAAGCCAGAAGACGGAGGGAGAGTTTCATACGAAGGGCGTGATCGTACCATATTTACTGCATGGCACAATATGATGGCTTGGAACCATACCAAAAGAACGGCGGTTGCCCGCCGTTCTCTTTAATTAGACTCAGTACTGCGCGTTTATTCAATATTCAACGTTGCCGCACTGGGGCTCTGCAGTTGCGCACCGCTCGTGATATTACTCAGTGTGATGTTCACATTCTTCTGCAAATCCGACTGCGTCGTATTATTGAGAATAGGAATGATGAACGCCTTGAGCGTCTCACCCGGTGCAAATGTAAGCGTTCCCGATGTCGCCGTGTAATCGGCGCCGGTCTTGGCATTACCGTCGCTCGTCGAGTAACTCACGCTCACCGTCGACTGCACTCCACCCACACGTATCACCGGAATTGAAATGCTGCCTGCACTCTTCAGTACGGTGTACGTACTCTGCGTGAGCTTAAGAGAACCGGTGGACGCCGATGTCGCTTCGTCGTCGATGATCGTCAGCACGATCGGATTCGGCGCACCGAGAGTCGCACCACCTGTGGGATTGCTCAATGTGAGGTTCACCGTCTTATTGCCGTCGATGGTGGAGTTATCCATGATCGGAATCGAGAACGTCTTCGTGGTCTCACCCGCGCCGAACGTGAGCGTGCCGGTGGTCGTCGTATAGTTGCTACCCGATGTAGCCGATCCGTTGCTCGTGGCATAGTTCACCGATACCTGTGCCGAATTGCTGCCCGTGCGATTGACCGTGATCACGGCATTAGCCGTATTTTCCTGCACACCGTACGCATTCGCCGAGAAGAGAAGCATGCCACCCGGTCCGGCCGACGACGCCGTGGACGTATTGCCTCCGGTGCTGGAGTTACTGCTGCCGCTGGAAGGTGCCGTGCCTCCGCCACCATCGTTATCCAGAATCGTCAGGATCGCGCCGCAAGGATTGCCCAGCACCACGCCGCCGGACGGCTCTTTCAGAACCAGACGGAGCGTCTTGTTGTACGTGGCTGCTTTGTTATCGACAATCGTCACTGAGAACGGTTTCGTCAGTTCGCCATCGGCAAACGTGAGCGTGCCCGATGTATTGTTGTAATCATCACCCGATACAGCTGTAATCGGTTCCAACGCATACTGCACACTCACCGAACCCTTGGTTCCGTTCGAACGGACCACTGCAACGTCGAATGTCTTGGACGCCTCGCCAATCGTGAAAGCATCTTTGGAGAAACGAACCGCACCCGCCGCACCAGGCGTACCCGGAGTACACGACGTCACCTGGCCATTGTTGCTTGAACTCGATGTGGAAGAATTATTGTTCGTCGCGCCGTTCGAAGACGAGGAACTACTGCTACGCGAACGTGAACTGGCTGCATTGGTATCGAACGACACACCCATAGCCACTGCGAACCGATCGAACATCACCGCTGCCTGCGCGCGTGTGAGCGGCTCATCGGGATGAAACTTGCCATCGTCGAATCCTTTGATAATTCCTTTGTTGTACATGTGTGCCACGGGAACATCGTAGTAGCTCCCGGCCGGGATATCGGCGAACAGGCTGGAGCCGAGCATGGTGGCACCGAAGGTAGTACCTGCCACGCCAAAGACCACGCCTGCAACAAACGGGATCCCCATTGCAAGCGACCAAAGACGTTGTCGTTTCATAAGTAAAGGTGGAAGAGAATGATACCGGAGCAGTATGCAGGTGCCGTGGAGGAGAATTCAATAGACAAAGGGGAGGGAGTGCTCGATACACATTAAATTACGTGACACAGCTTGATATGCCAAACTTACAATATCTAAACACTTAGTATTTAACAGAACTTATTTCCTGAAGTTGTTATTTCTTTTTGCGTAAAGGAAGATCAATATAAAAAGTCGTACCTTTACCCTCATGGCTATCAAAACTAATTTTGCCCCCCTGAGCCTCAACTCCCCCTTTGGCAACATATAGGCCAAATCCATTCCCTTCAATAGTGTTTCTGACATTACTCGCTCGATAAAGTTTTTCAAAGATTTTTGACTGCTCTTTAAGTGGGATACCCATTCCTGTATCACGAATTTCAAAATGAATTACTTCATCTTTTATTTGCAATAAGAAATCTATTTCTCCATTCGCAGGCGTATATTTGACTGCATTTGTAAGAAGGTTTTCTATTGTCATTCTAGTCAAGCGTTTATCAAGAAAAACAATAGGTAAAGAGGTCTGAATTTGGATACTGAGCTTAATAGATTTTTCCTTAACTTTAGGCTCAACAACTTGGCAAATTTCTTCTACAAATTCTTTAAGATTTAACTCTTGGGGCTCGACACGAACACGACCGAGTTGAACCCTCGAAACATCTAAGATCATACTTACTAAGTCAGATAAATTAAGAGTTACCGATTGTATAGTTCTTATTTGCTTTTGTTGATCCTGATTTAAAGAGCCAACATCTTCGTCCATCATTAACTCCAAATACCACTTAATTGCAGTAACCGGTGCTGCGAGCTGATGACTTACTATGCCCAACAGTTCATCTTTTTGTTTGTCAATTTCACGCAGTTGTGCATTGGCAATTTGTAGCTGCTGATATAGATAAGCTTTTTCCAAAGCAAGAGCAACTACGTTTGTTAAGTTTTTAATAGATTCTTTCTCAAAATTATTAATTGACATGTAATCACGATTTAAAGCAACAATAAATACACCTAGTACTTTACTTTCGACTATTAGAGGATAGAGCAATATTGACTTAATATGAGATTCAGATACTAATGATTGCATTTTTTTTGGATTAATCAGCTCTCCCCAAATCTCTTTCAGATTATGAGTTACATTCGCTTTTTTGAGGTAGACTGCTTTTTTAAAAAATTTGCGCTTAATAACATTAGAAATGATTATTTCTTCTAGAATCATATTTTGTTTTTTTAAAGAATCTTGTACTCTTTTAGTCTTGGAGAAAGCTAAAGGAATAAGTGAATCAACTTGTGAATCAAAATAGAGAATACCGACTAGTTCAAAATTAAGATCGGTCAAAACTGTTTGGGAGAGTTGGGCTGCCAACTCTTTAGGCTCAAGTGTTAATATTCCTATTTCGTAAAGCCTGCTTAGAAGAGAAAGTGCCTTGTTTTTGTGCACAATTTCAATGTTTTTCTCATAAAGACTTTTAACTATAGCATCATCATTATCAGAAACTGTTGGAACTGTGTTAGACGCAATTTTACGTTTTAAATTAGCCTTTAGTTTTCGCTCTAGAAACATCTAGTAATTATATCATATTATTATGCCATATACAACAAACTATGACTAATAACTTACATGTGTAAAACCTCCAAAAGTATCAGATATCCATACAGCTACTCCCTCAGCAGCTATACCACATTTTTTTACTAACGTGCTACTAAATGATAATTAGGTAAATACTCTAAAAAAGTGTTTATTCTAGGCTCGTTGGCACTTGATTAGGTTTTAAGTCTGCAATTAGAGTACCCGCGGCTTCCTTACAAACTTCACGTCCAGCGCGGCCAAAGAGTTTTATAAACCTATTAACTAGGTTATTTATTGTAACAATGGAATTGGAATTTTCTATTGAAACTATCCCCATTTCTTTATCAATTATATTTAAGCCTTCTACTTTAGCAGCCTCAAACCAAGCTACAGGTCCCATGAGTAGCTCCTGCTCTCTAATTATTTTTAGCGCTATTTTTTCGTATATGTTCATGATGGCTATGTTGAAACTAAGATTCCTTAAGTTTACTAAAACCAAGAACGCCAAAACTCAATAAGAATAATCCTATTGTCAGCATGAGATCTCCAAAATTACCATTGTAATAAGTACCAACAGTAGTTGTATAAGAAAAAATAAAATCAGCAGCAGTCATGACTGCTAAACCTAATAAAATTGGTATAATATCTAAAGTATACATGCCCCCCATATATCTAAAGGAAAGTCCTGATATTACAGCTGCAAGAGTAACTCCTACAAAATCTCCAAGTGGATAGGCAATATCAAGCGCTGTCTTTAGGGGAGTCTCACCAGCAGGAACTAGTACACCTCCACGCGCGACTACAACAAAAGCATAGTAGGATAAAATAAGTAGAATTAGAGGCGCAAATACAACAAAAATTTTAGCGTACAGATTTCTTAGGCCAAACTTAGCACCAGTTACTTTTGAAAGGTGAAAAGCGCCAAGACCATAAAAAAAGATACTAGGTGCAAACCCTAAATCTGCAACTGATGGATATGGAGCAGGTATGCCCATGAAGAAATTATAGTAGGACCAAATATTTTCGCCGCATCCCCACAGAAAAATCCCAAGTCCGATAAAGAATACCGCTCTTCCAATAGCTGTTTTTAGTCCACCCCATTTTTTTGCAGACAACATAGCGATGATGCCACTAAAAAAAGGAAGGAGTCCGAATAGGAATGAATAAAGATAGTTGTAGAAACCTTCTGTCGTTTTTGTAAAAAACAATATTGCCCAGAATGCACTAAGAGCAATTAAAGAAATTACACTGATTTTTTGAGGGTAATTTATTTTCATATGTACTTTAATTATAGCTTTTTTAAATTTTTCTGTCAAATATAGTAAACTGCCGGTCTCGGAAAACCATTAAAATTGCTTGAAACCGTAAGACTATACGCTCCGACATCATGGAAAATTAGCTTATCACCTATTTCAACATCTCGAGGCAAGAAGGCTTCACGAGTAATAATATCAGCGGAGTCACCCGTCGGCCCAGCAAGAGCAAAAGGTGCCTCTTCTACGTTATAGGAAGAACGCATAGTAGTAACCCTATAACGGGTAGATCCCTGGAAAGCCATTGCTTCATGCAATGCATCATATACACCGGCATCAAGAAATATCCATGTACTCTCACTTCGTTCAACTTTCCCTATTACAGTGGCTACAAGAATACCTGCAGTAGCTATAATTTTTCTTCCTGGCTCAATTATAATTTTTGGCTGATATGGAAGTTTATTGAATTGGACGAGCGTATTTTTAGCAATCTCCTTTAGACTTAGTTCAATTTCTGTCGAAGCATAGGAACAAGGAAAACCACCACCAATATTTACGACTTCTATTTCAATTCCTAGTTTTTTAAGACGCTTTAGAGGCTCCTGCAAATGCCCTAATGCTTCAGCCCAAGCTAAAGGATTGCTTGCCTGTGATCCTACATGAAAGCTAACACCATACGGCTTAAGACCAAGTTTTTTAGCTCTTTCGAGCAGAGGAACTACATTTTCCTTAGTTGTACCAAATTTTTCAGAAAACTTAAAAACACTCCCAGCATCATTTGCAATCATTCTAACACTTACTCGTGAGCCAGGGGCTGCTATTGCAATTTTTTCTAATTCAGAGAGTGAATCAAAAGCAAATCTATCTACACCATATTCAAAGAACTCTTTTATATGTAACAGTGGTTTTATGGCTGACCCATATATAATTTTCTCAGGTGATACATTTATTTTTTTTAGAATATTGAGCTCATAAACTGAAGCAACTTCATAGCCGCAACCAACATCTGATAATATTTTTAATACCTCAGGTTCTGAATTCGCCTTCATTGCATAATGAATCGCCGCTCTTGGAAAATACTTCTGAAACTCCCTAAAGCTATGAACCATATTCTCTTTGGAAAAGAGAAAAAACGGAGTTTCATATTGGATTTCATCTAAGGCTGCATGATCAAATTTATTTTTATGAGTTGTCATAAAACGCTATAGGCAGATAAAATCATAATTCCGAGTATAATAATTATTATACCAATAATTTGAAGAAGCGTTATTTTTTCTCTCAAGAAAAGATGTGCAAGGAGAATCGTTGGAAGAGAAAATGCTCCACTCAGAAGGGCAACGACGCTTGTCAAAGATGTAACACTATATCCCCAACTAATAGCAAGATAGGCAACTATTTCACAGGCACCAACCAAGAGTAAAAACTTCCAGTCAGAAGATTCTATTTTAAATATTTTTTTCCTCCGAATTTTAGCAAAAATTAATATAGTTAGAGTCATAAATACATACATTGCAAAAGTATCAAACCACCAATCTTGCCCTTCAATAAAACTATTCCAGGATAAAGTCCATATGATTGCAAGTACTGTTGCCACAGCAATTTCTACAAAACCAGGCACACGGCTAAAAATAATGCGCTTCGTTTGCACAGCCTGCTGGTCCAAATTAATTAATAGTATGCCAGCAAAAAGAGGAATTAATCCTAAAAGGAAATAGACATTTATAGTCTCTCCAAACAAAATTATAGAAAAGATAGCTGTAAAACCAGAATAGGAAGAAAAAATGGGGCTGAGCACAGCAACCTGACCCTTTCCAAAACCCTTGTAAACTAAAAGATAGACTGCGGCTTGAAGTACACCAAAGAAAAATAGTAATATCCATTCATGAATACCATGGGGTATTTGAAGCGAGTGCTTACTTAGTACTGACTGATAAAATATGACAAGAAAAAGTATCCCCGTTCCAAATAAGTGAGCCCAAACTAATGTGACAATATCTCCTACCTTATCAATTACTTTTTTTGCAAAAAAATCGGCCAATCCCCAACCTAACATACCTCCAAGCCCAGCAATTATAGCGACGATTAATTCAGTTTCCATAAATTTTATAGCAACTATTAATACTTCAAATTTAGATTACAAGTTATTTTGACATATGTTAAGTCAATATTGCATAGACTAAGGACTCAAGTTAATGAGCCTAATAAAAAAATTTTCTCCTGACTAGACATTTCGTAGCTGGATGTTTATTCTTAATTTTAAACAAATAAATTCATTCCTTCTACTTATATTTTTTTAAATTTAACTTAGCTTCACCTAGTCTGATTAGTAAAATTGCCAGTGCTAATAAAGCTGATAGAGTAAAAAGTGTTACAATACCCACTATAAATTTACTTCTAACCTTTCCATACAAATCATCTGTATACATATCGATTTCAATGATACCAATTGTGTTTCCTTCACTATTTTTTATAGGAGCAATTCCTGAAACAAATTTTCCCCACTGATCAAAAATAGAGTCATAGGCTACTGGTTGCCTAAGAGCATCATTCAAATTTTGAGGAATGGGCGAAACATATCTTATGCCTGGTGCAACGTTTTCCTCAGTATCATCTATTTTCCCATCAAGATTATAATCAGCAGAAAAAGGTAAATTATAATTGGAATCGGCATCAGCAACAAATTCCCATACATCTTTTATCTCAGTAGGACGCATGATATAAACATATCTAATATTTTTGTCCTGATTTCTTATTTCATTCAATCTATTAAAAACTTTTTGATACTCAGTAAGCTTCATATCTTTTGCAAAATGCAGAGCATTTATGTCAGTTTCCTGAAACTCCATAGCAGCAGTTGCCGAAACAAATTTTAATTTGCTTAACAGATCATTTTTTACAATCTTCAATGTATAAAAATACATGAATACGATAACTAATAAAGATACTGAACTAATTATAAGGATTAACAAATATAGTTTTTTGTTTTTCAAAAAGTTCATGCATTCTTTTAAAAGAGATCTATTAAACGCAGTTAACCTTATAAAAATTAGGAAGATGAAAAGCGCAAAAAACCAAAACAGAGGGAGAAAAGTTTGCGAACTCAATTTACTCAAGTCACTAGCTCTCATGTCAGCTGCCATAACCGCTATGACATTTCCTTCCTTGTCTTTGATTGGTGCATAACCAGAAATTACTTTGCCCCAGTTATCTTGGTAGAAATCTTTATTGGCAAGAGGTCTGTTGTATCCTTCTAGAGCCTCTAAAGGCGGGTTTGTGTATATTTGTCCTGGCCATTGTAAATAATCTTGAGAATCAATTTTTCCATCACTATTCACATCAACATCATTAGTCGTATCGGCATCTGAATTTGCATATGGATTTATAGAATGGGAGTCGGCGACAAATTCAATCTTTGAAGGATCTGTTTTAGATTTCCTAAAAATATAGGCGAACAGAATGTCGGCGTTGCTTATGCGGATTTCCTTTAGCTGAGATACTACTCTTTGCCACTCTGGTTTTTTCCAATCTGCTTCAACCTGCAGAGCCTCAATATCTTTAGGATCAAATGCCAATACTCCGGTTGTAGCTACTGATATGATTTTCTCCTTCATTCGCTGCATATTCAATGCATCGGTGTAGCGTTGAATACCGTATGTTAAACCAGCTGCAAAAAGAGCAAGACCAAGAATGATTCCTATGCTTCTCTTTGTAAGAAAAAAACCTCGCAGTCCGGATAGTAAGCGGGTTTTGATGGGTATTCCTTCGGGCATTATAATATTTTGTTCTCCTGTTCCATTATTTGCAGCAATAGCCGCTTGTATCTTCTCTCTCCAAATTTTCTCGAAGAAGACCTTCTCCATTCCAGCCATCTCCGGATAATCGATCAAACAGGCACGTTTCTCTACATGATTAAAGCAGGCAATAGTGTCACCGGTAATGATTTTCTCGTACGAGAAAGAACATTCCTCTTGGGAAATGAGAAACGTTTTCCGATACTCAAATGGATCGCGCGATGCGAAACGCCGACCGAGCGGGGTATCGTGCGCGATGACACGCTCGAAGATATTGCGAGTACGGCGCTCGCGAAAATACTCGACAAAAAAATCACGGAGTGGATCCTCTTCTACAGTGTGCTGGACAGGCAGATAACGAAGCATTTCTTTTCCTTTATCAAGCAAACGCATGTATGCCTGCTTCATTCCAGCTTCTCCTTCGAAGTGTTGCATATCCGGCCGGGTCTTATCCACTTTGAGCGACGCGACATACGACTCAAAATTTTCGTGTCGGCGCAGTAGTTCTTCACGTTTCTGATTCGTATCTTGATGAAGCATTGTGGACACTGCGTCCAGCGATATAAGCGTGTACTTCCAGTTATCGTTAATCCATTCCTTCTTTACTATCTTCTTGCGAATCAATTTCTTCATCGCCTGATCAAGCACGCCAGGACTCTTTCCCGTTTTGGAAGCGATTTGCCGAGTGGTTAGGGCATCGTGTTCGAGAAGATTTTTCAGAATCAGGAGTTCCGTAGTAGAAAACCCCGCATCCTGTAAATACGCCTCGATGCTTGATGGCAAGGATTGCATGACAAATTGACACTTTACCCCGATTTTTAACGATGTAAACGATCAAAAGTACCCTTTGCGATAGTAAGAATTTGAAATATGGGTATTTTGGCTTCGGGTAAAGATTATCTGACGTTCTATGAACTAATAGAACAGACCAACGAATCGCCTTATAATCCTTGTTTTTCCGCTGGCAGTTTAATGGTTCGTGGATCAGTAATTCCGGCATTCCATTCATTCTTAGAAGAAGCAAGTTCCATACCTGCGGCCCCCTGTAATTTTCCTGATTTCCAATGCAACAACGGTATATCGTGATCCATTTGATCAGACCCAAGTGAAGCAATAGTTTTAGGAGGGGGATCGATATTGAATATCAAAATTCCAGTACCCCCCTTGCTAGTTATTATTGGTGTATTTAGAGCTTTTGCCTGGCACCAACTTTTTGGAGAAGTATACCTTTTGACTCCAGCAATTTTATCAGTCTCACCATCTGTAAATGGCAAGTCTGAGCAATTTAAGTCTGCTTCATCTATTGTAAAACCTTCAACGACATCCCACGACTGTGATTTATAAACTATGACATGGACCAACAAGTTACTCATAATGGGCAATTTTTTTACTGGTTCTGCAAAGCTTTCTGTTTGTGCACAAGAAGTCAGTAATACTAAGAGGCCAGTAATAAAAATTATTTTTTTCATTATTTCAGTGCGATACGATAAATTGTAAATTTATCAGCTTTTTCATCAAGTCTATCGTATGACATAAAATGATACCGTATTGTATTATCAGCTTGGCGATTATAATCCCCATTATATTTTTTTTGCACAGAATCGTAAGCAGACACATATTGACCGTTAGTATCGAGCTTAAACTCACCTGTGCCTGAAGCAACAGGCGTGTAATCATTTACTAAATCACCGAAATTAGTATCCATAACCCATATGCCGTCTTGCTCTTTTTTTCCAATTACCATTGTGTGTGGAGTTGAACCGTACATCATTTGAACAATATCACCTTCTTTTACATCAATTGAGCTAACTTTGTTTTTAAATGAATTAAATTTATTACCTTGATCTATAGCTATAACATTAGGACTGCCATCGACATCCCATCTATAGCGCAGATCTACAAGTTCTCCGTTTCGAATTTCCTTACCATCATCGTGGTTAGAGGGAAGTAAAATACCTGTGGAGTTTATTATAAGAACTTTCCTCAGCCAATCTTTACACTCCAGTTGACCTGTGTCATGCGGAGACCCTCTTAACTCAAATCCTTTGACACCTAAACTTGTATTTTCAACGTACGATAATTCTCCGTTCGCATAATCTTTAATGAATTGGTCAATAATCTTCTTATTCCCCTCCGGGATCTGCCCATAATCAATATCAAATATAGAAGCAATTTTCTCGTTCATTCTAGTCTTCTCCTCAAGAGAAAAACTGTTCCACTTGTCTCCAAATAATTTGGGAATGTCCACCTCCGAATGAGAAACCTCCTTCACCGTAAACTCGCTCGTCGCCATCTGCGCTGTCGATCCGTCTTCGAAGCGAACAACCACGTTCAACCATGTCTGACCGTGGATCATGTGATTCGTGAGTACGCTTGCAGGAAGGGTAATGTAAAGACCATGACGTATGGCTGCCAAAGATTGTGAATCAATATCGGCATCTGATTTACCTGTTACATCAAAGAGTGCTGGCATAACACGTACATTCTGCACTCTCTTGTCACCGATTACATAGTCCAAACGAATGCGGATCTGATCGTCACTCGTAAATTCTGCACCGTTGATTGATGCTGCGATCATATGTGGTGCAGCATTCGCCTCGTTGCTCGGGTTGAAGATTTGTTCGTAGCCGGCAATACTAAAGAGCGCTTTGAGCATTCTCTGTTTCGCCTGAGTATCTTTCTGAAGCGCCACAACCATGATCTTCTGCCAGGGAATAGCAGTGACCTGCTCCACTGTTTTTGCGTAGTCGACCATCTCAACTAGAGTCGATGTGACTAACTTCTGACTCAAGCCAGCATAGACTTTTGCAACCTGACTGTTGGCTGACGCATCCTGAGAAGACCAATTCAGAGCGGCACCCATTGCTTGCTCCATCGTCGGGTTCGCTTGCGCATACTGAGCGATGGCATTGACAATAGGTTCGGCAGCCATTGCATCTTTGAACTGCTGAGTGCCAAGAGTGATATCAAGACTGCGAATCAAATCTTGAGTTTCGCTATCAGGCATGAACATTCCCATCGATTCAAAACTGCCAAGCATGGCAGTCACCGAAGGATCATCCTGTAGAACGGCTTTGAGCTGTTTCTCCGTGTCACCGCCATAGGTGGAAACTTCATTCGTAAAATCTGTTTCCCAGCTATCCGGTAACTTCACGACAATCGTCCCATCATTCTCGACATGTGTTTTGTCGCCCAATACAATTGTCATACGCCGGTTGCCTCCGTTAATTGTATTGAGAGCCGCACTGAGCGCATCCACCATCCGAGCCTGCGCACGATCGACGTTCATTTGCGATTGCTCACTGGCAGTTGTCGGACTATTAGGCACATTGGCACCGTAGGTATAGATGCTCGGTAGTCGCGACACATCCATTGCACGATTAATCATCGCCGTATAATCGGCTTCCTTCTGCTGCAAAAAAGGATCAGAGGAAATTCTATTCTGACGCTCATAGAGAGCTGTTTGATCGGTCTGCAAATGAATCAACGAATCGATCTGCTCAGTCATATACCGATGACCCAGCGCAATAAGCGTATCGACATTGTCCGGAAAAGGCATGCCCGCTCCCCGACTGGCCTCTCGCATCTGGTAGACATGCTCATTCGAACGTGTGTAGCCACGCTGAACGACTGCATATACATCGTTGAATTCAGTTGCATTGCCCTTGAGCTGCAAAAACGCCAGTCGCACGCCGTCAGCGAGCAATCCTCCGACCGTCTCTTCCTGCGCATCTTTCAGTTGGGACAGATGTTCGCGTGTCATTTCAGCCTCTGCCTTCAGCTGATCAACAACGATACGGACTTCGATACCGAAGTTCCCTTTGGCTTTCAACTGGGCGGCATCGGACCGCTCATTCACTCTGTCTTCCGCCACTTTCTGAAAATTGACACAAAAAAGTTCCGGGCACAAACGCTGGCACAAGTCATCGACGCTCTCGGTAACCGTATATTCTTTGAAGTACTCATAGATCATGTGGCGTCCGATATTTGCGATGCCCGGATCATTGATGTCGATCGTACGCAGTGCGGCCATCTTGTCGTCGAAGAGCTGTTTCTGGAGAGCGGCAGAAACCTGGCTCGCAGTTGAAATTGTTTCCTGTTTAAGATGTTCAACGATCAAATCGGCAATTAGCGCGGCAGCAGTTTCTTTTTGCTGATCCACATACGCATCCAATGTCGGCGTGGCGGGAGACAATGGCCGTGGCGCCGACGGGCCATCGGTGGGAATAGCCGACCAAAGGCGCAAAGGTGTTTGGACCTTGAATAACTTGCCGGTCTGATCGCCACCGACTACTCCGATAAGGTAGTGATTTTTGGGTGAAGCATGCTGGATCTGCGTGTACTGCGGCACCTGAAGCGTCTCGGGCAGCTGGGTCATAGGCCCCTTGCCAAGAGATTTTCCATCGAAGAGGGTTACGAGGCCGTCTCTGTTCGTGACATAGACAACCTCTCCATCGGGAGAACAGGTGATGTTGTTGATCCATGGTCCAGACATCGGTTGAACGATGCAATTACCGGACTGTACGTCGATAATGCTGACACCGCCGTTCTGATCTCCGCAAAGAATATACTTGCCGGAGGGATCAACGGTAAAGGCAAGAACATGTCCGGGCACGGAGAAATTCTTTGTCTGAGCAGTCGTACTGTCGTAGACGGAAACAGTTCTATCCAAATACGAAGCCAACTTTTTACCATCCGGAAAGAAACACACGCCATCACCAGCAGGACCAGTGGCAGTTTGCTCACCTGTGTCGGTATTAAGCTGAAGAACCTGAGAACTCGACAGGGCAAAGGCGACTGTTCTACCGTCAGAAGACATCTCCATGCGTGTACCCCAATCGGGAAGCGTGAAGCATTGGAGCTGAGCGCCGCTCGAGGCATCCCACACACGACAGGTGTGATCTTGTCCGAACGAAATTATTTTTGTTCCGGTTGGATCGTAAGTGCATCGCCACACTTGTCCGTTGTGTCCGGCAAGTTCCTTTAATGGCGCGCCGTTTCTTGCATCGCGAATGACAATGGTGCTTTGCCCATACGTCGTTGTTGCAAGATGCTCACCATCGGGGCTGAGGGAAAGATCCACAAAAGATTCTGGGCCGCGATCCACCTCTGTGGAATCCTGGGAAGTTAGATGCGGTATCGCAGCCAAGGCGGCATCGAACGACGCATAGGCAGGAACCTGCCGGTCTTCCAGGGATTCAAAGGAGGGATGGAACGAACGCGGCATAGATGGATGGGGGAAAAGGATGTCTCCATCAAATCAGAGCGCCGCATCAGTGAAGAGAGCATCACGAAGAGCAAAATCGTGCGACACTCGTTTTTTCCCTGCCACTCAATCTCAATGACGTTCTATGCACACACAGAACGTTCATCAAACATATAATCATGAACAAAACTATCTCTTCGTGCAATAATCTGTTGTCCTCCTACTCTGACTCCAACACCAAATCGTAAACCTCCTTGCTGATGCTTCCATCCTCGTATAGCTGCTTCGCTGCCTTGGCATACGTAATCATTCCAATATTCTCGCTCGTCTGCAGCACCGTCTTCAGTTCCACAATACGTCCGGTACGAATGATGTTCGATACGGCCGGCGTGTTCAGCAGGATCTCGCGCAATGCCACGCGTCCGCCACCGGTACGCGGCAGCAAGCGCTGGGCGACGATCGCCGTGAGGGATAGCGAGAGCTGTGAACGGATCTGTTGCTGTTGATAGGCCGGGAACACGTCGACGATACGGTCGATCGTCTGCATCGTGTTGGGCGTGTGCAATGTAGCGAAGATAAGGTGGCCTGTTTCAGCCAGAGTGAGAGCGAGGGCAATTGTTTCCGGATCGCGCATTTCTCCGACCATGACGATGTCCGGATCCTGACGCAGCACACGCTTCATCGCTTCGGCGAACGAGAGGAAGTCCTGACCGTACTGACGCTGACGGATCAGACCCTGGCCGCGCGGAAAGATGAATTCGATCGGATCTTCCAGTGTGATGATGTGCGCCGAGCGTTGCTGGTTGATGAAGTGCACGATGGACGCGAGTGACGAGGACTTTCCTGAACCGGTCGGACCGGTAAAGAGCACCAGGCCCTGGCGGAGGTTCACGAACTGCTGTGCGATCTGATCCAGACCGAGTTGTTCCAATGTGGGGATATCCTGCGGGATGATACGAGCCGCCAAGCCGACGTTGCCACGTTCGTAGTGACAGTTCACACGCAGACGAACGCCATCGGGTAGTTCGTACGACACGTCGATTTCGCGCATCTCCTTTAAACGCTTGTAGGATGTCTCGCCGATAACGCCGCGGACGAACTGGTCCACTTGGGCAGCGGTCATCACCTGCTTGCTCTGGGCAATCAGCTGTCCATCGATACGAAAGAGGATGGGTGAGCCCTCAGCGATGTGCACGTCGGATGCACCTTGCTTGAACGCTTTCTCGAATAGAAGGGTGGCGGGTTGGTTTGACATATCGAACTATTATAGCAGATTTTGGCTTACAGACCAAGAGCATCCCCTGTTTAGCCCAAGAGAGTTCTATAAAGACAGAATGGACTCAAAACCCATGCTTTTGGGAACTAAAATGCATTTTTACTCACAAATACGCAACTTTAGAGGCGAAAAGAGCATTTCTTGGACGAGATTATTTACAAAAATCGTTTGCGGCATACGATTGAGGCATGGCCATAGCCTCTAGAGAAGCGGGAACCGATCCGGACATATCCGATGCTGTTTGGCGTGTAGCAAAGCCAGGTAATCTGTTTGAGGAATTCAACGAATTGTCGAAGCCAGAATTGCGTCGAATCGTAGAAGAAGCGGAGCGAAAATTGGCTGCAAAAATTGAAATGTTTCAGCAGACGAGAGGACTTATTTGCAAATGCCTCGATGCGGTCAGGAATACCTCCAACTGCAAAAATCCACCGCCACATACCAATGAATACCGGCGGATTGACAGACTGAGAGACATTATAACAATCGGAAAGGCATTTTTGCCTCGTGAGAATGATCCGAGGAAATAAAAAGTCTTGATGATTTACGAACGCGGCAGTAACCAGCCGCGCTCAACTACCCATTGTTCAACGACATCTCGCGGCAGCCGCAAGTGCGCAACCAATTCATCGGGACCAAATGAATCTTCCGTTAATTGTGCCAGATTGAAGAGCAGAACAATATCCCGTCTCATTTCGTCACTTACCATTTCCGGTCCCCACTTCTCGCCCGCGCTCTTTTGATATGCATCCACGTCTGGTAACAGATAGTCACGAAAATCTTGTGCCACACGATCTCTTCTATAAACAGTTTTAGATCTAGGTGACTTTCCAGTCGGCTCAACAAAATTTTGCACTATTCGCGGTGGTGATGCAGCAGTTTCATGTTTGCCGTTCCCTCCGACAGGTACAACCGGTCGCATTGTCGCTTCTCCATTTACTCTGTCTGTAACTGGGACGGGAAGCTTCACTTCCATTCGCGCTGGAGCAGGTTGTACTGGTTTCACCGCTGCAGGAATCGGAGGAGCGACTGGCGGCTTTGGTGCCGGAACAGCGGGTGGTGCAGAAGACATCGGCGGTCGTAACGGGATGGGTGCTGCGGGCGGAGGTGCTGATGGCAAGCGTTGTTGAATAGTGCGGAGCATGGCTGCAACGGATGCTGAGGTCGTTGATTGTTGTCTTTCTGGCGCAGGCGGGACTGCAACCGTCGTATTTCTTTCTCCATGTTCGGTAAGAAGCGACGCAATGGAGGTGCCGAATTGCATGCTGCCATTCTGCGAGAGAACCGATGCCTGATACGCCTCGAATTGCGCGGGTGTAAATGGAACGCCGCGCGGCAAGTTGTATTGCATCACGTCGTGCAACGCAACCTGCCCCATCATAGTCTTTGCTTGCAACTGCATCGATGCTCTGCGGATCTCGGGATGCAGTCCTTTGCCAGACAGTAAATCGTTGTAGCGACTCACGCCATTCGGTTGCCTCCCATTCACCATCGACGCCAGCAAATGTGATCGTGTTCCCGGAGCACCGCCGACATTGTCCTGAATAATAATCGATGCGCCATTCGACGACACGGCTTCGGGGAGCCATTTTTTGATCATGCCGGTATCCTCATGCTGCGAGATGGTATCGAGGAAACGATTCAAGAGAACGACATCAAATGTTTCCGTCATTTTTGTGAGACCTACGGCAACATCGCGCAACCATGCCTTCTGCACTTTCATTCCGGTGTGTCCGCCCCGCGTAAGATTGAGATAGCGATTGTCATCCGGCTGATAGGTCACAATGGTGCCGATATGTTCCTGTAATGCCCGCAACACTGCCGGCGAACTGCCGCCATCCAGTAAGCGGCGTTCGTGCACCGGCTTGGGGTGTCGCTCAAAATGTCTCCTGATCGCATCGATGATCAGCGGCGTCACCAGATTTTTTTCGACAAGCGTATCGAAGTAGTCGGGCCCGTGAATAATCATTCCACGTTCACGCTCCTGACGGATGCTCGGCGGCAATTGCACCGAGAGCAGCGTAGCGAGGGCGCCCGGGCGCTGCACAACATAATGCTCCAGTTCTTGCCAGTACCTTCCGTCATGTTCCATGAGCGGTTTTATGGCAGACATATTACTTAATTGGTCCAGAATATCCTCCACATTCTCCACACCCAGACAGCGCTGATCCAGCTGACGAACAATCACCTCGCTCGCACTGGGACTAAATCTGTCTATCCACGATGGCGCTTCAGTACTTGCATCGTCTAAATGGCGGGGAAAAAGATTGGCTGGTCCGTCCAGATCAACCACGGTTTGAATGTTTTGCCGCTCAGGCGATACTCTTATTTCTGAAGATACTGCCGGCGACCCATTAGGAGAATCAGTGTGATCAGGAGAATCCATAGAGTTGAGTGAGTGATAAGAACTCATTGAAGACGTTCCATCCTAAAAGTCAAAAAGACCCCGCCATGAAAGTGAGAGTTAACCACTGGAAGCGCTGAACACGTTCGTCTTCTCTTTTATTCCGTCGCCACCCGGCAGAACTGATTGATCGTTTGCCCCAAACGGTGTGTGGCGGCAGGGTCCCACTCTTTTTCGTCGGCGATCTCGGCCCACTGGGCCAAAATGCCCGCTTGCTGGCCGGCAGACATGGCTTCTTCATCTTCCTCCTGCGCCAGCTGAGTGAGGGCAATACGTTCTTCCAGTAAATTAGCGATTTGACGGTCGATTTTTTCGAGACGGCTGAGGAGATCGAGGGAGACAGGCATGGGGCGTATCTTTGCGGAATGAGGGGAGATTGCAATTGACAGATTAGGGACTTCATAGGATAGAAACTTTTGTAGAGTCTCACACGGCTCATAAAGAGGAAGAGGGCCTTCCCTCCTTACCGAAACATCTGCCCCTCGCGGATGACGCTGATCGATCGGCACGCTACGATCCCCTCATGACTCATGCCGAAGCAACGCAGCGGGTGAAGAAACTGCGCGAGGAGATATGGCGGCTCAATCGCGCGTACTTTATCGAGAACAAAACGGAGGTATCCGAGGACGTGCGCGATGCCCTCAAGCAGGAATTGATCAACCTGGAACAAGAATTTCCGGATTTGATCACACCCGACTCCCCTACTCAACGCGTGGGCGCACCGTTGGACGGACGACTGCCGAAAGTGCAGCATCTGCATCCCAAAGAATCGCTTACCGATGCGTTCAGCCTGGAAGAAATGGAAGAGTGGATCGAAATGATGAAGCGCTACCTGGGCCGCGACGATGCGCAATTCGCCTTCGAAACTGAATTGAAAATCGACGGGCTGAATATCTCGCTGGTGTATGCCAAGGAAAAAACCAATGACGGTCTGGTATACCGTTATCACCGTGCCGTCACGCGCGGCAACGGCGTGGAAGGCGAAGATGTGACGCACACCGTGCGCACGATCGAATCGATTCCGCTGCGCATCAATCTGGACAAAAAATATGAGGCGAAAGAAGCACCGCTGTACTTCGAAGTCGGCGGTGAGGTGTACATGACCAAAGCGGCACTGGCCCGTGTGAACCGCGACCTGAACGCCGAGGACCAGTTCGCCAACCCGCGCAATGCGGCCGCCGGATCGGTGCGTCAGCTGGACCCCAAGATGGCCGCCGAACGCGATCTGCGGATGTTCTGCTACGCGCTGGATGCCGATGCGGCGGATTTCTTCGGCTGTCGCACGCAATCGGCGCTGATGGATAGTTTGGATGAAATGGGTCTGCCGACTGAGCAGAGCCGGAAAGTGATGAAGAACGCCACAGACATCCACCACTTCTACGAAGAAGTGAAAAAGAAGCGCGACAGTTTGCCGTACGACATCGACGGACTGGTGATCAAAGCGGACGACCGCAAGACGCAACGCGATCTGGGATCCACCGCCAAGGCGCCGCGCTGGGCGCGCGCGTACAAGTTCCCGGCCGAGCAGAAGACAGCACAGGTACTCGACATCATTCTGCAGGTGGGACGCACCGGAGCGATCACACCGGTGGCGCATCTGACGCCGACGCAACTGGCCGGCACGACGGTGACGCGCGCCACGCTGCATAACGAAGATGAGATCGCACGTCTGGATGTGCGGATCGGCGACACGGTGATTCTGCAGAAAGCGGGCGACATCATTCCCGAAGTGGTGGAAGTGCTGACCAATCTGCGACCGAAAGACGCCAAGCCGTATCAGTATCCCAAGCACTGTCCCAGCTGCGGCACGGCACTTGTGCGACCGGAAGGCGAAGTGGTTTCGCGCTGTCCGAATCCCAAGTGCGGCGCCGTGCAGCTCGAACGGATCGCGCACTTCGCATCGCGCTATGCGTTCAACATCGAAGGCTTGGGTACCGAGACGATCGAAGAACTGGTATCGGAGGGATTCGTCGCCGATCCGGCCGACCTGTTCGCGCTGACCCAGGAAGACTTACTCCAGCTCCCGCTGTTCAAAGAGAAAAAGGCCGGCAACTTGCTGCGTTCACTGGAGAAAGCCAAACGCGTGCCCATCGAGCGGTTCCTGTTTGGCCTCGGTATCCGGCACATCGGCCGCGAAACGGCGGACCTGCTAGCCCGGCGCATCGACTGGCCCAAGCGAAAGCTGACGGTGGAAGAGAAGAAAGACATCGCCGCACAACAGTCGTTGTTCGACGACGTGGGAACCGTTCGCAGCGAACTCGAAGGCATCAGCATCGACGACGTACTGACGACACTCGATTCTTTTTCCACGGAGGAGCTGTCGTCACTCCACGGCATCGGTGATGTGAGCGCTGAATCGCTCAAAGAATGGATCGGTGAACATGACAACCGCACACTGCTCCACAAACTGCATAAAGCTGAGGTCGTTTGTCTGCAGCGCGAAGGCGGTGTCGCCGCCCAGGTATTCGAAGGAAAAACATTCGTCATCACCGGGACATTGCCAGCGCTCAGCCGCGAAGAAGCGCGCGCGATGATCAAAGATCGCGGCGGCAAAGTGAGCGGATCGGTAAGCAAGAAGACGGACTACTTGCTGCTCGGCGAAGATCCGGGGAGTAAGCTGGACGACGCAAAGAAATTCGGCGTCACGACGATCGGCGAAGACGAGTTTCGAAAGCTGGTCGCCGGACAGTCCTGATTCGGCGTCAGAGATGTCCCTGCTCGGGACTCTGTTCGGCGGGTGTGTAGGCGAGAATGCACGAGAGGATCAACAGTGCCGCCGGGATGTATAGCTGACGGAAAAAAGATTCCTCATTGATCAGGAACTGCACATTCTCGGTAAAGAGATACGTGAACAGCACGATTGCCAAACCGACTGTGCCGAAAATGAACGTCGGCAGCATGTCGCAGGCGACACGCGGATCGCGGCGCGAGGCAAGTGCGAGCAGGATAACTATGGCCGCGGGCAACACATACCACGTGATGCCGAGTGATCCATTGGTGAACAGCGCCGGGAAGAGATACGGGAATCCGGCCAGGGTGAACTGCACGGCCGTATCCGTACTGTGCGGCGTGATGTGCATGCCTTTGGCGACGAGGAACAATGGATAGATGACCGCCAAAGCGAGTGAGATACCCGCAGCCATGAGCAGATTTTTTCGCTCGGGCCTGTGCAGGAACCAATGACATCCCAGCATGAGCACAAAAGGGAAGAATCCGATGAACAATCCTTCGCTCTTCGTCCAACACGCGGCGCCGACGAAGAACGCACTCAGCATCAACCATCGCGCTCCGGCGTACTGCACATACATCGCATACGCCCCGAGAGCGAGCAGCAGATACTGCGCGAGCGGCAAGTCACCGAAGCCTTGGGCCAGATGCAGTTGTAGCAGAGGGATGCTGAGGATGAGCGTCGTCCCCAGCAACGCAACCTGTTTGCCGCGCAGGCGACGGATGATCAGGAAGAGCGCGCCAAAGCTGCTGAGACTGAGCAGCCAATGAATCGTATTGGCAATGTGATCATTCCATTTGAACTGTAACTGATTCGCCGTGATCTGCAGACTATGGAGCAGAATCGGATACTGCGGTTTTGCGACGCCGCGATCTTCCGTCGCATCGTAGACGATGTGATGATCGACGAACGATACCTGCGCACGATGCGTCCAGTTGCTGAGACTATCGAGCTGCATGGTAGGTAACAGCACCGCGTGCACGAAGCTGTACACAAAGCTCACACCCAATAGGATGTAACAGAGAAGGAGGATGAAACGACTCCAGCGTTGCGGGAACAATGGCACAGATTTTTCTCCATTCTCTTGCAGCAACACGTCAGCGCTTTGTCGACGCTTCAGAACAAATAGAACGATGATGATCAGCACATGACCGCCAAGCACACTCGCCGGCACCAAAGGAATGTCGACAACGGTGTACGCAAATGTGAGCAATGCATTCGATAAGGACGCGACAGGCAGGGCCAGGGGAAGCTGCAACCATTTGCCGGCGCGCGGCACTATGAGTTGCGCGGCAAACCAGCCTTCGATTAGCAGCAGGGCCAATGGAATCAAAAAGAGAAGGATCATTCGGCGGGGAGCAGTGAATACAGATGCGTATTGTCGGGATAATCAGCCAGTTTGCGTACCGTTCCTTCGAACTGGCCGCAGTGCAATGTGCCGCCGGTCTCGCTCCATTGCGAATGATGCACCAGCACGTGCGTGAGCGGTGCATCGGATTGCAAGTCAGTGGCAACCGTCACCGGATATGCGTGATACCGCAGCATTTTGGCATAGTAATTGGTGTCGTCGGTACACACATACACGTACGGCGCTCCGAAAGAATGCTTCTGTTGATCAGCCTGCACATCCTGTGCGATGTGCACGACGGCACCCGCGCGTGAATACAGCCCTTCGCCGTACCACTGCTGCAAATGATGCGCGGTAAATCTGATGAGATCGAGGGAGAATCGCATATTGTATGCCAGCATCGCCAGAACAAGTACGCCAAGCAGAGTTGATGGCTGTGCCTTGCGGATGAGCAGCATCAATAACGTGAGTAGCACGATACATCCACCCAACAACGTGACGGAGACAGTGAGGACTCGATAGCCGAGGAGCGTGTGGTAACTCGAAATCTGATACGATTCGGCTTCAAAAAATTGTCGGACGGCAATGATGGGAACCTGCAGTAAGGGAGTCGGAAGGAAGCTCATATCCTCCACCGCCGTATCCACACTCTTCTGCGCGCTGCCAAACAGAAGATAGTACTTGTGCTGTCCGGGCGACCACAGCGGGCTACCGGTCAAATCAATACGAACGTCACGATGTTTACCGGCAGGCATGTGCACGCGCGACAGGTCAATCGGTAAATAGCCGCGCGACGATCGGAACGGTGCGATGAGCAGATCGAAGGGCTGGCTCGACGAGTACACAATGTGCAAGTACCCGCCCTTTCCCTCGGTCGTCATCGACGTCTGCGTTGTGTAATGGGGAAGCAGCTGCGACTCGTCACGTGCGATGGTAGGCTTCGGCACCAACAGATCTGCCGCGTGCGCATGAGGAAATGGAGACACACAGAAGAAGAAAACCGCCAGCGCGAGTAAACGCTTCATGCCACCACTCTAGCAGTCGGCCCCGAAAAAGATGAGACGGTAGTTTGTAGGGAAAATTGTATGTTATTAAACTTTTATTTAATTTTGACAATCAAATTACTAAAAAGTAGATCTAATTTTGTATACATCATTCTTATTTCTCTTATTAAAGCAGAAAAATTTGAATACATTTTAAGTTCATAATTCAAAAAAATACCGGCGGAAGACATCGGAAGAGGTAAATAATGTTGTTCGCCTTACGGTCAACCTAGACAAGAATTACAGAGTGAATCGTAAGCCGCCATGAAGAAAGAATTGAACATATGTTTTAAGTCATGAAATGTGATTAGCAAATTGACTAATGATTCACTTTTTTTGCTCTTTTGGGGCAATTGGATATATTTTGGTGTAATCTTGACAACTATTAATTATTGTTTTACAAAGTATATACTCATGATGTAAAGTATTTTCCTTTTTTACTATGGAATCAGAAGTAAGAAAGTTCTTCCCTCCGAATGACAAAGTTAGCCCTCCTCATTGTCTCGCCGGCAGTTATTGGCATGTTGGCCACCCCTCTGCTCCTACGCGCAAGCCAGGCAGCTGAGTCGCCACCGCCGACGCTCGAGCAAATGCTGACTGATCTGCAGCAACAGTGGAAAGAGAACGATGAAAATAATGTACCGAACCCGACCAACCTCCATATCCGAGCCGAGCGCCTCCGGTTGTTTTTGTGCCAGGGAGGCAAGACCGAGTACTGCCCGACGCAGAAGTTGGAAGCAAAGAATATCGATATTCAAAAATTGGCGCACGCAGTGGCGATGGCCGAGACATCCGACAAGGGCATGGTACTGGCGAAGAACAATTATCACGGCATCAAATGCGGCGAACATTTCTGCTCTTACGCTTCCAAGGAAGAGAGCTACGAGAAGTTCGGGGAGTTGTGGCTGCGCAAGTACGGCGACCATCTGCCTACTCTGCAGGACGCGCGACGCTACACCGCCGGCGAAGGAACCGGGTGGCTCAAGACAGTGACAGTGGTGTACAACAGCAAATAACAATTCGACGCATGAAATTCGAAAAATTGATTGCGTTCTTTCGTTGTAAATTATGTATTGTCTATTATTCATTCCATTAAGGTTTTCTTAAGAAACGCCAGTTTACGGCAGCCGACAGCCACATATTGAGCTAACAGTCTCTTAAGAGTGCACTCGTATAGTGAGCACAGTCGCGACTGACTCTTTTACTTCTTTCATCCTCATACTATGAAAAACAAGTTCACACTCGGTGCCATCGCCGGCATCTCCTCTATCGCACTTGCCATTCCATTCCTCGCTCAAGTCTCCAATGCCGCTTCCAGCGGATCGACGCAATCGACACCGACGCAGCAGGAACAGACAACGACGACAATGGCCGCTTCCATTTCCCAATCCGCCGCCGAACAAACGGCACTTCAGGCGCATCCTGGAAAACTCTCGGAAGCCACTCGACTCGATGATCACTTTGGCGGATATAAAGTGGAGATCACCGGTAACGACGGCAATGAATATGACGTGATCGTCGACGCAACGAGCGGACAGATCACCGACAGCTGGATCGACGGCCAAGGCGGCCCGCACGGTCGCGGACCGATGAACGGACATGATCAACCGGACGCAGCCGGCTCTTCGAGCATCTAAAAGCTTCCGCACATCACCGGCTCTTCCGTAAGGGGGAAAGGGGGGAGGCCGCACAAGCGGCCTTTTTCCTCTGGGAGAAGCGCCTACCCGTTATATAAATGGTTCAAAGTAGTAATTTTGACCGACATTATTAGTCTTACAGGCTTATAGAGTTCTTCATCTATATATTGACTTTAATAATTTATTATGTTTATATATAATATATGGATTCGCTTTACTACTCAGCTGGTGACCAGGAAATGCTGCAACTGTACGAACAGATCACACATATAGCTCATAATGGAGACATACCTACTATCACGCAGAGGGAAACTCATACGTCAGACGATACGACATTAACTATCAGAGCAAACACTCGATGGGAAGCATTGCACCTTTTTAACCAAGCAGTTGCCCTATTGGAAATACAGGCACCTCACGAAGGGCTGGACCCGTCAGTTGTTACGAGAATCAAAGAACTTCGACAGACGATCACGGATACATGGGAAGCACACCAACCGGTTTCCTCTAAACCTGCTATGGCGACGGCAACCCACTTCCTTAACCGAGTGAGAGATGGAGTCTTTGCCATTCGTGGCAACGACACAATGGAAGTACTAGAACGATGCGGCGCGGTTATATTTTCTGAATTCATGCGCGGGCAGATGGAGCCGGTTACTTATCTCAGAGCTCGTATGTATTTAGACGAGAGAGTCGAGTTGCTTCAGGTGAAAAAGAAAAGTGAAACGTTAAACCAGGAACTGATACATGATGAAGTGGCGACACATGCATGGAGCAGGAGAATCATCAGTGAGGTAGTCGAAGATACGCTGGAGGCAAGCGTCGAAGGACATGGCGTGCTGGTCCATTTTGACGTTGTCGGATTCGGAAAGTTCAACAATCAAGTGCACTACGAGTATGCAGACAATGCTCTGCGGGCAATCGGAAATACTCTAGCAGATGAGGGAATCATCACGGCGAGAACCGGCGGCGATGAATTCGTCTGCTTCTTTCCGGATGAAGATGATATGGAAACATGCATCCAAAGAATCATCCAGTTGTGCCAACCTGCGCTTGCAGAAATAGATGGGCCATTCGCGGAGCAAAATCTGCCCCGTTTCGCCACATTGCATGTAGGGCTCGGCGCAGTTGTGATGCATAAGGGTGAGAAATACGGTGAGACCACGATAAAGGCAGTCAAACGGATGCAGGTCGCGAAACAAGCGCCTCAAGCAAAAGGTCTGCGCTATCCGCACTTCACCGGTAAGCAACCAACAAGAATTCTGGGCATGACCCCAGAAGGCACCCCCGCCTCGGCCCCCATCGAACGCCGAACAATGCGTACTATTCTGGAGAGAGTAAAAAAATTCCTTAAAGAGATTAATTAATCGCAGTACACTATTTTCGAATAGCCATTATCGGACAGGCAACGATATCGAGAACACCGTCCCCTTCCCCTCCTCCGACTGCATCGTCACCGTGCCTTTGAGCACGTTGGTTAAGAGCGATACCAGATAGAGACCTAAACCCGTGCCGCTTGTTTCGCGGTCGATCACGTTGTGGCCGCGGAAGAATTTCTGGAAGACGTTCTGTTGCTGGTCCAGAGGAATGCCGTAGCCCGTATCTTTCACATCGATACGAATGGCATCTTTTTCCTGCCAGGCCCGCAGGAAAATTTTTCCAGTTTCCGGGGTATAGGTAATGGCATTCTGGAGCAAATTACCGAGGATCTCGGATAAGAAACGCGGATCGGTGTTGATGGAGAGCGGCGAAGAACAGTCGATGGTAAACGTCTGTCGCTTGGCCTCGTACTGCGGTTGGAACTGCTGGCCTTTGGTGCGAAGCATCTCGCATACATCCACTTCGGCAATCGCCAAGTCGATTGCCTGCGCTTCGGCGCGCGAGATCTTCAGCATCGTATCGATCGTCTGAGACATACGCGCGGCGGCCTGCAAACTCTCGCGCAGAAACTTCTCTTCAGTCGGACTTACTTTGCCGGCCAGATCTTTGGTAAGCCTGCCGAGGCTCCAACGCATGGTCGTGAGCGGCGTGCGCAGTTGATGTGACGCCAGTGACATGAATTCCGATTTCGATCGGTCTATGCGACGCTCTCTGGTGACGTCGCGGTACAGAAACAACTGACCGCGATGTTTTCCATCTTCATACGTCGGAATAAAATCTCGCAGAATGATGCGTCCGTCTTTCAGCAAAATCTCCTGATCGAAGAGGGGTTCCTTCTTCGCTATAGTCGCGCGGACTTTTACCATGTGCTCGTCCGGATGCAACAATCCCTGCAAAAAACGCTCGAGTAATTCTGCAGACGACATGTTTCTTATTTGTTCCGGAGAACGTTTGATGTGGAACATGCGACAGTACGCTTCGTTGAGCTCAAGAATATTCGCCTCTTCATCCATCAGTAGTGCGGCCGATGGCAAATGAGAAACGATTGAGCGTAACCGCTCCAGGTTGACCCGATCTTTTTGCAATGCGATTTCAAGCTCCTTGGTACGTTCATGTACCTTCTCTTCCAACGATTCGACGGCGTATCTTCGTTCCTGCAGAGCGGCGGCCAGAATCATGCCGATGGATGATGCAATGGCAATGTAGAATTGCAGCAAGTTGAGTGACGTATTCGGCGATGAGCTCACGAACGGACCGAAACCGGATAGGGTTCCCAAAATCGCAAGGCATGCCAAAAGAAAAATAGTCGTGACTGTTTCGCGCAGCCCGAAACGGATAGCCGCCCATACGATCGGAAGCAGCGAAATATACAGCGGATAATGAGCGTATCCGTACTGTGTATTGCCGCTGAAAACGATAAAACTGATGAGCACCATAAATTCCACAAGCAACACTGCTTCCAAAGACTGCCGTACCGACCAGCGGAATTTGAAATTATGAACCCACAGCAGAAGCAACGGGGCGATCACGAGCGCACCGACCGTATCGCCGAGCCACCAAGTGAACCATAAATCAGGAGCGCGTGACCATAATGCAGAACCGGCGAGCAATAAAGACAACGAGCCGACAGAAGCACTGATGGCCGAGGAGGCGGCGGCGAAGAAAATAAAAAGAAGAACCGTGTGCACCTGCCCGAATGCCTTCGCACCGCCGGCGAAACGCTTGATAAGAAATGCTCCGACGAGCCCTTCGAGGGTGTTACCGATTGCAATGGTTATTGACGTACCGAACGAGCCGGCCGTTAGTATATTCACCAAGAATGCACCGATCAGAACCGATGGCCAGAATCGAAAACCGAGGAGCAGGAACACGGCGATGGCGATACCCGTCGGCGGCCACACCGGTGATGCGCTGGGAAACCTGAACGCCAACATCAGGCCGAATTTTCCGGCAGCAAAATAGATCACTGTGATCAGGACGATGGACGCCCAGAACCGAAGCCGGGATGGATTCATAGCGGATAGCGTGCGGATTTTTTCAGTATATCAGAGGCAAGTTGACTCTCAATCCGGTATTCATGGGAATGACTGTTCCAGGTAAGGATGGAACTGGTATTCCGTTATGCAGAAGCCAAAAAATTCCCTCTTCGTTCACGAGAACATTTCCGGCTCTTTTTAGTTTCTTGTGCCTGCAGCCAGGAATGCTATCGTAAAGTCTTCATTTTAGTTTTTTGCCCACCCCTTACCATGGTCAAGATCAATTCTTCCCAAGGCCTGACAGCGGCTGAAAGTTTGAACATAGACTACGGCATAGGTGAACGCATCGATAGCGGCCGCACCACTGTGCATAGTCGAACCGAAAGAGCGTTCAGACCAGAGGTGGTGAGAACGCTGGAGGAAAGAATGCTCATGACATTACAGAGCGTTAATATGAACTTCCTGGCATTCGGCATAGGTCCGCACAAATATGGCGATGCAATCAACATCGACGGAGTCGATGTCGCCGTAACGCTGCAAGGAGCAAACGGATTTATCGTCAACAAAGATGGTAGTATTCAAGCGCAAGACGGGGGTGGAATTGTTGTCTCATTCAAGCAAGATCAATTAGTCACCAAAGTAGTTGCTAAGCAGACCGGCAATGGGACGGGGCTGATCAATTTTAGTGAGCCTACCGGCAATGATTATCGACCGTTACCATCGACTGGCGGGACGATCGTCGCAAATGAAGTGTGCAATTCGGTGCAGATTGTGCAAACGAGCGGTACTGCCAAGTATGTTTTGACTGGACTCTACACTCAGAAAGACGTGCCAGACGTGCCTAGCGACGCACCCGTTTCCGTACCGACCACGGGTCCGGTATTGCCGATGCCGAAGATGGAATCTGTCACGCACACTGAATCACTCAACTTTTCATTTCCGGGCAGAGCCAAAGATCACACTGTTTTTCACCTCGGAGACGGTGTGAATGCTGAAATAGCGTCCGCCGATGGATGGGGACTCGTGATAAAAGAAGGCGCACTTGTAACCGTTAGTGACGGACATACACATGACAGACCCGATTCAGATCCGGGCGCGGGAGACATCATGCAAATGACGTTCAGTCCGTTTTTGGAGGGAATGTCTCGCATTAAAATTCAGAGCTTTAAGGAGTTCGGCCCTGCACAAGGACTTGTGTACTTCGAAACATTGAAAGGTCCTCAATATCTCCCAATACCTGAAAACGGTATCATTGAGTGGGACGGCTCCACGATCATCAGTATGGCCATTCTCCCTAAGAGGGCACAAGGTTACGGTCTGACCGGATTTGATCGAGTGGTCACCGAACAGCAACCATCCATCTTGGTGCATCCGCCGAAAGTCAATCCACTGGACAGCAAAGATCTCGCCAATGGAAACGATTTCCTCAAAGCCCGTCTTTGGCAGTACCAACAGCTCGCCACAACGCTCGACTTTCAGCTGGAGGCAGGCTCGGATCCCGACGGCATCGCCGCCATGGATGCCTTAGCGACGCAATTGACGATGCTCACGTCTATTTCCGCCGACGTGCAAAAGCAATTCGCCAATTTATCGGCGGCCGCGGTCAAAAAAACAAAAGGTCTCCAGCCACTGATAACTGACGCGCAGCTCGTCGATACCGCACTCTCGGCACTCAATAAAGACTGGCAGCAGCGCATGCGCATAGTCAAATATCGCACCGGTAATATCATCACCGATGACGGAAGAATACTGGATCAGAAAAACCTTAATCTTTCCGCCGGTCCGGGCACGCTCAAAACGAACGGGAACAGTGCGGTGCTTGTGCGTAGCATACCGGGCTTAGATGGCGCGTTGACGATGCAGACTCTGCGTGGAAAGGTCGATGGGCAACCGACGATCTTCAATCATGACACAACACTCTCCGCGAGTGGCGGACAAATCACCACGTTGGATTTCACGACGCTGAAAGGCTTGGTAACGAATGCGTCATTTATCGTTCAGTCCGTGAACGGCGAAACAGTGACGGTCAAATTCATGAAGGGAGAACAAGTCCTGAGCACGCAGAAAGTAGTGAGCGGGCAGCAAGTCAGCTTTTCACAAGCGGATGGAATGAGCGGCGTCATTATCCTGCATGCCCCAACGGGAAAATCCGCCAGCGGTTTGACGCTGAGCAACATCTCCTTTCAGATTCTACCCAACTACACCCCGCGAGACGTGGTTGCCGACATGTCCATCAAGAACAATGGCACGGTCGCCAAAGATTCTCAGCCGGACTGGCGCGCTCCCGCCAATGCCCAGGAGACAGCACGACTCACCAATTCCAACATCTACTTTGGACAAGCAGGCGGTGACCCGCATTGGGACTTAATGTGCTACACGAGCAATAATGACGGTCGGTATAATCGTTACGATGTGATCTCGAGCCAAGGCGACACGCACATAGATGGCCTGTTCTACCTGACATCGGAAGGTACGCAACAGCTCTCAACTATGTATTACTACATACTTCCCAGTGGAAAAGGTGTCGTCGTGAGCCCGGGCGCACCGAAAGATTTGATTTTGGACATAAAATCATCAGGCTATTACCACATCGTAAACACGGGCGGAACCATGCAAAAAGAATCCGTGACACCGCCGACCGAGTTCACTCTGGAATCGAATTATATCGGCACGTATACACAGCCAACCGATAAACCCGGCTTCACCACGAATAAGATCACAACAGACACGATGAAGCCGCAACGCGTGCTAATTGGAAGCGGACTGTTCGTCATGGATTTCATCGACCGCGGCCAGAAAGCCGGTGCCATTACAGCGGAAGTATGGACTGGGTATGGCAGCACCAATCGGAAAGCAGAGCTTCTGGCTACCTACAAAGGAAATCTGAGTCCCAATACGGTCACACATTTGCAGACTAACGTAAGAGGATCATCGGCTCCAAGCCAACGCGATGAACCGATTCTGATTACCGTGGTCATCACTCTTCCCGATGGAACAATCCAAGAAAACACTGTCTATCTCAATCGCAGACCGAATGAAGCGATGGTCAACGTGCGAGACGCGGATGGCACTCTCCATTCAGTGCCAAGGCCGCTTGGCAGTGACGAACAAGCTCGTTTGGATCATCTCATTCCCAAAATTCTGTACGCCGCACAAACCGGACAATCAGGCTACACCGCGCCATCAAATCTGGCCGATTTGTATAAGCAGTTGTACAACGTGACAGCCGATCCGCAAACCGTAGGCGCAGTATCCGGCGCACCGGCCACCGTTGTTCCAGGCAAGCCCGTGCAGCCGGCAGCCGGAGTGGCGTACAAGGCGATGGAAAATATTGGCGATAAAATGGATACGGCGATCGATGTGACACAGGTCTCTTTGGCGAACCTTAGGCGTAACGTAAACAATGCTGAAATAGGCGCCTTTCATTACAAGATTGTCACTGGCGATACGCTAACTGCAATAGCAGCAAAATTTAAAATTCCAGATTGGCACACAATCTATAACGATTCTTGGAATGCTGACTTCCGTAAACTTCGACCAGATCCAAATAAGATACAGCCAGGTGATGTTATCAACATTCCCATGCGTATGATTAGTAATGATCTTGAGATCCAAAACAAAATTCTCGGAATGGATACATCATTGCCGCCCAGCGCTGCTTTCTCACAAATCGTAAATGCTCCTTTCCTCAGTACTACTACCTGTGCCCAAATTGTTGACACTACGTTGACCGAAATAAAAAACACCGACGATGCTCGAGAGTATCTAAAACTTACCCCGGACGCGGCCATTGCCAAACAAGTTGCTATTAGTCAAAAGACGGTGCTTGAGGTCCTCAAAGGCAAAATGCCCGAGGCAGTCCATAAGATCTTTGAAAAGATTTTCAGTGACCCCATCGTAAATAGTACAAATCTGCTAATCAATAGCATAAAGGATTACAAAAATGGGAAACCCATAGATGAGGTAGTGAAAAGCTTTTCCATAATAATAACGACAGTAGCAACCTACGATCTGACAAATATGGAAGTTCTCTCTTCTTTGAAAGATATTGTTAAAGCTGTAATTCTTGATACTGGCTTACGGATCCTGCATCCGAATCAAATAGAAATTAGCTATTCAGCGGATAAACAATTCGCCATCGATACTCTGGTTAGTAAGACGAACAAACTTATAGATTCAACACAAGATCCTCGAGCTGTCATTCTTACTGTAGCACTTGGAGAATTCGTATGGAGAAGCACACATATTGATGGACTAAGCACGGCCTCTTTAGGAGATCAATCTGTTTTCTTAGATGCTGCTTTGGATGACAAGCTAAAAGACGCTGCTACAAAATACAATTTAGTCGCCATCGAGCAAATATATGAAGCTGAAATAAAATATTACGATACCCTAATAGCTCAGAAGATGCTCGACCCTCATAAGAAATCTTCAATGATTTCTCAGTTGAATTTATTTTTTGCCGGCATCCTTCAATTCTACAATCGAGAACGCATTATGTCTGTGTGACGACTTATGAATGAAGATCATTGCGAAAACCCCGGCCAATCCATGGCCGGGGTCGTGAGCAAACAAACGTCTGCTCAGCAGTAGTATTTTGTGTGCCGTCATTGTCGTTCGAACTTTCTTAGACATAACTTTGCGATCAGGCAGGCGAAGCCCACCAGAGTGCAGGTCGCGACGACGAGGCCGGTCTGCCCGCCGAGGCCAAGCGATCTTCCTATCTCTTCTCGAAGATCGTGGAGTATTGCGATGTCTGCGTGATACAGGAAACTCCACGCGATCCAAGGGACGACGATAACGCCGATCGTCCATGACAGCCAGAAGAACGCCCACCGTCGTTCATAACACCAGCGCCCGCTCGATCGCATAGGGGTCATGAAGAACGAGAAGAAGGGCGACCAAAACCAACTGATTGCCAGTGGTTCAAGCCGCTCTGTTCCGGACTCCACGATGCAACCGGTCGAGCAGAAGAAAAGAAAGATAAACAAGAACGGATGACGCGCCACCCAACGGTGTAATGGGTCGACCGTATCATTGAATCTGACAACAAGGCCGTCAACGGCAGCGAACATCTTTGCACTCCGAAAGAGCCAGACGGGTTGAAAGAACACAAAACACTTAATTATATTAAATTATAATAATTTTAAACTGTCAAATACTTACCAATAAAGTTGGCAGGACGAAAATTCCCCACTCCTAATGTATTCGAGTTCTCCGCAATAGCCTGCCATTTTCATGCATACGAAGCATCGCCAAAAAAGCGAAGTCGGCGTATACTTATAAGAATGCAAAAAACAGACACACACATCGATGACACCCTCCCTGTCGAACAACTGCTCAAAAATCTTGGGACGAGTGCGGAGGGCCTGACCGGTGTAGATGTTCAGGGGCGTCTGCTGACGTACGGATACAATGAAATATCCGAGCACAGGCCCAGCGCTTTGCTCAAGTTACTGTCATTCTTTTGGGGACCGATTGCCTGGATGATTGAAGTCGCCTGCATTCTCTCGGGACTGCTTCGTCATTGGACAGACTTCGGCATCATTGCCTGTCTATTGGTCATGAACGCGCTCGTTGGATTTTGGGAGGAGTACCACGCCGAGGATGCCATCAGTACTCTGAAGAATACATTGGCACCGACAGCGAGAGTGAAAAGACATGGAACATGGATGGTAATTCCCCGCCGAGAGTTGGTGCCCGGGGATATGATTCGCGTGCGGATCGGAGATATCGTCCCGGCCGATGCGAAATTGATGGACTGCGATCCCATCGAAGTTGACCAGTCAATGCTGACCGGCGAGTCCCTGCCGGTGATGCGCAAAGCAGGAGATGTCATCTACTCGAGTTCGATCATCCGCCGAGGCGAAATCGACGGCATCGTCTTTGCCACGGGTACTCACACAAATTTCGGACGTGTAGTGCAACTGGTTTCCGCCACGACTGGCACGAGCCATTTTCAGAAAGAAATGTTGCGCATCGGCAACTTCTTGATGCTGATCGCAACCATATTGGCGTGTCTGCTAGTTACCGTCGGCTTGTTCAGGCAAGAATCGCTTCTTACCAATATTCAGTTTGCTCTTATATTGGCAATCGCAGCCATACCGGCAGCAATGCCTGCCGTGCTGACGATCACGATGGCACTTGGCGCTCGTCTGCTTGCGGCCAAGAAGGCCATTGTCACAAAGCTCGAAAGCATCCATGAACTGGCCGGAATGGATGTCCTCTGCTGCGATAAAACCGGCACTCTCACGCAGAACAATCTGAAAGTAGAAGAAAGTATTCCACTCTCCAATCATACGAAACAGGAGGTGTTGCTTTTCGCGCAGCTCGCTTCGCGGAGCGAAGACCACGATCCGATTGATACGGCTGTTAGCCGCGAAGGTGACGGAGCTTCAAATCATGCGTATACGGTGTTGCATTTCACCCCGTTCGATCCTGTCAGCAAACGCACCGAAGCACGCGTCGCCGGACCACACGGCGAACAGCAAGTGAGCAAAGGATCCGTTCCGGTGATTCTGGCGTTGTGCCAGTCCGCAGATACGCAGCGGCAACAGGCTGACCGAAAGGAAATCGAACTGGCAGCGCGCGGGCTGCGGTCGCTCGGCGTTGCGATAACCGATGCGGAGGGCGTATGGCACTTCGTTGGCATCCTCGCTCTCTCGGATCCGCCACGAACCGATGCAAAAGAACTGCTGACCGATGCGCATCACATGGGCATTGCCATTAAAATGATCACCGGCGATCAGCTGCCGATTGCACGCGAAATGGCCAAACGACTTTCGCTCGGCAACAACATTATGGACGCATCGTTGTTCGAGAACACTTCTCACTATCGCATCGGACAACTGGAAGACGAGATCGAAAATGCCGACGGATTCGCCAAGGCCTTTCCCGATCATAAATATTTCATAGTCGAATCTCTGCAAAAACACGGACATGTTGTGGGTATGACCGGCGACGGCGTGAATGATGCTCCGGCGCTGCATAAGGCGGATGTCGGTATCGCCGTGCATGGAGCGCTGGATGCCGCCCGCAGCGCAGCGGATATCGTGCTGCTTGCGCCCGGCCTTTCGGTCATTATCGATGCCATCAAAGAAAGCCGGCGTATCTTCAATCGCATGACCAGCTACGCCATCTACAGAATCGCCGAGACGATCCGCCTGCTCCTGTTCATCACATTGTCGGTGCTGGTCTTCCATTTTTATCCGGTCACGGCCGTGATGGTCATCCTGCTTGCACTCTTGAATGACGGCGCAATCCTTTCTATTGCATTTGATTCGACGGACGTCGGTACCAAACCGCAACGATGGAACATGCGCACCATATTAACCGTGTCGACCGCTCTTGGCGGCATCGGTGTCGTATCTTCTTTTCTCCTCTTCTATCTTTCGGAAAACGTATTCACTTTGCCACAGGATCTTATCCAAACATTGGTGTATCTTAAGTTATCGGTTGCTGGCCACCTCATGATCTTTCATACCCGGACAAGAGGCAGCATGTTCAGCAGCCGGCCGGCGTTCATTCTTCTCTTCGCCACTCTTTCGACACAAATAATCGCAACGCTGATCGCAGTCTACGGCGTGTTCGTCGCACCAATTGGATGGAAGCTCGCCGGTTTCATTTGGCTCTACGCCATCGCATGGATACCGGCAAACGAAATCATAAAAAGATTTGCGTATCGTATTGTCGATCCCGACTACACACTTTCGTAGAAGCGGAATTTTCTTTTTTCGTACCCACTTAAGAATGGTTTTTTAGCCGATCAATCTTATAACATATCATGAATCTTCACTCTGATGGGAGCACGATCAACATCCGATGTAAGTGGATTATGTCCGCAATTTACGCCAACCGCCCCCTTGTCCGGCAAGAAAACGCTGACGTGTTGGACGCCTCGGGAACGAAGAATGCCTGCCACTCTGCCCAGCTCATCATTGGGAACAGGTTGTATCCGCTGGTCCACTGGTTCATCGACAGAGACAACTTTGATGCAGCGAGTTTGAGGACTTTCGAGTGCAAAATCGGCAGCTTCATGAATGGTTGCATCATCGTACATCCCTTTCGCGAGCAGGAGCGTGTATTTCACCGGCGACTGCGACGCCTCGGCGAATGCATCACAAAGAGGTGCCATCTCGGCGCGCTTCGCCATTTGAGGTACCAAATCGGGCGTGAAGACGCCGCTGTTCTGCATGGTCAAAAAGCCGGGCCGGAGATTTCCCGACACCTGTGTTTTTGTCAGTTGCTGCACAAGTTTTTTGGAACCCGTTGTCGAAAAAACGAGTGAACTCACTTGAGGGTTTTTCAACTTTTCCAAAACGCGCGCCGTTTCGCATACTTCCTCCACCGCATCACCTGCATCGCCGGCACCAAAATAAGCGACGTGATGTTCGGCACCATTAGCCAGTTCTGTGGATCTTACTTCTCTAGAAAGGAGAGCTTGATGGACCATCTCTTGAGCAGTGCAACGCCGATACGGTGGGGGGCTAAGCTGATCCTTCCAAGCATCACGGGCACTTTCGCAAATCAGAGCGCAGTTGCGTGCGCACCTGCTGTTGACCGCAATGGAAAGATTCGAATCTATTCTCAAGACTCCATTACGACGTGTGTAAAAATCCGACGCACTGATAGTCTGGCCATCCTCGGTCGGTATCTCGTAGCGATGCATTCTTCCATCCATAAAAATTTGGACGGATGGCTCGCGATGTTGAAGAATGTCGAGAGAACCCATAGGAAGTAGTGCACGATACTGCGCTGAGGATTTTATATCAATCCACTATTAGCACAATTACAGAAGCTAACTCGAAAGCTGTAATATGGTTCAAACTGCACATCGTAGATCACTCGGTATGCAATCTTTCTTTGCTTTGTAGTTCCACTATTTTTGAATTGTCACTTCGGTATGTCGCTTCTACAGCTATTTCTATTGTCCGCATCTTGAATACCATCACATATAGTAGGATCTTTTAAGACTCGAGCTGTCTCGAAGAGACAGGTCAGTTTCAGGGATTCTGCGTCTGGACCCATAAAGTCGAAGCGTGAAATCCTGATTTTACTACATTCTTGCGGATCATGTTTTGATACGGCGATACGGACAACGTCATCCACGCCAGTCATTCCAGTGGTAATGAGGTAATACCCTTTATTGCTATTTTGAATAATCTTCTTGATGCCCCAGGAAATCGACCAGCTAATTAGAGAAATGATAAATAATATACATATGAAACGCAGACCTAGATTTTTTTCTGATTTAAACATTAATGGAAATATAGAGGATTTACTCTACGAGGCAACATTACTATCCGTAGATAGTATTTTATTATTTCTGTAAAAATTAGTATTTGGTGCCGTGGAGAAGACTCGAACTTCCACAACCTTGCGGTTACACGCCCCTCAAGCGTGCGCGTCTACCAATTTCGCCACCACGGCAAATAGTGAGCTGGCAGAGTGTATCAATATCCACTGCCGAGCAAAAGCTACTTTAAGAGTTTTAGAAGCCCTTGTTTGGCTGTATCGGGAATAGTGAGCGTTTCGACAAAATCAGCCAGATGCCGCTTGGTCACCTTCTCCCCTCGGGTCAGCTCTTTCAATTTCTCGTATGCGCCCTTCACGCCATGCTTGCGCAGAACCGTTTGAATCGCCTCGGCGTAAACTTCGGGATGCAGATCGAGTTCCTGTTGAATCATTTTTTTGTTCACACTGAGCTTCTTAAGACCACGTTCGAGTGAGCGCAGAGCCAAGAGATGATAACCGAACGCCGTGCCAATGCTGCGTTGGACGGTGGAATCGCTCAGATCCCGCTGCAGACGACTGACCGGGAGTTTTTCGGCGAAGTGGGCGAACAGTGCATTACTCAGCCCTACATTCCCCTCAGCATTCTCGAAATCGATCGGATTCACTTTGTGCGGCATGGTGGAGGAACCGACTTCGCCGGCAATTACTTTTTGTCCGAACACGCCGCGCGAGATGTACATCCATATATCGCGGCTGAAATCGAGCAGGATCGTGTTGATGCGGATGAATAGATGACTCAGTTCAGCGAGGTCGTCATGCGGATTTATTTGCGTCGAGACGGTGAGTGGATCGAGGCCGAGTGACGAGACGAAATTTTTGCGGAACGCTTCCCAGTTCACCGATGGATATGCAACGAGGTGCGCTGAAAAATTCCCGACTGCGCCTCCCAGCTTTCCCTGCATCTTCCAACTTTTGAATGACTTCAACTGGCGATCCAGTCGCGTCGTAAATACTTCTATTTCTTTGCCAAGTGTTGTCGGCGTTGCCGGTTGTCCATGCGTCAGGCTCAACAGCGAAATCTTGGCCGTAGATTTTGCGAGTGCGTTCAATTCTTTTTGAAGCATTTGAAGAGACGGCATCAGCACTAACCGCAATGCATCGGAAATCAAAACACCGTATGCCAGATTGTTCACATCCTCGCTGGTGAGAGCGAAGTGGATGAACTCGCTGTGCTGCGCCAGACCGCTGATCTTCTCCACTTTTTTCTTCAAAAAATATTCCACCGCCTTCACATCGTGCTTGGTCGTCTTTTCGATATCTTTAATTTCCTGGGCATCCTTCGCATCAAAATCTTTCACGATTTTCCAGAGTGCTTCAATCTGCTTTTGATTGAACGGAGGCAATTCAGGAACTTTGGCTTCTTGGCTCAGCGCAACGAAGTAACTCACTTCGATCAGCACACGTGCTCGGATGAGCGCTTCTTCGCTGAAGTAGCCCCGCAGCACCTCGACATCCTTTTCGTAGCGACCGTCGAGAGGGCTTAAGGCTTGAAGCATTGGAATGCAGTGTAGCAATGTAAAGGATACTTGACAAGTAAAACATTTATGGGAAAATAATTATGTGGTGAGACCTATCGTTGGTCTTGATCGAACGTCGATCGGCGTCTCGCTGCATAGACGGGATGCTGATCTTTGGGAGACTGCAACATGTGGAAGCTCCAGCGGAATGAAAACGGCCAGAAATTATACTCCTGGTCGTACTTCTTTTTTGTAGCGGCCACAATGATGCTGGCCTTGGGCATCGGACTTGCCATGACAAGCGAGAAGAGAACGGAACAGACGGAGAACCGGGCGTACAGGATTCTCCGCGAATACGATGTTCAGCGCGCGGAAAAGGAATTTCCGCGGGCAGCAGAACGCGCTAAACGACCGGCTGTCCGACCCTCGACCAAGAAACAACATCCTGTCGCCCCTCCCCCGCCACTCGGCGGGGGAGGGGCGGTTTTGTATCTTGCGTGAGCCATCTAATGAAACAATAATCCAAAAAAATCGCTGCCAGCCGGTAAAAGAGTAGCGTGCTGATCAGTGCAGTAACATCTTTTCTCCTAGGGGAGGAACCATGCGACCCATCGTATGGATCATCATTGTTCTTTGGCCGATCGTGGCCATCGTGCTCTACCCGTTCAGTATCGTGTGGAATGTGTTCTTTGAAATAGTGAGCACAATCAGCAAACGACTGACCCCTCGCTGGATCGCGAGACGCTTCAGCGTGATGGAACACGCGTGCATCAATGGAATCATGTGGATCGCACTCGTGATCTATCTGATCCCATCAGCACTGTTGGCATTGGCAGCCGTTGTTGGCTACCTCGGCCTGAAGGGCATCGTCAATATCTGTCTGAGTTGGACAGGATGGCGATATACAAGCCGCATGCGAAGAACGTTACGCCGTCGACTGCACCTCCACGGCCAGCAACGGCCGAGCCCCCTCAAACAATGAGGGGGCTGATTTACTTATATTCGCGCGAAGCCTCGCGCTCTGCAGATAACATTGATGATCACACTTGTTCCTTCTTTGCTTCCTCTTTCTTCTTCGCCACTTTGGCCATCGGTTTGCCTTCGAATATTTCGAGGAACTCTTCCACGCTCACCGTCTCTTTCTTCATCAGCAACTCAACCACTTCGTCGAGCTTCTTGCGATTCTTGAGCAACATGCCCTTGGCACGCTCGTACTGCTCACGCACTGTGGTGCGCACCCAGTCATCGATCGATTTGGCCATGTCTTCGGAATAGTTGCGCGAGAGTGACGGATCGATGCCGGCGAGGGCGGATCCCTGGCGCTCACCGTAGGCAACGATGCCGAGTTCATCGCTGGCCATGCCGTAGCGCATCGCCATGCCGCGGGCGATTGCCGAAGCGCGTTCGATATCATTGGATGCACCGGTGGTGATTTCGCTGAAGACGATTTCTTCGGCTGCGCGACCGCCGAGCAGGCCGCAGATTTCATCCAAGAATTTACTCTTCGAGGTGGTGTACTGATCTTCCTGAGGAAGGAACCACGTCACACCCAGCGCCGATCCGCGCGAGACGATCGAGATCTTGTGGAGCGGATCGCTCTTGGGACACAGGTGCCCGACGATGGCGTGGCCGACTTCGTGGTAGGCGGTGATGTCTTTCTCATGCTGATTGAGTTTGCGAGATTTGCGTTCGCCGCCGATGGTGATCTTTTCGACGCTGTCGACCAAATCGATCTGAGCGACGGTCGTGTGCTTGCGTTTGGCCGCGAAGATCGCCGCCTCGTTCATCAGGTTTTCCAAGTCCGCGCCAGTGAGGCCTACTGTCTGCTTGGCGATGTCTTCGAGTTTCACATCTTTGCCGAGCTTCTTGTTGCGCGCATGTACTTCGAGAATTTTGAGACGTGCGTTCAGGTCCGGCTTGTCGATGAAAATGCGACGATCGAATCGACCCGGACGGAGCAGCGCTACGTCCAGCACATCCGGACGGTTGGTGGCGGCCATCACGATCACGTTGGTCTCCTGCTCGAAGCCATCCATCTCGGTGAGAATCTGATTAAGAGTCTGCTCGCGCTCATCGTGTCCGCCGCCAAATCCGGCTCCGCCGCGCTGGCGTCCCACGGCATCGATTTCGTCGATGAAGATGATGCACGGTGCATTGCGCTTGGCCTTGGTAAACAGATCACGCACACGGCTGGCGCCCACGCCGACGAACATTTCGACGAACTCGGAACCGGCAATGGCGAAGAAGGGCACTCCGGCTTCGCCCGCTACGGCGCGCGCGAGGAGCGTTTTACCCGTTCCCGGTGAACCGACGAGCAGCACGCCTTTGGGGATTTTGGCACCAATGGATGTGTACTTTTTGGGATTCTTGAGAAAGTCGACGACCTCGACCAGATCTTCTTTGGCTTCATCCGCGCCGGCCACGTCCGTAAAGCGCGTCTTCACCTGCTTGGCATCGGCAACGCGCGCACGTGATTTACCGAATGAGAGCGCAGTGGATTGACTGCGTGCAATGCCGCGAAACAGCCAGATCACTCCCGTAATAATAAGGAGGAAGAAGATGAGATCCGGCAGAATCTGATAGAACATGTTCGTCGCTTCGCGATCTTCCACTTCCACAACCGTCACATTCTTCGGATCGTTCCAGCCGAGCTGGCTCACCGTTTCTCCCTCCTCTTTGTACGACTGCAATATTTCTCCATCTTTGGCCGTGGCATAGACTTTATTGGTCCGAATGAGGATCTTCTGAAACTTGTTCTGCGCGTAACCTTGGGTGATGGCGCTGATCGGCACCTGTTTGGCAGATGCGAACTGCTGCTCTTTTTCGCGTTCCGGATTGGTGAGGAACATGAAAGAAAGCAGGACTAGCGTGCAAATAAGGAGCATGGTCCAAAGCCATTGCTGACGATTTCGTTGGGGTGATTTGTAGGGGCTATTCATAGGAAAGAAGAATATCAGTTTTTTTCTAGCGGGTCACGGGGAGTGAGACGGTTTTTGAGGTGTATTCGTTACCGAAGATAAAATACAAAGAACCACGAGCCAAGAACCAGATAAAAACCACATACCGGCAACCGAATTCCCAAGCGGGCATCTTCGATTCCAGAGAGCAATCGCTTGAAGTTCCCCGGTTCTTGGCTCTTGGCGCTTGGTTCTTTCCCCCAGGCCTTCCTCTGCTCTACACTACCCCGGCATGGCAACCAAACCTCTCCCCTTCTGGACGCGCGATACGTGGTGGTACCTCGGGTTCATTATCTTGCTGTCCTTCTTTACGTATTTTTATCATTACAACTATCCGCGCGCCGTATTCTGGGACGAGAACTATCACATTGCGAGTGCGCAGAAGTACCTGCATGGCGTGTACTTTATGGAGCCGCATCCGCCGCTGGGCAAATTGCTCATCGCCGCCGGCGAGAAAATTTTTCACACGAACGCGAAGACCGATCAATTTTTGGGAACCGACTACGGCAAAGATTTCAGCGGCGTCGACTTCACCGGCTACCGTTTCTTCTCGGCATTGCTCGGCTGGCTCGCCGCTCCGCTTCTGTTCATTATTTTCCTGCTCATCACGCGGAACGGATTGCAGGCGACATTGCTGAGCTTCCTGTATGTCTTCGACAACGCGTTGATCGTCCATCTCCGCGGCGCGATGCTCGAAGGCCCGCTGGTCTTCTTTACGGCGGTGATGATACTGGCGTTCTTCCTGTTCTTCGAAGACCGCGTGCGTGACCAGCGAAAATTGCTTACGTGGGTATCGATCCTGTTCGGCGTGGCCTTTGCGTGTGTACTGACCACCAAAGTGACGGGCCTGATTATGATCCTGATGATACCGGCCATTCTGTACCGGCTGTACCCGCGATGGGACTCCATGTTCCGCTTTCTGATCGCCGCGATTATCCCGTTCCTGATCGTATACATGGGCGTGTGGCAGATTCATTTCGCACTGGGACAGAAGATCAATCCATTGTTGCCGGACAACGGGTACTACCAGGCATCACCGGCTTACAAACAGATTTTGCAGCAAAAAAAGGCCGGATCATTGGCCGCCTTCCCGACCGAGATGATCGATTCTTGGAAGTTCGTGAGCCACTACGAACAGGGTGCGCCACGGCTGGATTTGGCCAAGGCCGATGAGAACGGCAGTCCGCCATGGTTCTGGCCGCTGGGTGCGCGAAGTATCAATTATCGATGGGAAACACCGAATTCGGAAGTGTACCGCTACCTCTATCTGCAGGTGAACCCCGCCGTGTGGTGGACCGGGGCATTGGCTGTACTGATGGCGTGCGCACTGCTGCTGTGTTCGGTGATCGCACCGCCGAAGGAAAAATTACGTCACCCGTTCCTCCTCACGTTCTTCACCGGTCTGTGGTTCGCATACATGATTGCCGTGAGCCGCATCGGTCGCGTGCTTTATCTATACCACTATTTCACACCGCTCCTGTTCACATTCGTCATCCTGGCCCTGGTGATCATGAACATCCAACGTCTCCGTAATCTGGTCATCAAGGAAGAACATAGGACGACGATTCTGATGATCCTCGCCGCTTTGATCTGCATTGTCTTTCAGTTCTATCGGCCCTTTACGTATTACGAACCCATCTCCGACGATCAAGTGAAGCGCCGCGCATTCTTTCCACTCTGGGAACTGACATGCGTAAGGTGCGAGAAACAGAGCGTATTTGTGGTGACAAAAAAGTAAGTCCGAGAAAAGTACGAAGCTTTTTCGAATTCCAAATTTTCTCTCTAGATCTTCTCTTTCTGGCGGTCTAATCCTTTCATCACGTCAATCGAATAAAACACCAACGCAAACATCTGCGCGGCTGCGATCCATATTGGTAGATACCGGTATGACTGAAGGAAAGACGTATTGATCAGTTCGAGCAGAGATGCTCCAAGAAGATTGAGAAAGAAACAGAAAGACACGCATGCATATAACACGGCGTAGCGTCGGTGCCTGAACGCAAGTGGCAGACCAAAAACCACGAAGGGAAACAGGTATCGCTCGTGCATTTCGGTTCCGATCATAAAAACCAACAATGAAAGGAAGGAGAGAACATAGAACAGCGCTTCGATATTTTCGGGCTTCGCCAGATTTCCGCGCAATCGTTTGCGGAATCGCCACAGTGTCATCGCAGAAAGAGCGGCAAACAGCAGGTAACTGGCCTGGTCGTAGGTGATGACGCCAAAGAACGTGGTTGTGCCGGGAGTTTGCCATCCTTCAGGCCAGAGCAGGATCAACCATATGTTGTACGCCTGCCACATCGCATGCGATTCTCGCAGCACATCATGAATTACATAGACATGCACCAACTGTGTCAGCGTTCCGGCCAGCACGAAAGGAACCACCACGATTATCAGAATAGCCAAACATCGATTGAATATTTTCAGCAACACATTGGCATTGAGCGGCAATAAAAAAAGGAACACCGGCAACAACATCAGCGCCTGTACTTTCACGAGGCAGCTGACCAATGCCAGAACCATGCCCAGTACCGGCCGCTTGGAGCAGTACGCCAGCGCGGCAGGCAACAGAAATACCACGTACAATGCATCCGTCTGGCCCCACACTGTCGAGTCGAACAGAACGGCCGGGTGAAACAGATAAATAGCCGCCGCAAGAAGACCCGCCGCTTTCGATCGCAAACGTGTGACGATGAAGAATAGCAGCGTACCGATGACAAGGTCGGCCGCGATCGCCGGAAGTTTGGCAAAGACCAAATGCGCCGGTTCGACGATGACATACGACGGAGAGACGATCCATTTGTACAAATATCCGCTGCCTTCGAGCACCGCGATAGCCAACGGTGGATAGTTGGGAAGCCATGCGGTCGATACCTGTTCTCGATACGAACGCGCGAGCCCGAGTTTGACGCTGCTTTCCATCCAACTGCGCACGGCAAGCGTATCGGGATGTGCCGTCTGCGGAGCCAGCGCAAGTCGCACCATTAATCCTGCGAGCAGCAGAAGAGTGAGAGCGGCCGTTGTCTTGATGTCGATGGTGCGGGCAGACATTTTGTCTCACTGTACCCGTGATGCTCATTCCATTTCAAACCAATGCGGATGTGCCGAACGAAACAGTGATGCGTTCACGACACAACCGTTTCGCCTTGCTCTTCGACCGCCAGCTGCGACGACCGGGCTGCATATTTGCGCGACCGGTTCAGCTCGCGGAGTTCGCGGAACATACGCAGAATAACGGTGGGCTTGGCACCGGTGGGTTGGCCGTACAAACGCGGATAGTGAGGCACCGGCACTTCGCACATTGGAATCTTCTGCTCCGCCAGCCGCAGAAAGAGCTCGGCATTAAACAGTGCCCCCGATGAATGCAACGGACGGATGCGCGGCCAGATGGAAGTACGAAAGGCTTTGAGCGCGCAGTTTACATCTTGTACGCGCACACTGAGCGTCCACCGGACGAGCAAGTTGTACAGACGGGCGTTCAGAATACGAATGAATTTGTCGGCCCGCTTCTCCCGATATCCGGCAACAAAATCCACGGTCGCGAGTGACGGAAGCAAACGTTCGGCATCAGCCGCATGGAATTGACCATCGCTGTCCATAAAGACCGTCACTTCTTTCGTCGCCGCATCGGCACCCGAACGCAGTGCAGCGCCATAGCCGCGGTTGGCAATATGCGTCACCACATGCAATGTCGGAATATCGGTTTCGAGCCCATCCAGAATAATGGCCGAACGATCGATCGACCCGTCATTCACCACAATGATCTCGCCATCAATGCCGGCTTTTTCAAACCACGCATTTGCATCGCGCACGGTGCGTTCAATATTTTCTTCCTCGTTAAAGCACGGTAATACAAGAGAAATAGTCATCGTTGTCATCATAGTATGAACAGTGACGGCAGGCCACCCATGTTTCTTACGAATTCCCGCAACGGTAGGTCATAAAGGGTGATTTTTTCAGCGGGGCGCTGTCGCTTTCTTCGCAATGCGTGCAAGTTGTTCGATTCATCGTGCGCGTGTGCACCCTCACCCCGGCCCTCTCCCGCCAGCCCTGCCCTACAGGAAGTCTTGATCATTTGTTCGTGATTGAACACCAGAGGCCTGCCGGGAGAGGGAGATGTGTGTTGTATGTTGTTTAATAAAGCATAAGTCCTTCCACGTGCCAGCGTACGGGAGGGCCGGGTAAGGTGCTCCACAGGGCGGATGGATACTTCAATAACATCGCACGTGAAACAACCCTTCCGGCGGGCTGACGTCTTTGAACGGCAGACTGCCTATTATCTCCGCTTGGTCGTCATTCCTGAATATCAAGCATCGCCCTGGTTTCTGTACCAACTCTTCCTGCCTGACCGGCATCGGCAATTTTGCAACCGTCTGATACCACCGCACGGTCGCATAATTGATGTGCGGTGTGACGATGATTTCCTGCGGATGTTCCGCGGCAGCCCGTTGCAACGCACCGGATAGATCGCTGCTCTCGAATGCCGCCGCGCTTACTGCCGGGTAAACGGCGAAGTAGTGATAGAGGTAGGCCGTCGCTTCGGTGCCCAAGCACAGAAAAATCACAAGAGCCACAATGGGATACATTCGCTTGGAAAATATCTGGAGCAACAGATCGAATCCGATGCACGACAGCAGAAGCAGCGACAAGCCGAGCAGAATGCTGCGCAGCGAATGAGGAATGCCATCAGTCGTAAGTGCCGACGCAACCGGCGCAAGCACCATGAGACACACGAGCACCCCGATAAAACGCCGATCGACTCGCAAGCGGCGAATCGTCAGCAAAACAAGGCATGTCAAAGCCAAAATGCCCACGGTCAGAAATATTTCACCGCCGAAACCGATGGCATGGCGGAGATTTCCGTCGCCCTGTAACAGTAAAAATGCAGGAGTGAAATGTGCGACATAGTTACCCAAGAATATCATCGCCTTCTGGATGAAGGACAGCGAGGGATCGAAGACGAATGTCATGCCGTTAAAACGTGCCGTCAGATGATCGGCATGTCGCAACACGTACAGCAAATATGGCACCAGACAGATGGCGAATGAGCATGTGATGACCAGAGCCTGGCGAACAGTGGAACGTCGCGCATAGAAAAGCAGCATGATTGCCAGCAGTCCGAAGCCGATTATGCGTCCGGTGGGATACGCGTACACGGACAAAGCCAAAAGGATTCCGGTTGCCGCACTCCAGCCGAGTGCATGTTTTGTGGCTGGACAAAACGCATACCACAGAGTCAGAAGCGCCGTTGCGGTGAGCGCCGCCTGCGAAATAACTTCGAAGCTGATACGAGAGAGCGTGAAGAACCACGGTAACGTTCCGGCAGCGAGCAGTGCGTATGCCGCGACAGTCTGACGATGCATGGTCAGTCGCCGGACCAACAGCACAACCGCCGTGACAAGCAGCAGAACGTAGAACGCGCTCGTCAGTCGCAGTATCGCGGTGGATGGAGGCGCCACGCGGAACAGAAGCGCGGCAGTGTAGATGTACACCGGCGCTTTGTAATCACCGAAGGACTCGAAAAAAAGCGGAAACACTTCGCCGTGTTCATCACGGCCGTCGTGTGCGATTGAAAGCGCATTGATGCCGATGGCCGCTTCATCCTGGTACACACCGCGCGGCACCGTATCGATACGCAATAGATGAATCGACACGATAAGGATGGCAAGCGCCGCGAAGATGCCAATCCGCACAATACGACTGTTCCATGCACGCATGAACACATTGGTGGAAGAAAGTTGGACGGCGGTCATGGACAGAGCATAGCAACGAAAGAAATGAGACAACAGAACTCCGCCGAAGAGCAATGTCGCCGTGTTGATGCCCCCAAACGATTTACCTAAGATTGCCGCCATGGTCCGACGCATGCCTTCTCTCATTCTTTGGCTCTCGCTCGCGGTGGTGGCAGTGGGCTGCATCGTCGTATGGCTGCTGCATAGCATTGTGTATCCGCGCATCGAGCCAGGCGCAACTTACAGAGCGGATAGCGGAAGTCCCCAATCGGTAGACGTACCGTTCGAGTTGCTTAATCAGCCCGAAGGAACATTTTTCGCCACATTCGATATATGGGTCACGCCGCTCACGGCCCATCGGTACGCCATCAGTGCCGACGACTGTCTGGACAGCATCACCATCAATGGCAAACGTTTCGACGACGACCGGTTCGCCTACTGCGATTTCCGGAACATTCGCACGTTCGACCTGTCATCGCTGCTTACCATCGGCTTGAATCATATCGCTGTCACCGCACATAATACGGGCGGTGCAGCCAGCGTCCGTTTTTTGCCGGCACAAAGCGACAGTCGGGTATTGCTGTGGATCTTGGTCCTGCTGGCGGTGATGTGGATGGCGATGCGCACGGTGTTGTGCCGACTGTGGAAAGACGTCGACACGCCGACGTCCATCGTGCTCTTCTTCGGCGTGTGTCTGCGGCTGCTGTATGTGTTCGCCACACCGTACACCACGCGTGCGCACGATGCCGATGCTCATATCGAATACATTCATGCGGTGGCGCAGACTCTGCGGATTCCGGCGGCCAGCGGCGGCTGGGAATTCCATCAGGCGCCTCTCTATTACTTGCTGAGCGGACTCTATGAACGGATGGGAAATTTGTGGGGTCTGTCGCGGGATGCGATTTTGCAGCACCTGCAATACGGTTCGCTGGTGGCATCCATCGCTACCTTCTTCGCGGCCTTCGTCGTTTCATTGCTGCTCTTTCCCAAAAAAGCCGATCGTAATCAGCGCCTCTTGTTTCTAAGTATCGTCTCCGCATTCCCAAGTCTCGTGTTTGTTTCATCCCGTTTGTACAACGATGCCCTGTACAACTTCTTCGCTTTTGCGGCGGTCGCTTTGCTGTTGTGGTGGTGGCAACATCCCTGCTGGCGGCGATGGATTATGTTCAGCGTCACTGTCGCTCTGGGATACATCACCAAGCTCAGCGCGATGTTTTTTGTGCCGGTTGGTTTCGTATGTCTGCTGGTGAAGCGAAAAATGACATGGCGCAGCAAAGCGGGACACGCACTGGCAATGGTGGTTATCTTCGTCGTGCTGGCCGGTTGGCTTCCTTATTTGCGTTTCGTAGTGGAACAAGACACGACACGCTCGCGAACCCTGGGCAACGATGGCATGAGTTCCGGGCTCTCCGTGGAAAACAACGTACCGAATTATCTGATCTTCAATCCGATCAAAGTGATCGAGCATCCATTCAACAATCCATGGACCGACGAGGAGAGACGACAGTGGTTTCCCGAATATTTCTACCGTTCCAGTTTCTTCGGCGAATTCAGCTTCGATCGTCTGCGGCTGCTGTGCCAGGGCATGCTATTGACCGGCATGCTGGTGTTGCCGCTCCTCCTGCTGGGATTCCTTGCTTCCATTCGATGGCGCGAGTGGCCGCTTTCCCTGCCGGTCACCATCCTGTTTCCCACGCTGCTGGCGGCGAGTGCGTGGTACCGCTTTAATTTTCCCTACGCACCCAACCAAGATTTTCGTTTCGTCGTCCTGCTAGTGTTGCCGATCGCCTTCTGCATTGTGCGTGGCATTGTGTGTCTGCCGCGCAGCATCCGATGGTTCGGATATTGGCTCGCACTGCTCAACATATCGCTCAGCGCAACATTTCTGCTCAGCATTTTTCTGCAATCCTGATTCGCGTTGTGTGACGCTGCGTTACGGGTGATACCCTGCTTTCTGCGCGCTGGCCGCATCAGCGAAGTAGATGCGATTGCCGACCACGATTTGTGCTGCCGCTTTGGTAGTCACCGGATAATACTTCTTCCCTTTGCGCGAGGCGACGAATCGCATGCCCGCCGGCGGCACAACCGCAGCTGATTGTTGCGCCGGTTGAGAGGTGGAATCAGGAACGACACCGAATGCGCCGTGTTCGTCCGACGTGATCAGACGATCACCAAGGAACACGCGCACTGCACCTGTCATCGTTCCATGCACCGGCACAGTTGAATCAAAGGTGACCACCGCCGTACGCGGAGGATCGATATCCTCGCGAATGACAGGTGCCGCCGGCGCCTCGGCCAGAACCGACACGATGCGGCCCGCCCCGTAGCCGAGACAGACCGCCATGCCGAGCGCGCCGATAGACAAGAGCCACAAACGCATGACATCACTGTAGAGCTATCGTTTTTTCTATGAATGCCTTCGACAAAAAAAGAGGGCGACGATGCCCTCTTTCTGATTTCTGCATGAGATAAAGTCCGTTCTACTGTGCGGCAGAACTGGCCTGCGCCGAAGCCGGAGCGGCGGCGGGAGCCTTGGGCTGCGCGGCGGCTGGCTGCTTGTCCTGGGACGATGTGCTTGATGTCTCAGCCGGCTGAATCTGCACCGGTACGACATCCAGAATCTTCTTGGCCTTCGGATCGTAGAGGATAGCGCGGTCGTTGGTGACCAGCAGGTTATCGCCGTTCTTCGCCTTGTTGTAGAACGCGTTCACTTTGCGCAGCTCTTCGATCTTCACGATGGTCGCTACCGTCGGTTCGATACCATCCGGAATCAGGAAGATCTTCTTCACATCATCGACAATAGCCTTGGCTGCGGCTGCGTCTTCCTGCGGATTTTTATTGGTGAGCTGATCCATCTTCATGCTCATCTGCTTGAGCTGATTCTCGGCATCGCGACGTTTGGCGTCGATGGTAAAGACGAGAGCAATAAGAGCAATGACAACGATGATAGCGAGAGTCTTCGCTATCGAACTGCCAGATTTGGCTGCGGAGGAATCCATAGAAAATTAAGGGTAGGAAACAAGGCGTCTGTCGGACAGGCAGATGCTACGAAAGGGTACAGTCTCTGGCAAGAGCTAGACCAGCCCAAAGAACATACTGGCCCATGGCTGAGCGAAGTCGGCAAGCTCACTTCCGTTCTTGAAGGACAACTGCTACCATTTGGACATGCACGATTTGTCGACGTTGCGACCGTACCTGTCGAGCGCCCTGCAGGCGACGGATCTGCCGAACCTGGGCGAACGGTACCAGGGAAAAGTGCGTGATGTGTACGCGCCTGACCCGCACACGCGCGTGCTGGTCGCGACCGACCGGCAATCGGCTTTCGATATTCTGTGGTGCACCGTTCCGTTGAAGGGACAAGTGCTCACGCAGATCAGCCGCTGGTGGTTCGAACGCATCGGCGATGTGATGCCAACGCATGTGATCGCCGTGCCGGATCCCAATGTGATGGTGGCGAAGAATCTGCAGATGCTCCGCGTGGAAATCGTCGTCCGTGGCTATCTGAGCGGCTCCACCGGTACATCGGCCTGGGTGAACTACAGTAAAGGAGTCCGCGACTTCTGCGGTGTTCGGCTTCCCGACGGCATGGCAAAGAATCAACCGTTCGCCTCCCCTATCATCACGCCGACCACAAAAGGAGAGGAAGATGAATTGATCACGCCGACGGAAATCACGGATCGCGGCTTCGCCACAGCCGAGCAGTGGAAAGAAATTGAACGCTGTGCGTATGCGCTATTCGCGCGCGGGCAGGATTTGGCAGCCAAGCACGGACTGATTCTGGTCGATACGAAATACGAGATGGGCTACGACGAAGACGGTGTACTCACCGTGGGTGACGAAGTGCATACACCTGACTCTTCGCGTTACTGGGTGGCGGCAACATATGAAGAGCGTATGGCTCAAGGAAAAGAACCCGACAGCCTCGATAAAGAGTTCTTCCGCCTGTGGCTGCGTGAGCAGGGCTTCGAATACGGCGGCAAGCACCCGACGATCACCGATGATGTGCGTCTGATGCTGGCCCAAAAGTACATCGACCTGTATGAACGTATCACTGGCGACACGTTCGTGCTGCCGGATATGATGGAAACGGAAGCGAGGATACGAAAGAACTTAGATATGTACTTTAGGAAATAGGCGCAGAAGACGAGAACATAAATGAGCAATCGTAGAACTAAATCGATAGCAGATTGGCAGCCGGAGCTGGTAGAGTGGGCCGCAGTCTATGCTGAGGCGAACTCTCTTTAGGCGGGCGGCTATCGGTGCAACTTTTGCTATTGTGATCACAATTGTGCTGTATTTGTATTCCGCACAGATATTTCAGTTTCTTGGCGCACAGGTAGGACCGGCAGGTCCTCCTGGTGCGGGCGGCGTGATGGGCATGGGTGATATAGGCAGCAAAAATCTAGGCGACGCATGCGATTCGAACAGGCAGTGTAAAGATGGTGCACAATGCGCAATTTGTGCTCGTCTAAACGATAACGCTCAGAAATGCAGAACGGTAGAAGAGGCGGCAGGTTGCATGGTTCTGAACAATAGAACGTGCGGAAATACAGAAACACCCTGTGGGCCCACTGGCGGAGCCGCTAACGATTGTTGTCGTAATGACCAAACTTGCAAATCCCAATATGATGCTTCCCAAAACCGAGATGTCTATTATTGTGCAATAGATGACCCCGTAAAATGCATTCCTGTTGGTGATGGCTGTGGACAGTTTTCTAATAATTGCTGTCTTACTGCTATTTGCACACAAGACGAAGGTGCAAAAGCAGGCCAACCGTGGGGCAGCTGTGAATTGCCACTAAAATGCGCCAAGACCGGAGGCGATTGCAAGGAAAACGCCGACTGTTGTCCTGGTCTTACATGCAAAGGAAAGGACACCGGCAAAAAAGATGCCAAAGGAAATCCAATTATCGGTGATCCTAAAGACGGCGGGAAATGTGCCTCTAACGCTGGAGCACAAGGAGGCGACAATGCCGGACAGGCGAATGCCGGCACTACTGCCGGCGGTGCAGGTGGCAATAATGGAGCCAATGGTATGACGACGATAGGTGGCGGAGGCGGTGCAGGGCCGGGAGGTGGTGGTGTTCCTGGCGGAGGCGGAATCCCGGGGGGTGGGGGTGGAGGAAATCCGGGGGGAGGTGGAGGCACAAACGGCGTGCACATCGAGCCTGTTCCGGGTTGTGAGCCGGATGCCATGGGAAGCCTGGCATGTTGTTACACCCCCAACATGTGTGACGGACATATTCAATGCATTGCGCCGTGTCTGCCCACCCGAATCCTAGGCGGCTTCGCCTGTATATGTCCGACAAAGAATTCGTCATCGTCGAGCGCCAAAAGTTCACAGTCTTCCAGCTCTTCATCGGTCGTATCAGCGCAGAAGAGTTCTTCTTCGCAGAGCAATTTCTGTGGATCTTCGTGTCCGGCCATCCCCAATCCCATCCCGCAAGGCTGCACGCTGGTAAAGCTGAATGAAGTCTGTTCGTGCTTGAAACTTGTATGTTCGAGCAGCAGCAGTTCCAAGTCATCCTCGAGTAATTCCTTCGTGAGCGCGAGTCCGGGAAGCTTATCCAGCATAAATACCAGTCCCGCCAGTAGCAGTAACAGCAGCAGTTCCAACGAATCAGCATCGCAATCATCGAGCAGTTCACCGCATTACTACTGCTGTCTAAGTCCGGGCTACGCATGTTATGGACCATTCTCGGACACGTGGCGAATCTGCCCGGCAGAGGTACTACAGACTACTGACCTCAACACATGCAATGCGGGCTGCATACAGACATTACCGAGCAGTGGGTCGAGCAGTAGCAGTAGTAACAGTAGCAGCAATAGTAGTAGCAGTTCTGCAGGTCCGCTTTGTTTCGACTTTGAATGTGCCTTCTACGGAAATGATGCGTGCAATGCGCAAGGCAATGCCGATGGAAAGTCGTACCACTGCGAATCCGATCACAGCCAAACGCTGTGCTACCGCTGTGTGCAAAATACAAGTTCTTCATCATCGAATGCATCGGTGCCGATCTGCTATGGATTCGAGTGTGCGTTCTATGGCAATGACGCTTGTGCGCAGAAGACGGGAAGCAACGGACTGCCGCAACGCTGCGTATCCGATGGATCACGCAACGAATGTTACAGCTGCGTCGATCAGGGATCCTCCAGCTCGTCGAGCACCAATGCATGCACCGGACTGGAATGTAATTTCTTCGGTGGCAAAGAAGACTGCAACGGACAACGTGACTCGCAGGGCAACCCACTGCTCTGTCAGCGCGACGACAGCAAGCCTTCGTGTTACAGCTGCATTCCACCCGCATCATCTTTGTCATCTTCGTCAGCATCGTCCTCTCAGCATTCGTATGATTGCAATGGATCCGAATGCTCCTTTAATGGAGGGAACGAATACTGTTCAGGTCAGACAGGATCCAACGGCCTGTCTTTGCGCTGTGTCGCCGATACATCCAACGCCGCTTGTTTCAGCTGTGTGCCAACAACTACTTCTTCGTCGAGCCTGCCGGCCTGCACCGGTTTGGAATGTGATTTTTACGGCGGCAACGAGGCCTGCGGAAAGTTCAACGGTCAGGACGGACTGCCATTGCGCTGCGTCAAAGATTTCACCGACCCGCTGTGCATCCGCTGCCTTCCTCAAACGCCCCCTTCGTCCAGTTCCTTTTCTTCTTCATCATCTTCATCGTCGAAGAACAATAGCTCATCATCGTTCATCGACTGCACCGGACTGGAATGTAATTTCTTCGGCGGCAGAGAGGACTGCAACGCCCAAAGGGACTCCAACGGCCTACCACTCGCCTGCGTGGCCGACGCAACCGTCCAGAAATGTTATCGCTGTAATCCGACCAACAGCTCGTCATCGTTAAGCTCGTCGCGTTCTTCCAATTTTTCGAGTTCTTCCAGCTCATCAAGTTCTTCGCATTCTTCGAGCTCTTCCAGTTCGTCCGGATTTTCCAGTTCTTCCAGTTCGTCGTCGCAACAATCGAGTAACAGCAATTCTTCGTCGTCAAAATTTTCTTCCAAGTCATCATCGAATTCATCCAGTCGCAATTCTTCCCAAGGCTCCTTACTGTCCGCCTCTTCATCGGCTCATCCCTGTTCCACCGCGTCGGATTGTCCGTTGGGTCTGCGCTGCGAAGACAATCGCTGCACCGATCGCTGCACGAATAACGCCGAGTGTCCGTCAGGCCAGTGCGTCGATAACCGCTGCACTTCGGTATCCTGCGGCAATGGCACGCGAGAGGCAGGTGAAGTGTGCGACGACGGCAATCGGGTCGACACCGACCAATGCTCGAATGCATGCCGACTCGGCAATGGCGCCGCGTGTACCGATTCTCCGCAATGCGCCTCGGGCCTGTGTCAGAACGGCATCTGCACGCCTTGCAGCAGCAACAGCATGTGCACCAGCGGCCGTTGCGAGAACGGCAAATGTTTACCCACTTTCCGTTGCGGCAACGGTGTCCTCGACGCCACCGAAGAGTGTGATGACGGCAACACGCGCGATCTGGACGGCTGCACCGCCGACTGCAAACTGGAGAAGGGATCGTGCGGCGACGGGAAAGTGGAAGTGCTGCTCGACGAGCAGTGCGAACCGTCGCTGATGAATCAGTCGTTGCCATACGACTGTGATCCGCAGACCTGTCACTTCCGGTCGAAGTTCTGCGGAAATGGCATTGTAGATGCCGGTGAGGAATGCGACACCGGCGTACGCAATGCTGATACGCCGTCCGCTGCACCACAACGGGATTGCCGCACCGACTGCTCCGCACCGCGTTGCGGCGACCACATCATCGACGCCTTTGAGCAATGTGACGACGGCAACCGCGTGCCAGGCGACGGCTGCGACCGGTTCTGCCGGATCGAGGCGCCGGCGGCCACTCTGCCGTTCACCGCACGAACGATTGACCTGCCGGTCCTTCCTAATGATTCAGCTACTACCATCGCCACCAGTCATGCCCCCGCCGGGAATACCGGGCCCGGTGCAGTGGCATTGATGGCCACCGGAGCGGCTGCCGGAATCGCGTGGATGAGAAAGAGACGGAAACAAAGGTGAACCGAAGTGACAAAGGAAAAGAATCATAAGGATTAGTACAATCATTTTATCCTTATTTTTCCCAATCCTCTGCCGTATCGATCGCCTCTGCCCCCTCGGTCACCGTACATTTGCTCTCTCAATTTCTCGGAGGCGTCTATCGGGAAATACTGCTACAGTATCGCGTAGTCTATGCGGAAAGAAACTCTGCTAGTGCGGGCTGGGGTTGGTGCTGTCTTTGTCGCTGCATTCATCGCGGTCTTTTCGCCTTGGATCAGGGATCAGATCAATCCGGCACCCCATTACTATTCCACTATCGGCTGCAACGACCCCACCTGCATGGCAACTACCATGGGCAATGGTGGAATCGGCGGTAACGGAATGGGTACTGCCGGCGCTTCGAGCAGCTCCAGTCTTTCGGTTAATCCCATATCACCACAATCAAGCTCCGAGTCGAGCTCGGACGAAATTGGAGGAACATTCGGCGGGGATGGTATGACTGGAGGAAATGGTGCGGCAGCAGGGACGCTTGGGGGCACAACCGGAATAACAGGGATGACGGGCGGTGCAACGGGTGGCGGTACCACCGGTACCACGGGTGTAACGGGCGGTATGAACGCAGGAACTACTGGAGGAGCGGGCGGGAGCATCGGAACGAATGGTGGGAATGGAACGATGGGAAGCATGGGAAGTTTTGGCTCGCAGGGAGGAAGCTCGGTGGGAATAAACAATTCTAGTAACGGTTCGGTCAATGGCTCAGCCGGCAGCAGCTTGCCCACATCCGGGCAAAGCAGTTCGCACAACAGCTGCCCTGCCATTCCAGATCCTCTACCTCCCGGTTGTACTCTCGTGATCCTGAATGCGATGGGCTCGTGTCCGCAGGTGGTGTGTATCCCCCCTTCGTCGCATTCATCGGCCCAATCATCCTCTTCAGTTGAGTGCGTGATTCCGAACGCGCCGCTCGGATACACCTGTAAGCCAACGGGTATCGATGGCAAAGGATGCCCGGCGTATACCTGCACCAGAGACTGTGGCGTTACCTGCGCGACCGGCGGCTTCTATTGCCAATTAAGCGGTCTGAGCTGCAAAGACAAAATACAACCGGGGGCCGAAGTATGTTACGAGTGCGTGGCCAACGTCTCATCGGGCAGTGCCAGCAGTGCTTCCAGCAAGCAATCGTCATCGTCCAGCAAATCAAGCAGCTCCGCGGCCCCGAGCAGTTCGGCAAAGAGCTCGAGTGGCAACTCGTCGTCCAGCGCGAGCGAAGCGCCGCAATTCTATTGTTGTCTGACAGCAGGCCATGCCTGTTACGGCCCCTTCACCGAATCACTTGCTTGCCCAGCACAGGCAATACGTAACAGTGATAAAAATACCTGCGACAGTCTGTGTCTGACGGTCGCATCTTCTTCGTCCTCTAGCTCAGCATCGCAGGCACCATCGAGTTCATCGTCGAGCTCGTCATCGCGAGCACTTTCCTCGTCTTCCTCCTCTTCTTCGTCTTTTTCATCTTCGAACTCATCGTCCTCATCCGCTTCTTCTCTGATAGGTCAGTGCACGGTGTATTCCTTTTTGGTACACGGCATTGCCGTCGGACCTTCTTCATCATCCTCATCATCGTCTTCATCATCACAAAGTTCGGCAGCCGGCCCGTTCAGTTGTCCGAGCGGCGGCTTCCTGGTCGGGGCGGGCGACCCGTACTACAACACAGTCAATGATGTCACAAACTGGCATGATCTGTTGGCCGAATATGATGCGGCCCGTGGCACGCATTACACCGTGATGCAATTTTCGACGGCCGCTTTCGCCCGGTTGGGATCACAGTTGTATATCGGCGGCTCGCCCGGGTTGTTCCTGTGTCAGAACGATATTCTGTCGTTTTCCAACACAATAGATCAGGTCAATGCGCTGGCCGTCCACGGCGGTGCCGTCTACGCCGGCGTGCAAAAAGAAGTGCGCCGATACAATCCGGGTACTCTCAGTTACACCGTCATCGGCAACTTCCCGTACGACATCGGTGCACTGCTCGATTTCCAGGGAACGCTGTACGCCAGCACAGCCGGCCACGTATATCAGTACGGACTGAATGGATGGAATGAAATCGGCATCATCATGAGCCCGCAGGCGATTGCACCGATCACCGCATTGGCTGAATACAAAGGCCAACTGTATGCCGGCAGCGGCGATCCCGTTGGCGGAGCGACTGTCGGCCATGTGTTCCGTCTGACCAATGGAGCGTGGGTGGATGTCACGCCCGACTGGAAGTCCGTCAACACGGTAGACGTGACGACGACGCCGGCCAGCGTCAATGCGCTGGCAGTATTCGGCAATTCACTGTTCGCAGCCACGACGTCATACGACTTTCAATCGACACAGGCGATAAAAAGTCAGGGGCACGCCTACGCCTACGACGGCGCCGCATGGACCCTGACGAGTCAACAGATGGGTACGCATGCAAACGCGCTCGCATACGATCCAAACAGCACGCAGCTCATCGGCGGCACGAGCGTGGATTTTCTGTCCGGCGCGCTGTGGTCATACACGAACGGAAATATCTGGAATTTCGGCAGCACTTTCAAACACAGCGTCGATGCACTGCTGACATTGAGCATGTCATCATCTTCTCAAGCTGTATCCAGCGCGCCAACCGTCATCAGCATCTCGAACGTGCACGTCACGAATCTGCGGACGACCTCGGCAGAAATCGATTGGGATACGAATGTCGTCGCCGACTCGCAGGTGGAGTACGGACTCTTGATTGGTCCGCCGTATACCAAGAGCGCCTCGACCGCTTCATTTGTGTCGAGACATGCACTCCCGCTCACCGGTCTGCAACCCGATACGCTGTACCACTTCCGCGTCCGCTCCAAGGATGCCAGCAATATTACGGCTGCCTCCGGGGATTACACGTTCCGCACCACCAGCGACGGACGCATTGAAGTATCGGAAAACGGCGACGTGATTGAGCGCGGCGGCACCTATGATTTCGGCAGCACACTGGTGAACAAACCGGTTACGAAGACGTTCTATATCCGCAACGTGGGTGATACGCCTCTCACCGTGAGTTCACTCATCACCGTACCGAGCGGCTTTGCGCTGGTGCAAAATATCACCTTATTGTCGCTGCAACCGGGACTGACGACCACCTTTCAGGTGCGCATGAATGCCGACACTCTGTCCACACCCGACGGCAACGTGTCGATTCCCAACAGCGATGTCAGTCAGAATCCGTTCATCTTCCGGATCACCGGCGCAGTGACGGAGACGATCGCACCGAAAATGGAAGTGTCGGAAGGCGGCAATGCCCTGTCGAGCGACCCGACGCCCAGTACTATCGCCTTCAGTACCACCGCCGGCACTCCGGTGACCAAGACGATCACCATCCGCAACGCAGGCAACGGAACACTCAGCGTGGGAACGATCAATATCGGCGGCACCGGTTTCTCGTGGACATCTCCCAGTCGCACCGACCTGGGCGCCAACGAGACGACAACATTCACGGTGACGTTCAAGGCAACCAGCGTGGGCTACGTCAGCAACATTCTGAGCATTGCCAGCAACAGTACGACACCACGTTCGCCGTTCCGCTTGAATGTGACCGGCACTGCCGTTTCGCCAACTGTGAAATCGCCTCAATTGCACGTGTACGACGGGAACACCGAACTGGTGCGAGGCGGAAGCGTCGTGGATTTCGGTACCACGACTCCCGGCACTGCGCTGAGCAAAACCATCACCATCAAAAACCTCGGCAATGGTGACCTGACCGTCGGAACAGTGAGCGTGCCGAACGGCTTCTCCATCGCGCAGCAGCCGCAAGCGACCGTAGTCGCCGGCGGCAGTACCACCTTTATCGTGAACTTCGATGCCAAAGCGGCCAGTTCGTTCGACGGATGGGCATCGTTCGGTCACAACGACACCAATTCACCGTTTACGTTTGTCGTGCGCGGCAACGCGTCCGCCTCGCCCGATCTTCAGGTACTCGACGGTTCTACATCCATCACCCGCACGACGGGCAGTGTCTACATCGGCAGTACGACACAGGGCACACCGGTAACCAAAACGATCACCGTCAAAAATACGGGCGGCGCCACACTGACGCTCACGACACCCACCGTCCCCAATGGCTTCTCGATTACAAAAGCGCCGCCGGCTGTCGTCCAACCCGGCGCTTCGGCCACTTTCAACGTTCAGTTGGATGCATCTTCCACCGGCTCACCCGACGGCACCCTGTCGTTCGCCAACAACGTTGCGGGCAAAACGCCGTTCACCTTCCGCATCCAGGGAAATGTGGGCGCCGCTCCCGCGCCGGAAATCGATGTGCTCGATGGTATTGCGAGTGTGCCGAATAACGGAGATATCGATATGGGAACGACGGCACAGAACAAACCGTTAAACCGCATCTTCACGGTACAGAACACGGGGACGGCGCCGCTCACACTCGGCTCCACCATATCCGTGCCCACCGGTTTCAGCATTTCGGCCCCCTTCGGTAAAACCACCCTCGCTCCGGGCGAATCCACATTCTTTGCCGTCCGTCTGAATGCGGCAACAGCCGGCTCGTACAGCGGCAACGTATTCTTCACAAATAATGATGCCAACGAAAATCCGTACACGTTCGTTGTACAAGGAATAGTGAGTGCGCCGCTGATCCCGCTGGTGGAAGTGCGCAGCGATACCGGCATCGTACCGAACGGCGGTTACACCGCTTTCGGATCGACTCCCGTCGGCACGGCGGTGACGAAAATTTTCTCGGTGCGCAACATCGGCGGCGCCACGCTCAGTCTCCAATCGCTCTCTGCACCGAGCGGCTTTACGGTTGTCACGTCATTCGCGCAAACGAGCCTGGCACCCAACGCATCGACGAACTTCACCCTCCGTCTGACTGCCGGTGCGAGCGGCTACTCCAGCGGCAACGTCTCGTTCGGCACCAACGATGCAGGCAACAATCCGTTCACCTTCCGTATCGATGGCACGGCCACCGCTCCGTCGGTGCAATTATTCGACGGCACCAGCCAGATCACCTATTCGACCGGTAAAGTCGATCTAGGATCGCACGCGAAGGGCGATCCGCACGGCAGAACAATCACCATCAAGAACCCCGGGACAGCCCCGTTGAAGATCGGCGCCATTACGGCACCCGCGCACTTCGCCGTTACGGCATCGGCATCAACGAGCGACGCCTTCAAAGCTGTCACGATCGACGCCGGCGACTCAGCATCGTTCTACCTGACCTACAAAGCCGATACGACCGGCAACGTGAGCGGTACTGTTTCCGTCCCGACGAACGTGAGCGGACGGAATCCGTTCACCTTCACCGTGGCCGCCATAGGAGTAGCTGCGCCCAAGCCGGTGATGCAACTGTTCGACGGCATTGACCTGATCGCTCCCGGTGACACCATCGACTTTGGGCGAAGAGTACTCGGCCATTCGATCGGACGCTGGTTCACGGTACGCAATACGGGAACGGCGAACTTGGTCATCAATTCGATCGGCATCGGTCCGGGATTCTCGTACAGCGGTCTGCCGGATGACACAGTCGTGAAGCCTGGCGCGGAGAAATCGGTGTACATCAAGTTCAATTCCGAGGAGATCAAGAACTATCAGACAGGCGGCATCTTCCACACCAACGAAGCGGCCAGACCGTCGTATGGCTTCAACCTGACCGCCACCGTCCGCGCGGTACCGGAAGTGATGGCCACCTTCTACAGCGCTAATCGCGGCCCGTACATCGACAACTGCGGCATCCGCTGTTCGGTGCAGTGGTACGACCAGGATAAGCAACCGCCGAAGCTGTTGGTGCGCTACATCGAACCGGGCGACAAAGTCACTTTTACGAACGTAACGGGCACTATCGATTGGGGCGGCGGCGATTATCCGAATCCATCCAGTTGCCGCGACGGTGCCTCGGCATTCGCGGACAAGATTCCCAAACTCGTCGGGGTGGCCCAGTTCACCGACTACGATAACAAAGTGGTTGACGCAGGCATCACCACACCGGGCGACCGCAATGCAATCTTGCTCAGGGACTTCGTGAACATCACCGTGCCCAGCGGCGCCGGCGAAATTTTCGGCGGCTTTCCCGACACCAAGTATTCGGACAACAAAGGCGTTTGCAGTTTCAGTATCACCGTGACCACGCCGAATTAACCATGCAACGATTCTCTCTTTTGCTCCTCGGCCTCCTGCTCCCGCTCTCCGTACATGCCGCTACGGAGATCAAAGTGTATGACGGCGACACGTTCGTGCCATCGCCGACAGGCGCCGTGGATTTCGGTCTGACTCCCAAAGGAACGCCGATTACGAAGGTTTTTCTAATCAGGAATACCGGAACGACTGACGTAAAACTGGAGCCGCTCATCCATGCACCGACCGGTTTCGTCATCACCAGCGGTTTTTCGGGACTGACAATATCTCCCGGACAAACTGTCACGTTCGTCGCCCAAATGAGCGCCATCGATGCCGGCCAGCCGCAGGGCACGGTCTCCTTCAGTTACGCCTGCCCGGTGGATACTTGCACCGACTCTTCGCAGTGCCAAAGCGGACTCGTATGCGTGGACAAACACTGTGTGCCTGCATCTTCGTCATCCAGTAGCGGTTGTTTGTATGATTTCCAGTGCAAATCCGGCCACTGCAGTGACGACGGCACTTGCACTGATGGCTCTTCATCAAGTGGTGACGAATGCCTCTATGATTTCGAATGTCCGTCAGGAATCTGCAGTGGAGACGTATGTGTAGATCCTTCGTCATCGAGTTCCAGCGCATGTACCAGTGCTTCCTGTGGATCGTCGTCGAGTGGTGATAAATGTCTCTACGATTTTGAGTGTCCGTCAGGAATCTGCAGTGGAGACGTGTGTGTAGATCCTTCGTCATCGAGTTCCAGCGCATGTACGGGCACGACGTGTGGATCGTCTTCCAGCGTCGAATGCTTGTTCAACTTCGAATGTCCGTCAGGAATCTGCAGTGGAAACGTATGTGTAGATCCTTCGTCATCGAGTTCCAGCGCATGTACCAGTGCTTCCTG
>JBEPVF010000003.1:0-144326 GCA_041691135.1 Candidatus Peribacteria bacterium
TGATAGCTCCGGTGGAAAGACACAAACACAAAAAAGACCGGCAACGGTCTTTTTTTGTTGAAGAGGAGCAATACTCATGGCTAGCATTACTTCTGTTTCATCAGTGTGGCGCTGCCGCTTTCTACGCAGTAGGTAGAATTTGTTCGATTCATCGCCGGCGGTGCCCTCACCCCAGCCCTCTCCCCCATCCCAGTCGCAGAAGAAGACTCGATCATTTGTTCATGATTGAACACCGAAGGCCTGCCGGGAGAGGGGGATGTGTATGTTTTTTTTAATGCATCTTTCTCATTTACTATTGGCTGTTATTCCCCATCCTCGGTTTCTTCGGTTCCGTCGGTTTTCCTAATCAAAGAACTTATTTTCTATCACTCAGCCCATATGATTGATACACTTCCTTCGTATGAACGACCGTCAGGCAAAGCTACTGGTGACTATTATCGATGAATTCATCCAAACCGGTGTACCGGTCGGTTCGAAACAGATTATCGAGCGAGGGTACTTCGATTTGTCGTGCGCCACGATCCGTAACGAGATGCGATCGCTGGGCGAGGAGGGATTTTTGGAACAGCCGCATATTTCGGCGGGCCGGGTACCGACGGGCAAGGGATACCGCGCATATGTGCAGGACTTCATGGAACCGACGCAGTCGTTGCAGCAGGTGCGCAAGCGCTTCGATACGCTCCGGGAGCAGTACTACACACGGAAGGATCAGGAGAGCGTGTACGAGGCAGTCGCATTGCTGGCCCAGATGACACCCAATATCGCCTTCGCAACGGTGCCGCATAAAGATCGCGTGTATTATTTAGGACTGGCCAATGTGCTACGGCAGCCGGAGTTTCAGCTTAATCCTGGCATGGCGACTGGCGTTGTGGAAGTTCTTGAAGAACGTCTCACTGATTTGCTTGGTACTATCACCATCGATGATCACGTGCGGTACTACATTGGTGACGAGCATGTGCTCAGCCAGATGCAGAGCTGTGGCCTGATTGTTTTGGACTATCATCTGCGTTCTCACAGAGGTGTGATCGGTATCCTGGGCCCCATGCGTATGGACTATGCGTACAATACGGTCGCGTTACAGTTGATTGCGGATCTGCTTCATAAAACCTGAGGTGACCGATGTGACCGAGGTGGCAGAGGGGACCGATGATATGGATTGTGAGGAGTACTCCTTTTGAATCTTTTGCATCCCTATCGCCGGTCATCTCGGTCACGTCTGTTTCCTCTGTCACCGTACATCTGTACTATAGATTCCAACCATGCCACGTATTCCTAGCCAACAAGTCCTTCTCCGTATCCGACCTTCTCTTCCTGACCCCGACGAGGTGAGTGCGGGCCGTGGGCCGCTGATGATGGAGACCGTTCTGTCGGCGATACATTCGCTGCGTGGAAAGAATGCCCGAGTGGGATTCGAAGTCGGCTTTGCGGAAGGGAAAATCGGCCTGTTCGCGCGCACGACGCCGCGGGCGGCGGCCCTGATCGAGAGTCAGCTGTATTCCCAGTATCCCGATGCCGAGATCGAGCGCACACCGCTGCAGATCTTCGAGGCGAAGGCCAATGAGACGGTCTACACGACTGATTTGGTATTCACCAATCCGGAACTGTTTCCGATCAAGCGGCATCCGCAGTTTGTTGATGTGGCCAGCCGCCAGAGCGTCGATCCGATCGCCGGCATCACGTCGACCCTCGTGCGCTATTTTAAGCCGGGCATGCGTGGTCATGTACAGATCATCATCACACCGCTCGGCGGGCATTTCCGCAAGCGCGCGCTGACATTTCTGCCGCTCCTCACGCGGGGTATTCCGCACCATTGGGAAGCGTATGCCAATTTTTTCACACGGGTGCACTTTGCGCATGGAACCAGGCGTTTACTCTTTTTTCCCATTGATATGCTGATGGGCGGCTTCCGGACTTGGTTCGGGCATGGCGCCAAATCACAAATTTCACTGCTCACTGGCGAGGAATCGACGGAGGGGGCGCATGAGGAAGATATGAAGATCGGCATGCGTAGCCACGATCGGGAAGACGGCGTCACGGCTGCTGTCGATAAGGTCAACCGTCTGCTCTTCCTGGTGAATATCCGGGTCAGTGTGATTTCTCCTGCAGGATACGACGAGGAGGCAACGGCGAAAGTGGAAGAAATCGCCAGCAGCTTCCGGCAGTTCAGTTTGCCGCATTGCAATGGATTGAGGCCGCTCAAGATCGAGCAAATGCCGCAGATCTCCACCGATTTCCGTGCCACGCCGTACGCGATGTCGGCCGAAGAGGTGGCGACCATCTGGCATGTGCCGAATATCCTGGTCAAAACACCCAACATCGACTGGGTGATGAGCAAGAAGATCGAGCCGCCCGTCGACTTGCCGTTGTCGGAAGGGGAGAACAAGGATGCGGAAGAACTGACCGTACTCGGCGAAGCGGTGTTCCGGGGCGAACGGACCAAATTCGGTATCCGCGTCGACGACCGCCGCCGTCATATGTACGTCATTGGAAAGACGGGTATGGGCAAATCGACACTGCTCGAGAATATGGTGTGCTCCGATATTCAGGCCGGTAAAGGTCTGGCGGTGATCGATCCGCACGGCGACCTGATCGAAGCGGTGCTCAAGTTCGTGCCGGCGCACCGGACCAACGATGTCATCCTGGTCGAACCGGCGGACCGTGAATTCCCGATTTCGTTCAACATGCTCTCGTGTCCCAATCCGGAGCAGCGCGGATTGGTGGCATCGGGATTGATGAGCATCTTCAAGAAGCTATGGCCGGAGGCGTTCTCGGGACGCATGGAGTACATCCTGCGCAATGCGCTCCTGGCATTGCTCGAAGCCGAAGGGAATTCCATGCTTGGCATCATGCGGATTTTTTCGGACGATGTGTTCCGCCGGAAAGTGATGGAGAACGTGACGGATCATATGGTGAAGACGTTCTGGGAGGTGGAATACACGTCGTGGTCTGACAAATACCGTACCGAGGCGATTGCGGCCATCCAGAATAAGATCGGACAACTGCTCTCCACCCCGCTGGTGCGCAATATCGTCGGTCAGGTCCATTCGTCGCTCGATATCCGCCATGCGATGGATACGGGCAAGATCATTCTGGTCAACCTGAGTAAGGGCAAACTGGGCGAAGACAACTCAGCCTTTATTGGTTCGATGCTCGTGACCAAATTCCAGCTCGACGCGATGAGCCGCGCCGATATCCCCGAGAACGAACGCCGCGACTTCTTCCTATACGTCGACGAATTCCAGAACTTCGCCACCGAATCATTCGCGACAATCCTGTCCGAAGCGCGCAAGTACCGTCTGAGTCTCACGATGGCGCATCAGTACATCGGGCAGCTGCTCCTGGCTAATAAATCCACCGCTTTGCAGGATGCTGTCTTCGGCAACGTGGGAACCATCTGCAGCTTCCAGGTTGGATCGGACGATGCCGAACCGCTCAGCTTGCAGTTCGAGGAAGTCGTCTCGCAGAAAGATATTTTGAGTCTTCCCAAGTACCACGCGTACATGCGCCTGATGATCAAAGGCATTCCCAGCAAACCGTTCTCGGTGTCCACCTTGCCGCCTCCATCCATCGATGTGGACGATCAGCGTGTGGAAACCATTCGTCGGCTTTCTCGCGAGCGGTATGCCGAAAAGCGCGATGTCGTGGAAGACAAGATCGCCAAATGGCTGGCAACGGCCAAAGATGCGATCACCAGTTCCAAGTCGCTGGAGAAGCAGAAGGAAAAAGAGGAGGAAGAGAAGAAGAAGGCCCGCACCAAGGGTATGAGTCTGGAGCAGTATCGGAAGTGGCGCGATCGCGAGATGTGGATCAATGAATACAATCAACTGCGCAAGAAACGCTTCCTAGCCGAAACAGCCGGTGGCGACGCGATGAATGATATCGATTGGGCCAAGTGGCAGGAGCTGGAGCAGAAACTGACCGAAACGGGCGGCATTCCGCCACCGAGCAAAACGCTGACGGGGGAGGGGAAAAAGCCGAAAGAAGAAAAAGAGAGTAAGGAATAGGACAGTGAGAAAAAGATATTCGTCACTCGTTCTGTCCAATTTTTTGTGCTATAGTAAGAAGAAATACGTACCTCTATGCCGAAGCGCCTCACTCCTGCCCCCGATCGTGTCGTTGCATCTCTGCAGGCGGCCATTGCCGTCCTCGCCATTGCGATTTCGATTGGACTGTTAGCCAGTTACTCCACCGACCTGCGCGCCCAGGCCGGCGATTTCAATCCGTTCGAACAGTACGCAGCGTCCTCACAGAGTGCTGATCCGAATGCGTTTCCCTCGTGGGCTGATCTTCCTACCTACGACTATTCATCATCGTCTTCGTACAATCCATTCGGCTACTCCTATAGTGCGGATAGCTCCTCTGTTTTTGTAGATCCTTCCGTGCAAGAGGCATCGACGTCTTCGGCGACACCTGTGTTGCCGGCACCAATGCCAGCTTCGTCGTTGCCACTCGTCACGCATTTTACGGATGTCGATGAGCGAACATTGGAGGGAATGGCTGCCGCGGCGTTGGGACAGCAGGGAGTTGTACGAGGGTTCGAGGACGGAACACTGCGACCCGGTGATCCGCTCACACGCGCACAGGCGGTGAAACTCCTGATCAAAATGAAAATTCCACAAGACCCGACCTCGGCCGGCGATCAGCATTTCTCCGATGTTCCGTCCGACGGCCAATGGTACGTACCGTACGTGAACATCGCGGCAACGATCGGCTTCATCAAAGGTAATCCCGACGGTACTTTCCGTCCCAATGCGCTTGTAACGCGTGCGGAATTCGCCACGATGCTCGTCCGTTTCCTCGGCCTTCAAACGAAAGCAGGGGCGACGGTGACTGCCACGGATGTTCTTGGTCAGGAGTGGTATGCCGACAGTGCCAAAATCGCCCTCTCGCACGGGCTTTTCCCGGGCGATCCCAAGCATTTCTACCCCGAAAGGATTACGACGCGCAGTAACGCCATTATCGCTCTCTACGAATTCATATTGGAGCAGGGCAAATAGATAGAAACAGGATAATTTTGACATCAGTCTGTGATTTTTTCGGGCAAAGCATTCGAAATGTAGCAAATCGAAGGCTGTTTCGTATAATCGAGCTATGTCTGGAGTAATGCGATCCCTTTTGTGAAGGGTCATGCGGTGTTCGAACTGTCGCATATTCCAGTCAGAAAATCTTACTGATCCTACTTTTTCTATGAATAGAGAGGCATTGCTAGATTTGGTTGCGTACGCAGGTATACCGGATGGTACACGTTTAGTCCGATGCGCGGGGGCAGAATCTCTTGCCGACGTTCATGTGAATCTGGAGCTTACCAATGATCATGGATTTTGGATTCCCCATGCCCAGGAGTTACGTGCGCGCTTAGAACGAATAACCATTTCTGATGTGAGCGTCGGACTATCTGCCTGGGAAAATGTGCAATGCCGTACGACTGTCGAAGAGTTTTATGATGAGGAAGGGGATGAGCCACACTCTGACGATGGAGGATTGCGAGGGCATAAACTGCGTACGTTAGATGAAATATCGCTTGCTCGCTGACTCCGTGTTATCAAGCCACTGCTATGAATAGAAAAGAAATACTCGATGCCATTGCCTATGCGGGTATTGAAGACGGCGCGCGCCTTGTCCGCTATGACGGCAGTGACAGGCGACAAAAAATTATGGCGCTCTTGCACACAAATCGACAAGGGCACTGGATTGATCATGCGACGGAGTTACGGGCGCTACTTGAGCAGCAGATACCGGAATGTGCCTTCATTGATGATAGAATCACCAATTCTACCCGGGCAACATGCTTCCGCATTGTCGAAGAATTCTATAGGCGCCGTGGCACCGAGCCCAATGCGTCCTCTTATGGATTGATGTACGACAAATTCGATGTACTGAACCACATTGATTCCATCAGATGATCACGCTGCAATCCCCGGCACGGGGAATTTTTTGCAGAAGGTCTTCACTTCCTCGTGCAGTGCGTTGATCGCCGATGCATCGTCTTTTTTGGCGATGGCTTGGAGCATGAAATTGCCCAGTATCTCCATCTCTGCTTCTTTCATACCGCGAGTGGTGATGGCCGGCGTGCCGAGGCGGACGCCCGATGGGTCCATCGGCGATCGCTTGTCGTCGGCGATCATGTTCTTGTTCAGCGTGATGCCGATGCTGTCGAACAGGTGTTCCACTTCTTTGCCGGGCATGTTCCACGATGTGATGCAGTCGATCATCATCAGGTGATTATCCGTTCCGTTGGTGACGAGCTTCACGTTCTTATCCATGAAGAACTTGGCCAGATGTTTGGCATTCTTGATGATCTGTTGGGCGTAGTCTTTGAATTCCGGCTTCTGCGCTTCGCCGAAGGCCACGGCCTTGGCTGCCACCATCTGCATGATCGGGCCGCCCTGGAAGCCTGGGAAGACCATCTTGTCCATCTTCTTGCCCAACTCCGCCTCGCGGGTCAAAATCATGCCGCCGCGGGGTCCGCGCAGTGTTTTGTGCGTGGTCGTGGTGATCACGTCGAAGCCATCTTCAAACGGATTGCGCAGCGCCTTGCCAGCGATGAGGCCGGCGATGTGCGCCATGTCGGCGACGGTGTAAGCACCTACTTCGTCGGCAATCGCTTTCATCTTCGCGTAGTCGAGTTCACGTGGGTAGGCCGAGAACCCAGCCAGAATGATCTTTGGCTTCTCGCGCTTGGCGACCTCGCGCATTTCGTCGTAATCGATGGCGCCCGTCTCGACGTCCTTCATCTTGTACCGCACGAATTTGAAGATCTTGGTGAGGTAGGTGATCGGATGTCCGTGGGTCAGGTGTCCGCCGTGGCTCAGGTCCATGCCCATCACTGTGTCGCCTGGTTCCAACAGTGCGAAGTACATGGCCACGTTGGCGGGTGCTCCGGCATGTGGCTGTACGTTGGCATGGCCGGCATCGAACAGCTGCTTGGCTCGGTCGATGGCCAGTTGCTCCACTTGATCGGTGTATTCCTGTCCGCCGTAATAGCGCTTGCCTGGATAACCTTCGGAGTATTTGTTGTTGAACACGGTGCCCATCGTCTCGAGGACGGCAGGGGACACGTAGTTCTCGGATGCGATCAGTTCCACGCCTTCCACCTGGCGCTTCATTTCGCCCATCAGTGCGGCGTACACGGCGGGGTCGGCGGCTTGGAGGGCGGTGTAGGTGGGCATGATGCGAAGGGAAGGGCTCTTAGAGTAACGGAAAATAGCGAGAGTGAAACTTTGACTTTTAAAAATAAATGTTCTTAAATGTTAAAGTGTCAGTACTAAAAACACTTGAGGCAGAAATATTTCGAGAACCTCTTGCTATAGATGAAGTAGATCGTCATTTGGATGAAGAACTCGAAGAGTATCGCTCATCGCCTGAGGCTGATCCTGACGAACTTGGGAGCTTCGAAAGAGGTCAGGTGAGGACGAAAATTGTTATTGCTTCACTGCGAGCAAGGATACTTGAATGCTTTGGTGGTAATCAGCCGACGATCAAAAACCTCATACTCTTAGCTCCTGGAATGAAAGAGGAGGTCGAACGTGGCAGCGAGGAGTCATTGATGAGGATTGCACATTCGGAGTTTGAGAATGAGCTGGTTATACATGCTGTCAAATCAGTGTTAGGACGAAGTAGTCCCGATAGAATTCAAGCGGTAGGCCAGACGTTGGGTTTCGGTAGAAAAAAACGAACGAACGTTGACAAGATTGCAGATGCGCTTTTTCCGAGGATTTTGGGAGTGATTTATCAGACGCCGCTTTCAGAGATAGCAGATTCCAACTAAGACGACTAGGAAAGCAGAGTCCCTCGTGCCGTCATAATCATGTCCATCTTTTCGTCATGCGGTTCGGTCGGAATTTCATTCAAGAGCTGACATTCAAACGCGATGCCCCAGTATTTGGTCTGAGGGTTGAGGGTGCGTTGTTTAGAAATCCACTTGTCGTACCCGCCGTTGCCGCGGCCGATGCGGTAGCCTCCACGGTCAAATGCGCGGCCTGGAACAAGGATCACGTCAGCGTTTTTTCGTTCCAGCAGGGGGCAATCGAAACCCGGCTCACGGATATTCAGTTCCCCCGGTATAAGGCTCTTCATGTCTGTTACTTGACGGAACGTCAGTTCCATCCTGTCAAAGCGCGGCAGATAGAGTTCGATGCCGTGCTGAAGAAGTTCGTCAATTGCCAATTGGAGATCGACTTCATCCTTTAAAGCCACGTAGCCGCACACGATTTTCGTTCCCTCTGGCATATTTTCGATGATGCGCCGACAGATGGAGCGGCTTTCGGCTGCGCGGTCGCCGTCGCTCATACGGAGGATGCGGTCTTTGATAGATTGCCGGAGGTGGGCTTTCTCGTCTTGGATGTGCATGGGTGAATTCAGATGTGTCAAAAGATTTCCGCTGCCGCTTCGGCCAGATTTACAAGATCGCTGCGCGGGGGCGGGGCGGATTTTTCCTGGTCGAGCACGCAATCGAGTCGCAAGGGTTGCTGGAACATCTCCTGCAGAACACGTTCGATAGTGGTGCTGGCATCGGTCTGAGCCACACGGTCGCGGTGGAAGGCCGATGGAAAGCTCACCGTGACCCTGCCATTCTCCACGGTCGTCACACGTCCGTTCTTGAGCGACATCTTTACCGATGACGGCGTTGCCTGATTCACGACATCGTGCCAGCGGGAGACGACAGACTCGAAGGTGAGAAACGAAGAATGAGGACTTCGGTCTTGGGGATTGGGACTTGGGGATGGAGGTGTTGAGGAGGATTTGGGGATTGGGACTTGGGCCTTAGGACTGGGGACTTCGGTACGGATGATGGGAGGAGTAGCACTTGCTGCTTTGACGGGTTCTTCCTTCACATTTCGCTGACCACTGACCACTGCTTGCTGATTACTTGTGTGGGAAATAGCGGACAGCAGTGCCGCTTCCAGTGCCAACGACGGAACCGGCGATAGTCGCATATCTTTGACGGCATCGAGCAGCAGCTCGAGCAGCCGGACCGTGGCATCGATCGGTTCTTTCCGTTCGATTTTGCGATGGAGTTCGCGCCGCGCTTCGGCCAGCAGTTCGCGGGCGAAGGCCTCAAGGGCCACGCCTGCTTCGTCCAGCGCATCAATGGTTGCAACGATGGCATCTGCGTCGCTGCTGGCGAGCGCGTCGAAGAGCTTGGTAACATGTTCGAAACCGATGGTGCCCACGCGTTGTTCGACGTCGGGCAGGCGGATTTTGGGCAGTGAACGCAGTTGATCGAGCAGAGAGATCGCGTCGCGCAAGCCGCCCTGGGCATGATGGGCAATTGCCTTGAGCGCGGCGTCATCAATATCCATTGTCTCCTGATCGGCGATAAAGCGCAGTCGTTTGATCATGTCGTCATCCTGGATATGCCGGAAACCGAAGCGCTGGCAGCGCGATTGGATGGTGGCTGGGACTTTCTGCAGTTCGGTGGTGGCGAGAATGAAGTACGCGTACGGCGGCGGCTCCTCCAGTGTTTTGAGCAGCGCATTGAACGCCTCGCGCGTGAGCATGTGTACTTCGTCGATAATGTAGACCTTGGCGCTGCCTACAATCGGCGAGAATTGAATCTTCTCGACGAGTGATCGAATGTCATCAATACCGCGATTGCTGGCTGCATCGATTTCGATTAAGTCGGTAATCGTCCCTTCTTCCACCCCTTTCTCGATCTGCGTGCTCAGCACGGCATCTTCAATGCCTTGGGTCAGGAGCTTCTTTGCCAAAATACGCGCCATGGATGTTTTCCCGGTTCCGCGTGGTCCGGCAAACAAATAGGCATGTGCAATTTTGTCCTGCTTCACCGCCTGTTCCAAGGTTGTCACGACGGCTTCCTGCCCGGAGACATCACCGAAGGATTGAGGCCGGTATTTGCGATACAGAGACATACTGACAGTATGGATTGAGAAGGGGGAATTGAGAATTGAAAATGGCGTACTTTCTCCAGAAAAGAGACCAGATCTCAATTTTCTTATGAATCCTTAATCTTGTCCGAGGTAGTGTACAATTCCACCGTTACCAGTTCCCCATTCCTCCATGAAACGTCTGGCTCTCATCGCTCTCACACTTCTTGGTTTAACTGCCTGCGGCGTCGATACGACCGGCATTTCCAAGGAAACAAGTCGCAAGCCGGAAGGTAATCCGGATGCGGCGATTCATGTGACGGAGTATGCGGATTTGGAATGCCCGGCTTGCCGCTCGGCATATTCCATTATTGTGCAGCCGTTGCTGCTGCAATACAGCAGCGAGATCAGCCTGGAGTACAAACACTTTCCGCTGCGCACGATCCACCCGTACACAATGGACTTGGCCGAGGCCGCCGAATGCGTGGCCGATCAGGGGAAGTTCTGGGAGTACGTGAACACGGCCTTTACCAAGCAGCCCGATTTGAACAGCGCTGCAGTGCGCCAGTGGGCAGCGGATCTGCGTGTCGATATGAGTCTGTACGATCGCTGTACCAAGTCGCACATCAAACGTGCCGAGATTCTGGCTGACTATCAGCAGGGAGTGGATGCCGGAGTAGAAGGAACACCCACATTCTTTGTGAACGGCAAGAAGGTCAACAGTGCTCTGGCAGACATCACAGCTGCCATCGAAGAATCGAAGAAGGGGACGGGGCAACGATTATAAAGTGATCGAGGTAGTAGAGGTGATCGAAGATAGGGACGTATAAGGAAAAAAGAGAGGATTACTCTCTTCTTCCTAATCGACGGTCATACCAGTCACCGCTTATTGCTTTGCGAGCTGCGCGAATCCGTAGAGTCGCTTTAGCCGCGTATCATAAAGGACGACGGTGGAGTACGGGCCAGCCTGACTGGTCGGCAGTGAGTACATCTGGGCGCTATACGGGTTTTTGAGGCGCCCAAGGTCCAGATCGTTTTTTCCGGGGAATGTTCCGTCGCGCGGGTCGACGTTCTTGGTCAGATATACGTGCAGTTCGGGGCCCGGATCGGTGATGAAATCGGCGCCCAGATACACTGCGCTGTCGGTCACCAGTACATGGCCCTGAGGCTGCTCTTTGACCGGCACGAAACTACCTAGGAGTCCCTTCACTATCACGGTATTTGCTTCTTTGGAGCGTCGGGTGGCCTCATCTTTTACATTTCCGATATACGTCTTGAGGGCAGGATCCTTTTTGAGCGCATCATCTTCGCTGATGATGATATCGACCATGCGCTGGCCAAGGTCGTCGTAGTACTGCTTGGTGTAGAGAGGATTTTTTATCAGATCAGCCGATGGAGCCGAGGCAACCGAGCCGCCACAGGCGGTGAGGAACACTGCGCCAAGCAGCGCAAAAGGGAGGAAGTGCTTCATAGTGATGCTACTATACAATGCTTCAGCCCATACTCAAGGTTTGTGCCTGACGACTCCGGCCTTGTCCCTGGAGTTTTTCGCGCTCTCGCATCAGGGCCTTTAATTTGTGATCGAATCCGAAAGTCGTGCTTCGTTTATCCGAATCAGGTATGCCGTGAAAGACGGGAGTCATCCAATAAATCCATTCCCTGTTGGTGGCATGCGTTTCACATTCCTTCAGATAATCGGTGATTTCGTCCGGACTGACATGGACGACTGTGGCGGCCCGCGTTCCGTTTTGATAATCGCGAATCACGTTCCCTGTATCCGGCCGTTCCGCACTGCGGATGTCGACGTTCTCCAGCGTGAATCGTTTATCTTGCGAGCGGTGTGCGATATCGGCAGTCGATTCTTCGGCCCGTTCGTGCATGAGTATCTTCCGTTCGGTGTCCAAATAGCCTCGGTCGGTCGCCCACCATTCGTTGAACTTGCTTTTTCGGAACGCCTCGAAGGTGGCAAAATTTTTCTTTGCCACTTTTTTGTACATTTGCGTCATGGAGCCGGGGGCTTCGCTATTGATCAATTCTTCAATTTCCTCATCCACATCTTCTACCAAGCGAGGCGGCTTCTGTTCGGGAGGATTCATTCGTGAGTATTCCCTGTCGTGGCTGAGCAGACGCTCCATGCGAAACAGCAGTTGTTGAGATTCGGGAAACAACATTGATGCCTTTGCTTTCATCATTTCGAAGGCGGCGACGTCGAAATTCCCGTCCGAAATAAGTTCGTCGATATTCGCGCACTGGCTCTGTTCGGCATTCCATTGTCCCAAAATCTCTTTATAAGTCTCTACTTGTTTCGTTCGTACATCGTAGTCCAGTCGTAGAAATTGCGGCAGCGACAAGCTTTGCAATCGGGGCGGCACACCGTTTTGGTCCATTTGATCTTTGATTTTTTCGAAGTCGCCAGCCACATCCTGCCAACGGCCAATCAGTTCAGGCAGCCGTTTAGCGAGGAAGGTTGCCGTATCCTCTTCCGTTCCATTCCATTCGTTGAAGATCCGGTCCAGCCAACGTGATGCGCTCGCAATGCATTTTCCTTCCAACGGTTTGAGAATTCCTTTTGCCTGCAGCTGCAGCAGTTTCATCCCATTGCTCTTATCGTGCATGCGCAGGGCCTCTTCCACTTGTTCCACCAGCGTCATTTTGTCGGGGTAACTCAGTGCCGCAAACTTTTCTTTGGAGTTGAATGCGTCCAGTGCTTTCGGGTCGATATTTTTGTCAGTGAGCTTTTTGAATGTGGGATTATTCATGATTTTTTGACGCTGCTCTCCCAGTTCAAGCCATGTCTTGAGGTGCGGGAAAAACTTCTCATTCAGATACGCTTTGCGGTCGGCTTCCAATACCTCCTGATTTTTGAATTTATCACGCCACCAATTGGCTTTATCGGCTGTCATTACCTGCATGCGAACGGCGTCGGCCAAGCCCTTCTCGAATTTGCTCCCATAATCTTTCGCCTCACTGATGACGCGCGATACGAGGAAGATGTTCTCGCGCATCCAATCGATGTGACGGCCCCGCTCTAGTTTCTCAAAGTCTGCCAAGTACGCCTGCTTGGTTTTGGCGCTGACAATGTCATTGTTTTCTTCCAGAAGCCTTCGACAAGTATTGATGCAGCCGCGGATTTCCTTTCGGACCTTTTCGTCCTGCGCTTTCTCTGTCCCTTCATTCTTGTCGTCTTCCACTTCCGGGCTGTTCCCGTCAGCACGCGGCCGCGCTGATGGACCTGCCATTTTATAGAGGAACCGCATGCCAACCTATTGTGGCTATTTTGCGGCTAAGCCACAAGCGGTCCGCGCACTTTCTTTGCACGATAAGCGCTTCCTTTTGCGATTCGGTCTGCTATTCTCGCCGCATGATCCTGTCCGATCGTGATATCAAAAAGGCGCTCGAAGCTGGCCGCGTTAAAATCGATAGGCCGGCAAGTGACTACCTGCCCCATATCCATGCCTCGAGCATGGACATGCGACTCGGCAGTACATTCAAGTTGTATGAGCACAGCAAATTTGCCGTTCTGGACCCCAAGCGGCCCGAAACGTTCCATGGACTGATGCGGACGATCGTAGTTGCCGAAGGCGAGTCGTATATGGTGCAGCCGGGGGAGTTTGTGTTGGGTGTGACGCAGGAAACAATCACATTGCCGGATGATCTGGTGGCGCGGGTGGAAGGGCGCAGTTCACTTGGTCGACTTGGCATTATCGTTCACTCAACCGCAGGGTTCGTGGACCCGGGTTTCTCGGGCACCATCACGCTCGAGATCAGCAATCTGAACCGCATGCCGGTGGCGTTGTATCCAGGCATGCGCATCTGCCAATTGGCCTTCGAAGTGATGTCGAGCCCGGCCGATATGCCGTACAATATGAAGCCGCACAGCAAATACCAGAATCAGGTGTTACCGGAGGAAAGCAGGCTGTCGAGCGATCCGGAGTTCGTAAAGGCCTGATAAGGGGATGACTCCGGCATACGTTTCTATTACCATTCACTCCCGCTTGGACGATTATCGGCCCAGGCCGATGGTTACAGACTAGGACTCATCTTTTACTCTCACATGGACGATTATCCGCCACAGGCGGATGGTTAGACCCTCAGATCTCTCTCATTCTTACTTGGACGATTAGCTCAGCTGGTTAGAGCGTGCGATTCACATTCGCAAGGTCACTGGTTCGAACCCAGTATCGTCCACCACACAATTCTCGCATCGTGTATGTATAGCGTTTATGTTATTCAAAATATTCAAGGTATTCTCTATAAAGGATTTACGAAGGATCTAAAAAAACGGATAGCACAACACAATGCTCCTGATGGTTTCAAATCCTATACTTCTAAGAGAGGTCCCTGGAAACTTGTATATGTAGAAGAGTTTCCAACAGAACTAGAAGCAAAAAGCAGAGAAAAATTCCTTAAGTCAGGAAAGGGCAGAGATTTTTTAAAAGAAATGATTGGACGATTATCGGTCCAGGCGGATGGCTAGAGCGTGCGATTCATCCGCCGAGGCGGACAAGGTCTCCGACTAGGCGGTTCGAACCCAGTATCGTCCACCATCAATTTTCTTTAGAAAATAGTTAGCCGTTTATTTAAAGGGGTAGCCATGACGCTAGCAATAGCAAACCAGGAAACCATCCATAACAGAATCCACATCGCAAACATATTTGGTACTGGCCCCCACTCTAGCCCCGCTAAACCATCAAGAACTTTTTTTATAAAATAGAGGGTTCCCATGAGCATAAAAATTCCAGTCACAACAAAAAGGAGTCGATTCCATTTTTCTGAAAAATACCGACGCAAGATTACAATAAGGAATATGAAAATTGGCAAAAAAATGGTGAATGCAAGCAGTGCTGTCACTCGATTTCCCACACCCTGATAATACTGCACACCGAGAGCGTAATTTCCAATTTCTTGTAAGCTCATAATCATTTTATCCCCCCTTTGTCCTGCAAGTCCTGGCGTTGGCACTTGAAACGGTGAAACATACAATCGAGAAGCTATGAAATATATCGCACATAAACCAAGTATTATTGCAATGAGGCTGGCGGCTTTTATTGTGTGAGATTTAGTCATAGAGAAGAAGTAATACTGTGTGGATTATCCTGCTTATACAGTTTAGCAGGTACAACTGCACCATGGCACGGTCGTGTCATTTTTCGAAAAAGACACCCTGCGCAATCAGGCGTAAGCTGTTTGCTAGAGCAGAGAAAAGACACTTTCCAATTTTGAATACGTTTCATTAATCTCAGTTCGAACGTCGTACAGTTTCGTCCACCAAGAACTTGCAAAATATGAGATATGTATTTAATGTACATTTCATATGAAACCGCGCAGCCCAGAGTTTGGTAATTGGGTGAGAACTACTAGAGAGGAAAACAGGCTTTCGCAGCAAGATCTAGCTAAATTAGCGAGTATCAGTCAACAAACAGTATCGAAAATTGAACGTACGGGAATTGTCCCTCCCGATGTCTCAATCGAGCGCATTTGTATGGCCTTGCATAGGGAGATGTCTGAAGGGTTGGCAATAGTGAACAGACAGACAACCAATCAATTATTTTTACTATGTGAAGGTTCACGACGAGAATTCATACAGCGCCTTAGCCAACACGCTAGCAAAAATGATAAAGTAGGTGTCTTCTTCTTGGAAGAAGGAGGCCCGTTAGATCCTCAAAAATTCGCAATTGATTGGCATCGTCGAGTACTTGATACGTCACCAAAAATATATTCTTCTCTATTGTTTCGTTTCCCGGAGGACTCGATCAATTTCAATTTATACTGGCATGAAATGCAAAGATTAGTTCCTGGAAGTGAGAACCGTTTCAGGGGTTTTAATCGTCATCCAAATTTTGTGGAAGATAGAAATAGAGCTTTACCAGTTGCAAGAGAACAGATTCTCATGACTACCCCCCAAGGTCCAGACCTCTACTCTCATTTTTTGGACCCAGATGCTTTTGACGCAGAACTTCATCTTAAGACGCCTCATTTTGAGGCAAAATCCAAAGCTATGAAATTACAACCTTCAACTCCAGAAAGAGCAACAAAAGCTTCCCAGTATCTGGGTTTAACTTCTTTTACAGAAGTTGATCCTGAGCGATGGATTCATATAAATCCGTTGGCTAGTGGCAACGAAAAATAATTGAACGTCAAGTCACCATGGCACTCACGTGTCATTTTCGCGAAAAGCTGACATGTAAAAGCAGGCGCAAGTCGCTACCTGTAGGAACGAAAGTGAACCCTTCAATCGCTGACAGGTATCGCAAACCTCATTCCGAACGTCATGCAGTATCGTCCACCAAGTCATTGACATGTATATTAAAAAATGTCTAAAATTTATTTATGGGAAAGTTTGAACTTAAAATTGGGCGACTTGATATCGATCCCCGGCGTTTAGAATTCACTGGGAGTGATCCATACGATGCTGTTCATAAATTTATTGTCGAGCATGCAGACGCTGCAATGCTTCTTTTTGCATGTGCTGATGCGAGTAGACACTGGGAGGTAAGAAACCATTTTGGAAAGAGGGATGATGATCTTGTAGCGGGCGGAAGTTTGTACACGAGAGATGAAAAACTGATTCTGGCTGATTATTCGGGAGATTATGGCGCTCTTCCCCCAGAGGAGGCTCAAGTATTGGCAGAGCTGACATTGCAACACCTGGCTGAAAATTTCGGCCTTAACCTTAAAAAGGCTTCAGGCATACCTTCCAATCGAGGTTCAGTGAATCCAATGTGGTCTAAATAACTATTAGATGTAAATCATTTGCTGCAATAGAGCAAAAGCACGTTCCATTTGGGCATATGTCTTCCTGATTTCCTGTCTGTCTTCTTCAAATAAATTTGATTAGCATGCTCACTATGAACTTCGCCGGAGTGTTGTTCTGGTTATTTTTTGCCTTCTTCTACGGTGTTTTTTTACTGGTTCGAAAAAACATTCCGCTTCGAAATGTGTATCTCCTTGCCGTCAGTTATTGGTGTATCTGGCTATGGGATGGCCGATTGGTAGCCGTTTTGCTTGTGGTAACCGCCAGTAGTTTTGCGATTGGGCAATTGCTGCCGCGTATCCAGCGGACTGCGAGTCGCAGAACTGCATTCATTGCTGTTATCTGCTTGTACGTGGGGCTGCTGGGCTATTGCAAATACACCGGGTTTTTCGCCGATACGTTGTCATCACTCCTACGGCCTTACGGTTTTGCGATTGATACTCCTACTGTCGGCATTCTGCTGCCGCTCGGTCTTTCTTTTTACCTCTTCCAGGTCATCAGCTATCTGGCTGATATTTATACCGGTAAACAGGAACCAAGCACGAACTGGATTCAATACGCGCTTTTCCTCGCGTTTTTCCCTAAATTTATTGCGGGTCCCATCGAACGCGCATCGCATCTGCTGCCGCAATTTGATGCACAACAGCCGGTGACCAGATCCATGCTTTCCGAAGGTTTGTATCTGATCGTATGGGGACTGATTCTCAAATTCTGCATTGCCGATAATGCGGCGCCTATTGCCGCGTTGCAGTTTGCTCAGTACGACAATCTGCAATTCTATGCGATTGGGAGTCCGCTGGCGCTTACCTTGCAAATCTATGCCGACTTTTCGGGTTACACGAATATCGCCCGGGGCATGGCGCAGCTGATGGGATTCTCGCTGACTGCGAACTTCGACATGCCGTACATCTCGCGCTCGCCGCGCGAATTTTGGCGGCGCTGGCACAGAAGTCTGTCGCAGTGGGTTCGCGATTACATCTACATTCCACTCGGCGGCAACCGGCACGGCACCCTCAAAATGTATCGTAACCTGTTCATCACCATGCTGCTTGCCGGGCTGTGGCACGGAGCCAGCTGGCCGTTCGTGTTCTGGGGCATGTATCAGGGGCTCCTCCTCATCTACTACGATATGTTTGGCAAGATGTTGGAGCCGTATCCTGCGTTCAGTCGGGTTCTTGCACATCCTCTCATTTCGATTCCGTTTTACTTTCTGCTCACCGTAGTCGGTTGGATCCTGTTCAGCAGTCAATCGGTCGCGCAGTTTCTGGTTATCCTCACATCGATTGGCAAACTGATCCTACATGGCCAGGTGCTGACAAATGATTACGCACTGCCGCTGGCAATTGTTCTCTGGTTGCCGATTATTCTGATGGAGTCGCTGCAACTGCTCTCGAAGCAGCAGTATGTCGTGCCACGCCTATCGATCTTCTCTCAGGTACTTTTTTACTATGCCGCCTGCTACGCCTTGATCTTTTTCACGCCTTTCACCGTACAAGAATTCATCTATGGTCAATTCTAAGATCCTCCGGCGGCTTCGGTCCTCGGCACCGGTTCTGATTTTTCTGCTACTGTTGATCGGCACCGAAATGGTCAGTGCCGTGATTCTGAACCATGTGCATGTCGCCGGCGCCGAGCAGGATATCTTTGAGCACGACAAAGCAGTGAGCCGGGGGAGGGAGTCCTACGATGTCCTGTTTCTGGGTGATTCCACTGCCGCCCATGGCGCCATTCCGCGTTTGTTTACGCAGGCAACCGGTGCGAGTGCCTACAATCTGGCGACCTATGCCGGCGTTGCGGCGTTCGCGGACTTGTCGTTGCTCGAAAGCTACCTGCAGAAACATGCGGCACCTCAGGCGATTTTTGTCACCCGCAGTGCCGAGATGTGGTCGACGAAGCAGGCTTATGATGTGTACCGGGAAGATTTCTCGCGTTCAGACATCACTTCATTGCTGTGGAGGAACGGACTGTTTTCCGACTCTCAGATCAGTCAGCAGGTATTGGCCGATCTGCTTCCATCAATACATCTGCGTTATCAGTGGTTGCATGCACAAGCCGAGCGTCCGACGACTTCGCCCCAGCAAGTGATCGATATGCGCAGAGAACGGGGGTACATCCGATTGGATACCGTCTACGATCCGGCGAGCTCCAATGCCGATGCAGGGTCCCGGATACTGATGGACGGTGCAGATCACTACGGGGTGTTACCCGAAAACCTGCTGCTGCTCTCTCGGCTGTGCGATGTCGCGGCAGAGCATCATATTCAGGTGTATATCCTGACGGCGCCGTTTGCATCGGCACCACGCGAGCAAGCTCTGACGTACAACATTCGAAAACTCCAGCGCACGCTGCGTGTGCAGTTGGAGAATCAAAAGACATGTCACGTGATCGGCGGCGCAACCGTGAGCCCTGATTCGTTGATGGCTGACCTGACACATTTGAATAACACGGGAGCCGTACTCTTTACGCGAAAGCTGGCTGATCTTTATAAGCATGACCGACTGGCAAAAATGCGGATCAGCGCGGAATAGCATTCAACTCTCAAGAGCGCAGTTATAAATTCTCCACATAATTTGTAACGCAAGCCACAAAACGTCGTTCTTTGCAACGATGCCTACGACTATTCACCATCGGCAGGTGCTCTTGTTCATGTGGAGCTATGTCCGCAGTCACCTAGGCGTGCTGCTCGTGATGCTGCTCACGTCAATTCTGTCGACGGCAGCGGTGCTGATACAGCCATTCTTTTATAAATGGGCGGTAGATGTGGTCACGCACAACTCAGCAGGAAATCCAGCGGCGCTGTGGCAGGCGAGCAAGTTCATCGTCTTTGGCGTCGCGATGGGGGCCATTGCTCTGTTCCTGGATCAGGCGTCGAACATTCTGCTTGGATGGGTGGAATCACGCATTATGCGCACGGTGCACGTCGAGGTGTTCTCGCGCGTGCAGCGGCTGTCGGCCGGGTTCCATGTGAATGAGTTTGCCGGCGCTACGTCGCGCAAAATCGGTCGTGGTGTCGATGCGATCGAGGGGCTGATGGACCGCATCTGGCAGAACTTTTTACCGGCCATCATTCTGATGGTCGGTCTGATGATTGTCTTGATGTCCACTGCGCCGATTATCGGTATCGCGATGCTGACTGGGAGTCTGTTCTATGCCGTGCTCATGATCTGGCTGAATATCAAATTGGCCGCTTGGTATAGCTGGGTCGATCGGCAAGACACGCGCGTGACGGCCAGTTTAGTCGACACCATCTCGGGCAATCCACTCGTTAAATCTTTCGCTGCCGAGGTGCGGGAAGACCGGCGGCATGATGCGGTGGTGGCCGAGTGGCAGCGTCGGATCTGGAAGACGTGGAACATCGCCACGGTGCTCTTCCTCTTCCAGTTCATCTTCATGATGGGCATCGAAGGCATGATCCTTCTGTTGGCTGTGTATCAGTGGTACATCGGCCACTTCACAGCCAGTGATTTCATCGTCATCATTTTCTACATCGGACAATTATGGAACCGGTTGCTGGATATCGGCCGCAACATGCGTGAGTATCTGAAGAATGCCGCTCACTGCGAAGAGATGATCGAATTAGCGGAACGCGAATTTGCTGTAGCAGATGCAAAAGGTGCACAGTCGTTGGAAGTACCACAGGGAGCGATTGAGTTTCAAGCGGTTACGTTTCGCTACGAGCAAACAACATCGCCGATCTTCCGCGATTTCTCGGTGGCCATGAAGCCGGGCGAGAAAGTGGCATTGGTCGGTCACTCCGGCGGCGGCAAGAGCACGTTCGTCAAACTGCTGCTGCGCTTGTACAACCTCGACCACGGTCGTATCTGCATCGACGGGCAGGACATCGCACATGTGACGCAGGAGAGCTTACGTACAGCTATCGGACACGTGCCGCAGGATCCGATTCTGTTCCACCGCTCAATTGCCGAGAACATCTCCTACGGCAAGCCAGACGCTACGCTCGACGAGATCCGTCACGCAGCCAAGCTTGCACATGCAGCGGAGTTCATCGAAGTACTGCCCAAAGGCTACGACACGCTCGTCGGTGAGCGCGGTATCAAACTCTCGGGTGGCGAACGCCAGCGTGTAGCCATCGCTCGGGCGATCCTGGCCGATAAGCCGATCCTTGTGCTGGACGAAGCCACGAGCAGCCTCGATTCGATCTCGGAGCAGTACATTCAGGACGCGCTGCAACACCTGATGGAAGGACGCACGTCGATCGTGATCGCGCACCGTCTGTCGACCATCAAGAGTGCGGACCGAATTCTCGTGATCGATGCTGGCGCCATCATAGAGCAGGGTTCCCATGCGGAGCTGCTCCAGCGCGAAAACGGCATGTATCGCCAATTATACGAACTGCAGGCGGGAGGGTTTATCGGGGAATAGAGCCTTACTTCGCCGTCGGATCCTCCTGCATCATGCCGAAGATATTTCCTTCGGTGTCCTTGCAGTAGGCCAGCCAACCCATGCCAGGGATCGGCATTTTGGGCAGGGCCATTTGACCGCCGGAGGCCAGGACGCTCTTCACCGTCTCGTCGAGGTCCTTCACGTCCAGTGTGCAGACGTACGCAGTCACGCTGTCGCCATTGATAGTGCCTTTGCGCTTCACCATGCCGCCGTTGATGCCAGGGGTCCCATCCGGACCGGTGACGACCATCCAGTAATCCACATCACCGCCGTCCCATTTCTGGAACTTCCAATCGAAGAGCTTGGTGTAAAAGTCGATGGCGCGCTGTGGTTCATCGACGTGGATTTCGAAGTGTATCGGGCGGGGCATCAGGCAGTGGGGAAAGAAGTAGAGATAACTCTAACAGGGCGCGCTCAAAACTGATACTTCAAAATCGAGAATTATCATTATTCAATCTCCCGCAGGAGCGTTTTTGCCTTCGTATTTGTCGGGTCCAGCCTGAGGGTCGTTCGTAGCTCGCGTCTGGCCTTTTCGCGTTCGCCGATGTCGCCGTACGCGATGGCGAGGTTGAAGTGGGCGATGGCGAAGAGGGGATCCAGCGCGATGGCGCGTTGGTATTCCCGTATTTCTTCATCGTGACGCTCCTTCGCGCCGTACGCGGCGCCCAGGTTGCTGTGCACATCTGGGTCATTGGGATACAGAGCGATAGACTTCTCGTATTCCTGAATCGCTTCATCCCACCGCTCCTCGCGTGCGTACTGGATGCCCTGTGCGGAATAGGGAAGGTAGAAATCGGGGGAGAGCGCCTCAGCTGAATGGAAGAGCGAACGAGTGTCGCGCCAGGCAAAGGCACGCTTGTAGGTCATGGCGCTCAGAACAATCAGCAGAATGCCGCTCACCAGCAGGATGTTTTTCTGCCCTATTTTTCGTTCACTGAGTTGGTGTAGGACGATCAGCACGAGAGCGATCAGTCCGATGGATGGCAGGTAGATGTAGCGTTCGGATCCGACGTAGGCGATACCGCGGGTGAATGCGTTGCCGAAGGTGGGGGAGAGAGTCAGGAGGAAGAAAAAGTAGGCCGATGCTGCCAGTCGCTTGTTCTTGTAGAAAAGGAAACCGAGGCAACCGAGGGACCCGATGACAAAGACGAGAGGAAGGAAGAAAGCGGGTGAGCGCAAGGTGATTGGCTCAAGGTAGGGATGAACGATGGAGAGGTGGATGGGCAGGAAGAATTTTCCGAGGGCGAAGACGATGGTTTTGGGAGCCATTAGGAGGAGGGTTGAGAGTGGGGCTTTGTGGATCAGACTGACTTTGCCGAGGAGGGCCACCCACGCGAAGAGGCCACTCAGGATGGCGTAGGGGATTTTGTCGATCAGCATGTGTTTGGTCAGACGTCGGTGCTCCACGTAATCGATTAACAGCAACGTGAACGGGAGCGTGATAATGACGACTTTGCTCAGGAGACCGAGGAAGAAGAGGGCCAGGCTGAGGATGTAGTTGCTCGGCGTATTCTCTCGTCGGTAGCGGATGTAGGTGAGAGTGCTGAGCAGAAAGAATGCAGTCGCGAGCAGGTCTTTGCGGGTCGAGATCCAGGCGACGGTGCCGCTCATCAGCGGGTGAACGAGGAAGAGTATGCCTCCGAGCAGCGCCAGACTTCGACGCTGCTCAGTCTGACAATTCTTACAGAAGAGCCAGAAGAAGGCAGTCACAAGCAACGCATTAAACGCGTGGAGGAGGACGTTATCGATGTGGTAGAGGAGCGGATCGAGGCCAGCGAGTTGGTACTCAATCTGATACGTGAGAAGCGTCACTGGGATGTAGAGCTCGGGGTCGTAGGTCGTGAAAATTCCTCTCAGTGTTTGTGGATTGATCGCATGGACCAAGGAGTTATCGCGAACCAGCAACGCATCATCGAGCTCGATGAATTGGCCGTGGAGGGCGGGGAAATAGAGAGCAAGTGTCACAAGCAAGAAGCAGGCAAAGAGAAGGAGCCAATGTGAGAGCTTCGTTACGTGAAACACAGAGTCATACTCTACGTTCGAATTTTTACTTAGTACACTTCCGCCACATAACACTCCTGGCAATACACCTTTTCGGGTCGCTGCTCGGTGTAGGTACTCATAATCTCTTTGTGACAATGATCACATTTTCTGGGCCATAGGTGACGCGGATTTCTGAGTCGCATGCGTGCGTCGTAGCGGCAATCGGGGCAGCGGCGCGGCAGGGGAATGCGGTTGGTACGGTAGAAGCTGAGTTCCTGCGGGATGATGCGGTAGTTCTTGGTGCAGTCGATGCAGGCGAAAATTTCCTGAGTCAGTGAATCGGTTGTGTCATCGATCGATTCGGGAAGCGTTGCCGTCTGCGGACGGTAGTCGCGGATATCCCGTTCGCGCCAGTAGAAACCTTTGGCCGTGGCTTCCTCTTTCGTCAGTGGGAAGTATTCGCTGGCCAGCGATTCGTTGTAGCCGAAGGGGCTCATCGATGCCGGAAAGAACTGGCCCCACTCTTGGCTCTTCTGCATGTGTTCAATAATCTTCGGAACGAGCTGTTCATATTCTTCCTGCGTGTACTGCTTGTTGAAGATGCAGTACTTTTTGCGCACCATACCGATGCAGCCGAAGCAATCGCTGGAGTAGTAACAGGTGTCGGAGTACAGCATGCGCTGGCTGTAAAAGACATAGAGGCAGTAGGCCACATTGTACGCTTCGATCGTCCCGAGCGTGTCGTAACAGAGCTCCGGTTTCAGATACATGTTCGAGCAGTCGTAACAATCCTTCACGTTCACGCCCACGCACACATTGCGGCAGTCCTGGCTGTCGTTCATGTCGTAACAATCGTGGCAGTTACTGGAATTTTCGATGTAGTCGCCGGTGCAGTTCTCGCTGTTCACGATGTTGGCATATTTGCGGATCATACCCTTCGTCTGTTCGGTCAATGCTCCTTTCATCTGCTCGGTCCGTGTGAAATTGCCACGGAATTCAGCCAGGCGCTTCTCGTACTCTTCTTTGCCCAGCTGCTCGTTCAGAAAATAGTATTCTTTGTGCGATACGTTGGTGCACAGGCAGCAGTTTTTGCACGACTGCAGGTTGGACGAAAAGAAACAATCGCTGCAGTTTTGGCTGAACTGCAGATACTGGCAGTTGTAGCAGCCGTAGCAGCTGAAGCATTCGTAACACAGTTGGCTGTCGTACAGATACGCGCAATCGACTGAATCTTTGCACTTCTGATACAGCTTGCCGTAGTAGCACTCCTCGCAGTACTCAGATGAATTGATGAGATAGCAGTTTTTGCAGTAGCCGGTACCGGTCGTGAAGGCGGAGTTTTCGTTCGACACGGTAATGAGCGCCAGGCGCGGCACGTCTTTCTGCAGTTCGGCGAATTGTTCGAAAAACGGTCGCTTGAAATCGAAGTCACGGCCATAAATCAGCGGATCCCATCCATCGCTGTTCCATTCATCCTGCGAGTAGATTCTGTAGGGCTCCCCCCACAGCGGCTCCGGCGTGTAGAGCGCGACGATTTCTTTGCCCGAAAAATCCGAGCGGGCTTTGTTCAGAAAGCGTTCATTACGATGCATGGTACGAAGTTGCAGGCGGCAATCAGAACAGTAGCGCGAAAGAGCGGGGTGGAAGGTCTTGCTCCCGTAGGTGAAGCCGAGCTTCTGCACGAACTGCTCTTCGTCGGGCTGAATGGTGAACGAGGCAGAGCAGAGTTGGCACGATTGTTCTTGCATGGGAACAGGTAAATAGATTGATAAAAGCTATAAAACAGTCTTTACTTAACTGTAAGGGTACATGGTCTGTAAACTGTTCTTCCTTCTGAACAACACGATTCATGCTCGCTCAGTACTTTCAAAAGCTCGGCTTTTCGGACAAAGAGCAGAAGATTTATCTAATATTGGCGGAGGTTGGGCTGCAGCCGGCATCAGTGGTGGCTCGTCGCTCGGGCCTCGATCGGGTTACTACGTACAAGCAACTGAAGCGCCTGGCCGAGCGCGGCTTTGTAAAAGTCTACTTCCGCGAAGGCACTCAGTACTTCGGTATCGACAGTTTCGAGAATATCGAAGCGCAATTGCGCGAAAAGGCCGAGACGTTCGGTGAACTGCTCGAGATGTTCCCGACGGCGATGAACCTACTCAAATCGCTCAAAGAAGGCGAGGATGTGATGCCGCGGCTGCAGATGTTCGAAGGAGAAGCGGGCATCAAGAGTCTCTTCCGCGATCTACTGATGGAAGTGCGGCACGAAAAGGTGCGGCAGGTGCGCATGCTCAGTTCCAATACGTTCGAGGAATGGCTGGGGGATGATGCATTGGCCAAAACGGTGCGTGAGTTTTACAAAGAGTTGCAGCAGAAATCCGTCGCACTGGAATTGTTCGAAATCACCGGTGGATTGGTGCCGGAGCGGGTGCAGCGTCTGTCGCATCAGACATTGCAGAAGGGGAAATTGCCCGTGGCACACGGATCAACGAATATCTTCATTGTCGGTCACACAGTCTATTTCGCTTGCTACAAAGGGATGCAGATTGGGCTCAAGATTAAGCAGGCCGAACTGAGTCAGATTTTTCATTTTGTGTTTGATGTATTGGGGAAACAAAAATAGCCGCTGGCTTTGGCGCTCTCCGAACTTGTGTCAATAAATCTCCTTCAAATAACATTCCTCGCACACCACTCTCTCCGGACGATCAGGTGCGTAGCTGGTTTGAATCGGCTTTTGACAGTCAGCGCAGGTGCGCTGCCACAGATGCCGTGGATTGCGTGTCATCAGTCGGTCAGTGTAACGGCAATCGGGGCACAGGCGGGGGAGCGGAATCATGTGCGTTCTGTAAAAGGCGAGTTCCTGCGGGATGATCCGATAGTTTTTGCGGCAGCGCTCACAGGCCAGGATTTCTTTGGTGATCGCATCCGATACCTCTGTGATCGACAAAGAACTGTCGTGTAAGCGGATTGTTTCTTTGCCGGTGGATGTTTCGGTTTCTTCTTTCCATTTCCAGCCATGTGCTAACACTTGTTCCTTCGAGAGTGGACGGTGTTGTTCGTGGGCCAGGGTTTCGTTGTACGCGAAGGGGCTGAGAGTGATGGGAAAGAATTCGCCGTATTCCCCGGTCGATTGCATGTGTTTCACAATTTTTGGCAAAAGCAGACCGTATTCTTCTTCGGTGTACTGTTTGTTGAGAATGCAAAACTTGCTTTGCTGCAGTGAAATACAGCCAAAACAGTGCTCGGTATGCTGGCAGGTATCGCAGTAAAAATTGCCGTGGCCTTCCCAGCATTGGATGCAAAAGGCGGAGCTCTGTTGGCTGACCAGCGAATAGGATTCGTAGATCAGTTCGGACCAGCCCGGATGATAGCAATCGAGGGCATCCTGCACACCATCGGTATCCTGGACCCATTGGCAATCTTCGCACCGATACATCTGAAAGCAGTCGACACAGGTTTTGGATTCGAAAATGTAGTCGCCGGTGCACTGTTCGGTCTTCTCTTGCACCGAATACAGGTGCGGATGATTCCGTTTTAATTCGACCAACTTCTTCATTGCCGCCTCTCTGTGCTCGGGATTCTCCAGATCGATCTGGGCCATGCGGGCTTCGTAGTCTTCTTTGGTGAGCTGCTGGTTGAACAGGCAGTACGATTTTTTTCGTAACCCCACGCAACCGAAGCAGTTGGTGCAGCCACGGCAGTCGTACAGAAAGAATGAATCGGTACAGTTATGGCTCAGGATGCAAGATCGACAGTGGTAACTGTGATTGCAATCGGTGCAGTCATAACAGAGTTCGCACTCGAAGCAGTAGCTGCAATCGACGCAGTCGCGGCAATTCAGCAGCCAGTAGGCGTAGAGCAACGATTCGCACACGTAGACGCACTGACACATATAACAGGTGCGCGAATCGAAAGCGAAATTACAGTAGTCGGCGTTCTCGGTATTTTGTCCGTTGAGTGCCGCGCGCGGAACCACGGCGAGGAGATCGGCAAACTGATCGAAGAAGGGCCGTGAAAAATCGTAGTCGCGGCCGTAGCGCAACGGATCCCAATCATCCTGTAACCACTCTTTGCGTTCGTAGACTGGAAAGGGGGTATCAGCCGGATAGACCGATAAGATTTGCTTGCCTGTTTTACTGCAGGGTCGGTGATACAGCGACCGCTCATTTCGCCAAGCCATCCGGCGTTGCAACCGACAAGCGGGACAATAAGTGGGTGAGGGGACAGAACCGACATCGAACGTCTCACTGATTTTTTGACGCAGTGCAGCGGCGGTTGAAGTATCCTCGAATGGTTGTTGGCATGATCGACAAAGAGTCATTGGGAAATACTATACCTCAATGTCCGGCTTCTTCGGTTGTCTCAATACCTAAGCTTCCTTGTTCGGAAATCCCAGGATATTCTCGATATTCGCAATCACGCTCTTCAGGGTGATCTGCGCCTTCATGTAGCAATCGCGGGCGCCGAGCTGTTTGGCCCTGGCCAAGTTCTCCGGCTGTGTCAGGTTGGTCATGACCATCACAGGAGTCTCTTTATTTATGGTCGTTGCCTTGGCTTCCAACACACTGTAACCGTCCTTCATCGGCAGAATCAGGTCCAGAAGGACCAAATCGAACTTCTCCTTCTGCAAGATATCGATAGCCTGTTGGCCGTCGCTGCAGATGGCCGGTTCAAATCCCTTCTTGATCAACTTGATATAGAGGGTGGTCTGGAGGGCCTTTTCGTCTTCTACGATGAGTATTTTTTGTTTGTTTGCCATAACACCTATTAGTATAGCGGATTTTGCTCCTTTTCGCAATGAGATGATTCGGGGTAAAAGGGCAATAAAGCTTATTATTTGATGTTTATAGGCAAAATTCGAAATTCGAAGCACTAAATTCGACTACATGAAGGTTTTTCGAATTTCGGATTTCGAGCTTCGTGCTTCCCACTTATTGGCATTTTCTTGCTTTCCGTCTGCTACAGTTTCCCCATGCCCATCAACCCCGACCGTGTCCTCTACGAAGACCAGCATCTGCTTGCTGTAAATAAGCTGTCGGGTGAATTGGTGGTAAAGGGCGCAGGCCGGGTCGATAAGCTGCCATTGCTCGATTTTCTGAAGCAGCAGTACTCGGGACTTCGGCCCCTCAATCGTCTGGATTTCGAAACGTCGGGCATCGTGTTATTTGCGCGCACCAAGCAGGCGTTTGAACTCATGGTGGCGGAAACGAAATCTGACGAACCGGCGATTCTCAAAACGTATCAAATGTTATTGTCGGGCCGGGGATTGCGCGAGAAGGGCGAGATCACGAAGCCGTTGCCTGCCCGTATGGGTGATGGAGAAGTATCGGCCAAGACAGTCTTTCGTGTGTTGGAGCGGTATATCAATTCCCTCTACGTTGAGGCCGATATTGTGACCGGTCGCTACCATCAGATTCGTAGGCACTTTGCCGGAATAGGACATCCGTTGGCGCTGGACCAAGTGTACGGTGATAAGAAGTTCAACCGCGTCTTCCAAACCGAATTCCATCTGGCCAAGTTTTTCCTCCACGCCTGGAAAGTGCAGCTGAAGCATCCGCTGACCGGCGAGACAATCGTGATCGAGGCGCCAATGCCGAGGGTATTCGAATCTATTCTCAAGAGGCTGCGGTCTTTAAAGTAGTAGTCTACTAAAGGTGACCGATGTGACCGAGGTGACAGTTTCATCTCTGTTTCCTGCGTCAGAGCTCCTGTACACTTTTTTCATGCGCGTCTTAACCGGACTCCAGCCTTCGGGCGCCCTGCATCTGGGCAATTATTTCGGATCCATCGTGCCCAATTTGGAATGGGTCGGTCAGTCGGATCAGAGTTTTCTGTGCATCGTCGATCTACATGCGCTCACCAGCGTGAGGAATCCGAAGGATCTGGCGCAGTTTCGGCGCGATGCGTTGCTTGATTTTTTAGCCTGCGGATTCGATCCGGAAAAAATAACGCTGTTCTATCAATCTGATGTGCCGTTTCATACGGAGCTGATGTGGATCCTGTCGACGCTCACACCGGTGGGTTTGCTGGAGCGGGCAGTGAGCTACAAAGAGAAGGTGCAGAAGGGGATTCCGGCTACAGCCGGGCTCTTTACGTATCCGGTGCTCATGACTGCCGACATTCTGCTCTACGATACCAATGTGGTGCCGGTCGGGAAGGATCAGAAGCAGCACTTGGAGATTGCCCGCGATCTGGCGATCAAATTCAACAATGAATTCGGCGATACGTTGATAGTGCCGGAGGAACAGATACGCGAGGAAGTTGCGGTGGTGCCTGGCACCGACGGCCAAAAGATGAGCAAGAGTTACGGCAATACGATTCCCATTTTTGGTGATGAGAAAGTGATTAAGAAAGCGATCATGGGGATTGTGACCGATTCGAAGGATGCAACCGTCCCCAAGGATCCCGAACACTGTGCAGTCTATCAGATCCACCGGTTGTTTTTGAGCGAGGGAGAAGCAAAAACCTTAGCCGATGAGTATCGCGACGGTTTGTCCTACGGCGATGCCAAGAAGCGACTGTATCAAGCGTATCTGGATCATTTTGGTCCGATGCGCGAGAAGCGGGCCAAGCTGGAGAAGGATTTATCCTATGTGCGTGACGTCGCAGCGGAAGGCGCCAAAAAAGCGACCGCAGTCGCCACTATCACCATGGACCGTGTGCGCCGTGCAGTCGGCCTTTCCGTGTAACCATGCCTGACCGATTGATTCTTGCATCGGCCAGTCCACAGCGGAAGCAGCTGCTAAACGGACTCGGTTTGTCGTTCGATGTGATTCCCAGCACGGTTAGCGAGGAGCAACATACCGAGAAAAATCCCGGCAAGCGGGCCGTCGATTTGGCCGTACTCAAGGCGAAAAACATCGCGCAGAAATACGATGGTGCCTGGGTGATCGGCTGCGATACCCTTGTCTTGGCTCACAATGGAACACTCCTCGAAAAGCCCAAAGATGCGGAGGATGCGCGTCGTATGATCGCGATGCAGAGTGGCAAAACGTCGGTCGTGCATTCCGGTTTGTGCCTGCAGGCTCCGGATGGTCGTTCGATGCATGATCTCTCATCATCATCGGTTCATTTTGCGGCGCTGACGGAGGAGCAAATCGATTGGTGGGTACAGACAAATCTATGGTCGGAGCGGTCAGGCGCTTTCCAGATCGATGGCTTGGGGCAGTTGATGATCGAACGAATCGAAGGTGACTGGACGAGCATCGTGGGGCTGCCGGTGTTTTTGCTGGGCACCATGATGCATGCGATGAACTACAGCGATCAACGAATGGCGCCCAGTGAGCAGCGTTGAGTTCTACAGAAGGTTCTCATGCTCCGGTCGCTCGCCTTCGCCGATGCGGCCAACCTCTTCCGGTGCGACATTGTCCGATGGCTCAGCCGGATTCTCTTTCTTGTCTTCGTCATCGCCGCCGTCAAAAGAAGAATATGTCATGGGAGAGTGGAGGAAAGAGAACGATTACAAGGATGTAAGACGATAATTGCGCAATTTCTTACGCATTTCGTCGTAGTTCGGCAGGACGGATTCTACCACGCGCCAGTAGGTAGCCGAATGATTGCGCTGCCGGCGGTGACTGAGCTCATGAATGATGACGTATTCCAGTAGCTCGGGTGACGTAAAAAGCAGAGCGGTATTGATCATTATGATTCCGTAAGGGCTGCAACTGCCCCACTGCGATGACGCGTATTGCAGGCGCGTGCGCGCGACATGCACATCGATGGTGCGCGCGTTGATCTCGCGAACCAGCCTGTCGATCACAGATTTCTCTTTTTCGGCGATCAACTTCCACAAAAACCGGTTCAGAGTGGCTCGTTTCATATGTGGACCGACTTCAATCAGCCAACCGTTCATTGTGGCCTTTGCCTTCGTTCGTTCGCCGGGTTCCAGACGGAACTCGTAGGTATGACCGGTGACGGTTTCGATGGTGGCTGAATTCTCGCCGTCGAGCAGCATCCGGAATGGATCCACCCGCGTTCTCTTGTGCTCCTTGTTCACCTGTTTGACCATCCGACGCAGCAAATTATTCACGTGTTCCTGCTCTTCCCGCGTCGATAAGTTCTTGGCGAGACGGATGATAATTGTGTCGTCCTTCACAAAGGCGCGCGAATGACGGTTGCGGGAATGTTCAATGCGATAGGGGATCATAGAAGGACTTCGGAAGGAGGACCCAAGACGTAGGATCAGTCGTTTGTCCCTAGGTCGTTGTCATTTGCTGCTGCCCGTTTGCGTACTACCTGAGCCGGTCGTGACGGATGGCGGACTGGCCTCGGGGGTTGTTGCCATTGCGTCGGTGCATGTCTGAAGATCCGTGATTGCCTGGCGATAGGCGCCACGTTTGTCGGTCGTGCTGTCGTCGAGTACCGATCGCAGCGCAAGGTCCGCGTTGGTCAGGCAGCTGATCGAACTATCCCATGCCGGTATCGGTTGCCCGGCGATAATGTTCTGCTGACGTTGCACGTCCGTGACTTGCGGGAGCAGACTGGCGGTCCAGTACAGCAGGCGATCGGCCTGGGCCATTGCCACCGCATCCAGCGCGGCGATGCGGTAATTCTGGTACAGGTTCTTGCGGGCTTCACGAATCTCATCTTCGCTCTGGAAGACGTTTTTATCGATGGCATTGATGAAGCCATTGAGTGCGTCGAGCAGCGAATCTACTGGCGTGGTCAATTGCTGTTTTATGTTGATGGCCAGCGAAGGTATGCCGTCGAAATATTTTTTCTCTTCCACCATCAGCTGCCGATCGAGCGTCAGCTCCCCGCGATAGCAGCGCAAGGTGGTCGGCAGTTCGGTATCGCGATTGCTGCGACGCAGGTCTTCGCGACACTGCTTTCGCAGATCCAGACGCTCACTGTAGTACGTGTCCAGGGCCGCCTGATATGCCTTGCTGCCTGCCTTATTCTGCAGCTGAAAGATGACGAAACCGTCGGCCCGCTTGGCACGGTCACGTTCGATGCGCAGAGTTTTGGCGTCCTTTTGCTCAGGAATTGCCGTGCTCCCGCTGGCAGTGGTTGCAGGAGCATCTGCGCCGAATACAAGGGATGTACTCATCACCCACAGGCAAGCCGGCAGAAAAACTACGAGAGCAGTTCGTTTCATCCGGAAGATACTGTACTGAATGCGCAGGAAAAATTCGAGGAGATTCAAGCATAAGTTCAAACTGTTTCCGATTGAAATGCTTTGTCGAAAGACTGATCATCAATTTTGGTGACACTGCAAAGGATACTTGCTTTCCTTTCTCGTTCCACATACCAACCGCCCGTAGCGTCGCCACCAATATCAAAGCGACGGTCCTTATCCGTATGTATCTCTCTTTGTAGGTTTTCCATCAAAGGCTGTGCTATTGAGATTGGTTCTTCCAATACAGTTGCCAATTCCATTAAAGTAAGCGCCGTTCCATCGCGCAAGTGACGATCAAAGAGCAGAGTAATAATTTCCAAGTAGCTCTCGTTGTGCGCTTTCCTAATAGAGAGAAGGAATTCCTGAGCTAAGTGTCTGGCGTCACTATTTTGTCTAAAAGTGAATTTCTTCTTTTTATGAGAAAGATGAATGTGCCAGTTCTGAGGTAAATGATTAGATTGCCAATGCTGCCATTTAGGAGGAAACCATTCTTTGCTTAGTTGAGGTCTTAACCTTGGATCCATACAAGCAGCCAGCTGTCCCCAAGCGCGTTGAGCGCTAATGCCAGCCCTTGCAGCAAGCTCATCTACATGTGTTAAGGTCGCATCTTGCACGACCAGTTTCTCCAGGAACATGCCACAGGCAATACGTATGATTCTATCCTCAGTTAATCCTTCATTGATCCACTCCTTTAAGAAGAGAGCAGCTTTGCCAGTAAAAGCGGCGTCCTTTGAAGAGGGATGTGCTGCTGCAGCTGGAACGACAAATACAGTTTTTGGCTGCTTTGGGTGCTGAAAATGACTATAGAAAGTTCGTCTTATGACTGACTCTATTGCGTGCAGACTGTATCTGTCAGGCCGGAGTGAGTCAGGCTTCGAGGCAACGAGATCCGTCTTTTTCCGAATATCTTCTGCTACTTCGCCTATAATGCGTTTCACTGCATCTTCGAGTGCCAAAGAGAATTCCTCATAGTGGCGTTGTCGCAAACTTTCTCTCATAGCGAATGCCTAGGAACGTTGGTTGATAACCAAGACGGATCATGACACTTTAAATTACCCACTACTAAAGATTACAGTTTCATAAAGTTTCGGAACTCTGTTCTACTTCCCACCCAAAATTTCCTTTTCTTTCTCCAAGAACTTCAGCACCGTTTCGACATACGTTGAATGACTCCATGTGAGCGGTGCGACTGACAACGGCGCGCCGGTCATCGGATCCATCTGTTCGGGTAGAATGCCGCTCTTCGAAGCGCGCATCGCAACCCATTCGAGGATGGAATGTGCGGCGACGAGGTCCTGCACGGTGCGGGCGCGGGCGATGTACCATTGGGCCAGCCACAGGGTGGTGATGATCCATGGGTTGCCGGGAACTTCTTTGCTGAGCGGAAGATTGCGGTGATAGACGTCGTTGGGATAGCGGGCCAGTCCGCCGATGCCCACTTTCACTTCCAGGTTTTGCTTCAGCTGGTCCATGGTCGAGATGATGCGTGGGTCATCGATTGGCAAAATATCCAGCATCCACACGACCATGATGCTGGCGTCCGGCGTGTCGTCGCGTTCGATGGTCTCGCCGTTCTTGCGGCGTATTTTTTTGAGAAAACGGCCTTTTTCTTCGTCAAACAAATGGAAGAGGAGTGCCTGCTTCATCGTATCTGCGGCGTGCTGATAGCGTTCGGAGTGCTTGTGATGGCCCAGAATATGGGCGATCTGTGCGGCGGCGTGCAGTCCGGCAATCGTCGTGGCCGTCGTATAGGTAAAGATGCCGCGATGCTCTTCCCATGGATCGTAGCTGGGCAACGGCAGGCCGGTGGCCTCCTCGCGGAATTCGGTCATGAATTCAGCTGCTTTTTTGACGAACCTCTCGTACATGTTCTGCAGAAATTCGAAGTCCTGCACGTGTTCAAAGTGCTTCCAGATGGCGTAGACGACCAGGGCAGTTTCATCCTCCTGGATCGGCAACTGCGGCTCTTCGTCGGCATACCACGGGTGCCACGATGATCCCAGCGACCCATCAGGATTGTATTTATGGAGCAGGTAACCGTCGGGCATCTGGGCCTTGGCACAGAACTCGAAGAAGTTGCGCGTCACTTCGCTGTAACCGGCACGGTCGAGAGCCAACGACACAAAGGCGCCATCGCGCGGCCACACGTAGGTGTAGGTGTCGCGATTGAAGGCCATAATATCGCTGTCGGCTGCGGCGATGATGCCGCCATGACTGTCGACGTGTGTGCGGATCAGCAGTAGGCTGCGCTTGTATAGGTCCACCAGTGTTTCGTTGAGCGTGCTGAAGCTCTGGGTGTTCTTGTTCGACCAGCTCTTCCAGTAGTTGTGGCAGTTGCGGTGCAGACGCTCGGGTGTTTCGCTGAGTACCGTCTGTTGCAACGTGAGTACCTCGTTCAGTGTTTGGCCGATGCACAGCCACAGCACCACTTCGGTCTGTGTCGTCGGTTCCACTGTTGCATCGATGCTGATGGTCGAATCTACCGAACCTTGCTCAATCGGATTGCGCGACAAATGTCCGTCTTCGGCATCGCGCCACGTTCCTTCGAGCCCGCGGTATTCCGATTTCCCGGTCGTGAACGACGAAATGCCGCAGCTCTTGAGCTGTTCCATACTGGGCAGAATCGATCCGTAGCGGCCGCCATGATGACCTACAAAGCACTTGTCCGATTTGTCGCACGTGCCGCCGACCAGGAAGTAGCGAGTCTGGCGGAAGTGAATCACGCTGTTGGTGTACGGTTCGTAGAAGGCGGTGTCTTTTTGTTTGTCACCGTAGATGTGAAAGTCGTGATTGAAGAAGAAGCGGACGTTCTTGGTGCGGCCATCGGTGCTGCGCACTTTGAAGTGCCGGAGCAGGATGTTGTGGACCGGATGGACGTAATCTTCGACGTTCATTTCGATGCCCAGTTTCTCATTTCGCAGGGTACTGTCACCGACCAGCGTATCGGGCCGGTAGCGCGCTTCGATTTGCCACGTGCCATCGTTCAGCCACGAAAAGCCGGTACCTTCGATATACACGCCCACGCGGTGCAAGTGGCCGTACGTCGTCTGGTCCTCCATGCCGACGTATGGGTAGTACAGATCACGCAGCAGCAGGTGCTCGTCGAATGTCGCGAGGACGGAGCCGTTGCCGAGGACGAGGGAGCGGGGCATGGGAGTTACTTGAGAATTGAAAATTGATAATTGAGAATTATGAGAGTGATTCGGCACGCGGATCCTTCGTGAGTTTTTTGGATCCATCGATTCGTTCTCGGAGATCACACAGCGCGTGGCTAAAACGACGATATGCTTCGTAGGGAGAATCGTACGGGCTGAAGTATTTGTGCACGTCGCCGTCGCTCCAGTACTTGGTGCACATGTAGTAGAAGTGGTCGGAGGTCGAGAGTTTGCGCCAGGTTTCGAGCAACGAATCATCGCCGGTTGCCTTGATATCGTGCTCGAGGTCGAACAGCGCCTGCAGTGAGGCATCCTGGATCTTATTGCCCTGCCAAGCCGACAGGTCGCGCTCGATATCGGCCCACGAGACGAACGAATGGGCGTCGAACACCTGCGAGTGTTTGGCCTGCCAGCCGTCGATCACTTCGGATGGGGTGGCGGTTTTGATGCCGCGGTCTTGCCACATTCTCGGCAATGCCCGTACGAAGTCGAAAATGCCGGTGTCGGCCCACTGGTGCTCGCCGAACGTTTCGTAGTCCATGAACAGGTTGATCGAGTGGCCGCCCGATTGCATCAGCCAGTCGGTGAAGGTATCGGCATGCAGCGGAAAGCCGACCCACGATTTGTCCGAGAAGCGGAACGCAACGTCGTCGGAGAGCTTGTAGTTCTTCAGCAGCACTTGGATCGATTCAGAACGCTGGGGCAGGGGACGGAATTTCTGGATGATCGCTTCCTTGGATTTTGGCAGGCGGAACTTGGGTGGCACGAACGGTTCGTTGGGACTGCGGCCATGCAGCACGTGGTCGGCGCCCTCGGCCAAAATGCCACGGAAGCCCATCAGGCGGGCGACATGGGCGATCTCGTTACTGTAGATCAGTTCGGTATTGCGGAACACACTTGGTATGACGCCGAACAGTTCCTGCAGTTTGCGCGTGTGTTTGGCCACCTGCTGCACGAACTCGGGCAGCGATTTTAGATAGCTCAGTGAGTGGTAGTAAGTTTCGGCCATGAACTCCACCTGTCCGGTGGCAGCCAGGGCACGGAACGAATCGAGCACATCCAGTCCGTATTCCTGACATTGATCCAGGAACACACCCGATAGCGAGTAGCTGATATGGAACTCGGGATGAGCCCGCAACAGATCGAGCATCAGCGCATTCGCCGGAAGGTAACATTTCTCGGCTACTTTGCGGAACACGGCGTGGTTCTTCGCATCATCGAAGTACGTGGCGTCGCCCTTGCCGATATCCGTGATGCGCAGATCGCGGAGGCGGTAGGGTTGGTGGACCTGGAAGTAGAAACAAATCTGAGGCATAAAAAATTGAGAATTAAGTGTTAATGAGATCTTGGTAAATCGATGAAACTTTGTTGGCCTGGTTCTTCCAGGTAAGGCGTTGCAATACGCGCGGTGCTTCGGCCCGGAGCTGCTCTGCCAACGGTTGCTCGCGCAGAATGGTCAGAATGCAGTCGGCCATTTTGTCGCTGTCCCAGAAGTCGACCTTGTACGCATGTTCGACGACTTCGGCGACACCCGATTGTTTGCTCAGCACCACGGGCGTGCCGTGGCTGATCGCTTCGAGCGCGACGAGCCCAAACGGTTCGCTAAGCGATGGCATCACGAAGCAGTCGGCTTTGCGGTACAGCTGATCGATCTCGCGCCCGGCGACTTTACCGGTGAACAGAACATTGTCGCTCAATCCCAACGAGCAAGCGCGTTCGATGAGCTCCGGCAACATGCCGCCGTCGCCGGCCATGACGAATTCGACATCCGGATTGATGTCGTTGATTTTACGAGCGACATCCAGGAATGAGTGGGGATTCTTCTGTATCGTCATGCGACCCAAAAACAGGACCAGTGGTCGGCGTGTCGCATGATCGGTGAGAGAAGACGGACCGCGCGTTTCGATATACGACTGCTGATGGCCGTTGTGGACCACGGCAATTTTGTCGGCCGGGATGCCATAGTGCTCCACCAGAATGTTCTTGGTGTATTGACTGACGGCAATAATCCGATCGGCAGCCAACATCCCCAGTCGCTCACGTTCCATGATCCATTGGTTCGGTCCGAAATTCGTGCGGTCCAGTTCGGTGGCATGAATATGCGTGATCAACGGCTTGCCGTGGTAGTTCGCGGCACGCCGGCCGGCTTCGAAGGTCATCCAGTCGTGGCTGTGCACGACGTCGGGTGAAATATCGCGGGTCATCTCGATGGCCATGCTCGTGTAGTTCTCGACGGCCTGTCCCAAGTCGGGTCCGTAAAGGGCCGCAGTTTCGCGCGGAAGATGCGACAACTCCAGACGCAGCGCGTATTCATCAACATTGTCGTACGGTTGCAGTGCACTCTGAACCAGAATCGAATTCCAAACACTGTCGGTGGGGAAGCGCACGCTCAAATTCTGTTCCTCGGATGCATGATTGTGGGGAAGCACGAGGGTCACTTGCACGCCGTTCTGCGTCAGTCCGCGGACAAGACCCTGACACGCCACACCCAGACCTCCGGAGTGATGGGGAGGATACTCCCAGCCGAACATGAGTGTGTGCAGCGACATGAGTGTGAGTTTTTGTTTTGCAGTTGTGGGTTTCCCGATCTCGGGACATCTCAGAATTATAGCAGAAATTCTCGTTTTCTTCAATGACTTTGCCACTCTAACAGGTATTGCAGAGGCAATCAGATTTTATCTTCTATAAGCCAAAAGTGAGGGAGGCAGTCCCGACCCACGATGAAGGGATTTCGGTGCGCATTCGGTGAATAAAGAGATAGCGACATATTTTTTATTTTTAATCAAGTGTTCGATTGCTCGTTGTGGTCCATCCGTGTGTTCGTCCTATTTGTTCTCCCTGCATGGGGCAGGTACCCTTTTTGCATGACCCCACTTCACCCACTTGCCGTCACTCTCAACGAGACCTTTCAGAAACAATCGCCACAAATTTTTTCGCTCTTATCCAAGCGTGGCGTGTCCGCATACTTTCCCAAGCTCGGTATTCTGAGCCAGGCGGCTGATGCCGATGGCAAGACGATCAATGCGACGATCGGTATTGCACTCGACGAGGACAAAACGCCGCTCCATACGTCCACGATTGCAAAGGCGGTGAACCTGCCGGCCAAGGACGTGTTTCCGTACACGCCGAGCTACGGAAAAAAGCCTCTGCGCGATAAGTGGCAGGAGGAGATCCGCAAAAAAAATCCGTCACTCAAAGCGGACATCAGTTTGCCGGTGGTGAATGCCGGACTTACGCACTCGCTGAGCGTTGCCGGTTACCTATTTCTCGATCCGGGCGAAGAGATCATTCAGCCCGACATGTACTGGGACAACTACGAACTCATTTTTGAAGAAGCGTACGGTGCCATACTGACGATGTTTCAGACGTTCGAAGGACAGCGATTCAATGTGGCAGGATTAAGAAAAACCCTTGAACAGAAGTCAGGAAAACAGGTTGTGTTCCTCAATTTTCCGAACAATCCCACCGGTTATACGCCACTCACATCGGAGATGCAGGATATCGCGCAGGCGTTGAAAGAAAGTGCCGAGCGCGGCAATAAAATCGTCGTTCTGATCGACGATGCGTACTTTGGTTTGATTTACGACGAGGGTGTCTACACCGAGTCGCTGTTCTCGCTTGTGGCCGATCTGCACGAGAACATTCTGGCGGTGAAAGTGGACGGTGCGACGAAAGAAGAATTTGCCTGGGGTATGCGCATTGGTTTTCTCACATACGCCGGAAAGGGGATGACCAAAGACACGCTGAAAGTGCTCGAAGAGAAAACGGCTGGTGTCGTGCGTGGCACGGTGAGCAACTGTTCGCATATGGCGCAGAGTCTGATCCTGCAGGCACTCCAGACGCCTGGCTATGAGGAGGAGAAGCATCAGAAGTTCGAACTGCTGAAAACGCGCTTCCAGAACGCAAAAAAAGAGGTGGCGAATCCGCAGTATCAGGACCAATTTACGATGCTACCCTGCAATTCGGGTTACTTCTTGTGCCTCAAATTACGCGATGGTCTGGATGCCGAGCTGGTGCGTCAGAAGCTGCTCCATGATTACTCCACCGGCATCATCGCGCTGGGCAGCCTGATTCGGGTTGCATTTTCGTCTGTCCCGAACAAAGATTTACCCACGCTGTTTTCGAATATTTACGCCGCGTGCCAGACGTTCTCATAATTTCTTCCCTCTCCTGATTTCTCCCATGGATACTCTCGCTCAGTCTATCGACCAATTTTTGTCTTCTCATAAGAACGTCGCCACCAATTTGACGCGCTCCCAACTGATTCAGACATCCATCGATCGCCGTGAATGCATCGTCACCGAAAGTGGTGCAGTAGCCATCTGGAACCCGAAAAACGCGACTGGCCGCATTCCCAAAGATACGTACACCGTGCGTCATCCGGACAGCAAAATGAACATCGCGTGGGGCATGCCGAATAACATCGCGATGGAGCCGGCAATGTTCGAGAGCATGTTGCAAGATGCATTGTCTACGCTGGGTCAAAAGGATCAATTGTTCGTTCTTGATCGCAGTGTGGGCGCCGATCCGAAATACACCCTGCCGGTGCGCACGATTTCACCGCGCGCTATCACGGAACTCTTTGCCGACAATATGTTCCGCGCACTGCCGGCCGATCTGAGCCAGAGTATTTTCAAAGATGATCGGTTCACCATCGTCGTGGTACCGACCGACAAAGTGCAGACCGCCAAGTACAAGGGAAAACTGCGCGAAGAGAACGGCAAAATCGTCGACCACCTGATCGTCATGGATCTGGAGCGCCGAATTGGCATCGTGTACGGGACGCTGTACTGTGGCGCGGTGAAGAAGCTCGTGTTTACGGCGATGAATGCGTTATTGCCCACCAATGGCGTTCTATCGCTCCATTGCTCTGCATCGCAGGATACGGAGGGGAACGCTCACTTGTTTCTGGGCCTCTCGGGTACGGGAAAAACGACGCTTTCCGTCGATCCCAAGCGCTCTTTGATCGGCGACGACGAACATCTGTGGTCCGATGATGGTGTGGCGAATTTGGAGAACGGCTCGTATGCCAAGCTCATCAGGTTACGCAAAGATAAGGAACCAATGATCTTCGAGGCGGTTTTCGGCAAGCGGCCGGTGCTGGAACATGGCTGCATTATCGAGAACACGATGGTCTATCCCGATGGATCGGTGGATGTCGACGATGAACGCTTGGCCGAGAATTCACGTGCTGCCTTCCCGCTGTCGTTCGTTGGCAACGTGGTGACGAGTGCGCGCGGCGGTCATCCCAAAACAGTAGTGTTCCTGACGGCTGATGCGAATGGCGTCCTGCCGCCGGTGGCGTCGCTCACGCACGAGCAGGCGATGTTATGGTTCCTGATGGGCTACACCAGCAAATTGGCCGGTACCGAAGCCGGTGTCACGTCACCGACTACGACGTTCTCTCGCTTCTTCGGCGGACCATTCATGCCGCTTGCGTCGGAGGAGTACCTCAAACTGCTCAATGCCAAACTTAAAGACCATGGCACGAACGTCTATCTGATCAACACCGGATGGACGGGCGGTCCGTACGGCGTCGGCAAGCGCATGGATATCACGCTCACGCGCGCGGTGGTGGATGCGGCGCTGACGGGACAACTCGCGAACGTGGAATGCCGCGACGATCACCGCTTCCATCTGCGCGTACCAGTCACGTGTCCTGGCGTGGATGCGACGGTGCTCGATCCCAAAGCAACATGGCCAGATAAGGACGCCTACGAAGCCGCTGCCAACAAGCTCTCCAGCGAGTTCGCCGCTCACTTCGACAAGATGTACAAGGGGCAGGTGCCGCCGGAAGTGGAGGCGATGTGTCCGGGGAAATAACATTCATTCTCGTCGCCTTGAGTTCACCTTTGCACCATGAATGGGAGGAAAAAGTTCAATCGCTCCAGCTCCCCGAGCTGGTGACGGACGAAGCCCAAGTTCAGAAAGTTGTCGACCTACTTGACGACATCCAACGTACGGTAAATGGCATACGTGTTGAAATAGCGAGCAGTGCGCAAATGTTGCTCTCGCGACTTGAGGGAAAATCCTTTGGTCCACATAATCGTGAGATTGCGACAAGAATTCAGCAAGTACTAATCGATCTTCAGCATCGGCTCGTCTGCCAGCATGAAGGCACGCGTGAGCGTTGTGCGAAGCCTTCAGTTCTTCGCTTCCAGGATAAAGGCCAGTACGGAACGTTCCATTTCGAGCATTGTGAAGCCGGTCGTAAAACGCGGCATCTCGGGCCGGCAAAGCTTCCCACGCTCATCCTCGTTCCAGCTACTCCCAACCCCCTCCTTCGCCACTCCGTCGAGAGTAACGACGTGTTGACGCGCGCCTTAGACAAGTGATGTTCCCCTCACTCGCCGTTTCTCCCGTATGAAGAAGAGTCGCTCCAGGCAAGCGTCGCTTGCCTTCGCGATGTTGTTTGAAGGCAGCGATATCCACTCGACATGACAATTAGCATCGTCCTTGTTATGCTTCTGTCATGTCTGATGACAATGCAATCGGCGAGGGGATTTCTACTGATGCGAATTTGGTGGTCGGTGCCAGGACGACCAAGGCCTATCACTTCGTTTACTACGTGCTCACGGTGCTCGAAATCCTGTTCGCGTTCCGTTTCTTTCTCAAGCTGTTGGCTGCCAGCCCGAACAATGTTTTTGCAGAGGTGGTGTATGGCATCACCTATGTATTCCTGTTGCCGTTCGCCAGTCTGTTTCCCCCGGCCGTGACGACGGATGGCAAGATGCCCAGCGCATTTGAACCATCAACACTGGTGGCAATGGTGTTCTATGCAATTTTGGCGTGGGCGGTCGCTAAATATATCGTCATTTCGAGGAGTCGATCGGACAAAGCGAAGAAGCGATAGCTATGCTCTTTCCGCCCCTGAGGTACTAGGAGTAGCGAGACTACGCTTTCCCAAGCGCCGGCACAGTTTCCCTGAACAGCGACGCAACGACGTCCAAGTCTTCATTCACGATCAAGTGATCGAAGAGATCGCGGCGTTCTTTGAAGAATGCCAGATCCAGTTCGGCGTTCTTGAGACGATCTTGAATGTTCTCTTCCGTCTCACGGCCACGGCCGCGAAGGCGGTGGAGCAGGGAACTGAGCATAGCGCGCTTGCTCTTGCCCGGCGGCAGCAGGCCGAAGCTGAGAATGGAGCGGCGGCCAAAGTGTTCGCCCAGGCCTTGAAGCAGGTGCATTTCTGTGATGACGATCGGCAGCAGTCCGGCGTTCCAGATAGCTTTGATATCGCTGGCGCGGTAGCCGTACCAACGGTCTTCGGATCGGGAGGGGATGTTGGTGGCGGCAATAATCTCACCGGCACGCTGTAGGCGGTCGAATTCTTTTTTGGTCATGTACACGTACTCGCCATCGTCGCCTTTCTTTTTCGTCCGCGTCGTCAGAATGGGGACATTGCGCGACGAGGTGCTGAACATCGAGACGAGCATGCGGGCGATCGTGGTCTTGCCGACGCCGGACGGTCCGGTCAGCGCGAGGATGTAGCCGGGGAAAGCGATGGTTTCTTCGCTTACCGGAGCGGTTTTCGTGGCAGGGATTTCGTACGCCACTTCGTAGATGCGCAGATGATCTTTGGCGACGTAACTCAGGCGCATGCGCGGAATAACCATCATGCCGATTGCTGGTTTGGAACCGGTCAGCGGAGCCATCACTTTCGATCCGTCAGCCAGCTTGATAAGTGCGATGCTGCGATGGCCGGCACCGAAATGTTCCGGCGGATGTGCGAGCGTCGTAAACGACAGGATCGTTCCTTCTTGCATTCTACGGCGTTCCTCGGCTTGTCGGCGGGCGATACTGGGTGATGATTCGGGCATGGATCGGTGGGAGTTTACTGGAGATGTTCAAGAATGTGGAGGCCGCAGGTGGCTCCGGCACCGCCGAAATTATGGCTCAGTCCATAACGTGTGCCGGCTGCCTTTAGTTGTTTGGCGATGTCGATGAACTGCTTGATGCCCGTCGCGGCGACAGGGTGGCCGCAGGCTTTAAGACCTCCGCTTTTGTTTACCTGGAGGCCCATCATCGTCGGACGCTCATACAACTCGCGGTAGATGCTGATGCCGTCGCCTTCGTTGGCAAATCCCAAATCTTCCATGTTGATGACGGCGGCGATGGAGAAGCAGTCATGCGTTTCGACATGGCTGATTTCGTCGCGATCGATGGCGGCTTCGGCCAGGGCCTTCTCCATTGCTTTTTTTGAAGCGCTGAACGAGGTGAGGCTCGGGCGATCGGCCAGACTGAGTGTGTCGGTGGTGAGTTGTGACGCCGCTACGCGGAAGTTGCTCTGGTATTTGGTCGAGAGGATGCAGGCGGCCGCACCGTCGCTGATGGGAGAGCAGTCGAGGAGTCGCAGTGGGTCGGCGATCGGCGAGCTTTTGGAGACGGCTTCAGGTTTCACTTCCATGCGAAACTGCGCGAAGGGGTTTTCCAATGCCTGACGATGATGCACAGCTGAAACCAAACTCAATTGGTCTCGCGTCAGACCATAGTCGTGCATGTAGCGTTGGGCGACGAGTCCAAAGATTCCCGGGAACGTGAGTCCGGCCGGCCGGTCCTGCTCGCTATCGGCAGCGCCCATCAGGGCCGAGGCAATCTGATCGTTCGTCGCGTCGGTCATTTTTTCGGCACCGATGACGAGAATTGTCTGCGCTCGGTTCGATTCGAGTAAGGCGCAGGCAGTGTGAATAGCCACTGATCCGCTGGCACAGGCCGCTTCCACGCGAATGGCAGGAGGTTTGTGCGGCAGGAACGACGCGACCATGGCGCCCATATGCGCCTGATCCGATGCTACTTCGCCGATCATATTGGCGACGATCACCATATCGATGTCGAGTGCAGTGGCTGGAGAATGCTCGATGGCGCCATCGACGACTTCGCGCGCCAGATCGCGCAGGCTTTTATCCCAATGCTCGCCGAAGCGGGTTTGAGATGAACCGATGAGAAAGAGGGGCTTTTCCATTATGAGAGACGGAAAGCACGAAATTCGAAATTCGAAATTCGAATTTTTTTCGTGCTTCGTGCTTCGGATTTCGAATTTTTCATGAATGAGCAGAAGAAAGAGCCTTGGTATGATTCAAATACTCAGCGTAGCTCAAGTAGGCAATGTCGCGATCATCGGGAGGAAGCAGCACTCCATTGCGCTGCATCGTCATCAGGAAGGCATCGGATCCGGCGCCGGATCCGTAACTCACCAATAGAATGGTTTCGGCTTTCTTGGCATGTTGCAGCACTTCCGTGAGTCCGAGCGGGGAGCAGGCGCTGTAGGTGTTGCCGATGCGCGGCACGATGAATCCGTGATGGCACTGCTCGTGCGTGAAGCCGAACTTCTTGAGGATGCGGGAGGGGAATTTGGCGTTCGGCATATGGATGACGACGTGGTCGATCTCCTCTACTTTCTTGCCCGTTACTTCCAGAATGCCGCGCAACGCTTCTTCGATATGGCGGAAGTAAGCCGGTTCGCCGGTAAAGCGCCCAGCATGGTTTGGATATTTTTCGCCGTTCGCACGCCAGAAATCAGGAGTATCGGTGGTAAAGCTGAGCGTGTGATCGATGCGACAGAGCGCATTCTTGGCACCACTTGAGCCAATCACGAAGGCAGCGGCGCCAGCGGCAGCCGTGTATTCCAGTGCATCGCCCGGTCTGCCTTGTGCCGTATCTGTTCCAATCGCCAGGCCATACTGGATCTGTCCGCTGCGCACGAACGTGTCCACGATCTGCATGGCGGCCGTGCCGGCTTTGCAGGCAAATTCCAGATCCGCAGCGTGCGAAAAAGGATGGAGGTTCAGCGCGGCAACGAGCATGCCGCTCGTTGGTTTGACGGCGTACGGATGACTCTCGGAGCCGACGAAACACGCCGAGACCTCGCTCGATTCAATGCCGGCAATCTCGATTGCCTGACGGGCGGCTTCGAAGGCCATGGTAAAACTGTCTTCATCCTTGCCGGGAACCGTCTTTTCCTCAATACCCAATGTCTTTGCGGTCTCCTCGCCGTCTTGCTGCCAATGCTGGGCGATGGCGGCTGTCTTCAGTCGGAAGGCAGGCAGGTAGCGGCCGAAACCGATGATGCTGGAAGGCGTCATGAGACGAGAGGATAGCAAAAAACGGGCCAGAAGTCAGCGAAAGGCGGCTTCTTTCTCTTACAGTGGCTATTCTTGTGGCAATGCGCTATCTGCCTGTGGAAGCGGTATAGGAAGCAGCCGTATTCGCATTGCTGCCACAGGTTCATCACGTGGTACTTGTAACTCAACCAAACTTGTCGTTTTGGCATCAGACGTCGGCTGCGCAAAGGCAGTTCCGATAGTGGCTCCTATTTGGTTGCGAGTATGAAAGGGTTTTCTACTTTTCACATCATGCGTGGTTCGTTGGCTCACGATGAAGGAAAAATCTGCCTCATCAGGTCTTGGTTGATAGATTAATGGTCTTTGAATGCGTTTGCGTATCGACTGAGCCTTTTCCTCCTTCCATTTTCAATACTTCCGGTCCTACCTCATGTTCTTGTGCCATAAGTAATCTGGGCGTGCCTTTTTTATGCGGGTCCCATCCATTGAACGTCTCTTGTATGTCCCCGGAAGGGAGTGTCTCTCGCAAAAGTGGTATATCGCCGACACGTGTCACAAAAACGATCTGCTCAGTTTTTTCTCCCGACGCCATGACGATGTTCCCACGTCCATCGGAGCACAGTTGATTGAAGTCATTGGTGCGATGCAGGTTACGGGGATCGGTAAAGTTAAAAACGACGAAACCAAATTGCCGGCCCGGTTCAAGGTAAACGCAATAGTGTGGTGTGGCTTCGTCAGCTCCCTCAAGCGTGAACGGTTCGACAGAGTGCTGTTGAAGAGCAGCGTTTTCATCGTCTGGATTCATCGAGAGGAACTTTATTCCCACAACGCCGCCGTCAAATTTCTGAACCAAACTTCCATTAAGCATGAGGGGCATGGTCTGATCAATGATCTTTTCCTCCGGGAGGCCTTTGAGTATCTGGTTCCTCGCTTCAAGTTGTCGAATTATGTTTGGGTTGTGTTCAATAAGGTGCATCGTCGGATGCTCGCTTTGGTCTGCCAGTATGAGTGATCTGTTCATAAGGTATAGAACGAAAAAGGATTCATAGTGCCAAGGCAATGGGGGAAGTCAAAATATTTCTTCACCGGCCATGTTCCTTATGCGCCTTTGCCAATGTATGGCTCGCTTGGGCCGCTAGGAGTGAAATTTCTCCGGCCAGTACGGCTGCGCCAATACTTTCGGCCAATTGTTGGGTGGGCGACAGAGATGTTGGGCTTTTCAGGAGCAAGTGCAGACATTGCTGCTGCGTGGGGAGTGCCGTGCCGCCGCCGCGAATACCGACGAGAAGAGCGGGAAGTCGCACATATACTTTTAAGCCTTCATCCGTCAGCTCGACGCCGGTCGTGGCCATCGATCCCTCTACGGTGTGGGCGACGTCCTGCCCGGTTGCCAGATAAAGTGCGGCGATGATATTGGCGACATGCAGATTGCGTCCAAGCATGCCGGCGACATCGGATCCGGCGATGAGTTTTGCATTGGCGACGGCGATCATTGTTTCGGCCGAAGATTTTAACGACTCCTGCATCACTGCATGGGCGAGTGTTGCCTCAGCCGTCACTTCGTAGCCGCGCCCGCGCTGAATGGTGCGGAGGCTGGGCTTTTTGTCGCTGTCGACGTTGCCGGCGACAGTGATGAACTCGGCGATCTTCATGTCATTGCCGATCCATTCGCCGATGGCCTGTGCGGCGATGGTCACCATATTCATGCCCATGGCTTCGCCGGTATCGCAGAAAATAGTCAGGAAGACGAACTCCTCCTCCTCGTCCAGATCGAAAGTCAGAATCTTCAGATGGCTGCTCGTCGCTTCGCCTATTTTTGTCCATTCATCCTTGTGTCGAGTAATCAGGCGAATCGCCGAACGCGGATCCACGGACCGGAAGGCGATGGAACGGTTGGTGCCATGATGAATCGAGGAGGTGCGGACACCGCCGCTCTGCGTGAGCGCTTTGCAACCGCGGTTCACACTGGCTACCAGTGCGCCTTCGGTGGTGGCGAGCGGCAGATGGAGTGAAGACTCTTCGCCGGAACTGAACTGCACAGCCAGTGGTCCCGCGTAGCCGACAGGAACCGATACGATGCCGAACATCTGCTCGCAGTTCTTCTCGTCGGCCTGGCCGATATGCTGTTCATCCGCTTCCAGGAGAGACAGGTCGATGCCCAGTTCCTGTTCGATCAGCCGCCGACGTGCGGTGACGCGTTGCTCAGAAGACAGATCGGGTGGTAGGGAGCGGAGATCCATTGTGATGAAAGATTCAAGAGGTTTAGAGCAGCGAGGCACCGGTGCCGGCTTGGGCTTCGAAGATGGTGCAGTTGGTTTGTTGTTTGGCATAGCCACGGATGGCTTCTACTGCTTCCTGGGTGCAGATCAGATGGACGGTCGCACCGGCATCCATGGTATAGAGGACAGGCAGATGCTGCGTGCGTCGCAGTTCGTTGATCTCGTCGACGATGCGGTTGGTGTCGGGCGTCAGGTAATTGAGTGATGGCGTACTGGTGCGCATCACGTCGTGCATGTTCAGACAGTCTTCCTCGGCGATGATTTGCAGCTTCTCAAAATCCTGCTGCTGGATGGCGTCGATGCATTCTTCCTGGCGGTGCGGAATCGAGGCGACGCGCCCGGCGAACAGGGGACTGCTCGGGGCGAACGTATGTCCTTCGGTGGAACCGTACTGCTTCTCGTTCATGCTGGGCGCGATGATGATGTCGTACAGGATCCAATAATCTTCCGGTGCAATCTGCACGGCGTACGCGCCGTCGATACTATCGTTTTCCACATGCATGGCACTGTACCCGCCGAACACGCCGCGACAGGCTGACCCACTGCCCAGACGAGCCAGGATACTGATCTGTTCCGATGTCAGTTCGATGTGTTCCTTGATCAGTCCGGCATACGCCGTTGCGACACAGCTAAATACAGCAGCCGACGAAGCGAGGCCGATAGCCGGTGGAATGTGCGACCGGATGGTGAGTGATACGGCCTGTGGCAGCACATCCGGTTGATCGAGCGTCGCCAGATAATGGCGGCAGAGTTCGAGGTGCTTCTGGAAGCGTTGCGTGTCTTTTTCTCGCAGTACTTTCGGTTTGCCATCAGCGTCGTACGAATCGATATGCCATTGATCATGGGGTTCCACGCTGATGTCGACGGTGGGATTCGACAGCGTCATCGACAGCGAATCGGCGGCCGGAATGCGGAGCTCGGCATTGCGGTTTCCCCAGTATTTGATGAGGGCGATGTTGGGTGTGGAGCGGGCGGTAACCATCGGAATTGAAAATTGAAGAATGGAATTTTTACTTCATCGATGCTCGATGAGTGAGTAATCGTAGCGTTTTGCGATCGTCTGAACCACATCTGATTCCCGGTGCAGTGTCATCACCATGCCTCCGCCACCGGTTCTGGCTCCGGCACCGATGATTTTGGCGACGCCGCCTTGGACTTCGATATCGGCGATGAGGCGTTGCACTGGCTCGGGGACAACTCCCAATTCCACTTGGGCCCGGTGATGATCCGGAATAACGGTCTGTGGAGACTCACCCTTCAGGAGTCGCTCAGTGCATTGACCTATGGCTTGAAGAGCGGGTTCAAGCATTGCCGCATGCTCCTTTACCCAGTCGACCAATGCCGGTGTCGTTTCGCCGGGTTTGCCCGTGTCGATGAGTATCGCGTTTGCCAAAAAATCGGTGCTGATGGGTGCCGATTGTACTGTCTCTCCGCGGCGGAAAAGGATGGGCTGATTGCGCCAGATGACCTCGAAATCAATGCCGCTGTGTCCGGGATTGAACTGATTTTCCATTTGCCGGCAAGCAGCTTCACAGTCATCGCCCAGGAGTGCTCTGCCGATTGCGATCAGAAGGGCGGTCGAGGACCCCATGCCACGCCCAAGTGGAAGAGCGTTGTCGATTGTGAGTACTCCACTGAATTTTTCCCCCGCGTGTTCTTCGCAGGCAATAATCAGTCCGCTCACATATTTCTGCCATTCTTTACTCCATGGAATACCGGTCTGCCTGATTTCCAGCCCCTTGGTTTCTGGTTTCTGGTTTCTGGTCTCGTCGTAACAAACCTGCATTCCCATCACAGATGGCGCCGCAATTCCCCGATGTCCGAATACCACGGCATATTCACCGCTGAGGATGATCTTGCCGGAGGCGACACCGGTGCGGATCATGAGCCGAATCGGCGTGTCCGTTTGGAAAAATCGTCAACTGCATGGGCCAGATCCTCAGTCGTGAAATCGGGGAAGAATTTGTCGATGAACAGCCACTCGGCGTAGGCGCTCTGCCACAGAAAAAAGTTGCTGGTGCGCTGCTCGCCCGATGTGCGAATGATGAGGTCGATGTCGGTGAGTTCGGGATGATCTAGTTGTATGTGTATCGATTCTTCTGTTGCGGTTGAGGGGTCGGGAAGCTTGTGAATGGCACGAATCAGCTCATCTTTGCCGCCGTAGTCGACAGCCAAATGCAGCGTGAGTTCGGTTTGATCCTTCGTTTCCTCGGTAATGTCGCGGATCAAGTTGGCGAGTGACGAGGGGATCCGATCGAGACGGCCCGAATGCACGAAGCGCGTTTTGTTCTGCAGAAATACCTGGCGCTCGCGTCGCAGATAGTCTTCCAGCAGCGTCATCAGATGGGCCACTTCGTCAGGATCCCGTTTCCAGTTCTCAGTCGAAAAGCACCACACGGTGAGGGTCTGCACCCGCGGATCGTCTTGACACCACTCGGTAAGCGTGCGGAAGTTTTCTACTGCTCGTTCGTGGCCCTTCCACGGAAACAGCGTTCGTTGCTTGGCCCAGCGGCGATTGCCGTCGGGGATGATGGCGATATGGAGCGGAGAATCGGGCATGGTCAGTTCCAGGTAACGGCAGGGGATTCGATGATCATGCGCAGACCGAGGTGGAACCACGGCGCATAGTCGAGCGCATGTTCTTTCATATCAGTGCCGAGTTCGTCGAGATCGATCCATTTCCACTCGGCGACTTCATGGGGATCGGCATTGATGCGGATGTTCTCGTCGGCTTCACCGATCAGGAGAGTGACGTATTCGTGTTCGATACCTCGCTGCTGCGGATCTTCGGCGCGGTACACGAAAGACAGATGAGGGCGGAGGGGGACGGAGAAACCCAGTTCCTCACCCAGTCGGCGTTCACCGGCTTGCTCCGGTGCTTCATGGTCCTGCGGATGACTGCAGCAGGTGTTGGCCCAAATGAGCGGCCAGAGCATTTTTTTGGCACTGCGTCGTTGGATCAGTATTTTGGATCGGTCGGCATTGAAGACATAGACCGAAAAAGCCAAATGCAAAGAGCCTTCGCCGGTGTGTGCCTGCACGATCTCCATCGATCCGGTGGGCATGCCATTCGGATCACTCAGTATCACCGTCCTTTTGGCCTGGGGTTCCATAATTGAAGCATGCGGCAGCGCCGAAGCTTTTGCAATAACCCTTTCATCATTATCTGCTTTTCACCTCCACTTTTTTTGGGTTTTCTGCCCGCGAATGCTCACCCTTCACCCTCATCTGTAGCAGCAGCCGTCCCCGGCTGCGGTGTCTGAGATATTCCCCGGCACAAACTTCTCCAGTCACCACTGGTGTCCTTTCTTTTGTCTCCCCGCGACAAAAGAAAGTACCAAAGAAAAACGCACCGCCTATGACCCACCTCACTTCCTTGTCGCGCCTAACGGCATGCGACAAGGAAGTTCGTAACCACTCATCCCCACCACATAGGCGGAGGGACTGTTCCCTGGAATAGCGAAGGTACGAAGAGGCTCGGCGGCCTCTAGCCGCCTGGGAGTAGTGGAGAGTTCGTAAAAACAAAACACACACATCTCCCTCTCCCGGCAGGGCGGGCGGAGGGAGAGGGCCGGGGTGAGGGGGGCCAGGCGGATGGGTTATAACAAAAAAAGAGCTCCTACTGGAGCTCTCTTTAAGCTATTTAGCGTCGGCTCTTCTTCTTACCCTTGCCGCCCTTCTTCGCTGCCGCTTCCTTAGCCGGCTTGCTGCGCTTCGCTGCTTTCTTGAGTGGCTTCTTCGTTTTCTTGGCCGCTTTCTTCATGGTCTTCGTTACTTTCTTGGCGGCTTTCTTTACGGGCTTCTTCGCTTTGGTCGGTCGCTTCACTGTCTTTTTGATAGCCTTTTTCTTGGCGACTGGCTTCGTTGCCTTCTTTGCTTTGGCAGCAGCTTTCTTGACCGGAGCTTTCGTGGGCTTCTTGGCCGGGGTCATTTTCGGGACCGGTACTTTGATCGTCTTCGGTGCGGCGATGCCGGACTTGGCTGTGTCGTCGAACATGGTGCCACCGGCATTGTTTGCCTGCTTGTCACCTTTTTCTCCGTCATCAGGCGACGATGTGCCGACACGCGGCTTCACACTGCCTGCCTGCTTCGGTTGTTTGTCGGTGAAGGGCGACAGATCATTTTTGGAGGTGGCATTGTCGGAGTCGCTGCGTCCCGTGTCTTTGTAGTCGAAGCTCTGGCCCGGTCCATCCGTAGGCGGGTTGGCATTGGGCGTATTCTTGAAAATAGACTGGAAAGGCCGTTGCTGTGGTTGATCGGAGAACATGGGTGTTGAGAGTAAAAGTAGGTAAAGAACTCTATGCCTCGCGATGAACTGAAACAAGCCTTTGAGTGAATATGTTCAAAAAAAGAGCACAAGGCTCTATGTGTTGGCAGACAAATCGGCACTGGACGGGCCATTGATCACAGTCCCATCCGTTTCGTACCGCGAGCCGTGACACGGGCAGTCCCATGTTTTTTCGGTGGGATTCCAGGCAACAATGCAGCCTTTATGCCGACAGACTGCCGACAACTCGTGCTTTGCACCTTTGGTATCGCAGTAGATGGCGATGCGCTTGAGGCCGCGGCGGACGACCCGGCCGCTGTCCGGCTGCATCTGATCCTCTGATTCTCCCGGTTTCACCCATTCGAGCAATTCGGTTGCCACATTTGCGCTCTCTTTCAGGAATTCCTTGGCACTGCGTACATTTACCCGGCTGGGATCGTACAGATCCTGCCAGGGGTTTTTGCGATCCAGGATCAGATCGCGGAGCAACATGCCGGCGATCGTGCCGTGTGTGATGCCGTTGCCCGAATCGCCGGTCGCAATGAAGATATTCTCGGCATCCAGCGGATTGCGGCCGATGAAGGCTAATCCATCAATCGGTTCCATTACCTGTCCCGACCAGCTGTAGAGCAACTCCTGTGCCTGTGGAACACGCGTGCGTGCCCACGTTTCGAGACGCGAGAAGCGCAAGCCGCCATCCGTTGCTTGACCGGTCTTGTGATCTTCGCCCCCTACAATAAGCACGTCATGATCTTCCTCATGAGCGATGCGCATGTAGTGGTATGGATCAGCAGTATCCCAGTAGAGCGCTTTGCGTACCGCCCCTTTGGGAATTTTCAGTCCTACAACGTATGTACGGTAGGGTGCCTGACGCGTGTATATGGCAAAATTATCGTTGATCGGTGCATTGGTGGCGATCACCACGCTGTCGGCGCGCACCGTGTGCCCATCCTTGGTAGTGACAGTTGCCTGTTTGTCGCCTTCCACCGACGACACATGCGTGCCCTGATACACACGCCCGCCTTGTTTCTCGATGCTCTTGGCGACGGCGAACAGATAGTGGAGTGGATTGAACTGCGCCTGATGCGGGAAGTGGAGCGTGACACCCAGATCGTACGTATTGAGGGCCGCAGTCGTTTGTAGTTTGATGTCCTTCAGGCCGGCTCGGTGTGCCGCAGCCAGTTCTTTTTCCAGTACGTCTGTCGATTGGTCCGGCGGTACGAACAAATAACCGTCGACCCGCTCGAAATCGCACGCGATTTTTTCCTGCTTTACGATCCGTTCGATCTCATTGATGGCTGCCGTATGGCTGCTTGCGGCCAGCTTGCTCCCGAATTCACCGTGCAGTCGTTCCAGTTCATAATATCTATCATCCAACGCATTGGTGATGTGTGCCGTGGTGCGCTGCGTTTCGCCACTGACAATTTTTCCATCCTCCAACACAGTGACCTTTTTGCCTTCGACTGCCAGCAGGTAGGCCGTCGTGAGCCCGGCAATACCGGCGCCGACCACGCAGACGTCCGTCTCGGTATTTTCTTTGAGACTCGGGAAGGTCGGTGTCGCTGCCGTCTGGCTCCAGTAGGGAGTCGTGGCGCCTGCCGAAGAATTCAGAGACAGGTTCATTGGGTGCTCTGACGTGGGGTTGAGCGCGTACTTACAGCCATACTCAAAAATAAAAAACGGCTGTTGCTCCCAATTTCTTTGTAAGAATTTGATAGTTGGTCGGCAAGCGTCAGTATTTCTTTTTCAAGGCCAAACTGCCTAAAAATAACGCCAGTGCCACCAGTACGATGGTGCCGCCGCTGGGCAGGTTCCATTGATACGAAAGGACAAGTCCGGTGAGGACCGAGAAGAGAGACAGAAGAACAGCCAGAATCGTCGTGCGCCGAAAACTGCCCGACAACTGCATGGCGGTGAGAACAGGGATCACCATCAGTGCGCCGATCAACAGAATGCCGACGATGCGCATCGACAGCGATACGGTGATGGCGGCGAGTGCCACCAGCAAAATATTGAAAACACTGGAACGAATGCCGCCCGATGTGGCCAATTCCTCGTCGAGTGACAGAAGGAAGAGGGGACGGCGGGCAATGATCACGACGAGCAACACGATCAACCCAAGGCTGCCGATGAGCCAGAGGTCCGATGCTGAGACGGTTGTGATGCTGCCGAACAGATAGCTGAGCACGCTGGTATTCAGATTGTGTGCCAGACTCATCAGTACGACGGCGAGGGCCAGGCTGCCGGATAGGAAGAGCGCGAGCAGTGATTCACTCTGCGCGGCGCGGCGCATGCGCAGGTACTCGATGCCGACTGCGCCCAGCACCGAGACGATGATGGCGGTGACGAGCGGCTGGAGCCCTGCAAGAAAGCCGATGGCCACACCGGCCAACGCGATATGCGACAGCGTATCGGCCATCAGTGAGTAACGGCGAGTCACAAGATACGTGCCGATAATGGGCGCAATGATGCCGATGAAGATGCCGGCGGCGAACGCCCGTTGCATAAAGCCGTACTGGAGGATGGCAAACATCAATGAACGTGTGGAAGGGCGCCGGTCACATGACGCGTGACATGATCGTGGCGGTGCAGTTCTTCGGTGGAACACTGACACAGAGATCCTTCCTGCAGGCACAGCATGCAGGTCACTTCTTTCATGAGGGCGTGCGTATCGTGCGAGACGAAGAGAATGGTCATGTTGCGTTCATCATTCAGCTTCTGCAGAAAGCCGTAGAAGATTTCCTGCGATTCGGTGTCGATGCCGACCGTGGGTTCATCCAGAACCAGGATTGCCGGTTCGCCGGCCAATGCGCGCGCCAAAAAAGCGCGTTGGCGCTGTCCGCCCGACAGCTGATCGATGCGCCGTTGCCGTAAGTCGCCCAGATTGGTGGCGGTGAGCGCGTTCTCCACTGCTATTCGATCCACATCCGTCGCGCGCTTCAGCATGCCCAGATGTGGCGTCCGGCCGCTCCACACGATTTCTTCGACCGTGGCTGGAAAAAAGAAATCCGATTGTGCGATGCGCTGCGGAACGTAGCCGATGATGCGCCGTGCGGTCGGGTCTTTCGTATTTTTGCCGAACAGCAGTATCTCGCCGCTGGTCGGTTGCAGAATGCCCAAAATCAGCTTGAGGAGGGTGGTTTTACCACTGCCGTTCGGTCCGATGATGCCGGCATACTCACCGGCGGGGACCGACAAGTTCAGTGACTGAAAAATAGTCTGTGATCCGTAGCGGAATTCCAGATGACGAACCTCAATAGCGGGAACGGATGAAGACATTGCAGTTTGATGATAACAAGGTCCTGATCGAAAAGCACGAAGCACGAAATCCGAGTTTCGAAAATCGTCATCATTTTCGTATTTCGTACTTTGAATTTAGAATTTACCCGGTCTGTTCTTCTCTTCTGTCTCATTCTATAGTGCCTCCATGAACATCCACCCGCTCCTCGTTCACTTTCCCATCGCTCTCCTTACCCTCTATTCCATGATGGAAATTGGGCGATTCCCGGCATTCACGCGTCAACCGTACTGGTTCTTCACCAAAGCCATTCTGTGCATTGTGGGGTCGTTCAGCGGGATACTGACGATTATCAGTGGGAAGATGATTGTCGATCAGTTTCTGGGCGGCAGCCGCGACAAGCTCATCAATGCCCATGAGAATTTTGCCATACTCTCGATCTGTGTATTCCTGATTCTTGCCATTTCGTATCTTATTCTGTGGTGGAATCGTTCGAGGGAGGCCCGTCTGACAGGCCAACAGCAGCCGAGGAACGGCCTCTGGAACGTACTTCTTCGTGTTGCGCGATTCGTCGTCGAAACGCCGTTGTCGATTCTTTTAGCGATCATTGGTTTTATTGCCCTGACAATTACCGGCGCCTTGGGTGGTGCCACTGTCTACGGTCCTGATATCGATCCGGTGGTGCGGTTGGTCTATGGGATCGTGATAGGACAATAACAAGTGGCCAGAAGACTAGTCAGATTTTACTAAAAAATTCCTTCTTTGCTGACCACTGACCGCTCATTTTATTTCACGAACGTTTCCAGTGCGGGCGTCGTTTCTTTGGTGATCTGAAATGGGAGGGTGATGATGAAGGTCGTCCCTTTGTTCTCTTCGGATCGGAAGGTGATGGTGCCGCGCAGCAGCTCGATCAGATTTTTGACCAGGTATAATCCCAAGCCGTTGCCCGTGTTTTCGATGTAGCGGACATTGTCGCCGCGGAAGAATTTACTGAACACTTTGTCCTGTTGGCGCGCGAGAATTCCGTAGCCGGTGTCCTGCACTTCGATCAACACCTGATCATCTTTGCGTGTTGCCCGTAACGTCATCGTGCCTTTGGCGGGCGTGTACTTCACCGAGTTGTTGAGCAGGTTGGAAAGGACTTCCTTCAGCAGGGCCGGATCGGTGGAAAGGGTCATAGTAGCCGGACAGTCGATGGTGATCTGCTGCTCTTTCTTCAGATACTCCGGCAGCTGTTCGCTGCGCACTGTTTCGAACAGCGTCACTAGCTCCACTTGGGTGAAATTCGGCTGCGTCTTGCCCACTTCCAAGTTCGACAGTTGCATCAGTGTATCGATCGTTTCGGCCATCCGTTTGCTGCTGCGATGCGTGCTGCCGATGAGCGTACTGATCTGGTCCGGAGGCAATTTGCGCAGGTCGATGTCCTGCAGGATTTCCAGATTCCAGATGATGGACGTGAGCGGCGTACGCAGCTGGTGCGAAACCAGTGACACGAATTCCGATTTGGACGTGTCGGAGATCTTGCGGGCGGTGATGTCCTGCTGCAGAGCGACGAAATGCCGTGCCGTGCCGTTCTCATTAGCCGGGTAAAGATGCAGCGACACGTAATATTCTGTTCCGTCTTTGCGGTGATGGACCAAATCGTCCGATCCAAACTGCGTGTGATTGCGCAGCGCCTCGTCCAGCGCTTGTGATGTGCCGATACTGGTCTTGTTGCTGCGGAGCATCGACAAATCCTTTCCGATCGACTCCTGAGAAGTATAACCGGTGAGGGTTTGCCATGAAGGGTTCGTGTAAGTGATCATTCCTTTGTCGTCCAGGATGGCGACGGCATCGGCAGATGATTCAGCAGCCTTCTGAAAAATGAGCGAATCGGCGATTTGGCGTTCGTAAGCGGCATCGATTTTTGCCAGCAAATCCTGCACATCTTTGGGAAGTGATTCGAGTGTAATTCCTGCCAGCTTCAGTTGTTCGAGCAGCAGAGCGTGCATGGGTGTTGGTATTACCTTATATTATAGCATATTGGCGGATAAATGGCTATATGACGAGATGACCGGATTGAACAAGGTGACAGGCGTGACCGACGAGAAGGATTTGAGGGCTTGTTCAGTCTTCTGACTTCTGCGGTCGGCCTAAATTCAGCTGTGACCCGCACTGATTTTTTTGCTATACTATCTGCATGTCACAACCCGCACCGTTACGGAAAATGTTGATCGTGGAGGATGAAAAGATGCTGGCCAAAGCTATGGATTTGCATTTTCAGAAACATGGATTTCAGACCACCGTCTGTTACGACGGACAGTGCGGCATTGATGCGCTCCAGCAACAGAAATTCGATTCCGTTCTGCTGGATCTGATTCTGCCCATCCGCGATGGGTACGCGGTGCTGGAAGAGCGCAAGAAAACGATCAACAAAGACGTGCCGGTCTTCGTGCTCACCAATCTGAGCCAGGAAGAAAGTTTGACCCGCGCCGAAGCGATGGGTGCCACCAAGTGCTTCATCAAGGCGAAGGTGTCGCTCAACGAAGTGATCGACGAAATCGAAGCCATCACGAAAGAGATGAACAAGTAGACTGATCGGTGAGTCCTTAGTGTCTTAGTCTGCGGTTCCGTCGGATTCATCGGAAACCTCATGGAATTAAGCGCTCATTTTCGCGAAGGCGAAGAATGCTGCAGCGAACAGAAGTCCCATAAAGACCGGTGCCAGCTCGGAGACGATGTCGTTTCGGTGCGGTGTGAAACGGCGCAGCAACAGGGAGTTGGTGACGACCGAGACGGAACTCATGGCCATGGCCAGGCCGGCGAGCTCGGGGCGCAGAAGAATGTCCCAGTGTACGAAGGCGCGGGCGGCGATGGGAATGCCGATGATGTTGTAGGCCAGAGCGAAGAACAGATTTTGACGGATCTTCGTCATCGCTGCACGGCTGAGTGCGAGCGCGGTTGCCACATCCCGCAGGTCGCTGCGGACAAGCACGATGTCGCCGGTATCCATAGCGATATCGGTGCCACTGCCCATGGCGATACCCAGGTTTGCTTTGGCCAGAGCAGGACTGTCGTTGATGCCGTCACCCACCATCGCCACGATGCGTCCGTTCTTTTGCAATTCTCGTATTTTTGCCGCCTTCTGTTCGGGTAACACGTCCGCCAATACGGTGACAATGCCCACTTGTTTGGCGATTGCCTGTGCCGTGCGAAAGTTATCGCCGGTGATCATGTACGGTGTCAGACCCATGCGCTTCAGTTCGGTCACCGCTTCTTTCGATGTCTCTTTAAGAGTGTCCATGGCAGCGACGATTCCGATCACATGCGTTTCGTCGGCGACGATCATCGCGGTCTTCCCCGTGTCCTCCAGAAAAAAGAGTTTCTGTTCGACACTTGCATCTACAGAGATGTTACGATGTGCCATCATCGTGCGATTCCCAAGCAGATATTGTTTGCCATTGATTGTCCCTTCAATCCCTTGGCCGGCTACGGCAAGGAAGTCCTCCACTGGCGCAAGTTCCAGATTGGTCGCGGCAGCGTGGCGCACGATACTGGCAGCGAGCGGGTGTTCCGATGGCCGTTCCAGACTCGCCGCGATATGCATGATGGCCAATGGATTCATCATCGGATCAAGGACGACTACATCCGTCACCTCCGGTTTGCCATGGGTGAGGGTGCCTGTCTTATCGAACACGATGGTGTCGACGTTCTCGGCTGCCTGTAGGGGCTGTCCGCCGCGAATCAGGATGCCAAGTTCCGCACCGCGTCCGGTCGCAACCATGATGGCGGTGGGGGTGGCCAAGCCCAGTGCACAGGGGCAGGCGATCACGATTACCGAGACGAATGCGAGCAGCGAAAAAGTAAGATCTGCGCCCAGCAGCAGCCATATAACCAAAGTGAGCACTGCGCTTCCGATCACCAGTGGAACGAACCAGCTGGCCACCCGGTCGGCGAAGTCCTGCAGCGGCGCCCGCGAACTCTGGGCTTCCTCCACGAATCGCACAATGCGTGCCAGCGCGGATTCACTTCCCAGTCGTTCGGCTCGCAATTCGAGCGCGCCATTGCCATTCATGGTGGCGCCGTACACGCGGTCGCCATTCTTTTTTTCCACCGGCATGCTCTCGCCGGTCAGCATCGATTCATCCACCGACGAAGAGCCGCCTATCACGATGCCGTCGACCGCAATCTTTTCGCCGGGTCGTACGTGCACGGTGTCACCGACCATAACCTCTTCCATCGGAATATCGATTGTCTGGCCGTTGCGGACCACCCGCGCCGTTTTGGGCTGCAGGGCAACGAGGCTCTGGATGGCCATGCTGGTGTGGCCTTTGGCACGCGCTTCCAGCCACTTGCCCAGCAAAACGAACGTAATCAGAAGCGCCGATACTTCGAAGTACAGATCATGCATGGGCACCAGGATTGTCCGTTCCATAAGGGCATGTCGCAGCAGGTTGATCACGCTGAACACGTACGCTGTAGTGGTGCCGATAGCGACGAGGCTGTCCATGGTGAAGGTTCGCATCCGCAGTGCCGACCAGGCACCGCGATAGAATCCGCGTGCCAGATAAAATTGCACCGGCGTCGCCAGCAGGAACGACACAATGCCCATCCAATTTTCCACGGCACTCAGCAGAGGAGAAGGCAGAGCTGAAACCGGCAGGAGCGAGAGCACCATAAAGAACACCAGCGGCGTACTCATCACGGCGCTGAGCGTAAAAGTGTTGCGATAGGCGCGTACTTCCGCCTGTCGCCGCTTCTGTTCGCCGTCACGGTCTGTATCGTCGGCAATAATTCCGTCGTAGCCAGCTTTGCGGATGGCCGCGATCAGATCCGGTGGCGTTGCTTGCCGATCGTCAAAACGAATGTGAGCCCGGCTGGTCGCATAATTTACCGTCGCTTCCTGCACGCCCGGTGTTTCGTTTAATTTGCGCGTAATGAGGGCCGCACAGTTGGCGCAGTGCATGCCGGTAATGGATACGATAGTGCGTACGGGAGGCATCAGAGTTGCATCATAGGATACTCATCTCGGAATCGCGATGGTTCGTTTGATCGGTGAAAAAACGGTCAATAATTCATGCGAAGCCAATGACTACGACTTACTCTTGGCCGGTGTACTTCAAGGCAGGCAGACCCTGATACGTCGTGGGCACCGCATTCAGCGTTACAGATTGTCCGGACGTCAGTGTCTGTATCACTGTATCCGGCACATCGACCACCAGCGATTCATCGGCATGCAATGTAGCTGCTCGATGGACCGGATCGAGCGCACGGTTTGTTTCTACCGTGGCCGACAGCACCACGTAGCCGGAATCGGCGGGACAAGGTGCAGGGGCGGGAGTCGGTTTTGAGGTATGGAACATGCAGGATGTTGTTTTGAAAATCACGTACCCGGAAACGGGCCACGAGATGGCGCTCAACGTATTGCCCGCCGATGACGGAGATACTGCCGAGTTATCCGAAGAAGAATCGGCTTTCGTCGAATCAGACGACATGGCGGGGGATTGGCATGCCGCAAGGACGAGACAGGCAATCATCGCCAGCGTTGCGTGTATTGGTTTCATCCTTCTGATTGTACGTGACACTGAAAGAAAAGATCAATTTCGCGATCAAGTTCCGCTTGCCACAGTCGTCTTGTTTCTTCCTCCACGTGGATCGAATACTCATCATCTTTTTCAGACCAGCCGCGATCTTTAATTATTTCTGCTGCTTGTTCTCGAGCAGTTTGCCATCGTACGAGATCTGTTTCTATCGCGTGCTCGATCTGTTCGTCGGAGATGTCGGGGTACATCGGAAGTGGGGAAAGAATATCCACAGTATCGTTGTGCATTCGAAGATAAATCTACGGATCCGCACCAGGATAAAATTGCGGCTAGACTTTTTTGTCTCAAAGCAGAGATAAAAAGCGTTCCATGGATACATAGAACAGCCGAAGAGTTTGTGTCGCTGTGAATGTTTACCAAAAGGCAAATCGGCACTATGATGCATTCTATGAGAAAAGTTATCGTCCTATCGTTCATCACGCTCGACGGCGTCATGCAGGCACCCGGCGGTCCAGAAGAGGATACCTCCGGCGGCTTTGCGTACGGTGGATGGACGGTGCCCTACATGGACGAAGCTTCCGGCGACATCATGCAAGAGCAGATGAAGCTTCCTTTTGCCTTGCTGCTTGGCAGAAAGACCTATGACATCTGGGCGGCGTACTGGCCGCAACATGCAGAGTTCTGGCCCGGCATCAATGACGTCAAAAAGTACGTCGCATCACATACCCCCAAGGTATTGGAGTGGAGTCATTCGATTCTTTTGAAAGACGATGTTGTGGAAGAAGTACGAAAACTTAAAGCTGAGGATGGTCCTAACCTTCATGTGTACGGCAGCGGCAACTTCTTGCAAACACTTTTCAAGCATGATCTCGTGGATGAGCTCTGGCTCAAGATATTCCCCATTACGCTCGGTAGGGGAAAGCGCCTCTTCGCCGAAGGGACGATTCCGGCTGCTTTCAAAATGTCCACTAGCAACGTATTAAAGACGGGTGTCATTTTCGCCAATTACGAGCGTGCAGGCGACGTGAAGACGGGATCGTTTTGAAGTAAGATTAGTGGATAGTTGTCATTCCAATCCTCTACTTCAGAGTGAAAAATGAGTCGCCCGTATCGCTTGCAATGAGCTGAGTTATAAACGGTTTAGAATAATCTGATTGGGTTCCGCTCGTGTCAGGCGACAGGATTTTTTCGCCGTCAAATTTATCATACCCATCGGTTAAAATATCCACAGGACCTTCGAGACCATTACTTGGCCTCTTGTCGCGTATCAAGAAAAGCACTTTATAGTGTCCGCCAGGAGGCGCTTGCACAGATGTATCAAGCCCGCCCCAATGCTGAAGTTTTTCGGGGTGCCAGACAAAATATGTTGCCGAAAGGTCAGTAACTCCCGTTATATAACCTTCAATTAAGCCATCGGGTTTGAGTAAGTATAGTTCTTCAAGTGTGTCTTTTGTTATTTTCTTCTTAAGCGTTTCGCTGAGTGTAAAACGAATAGTAATGTCAGATGTCATGCTAAAGTTTTCTTCGTCGTTTGGGTACAAGATAGAAATATCAGGAGAATGCATGGTGGGCTGAATTGTTATTGATGCCTGTGTACCTGATTGCATTGCCTCAGTGCTTGCAGAAAACGAAGAGATGGAAGAACTAGAGACAGCATCCTGTGTAACGAACACTGATTGCTGTTTTTGACAGCTGATGAGCAGTAAAAGCGGCACAATGAGCAAAAATCTTTTCAAGCGAGAGTGAGTCATAAATAAAGTCGGGGAACTATGACAACCGTGATGTGTGGTTCTAGGCGTGTATATCCATGAGTATGGCGTTACTTTTGTTCGGGAGAAGCGCAAAGAAGATGATAGAGACAAGAGCGCATAGTGCGGCGAAGAGAAATGTGGCTGAAGAGCCGATGCTCGACCACAATAATCCGCCAATCAATGATGCAAAAAATGTGGCTATGCCCATAAGCATTTGCATCGTTCCGTAAGCTCCTGCGGCTTTTTCTTTAGCAATAAAGTCACTTGCGAGCGCTTTGGATATGCCATCGGTGAGTGCTATGTATCCTCCGTAGATTGCAAAAAGTGGCCAGATTGCCAATGAATTGGTCGTAAAAGCAAAGCCAAGATACACGAGTATGTAGATCATAATCCCAAGAAGCATCACCTTTTTGGCACCCAAACGGTCACTCACTTGTCCTGCGGGGACAGAAAGCAAAGAGTAGACGGCGTTATAGACGACGTAGGCAAGTGTTACGGTAATGAGGCTCATTCCAAGATTCTTTGCCTTAAGAATGAGAAACGCATCGGAGCTGTTTCCTAGAGAAAAGATAAAAAGACCGGCGAGCAGGAACTGAAATTTTCCTGTAAAGCCATCAAAGGAGAAGTTGAAGACGGTTGTGGATGCTTGGGGCACGCGATGTTTTTCTTTTATCAAGAGAAAAAGGAAAATGCTTCCCAAAGCGGGAATGGCCGCAATCCAGAGGACAAACCGAATGTCGTAACCGGAATGTAATAAAAGAACGGCAATGAGTGGGCCAAATACTGCTCCTGCTGAGTCCATGGCACGATGAAGACCAAAAACCAGACCACGATTGTTCTCGTTGGAGGCATCAAGCAACATAGCGTCTCGTGCGCCTGTTCTCAGTCCCTTTCCAAAACGGTCTACCGTTCTTCCCAATAAGACAAGTGGCCATGTTCCACTAAGCGCAATGATGATTTTGCTTATTGCTGAACTTGAATACCCGGCAACAACGAATGATTTTCTTATGCCGAGCTTGTCCGAAAGACGCCCAAAGATGCCCTTAAAAATCGATGCCGATCCTTCGGCAATTCCTTCAATCAATCCAACGATTGCCACGGGCGCACCAAGAATTTGCGTGAGGAAAATCGGTAAAATGGGGTAGAGCATTTCAGAGGCAATATCGTTGAAGAAGCTTACAAAACCCAAGAGCCAAACCTGACGAGGAATCTTATTTTGAAGAATAGTTTCCATAGAAAGATGTTAGCAGTGATTGGTCTGCTTCATCATTTCTTTTTCGTCCACTAAGAGCTGACATGCAAAAATCTTATTCAGACTTTGTGAGCCTAGTCATATTCTGATGTGCTTCTGTAATGGAAGCATTAAGAGTCGTTGCAATTGGATCATCTGGCTTCAGACCCAATAGATATTTGAGGTATTGTATTTTAGCTGCATATATTTCGGCAGGAGCCTCTTCTTCTTCATTATCGAGTAGTATTCCTCCCAATCTTTGTATATTGCGGAGTGCTTCCTCTATCTTGAATAAGAGAGCGAAGCGAACTGCTGGATCTGTTGCTAAAGCGAGCTCTTGCTCAAAATATTCGAGACGAAGTTTCCACATCGCAACAGCAGGCTGTAAGCCGTCTGTTGTCGCATTGATTGTATTTATATCAATCTGTCCCTCAAAGTATTGGACTGTAAGTGTGCGTCCCGCATGAAGAGCCTCGTCTGTAAGGTTGTTTTGTTTTGGAGATTCGATAGCGTCAGAGGACATGAAGATACAATAATGTTTAATTTATAATCTGTCAATGTATCGGCTTGCTGGAATCTAGTACAACTGTGATGAGTGCTTCTAGGAGTTTGTGTCCATGACTTTATAAACAACTTTCTATGATTCCCATCAGTTCGTGTCGAATTCCGATTATCCGTTTTGCTTTAAAACAGCTCAAACGGCTAAATAGGCTATTTTGCGAAAATATGATATAATATTCATTATGACGCATCCTCTTCAACCTGAACGTCCTTCCGATCTTCCAGTTGCTCCGGCCAAAGAGACACAATCGCCGGTCTTATCGGAGAGAGAGGTGGTAGCAGAAGGCATGAAAGAATTATTGCGTACTGAAACCATTACAGATCCTACTGACCAAAGAATCCTGAACGCTGCTTCTGTTTTTCTTCAAACTCCATCCTTAGATCGTGCATTGGTTGAAAAGCATCAATCGAATGTTGCGGAAGTGGTGGCCGGTTATGAAATGCAGCAAATAGTGGTGCCGAATGAAATTCTGGCAATCCATGATCAGCTTGGTCGCCTGCATCAGGAGATCATGAAAGATGCAGAGAAACACCTTGAGAAGGAGCCCCTCACGTCCGTGCAGCTATTAGCGAAAGTACAAAACCTGGATTGTCATGACAAGCCTTTTGAGCGCAAAAATAACGATAAAATTGCGGAAATGGTTGGTCTTATGGAACGTTTAGCTCGTTCTTATTTGAAAGACTTGGAGGGGGAACTTGCGAAGGCCACGCCCGATATTGCTGCCAGTAAGAAATTGATGAATTTGGCCTACCAACAGGCGCGACTCCTTGAAATGGGCAATGCTAATAACGCTACAGCCATGCAAGAGCTGAAGGAGTGGCAGGTATCAGTGGTTGTGAATTATCCCCAAGCAATCGCGCAACTAGCTCAGACGTATGTCGATGCCATCAACAAGGATGTTGCAGAGCCAAAATCAGAGCCCATTATGCTTAGACAATGGATAGGCTTAGCTGTGGGTTTTGATCCTAGCCTTGCCCAGGAATTGCAGGAAAAATATCTACAAGCGATCCATAAAAATTGCATGTACTTTCTTACGCAGGCAGAAGCAGAGCTTCGCAAAGAGCGGCCTGACTTTGCGGCGATAGAGCGGTATATTATTGTTCCACCCAAGTATTACACAGAGCTAGCCGTAGGAAGCGGCATTCCTGAAAAAGTACAGGAATTACAGCAGCTCCTTGAGGCTCGTCGTAAGTAGTAAGAGGAGGGCAAGCAGAACCTCGAATGTGGAGCGGGTTACTGGAATCTATGGCAATCAAGATGCGTGCGTCTAGGAGTTTGTAGCCGTGAGCGGAGCATATCGTAGGATGATACCGCCCGTCTTGAGTGGGCGATCCTCTAGCAATGTAAATTTCTGGGAGGGGACACCCGATGGGAAGAGAGGATTTCCTTTACCCAGAATCACTGGAGCAACGAGAAGTCGGTACTCGTCGAAAAGCCCTTCTTTGGTCAGGGTTTGAGAGAGGTTGCCACTACCGAAGACGAACATGTCGCCATCACCCTCCTCCTTCAGCTTCGGAATCTCTAGCGCCGCATCCCGCACGATCTCCGTATTATTCCAATCGGCAGTCTGAAGACTGTGTGAGCAGACAATCTTGCGAATGCTATTCATATATTCTGTCGTTTCGCCTTCGTCCTTTGCGGTCTGCCAATACGCCGCCATGCCCTCATAGGTTGTTTTCCCAAAAACGAGCATATCCGCATTTCTTAGTTGCTCGAGGCCAAACTGCTCCACTTCGTCATTCCAAATAACATTGTGAAACGATAGGTCCCATTTCTTTTCACCCTCGAAGTACCCATCGAGTGTGATGACATTCCACATGATAAGTTTTCTCATACAGATAGACAGAAACAACTGCACAAGTGTACATCCTTAGTGGTTGTATTTCCACTTACCTGTACAAAATAAAATGACTTTCATAAGCCATGAACTAGTTGGAGCGGGATACGGGAGCTTATCAGGTGCCAGTTCGAACTTCTTCGTTAGGGATCAAGTGAACTAATGCAAATGACAACGCGCTTATATGCTCATAAAGTTCATGCTGTACTTCTTTCACAATGTTATTCCCTTCTTTAATGGAAAGAGAAGGATCAATAGAAATCGTCAATTGAGCATGTAGCTCGTGGCCGATCCATCTGGCCCGTACATCGCGGATATTTTTCACACCTGCTACATGCTTTGCTGCATGCTCAAGTTCATCGAGGATCCCAGCTTCAACTCCATCTAATGCACGGACAAAGACGGTTTTCATTGAGTCCCATACAATAAAGAAGATCGCGATTGTAATACCAAGTCCAATGACCGGGTCGGCGAGTGGATAGCCGAAGTAGACGCCTACAGCTCCGATTAGGACGGCAAGGCTTGTCCAGCCATCGGTGCGGGCATGGTAGCCATCCGCAATTAGCGCAGCGCTGTGAATTTGTTTCCCCACACGAATGCGGAAAACTGCGACAGTTTCATTTCCCAAGAAACCAAGAACAGAAGCTGCTAAAACGGCTCCTATGTGTGATATGGATTGCGGGTGAAGAAACCGATTAATTGCTTCGTAGCCGGCAGTCAGAGCGCTGAAAAGAATAATGAGGACTACTGCCATGCCCGCCAGATCTTCCACGCGTCCGTAGCCATAGGAAAAGCGTTTAGTGGGCTTGAGCCTGCTAATAGAAAATGCAATGCCGAGCGGAATGGCAGTCGATGCGTCCCCAAAATTGTGGATGGTATCTGCAAGAAGAGCAATGCTCCCCGACAGAAAAACGACCATAACCTGCAGGCAGGCCGTGACGAACAAGATAATAAATGACCATTTCACTGCCCATAATCCTTTCTCAGATGAAATAATCGACGGATCGATAGTGCCGTGTGCATGTCCGTGATCGCCAGTAGGTCTATGGCTATGTGAATCATGAGCGTGACTATGATCATGATGATCTTGCCGTAGAGAGGTCATAAATATTCTTTAAGAAGAAAGTGCGTTACTTTGATATGGTATACATTATCGAGGATGTAAGTGCAGTGTTTGTTTGTTTCATTGGAGCGGGTAGCGGGAATCGAACCCGCATCCTCAGCTTGGAAGGCTGATGTACTACCACTGTACGATACCCGCAGAGCACAGGGATTATACCGAAGTAGTGATGAAGAGAAAGGCTCTAAGATGAATATTTGGCATAGATATCGAGGGTGGTATCATGTTCGCATGCCTGACATTAAGAGCATTACTGTGGAAGCAACCGTAGAAGCACCCATTGCGAAAGTATGGCAATACTGGACCGAGCCTGAGCACATCATGCAGTGGAATAACGCTTCGGATGATTGGCACACACCCAGGGCAACTATGGATTTACAAGAAGGTGGCCGGTTTAACTCTCGTATGGAAGCGAAAGACGGTAGCGAGGGATTTGATTTCAATGGAGTGTTCACGAAGGTCGTACCCCACAAGCAATTGGAGTACACAATGGAAGGAGGCCGCACAGTCTCGATTACTTTCGATGAGCGAGATGGAACAACCCACGTTGTCGAAACCTTTGAAGCAGAAAACGAGAATCCTTTAGAAATGCAGCAACAGGGATGGCAGTCGATTCTCCATAATTTCAAGACCTACGTCGAAACGCATTGATTGCTAAGAACGCTTACTAAAGCCCGAATGTCTGCCCATATTGACATTATTTTAAAATGTATTATATTTTTCACATGGCTGAGGCTGCCCCAAGAGAAACGGCCGGAGGTTTCCCAGTCGAACGAATTAACGCAATTTTAATTGCGGACCAAATTGCCGATATAATCCTTACACAACGTCCTCAGCTTGCGGGGGCAATTTTTGCAAGACGGTTAGCGAGAGAAACATTTGTAGGTATTGCAAAAGCAGAATCCAATGCTCTTCAGGAAATAGGGGCTAAAACAGACGCAGTAAGATTTAGTGTTGTTCAAAGGGTGTGTAACAGTGGATTAGCTTCAGAGCTGGGAAGCAGAGTGAAAAGCGAAATTCGTTCTCGCATGATGAGGAAAAGACCATTCAATCCTGAGGGTCAAGCAAAAGCGGCCAAGGCTACACGTATTCATGAATGGACAAATGAAGATAACGCGGAACTCGTGCGCCTTGCAGAAACTATGCTCCACAGGATCGGGTCACACACGGGCATGCCGGATTGGAAAAGCATTGCAGAAATCATGAACGACAGATCCAAAACAAGTTTTACAGCTGCGCAATGGAGAGGCCGTTTTCAACATCTCCAAAAATACAATCCAGCCACACCGGCTGCTGATCAAGAAAATATCCGGTAGCCGATTGATAACGCCTCCTAAAATCTGATACAGTCAGGGCATGCCAATGAATCCTGTTGTTCACTTCGAAATGCCGTCCGGCGATCAGAAACGCATGGTCGATTTCTATTCAAATGTGTTTGGATGGAAGACACAACAGTTGGGTCCCGCGATGGGGGACTACGTCGTCGTCACGACGTCCGAGTTGGATGAGAAAGGTTTTCCAACCAAGCCGGGAAGAATCAATGGCGGATTTTACAAGAAAACGGATGACAAAATATCGCAGGCTCCGTCGGTGGTTATCGCGGTCGACGATATTCGTGAGCACATGAAGAAAGTCGAAGCAGCCGGCGGCAAAATACTCGGTGGACAGGTAAGCGGCGAGCCCGATGACATCCCCGGTATCGGTTTGTACGTCTCCTTCGTGGATACGGAAGGCAATCGTGTCAGCATGATCCAGCCGTCGATGGGCATGGAGATGCACAAAGAAGCGTAGTCACCGCGTATAAATGGGAACCTATTTAGCGGTTGTTTTTTACTTATACATCAAAATACACCTGATACACTTGTGCCATGAGAATACGCCGGGCACGGGATACAGATTATGCCGAGATTGCCCGCTTGCGCAGGCAGACAATTCGCAGCGTGAACTCCAAAGATTATCCGGAAGACGTCATTCATAGCTGGTCAGCCAAAGCGGGTGCGCGAAGTTTTAGGGAAAGTGCCGATACATGCAAACGATGGGTTGCGCTGGAAAAAGAGAAAATCGTCGGTTTTTGCGAACATTCCTTTGAGTGTGAGCTCTCCAGGATTTATGTACACAAAGATGCTCTACGGAAAGGGGTTGGCTCTCGATTGCTGGGAGTTGCTGAAGCGTCGCTTCAAAAACAGGGCTGCAAAGTAGTCATCCTTGAATCAACCATCACCGCCAAAGAATTTTACAAGAAAAATGGATACAAGGTTTTGTCGAAGACTTTTTATCAAGAAAAAGAGAACGAGCCCGTCTACAAAATGTCCAAAAAGCTGTCATAGAATCTCTTTTAGCAGCTCTGGTATCAACGTACTATAGCTGCCCTTTCGCCCATGCTTATGTCTATGAATAGCGATACTCATAATAGCCGCACTCGTTGGATTGCGCTGATTGTTCTCTGTCTTGGCTCACTGATGATCGTGCTCGATACGACCATCGTGAATGTCGCGTTGCCGTCGATCAGACAGGATCTTGGCTTTTCCGAAACATCGCTCGCGTGGATCGTGAATGCATACATGCTCACATTCGGCGGATTCCTCCTACTGGGTGGTCGGCTTGGTGATCTGTTCGGTCATCGCAAACTCTTCCTGATTGGCATCGTTCTGTTTGTATTCGCGTCACTCGCTTGTGGCATGGCGAATTCACGGATATTGCTCATAGCGGCGCGGGCGGTACAGGGACTCGGCGGTGCGGTGGTGTCTGCTGTCGCATTGTCACTGCTCATGAATATGTTTACTGAGGAAGGGGAGCGAGCCAAAGCTATGGGCGTGTATGGCTTCGTGTCTGCTGGCGGCGGAAGCATCGGCGTGCTGCTCGGCGGCGTGCTCACGAGCACGCTCAATTGGCATTGGATTTTTCTGGTGAATATTCCGGTCGGTATTCTCGTCTTCATTCTTTCGCTCCTCATACTCCCGGCTCCGCAAAACCTTGCTACCAGCAGGCACATCGATGTGGCCGGTGCGGTTACCGTCACCACGTCGCTCATGCTGGCCGTGTATGCGATCGTGAACGGCAACGGGGCTGGGTGGACTTCCGGCATTACTCTCGGCTTACTGGCTGCAGCCGCGCTGCTCATGGCGCTTTTTGTGTGGATCGAATCGCGCATTCATTCGCCACTCGTACCGCTCAGTCTGTTTCGTCTGCGCAATGTGACTGTCTCGAATATCGTCGGTGTCCTGTGGGCCGCAGCGATGTTCGCCTGGTTCTTCCTGTCCGCTCTCTATTTGCAATTGGTTCTTGGCTACAGTCCGCTGATGGTTGGCCTGGCGTTCCTGCCCGCCAACTTGATCATGGCTGCATTCTCTCTCGGCCTGTCGGCCAAGATCGTTATGCGCTTTGGTATCCGTGGGCCACTCTCGATCGGCTTATTCCTGGCGGCCTCCGGTCTCGCATGGCTTGGACGAGCGCCTATTGGCGGGCACTACGTTCTGGATGTGCTGCCGAGCATGATCGTCCTCGGCGTCGGCGCCGGTACTGCGTTTAACCCGATGCTCCTCGCTGCCATGAGTGATGTTCCGCCTGACGAATCCGGTCTGGCCTCAGGAGTCGTGAATACGTCGTTCATGATGGGCGGTGCTCTCGGACTCGCAATCCTCGCCAGTCTCGCCGCCGCACACACCAGCAGTTTGGTCGCTTCTGGCACCGATCAACTGGTTGCACTCACCAGCGGGTATCACATCGCATTCTTCGTCGGTGCCATCTTCGCCGCTCTCGCCGCGACACTTGCTGCTGTCTTATTGCGCAAAACAAATGTAGTAGCTGATGGTCACGTGGGAGGCATTTGAAAGAAATAATTCTATGGTCTTCCACCCAGCGCCCGCGAGGGGCTGGGTGGAGAGACAGGATCGATGGTGGTCATTTGCCCTGGTTTTTCTTGTGCTCATCCCACTGTTGCTTGAGAACCATTGCCCGCAAAGCAGACTGGCTTTTTTCGTCCAACTGAATCTGCTCCGCCTGAGAGACTTGCTGAGTTGGTGCTTCGGAAGGCGACGAGGTTGCGTACCATATAGCGCCCATTGCGACTGCCGCACCGGCCAGCATGCAAGCCACCACGATAGCGGCGCTCTTTTGTGGAATCGTCATTCGGTGCTCCTCAAACAGACGTAGGGATCTCCGCCGACGCCGACGTGGCGATCGCACAGAGCTTCTGACTGCAGCCTCTTGAGCACATGAATACTCAAAAAGCTGCAGTCTGGCGTATTTACCAATCGATCCTGTCAATGATCTCTCGAAACATATACGTATCAAGAAAGCCTATTATAGAATAATATTTAAATAAAGCAATGTTTGATAAAAAGCCAGCACCCGCGAAGGGTGCTGGACAAAGGACAGGACGACAGCGGTGGTTCATTCGACTGTTTCGGTCGGAGCCGGTTCTGGCGCCGACTCCACGGCGGAGAAATACATGATGCCGCCGATGACTGAGGCCCCTAGTACGATGAGGCCTACAACAATCAGCAAAATTTTTTTCCAGGAGAGCATCCGCGTTTCCTCCGAAGATCATTTTGAGACCGACGTGATAACTACGCAACTGCAGCACTCTAGATACACCTATATCCAGAGCGCCGCAGTCCGATGAGCTCACCTGTCTATCCTGTCAATGAACGCTTGAAACTATGTGTCTCAAGAACGCTTATTATAGAATACTATTCAACAAAGACAATAATTGATGTGCCTTCACAACTCGATTCCCAGTTCTGCACCCACCTCTTTAATTGCTTCTGTAACGTGATGCAAAACAGTCGCGCCGTCTGCGTTATTGTCGAAGTCGCCTTGTATGCGCCATTTGCCCTGTTCGATATATACCTGCACTCCCATGCTCGCTACCTCACTGCGTTGTAGCCGTCTGCCGATTTGCGAGAGTACGGCAAAGCGGGCAACAGGATCGGTATGGAACTGCGCTGGATGAACAGGCACACCGTATCTCTGTGCCAGCTGCGTATGTAGAGGGATATCTTCCTGCAGGTATTGCGTTATAAAGCCCGGTGCATCGGCTCCCGAATATTTTACTTTTCGCTCCAACGTCACCGGTTCTTTTTCTTGCTCGAACAATGCTGTCATCTGCTGACGTTGCGGGAGGGTAATCGACGCGAGTTCAGCATCGTAGAGCGGATCGACCTCATTGTGTACCCACCATTCATAGGCAGCCACAATGTCTTTCTCTGGAACCTTCAGCTGCGCAGCGCGCTCGGAAAAGTCCGCTTGGACGAATGTCGGCCTATGGAGCAGGAACTGAGTGCTGGGATAGGAGAGCCGTTCTTTGCCCTGGGAAAAAAGAACATGCGCAGCGCTTGCGGCCACGGATGTCGCCAGCGTTTCGATTCCTTCGCTACCGGCTATGCGATTCATATACTGCGAAAACATGCGCTGAACAGACACTCCGCCCCCGCGTGAATTTATGAGTACGGTTATATCAAATCTTTTTTCCAGCAGCACCCGCAGTAAAGGTGCGGGAATTCGTTGGTGTGATGCTTGGACACAGTTTTCTACTGTCGCCTGGATGTTTGGTTCCAGATACTGCAGTCGGTCGATTTCAGCTTGAGGAAAGTTGAATCCACACACTGGCAGGGCAGCACCAAAAGATTTGTAGGCATTGTCTCGATATCTATGAATGGCAACTTCAGCCGTATTCAAAGCAGTTGCATCGAGCTTGGAATTAATGCACCAGAACATCCTTCCTTCAGCATCTGGGGACCGGAGTGCAATAGCAGACATAATAAAATTAATTTAAAACATTATAGTAATTTAGTCAATAATCTTCATTTCATGACGATACATTTACGACTGCATTTTATGCTGACACTAAAACCGGAGGCTCGTCTTTCGACGAGCCCCCTGGTTCTTTTCTACGGCTGGTTGCCCCCCAGGGGCTTAGGCGATGAGGCCCTGCCGCTTGAGGGCGGCCTCGGCGACGGCTGTGTGCCACACGGCGGTACCGGTTTTGCCCTGACGGATCACGGTGTAACCCGTGCCGCCCGAGTTGGGGTAGTTAGCAGCGGATGGATCGACGATGGCGGGATTCCCGTTAACGTTGGTCACGACCACGCCGAATTCCTTGTGCCAAGGTTCGTCCATGTAGTGGACGCCACCCATGGCCGTCACCGCCCGAACGAAGATCCGGTTGGCGTCCCGGATCCGAACCCATTGCCCCTTGGTGAATGACGCTCCGCCGTTGTAGCCGATTTGGCGGAAGTGCTCTGTCAGACGGGGATCTTCCTTGATCTTGGCGTGCAAGACGTCGAAGTTGCCCTCGTCTTCTGTGAACAGCAATCCCGTCACTGTGGTGTCGGGGTAGTCAAACGGGACAGGGCTCATGATCCATCCTGCCTTGTCGATGATCATGCCGTCGAAGGCTCCGCCTCCGTGCACGATGTGCGAGGCAGGCATCGACACACCTGCGTCGATGCCTTCACGCAGGTCGAGGCAGGCCAGGATGCCTGCGTATTCCTCGACCAGCGCAGTGCTGACGGGGTCGCGAGGGTCGTTGGCGTCGCGGAGCTGGCCCACGAGGTCAGCCTGCGAGCTGAGACGATCGACGAGCTGCGCGAAGTTATTGTCTTTCGTTGGACGCGGCCGCGAGAAGATGCGATCAGCCTTGCGGCTGGAGAGCAAAATCTGTGCCGGAGTCAGATCACCGCCGTCACCAACGATTTGCAGGAACGTTTTCTGATGGCCCGCACGCTGGCGGGCCGGACGCCGGAGGACTTCGAAGGCGCAGTAGGCGAACTCGCCATCCGAGGCCTCCTGAATGAGAGCATCCATGCGCTCGATGCCGCGAATGACGGTCTCAACGCCAATGACTTTGCCATTCTTGACACCACCACCCAGCTTCATGCTGGAGTTGGCGTTGGCGTAGATATCGACCCTGCCCTCGTACACCGGTCGCGTCATGCAGCCGGTGAGCTCCGCCATCACGACAGTGTCGTTCTGGGGGAGCAGCTGAACGTCCGTGTAGCCGTCATCATCATCCATGATGCCTTCCTTGGCCTTGTCGAGCGGGGTCGTCCGCCAATCCTTGACGGGAACCAGATAGGACTTTCTCAAGAGTCACCTCCACTGAATCTGCGCTTCCGTTCAGGTAACTCTCTCCGCCACAGCTTTTTGGTTTAAAAAACCAGCCGATGGCGAAAAGAACTTTGTTATTTTCACATAAAATGTTATAAATGTCAATATATGCCAATAAAATGCACATATTGGCTAAAATGAGTGTTTTAAGCATTCCACAGTTAGGCATCCATTCTTACCTCTTTAGTTCCTCGGTGTTCTATATCTCCGGCCAGAATAATGTAATCGCCGACAAATTTGACGATGATCTCTTTGCCCGTTGGCTGTGTAATCGTGAATGACGATTCGCTGCTCCTGTCGTTAAGTACTGCCGCCAGTGCAATGCTGCCCGAGCCGCACGATGTTTCGTGAATCAACGTATCGGTGTCGCGCACGTACACGTACGGGTCGATCACTACCGTGTTGCCTTCTTCCCGTGCATAGATCACGCCGACGGCCGGCAGATGTTTGTAGTCTTTGATCAACTCCTGGGTCAGTTGTTCGTTCGGCTCGGCCCAGCATAGGATGTGCGTGATACCTTTGAGTTCCACGATGGAGCTATTTTCGTCTACATGATCAATGTTCTGTATCAATGACAATGGCAGGTGTACAGAACTGTCTGTGGGAGAGGCGAAGGCAGGGATAAGTTCATCGATGCCTGAAGTCCGCAGCGTGATGCGATCTTTACCGATTTTGTTGGCCCAGTAGAAGGCAGTCGAGCGTGTGGCATTGCCGCAGAATTCTCCGCCCATCATCTGCAGCTGCACGTCTATCTCACCGGTCGGGTCAGTCTGCAGAAAACCCACTTGTTCGATCTCCGGATATTCCTTCATGATCGTACTCGCCACCTGCGCCCGGTCTTCGGATGCGATGGGTATTTCGACGAGCGCCGTGGTATTGCCGCCCGGCCACAGTATCTGAAAGGGGATGGTCGATGGTGCCATAGTTGTTATAGAGATGCGCAGGGGGCAATCTTTTCGCGCAGGTTGGTATGGCGCGTGATGTCCTCCGCGGAAATGGTGAGGAGTTCTTTATTGCGTTCGGCTTCGGGATAAATGATGGAATACAGTTCGGGCATCATCGGATTCATCGCTTCTGTCAGCGAGATATTCTTCGATTCCTCGACGAACAGCTGCCACCAATTTTCTTTGCCGTAGAGCAACAGGTCGATGCCGGTTGCCGGCACGAGCTCGCCGGCGGCAGTCTCGAGGAATGCCACGTTCACGTCGCCGACAATCTCTTTGGTCTGGGCGCGGGCACAGACTTCGATACTGCGGTACTTGCCGCGATCCACCTGCATCTTGATGTAGGCATTCTTCATGAAGGTGAGGTAATTCACCTGACTAAAGCCGCCGAGGCATTTGAGACCGTAGTAGAAGCACAATACGGTGTACACAAGCATGCTGCTCGGGATCAATTCCTTGCTTAAAAGTCCCTCACGAATGGCTTCCGGTGTGATGTCGTACGAGTATTTGCCATCGTCGGTCACCAGTTTGTTGCCTATTTTCTTCAGGCCCATTCGGTACCGTTCGCCCTTGGGCAGTGCCCAGAACATGTACGTTCCCCAATTGTCGGCAACGGAGAATGTTCCGGTGATACCCTGGAAATACTCATTGATGAGCGGATCACACTCTGGATCGAACAGGAAGTGATTGATCGTTGTGTCTTCGTTGAGGTGAAATTCTAGGATCAGCTGCGACACGATGCTCTCGATTTCCAGATAAACAAGGTTCGGAACGCGCGTTGTTCCTTTGCTACTGCCCAGCAATTTTTTCCACAGCGTGTAATTCGTCTTCGTCACCTGGTCGCCGTAGGATTTGCAACTCAAGATGTCATCTTGCTCATAAATCTCTGCAAAAATGTCGTTGAATTTGTTGGCAGTCGCCTGATCCATGCAGCCGCTCTTGACCCTTTCGGCGATGCCTTTGTGTAAATTCTTTAGGTCGTTCTTGTCGTATGGCTTGAAGTTATAGACGGGGCACAATCTGTACTGAGCTGCAAAAAACGCAGTTGAGTTAAAATGTGTACTGCCATCATCGGCCTTACTGTGGAATACCACACCGCGCGGGAAGGATGAGTTGTTTTGCGAGACTGCCGCGCAGGCCAGAACAATCACGTTATCGAGTGTTTCGTTGTATTCGCCGAATGGTGTTGCAATCAGCAGGTTGGAATTGATGAAAAACGGATGCGTGAGTGGACCATGATGGTCAGCTGTACTCACGAAGTAGTACTGACTCAATTGTTTGACGACGCTGGCCGCCACTTTGGGTCCAAGTAGGCGCGAGGTTTCCTTTTCTACAACAGATAACAGTTGCTCCTGTCGCAGGGCGATCGGCGGATTCAGGTTCACATCGATGTAATCTTTGGCGTAGTCGTAAAGCATCTTGTGGCCATGCTTCTCCAAGATTTCCTTGAGCACGGGCTTCTTGGCCAGTACCGCGTCTTTTAAGCCGGTGAACAGTTTATCAAACGCATTCTCACTGAGAGAACTGCCGGTAAGTTCCATACAGGAAACATGGCCGGTCGCGTCGGTAGTTCCTTCGCTGATAAGGCTAGAGGTGGCTGGTCCCATTAGTGGAGAGGGGAATATGCAAAACGAACCGCCGTTCCAGATTCGGGGTGGAATCGGACGATTGCTTGAGCGGTTGTCTTCGAGGCAGGGGGTGTCCTCATAAAAATTGACAATCTAGTTTAGTGAAGGGCAAGCCGAAATTCAATGGTTCCTTCAGGTTTTCTTTAATTGCCCAAGCGGGCAAGTTTTGGCGCTTAAACTGGTAAATGTCGCTTAACTTTTAGCGTGGGCTGGTTCGATAGTTCCTGTTATAGTTCTGAACTATGAAGCGACTTCTCCTATTTGCCACTGCGTTTACCCTCGTGGCTTGCCAGACTCAGACTGAGCCAGAAATTTCTGACAAGATTACTTCTTCGGATGTGAGCAGCACCGTTTTGTCGGTTTCGTCCGCGAAGATGCAAACCTATACCAGTCAAAAAAATGGATTCACCTTCCACTATCCAGCCGATTGGAAAGTGGCAGACGCGAGCGACGCTGAAGCAGGATTCAATATCATCGCGTGGGTCTACACGCCGAAAGCAGCGGTTGCGGTTGATACGTGCCAACGGATGCATAAGAAAGCTGAGTGGCGTATGGAGTGTGGTTCTGTTCAGGCAGACTCGGCGATTGGTGTCTATCGTTCTGACTTCATTCGCTATGATTCTCTCAGCGAAACTGACAAACAGAATTATCCGGGCTATAAGAAACTGACTATGGGGGATGCAGATGTCTTTGCATACTCCGAAGCGACTAACGCGCTGACTCAGAATTTCCACATCAATAATCCATCCGGAAAGTCAGGTGTGACGGTTACGGTATTTGCGAAGGATGAGCAAAATTTGTCGGTGGCTCAGCAAATCCTTTCGACTTTTACGTTCACGACGAATAAGTAATAAGAGGTGGATTTACTCCACGCCCAGTACTTTTCGTATTTTCCTCTCGTCCGGTTTTCGCCACGGATGACACGTCAGCACTCTGAGGAATGCCATGATGCTTCCACGCACGAATCCCTTCCGTTCCAACTGCAGTTTCGCGTATGCCGAACACGTCGGTTCGTGGCGACAGTAGCCGTACGGATGCAGGTGGCGCAGAGGACCATGGTCCGGCGAGAGTGTGTGTTGGTACAGCGTGACGAGTGTCATCGATGCGTTCCTCGGTAGATGCCAGAGTTGTAGCAAGAACCTTTTTGGCATACTTTGCATGTCAGTACATTGAAGAATTCCGTCTTAGACTGTAGATTCATCGTACTCTTTTTCCTCTGCGACGTATGCCATTCACCTACGAACAAGCGCTCATGTTCCTCTACATGCTCGTTGCCGTGATGCTGATTATTGTCCTCTACCATGCCCTCTTCATTGTGGTCGATCTGCGAAAAATCATGCGGCGCGCGCAGAACGTGACGACTGAGGTCGAGAAGGTGATCCTGCGGCCGCTGTCGATGGCCGATCAGATTATGGATTTCGTGATGGACCTGATCAATCAGAAGAAGCATGCCCATAAGAAGAAATTGCCTTCCGATGAATAATCGCCATGGCGACCAAGAAAGTACCGGCACCGAAGAAGCCAGATCTTGATGCGCTCAAAAAAATTCAGATCGGTCTGGAGGAGCTGCCGGATCAGTTTCAGAATGCATTCAGCCCGTGGCGTCAGCTTTTCTTCAATTATCTTAAAGGCATTGCCGGAGGTCTCGGTGCCATCACGGCACTGGCCATCGTCATCCCGCTCATGCTCTGGCTCCTGCGCAGTTTTCAGTGGGTTCCGCTGGCCGGCAAAGTGGTCACGGAGATTGTGAATCAGGTGGAAGATGCGAGAAAAAGGTGACCGAAGAAGCAGAGGTGACCGAGGTTGCAGAGGATTAGGAAAATGAGGAGAATATTTCATTATCCTCTTAACTCTTTTTCATGGGTTACCTCTGCCACCTCGGTCACATCGGTCACCTTTTTATAGCACTGGTTGTTTATCAATAAACACCCGCACGAATATTCTCTTCAGCACATCGTATGATGCTTCCAGAATGCTTGCTAGGAGTGAGTTGAGACGACGGATACGGGCGTAGATGTTATTCAGTTGATGGGCCGCGCCTGGTTTGTTGCTCGTGTGAGCCAGAGCTTTGGCCTGTTTGGAAAGAACTTCGACCTCCTGCTTAATATGGGTCTGGATTTGCTTCTGCAGAACAAGCGGATCGGTCGCTACCGCCGCAATAGCCAGATCGCGTGCAGATTGTCCTTTGGTCGCGGCAGCACCCTTGGTTCCCGTACCGGAGCCGGCGCCACCAAGGTCGCCCGAACGGTCTTCGCCGGACTGCTCACTCACTTTGTTGGAAAAGCTCTCGAACGTCATCAGTAAATCATTCAACTCCCGCATCTTGGCCGGCTGCGTCACGATCAACTTGCTCGTCTCGACGGAGGTGCTGAGAGCCAGGTCTGTTTCTGGAGAGGACGAGGTAGACATGTGTGAGAGTTATTGTTGTTTTTTCTGTGCGAAAGTCAATGAATCAGCACTTGTTTATCCGGCAGGCTCACATCCTTTCATCAGCTGAATCCATATGATTATATGTGATGGATTCCTTCTATTATAGCACAAAGAAGCCGTACGAACCATATCGCGATCGGCCACGCCGGGCGATTGCCGCCGTGTTCTGCTGCTCGTATGATCGTCACATGTCCGAACCGACCATCTTCCATAAAATCCGCGACAAGCAGATTCCGGCCGATATCGTGTACGAAGACGATGTCGTGCTTGCGTTCCGGGACATCCATCCCAAAGCACCGACACACCTGCTCTTCATTCCCAAAACATTCGTCGCATCCATTGCCGAATGCCATGGTGAGCATGCAGACATTCCCGGCCTCCTTATAGAAACAGCGCGCAAGTTCGCCGAAGAGAAGGGGATTGAGGGCTACAAATTAACGTTCCATGTCGGACCCAAAGGCGGACAAGAGGTGATGTACGTGCATTTGCACTTTCTGAGCGATCAGACCCTGTGAGGATTTGGAAGATCTGGAGAGATTTCCGAAGAAACCGATGGCGCCGATGGCGCCGATGAAGCCAATGATACTTTCATGTAAAAAAGAAACCGAGGATTGTCCTCGGTTTCTTCGGAGTTATCGGCGCCGTCGGAGTCCTCTACGCTTCAAATCCTCCCGTCACTGCCTCCTCTTCCGTTGCGAAGTGCACGCGGTTCTCGGCTTTGATCTTCTTGCCGGCAGTCGAATCAGCCGGGTAGTACTTTTTGCCCGTCTTGGATGCGACGAACCCGGTAGTGGGAGCATCCGCATCGCTCTCATCGGTTTCTTCGGATGCATCGCTTCCCTTGGCTTCCTTTTTCGCTGTCGCCTCTTCTTCCTCGCGCTCCCTCTTCAGGCGTTCCATTGTCTCTTTGTCGATCGGCTGCAATGCCTTGATCGAGAGACCGATGCGGCGCTCGTCGACGTCGATGTTGATCACCTGGGCATCGACTTTCTGGCCGATGGTGAGGACTTCGGCTGGGTCGGTCACTTTGTGATGAGCCAGTTCACTCAAGTGCACCAATCCGTTGATTTCCTTTTCGAGTTTGAGGAACGCGCCGTAATCGGCGAAGCGAATGACCGTGCCTTGTACCTTCTTGCCGACGGGGTAACGCTCGGCGATCTCTTCCCACGGATCCTTCGTCAGCTGTTTGATCGACAGGCTCAGTTTCTCGCCGTCGATGCCGATCACCTTCACTTTCACGCGGTCGCCCGGCTCAGCGTACTCGGAGGGGTTCTTCACATGGCCCCAGGCGATTTCGGAGATGTGCACCAATCCTTCCAAGCCGTCGAAGGCGACGAACAGACCGAACTTCACAATACCGCTCACGATGCCTTCCTTCACGTCGCCGGCATGCAATTGCTCCAGCGACTTCGAGCGTTCCTCGCTCATGGCCTCGCGCTCCGATACGACGATCTTGCCGGCATCTTCGTCCATCGTGATGATTTTGACGGTGAAGGTGTGGCCGATGAACTTCTGCAAACGAGTGATGATCTCGCTGGCATCGGCGTTATTGACGCGCGGGTAATTGACCGGAGCCAGTTGAGACACAGGCAGGAAGGTGCGAATGCCGTCGATGTTGGCGAGCAGTCCGCCTTTGTTGGCTTCCTGCGCCGTGAACTTCATTGTTGCATCCTGCTCCACCAGTTTGTGGAAACGGTCCCACGCTTTCTGCTGGCTGGCCATGCGAAGACTCATCACGATCATGCCTTCCTCGTTCTCTTCTTCGAGTACGAGTGCATTTACCAGATCACCGGTGTGGAGTTCCTTGAACGTGTTAAACGAGTCGCGCAGCTCACGCCCCGAAATAATACCGGTGGCCACGCCATCGATATCCATGAGCAGTTTGTTCTTTCCTTTAAAGACGACAGTCCCTTCGCGCAGTTCGCCGGGGTGGACGCGCAGGACGGCAGGGGATTCTTTGAGCAGTGCATCCATCACGGAAGACTGCGGTTTCTTGTTTTTCGAAGCAGTTGCCATACAAAAACAGGGGTGCGAGGGAAGGAGTAAAAAAGAAGGGGGAGCGCTCTCGCACGAGCAGCGCAATTCAAGGAAATTATTCCAGAGAGTGAGAGATATGTCAAAAGCGCATATAAAGGTTACCGAGGTGGCAGAAGTGACCGATGTGACCGATGAAGGGAATGCAAAAGATTCAGAGGAATACCCTCAAAATCCCTTCTTCTGCCATCTCTGCCCCCTCGGTCACATCGGTCACCTTCTTTAAAGGACGTTTCTTGCAATCTTCATCTGCCCCTCCTCCGCCAGCTTCTGTTCCTGGCTCGTGGCGGGGTTGTAGATCTGGTAGTACAGCTCGATCAATTCCTGTGTCGTCAGACGATGGCTTTGAAGTCCGATATTTTCGAGTCCGGCCTGTATCAGGTTCATGCGTTCCTTGAGGATGCGGCTGTTGAAGGCGAAGTCGCGTTCGCGCTGGACGGCTTTGGACATCGAGTCGTCGGGACTGATCCAGCCGAAGAACTGTTCGACCAGGGTTTTCTTGTGAGCGGCGGCATCCATGGGGATGACGACGAAGAAACGCTTCTGACGGATATCGGCCACATCGATCAGCTTCTCCACAAAGTCGGCGTACGAAAGAGTCTGATCTTTCAGGAGTTCATTCGTTTGCGTGCCGCCGATGGTGCGGAGATCGGCGAGGTACGGATCAATGTTCATCTTGGACGAACGGATGATGATCTGCAGCGGAAAGCTGATTGTGTTCACGAACGATTCGTAGCCGGCGATGATGCCCTGCTGTTCCGTCTCGCTCTTCAGGCTGAAGTTGAGCGCCTCCACCTGCAACACGGCACGATGGCCGCCGTTCTTCAGAAGCACAGTGTCGTTGCGGATTTCGGCGATAGGCAGGAAGCGCTGCGTAGAACTCAGCGGACTTTTTTTGCGCTGCTTCACCGTATCCTTGGCCTTTGGTTGCGTCGTCTCGTCCATTAGTCGTGTTGTGGGAAGATATCTCGAAAGACAGACAAGTCGGATAGCTGCATCGAACCCGCCGGCATGTCGGTCTTGATACGCGTCGGATCAACCGGCAGGGAAATGGGCTCAGTGGCATTCACTTCATCATTGATCGAAATTTCGGCTGCGGCCGGTTCGGATTCTTTTACTGCCGTCAGCAATGCAGGTGATACCTCCATTGTCGTGACGCCGCGATCGAGTACAGAACTAAGTTCTTCAATTTTCTTCTGTGTCGTTGCGAGTTCCGGATTCGGTGTCTGATCCGATCCTTGCTTCGAAATAGCGGCGCTCGTGCGGATGTGGATGGCCAGACCGCGACGTGGGCCATACATGCGCTGGGCAGGTTTGTTCACACGCTCAAGCATCAAGAAGCAGATACGTGCGATGGAGAGGTCGTTGATCTTTACCAGTGCGACAATCGCCGATATCAATGCCGGCAACCAGACCAGTACTGTCACCACTATATTCGGCGGACCGCCGTAGGATTTTGCAAGACTGGCGTACAGCGCATAACTGAATCCGCCGCCCACGGCGATGATGATGATCTGTCGCAGGGTGAGTGGACCGACAATGCGGTCCTCGATGTACACGTTCTGCGGGATTTTGACAGGATCGATGGGCATGAGTGTTTGTTGATTGAATCTCTCTATTATAGCCTTTTTTGAGCTTTTTCTCAATAACGAGAAGAAACCGACGGCTGCGAGGGAACCGATGAAACCGAGGATGAGAAATTTTGATTCAAATTCACTTTTTAAGCCATTTTTAAATATTTCTAGTATCGGCTGTCTGTCAGTCATTTACTAAAAGAAACCGATGATCATCGGTTTCTTTGGTTCCATCGGTTGCCTCGGTTCCGTCAGGCCGTAGCCATTTCTTCCTCTTTCTGCGGAGCAGCGAGCAGCGGTTTCTTATCGCCGGGCAGGAAATCGAAGTGGCCTTTGTCCTTCTTGACGATCTTGATGGTGTCGCCGTCTTGGAAGATGCCACGGAGAATGTGTTCGGCTATTTCGGATTCGATCAGATCCTGGATCACGCGGCGGACGGGACGTGCGCCGTACTCGGGGTCGAATCCTTCCTCGGCCAGCAGGTTGATCACCTTCTGATCGTACTCAAGGTTGTAGCCCTGATCCTGCAAACGCTTCTCGAGTTCATCGATATGGATCTTCACGATCTTGCGGATGTGCTGTTGGTTCAGCGCATTGAAGACGATGATGTGGTCGACGCGGTTGAGGAACTCGGGACGGAGATTGTCTTTCAGTTCGCCGATCACTTCCGCGCACTTCTCTTCGTACGCGTGCTCTTCGGCCTGTGCTTCCTCGTGTAACTTGAAGCCGATCTTGGCGGCCTGCTTGGTCAATTTTTCGGCGCCGATGTTGCTGGTCATCACGATGATCGTATTGGTGAAGTCGACCGTCTTGCCCGTGCCGTCCGTCAACTGACCGTCTTCCAGAATTTGGAGCAGGAGATTGAAGAATTCGGGGTGAGCCTTCTCGATTTCGTCGAACAGGATCACCGAGTACGGCTTGCGGCGGACCGACTCGGTCAGCTGGCCGCCTTCTTCGTAGCCGACGTAACCGGCGGTGGTGCCGATCAGGCGCGACACGTTGTGGCGTTCCATGAACTCGGACATGTCGATCTTGATCAGTGCATCTTCGCGGTTGAAGACTTCTTTGGCGATGGTGCGGACGAGTTCGGTCTTGCCGACGCCGGTGGGTCCGAGGAAGAGAAACGAGCCGATCGGACGGCGTGAGTCGCCGATGCCGACGCGGCTGCGGCGGATGGCGCGGGCCACCTTCTTGATCGCTTCGTCCTGTCCCACGATGCTCTTGCGCAGTACGACTTCCAGATTAGTCAGGCGCTTGGCTTCCGATTTGAGCAGTTTCGTTACCGGAATGCCGGTCATGCGGCCGATCACGTTGGCGATATCATCGTCAGTGATCGACAGGGGAGTGCGGCGATCGCCGTCGGCAGATGACTTCATCTTCTCGATGTCTTCCTTCAATGTCTGTTGTTCCTGCTTCAGGCGCAGGGCCAGATGGTATTTCTGCTCCTTCACGGCCTGTTGCTGCTTGGCGAGCAGCGTTTCCATCTTTCCTTCCATCTTCTTCAGTTCCGGTGATCCGCCTGAGTGCTGGAGACTTTTGCCGGCGGCTGCTTCGTCGATCACATCGATCGCTTTGTCCGGCAGATAGCGTTCGGTGATGTAGCGCTTGCCGAGCGTCACAGCCGCCTCAATCGCCTCGTCGGTGATGGAGAGGTGGTGGAACTGCTCAAAGCTCTCGCGGATGCCATGCAGGATCTTGATGGCATCTTCCACGCTTGGTTCGTTGACCATGATCGACTGGAACCGGCGCTCGAGAGCACGATCTTTTTCCACCGTGCGGAATTCGTCCACCGTGGTGGCACCGATCACGCGCAAAGCACCGCGACTGAGCGCAGGCTTGAGAATATTGGCGGCATCCAGCGATCCTTCGGCTGAGCCGGCACCGACGACGGTGTGAATCTCGTCGATGAACAGAATGATTTCGTTGTCGCTCTTAGCTGCTTCTTTAATGATGTCATCGAAGCGTTGCTCAAACTCGCCACGGTACTTGGTACCGGCGACCAGTGATCCCATGTTGAGGACGAGTAGTCGCTTGCCGCGCAGGGAATCGGGGACCGTGCCGGCGACGATGCGCTGCGCAAGGCCTTCGACGATGGCCGTCTTGCCGACGCCCGGTTCGCCGATGAGCACCGGATTGTTCTTGGTCTTGCGGTTCAGGATGCGGATCAGACGCTCGATCTCTTCGTCGCGGCCGATGATCGGATCGATCTTCTTCTCTTTTACTTTGGCGATCAGGTCATCCGTAAAATAATCCAGCACGGGTGTCTTGCTCTTGCTGTCGCCCTTCTTGCGCTTGAGGCCTTCGGGCTCGGCGGCACCCTGCTGATTCTGCATGTTGCCGACAATCACTCCCTGCAGGCCGCTGAAGAATGCCTCAAGCGATTGCTCGAGGTTGCGGTTCTGCTGTTTGAACTGACTGATCTGACCGAACATTTCCTCCACGCGCAGGCGGAGGTCTTCGGGATCGACCTGCATATTTTCCAGGATCAAGGTGGCCGCATTCTTTCCGGTTGATACCAGCGAGTGGAGCAAGTGCTCGGTTCCCACGTTCGCGTGGCGGAACTTATGTGCCGTCACGACGCTCTGTTCAATCACCGTATGCAAATAAGTCGACAGACCGTGCTTCACATGTTCGCCCTCGATGGCGGTCGTCTTCATCGCCTTCATCAGAATACGGACGTTCTCTTGGGTTACACCGGCTCCCGTGAATATGGAGAAGCCGAGTGATTTTGGAATGCTGAGTAATCCGAGCAGCAAGTGCTCAGTGCCAATGTACGAACTCTTGAGATTCTTCGCCTCCTGCTCGGCGATCTGCAGCGCGAGCTTGGCATTGGGTGTGAAACGATCGAACGGGTGCATGAGAGATAAGGGTAATGAATGACTCCTTATCAGTCTATCAACGTGAGTGATAACTGTCGAAAGGAATCTTTAGATTTTAACTGATGTATTTTAAAAGTGAAGAGACGCACACCTTCTAATTATGGTTTTATGAATAAATGTTAGGTAACAATGACAAGAATACTTTTCATTCTTCTCATAAAAGAAGTGCATCGTTGCTTTCGACCTTTACCTCTTCGTCCGCATCTCGCGCAGATCTTCCAGGAAAATAGAGATGATGGAGGTCACCGGGACGGATAGCATCACGCCCAAGATCGGATGGATGAGCGTGGGGAAGCTGATGCCGACCATGATAGCGAACAGGATGGCGATGGGTGACAGGCCGACGGCGCGCTTCATAATCAGCGGAACGAGCAGGTTGTTCTCGCACCACTGGATGACGTAGTAGACGACGGCAACGACCACTCCCCACAGCAATCCTTTGGCGGTCACGGCGATGAGGACAGAAGGGATGGCGGCGATCAGCGGACCGACAACGGGGATGAATTCGGTGAAGCCGGCGAGTATCGCGAGAGTGAGCGCGTACGGCATTCCCAGGATCCACAAGGCGATGAACACGAGGATGGCGATGGACAGACATAACAGCAGTTGTCCGCGCGCCCATTGCGCCAGTTTGTAGTGGATCATCTCGGACTTATCGTCGACGTAGGAGCGGTAATGCATCGACAGGAACCCGCGCAGCCAACTGATAATTTTCTCTTTCTCCAGCTGCAAAAAGAAGGCGAGTACGAAGACGGTGATGGCCTGGAGTACAAAGTTGACCAGCGAACCGGCGATCTGAGCCGCGAAGATGAGCGAACCCTGGGCGGCGGTGTTCAGGTTCTGGCCAAACTGGGTCAGGGCATCCGTGATTTTCGTGATGTTCAGATTCTGCAACGTCGATTGGACGAAGACAGTCAATCGCGTGTTCACGTCGCTCGTCAGGAACGGGAAGTGCACCTCGGGGTTCTTGAGGAATACATTGGTCTGATCGTTGATCAACACCGCAATCTGCTGAATCTGTTCGGCGATGATCGGGATCAGCGATACGAGCAGGAAAACGATGAGAAACAGGGCGATGAAGTAATCCAACAGCACTGCAATAATCCTTGGAATGCCCCAGCGCTGCATGGTCTGTACGCTGGGATCAATAATGGTGGCGATGAAGATGCCGAGCAGCAGCAGGATGATCTTGTCGGCGAGCATGTATAGCATGATCACACCGATGCCCACGGCCAGAATGGCGAGTGTGGCTTTGACGATGCTGCCGATAGACAAATGAACCAGAATTTCATCCTGTTTTGCCGGAGGCGGGAGTTTAACGCCCTGCTTCATCGGATGGCTCTCGTTCATCTGCTTTGCTTTGGCCAGCAACTTTTGCGCTTTCTCGCCGATGATACGCAGCGATGTGAACGATGGTTTGACGGGTTTTTTCATGAGGCGGGAGTAGCGGGAGTGGTGAGAGCGAGAAGAGCGGTATCGATAATGGCGAAGGCAAACACAGAGACGGCCAATCCCAGCAGAGCGTACAAGATGCGCATGCGCGGACCAGACGTATCACCCCCCTGCAATCCGCCGAAGGCGATCTGATAGCCCGAATAGATGATCTCGGTCAGGGCGATACCGGCGGCAAAACCGAACAGGATTTTCATGAGCATTCCAATATAGATCGGCACGCAGTGGAAGCCGAACTCGCCGGTGATGAAGTTGCAGCCCGGGGCAAGCAGGCCGTTCTCCGGAATTAGATTAGGGTTTTGTGCCATGGCAATGGCTGGAATCATCACCAGGAGCCCGACGGAAAAACGACTGCGCAGCTGCATCGCCTCCATTCTGGCTAATAGATGCCGAATGGCCTATTGCGTAATTGTTAAATTGTTCAATTGTTAGGTAACATCTGTACAGATCGCTTGCGAATACCTGAACAATTTAGCAATGTAGCACTGATGACCTCCTTCAACTGGCAAACCACCCGTCGGCCGATCCTCGCACTTGCCCCCATGGCAGGTGTCACTGATGCGTCATACCGCCAGCTGATCAAGAGTATTGCGCCGACGACCATTGTCTACACCGAATTTCTCAGTACCGATGCCATCGCGTACGGTGCCAAAAAGACCATCAGCATGCTGCATTTCAATGCGGAGCTCGAGTGCCCCTTTATTGTGCAAGTGTTTGGCAAGGATCCGGATCATTTCCTGGAGGCGGCCAAAGTCATCGAACAGATGGGAGCCGATGGCATCGATATCAATATGGGATGCCCGGCGGCGAAAGTGGTGTCGTCGTGCCATGGATCGGCATTGCTCAAGGATCCGAAGTTGGCGGCGGAGCTGGTGCATGCGACCAAGAAGGCCGTCTCCATTCCGGTGAGCGTGAAGACACGCCTCGGATGGGATGCTAAAGAAGCACTCATCCCGTTCTGCCAGGGACTGATTGAAGCAGGTGCCGAAGCACTCGCCATTCATGGCCGGCGTTATTGCGATAAATTCGGCGGCAAAGCGGATTGGGATCCGATTTATGCGCTCAAGAACGCGGTCTCCGTTCCGGTCATCGGCAACGGCGATATTTTTACGGCAGCTGACGCGATCGAGAAGATCAGAAACCTGGACGGTGTGATGGTGGGGCGGGGGACCTTTGGAAACCCGTGGGTGATGGGGGATATTGAGAAAGCATTTGAAACTTTGGGGACGGATGATCAGAGACCGGTTATCAGTGATCAGATTGCTGCGCCGACGGTGGCTTCTTTGAAATTCGAAGAGAAAATTCCATTCATTTTGATGCATTGTGAACTGGCCGTGTCGCAGAAGGGCGAGAAGCGGGGCATGCTCGAGATGCGCAGGCATTTGTCGAGTTATGTCAAAGGATTCGACGGTGCGCGCGAGATGCGCGATAAATTGGTGCGGGTGGAGACTCTGGCAGAAGCAAAAACTATTCTAGTTGCTTAAAGAGCGCCGTCTCACAGCGCAATGCGGAGACCTAAGTTATTTCGAAGTTTCTTCCATTTTCATCAGTATGGCGCTATCGCTTTCTGCGCGGCTTCTACAAGAAAGCATATGCATCGCCGGCGTGTACCGCCCAATAGGTGTTTGTACTTAAAAGGGCATCGTGACGATGCCCTTTATTTACGTCTATAAAATTGCTTAGAATTCCACCTTCAGGGCTGGGCCCATGGTGGGCGAGACGGACACGCTCTTGATGTATTCGCCTTTGATGCCGCTGGGCTTGGCTTCGTTGATGGCCTGCATCAGCATCGTCAAGTTCTCTTCCAATTTTTTGCCGCCGAACGAGATCTTACCGAAGATCACGTGGATGATGCCTTGCTTGTCCATACGGACTTCGATGCGTCCTTTCTTCAGCTCATCGATCGTCTTGGCGATCTTGTCGGTTACTGTGCCGGCTTTGGGCGATGGCATCAGTCCTTTTTGTCCAAGAGTCTTGGCCACTTTTCCCAGGTCTTTCATCACTTTGGGACTGGCAACCGCGACGTCAAAATCGATCTTGCCTTCCTCGATCTGCTTGATCAGATCTTCGTTGCCCGCCAGATCCGCGCCTGCTTTTTTGGCGGCATCGATCTGGTCGTCAGGGACGAACGCAGCGATACGGATAGTTTTGCCGGTGCCGTGTGGCAGGGCAACTGTCGTACGAATAAGCTGATCGGCCTGGGTGGTATCGGCGTTGATGCGGATGTGCACCTCGGCGCTGCCGTCGAACGAACTGACGCTCAGTTTCGTCAATAATTCCGTTGCTTCGGCAATCGGATAACTGGGCTTCGTGACGAGCGCCTTGCGCTCAGCGTACTTTTTGCCTTTCTTCCGCGCGAGCGGGCTTGTTTTACCGGACATGATGATAAGGGGGAACGTGGTAGAAATCAGCGAAGTGCTGAGTATGGGCGCCCGGATGAGGCTGACAAATGTCACCCTAAACTTGTCGAAGGGCTCCCACGAACCGGGATGATTGTGCAGATAAAGGAGGACGTGCGCAAGGCCTCCCTATGCCTTTTTCTTCTTGGCAGCTGGCTTTTTCTTGGCACTGGAAGCCTTTTCGTCCGCTTTGGGTGGAGTCAGATTAGAACCCGTCGTAGCCGAGAAAGATTCAGCTGGTTTGGCCGCAGCGACCATAGAGGCCGTGGTCAGGACTTTACCGGGGATAATCGGCTTTGATGGTGATGGGACCGGATCGGGTGGTGTTGCCCGGGCGATCATCGCGGCAGCGGGCGTGGGTGCAGGGCGAGGAACAGGTACTTTTTGCGGACTGAGGCCCAGAGTGTCCAAGCGGGTGCAGTACGACAGGATCAATCCGTAGACCAGAATAATGACCGGCATGATCCACCAGCCGGGTGTAATGCTGGCAACGCCGAAGAGCATGCTCAACAGTAGCGTGAGACAACCGAAGAGGGTGGCGACGAAGCCGATAATCTTGAACGTGAAGAAGTAGATGGCGTAGGGGATGGCGCGAGACGGTTCATCGATAGTGCGAGCCAGGTGTTCATGCATTAAGAAAATCAGACCGCCGACGGCGAACACAATCAGAAGACCCAAATAGGTATTGGTGGAAAACGCCGCCGCACCGACGACCTGACTGGAGAGGACGGAGAAGAGCGAAGGCAGCGCGCCCATGCTCATCATGATGATGCCCAGGCCCTGCATCAGAAAACTGTAGATCGCTTTTCCGACCGACAACGATCGTGCGCCCGCTGTCAAAATACTGGGGATAAACAAGAAGGCGAGCAGCTGCAGCAGAAGGATCGGCAAGATCAAGGCGTAGAGAAGGCCGATCGTTCCAATCGACAAGAAGGGATCACTGATCATTCGTAAAAGCGGAAAGGTCGTTGAAAAGTCTACTCATGATGATGAAATGGTGCACGATAAATGCGTTGCGCATGTGAAAAGAAGTGATCAGAAGACAGTGGTCAGTGTATCTCTGACTACCTGACTTTCATGTTTACTCAACCGTCACTCCCATGCTTCTGGCTGTTCCCATCACGGTTGCCATAGCTCCTTCCAGATCGTTGGCGTTCAAGTCCGGCATCTTGATCGTGGCAATTTCTTCCACCTGCTTCTTCGTGATCTTGCCGACTTTTTTCTTGTTCGGTTCGCCGCTGCCGCTCTCGATCTTGGCTGCTTCCTTGATCATGGCCGATACGGCCGGCTGCTTTACCTTAAAGGAGAAGCTGCGATCGTCGTAGACCGTAATCACGACCGGAAGCATCTTGCCCATGCGATCCTTGGTTTTGTCATTAAACTGCGTGCAGAATCCACTGATATCCACGCCGGCCTGACCGAGCGCCGGTCCGAGAGGAGGAGCGGGATTCGCCTGGCCGCCACGGGCCATTACTTTGATGACTTTCTTGATCACTTTTGGCATAGCCGGGGCACTGTATAAGAGACAGTAGGCGTTGACAAGGGCGAATAAGGCCTTAAAGGCAGTTTTTAAGGAGAGGCCAGAAACCAGATACCAAATACCAGAAGCCGGGAATCCAGATCGTACGAGAATTGCTCATTGGACTTTGGTATCTGGTTTCTGGCCCTTTACATTGATAATGCTTCCATCAACCCCTGTACGTCCATTTCTTTTCCCGGAGCCACATGGAACTCGTACAGCCGATCCTGGACGCGCATCAGGATGATTTTTTCGTCGCTGATCTGTGGATCGAGGAAGCTGAGCACATCGCGTACCGGTTTACCTGGATCAGCCACCCGGTCGTCGTGCAGATCGCGCACGCCAGGCGAGAAGGATTTGAGGAGAGCCGTGCGCATGGCATTGAAATACTCCTTCACATTGGCGGACTGCGTCCACGAAAAGAGAGCCACGCGATCGTTGTCCTTGAGCAGGACATAGGTCTGTACCGTGGCAGGATCAGTGATGATGCGCGACAAAAGACTGCCATTACCCGTTCCGTCGCTGGTGGGAGTCAGGTGTTGTGATTGCAAAATCCCGGTCACATCAGGTCCGGTATGGATATCGACCCCTGATGACGCATCATTCCCGTTACTATGCGGTTGCAATGCCATCACCGCGCCGACATCGCTTGGCAGGAGTAGTGCATCGAGGGTGCCCAATGTTCCCAGTGCGCCGATGAACACAACAGTGACGAAAATCTTCCAGACGCGAGGCATACCCCGAGTGTAGCGGAACAGGAGTCGTGCTGGAATTTTCTTCATTCTTCTCTTGTCGTTCAGTCTCTCTGCTATCATTCCTTCCTATGGTGATTCAGCGGATACAGACGGAGCCGGTGACGCAGCCTGAAAAGACGAGTGCGGATACGAATGTGTTTGAACAATCGTTGCGGCCGCGGATGCTGAGCGAGTACATCGGGCAGGGGAGGATCAAAGGCCATTTGTTGCTGCACATTCAGGCGGCCAAAGCGCGTAAGGAGCCGCTGGGACATATTCTGCTCAATGGTCCGCCAGGGCTGGGCAAGACGACGCTGGCGCACATCATGGCGCGTGAGATGGAATCGCAGATCCGGATTACCAGCGGGCCGGTGCTCGAAAAACCGGGTGATCTGGCATCCATCCTCACTAATCTGCAGGCCGGCGATGTGTTATTCATCGACGAAATTCACCGTCTGCGGCCGGTGGTGGAAGAGATGCTGTACTCCGCGATGGAAGATTGTGCGTTGGATCTGGTGATCGGCAAAGGGCCGACTGCACGATCGATGCGGCTCACGCTTCAGCCGTTCACACTCATCGGTGCCACCACCAAAGCCGGAGCCATCAGCGCGCCGTTGCGTGATCGCTTTCTGCATCAGTATAAGTTGTCGTTCTACGATTTAAATGAGATGGAATTGATCGTCGAACGGAGCGCCGCCATTCTCTCGATCTCGTTTGAAGAAAAAGCGGCCCGGCGCATTGCCCAGAGCAGCCGCTCAACGCCGCGCATCGCCAACCGTTTGATCCGCGCCGTGCGCGATTTTGCACAGGTGGCCGGAAAGTCGCTCGTCGATCGTGCATCGGTCGAGACGACACTCGACGCGCTTGAAATCGATGCCGAAGGGTTGGATGCCACAGACCGCGCACTGCTCCTTTCGATTGTCGACAGCTTCGGTGGCGGACCGGTAGGTCTCTCGACACTTGCTGCGGTACTTGCCGAGGAAGAGCAGACGATTGAAGACGTGTATGAGCCGTACTTGATGCAGCAGGGGTATCTGCAGCGCACGCCGAAGGGTCGCATTGCGACGAGGAAAACATTTGAAAAACTGGGCAGAAAGTTGCCGGAGGGAGCGCAGGCGAGCCTGTTTGTGTGAAGAAGAAACCGACGGAACCGAAGAAGTCGAGGATTTTATTTCATCGTGTTCTTCACTTCTTGCTTTATTGCCTCCTCGAATTTCTTACGAGAGAACTCTTTGGCGTGAGCGTGCAAAGTTGCGGGATCGAAGAGGGATCGATCGAAAGTGTAGATGGCATGTGCCAGTGACTCGGCGGTCGGCTCGTCGAAGAAGATACCGGTTTTCGGTATCACGGTTTCCTTAGCGCCGCCGCGGCCGTAGGCGATCACCGGTGTGCCGCAGGCCATGGATTCGAGCGGTACCAAGCCAAAATCTTCTTCGCCGGGAAACAGGGTTGCCGTGGCGTTGGCGTAGAGGTTCCTCAGCTCTTCATGTGATCGGTAGCCAAGGAATTCGATCGTCGGTCCGGCGAGACGCTTGAGCGCGGGTAACGCCGGGCCTTCGCCGACGATTTTCAGTGGCAGCTTCAGTTGGTTACATGCAGCGATGGCCAGATCGATGCGTTTGTAATCGGCGAGCGTTGAGACGATGAGAAAATATAATGCAGGCTTCTGGTCTCTCGCTTCTGGCTTTTGCTCCAGCCATGCATCATCGATAGGCGGGTGCACCACCGTGGATTCGCGTCGCCAGTACAGCTCGATGCGCCGTTGTACTTCCTTTGATGGAGCAAGTAATGCGTCCGGTCGATCAGCCGCTTCGCTGTCCCAGATACGGAGGCGATGGAACGTTCGAGAGAGATACCAGCGTTTGAGCCGGCCGAAGAGGCCGTGACCTGCGCGTTCCTGTACATCGTGCGTGCGGTCCCACAGATAGCGGGCAGGGGATTGGACATAGCACAGGTGCTTGGGTTGTCCGTTGGTGATGATGCCGTGAGTGAAGGCCGATGACGACGAGATCACCAGCTCAAAGTCAGAAAAATCCCACGCTTCCACAGCGGCAGGAAAATGCTTCAGATATAGATGATGGTTGGTTGAGAGCCAGGCCCATTTCTGCAGTTTGCTGGTTACGACTCGATCCTTGGGAAACCACTCGCCCAGCTTTTGCTCGTCGTACAGCAGCGTGTAAATCGGTGCGTCGGGGTACATGTCGGCGAGCACGCGTAGAACTCGCTCGGCACCGCCGCGCATGGTCAAGAGTTCGTGGACGAGGGCTACTTTCATTGCAGATATACTATCGATCAACGTCTGATATTCCTATGACGTTCCTTTACACAGCTTTCTGCGCAAAACAGACATTGCTCACATTGCTCGCTCCCATTCTTATATAACCGATATATTGTCCAACTTGAGCAAAAAAAGCCCCACTGGAGAGGCAAAGGTGGTGGGTCAGGTGGGATTTGAACCCACGGCCAATGCCTTAAAAGGGCACTGCTCTACCGCTGAGCTACTGACCCATGTACATGGAGCCAGCAAACTATAAAGCATCGCGCCTTGAATACAACCTTCTGTATCCTCTATTTATATGATCGATTCCCATTGTCATTTAGCCGATGCAAAATTTGAGTCGGATTTGTTGCAGGTACTGGAACGTGCCAAGGACCGAGGCGTAACGCAGATGATCACCATCGCCGATTCCGTGGCGGAATCTGAAAAGTGTGTGGACCTGGCGCGGCGTTACAAACAACTGTTCTGCGCTGTCGGCGTGCATCCGCACCATGCCTCGCAGTGGAATGATGACGCTGAGCGGCGACTGCTAGCGCTGACGACCTATTCCGATCGGGTGAAGGCGGTGGGGGAGATTGGGCTCGATTATCACTATGATTTTTCGCCGCGTGATGTGCAGCGCGATGCCTTTATCGCGCAGCTCAAATTTGCCGGCTGCGAAGGATTTCCTGTCGTCGTGCATTGCCGCGAAGCAATTGAAGATGTGCGACAGATTGTCGAGCAGATCAAACCCGAAAAATTAGTCCTGCACTGCTGCAGCGAGACATTTGCCGATGTCGTCCCGTTACTTGAGCGCGGTTATTTTCTGTCTTTCACCGGCATTGCCACGTTCCCAAAATCTCAGGATATCCGCGAGACCATCCGGCGTACGCCCATTGAACAGATCATGGTCGAGACCGATGCGCCGTACTTGGCACCTGTTCCATACCGAGGTAAAAGAAATGAGCCGGCGTACGTAGTGGAAGTGGCCCAGTGTATTGCTGATATCAAGGGTTTGTCCTTGGAAGAAGTGGATGCCATCACCACCAAAAATGCGGTAGAGTTCTTCCAATTGCGCTCGTAGCTCAACTGGATAGAGCGTCGGCCTCCGAAGCCGAAGGTTGTGGGTTCAATTCCCGCCGAGCGCACCATTCGGCTTCGCGACGAGGGAGCGACGATCTTGGGGTTGCCTAGGAATGCGTCTGGCCGGCGATCTCGCTACGCCGCAATGGTGTTCGGCTCACCGGTTTACTAGTTCTAAAACTTCAAATAACCCTTCTGATCTATGCCGCGTAGCCGTATACGATGAAGGAGAAGCGGAGTGATTCGAATGCTCCGCTTCTCCTGAATGTTGTCGATAGCTTTTAATTACTAAGTTAGGCTGTTCGTCGGAAGGCGTTGACGATGAACAGCAGTACCACTGCTCCCACTACTGCCGTGATGAGCGAGCCGATCAGTCCATAGGTGGTGACACCAAACAGACCGAAGATGTATCCGCCGATCACAGCGCCGATGACGCCGACGACCAGGTTGCCGACGAGGCCGAAGCCATTGCCGCGCATCAATTCGCCGGCGATCCAGCCGGCTGCAATACCGATGATAAGAAACCAAAGGAGACTCATGGAATAAGGGGGAAGAAATCTGATAACACACCCTATGACGCTGCTATGGGCAGGGGATTACCGAATTGCATTTGACATTTCCTTTTGATGAATGTGCAGGTTATTTCGTCCCTAAACGGTAATAACGGCAAATACAGCAGGACTTGCATCAGATATCAATCCTCCGTAGCATCCTCTGGCTCTTGCGGATGTAGCTCAGTTGGTAGAGCGGCGCCTTGCCAAGGCGCAGGTCGCGGGTTCGAGCCCCGTCATCCGCTCCATCCGGCTTCGCGGAATTCCTCAGAATGTCTTCTAGTTTGTTGAGAAGCTTCTGATCGTCGATCCCGCTTCGCCCAGATGTCGCTAGTGGAGTTGTCGCGGCGTAGCGGTATCGCCCGCCATGACTCCCTTCTTATTAGCTACAGCATCAATATTATAATACCGCGAAGTCGGACAACTACGCGGGATTAGTACAGTGGTAGTACGCGAGCTTCCCAAGCTTGAGACACGGGTTCGATTCCCGTATCCCGCTCCACCCGGCTTCGCCTGCGGGCTACGCCGAGGTTTCGCAAACTCACGAGAATATAAAAGGCTGGGTGCCTCGGCATAGTCGAGCCGCAGCGAGACGAAGCCGGGCCTTTTAAGTTAGACTACCCTGCTATGCATTTTGTCTACGTTCTTGAATCGGAAAACAGGCAACATTGGTATTGTGGTATCACAAACAATATTAAACGAAGGCTAGTTGAACACAATGCAGGTAAAAGTATTCATACGAATAAATTCAAACCATGGACGTTGCGACTCTGTGTGATTTTTAAAGATCGTAAACGCGCGGAAAAATTTGAAGATTATTTGAAATCGCATTCGGGAAGGGCCTTCCTGAAGAAGCATCTGCATGAAAGGAGTGAGAATGTTTGAGTAGCTGTTACTACCTTCCAGTAGCTCGCTCCAGACAATTTATGGCAGCAAATAGTTCTGTTCAGCTAACGGAGATTTTTCTTGTTTCGAGGTTGTCTGGAGAATTTTTTAATTGGGAGGAGGACCTCCCAACCCCTCCCTGGGGCTGAGTCTTGGTCCGAATAAGTTCCCATATCCCGCTCCAACTCTAAACATTTTCTCATCAAGAATTTTGACTAGTTTTTGCCAAACTCCTCTTACAAGTTTGCACCCATGTACAAGGCAAATACGAATATGTACTCTATTTCTATGAGAAAAATAACCTTCGGTGCCTTAGTTATTTCCGCAATCATCGTGGCCGCATGTCAGAGTAGCCCGACTTCCGATACGGGAATTGCTTCCAGCTCTCAGGTCAGTTCATTTTCTAATGGATCGTCAAATAGTTCATCAGTACATGCCGCTTCTTGGAAAACATACACCAATTCTCTGCTGGGTTTCTCTATCCGATACCCAGAGAGTATTTACGTATCTCCCACTGATTGCTCCGACCCATCTGCCACTATGGCGCTACTCGTTGTGAGTGATGATCCACAGAGGGATCAGATCTATATTGCTCCGGATTACACAATTTCTGGCTCTGATTGTAAGAAACAACAGGTAACAATCAATGACCTTAACGGATCGCAAAAAAAACCGATTGCTCTTCCTTTCTGGCGACTTCGCGTGGTGCGCATCGCCGATGAGGCAGCTCTACGCTACTTCATCGGTAAAGAATTTGGTTCAAGTTGCACAATTGGTAAAAAAACACCAAGTCAGCAAGCTGGCGTGTTTGATGTGGAGATCAAAGGAGACGGTAAACCCTTGAGTGAAACGAAGTGTCCAGTCATGGTAAAAGAGGTGCTTAAATACTATCCTGCGACGCAGTCATTAGCTTTTTGGAGCATGGGTGAAGAGCCCACCTTCATAGGAGACGCGCAGGGCACAATTATTTATGACTTCGATATGGAAAAATCTTTTCAGTTTATTCAGAAATAGATTACCCCTAATGGGAATGTTCGAACTGGTACCTGATACGTTCTTCTATCCCGTTTTATCCAATTTATTCCTTGTTCATATGGCGTTTGACGAATTCATAGGAGGGCAAATCCTGATTTCTGCAGTAACAACAGAAGAGAAAGCAGAAAGACGGGATACCGGATGGGCACTGGATGAAACATATTGGGAAGACCTTGGACGGCAGTATGGCAATGAGGCGCTTACTGTCATCCGTGATGCCCGCCATAAACTTGAGCCACAGTTTGGTGCGGCCATGTTCAGCGGAGAATTTGAAGTAATTGTGGAGCCCACAGGCATGGTTGGACTTCAAATGGCGGATGCAGCGTCACCTCATCGTTCTCCAATTACCATGCATTATGGTCATCTCAACGCCAGTCAGCCTGAATTTTGCCAACGCTTTATAAGTCGGGTTCAGAATGATTTTGCCAAACGAGTCATCGCTGCATCCCAAGATCAGTATGAAAAGCACAAATGATTCTTGGCTAAGGATACGGGGTCTGCGGCTCGTCGCGTGTTTTGTAGGTTTAAATCGCCTATAACTACCAAATAACAGCACGCGTGCCCGTATTGAATACTGGCAAGAAAACCCGTTTTCTGCTATAATAATTTGATGCTTCGACGTTTTCTCCTTCGGCTGAGTCTGGGCTTCGGATGTGCCTTGGTGCCCTCTGCTGTGTTCGCGCAATTCGCCGGTGTGGATGATATTTGTCTGCTCGAACCGATTGGCGGGACGCGCTGCTTTAGTTCCGTGATGCTGAAAGGTCCGTTCGGTCTGTTCGGAGCGTATTTCAATTTGATCTACCCGTGGTTCATGGGTGTCGCAGCCGGATTGGCACTTTTGATGGTTCTGACCGGCGGTGTGAATATTATCCAGAGTGGCGGTGATCAGTCGGCTCGCCAAAACGGAATCGAGCGCATGAAGTGGGCCATCTTTGGTCTGTTATTCCTGATTTTTGCCAACGTGATTCTCCAGACTCTCAATCCCTCTTTCTACAAATAAGAATGCGCCGACTCCTGCTGCTAGCGGCTTCGCTTCTGTTCTTCGTTCCTGAGGTATTGTTTGCAGCGGATGATCCCTTGGCTTCGGTGAAATGTACCGGACTCATCGGTTGTGGCGGAGGGATGGCGAATATCCTGTTGATATCCACTATTCCCGCTATTGCCAAATTACTGCTGCAGCTGGTGGCGGGTTTGGCCGTGCTGTTCGTCGGGTATTCCGGTTGTATGATCGTCTTCTCGATGGGTGATGAGTCGAAAGTGACCACGGCGCGTACGCAAATTTTGTATACGCTTGCCGGCCTGGCTGTCGCCATGTGCGCGGGCACCATCGTCAGCTTGGTTGTGACCGAAAAATACCTGCCGTACAACCCGCCCGGCACGTCTGCTGTTTTGCTGCTCATCGGTTCGGCAGTCCGCATCGGTGTACTTCTGTTCAATGTTGCCTTCACCGTCATCATCATCTTCGCCGGCATGCGGATGGTCTTGGCCCAGGGCAAATCGGATGAGTTCGGCAATGCCATGAAGATGCTCACGTATGCAGTGATCGGTGCCATCGTGGTGAACCTGGCCCGGGCCTTGGTTCTTGTAGTCGCTTTCCTCGGCTTCTAATGCGTTCTGTTCTGCTCTTCCTCGCCGGCTTTCTGCCCCAAAAGGTATTCGCGTACCAGATCGAACAAGTCGGCCGCGGAGATGGAATCGATGCCATGTGGAGTCAGATCACCAGTATCTTCCCACATATCGAAGGCAACGGCGTCTACTTTATTACAGGTCAGATTATTAACTTCGTTCTGTTGATGATCGGCGGCGTCGCTGTGGTGGTGATCATTTACGCCGGACTGCAGATGGTCTTGGGCCCCACGGGTGATTCCCGCCTGGCTGACGCCAAGAAAATGATCATGTACGCGGTCGTCGGTCTTATTTTGGCCCTACTGGGCGACGTGGTCATGGGATTTGTATTGTCATTTTTGAACGGTGCCGCGAGCGGCTCACCCATTGTAAATTAACGAGTCCTGCGTTCCAGGCTCCTGTTGAGGCGCGGCCTCTTTTTCGTCGCCCCTTATCGGGGAGGAAGATGGTAGAATGTGTTTTTTCTGCTACTCTCTTGCCCTCATGACCAAGCGTTCGTACGTTACGACGGCAATTGATTACCCCAATGCGGCCCCGCATATGGGCCACGTGCTCGAAAAAGTGCTGGCTGACGTATGTGCCCGCTGGTTTCGCCTGCGTGGCGACGAGGTGCTGTTCCAAACCGGTACCGATGAACATGGTATCAAGATCCAGCGCACAGCCGAGAAAGAGGGGATCAGTCCCAAGGAGCTCGTCGATCGCAATGTGCCGCTGTTCCAGGATCTGTATTCACGTCTGAATATTTCATTCGACCGGTTCATCCGCACATCGGATCAGAAGATGCACTGGCCCACAGTACAGGCGCTGTGGAATAAGTTGCTGGAGGCGGGCGCTCTCGAAAAGCGAACGTATGTCGGGCTGTACTGTTCCGGTTGCGAGCAGTTCATGACCAAGCGCGATCTCGTCGATGGCAAATGTCCGATCCATCAGAAAGAGCCGGAAGAAGTGAAGGAGGAGAACTGGTTTTTTCGCCTCAAAGATGAGGCCGGCTTCCTCAAGAAATTGCTGTCGAGTGACAAGGGTTATCACATCGTTCCTGATTTCCGGGCCAAGGAGACATTTTCGCTCATCGATCAGGGACTGGAAGACGTTTCCTTTTCGCGTCCGCTCTCGAGTCTCTCGTGGGGCGTGCCGGTGCCGAACGATCCGAATCAGGTGATGTATGTGTGGTGCGATGCACTCACCAATTACATTTCGGGTCTCGGCTACTTCACCGATCATGAACAGAAAGAATGGTGGGACGATGCCGAAGTGACGCACGTGATCGGCAAGGATATTGCCCGTTTCCACGCACTCATTTGGCCGGCGATGCTCCGCAATGCAGGTGTGAAGACGCCCGATCGGTTGCTGATCCATGGCTTCCTGACGAGTGAAGGCGAAAAGATGAGCAAGTCCATCGGCAACGTCGTCGTGCCCGATGATGTGATCAGCAAGTACGGCATTGATCCGCTGCGCTTCTATCTGAGCCACGAAATTCCGGTGGGCAATGATGGCGATTTTTCGTGGAAGCGATTCGGCGAATTGTATGATGCAAAATTGAGGAATCAGCTTGGGAATCTTCTCAACCGTGTACTGGTACTTCTGAAGAAAGACGACGGCAATCTTACCGCAGGGTCTCATCCGGATCCGGCCTTACTGCTGGATGACTGGAAACGGTACGCGCAGGCTCTGGAGAATTTTGAACTGTCCATCGCCCTCTCGGTGGCAACCGATCTGGCTGATCGTGGCAACAAGTTCATCGACGTCGAAAAACCGTGGGCGAAAGAGGCGGACGAAAAAGGAGTAGTGCTGACCCAGTTAGCCGAACTCCTTCGTCATTTGTCGCTCCAACTGCTGCCCTTCATGCCCGAAACAGCGCACAAGATCGCCCAACAACTCAATGTTCCCTATGCCGCTCAGATGCTCGAAAAGGACTTTGTTATCACAGATGAACTGAAGCAGTGGGGGAGTCAAAAGCAGTGGAAGAAGGTGGGGGAGCCGAAGATTCTGTTCGCTCCTGTCGAGTAGTTGTAATTCTTGTTTGGGAATCTTGATGACGAATCGTTAGGAGTTGACGCTTCGGCCTCACAACATACAGTTGTCGTACCAGCTACTGTGGTGGCAGCTGGGAGCGTGACTAGTTCAGGATGAACTGTTTATGCGTCCCCCGCACCTTTCGGTGCGGGGGATTTTGATGCCCTTGATTGCAGCTCTCCATCCATATGCTAGGCTATAGGCAACTCCTACCTTAATGGCGCATGACGCAGTTGCAGGCGAGGGGTGATTCCATTCTTTTTTCCCCATACTTTTATGTTCGATCCTATGTCGGATCTCACGGATGATCAGCCGGTCGCTCAGCAGAGCCACGACGATATCATCGGCCTTGCGCGCCCGCCGCGCGGTGGCGGCCAGGGCGGTCAGGGCGGCAATAGCGGCGGTCGCTTTGCCGACGATATCCATTCCGTCACCATCCATGCGCGCCAGCGCACGTTCTACATCGACCTCAAGCAGTCGGGGAACGGCAAGTTCTTCAAAGTTTCCGAAAAGTCACGCGGCGGTCAGAAGACGACCATCATGTTTGATGTCGAAGATCTGGATAAGTTCATCGAGGCTTTCCAGGAGATGAAGACGAAGTTGTAATTTGACGAAGCCGACGAAACCGACGGCGTCGAAGAAACCGAGGAATGTCCTCGGTTTCTTTTTATTCACCAGACATATCGATTCTATCAATATTTTCGAATCCTTGGTTCCCTCGGTTACTTCGGTTCCGTCGATTTCCTCCCCGTCGCCCACGCCTTTCCGCTTACCGGTTTCTTCGAAGGTACCTGTATTTCGATCAAATAGAGTGTCGTGTTGTCTTTGCATTCCAACGGAGTTGCTTCCGGCTGCTCAGAGAGATCTGTTTTCAGAATCTTCAACTCAGTTCCTTCGATAGTCATGGTGACGCCCGGCCAGGGGACGAGGGCCCGGACTTTGCGATCGATCTCTTCGGCAGTCATGGTTGTCGGGTCTACCAGACCATCCTCACGCTTCAATTTTCGGCAGACGGTGATCCGCGATTCATTCTGCGGTTCGGCTCGCAACGGCTCCTTAAGAGTATCGGTGAGCAATGGCGCACTGATCGTGGCAAGGCGCTCGTGGAGTGTTTCGGTCGTTTCGCGTGCGGTGATGCTGATGGCACGGCGGGCGACGACGGGGCCGGCATCCAATTCCTTCACCATCTTCTGGATCGTGACGCCGGTCTGCGTCTGGCCCGAGAGGATGGCTTGATGGATCGGTGACGCACCGCGCCATTGGGGAAGCAGCGACGCATGAACATTGAGTGGTGCAATACGGGGACTATCGAGAATACTCTGGGCAATGATCTGTCCGTACGAGACGACAATCAGATAATCGGGTGGTGGCAGATTGCGGATAAGCTCAGCGTAGGCGTCGTTCAGTTTCTGGGGTTGCGCCACCTTTAATCCCAATTGGTCTGCCGCCTGTTTGACGGGTGGGGGAGTGAGGACCTGTTTGCGGCCAATGGGCTTGTCCGGCTGTGTGATCACCAGGTCGACCACGAACGCCGAATCGCGGGCCAACGCCTCCAGACTGGGGATGGCGAATGAGGATGTGCCGCAGAAGATAATATGCAATGGGTTGGCCATTTGTGGAATTGTACATGATTATTGGTCGAATAGGCGGAATGATTGGACAGAACGGTGGACGGACCGGATAAAGACGCCATACTATGGCGTCCTATGTCCAAGCGTTCGTCTATGGTCGGCTCGGCGGTCCGCGAGATCATCGCGCCGGTGCTGCGTGAATGCCCGCCACAGTGCGGCATTACGTCGATCACATCGGTCGATGTATCCGACGATTTTTCGTACGCGACGGTCTACATTTCGACTCTGCAGGAACCGCAGATGGCGCTGGATTTTCTGGAACGCAAAACAATGGATTTGCAGCGGCAACTGGTGAAGCTCGACCGGAAAAAGATTCCGCGGCTGCGCTTTCGTTTGGATCGGCAGGGCGAGAGGGGAAGTAGAATTGATGAACTGCTGAAAGAGAGTGAGAAGGTGCAATAATCTTTGATTGCTCCAGGGGCATTCGGAAGATTTTGGGCAGGGCGCTGTCGCTTTCTGCGCAGTGCGTGCAAGTTTTTCGATTCATCGTGAGCAGGTGCGCCCTCTCCCCGGCCCTCACCCCGGCCCTCTCCCACAATCCTATGCTGCAAAGGGAATCATGATAGTTCATTCATCACTGAGCAACAGACACCTGCCGGGAGAGGGAGCTGTGTGTTTTCTTGTACTAAGACAAATAGATCAACACGTCCTTCCCCGTGTTGGCGTGTGGGGGCCGGGGAAGGTGCCCCAGAGGGCGGATGGGGTACAAGGACAAGAAAAATTTTCATCCGTACTCCACAAGATACTTCCAATCACTTGCAAGACCAGACCATTGAAGCAGGCCGTCACTCCTGCCTACACTCACTTCCTTTTACCCATATCTTGTGCCGATCACGTTGCACGACGCAGAGCAGGCGAAAAAACTGCTGGCTGGAGCCACACGCATTCGCTGTGTGTGTCACCGGAACCCCGATGGGGATGCGATCGGGTCGCTCCTGGGAATCGGTCAGTTAGTGGAGCAAGCCTTCCCGACGGCCGAGGTAACGATGCACTGTGTAGATCCAGTTCCCGAGACATTTCATTTTCTGCCCGGCGTCTTCCGGATCAAACCGTTTCCGCCGCTGTCGGATCTGTCGCCGGAGCGTGATGTGTGTATTTTTGTCGACTGTGCCGAACCCAAACTGACCGAACTGCACGAGACTCATGCGGTATTGTTCGATGGGACCTACAAGACGGTCATGTTCGATCATCATCCGAGTAACCCGCTGTTCGCCACTGTCAATTTTCTCGTTCCACATGCCGCATCGACGTGTGAAATTATCGTGGAATGCGCCGATCAGTTGCACTGGGAGATCACTCCCGATATCGCCACCTGTCTGCTGACCGGTGTGTACACCGATACCGGTGGGCTGCTGCACAGCAACACGACACCACAGGTGTATCGGACGGTTGCACGACTGTTGCGAGCCGGCGCGCGGCGTCAGGCGATCGTCACTGCCGTGTTCCGCACGGCCACGGTCAGCACATTAAAACTCTGGGGCCGGGTTCTCGAAAAAATTACGCTCACCGAGGAAGGCGGAGCGATTTCGGCTGTCACCGAAGGGGATTTTCGTGCCACGGGCGCCGAGTACACCGACCTCACCGGAGCGATCGATTACGTGAACGCGATTCCCGGCATGCGGTTTTCGCTGATTCTGTCCGAGAGAGAAGGGAAGGTGAAGGGATCATTGCGCACATTGCGCGATGACGTCGACGTCTCGAAGATGGCGGGCAAATTCAGCGGCGGCGGACACAAAAAAGCGGCAGGATTCGCTTTGCCGGGCAAATTAAAGCCGGAAGTGCGCTGGAAAGTAGTGGAAGAAGAATAAGGCAGGCTTCATATAGGGATAGAGTCGCAGGCGCTTGTCAGCTCTTTCTGTTTCGGAATCGGCATTGCTATTGATAGAGTGATCAAGATCTCTCTATTCTTTGATGTTTCTGCGCTCTCATCGGCAGCACGGCTTCACACTTATCGAAATTATGATGGTCATTGCCATCATTGCGATGCTCGTCAGTGTCGTGCTCGTCGCTCTCAATCCGTCGAAACAAATTGCCAATGCCCAGGATAAGTCACGACTGAATGATGTCGATAAACTGCGCAAGGCCATGTCGCAATATCAAATCGACTTCGGTGTATTGCCGCAGGATGCCTCATGGCCGTCGATCGCCGAAACGCCCAAGCCGGTCTGTGCACCTGGAAAAGTAAATGCGGCTTGTGTGAATTTGGATGCCCAATTGGTGACGGCGTATCTCACGAGCATCCCGCATGATGCCAACGAAGTGAACCCGAATTTTTCCGGTTACAAAGTGGCAAAGAGCACGCCGGTGCCAGTGGTTGTGGCGACGAATATGAACCATACCGAGTATGGACTCGACAATGGCCTGGTAGGTCATTGGAATTTTGAAACGCTCGGCAATATTGCATACGATGCCTCCTTGAGCGGGAACAACGGCAGTATGACCGGTGTTCTTTTGACATCATCTGTTCCCAAGACCACCTTTCCGGACACCAAAAGTGCCAGCTTCAGTGCGGCTACGTACATGATCACCGGCAATCCGGCGGCGTTGCAATTATCGAACGGAACCGTGTCGGCATGGATCAATGTGCCTGTCGGAGGCGCTGGTGCAGGCTATCGCGGCATCGTCACCAAACGATCCGCCTACAGCATGTATCTGCTGAATAATGTATTTGGTGTGTACGATTGGGGGGCAAACCTGGGCCGCAGCTCGGGCGTGTCCCTGAATGATGGCAAGTGGCATCACGTTGCCTACACATTCCAGAGCGGCGTTGCGAATGGGACGACGTTGTACATCGACGGAGTTGCAATTGTATCCACCACGACAAGTGTATCCAACCAGACACTGGCTGTGGCAGTCGGGGCAGGAGGTCCGGTAGGCGGCATAGAGTTGTTCACCGGCAGTATCGATGATGCACGTATTTACAACCGGCTGCTGACGGCAGTCGAAATAGCGGCGCTTGCCAAAGGAGAGGGGTAGTGAGAGATCAGCAATGGATCACTCTACAATTTTATACAACCGTTTTGTTGTATCGTAACTTCAACTAAGAATCAGAAGTACTCCTCTGTCACTTCCTTCTCTGCCGACTGTTGATATAGTGCATTCGATGAAGAAGTGCGCAACAGGCTGCCCAAAGACCGGCTTTACTCTTATAGAGCTCCTCGTTGTTATAGGTATCATTGCAATTCTGGCTTCGATTGTCATAGTGGCGGTGAATCCCAGCAAACAGCTGCGCACTGCCCGGGACAAAGAGCGTCTTAGCGAGACAAACCAGCTCCAGAAATCTTTGCAGCAATATCAGATCGACAAAGGCGCATTGCCGCTTGATAGCCAATTACCAACTGTATCGGTAGCGGCCAAACCGGTATGTGCAACGGGTCAGTCCGATCCGACATGTTTGAGTTTGGACACCAGCAGTGTCGGGCTGGTCGGGCCCTACATTGCGCAAATGCCCCACGATCCAAATGAGCCGAACGTCAAATATTCGGGCTATAAAGTCGCGAAGGGTACGCCGCAGCCGGTGGTTGTTGCCACGAATCTGGGACATACGGTTTACACCTTGGAACAGGGCCTTGTCGGTCGCTGGAATTTTGAAGTTCCCGGAACGACGGCTTACGACGGATCTCTCTACGGTAATAATGGAACGTATGCGGCGGGTGCTTCCCGGACGACCACAGTTACAGCGCCGCTGTCGGCAGGTGGTTTACCGAATACGGGCAGCGCATCATTCAACGGGGTCGCAAGTGCGGCGATTACGGTCACTAATCCTCCCTCCATGAACGGGCTCACCAGTATGTCATGGACGGCATGGGTCTACACCCAGAACTTACCCAAGGATCAGATGATTACGTACCGCAATACCAATTACCTGCGGATTAATTCCAGCCGTTTCCTGGCGAACTTCGTGACGGCTGCCACCTCATCGAATCAGCAGTTCGCCGCCACCAGTCTGGTTGCGAACAAGTGGTACCATTTGGGAGCCAGCTTCGACGGCACAACCCTCAAAATGTATGTGAACGGCGTACTCGATACGACACATGCTTTCACTCCTTCTACCCTTAGCTTCACCGGCAATTTCGCGATGGGCAACTCAGCCAGCGGCGGTACTTGGGCTATGCAGGGGTACATCGATGATGTGCGCGTGTACAATCGCGTCCTCAGTGATGCGGAGATGGCGGCACTCGGGCGCGGCGAAAACTAGTGTTGCTCGGTGGTGTTCTCCGGCGTCGGTGCGGGCGGCGGATTTGGCTGTGCAGCCTCGCGATTCGCAATCACTTCGTCGGGCTTGGTCGTGACGATGCTCGATTCTTTGGGGCTCGCGATGATCTGAATGGCTACGTGCTTGTTGCCGGCGAAGAAAATGCCCTGGCCGACACCGCAGTTGAGCAATACGTACTTCTCGCCGTCGGTAAGATAGAATAGTTTTTGGAGATTATCGACGGCAGTGGGGGATTGCTTGAGTAGTACCTGCAGACTGGAGTTGGTGATGATCGGTTTGCCGTAGGGTGAGTTCACGAAGTCCTCCACGTCCTGCGTGATGGTCGTGATGCCCAGGTAGTACTTGCGGGCGCGCTTGACGATGCCGAACAGGAAACGGGCACTGTCCTCGTGCTGCATCAGATTCCACGCTTCGTCGATCACCAGGAATCTTTTCTTTAATTCGGTGCGTACGCGGTTCCACAGGAAGTTGAGGATGATGTAGATGGCGATGGGTCGGAGTTGTTCCTCCAAGTCGCGGATCTGGAACACTACCATCTGCTTCTCCAGTTCCACGTTGGTCGTTTTGTCGAAGATGCCGGCATAACTGCCGCTCGTGTATTTCTGCAGCACATTGGCCATGTTCTCGCCGCCATTGGTGGTCATCAGAACATCGACCAGATCGTGCATGGTAGGCGGTTCGATGACGCCCGGATTTTCGGTGGTCAGCGCAATGCCTTTGAGTGCGTAGGTGTCGAGAATCGCTTTATCCAGAATGCCGTCTTCGGCCGGTGTGAGCGTGCCGAGCATCAGTTTGAACAGACCGTGCAGGTTGATCACCGCCGCGCGCAGCGTTTCGCCGGTTTCGGCTTCCTCACCGCGGATCGCTTTGGGCAAATCGAACGGATTGATGCGGAAGCTGCTCTGGAGAGACATGGGAATGTACGAGCCGCCGACCGTCTTGCACAGTTCGCTGTATTCATTTTCCGGGTCGATTACCAACACTTCGGTACCGAACATGAGCGAGCGCAGAATTTCGAGTTTGACCATGAACGATTTACCGGCGCCGGAGGTGGCGAACACGTTGCTGTTGGCATTCGGCAGATCGAACCGATCGAAAATAACCAAGCTGTCGTTGTGGCGGTTGATGCCGTACAGAATGCCGTGGTCACTGGTGAGGTCCGAGCTGGAGAAGGGGAAGCTCGTGGCTAGTGGGCTTGTGTTCATGTTGCGATTGATCTCCAGTTCATCCAAACACAGCGGGAGCGTGCTGACGAAGCCATGTTCCATCTGGAACGTCGCCGGTTTAGTCAGCACCAGTTTGCCACCAAGCAGCGACTCGATATCGGTCTGCACTTTTTTCAGCTTCTCGTCGTCCTCGCCGTACAAGGTAATGTACATGCCGAACTGAAACAGTTTCTCGCGGCCGCGGGTCAGCAGGTCGCGCAGTTCTTCGGCGTCCTGCAGGGCCGCTTCCAACGCCGGGTCGCGGACAATGCCGCGTTGCTCCAGCATGCGAATGGACGAGCGCAGTTCAGCTACTTTCTTGCGCAACATCTTCATGATGGCGCGATTGCTGGTCGGGTAGATGAACTGGGCGATGTCGAGTTCGGCATCGAAGTTCACCGTCTGCTGCAGCCAGTTGGGATAAATGTAGTTCGGCCAGTTGTAGACGAAGAGTGTCCGCGCATGGCGGTCGTTGAGCAGAATTTGATTGGATTTGATCTCCATGCCTGCCGGTGCGATCAAATCCAGAATCTTCTGCAAACCCTCCTCGTAGCTTTTTATTGCCTGACGATCTTCGCCCGTGAGCCGTTCGTCACTGTCCTTTTTCTGGCTCTTCAGCAAATCCTGTGTTTTCTGGTGCAACCCCAGCAGATCATCAATCGCGACGACCAGCGTACTGGGCAGTGGGAGCGCCGATGGGTGTTTGGGTGTGGATGTCACAGAATCCTTTAATTATAGCGGAAAAGGCGGTTTTCTACAAGATGAGGAACCGACGTCCCCACTGGAACTGAAGCAATCGAAGAAAATAGGATTTAAGCCAAAATTTGCAGCTGAAACTCTAAGATACGGCTTTTCGCCGGACTCCTCGGCCCCATCAGTCTCTTTAGAGTCCTGACAGCCCAAAGTCGAACGATTTCGACGTGCCGTTTTGCTGCTTGATCAGACCGAGTTCCTTCACTCCCGGGACATCGACGACACGCAGGCCGGAGATGAGGATTTCACGGTTCTGGGTAATGGCGAGGAGGCGGCGGTCCGAGAGGTCATTCAGTTGCTGGTAAATGTGCGCCACATCGCGCAACCGGTTGATATCGGACTGTGTTTTCGACACCTTCGCGTCGGCTTCGGTTGCATCGCGCTGCAGTGCGCCGGCCGTGGCATAGTCACCTTTATTGAAAGCGTCATGTAAATTCGACTCAATATCGTTCTGAGCCTGCTGCTCCGTACCAAGTGTATTGTTCAGAGTATCGATCGTCGCTTGGATCTCGGCGGCTTTGTTTTTGGTACGTACGGTGATATTCGTCAGTCCGGTCAGGTACTCATTCAACGTGGTTGTTCGATCGGTACTCTGGTTCAGCATATCCGCAACATCCACGCTCAACACGCTGCCGAACTGCTGGAGCAGCAAGAATGCATCGTTGAGATTCTGCGGGTTCAATGGTTGTACCAATTGGAGAGCGGACTCGCTGCCGAGAACAGCCGACTGCACCGGGAAATATCCACCTTGTGACAAGAAGATACTCGCAAAAACTCCGATGGGAGCGGTTGGCCTGTTCAGAGCACTGGTTTGTCGCAGCATCTGCATGCTGTATGTCGCGCCAGCCACTGCGCTGGTTGTATCGATAGTGTTCGTCGGCGTGCTCTTGCCGCAGCCGGTAAGGCTGAACAGGAAGAGCGCTGTGACAGCCGACGTGCGAAGGGATGTCCATTTCATGGAGAGAGTTGGTCGGACTTTCTTTATATTATACATTAAATACGTTAATTTGGCAATAAGCCTATGCGGCACAGAAGTAAGGAATACTCTGGCTTTTTGCTGTTATACGAGACAGCGATGCCGCTACGTCGCTCTTGCAAACAGCGCGAAGAACCAAGAGCCAAGATCCAGGGAAATCCGAAGGGTGATTCTTTAAAAACTGAAAATATTCTCGTGGGATTTGGTTTCTGGCATCTGGTTTTTAATCCGTACTTCTTTCTCCGTATCTCAGGCAATTTTTATAAAAAAACGTAGCTCCCTTCCGTGCACAATTTGTGTTCGGACAATGAGGAGAATTTGTGTGCAAGAACAAATGTTGTTTTCAGGTGTCGCTCCCGGATCTTCGTGATAGATTTGCCATAACTTCTGAACAGCAAGGTTGTTCACGAGTGCATTCCGCTTATGCTTCCTTCGCTCACCGCACGGGCACAAAAAATTATCCACGACACGTTTGATGTCGATGTCGAACCGCAGTGGCAGTTTCCGCGTGAAGTGGCGCATGGAGATGTCACCCTCTCGCTTGCGCTCCAGTTGGCTAAGCGGGTGGGGAAGAATCCGAAGGAGATCGCAGACCTACTTCGAACAGGACTCGAGAAGGATCCATCGGTGATAAAAATTGAAGTGGCGGGGAATGGCTACGTGAACGTGTGGCTTTCTGCCGGCGCACTCCAATCAGAACTGGACGCGGCGATGGCCGCCGGGAGCGCACAACCTATACGAAAAAAAGAGGCACCGGTGATCGTGGAGTATTCATCGCCAAATATCGCCAAACCGCTTGGTATCCATCATATTCTGTCGACAAGCATTGGACAGGCGATTGCGAATCTGTACCAGCATGGGGGGTTCAAAGTCATCCATTGGAACTACATCGCCGATTGGGGACTGCAGTTTGGAAAATTGTGGGTTGCCCACCAGAAATGGGGAACGCGTTCGGTTGAAGACTATTCGTTGGATGACATGCTCCAGCTCTATGTGAAGTTTCACGCAGAGGCGGAGACAGACAGTACGTTGGAAGATGCCGCCCGCGCGGAATTTAAAAAACTGGAAGACGGTGATCCGGCCATTCGTCACTTCCTCGATGTCATTACGGACAGCACCAAGAAGGCGAACAAGCATATTTATGATCGTCTCAACGTCGCCTTTGATGTGGAATACGGTGAAGGTTTTTATGAGGACAAGATGCAGCCGGTCATTGACGAAGGGAAGAAGAAAAAAGTGATGAAAGAAGGCGAGAAAGGCGCGCTCATCGTGGAGTTTCCCGAGGAGTCAAAATTGCCGCCGTACATGATCTTGAAAGGGGATGGTGCGACGCTCTATTCCACGCGTGATCTGGCGCAGATGCGCTACCGCATCGATACCTATCACCCGCAAGGAATTTACATTGTGGTTGATGTGGCACAGAAGTTGCACTTTCAGCAGCTGGAAGCGACATGCAAGCTGCTCGGATGGGAGTTGCCCAGCTTCGAACATGTCATTTTCGGTCGCATGAGTTTTACGGACCAGGCGATGAGCACACGCAAAGGAAATATCGTGAAGCTCGACGATGTTCTGAACGAAGGTGTCGAGCGGGCAAAAAAGAAGATCGACGAGCATCGTGCTTCAATTCAGACCGATGACGAAGCCGAGTTGGCCGAAATCATGGGAGTGGGTGCACTCGTCTACGGCATTCTGAGTCAGAACCGTAAAATGGATATTGTCTTTGATTGGGACAAGATGCTGAGCTTTGACGGCAACAGCGCGCCGTATTTGCAGTACACGCATGCGCGGGCGAGATCGATATTGCGAAAGGTGACCGACCCGCCTTCATCTGCGGACTCCGGCGAGGCAGGGGTGACAGAGGAGGAGCTCATGTTGGGAGATTATGAGCGGACGCTCATCAAAACGCTGATGCAGTTTCCGGCGGCGATCGCCGAAGCGCGTGAGACGCATATGCCGCATAAGTTAGCCAATTTTTTGTTTCAGTTGGCACAGGATTTTAACGGCTTCTACAACATCGAACCTATTTTAAAGGCCGAAGGTCCGTCCCGCGCATTCCGCCTGCGTCTGGTCGAACTGACTGCCGATACATTGCGCACCGGCGCTTCGCTTCTTTCCATTCGTGTTCCCGACCGGATGTAAGCCGGTCTTCCCGCTCTCCCCGTTTCCTTTCTCCACCTTCTCATGTCCACGCATCGTTCTGCTCACCGGAAGCATTCCTCTTCCGGCGCCGGTCCCCTGGTTGCTTTCACGCTGATTGCCATGTTCGGCATCCTGTTTGCGGGTTGCACGCCGGCGATCAAAGGACCGCGCGACGTGGCTCCCGAAGATGTCACCTTCACCGAACAGGACATCGCAGCCATGCATGCCACACTGTCGTCTGACAGCGGTCAGACCACGTCCGGCGGAGAAGGCATGGCGCAACTTGAGGGCTCTGCAAGCGGGACGACAACTGCGGTTATCCCCTCGGCCGATCCGGCGTTGGTGGCTGCATACGATGCGTTGCGTTCGAATCCCAAGGCCGAGGCCAATGGCTACAAGGTGGTCAACTCCTTCGTGAACGTCCGGTCTGAACCGGCATCATCAGCGGCATTCGTGCAGCGTTTGGAGGAAGGTGTTGCGGTGAATGTGGTGGAATTCGTGAATGCGAAGTGGGCCAAAGTGGATCTTGGTGGCGGCAAAATAGGCTACATATCGTCACAGTATATTGCCAAGCTGACGACAGACGATAAGTTGGCAGAGGATAAGAAAGCATTCAGCGGACTCTACTTCGTCGACTTCGCGTTCGTAAACGTACGCAAGGAACCGAATCAGCAGAGCGAGAAAGTGGGTGAAATTCCGGGACAGTCTCTGCTCCGGCCGCTCAGCATGGATAAAGACTGGGCCCGTGTCTCGTTCGAGGGACATGAAGGGTTTATATCCTCGCAATATCTGACGCCATTCTCTCCCAGTTTTGTTGTGCGTCAGGCGAAGTTCGCTCTGCCGATCTTTGTCTATTCGGCCGCGACGCCCAACATGGTTACCACTCTCCGGACGCAGATGCAGACACTTAAGGACAATGGCGCCCACTTTACGACATTGCGTGCGTTCCGTGATTTGCTGCGCAGCCAGGAGGGGAGAGACGTCCGACTCGATCCGAAGAGCGTCATCATCGCCATTGCCGACGTGAATGCCACGACTGTCGGTCCCATCACTGATGCGCTGCATGAGCTGAGTGTTCCGGCAACGCTCTTCGTGCAGACCAAGAACGTGGGACTGAGCGCGATTACCGAAAAGACCCTCATCACCCTCGTCGCGAACGGATTTGATCTGCAGTCGGGAGGTCATTCGGGCAACGATTTGCGGACGCTGACCAATGCGCAGATCGATCTGGAATTGTCACAGAGTCGTAAACTGCTCGAAGACGCGATGCATCAGGATGTCTTCGCCGTGGCGTATCCGCAGGGCGGGACCAACGATCGCGTGATGGAACACGTGCGGGCAGCCGGCTATCTGTTCGGTATCGGCGCCAGTCCGGCACCGGTATTCTCGCGGGCCGACTTCCTCAATCTGCCGAGCTATCAAGTAACGCCCACGATGGGCGCTGATGAATTGCTCAAGCTGCTGCAATAATCCTCAGTCTTTATTGGGCACTCGATTGTTGCGCGTCGCGGTGCTTCTGAAGCGCATCCTGCATCTGTTGAATCTGATTCATCATGTCGTCCGACACGGTGCCTGACGCATTCTGTGAGGTACCCGTAATTTGTTTGGCAGCGGCCTGCGTCATCTTTCCAATGATTTCGTCGCTGTGCACGAAGAAGTACCACGTCGACCATATGAGCAGTGCCATGGGGATCAGGCTGATCAAAAAGCGGAAAAATCCGCCAACCATGCGTCTACCATCGCGACGGTCCATGCGTTCGAGATAGGCGATCATAATGTCCAATTTGTCTTCGACAGATTGAGGAGGCTCTTGAGCGGGCATGCGGGGAGTGTACCTGAGGGCAAGACGAGAATCCAAAAACCAAAAACCAGCGGGCAAACACAGATGGCTTTTAAAAGCCCCGCTTCCATTTACGCAGCACCTCGAAGCTGCGGGTGATGTGGTAACTCGGCTTCAATGGGATATCTATGCAGTGCATCAGTTCAAGTATTTTGCCGCCGAAACCGGTCTTGAACAGCGTGACGCCGGCAAACGGATGTTTGGCGTCGAACGTTTTTTCCTCCGATGCCTGCGGACCTTCTTGGCTTTTTTGCTTCTGCGGTGCGATTCCCCAGAAGTTATACACGTGATCGCCGCGTTTGAGCGCGTCCTGTATGGCGGTCCACTGCAACAGGTAACTCGACGGAATTTTCCGATGGGCCACTGTACTGGCCCCGTGGTGATAACTCGTTTCGCCGCTCACATGCATGTGGATGGAGGCGGAGATCACCTCGCCCTGATAATCAGCCAGATAGAGCGTGCACTCGTTGCGTGGAGCGAAGTGGCGCACCTGAGCGCGGAAGAAACTATCCGAATAGGGTGTGAATCCGTGGCGCTTGCGTGTTTCGTCGTGGAGACGCAGGAAAAGATGCAGGTCGTCGACAGGATTGTTGGATGCACGAATAGTGACGCCCTCTTTCTCGGCGCGCCGGATCAGGTTGCGGGTCGTCGCGCGCATCTGCTTCATCAGTTCATCCGGCGAGCGAGCAGGGGAATGCCTGCCGCCATCGGTTGACCAGGCATCAACATCGGTCAGCGGCAGATACCACAGATGTTCAGCCAGCAAATGCAGAGGTGATGGTCGTGTGGATACCAGAGACGACGGTGTTGCATCTTTTGGAATGTGCGGACTCAGACGGATAAAACTGCAGCCTTCGCGGCTCGCTTCTTGTTGTAGCGCATTCAGAAGGACAGGAAGAGCGTCCTGATGAGCGATAACCGGTCCGTAGGGAACCGACAAGTGCCGGCCGCGACGCGCCGGGACCACCAGTGCTTGGCAGATGCCTTGGATACCGCTCGCATCCTCTGCAATCAGGCGAATAGGGGTCTGCTTCAGATCGGCATACACGTCGCCCATCGTCCAACTCTGGAGGAACGGCGAGAAGCGTTGGACTTTGAGAAAATCATCCCATTCCCGCTGATCGGTGGCATGACGAATGTTCATAGAAAGAGTATGACGGGCGGCGCAGGAAATGCGAAGAGGGAATCAGAGGCGGTTCAGTTCCTTGGCCAGAACATCCATCAAATGCGCAGCTTGTTTCAGGGTCATCAGTGGATGGGTAGGCAGCGATAGAATGCGTTCGCACGTGTCTTCGGCCACCGGGTCGCTGTCCGGTTCATACCCGGCCGCCGCCGCATCGGCCGACGCAGGACATACGACACAGCCTGTCCAGCCGTCATCCAGATAGATCTGCTGCTGCTTCAGTTTTTTGCGCAGCGTGTCTGCCCCGCGGAGGAAGAGCGGAAACTTCTGCAGTGGCATATCGGCTCGAATCGAGTTCGGCACCTGCACCGCTGAGTTCTCTTTCAGCCAGCCGTTCTTTTGACAGGCTTGCAGATAAAACTGCGTCAGCGTTCGCCGGTGATCGTTCAGTGCCTGCCGGTGTCGCCATTGCTCAATGGCCAGGAAAGCACAGGCATTGGGCATCGTGTGCAGGAGTGCCGGCATCGTGCCTTTCTTTTCGAGTTCCGTGAGTATGGGTGGCAGGTTGCCGATCATTTTCTGGAAGTACATGGCCGCCTTGCCGATGCCCGAGCGATAGAGTGGCAGCGCGCGACGGTAGATGAGTGGATAGTGAATCAGATGATGAATGTGCAGCCATGAATAGGGGATCGCTGTGTGCTCGCCGTCACGGAGGTTTGCCGAGAGCGTTTTGTCGCGGATCACCACCGCTCCGCCCGTCACGCCCGAGATCGCTTTATCGCGACCAAAGCTGGCGATGATCGCGTCGCCATGTTTGCCGATTTCGCCGGGTCCGGAGCTGTCGGGCAGGATGTGTGCGCAGTCTTCAATCAACAAAATCTTGTGCTGATCACAGAGATGTCGAAGGCGGGTTGTATCGGCGGGAATGCCGAAGGTGTGCTGACAGATGACGGCACGTGTCTTCGGTGTGATGCATGCCTCGAGCGCATCGGGATCCAGGTTCAGCGTATTGCGGTCAATGTCGCAGTAGACTGCCTTGCCACCGGCCGCATGGATCGCATTCGGCACCACCACACAGGTGTAGCTCTGGACGATAATTTCTTCGCCCGGAAGCAGATGCATAGCCTGAAGTAATGCCAAGAGCGCCTCGCGGCCGGAACCAAACAAGTACGTATCCGCACCAAAGAAATCGCGGATGCTCGACTGCAAGGCCGGCAGACTCTTGCCGTGCACGTATCGCCACGGCGTGTATGTGATTCCCAGGGCGCGTTTGCACTGCGTATCAGTGGCAAGCGGACCGAAGGTGTGGTGGATGGGATACATGAGGCGTCTTATGAAACAGGAACGAACCGATCAATAGTCGATTTTGGCATTCGTCCGACGCAGATCAGGAGGGTTTTCGGGGGAAGACGGTTGATAGCCGTATTTTTTCCGACGACCGTCACACGTTTGCCAAAGCCTTTGGCGAATGGTTTCGCGAGGGACGGATTGAGAAAAAAGACTTCGTCGAAGATCGGGGCAGCCGACGCGCCTAATTCGTGATGGATGCGCGCTTCGTCCTTCGATCCAAGTTCGATGATGCCGCTGGTCAGAAGTACCTTGTGGCTTTCCGGCTGCACGCGAGCCCATTCGATGGCTGCCTGAAAACTCGCTTCACTGGCATTGTGCGTATCGTCCAGAATCAGTACACCATGTGCGGTCCGCACGTCGAAGGTGCTTTTCGGCGGTGCGAATGTTTTCAATCGTTCCTTCATTTCCGGCAGTGTCATTCCCAGGTGTTGCCCGACTGCTACGGCCAGCAACACGTTGGTGACATTATGTGCCCCATGGATAGGGACATCGAAAGATGTCTTGTTTACGTGGAAGCCGATGCCGGTATCGAGTACGTTGACGGCTAAAGCCTGCAGATCGTCGTGCCCGGCTGTTCCGACGATCGTTGCCGGACATTTGCAGCGAGACTTCATCAGGCGGCAGGGGGCGCAGTCGCCGTTCAGGAACGCATGGCCCGTCTCCGGCAATGCTTCGAGCAGTTCACTCTTGGCATCAATCAGCGCTTGCTGTGAACCGAACAGAGCCAGATGCTGTGAACCGATATAGGTGATCACGCCCATCGTCGGTTGGACGATCGAACAGAGGTTCTTGATCTCGCCTTTGGCGTACGCGCCCATCTCGATAATGAGGATCCGTGGCGCCGATTTGTCTGTCACTTGTGGCTTCTGCAGTTGCTTGGTCAGCCATTGCGCCACTCCCATTTCCGTATTCACATGCGCCGGTGTCACCAGCGGCTGGCGGTCGGCCAGCAGATGGGCGAGAAGTTCTTTCGTCGTGGTCTTGCCAACGCTGCCCGTGATGCCGATCACCATCATGTCGCGTTGAGCACGCAGCACGGTGGCCTTCTGTATGATGCGATGCTTCAAAATCCGGTCGATGGGGGAGAAAGCCAGCCACGAGAGAACGATAGCTACCGGTTGCAGTAATACGAGGAAGGGAATCAGCGGAAGACTGGAGGTCCAGATAAGGACGGCGATGGTTGCTGCGTCGAGCAGGCCGGCACCCAGCGTCACTGCCAAAGATTTCTGAGTCCATTTTGGTATACGTTGCGCATGACGCACAAATTGAACAACAGTCAGCAGGCCGAGCAGTACGGGTGTGAGATAGACGGACAGAGCGAAGTAGCCGAGCAACGCAAATGAATGCTCGTTCGATGCCGTCCGTTCCAGAAATGCGACCACAATCCACCACGCGACATACAGGGCGACGATCAACGGCCGCGTCCAGCCAAATAGCGTCCGAAAAATGCCTTCGCGCTGCAAGTGTTCGCGTAAACGGTCCCAACGCCACTCCTTCAATTGCCACAAGTAACTCAGTGTGAGTAGTGGCGACAGGCAGGCCAACAGCGATAGGGCGGCAATGCCAATGGTGATGTCAGGAGGGGGAGTCATACTTGGTTGGCACGGATGACAGCGGCAATATCCGCCGCCCGGTCCCGGTGCACACGATGCCGTATGCCGGGGAACAAGTGGAGCTTGCTGCCGGGGATTTTTTCATGCATCAACTTTCCGTCACTCACCGGTGTCATCCCGTCATCAATGCCCCAGAAAATATCGGTCGGGACATGGATGCTTGGCAGCAGACTGCGCAGATCTTCGCGTGTCACATTGATGAGTGTCTGCCGCATCACCGGACTGGCTTTTTCGTAGTCGTGGACGCGGACCAGTTTGTAGAGAAGTTTTTTGCCAAGCGGTTCCAGTACCCTCAAACCGGGGACCGAGAGGAAGAACTTCCCGGCTTTGGCCATTGTGAGGCCGATCACACGTTTGATGTGGCGCGGATGATGAATGCCTGCAGCAGCACACAGGTACAAGTGCTCGATCGGCGGCGTTCCCCGTGCTGCCATTTTGATCGCGATGCGTCCGCCGTGGGAATGGCCAATCAGGAAGAGTTTTTGAGTTTGGAAGTCCGGAACCTCTTTTCTCAGATACTGCAGGACCCATTCGACATAGTCGTCCGTTGTCCATGCCGTCGGCGGCTCCGGCTGGGCGCCAAAGCCAGGCAGATCGGGTGCCAGAATTTTTATATCCACATCCTTGAGTGCATCACGCAGTTCGTTCCACGACGATGTATCGCCGCCCCAGCCGTGCAGGCAGAGGAGAAGGGGAGTCATGAGAGGAGTATAGCTTTGATTGGGGGTGGGTGACGAGGACGAAGTGGTGATAAGGAACCGAGGTGACCGATGTAACTGAGGAAACCGAGGATCTCTTAGTTTCTGGAATAGTGAAGTTCTTTACCCAGAATCAGTTTTTCCTTTTGAGCTTTTCTCCATTTCTTCACCGCTGCTTCGCGCTTTAACGCCTCGGACTTCGTCCCGAACGCTTCGTTGTACACGATGCGTATCGGTTGTCGGCTGCGGGTGTATTTTGCTCCTGTTCCGGCATTATGCGCCGCTTCGCGGTCCGTAAGATTGTTACAGTAGCCGGCGTACAGTGAATCATCGGCGCAGCGGGCCAGATAAAAATAGAAGAACGATTTCTTCTTCGCAGGTTTTTTAGCCGTAAACTTACGCATGGCCGCCCGGCGAACAGGATGCCTGTGCCAAGCCCACCGCTGTGACGCAGGTCCACACATCTGGTCCGGTAGCCGTCTTGGTCGGTCCCCAGACGGTGCCGTCGCCTGCCGTTAAATCACACCATTCGCCGGTGGAAGACGGTGGCAGTCCGATGTAGTGCGTGGTGCCGTATTCGTCGAATTGTTCGTAATCCGGCCGCATCAGATTGATGCCGTCTTTGGTATGCGGTTTGGTGGTGCAGATAATTTTGTTCACATCGACATGTTGCACAGCAAGACGGTGCATGAGATAGGGATAGCCAAGTACGGCTGCATACCCCACCAATGCGAGGACGATGATGCGCGTGGTGAAACCTTGTACTCCGTCGAACATGCTTTTCATCGTAGCAACCTTGTCCCGTATCTTCCAGTTGATCAAATGTCCGTAATCTCGTTGATCAATGCATTGGGTTTGTCGTCTCGATGGGTGCGAGTCGTGGGGTGAGTCAGTTGTTTCGGATGTCCGTACCGGGCGATCAACACGATCAGGAACGAACACAGCAGCATGCCCGCGATCCAGAACAGCAGCTGTTCCAACGGTCCCGTCACGCCAAACTGCAGTTGGGGCGGATAGGGAGAAGGCCCGCGCAACAAGACGAAAATACAGCTGGTGCCGAGCAGGAAGTAATAATCGAGCGGGAAATGTCCGGCCCAGGTGCGAAACCACCAGATGTATCCGCGCATGAATCTTTGCCAGCCGAAGTATGGATTCAGCAGGAACCACAGGAAGTCCCAAAATACAAAGTACTCGCAGAAGCTGGCGAGCAGTGTCCATTCCAATGACCACGTCCATCCGATGAACAGGATGGGAAAGTGGAACATCAGCAATTGAACGATGTTGAGGTACAGGTGATAGCCCGTCAGCGGCTTACCGTTATTCAAAAAACTGAGCCACTTGGATTCCACTTTCCATGTCGGCAGAGCCGTCGCCCATCCGTGCGGGCCTTCGATCTGAATCTCGAACAGCGCTGTTACAATCGACAGGACCAGGATGAACAGCTGCAGGATAAGGAGAAATACAGGACTCTCGTAGGGCATGCGCAGAGAGTACCCCCATTTTGTCCGCGTTTCACCTCTTGAATGTTCCGGTGACTATATTTCAGTTCTGTGTAGTGATGGAATGGGACGTTGCTCCACAATTTTTGTAAGATGTTTTGTTGGGCAGTTCGACTGCGCTGCGGCTCCGCTCACTGTCATTCGCTTCGGCAAAGAATGGCCGGAGCGCTGGAGCGCGACGACCATGAGCGAGGCGCCAGAGCGCCGAGTCGAATGGTGCCACCGGCCGGGATTGAACCGGCGACCCCGGGCTTATGAGTCCCGTGCTCTACCAACTGAGCTACAGTGGCATGTAATGAAAAGGTCATTTCGATTCGCCTGCCACGAGCTAGTCTTGTTTCCTGACGCCCGCGCGGCGGGCTAGGCAACTGAGCTACAGTGGCATGGACGTGGATTATGAATCAAGAAGGCTGATTTATGAAGGGATTTTAGATGAGGAACGTAAAGCCGTTCCAGAGGACGCAAAACCCCTTTGATCTCGCCCGGACTGATGTTATTGCATTGTTGAGATTCGCGTAGTTGCCAAGAGAATTGCAACGAAGTTTCGGCATTCACGTCATAGAAACTGATGTATTTTTTTCCTCTTTATTTCTATGGCACAAATGTATGGACCCAAGGCGCAGAGCAAAATGAAGAAAGTCATGCATGAATACAATCGGGGAAAACTCAAGAGTGGCAACTCCAACACAAAAGTAAAAAGTCGCAAGCAAGCAGTAGCGATCGGCCTCAGCGAAGCGCGTAAGGCTGGCGCAAAAGTCCCAGCCCGGTCGAGGCGGAAGTGAAGAGAAAGTGGACCATTGCGCTTGGCGGTCAAACAGCTTACGATGCAATCCTACTCATTTTCCTTATTTTTCTATGAAGCGTTCTTCGCTCCTCTTGGGTGCTGCCGTGTTCTCGCTCGCACTCGGCGCCTGTTCTTCTTCCGGTACGCCAACGGCGACCGACGGTACGACGAATGTCTCTTCTGATGAGGCAACGTCTGCAATGATGCAGGACACGTCGTCCGTGCCCGACGCCATGACTGGCGACACGATATCGGCCGATGGAACTGTTATGTCGGCAAGCTCGGCATACTAAGTTCGACATCTCTGCTAATCAGTGTTCGTTACAAGAGAGGAGGTATAGGATAGATCCTGTACTTCCTCTTTTTCATACTCATGAAACGTCTCATCTTCCCTGTCGTCCTCAGCGTGGGACTCATCATTCTGGCGGGTGTGAAAACGCATGAACTTCTGAATGCCAAGAATCCGGACCCGAATCATTCGCATGCCGATTTTGCCGTGTGGATCGATCGCAAGCAGCTCGACTTTTCGGCCGACAAATACATGACAAAACCCGGCTTGGATGACACATTGCCAGCCGGTGATCCACGGAAGTACTTCCACCTGCACGATGGGAACGGCCATGTGATTCACCGGCACAAGCCCGGTTTGGGGTTGGATGAATTCTTCAAGACCATCGGCTTCACACTCACCGACAGTTGCCTCACGCTCGATACGAACGAAAAGGTGTGTACGACTCCCGACGGCTCAAAAGCATGGCGCATGTATGTAAACGGCGTGGAGCTGTCGCCGGTAAAGCCGCAGTATGTTTTTCAGGATGACGATGCCATTCTGCTGACTTACGGTCCCAACGATTCGGCGGAAGTGCGAAAGGAACTCAATGCCATGTCGCACGATGCCTGCCTGTACTCGCAAACCTGTCCGTGGCGCGGCAAGCCGCCGACGGAGAATTGCATTGCTGATCCGGAGGTGCCGTGTAAAGCATAAAAGGTGACCGAAGACGCAGAAGTGACCGAGGTGGCAGAGGATTTACGTGCAAAAGAATAGTAAGAGGATAATTCCTCGTACTTCTTTTCGTCGGTCACTTCTGCCACCTCGGTCACATCGGTCACCTCACTAACACATCCGCCCTCAGCATTCCCATCGAACAGGTGAGCACGAAATCATGTTGGGGATTCATGATCGGGCCGAGCCAGTTGGTGCCGACATTGATAGGGACCTCCAGGTTATGCGAGGCGTCGACCAGGTACGCAGCGCAGCCGCTGACGGGTTTTTGGGCGATGGCGTAGATCCAGGTTTCCTGGCCTTTGTGAATGGTGAACGTATTCGGACTGTAGCCGCTGTCGGTGACATACATGACAATAATCTGGTGTCCCTGGGCATCGGTGCTGACATAGGGATCCTTTATGAGCTGGCCCTGTATCGATGTCGGCATGAGCGTTCGTTCGATCAGACCTTCGGCATCGACGCCGGTCAGCAGAAGTCCGCTGTTGATATTCACCAGTCCCAGAAGCAGGACGACAGTACCGGAGAAGCGCAGGAATGTTCGTGCAGCGCGCCCTTCGAGAACTGTACTGATCACGCTGATGCTGAGTAGAGAGGGGAGCGTGCCCAGTGCGAAGGTGAGCATGATGAGTCCGCCGTGCAAGAAACTTCCCGAACCCAGTGCCAGTACCTGCATCGACTGCGTGAATCCGCAGGGGACAAAGAAAGTGAGCGCCCCGAGTGCCAGTGGCATGGCAGGGTTCTGCGAGGCCGAGAGCGCCTGAATGCGGCGCATCATGCTTTTCGGGAGCGGAAGTGTGCAGTAGCGTTTGGGCAGTATGCGGAGGATGTTCAGGCCCAATATAACCATGACGATGGCAATGATGATCGTCAGAATGCCGGTCATCTTGGGACTCAGCGTCAGCACCTTGCCGGCCAGTCCCACCAGTCCGCCCAAGAGGAAATAGCCGCCCAAACGACCGACGTTGAACAACAGCATCGGCTGAAATTTGGTCCATCGATCCGCTTGTTCATGGGCCTCCGCCCATTTGGCAGAAACCGACAGCAGCAGGCCGCCTACCAGTGCCAGGCAACTGGATGTGGCAGCGACGAGACCGATCGTGAAGATACTGCCGAAGCCGAGAGCGCCTTCGATATTGGACGAAAAACTGAAGACGTGAAACGTGCGAAAGATGTAAAACAGAGCAATGACGAGAACCAGCATCCCACCCACTTCGATCCAATTGATGCCGGTTGGTTCCGGAGCAGATGGGGCTGGCGATACGACAGCGATTGGTGCAAGCGTCTGCAACGTATAGGGTGAATCAGTGAGGACCGATCGCAGCGTGGAAAGACCGATGCGTTTCGTTGAAAAAATCTCCACTTCGCCGCGTCGTTCACTTGCGCGGACATCGGTGACACCGGCGACTTCTGCCAGCTTTTGCTCGATCAGCAGCTCACAGCTGCGGCAGGTCATGCCACGTACGCCATACAGTTGACGATACGTTTTGACAGGCGAAGTCTGTGGCTTCTTGGCTGACATCATGGCTATTGTAACATCCAAACAAAGCACGAAGCACTAAATTGGAAATTCGAATTTTCCTGGCTCCTGGCTCTTGGTTCTTCGTACTTCTCTTCTATACTTCACGTATGACCGATCCGCAGTCTACCGACGAAACAGATGCTCCGTTGCCAGATGATGGCACTATCGCTGAGTTGGAGGCGAAAGTTGCCGAGTTGACCGAACAGGTGGCTGCGTTCACCGGCTTGGCGGCACGTTCCCAGGCCGATCTACAGAATGCCAAGCAACGCATGGAGCGTGATGCGCGCGACCTTCGTCAGTTTGCAGCCGAATCAATCCTCGTGCGGCTGTTGCCGACGATCGACAACTTCCAGCGTGCCTTTCAGCATCTGCCGGAGGATCTCAAGAATCATGAATGGGTGAAGGGAGTCGCGGGAATCGAGCAGGATCTGGTCAAACAAGTGTCCGAGATGGGCCTGAAGAAGATCGAATCTCTCGGTCAGCCCGTCGATACGCACCGTCACGAAGTGATCACGACCGGCGAAGGTGAGGAAGGGGAGATTACCGAGGTGTTCGAAGAAGGCTACGAGCTCAACGGCAAAGTGATCCGTCCGGCTAAGGTGAAAGTGGGAGTGGGGAAGAAATAGTGATCGCATGGTGAAGTAATTCGTGAAGAATGTGCTTTGCTAATACGTCAGCAGTCGTATCCTTGTGTGTATATGGTCGAAAATGAGCCGCTCTTGTCACCGGAAAGTCCGGGCCTTCCGAAGCTTGAAGAAGGCGGCGATATCAACGTTCTCACTCCGCATCGTACGGTTGTACGAAAGGCGATAGAGCAGGTGTACATACCGCCCTGGAAGGAAACTCTTGCCCGCAAGTTGCAAGTCGATGATGCATTCACATTGCCAGACATGCTTCAGTTACTGGAAATGCTCATGGCAAGGATTTCTCAGGCCAATCACCGAACATTGGCCTCGATTCAGATTGATTTGGAGCAGCAGCCTGATCTTGATCGGCAGGCGTATCTTTTAACAATGGGGATAAGGCCTTTGCTGCAGCGGATCGACATGTTCAAATATGCGTTGGCACACAGATCGGCTAGGGCCATAGAGGCTTTGCATAGGCACTTGAAGGGGTCTTAACGCTTAGGATCGGCGAGCACATGCGGCAAACTTCTCGCCCTTCTCCTCGAAGTTCTTGAACATGCCGTAGCTTGGTGACGCAGTGGAGAGCAGGCAGATCTTGCCGGGCTTGGTTACTTCTTTGGCTGTTCGCACTGCCATTTCCATATCCGGTGCATCATGGAAAACGATGCCGACACGATGTGCATCCATGATGGCCTGTTTGATGCGCGGGCCGCTGCCCGGAAACAGGATCACGTGGCCGATCTGCGAATTGGCTACTTCATCGCCCAGATCGCCGAAGTTATTGCCGCGGTCCTGGCCGCCCAGAATGATCGTGCCGATGCGATTGCCCAATGCTTTGAGGGCGGCCATCGTCGATTCCGGTGTCGTCGAAATTGCGTCATCCACCCAGTCGATGCCGCCGATCGTTCCGAGGAATTGGAGCCGATGGGGCAGACCGGTGAAGCTCTTGATCGCTTCGATTGCCGTCATGTCGTTCACACCAAAATGCTTCGCGATCTTGAACGCACCGCCGATGTTTGTCAGATTGTGTTCGCCGAGTAATTTGGTTTCCTCGATTTTTACGGGCGCATCCACAGCTGAGTAGGGGACTTTGGTACCGGCGCTCTCATTCGCAATCTCTTGCGCGCCCAGCGAGGTTGAGTTGAAGAACACGACATCATCCGCAGCCTGAAAGCGTGTGATGTGCTTTTTGGCTTCCTTATACGCTTCCAGCGAGCCGTGGTAGTCCAGGTGTTCGGGGAAAAAACTCGTCACCACGGCGAGAGCCGGGCTCACCGTCAGATCCATCAGCTGATAACTGCTCATCTCCAGCACGAATATTTTGCCCGGTTCGGCCTGATCGATGTAATCGATCGATGGGATACCGATGTTGCCGATCAGGTCTACGTCTTTGCCACTGGCTTTCAGAATGGCGTGGATCAGGCTCGATGTGGTGCTCTTACCTTTGGAGCCGGTCACGCCGATCACGGTCACGCCGGTGTCTTTGATCGTGTCCAGAAAAATCTGTGTCGATGATGTGATTTTGGAACCTACGGCTGCCAGTTCTTTATTTGGTGGAATGCCGGGAGATTTGATGATCACATCGAACGGATCAAGATTCTTCATATAATTGGGACCGGTCTGGAGTGTGTAACCCTTTGCTTCCAGAGCAGGATTGCTATCGCCAATCGTGATGTCGGCCTGTATGCCGTTCTTTTCAATTGCCCTGAGCATGGCCTGGCCTTCGCGGCCGTAGCCGAGTAAGAGAATGGATTTGCCGCTGAGATCATTGATATGCATGGGTTCGCCGAGTTAGGTCATGGCGGGGAGATACATGGCGGGAATGGCGTGATGAGGGGAAGGAGTGAGTTGCTCCTCCATCATGGCGTGCACGTCATCGGGCAAGGTGGCTTCGTCCATGGCCACTTGCATAATCGGTGTGTCGCTCAGTTCGCCGCGTTCCTGCGCCAGGATGAAGGCGCTGAGGGTTTCTTCGGGTGTGCCGACGCACTCGAAGGGCTTGAAACCTTCCAAGCCAAGGAGCTCTCGATACAGCGGTTTGAGCGTTGCATCGTCGTAGAGGTTTTTGCCGAACATACTCACGAGTGTCTCTTTGGGCAGGAAGCCAGCGAGCAAGCTGAAAACGAACGCGCATTTGGGGCACTTTCCACACCAGCCTCCGCTGCGAGCTACGGCTGGCAGGCCAGCTTTTAAGGTATCTTTCAGGATTTTCCAGTTGGCATTGCAGCTGGTCACATGTTCAAAGTACTGCGGAAACCGTGTGAACAGTTTGGCGATGTGCAGCTCGCTCAGTGGCCGCAGTAAACTGAAGTAATCGATATCGGGCGTGATGAACTGATGAACGTACGACTGGAACAGCCGTTCGAATTCCAGGCTCTTGCTCCACTGGTGATTGATCTCGCGGCCGAGGTACTTCACGTTGCCGTAGTTGGCGCTGCGCTCGTTGCTCATCACCACGGCGTCGAAGCCGTACAGAATGGCCAGGATGATCGTGAGGAACGATAGGTAGGCCGTGATGGGAATATGCCCGTTGAGCGCGCCTTCTTCGTTGAGTTTAAAGAGCGTGGGGGATAGCTGACGGTCGACGGTGATGAGCGGCAAACCGGCAATGCTCGCCAGTTCGTCGAGCAGCGGATGCGCACCCAGACGGAACAGCGTGATGTCGTAGCCCGCCTCGCGCAGCAGTTCGATGGTCACCATCGAATCCTTGCCGCCGCCGATCGGAACCAGTACGCGCTTCTTCCCGCGTTTTGCGCTCGATGCGGAGCGTTCGGTGAGGTTGGGCATCGGAGGGCCGTCCGACGGGAAGCGGATCAGCTTCCGGTAGTCGATTTTATTATTGAAAAAGAACTCGCCCAGGCCGTTCTCGTACACCGTGTTCCAGAAGTTCGCCTGCAGTGTGCTCATCGTCCCCGAGCGCATCTCAATCGTTTTGGGCAGGCACGTTTTGTAGTAGCTGATGCCGCCCATAATGTGGAGCGCACTGATCGCCGCATTCAGCGCTGCTTTGTCCTGCGCCAGTACCTCCGGTCGTATCTGCAGCATGGTGGGCAGCGTCAGCGTTTCGGTAAAGTGCAGCTCGTTATCCAGGCTGTAATTGAACGCCATGATGCGACTATTGGCATCAAAACTGTAGGAATCGAAGATGAACTTATCGTATTGTTTCACGGGCAGAGGATAGCGGAAAAAGGTAGCGGGGTAGAATAGAGGGATTTGGAGATGATGCTAGGGTGAAACATTCTTAGAGATCGGTCTTCCTGATCACATACCCAGCGCCCGGACGCGTAACAATCATCAGGCACTCCCCGCGAGTGGCATTTAAAACAGAACATGCAGCTTCAAATGACTGGGGCAAATTTCGGATGATTGCGTGTTCGGGGATGCTTGGTCCCGTTGCTAACCCTCTTATTCCCGACGATATAATATTGCCCGTCGCTTCAACCGGAACAGCATCTCTGCTCTCCAATGGAACTGCCTGACCATCCAATCCCATCATCGACGTTTTATCTTTACCCATGAACTGATGGTATCACGAATTTGCAGCGGCCCTCTTCAAGAGAGCAATTGAATAAGTTCCTGCACCTTGGCGATTTCCTTTTCATCATAATCAGCAATATTGTGCATGTTGGGAATCTTCTCCCACTTACGATGAAAATCCCGATGGGACTGAGACACAGCAAGATAACCCCGGAGATACGCTACTACCTCTTCGTGAGTCTCCAGTCCAAAGTGATGCAATAAGCCGTCACAAAGGTCTTTCACTGAATAAAGCCCTTCTTCTTGTTCGAGATGGGCCCGAAACTCTGTGAGCGCAGTACGCCAATCCATATCATGTAATGTGATACGAATAGAAACTAGTTTGTGGTGCCGAAGGAGGGAATCGAACCCTCACACCTTGCGGTACACGATTTTGAGTCGTGCGCGTCTACCAATTCCGCCACTTCGGCATACGGGACGTAGAATACACGATATTGACCGCCCTCAATACACCTCCTTCAGGTAACAATCCTCGCAGTAGACGGTTTCGGGCCGCTCGGGCGCATAGCTTGTTTCTATATGCTTTCCACACTTCTGGCACTCCCTCTGCCAGATTTTCCGCGGATTCCTCAGTGCATGGCGGGCTGCATGGCGTACATCGAAATGCTGACGTGGTACCGGAATCTGCTGTGTCCGGTAGAAATTGAGTTCTGCCTGCTGGATGCGGAAGGGTCGTTTGGTTACCGAGCAGCGAATCGCCCAGTTCAGAATGTCGTCAGGAATATCGTTGATGGATGCAGGCAACATCTCGGCATCAATGATTTTCTCCACTGCCGGAATATCATCCGTTCGGTCCTTCCACTCCCAGCCGTTGGCGAGCACCTGTTCCTTCGTGAGAGGATAGTAATCCTGGGCCACCGTCTCGTTGTACGCAAAAGCGGACAGTTCAGACGGAAAGAAGGCACCCCATTCGCCGTCCGTTTGCATTCGTTCGATAATCTTCGGCACGAGTTCGTCGTATTGTTCCTTTGAGTACTGCTTGTTGAGAATGCAACGGGAACTTTTCTTCAAGCCGATACATCCAAAGACATCTTTCGGGCCGAGCATGCTGAACATGCTGTAATAGACGTTGCTTGCTCCACCACCGACGTAGAAGCACCCCATGACATTCTGTGCGCCTGCGCCGATGTATGCGCAGTTGTAGGCGAGTGCCAATTGGTCGCCCCAGGCATCAATATCGTACGCATCGCTCCCACCCATCATGCAGTTCGTGCAGTAGCGGCTGTCCCTCAGCCCCAGGCAATCGAACGAATCGGATGTATTCTTGCATTCCGACAGGTTATCGCCGCTCACTTGTTCATTCTGTAGTCCCCGCAGCGCACGTTTGGGTTTGCTTAGAAAAAACTCCTCACATTGCTTAAGGAGGGCTTCAACACCTTCGTGTGTTTCAAGATGGAAAGCGACCTTTCTCAATTCAAATTCTTCTTTGGACAGCGGTTCGTTGAAGATGTGATATTCCTTCTGACGCAGGTTCACGCAGCCGATGCAGTTACGGCAGCCTACACAGTCGAGTAAGAACGATGAATTAGAGCAGTTAGAACAATGGCGTGAATAGCGCAGATCAAACGAGTTCTGGCAGTGAATGCATTCGTAGCAGAGCTCGCATTCCTTCAGGAAAAGGAAGTCGCAGCAATTTTTGATGAGACCGTACAGTTCGCCGTAATAGCTGTCTTCGGCCTGTTCGCCATCGAAGATGAGATAGCAATTCTTGAGCCGATAGCCGTCGTGGATGTAGTCGCTGTTGATATTCTCGCCAAGCGTGAAGACTCCCATTTTCGGGAAGGCTCTCCATAAGTCATGCAGCTGGTCAAAGAAGGGACGACTCGAATCATAATTGCGTGCATACGACAGTGGATCCCACCCGTCGCCGTACCAGCAAGTCGGACAGTAGACAGGCGTTTTCTTGTCCGGTGAATAGACCGAAATCATGTTCTTTCGGCACAGATCGCATTTTCGCGCATACAGATTGCGTTCATTTCGCTGAGCCAGACGCCGCTGCTGACGGCAATCGTCACAAAGAGCGGGCGGTGGTGGGGGATATTTCTTACCCTGGAACTCCGGCGCGATTTTTTCGAAGAAGAGCATGTCTTCATCGGATACTGCGAAGCCCGAACCGCATTTGGAGCACGAACAATCCATAAGGAGCTGATCATACTCATATAAATAGGTACTTGATAGCGGCGTAGCGGTATCGCCGTTTCAATAGTTCTCACGCTAGGAAAACCAAGCCACTCTGGTGCCGCAAAGCCGTATCAAGGGCCCCATCGATCCCGAATCACTCCCACCAGGTACCATTTGCCATCGGTGTCTTTTTTGAAGACCAATCGCAAACTCGCCCAATCCATGCCTTCGTACTGCGGATCGAAACCGTCGAAGTGATATTCGACGATTTGCGCATCAGGTCCGTAGAACTCGCGTGCATTATCGGTCGATGAACCGTGGTTCATGGTTTGGTTCCAGGTGACTGTAGGTGCCTGCGTAAAGTCGTGGTCCCAGATGTACTTGTCGTAGTACTGGGCGAAAGACAAATCGATCGGCAACCCTGAGGCATCCTCCACGCCCCAGTGCCTCTGGCTGGAATCCTGCATGGCTGTCGTCAACTCAGTGGGTTTGAGGACGACATCCTGATCGTCGATAGAAGTGAATGGGGTGAACCGGACACCGAGGGTGGGATGCGACAGGGCGGCGAAGCCGGTCATGTCTTTTGCCTTCAGTGTTTGCAGTACTGCTGTCGCAATGGCTTCAGGAGTCGTCTCTGCCATGGGCGAGGACATGTCGGCGGAAGAGACGGATGACGAGGACGATCCATCGATTGTGCCGGTTGCGGAGGTGCAACCAACCAGGGTAATCGTGAGGCAGAGCAGTGTTCTCGAAAGGTGACGAATGTGCATAGTGGAGAGAAGTATAGCGCGGCTGATGTGAAAAAGTATCCAGAATCTGACGCATGGAAAAAGACCGTCTTACAAAAAATGTTGAGTATTTCTTTTACACCATTTTCGGGCAGTAGTATCGTCAGCTCCATGTCTCCCGCACAGCTTCTCCTCGGAAAAATCATCGAGCTGCTCAAGCGCCTGATCCAAGGTCCGGTTCCTGAGTATGTGCCGGTTCGCAGCAAGCGATCGCGATAAACTGCTGAGCGCTCTTGCAAAGAGTACTCTTGGACGCTTGGCACAGCGGCACATTGCTTCATGTGGTGACATTCTATGCCCGCCCTCTCCGTTGCCAACGGCGACCGCTTAACCGTACTTCGCGAGCGCATTCGTACGGCTCCCACCGAGCCCGGTGTGTACCGCTGGCTCGATCGAGACGGCGATATTCTGTATGTCGGCAAAGCCAAGAATCTGCGCAATCGGCTCAAGAGTTATGTAACCGGATCGCCGCAACGCGATGCGGGCGTGTTCAAGCGCAGTATGTGGGACAAAATGTGGGAGCTGGACCTGACGGTTACCAACACCGAACTCGAGGCGCTGATTCTGGAGATGAACCTGATCCACAAGATCAAGCCGCCGTACAACGTGGCCATGAAGCGCGACCGGTCATACTGCTTCGTCCGCGTTGGCGCGAATGAGGATTTTCCATCAGTGCGCATTGTACAGAAGCGGGCGGTGGATGGTGCTCGCTATTTTGGGCCGTTCCTCAACCGGCGCGGGCAGGAGCAGATGATCGATTTGTTGCGTACGGTGTATCCATTTCGCACATGCACGATGGGCATCAGTATGGCTGAGCCGGAGCTGTTCCCGGTTCGTGAGGTGGGGAAGCGGTTGGAGCTGGAGGTAACGCTCAAGAAACCGGATCGTCGCGCACCGTGTTTGGATTATCATATTCAGCGCTGCAGCGGACCGTGCGCTGGTTCCATTACAAAACAGGATTATGCTGACAAATCGATCCATGGTGTGATCGAGTTCTACGAAGGCAAATTTGCACCGGTCATTGACCGATTGATTGAGCGCATGCAGGCGGCGGCCACCGGTCGCAAGTTCGAGCGAGCGATGGAAATCCGCGATGCACTGCGATTCGTGAAAGGTTTACAGCGGCAGCATCAATTATTCCGGTTTACCGATGTGTATGCCGATGCCGTTGCCTGTGCGCTCTACGGCGAGACTCTCCATATCGTTCTGCTACAAGTCCGTGGGGGGAATGTCGTCAACGAAATGGCAGTTTCGCTTGAGCAGTCGGAGAAGATCGAGGAGATGCTCACAGATTTTCTGACCCAGTACTATGCGCAGGAATCAGCCGTCCCGGACCGCATTTTTATTGACCGTGATCTTCCCGATGTATCTGTGCTCAAGCAGTACCTTCGTTCTTTACGTAGCAGTGCCGTCTCTATTGATGTGCCTCAAAAAGGCGAAGGGGCAAAGCTGATCAAACTGGCGCGGAAGAATGTGGAGAAAAAGATTGAGATGGAGCGGAAGAGGAGGGATGAGGAGGTAGTACAAGGAGTGGAGAGGTTGGTGCCGGCGATGGGATAGTACCCCATCCGCCCTGTGGGGCACCTTCCCCGGCCCACCCACATGCCAACACGGGGAAGGATAAAAGAACAAAACAGAAACATTCCCTTCACCGTGAAAGTCTCAGAGGATGTGTTAAATGTAAAATGTTTGATCCGCTCAGGAACAGAATGGAGGAGTCGGGGGAAGGGTTAGGGATGGGGTACGACTCGGAGTACACTGGGCATATGCGCTACTGGTTCAAGAATAAATACTACGGTTGGGGTTGGCGGCCGGCTACGTGGCAGGGATGGCTCATTATGGCGGTATACGTCGCCATTGTCGTGTGGATTTTTCGTGACGTCGACTCACAGTCTCACTCGGGAAGTGACACGCTCATCGGCATGGTTGTGCCGGTTATTCTGCTGACCGTCGCACTCATTGTGATTTGCTGGAAAACAGGGGAGAAGCCGGAGTGGCGATGGGGAAAGAAAAAATCCGAAATTCGAAATTCGAAGCACGAAAGCTGAAGGAGTGACATTTTTCGAATTTCAATATTCGTGCTTCGTGCTTTTTATGAAAATTGCTTCTCTTTCGCCAGCCGCTACCGAAATACTCTTCGCCCTCGGGCTGGGTCATTTGATTGTCTGCACCGATCAATTCAGTAATTTTCCGGAAGAAACGAAGAAGGTTCCTTACTTGAAAGATCATCAGCGCATCAACGCCGCAGCACTGTCTGAATTCAAACCAGATGTTGTGTTAACAGGAACGGTGATACAGGAAAAATTAGCTGAGCAATTGAAAGCAGAGGGCTTCACAGTCGTACATCAGGATCCGCATTTCCTTGCCGACGTCTTCGAGACAATCGCGCAGCTCGAAACGTTGTTCAGTCAGTGGGCGGATCAGGCCGATGTGCTGATCGCACGGCTGCGAGCCGAGCTCCATGTTCTTGAAAAGAGAGCCAAACTGATGGGCGCCCGGCCGAAAGTCTATATAGAGGAATGGCACGATCCGCCGATGGTGAGCGGTAACTGGGTACCCGAACTGATCCGTGCAGCCGGCGGCCAATCGTTTCCCATCGAGGCGGGTGCACTCAGTCGTGCCGTCACACTCGACGAAGTGAAGAAATTCGATCCAGATCTGATCGTCATCAGCTGGTGCGGAGCCGGGCTGTTGGCCGACAAATCACTGCTGATGAAACGGGAAGGATGGGATCAATTGCGTGCGGTGCGATTGGATCACGTTCGCGTGATCGACGATTCGCTCCTCAATCGGCCGGGTCCGCGACTCGTGGAAGGGGCGAAGAGAGTATATGGATGGATGTTTGAACTGCTTCACTGATACCCCATCCGCCCTGTGGGGCACCTTCCCCGGCATTCCCACTTTCTTTCACGGGGAAGGGCAAGAGAAAAAACAGAAATATTCCCTTCCCCGTGAAAGTCTCCACAGATGTGTCATCTACAAAAAGTCTGAACCCCTCAGAAAAGAGTGGAGGTGGCGGGGGAAGGGTTAGGGATGGGGTACGAGTGAAAGAACTCCCATTTCCGCCGTTTCATACAAAAGATTTACTCGTTTCCGTTGAAATTGGCCCGGCGGGCGATTAGGCTCAATACGCCCTTTTCCTCTCTCCCATGATTCTTTCTTCTCTTCATCCGCTCATTGCCTCGCGCAGCCTGCTGCAGCATCCGTTCTATCAGAAGTGGTCGCGCGGCGAACTGTCACTGGGTGACATGCGTGTGTACGCCAAGGAGTATTTCCATCTGGTGTCGCGCATTCCGGGGATCGTCGCTGGGATTGCCGAGCGCATCGAAGACCGTGAGCTCAAGACCAAAGTGGAGCAAAATGCGGCGGAGGAGACAGAGCATGTGGAGCTGTGGAAGCGTTTCGCCAGCAGCGTAGGTGTGCAGGAGGAAGAGTTGATGGCGTACGTCCCGTCAGCGATGGTACAAAAAGCAGTCGCTAAACTTGAGCAGCAATCGCAGCTCGGTGCAGAGGAGGGGATCGTGACGATGTACGCACTCGAATGTGAATTACCTAAGATCGCCGAAACGAAAAAGCAGGGGCTTGGCGAGTTCTACGGTCTCACGTCCGAAGACGCACAGATCTACTTTGACGAGCACTTGAAAGAAGAAGAACACCTCAAAGTGTGGCGTGCAATGGAGCTTGCGGGCGACGATCTGCAGGAATCGGCCAGCGTCTCGATGGAGGCCCAGAACGAAGTCCTCGATGCCGTTTGCCAGGTAGCCGGAATACCGTGCCATTGTTAGTTCTTTTATTTCCATTTCTATGAAATTCCAAAAACCAGATACCAGAAATCCTATGCCAAACTTTGGTCTTTGGATTCTGACTTTTGGATTCTTGTCTCGTTCTCTTTTTCTTTCCTCTTTACAATGAGTACCGCTAAAACACCCTACGAGCGTTTCCAGAAAAATCTGGAAGAGACGATGGAACGGCTGAAGCTGTCAGATGCCGAAAAGAAGATGCTGCGCGAGCCTCTGCACATTCACAAGAAAGAGATTTCGATCACTAAAGATGATGGATCCAAGGCGACGTTTCCGGCGTTTCGCGTCCAGTACAACAATGCCCGCGGTCCGTACAAAGGCGGTATCCGCTTCCATCCGATGGCTGACGAAGATGAGGTGAAGGCGTTGGCAGCTCTGATGGCCGTGAAGACGGCAGTGGTCGAGATTCCATTCGGTGGAGCCAAGGGTGGTGTGCAATGCAATCCGAAGGAATTGTCGAAGAAGGAACTGATGGAAGTGTCCCGCGCATACGTGCGCGCTTTCGTCGATGTGATCGGTGCCGATATCGACTGTCCTGCCCCGGATGTGAATACGACATCTGACATCATGGCCTGGATGCGCGATGAATACGAGAAGATCAAAAAAACGTACGAACCGGCGATGATCACCGGCAAGCCGCTGAGCTTCGGCGGATCACGCGGACGCGACAAAGCGACGGCCCGCGGCGGATTCTTTCTGTTGCAGGAGTTGATTGAAGGCGATGCGCTTGATGCAAATGACTTGCGTGTGGCAATCCAGGGCTTCGGTAACGCGGGTGCCACGATGGCCCAGTTTTTGCATGGTGCGGGCTACACAGTCGTCGCGGTGTCCGATTCGCAGGGCGGCATCTACTCAGCGCAGGGGCTCGACCCAGTCCGCATCGAGAAGTACAAGCAAAAGACTGGTCAGGTGGCAGGGGAATACTGCAAAGGTTCTGTCTGCGACATCGAGAAAATGAAGATGGACGGTGTGGAGCATGTGAGCAACGAGAAGCTGCTCGAACTGCCCTGCGATATCCTGATTCCGGCCGCGCTCGACAACGTGATTCACGAGGGCAATGCCGACAAGATCCAGGCGAAATACATTCTGGAACTCGCCAACGGTCCCACTACTCCCGAGGCGGATGTGGTTCTGACGAAGAAGGGGATCAAGGTGATTCCCGATGTGCTCGCCAATGCCGGCGGTGTCACGGTCAGTTACTTCGAATGGACGCAGGGACGATCCGGCGAAATGTGGACCGATGAGCAAGTCGATCGCGATCTGAAGCGCATCATCCTGGCTGCAAGCCGAGCCGTTCGTCGCGAAGTCCATCAGCGCAAAATCTCGTACCGCGAGGCCGCGTTTGTCGTCGGTGTCGGACGGATTGTCGAGACGATGCGCGTGAGGGGATGGTTGTGAGGTTGAGCTTTCGACAAGCTCAGGCTGACAGTAACGCTGCCAGTATTGACTAATAGTATTTGAATGATAGATTACGCACTCAATGAATTTTCAGGCGCTCGTCGCCGGCTCGTATTATGCACCGACTCTCCGTGCGGAGAGGACGGTGTCGGTTGGGTTGTAATATAGTTTTGTAAACCGATCTCGTCTCCTCCGCGTGGAGGTTCTTTTCGTATTTTGCGAAAAGGTAAAAACGTGTGATCGGTCTTTCACAACGTCGAGGTGTCGTATGCAGTGGGCAATCGGACAGTGCGACAGATTCCTGCAAGCCGAGCTGGTTCAGAGGCTCCGTAGTAGGCAATGCGGTGCCATCCGGATCGCAAGCTTCGTGCAGCCAGCAGACGTGGCTGCCATCGTGAGTGCAATCAATGCGGCGGGCATTGAGTATCATGTGGCCGACGACAAGGCCGGGTCAGTGGCCCGAAAGGGCAAGCTCGGGCCCAACTTCTTTCGCTACCGCGACCAACCCGAGGAGTACTTTCGTCAGGTGCCGCAATTCCGTTCCCTGTTCGACCACCAGATTTTCGCGTCGGATCATCCGATTCACCGACTGATGGGTATGGTGGCCACTGCCACTGGATTGCCGGTGGAGGTTGCCCAAGAGAATGGTCAGGGTTTCATGCATTGTGTTGCCCGTGATCTACCAGCCGCACCACGCCATACCGATTGGCTGCCACGCGACTGCCCTGCTCTCGGCTTCGCGGCGCAGTTCAAGAGCCAGTACGCATGGAACTTGTACCTTGAGCTGCCATCCCACGGCGGCGAAACCGTCATCTACCATCGAGAGGAACAGCAGCCGATTGTAGAGAACACGCTTCGCTGTACCGTTCGGTCGTCTGTTGCCGATCTCCTCATCTTCCAATCGACGAACGTCCACGAAGTACTGCCGGCGGGTGGCAAACGCCTGACCGTCAGCGGATTCTTCGGGATCACCGACACGAAAGTCATCTTCTTCGTCTAGAGGTTGATCACACTCCGCCCCGATTTCTTCTCACCTTTTCAGGTGAGCGGAAGTCGGGGCTTTTTTGGTACTCAGTTTTACTTTTCCCACTCATTTCCGTACCCTTCTCCCATGTTCGACGTCATCATTATTGGCGTGGGTGCTGCCGGCTACACAGCCGCCGTGTACACCGCTCGCTACAAGCTCAAAACACTGATCGTGGGTGCCGAAGATGGTGGAATGGGAGCGACGGCGGCGGAGGTGGGGAACTGGCCCGGCGACATCGATGTCCGCGGACCGGATTTGATGGAGCGGTTCAAAAATCATGCCAAGTCGTTTGAAGAAGTGACGTTCAAAATCGGCCGGGTCGAGAAGATCGAGAAGATCAAAGGTGGACACTTTGTGGTGCACATGCAGAGCGGGGAGACGTTTGAAGCCAAGGCGGTGATTTTGGCGACAGGATCGAACAAGCGTCATATGGGAGTCCCCGGCGAAAAGGAATTTTCGGGCAAAGGTGTGACGTACTGCGCCACGTGTGATGCGTTCTTTTATCGCGGCAAAGATGTAGCGGTGATCGGAGGAGGGGACAGCGCGGTGGAGGGTGCGGCCATTGCCGCGCAGGTGGCCAAGACGGTCTATCTGGTCCATCGTCGAGAAGAGTTCCGCGCCGAGCCGTACTGGGTCGACCGGGTGAAGAGTAAAGATAACGTAAAATTTGTTCTGTCCTGCAATTTGCTCGAAGTCTTAGGCGATCAGAAAGTGACTGGTATCAGACTGAGCACGCCGTACGAGGGAAAAGAGATTTTACCGGTTGATGGGGTGTTCATCGAGATCGGATCGATCCCTGCTGTGGATTTGGCCAAACAACTTGGTTGCACGATCGACGAGCGTGGCTTTTTGGCGGTTGATCCAGGTATGCATTCCACCGTTCCCGGTGTGTTCGGTGCCGGCGATGTCACCAGTGGTAGCAATTACTTTGCCCAGTTCACCACGGCAGCCGGCGAAGCGGCGATCGCGGCCAATAGCGTCTTCAATTATTTGGAAGGGGAGCAGCACCATGGATGGATGGAGGGGAAAATGTAATTTAGGACTTAGGAATTAGGGATTGGGACATAGGGCATGACATCCTGAGCGGAGTCGAAGGATGACTGTTTCATGCTAAGCTGCTGCCATGTGGTTCTTTTATGCATTAATTGCAACGGTCGCTTTCGCGCTGGTGAATGTGGTTGATTCGATGATCGTAGAGCACATGGAAGCGCATCCACTCCGCAATCAATGGTGCCAATCGTTTGGCGGCGTACTGATGCTGTCGGCCGCCGCTCCATTTTTGTCACTCAATATCACGTGGATGACGCCGCTCCTCATCGCAGGTGCCGTAGGCGTGCTGGCCGATCTGCTGTTCCTCTACACAATCCATCACATCGATGTGTCGCTGGTGAATATTGCGTGGGCACTCCAGGCGTTGATCATTACGGCGATGGCATTGGTTTTCTTTCATGAGCATTGGACATCCTACGAGAGCATCGGTGCGGTCATCATCCTGGGGACCATCGTTGTCTTATCCTTGTCTCATGCGCAGTTTTCGTGGCGGGCAGTCGCATTGCTTGGTGGCATTGCATTGCTGAATGCGCAGTATTACTTGCTGCAGAAGTATGTCCTTCTTCAAGGCGCAGACATCGTATCCGCCGCCTACTGGGGGCTTGCCGGGCGAGAAGTCTGTTCTTTCCTGATCCCATGGCTTATTCCGAGCTTCCGCGGTCAGCTTGCCCCCTTACGCGACAAAAAATTACCCTTCTTTGTGATGATGGCTGCTGCGGCATCACTCTTTTTCTTTGCCATCACTATGGCGACATTCTCGTACCAAGCCGGTCCTGCCTCACTTGTTTCTGTTGTCAGCAATGTTCAGCCGTTTTTCGTCATAGGACTGGCATGGGTTTTCTCGATCCTGACGCCCCGTTTCGCTCCCAAAGAAGAACTGTCCCGCGCATCGGTGACGGCCAAGATCGTGGCGTTTATTTCGGTCTTTTTCGGACTTGCACTCCTTGCCTGGAATCAGTAAAGTATCCCGGCTATGCCAAGAGGAAAGCGAAATGTGTATTATGGCACCTGTTCCACTGCCGATTGCAATCGCCGCAATCTGACGGTGCGTTTGCATAACCAGCGCGGCGACAAGAGCTGGCGCGACTTCAAAGTCGAAAAGTACTGCCCCCACTGCCGCAAGCGCACACCGGTCAAGCTCAAGCAGGAGAGACATTCGAAGTAAAAAGGATTCTTCATCCGCCTTTTCGTTTGCTGTAGTGTTTCGTCATGTCTGAACACAGCGAGAAAGTTGGCGAGCGGTTAGTCCTGTTTTCTGTGGCACTCGCCGGTTTTTATCCGTTGCTCGCGCATTACGGCAGTGCTCTTATCCCACCGGTACAATTCGCCGCCATCACGACATTTCTTTCTGGATTGGTACTCCTGGTCACGCTTTTGTTGAGAGGTGAATTTATTGTGCGATTGGGATGGAAGTTGTGGCTACAAGTGCTGATGGTGTGCGTCTTCGTTGCCAGCGTGCCTTATGGGCTCATTTTCTACGGTGCATCCAAGACGAGTGGTATTAATACGGCTCTTTTGCTCCAGTCCGAACTCCTATTCTCGTTCTTTTTCTACCATGTGGTGTATCGCGAATCGATAACGCGCAAGCAGTTTGGCGGTGCCCTTCTGATGTTAATCGGTGTCGTAGCCATTCTGTACCGGGGAAGAATCGTACTTCATGTGGGCGATCTCTTTATCATTGGTGGGGCAGCACTCTTTCCTCTTGGGAATGTCTTTGCTAAATCTGCACTAAAGCAGATGCCGCCGATTCTGCTCATGTGTTACCGCGGACTTATTGGTGGAGGCATCTTGTTTGGTCTCAGTGGATTTACAGAACTGGCGGGTCCGATTTCGCTCTCTTGGCAGGCCGCTTTCTATATTTTTCTGCAGGCCATCATTATCAATTCAATTGCCAAAGTGATCTGGTACGACGGCCTGAGGCGGCTACCGGTGAGCAGGGCGATTTACATTGGATCGTTCTCGCCGGTGATCAGCGTGGCGTATGCAGTGATGTTCTTCCATGAATTGCCTACTCTTGGACAGAGCATTGGGCTTATTATCACTCTCGGCGGTCTTTATATGCTCATGGCCAAACCATCTCTGTCACTCGCGCCGCCCGATCTTGTATAGTGAGCCGGATATGTCTGACGTGTACCGCTCAGCGGCTTCCATTCTGGTGTTGCGACCGGCAGCCGATGGCGCGTCGCCTGAGTTGCTGTTGCTCCATAAGCCGCGCAAAAATGACGCGTGGCAGTTACCCCAGGGTGGCGTGGAGGCGGGGGAGAATGCCGAGCAGGCTGCACTGCGTGAGCTGTTCGAAGAAGCCGGCATCCGCGATTGCCGGGTGATCGGCAAAAGCGAGAAAGTGTACTGCTATGACTTTCCCGAATCATACCGGCGTTTTCGGCCTGATAATGTGTGTGGTCAGCGTATCGAGTACGTGTTTGCCGCCGTGCCGCCTGATGTGCAGGTTCGAGTGGATGACAAAGAAGTGAATGCCCATACATGGATTACGATTGAGGTGTTGGATCAGTATATTGAACGGAAGGAGTACAGGCAGTTAGTGAAGGAGTTGTACGAAGAAGCAGTGGGGCTTTTACAATAAGAAGAACCAATTTTGTGTTTCTGATTTCTCTGGTTCTTGGCTCTTGGTTCTTCGTGCTTCTCTTTCTATACTCACTTCCCGTGCGTATTCAGTCGCTGTCCCTCGAGCATTTCCGCAACTACGAGTCTTTAGCGCTCGATCTTTCGGGATCCCTTCTCCATCTCTTCATTGGGCCCAATGGGAGCGGAAAGACGAATATTCTGGAATCGCTCTCCATTCTGTCGCTCACCAAATCATCGCTGGGGATTGAAGAGGAGTTCGTTCAGCAATGGGACGCACCGTATTATCGGGTGAAGGGCAGGGCTGTGAGCGATGCGGGTGAAGAGACGACTGTAGAGGTTGTCTATCAGTCGCAGCCGCGGAAGCAAAAAGGATGTTTTCTGAATGATGTGCGCGTTCCCATTTCTCAGGTAGTGGGTGTGGTGCCAAGCGTTCTATTCCTTCCGCAGGACTTGCAACTCTTCTCGGGTCCGCCTGCCGAGCGGCGTCGGTTCATTGACCAGTTGCTTTCGCAGGTATCGGGGGAGTACCTGCGGGCACTGACGGAGTATCAGAAGTATTTGAAGCAGCGCAATGTGCTATTGAAACACATCGCCCAGGGAACCGGACACCGCGAGGATTTGCGTCCGTGGGATGAGCAGTTGGCCGAAACGGGAGCAGTCGTCACCGAATCGCGGTTGCAGCTGATGGAGACGTTCGGTCTCACCCTTACCGACGAAATTGCCCAGTTAGGCGAGCAGTGGGACGACGTACGCATCGTGTACGATCGCAGCTCGGAAGGCCGTGATGCGGCAGCCATCCGGGCGGATCTGCTGGCAGCTCTGCGTCAGTCCCAGGACCGTGACATTTTGCTTCAATCGACCGGCAACGGACCACATCGCGAGGATTGGGCGTTAGTCGTCAACGGCCATCGCCTCGCCACCTTTGCCTCGCGCGGTCAGCAACGCACGTGTGTGCTGGCTCTGCTCTTCCTCGAAGCATCATTTGTGGAACTTCGCCGCGGGGAACGGCCGATTATTCTGCTCGACGATGTCTTTTCCGAACTCGACGACCGGCATCAGGAGGGCGTGATGAAAGCGTTTGCCGAACATCAGGTGTTCATTACGGGAACGCATTTGCCGAAGAATATGCCGGAGGCGCAGGTGTGGGGAGTGGAGCGGGGGAATGTAGAATTGAAAGTGGAGCATTAAAAATAGTGGAAGTGATTCTGGTACCAGAATGCTTCTAGATACTTCTCAATTTTTAATTCTCGCTCTTGGTTTGAAGCAGCTCTCTCTGAGCCTTTAAGGCTCCATACACTGCCAATGCCAAGGCATCTGCCGCATCATCTGGTTGTGGAATTTGGCTGAGCTTGAGGAGCCGAACGAGCATGTCCTGCACTTGTTTTTTATCGGCGCGGCCATCGCCGGTAATGGCTGATTTCAGTTGGAGCGGCGTGGCTTCAATAATGGGGATATTCCGCTGTTGTAGAGCCAGAAGAATCACGCCCCGGGCTTGCGAGACGTCCATTGCGGTTGTCACATTGGCTGCAAAGTAGAGCTTTTCGACGACGGCCAAATCGGGCTGCATTTCCTGCAGCAGGGTTTGCAGATCGGTATACAGCTCCTCCAGCCGTACGGGGACAGGGATGCGTGGGGCTGTTTGGAGGGTCAGCCATTCCACGGCCCGCAGGTCGTACGGAGAGGTCGAATCCAGCAGGCCAATGCCTACCGTTGCCAGGCCGGGGTCTATACCCATAATCCGCATACCCTCAGCTTCGGGCCAGGCGACACTTTTGGCAACGTCTGCACATTGAAAAAAGTGCCAAATTCTGCTATCCTATAAGGAAAAATGCACACAGAAACCTCTCCCCGCCAGCATCGGCACTTTGTGGCCGCTCCGCTCATTATGGCCGTACTGTTGTCCTCGGTTGTGCCGGTCTTGGGCCAGGGGTCCGTCCGGGCCGAACTGACGACGGTATCGGTGATCGATGCGCAGCATCATGCCATCCGGTTTCGTACCGGTTTGTCGGCGTTGATCGAAAAGGGGACGCAGGTGGCTGAAGCGAATGACGGCATGGTCCTCCTAGCTGGATCCGCGCTGGTTGCCAATGCATCCGTCCTCCACGTGCAGGCAGGTCCGGCGGAGCTGACCGGATTCGATGGTGCATTCTATGCGTCCTACCAGAGTCCTGTGCTCACCGTCGCTGCTATTTCCACGCCAGTGTATGTTCGCATGGCGAACGGCATTGCTATTGTCCCGGTTGGACGCCAGTGGCGCATATCGGCCGAGGCACTTCCTGCTTTCAGTGCCGGATGGGAGGACTGGATCACAGCTCACGAGACCAAACCATTGCCTGCATCATTCATCCAGGAACAGCGTGCCGTGGCGCAGACGCTTGATGCATCTGCCCGCTCTGGGAATAAGGAAACACCAGCAGCCGATCTTGTGATAGGCAAATTGCCGGCGGCCCGTCAGCGTTTGGAGCAGGCTCAACAGGAGGGCCTTGGTGGGACAATCCATGCGCTTGTACAGTCGGGTGATGCGGTATCTCTCCAGTCGCTTCTGACTGATCCTGCGGTGAATCAACTGACGTCTGATGAGCGCCTCTCGCTGTTGTCTTCTGATGCCTCGCCGTCAGTGCTCCTCGCTGTGCAGCCGCTTGTGTCGGCGGATGCTACCAGTCGTCTGCTGCTCAGTTTCCATCCGGCGTACCGTCAGGTCTTCCTGGCCGACGCGCTTACCGCGTCCACTGATCCGGAAGAAAGTGCGTTGCGTCTGCTGCTTCTGCCGGCGTCCGACACACTTCCCACGCCGCTTCCACCTGTGCTTCGCAGTCAGTACCTTGCGGCCATGCAGAGCTTTCTGCGCGGGCAGAAACAGCCGTTGCCCATGTTGTATGCCTTTATCCGTCAGATGGCTGAGGTGCAGCAAGAGTTGTCTGAATCGCAGTATCCCGAGCGACATGCCGCGTACGGCGATGCAATTCGCCAATTTCTTCCGTCATCCAGCGATGTTGTACCGGCTGATATAACCGCAATTGCCGCTTCCTTTCGTTCTGATGTGATTCAGGCGTCGCAATCCGTATCCTCGGCGTCGGTGTCGTCCGCTCCTTGTAATGCTGCTAAGCCATCGGATCCAGTCGATCGAACGCGCAATTTTCTCCAGGAGGCCGGCGCCCTCTTCACCGTTCAAACATCACTCACCATTCTCGATGCACACGATGTGCGCGTTGAATCAGTCGCTTTCTCCACCGGCCAGGGCGATCGTCTGCTGTCCTTCACCGTCGATTATACCTGTCAGATGTTGAAAGATATGACTGTCGATGGGCAGAAGCAGCCGTTGTCGATGTCGATGGAGGCGTTTGGGAAGTGGGTAAGGACAAACTAAGAGCGAGCTTGTCTTTTATTGAGAACAAGATGCCTATAGCGAAACATTGTTCCTGACCCTGATTTCAAATATTTTTCAAAGGCCAGAGCTTGTTCCATGGTTGGGAATGCACAGGCAAAACGAAGTTTCCACGGACGAAATTTCGATGTGGAGGCAACATCTCCCTTGTTATGTTTAACAAGACGTTTCTTTATATTACGAGTAGAGCCGACGTATTGTCTTTCTTCTTCGTTTTCGAGGACATACACGTAGTGCCACATAGGCCGACGATTCTATGCTGTCCAAATTGGCCTGCCAACCGTAGTCAGGAAGTCATCGCAGAATAAGTCCACCTTCGCTCGCTCCGGCGAGACTACTGTGTTCAAGTGGCCTGCCAACCGTAGTCAGGAAGTCATCGCAGAATAAGTCCACCTTCGCTCGC
>JBEPVF010000004.1:0-138510 GCA_041691135.1 Candidatus Peribacteria bacterium
CTGTTCGTGTAGGAGAATATTTCAGACATCGCAGCCGGGGACGGCTGCTGCTACGGGTGAAGGGAGGGTGGGCATTGGAAGAGCCTCGGTTTCTTCTGTTTCTTCTAGTAGACTGCCGCCAATGCGCCTCGCACTAGCTACTTTCTTTCGACGGTACGACGTTGTCGTGATCGTGCTCATCGGCTTGTGGTACCTGTTTACCATGCGCAGCGGACACTCCTGGGGTGATGACTTTGCCCAGTACATCCTGCATGCACGAAATATCGCGACCCTGCATCCGTACGCCGATACCGGCTACATCTACAATCCGCACGAACTTTCGCCGATCGGACCCGTCACCTACCCGCCCGTCTTTCCGCTTCTCCTCGCTCCGGTCTACGCCGTATTCGGTCTGAACTTAGAAGCAATGAAGATCGAATGTACGTTGCTGTTTTTAATCGGACTCGGTTGCCTCAGCGCATTGCTGAGCCGCGTCTTGCGGCGCACGGACGTCGCGCTCGCTATCGGCCTCACCGGCTTCAATTGGTACGTCTGGGAATTCAAGAACAACATTCTGTCTGATTTTCCCTTCTTCGCCTTCGCCTTTGGCACGCTCTTTCTGATCGACCGGTGGGTACGCGATCCGCAGCGCCGCGTGCAACATGCGCTCATTCTGGTTTTACTGCTTTATTTGTCGTATGCGACCCGCGCCGTCGGCATCGTGCTTCCCGCCTGTCTGGTTCTTTTCGACATCCTTGAGCACAAAAAACTCACGCGTATGAGCGTGATCGCCTGCTGCACCTTCATCGTATTGTGGCTGATTCAGAGCATGTTTCTGCAGACCGAATCGACGTACTTCCGGTCGTTCCACTTGTCGGATATTGCCGTCAACGCGCAGACGTATTTTGTCAGAATCATTTATTTCTGGGACAACGGGTACAAGACAATCCTGATCGGCAGGATTCTCCGCGCCGCGCTCACCATCATCATCACGCTATATTCCCTCATCGGATTCTTCACTCGTGTGAGATCAAAACCCGGTGTGCTTGAACTATTCGCGATCCTCTACGTGCTCTTGCTGCTGGTATCTCCTATCCGGGAACTGCGCTACATGCTGCCGTTGTTGCCGCTTTACATCACCTATGCGATTGTCGGAGCACGGGAAACGGTGCGATGGTACGGCAAGCCGACCAAACTCTTTGCGGGCTTTGTCCTGGCACTGACCATTATTTCGTATGGCATCCGTTACACCACGCTCGGTTACGGTCCGCTCACCGAAGGCGTGAACATGCCGACGACACAGGAACTGTTCACCTTCGTGCGTTCCACGCCGCCAAAGAGCGTCTTCATTTCACTCAAGCCACGCGCGTTGGCGCTATTCACGAATCACGATTCGGTAATGTTCCACGAAGAAAAAAACCCTCTCGACCTGTGGCGGTATTGGCAGAGCATCGGCGTGACGCACATGATCGTCTTCCGCAACGAGCAGGTAACCAAAGTGGATTACCGCGCCAACGACATGATCAAGATGGCCACTGATGATCCTACGCACTTCGAATCAGTCTTCCGGAACGCTGACTTCGATGTGTATCTGCTTCACTACCCGTCTCTTCCATGAGCATGCATCTTCCTCAGCATCAACATCGGTACGGCATCGGTGCGCTGCTGCTCATCGTCACGTTTTTCCTGATCACCGGCATGATGGGACTGGATTTCGGTACGCACTGGGATGAACGCCCAAATATTCTGGATCCTCTGCAGTCATCTATCGAACGCGGCGTGTTACTGCCGCAGCTCTATAAGTACCCATCGGTGCCGTACGATCTATCGGCTCTCTCGCTGCTTCCCAGCATGCATCAGATCAAATGGTCCGATCGTCTGGATCCGTCCATCATCCAACACAAACTCGTGAGCGTGGTACAGAGCAACGAGTATCTGCTGCGCACCCGTACCCTCTTCTTGGTCATCACATCACTCATCATCGTGTGGACATTTTTTCTGATGGGCCGATGGCAAAAAAATGTGTGGCAAGCGTGTCTGGCTGCGGCATTCGTCGGCTGTTCCTGGGAAATCGCCTATCATGCCCGTTGGATCGCGCCGGATCTGCTGATGGCTCAGTTCGGCATGTTGTGTTTGTTATGTCTCTTCTTTGCACGGGATACCAAAAAACCTCTTGGCTGGTTGATCGCTGCAGCCGTCGTCGCCGGTCTCGCCTGCGGATCCAAATATCCCGGTGGTATTTTTCTCCTGATGGTCATTGCCGCACCTTTCGCATTATTTTCACAGCGACCAACTCGAAAGCAATATCTGATTATCGGCGCGACAATCGCCATCGTCTTTGTCGCCAGTTACCTGCTGAGTACGCCCGGCACGTTGCTCGACCCGGCAAGATTTTTGCGCGACGTGCTGTATCAGATGCGGCTCTATAAAAGCGGTCACGGCGGCTACACGGTTCATGCTGGATTTGAGCATCTATCGCTCATCGTCAGTTACGTTGCACTGAACGGCTTGTCGCCATTCGCACCGATTGCACTCCTACTCTTCGGTATCTCTCTGTACGGAATGTCTGTCGCCTGGCGCCTCGACCGGCCTGCCACTGCTTTTTTGTTGGCTTTCATGATCCTCTACACACTGTACTTCGCCACACAAGTGGTGATGGTCGTGCGAAATTATCTGATACTCCTGCCTCTGATTGCTATCTTCACGGCCATCGGATTACGACGCATTATAGAATTACTGGCACCCCGAAGATGGGCGGTCGCCACGGTAATCACCACCATCATTGCGACACTTCTTGCAAACGCAGGCTGGCTCTTCGTGAGCGCGGCGTCAGTAAGGAACGAGAATCCTGAACAGACATTGCTCCAGTTCCAACAGTTTGCATTGTCACACCCTGACCGACAGATCTATGCGACCCCGCTGATTCGTGCCCAGTTCGCCCATGCAAAAGCAGCGCTTCCACCGAACATCACCACCTCACCCGGCGCACCCGAGACAGCGCTGTACATGTCGGAGGCCGGCGCCTGGGACTGGCTCGCCAATGCCAAAGGCTACGCGCACGCCATCATCGGACCGAACGATGTAAACTTCGATTACTATCCATCATGGGTCGGCCTGGATCGCATTGTCATTCTTTCGAAAGAATCGGCAGATAATTTGGGTGCGCTAAACGGCGTGCATCACAAACGAAGGGATTGGCTAGTAAAGTGATCTTCCAAGGGAGGAACCCACCACCACAGTGGGAGACCATGATTCTTATAGCTTCCTCCAGCTCACCAGGGAACATTGGTGGTGGGTGCGTTTCTTTTTGGTTCTTTCTCTTGTCGGGGCAGAAAAGAAAAAGAACAAGAAGACACGGCAGACGCCTGCGATGAATATGATTCGGTGCAGAAACCGCGAAGAAAGCGGCAGCGCCACACTGATAAAACTGGAATAAAGCTCAATACACCTTATTCGAAAGAGATTTCAATTCTCTTGAATCCTTTGAATCTGCCAGCGGATTCATAGCTGAACAAAACCCCTTCTTCAGGCTACACTAGGGATAATGATTGCCGCCCTGCGATCCCTCTCCCGCATGCCCTTCGTACGCGACCTTGCCACTCTCCAGGTGGGACGCGTGGTGTACATGGGACTCACCTTCGTAAGTTCGATCCTGCTCGTACGCCTCTTGGGCCTGGAGCAATTCGGTGTGTACGCCGTCGTTGTCTCGTTCGTCGGCACGATCAAAACGTTTCTGATTCCCGGGCACACGTCCGCCTTGTCGGTGTTCCTGGCCGAAGCCTACGGCCGCAAAGACAAGCAGGCGATGGGCGACATCCTCTACTACTTCTTTCTGGCGAATCTGTGCTTCGTATTGCTGCTGTTCTCCTTCGCTATCTTGGCACGTCCGCTTGGAATGCAGCTCTACGGCTCCAGGGAAATCGGCGTACTGGCGGTCCTGCTGATCCTGTTCCAGGCACTGGATACCATCAACAGCTTCACGCTCATCGTATTGCAATCGGTGCGCAGCATTCGTCTGAAGGTAGTGATGGAACAGAGCGCGATGATCCTCGTGACCTTGCTCCCGATCATCTGGCTTCTGATAGGTGGCGGATTGCGTGGCGTGTTTGTAGGACAGCTGGTCGCCAGCGCCCTGTTCGTGCCACTATCGATCATCGTGTTCCTCCGAATGAGCCGCTCGTTTGATCTGCCATCGATTCGCGAAATTTTCGCCACGCCTCTGGCGCGCACGACGCCGTATGCGCGACAGGGACTTCTGATCGCCCTCGACAAGAACATCGGCAACCAATATCCCAGCGGTCTATTCTTCGTGCTGAGTTTGGTAGCGCCTGTCACCGTCGTTGGTATCGCCAAGATTGCACTGCAATTGGGTACACTGCCTCAATCGTTCCTGCTGCCGCAAGTCGGCGAGCTCTCGACTACGGTGTTGGCCAACATGTCAGCTGATATCAAAGTGTTGCGCAAAAATGCAGCCCGCGTCATCAAGCACACGCTTTTCTTCCATCTGCTTCTCAGCGTTGGAGCGTTCGTCATCTACCCGTTCGCCATCCCGCTGGTGTATAGCAAAAGTTACGGCCCGGCGCTGATCACACCCACGCTGTGGATCATCGTGCTGTCGCTACTTATGCCGCTGACGATCATCAATTCGCCGCTGCTCCGTCTGTTCCGCAAAATCCACTGGTCCGCCATTCTGACAGTTGTGACCTTCCTCCTGATGTGGACGACGATGTTTGTCGGCGCCACCATCATGGATCCGCTGCTCGCCTTCATGGCTGCATACCTGATCGGTCAGGTCCTACCGCTGCTGCTGACCGCCACTATCTTCCGCACGCTCCTCGCCAAACCCCATGACTGACACAACTCGCACGTCACGCCTGCGAACAGTAATGCTAAACGGAGTACTGCTCGTCACGACTCTCATCATTCTGTGTTTAATTCTTGAATGGTTCATCCGTTTTACCGGCATCGTCCAAATGACGGCGCGCACGCCGCACTTGTATCGCGAGTCGGCCATCGCCGGCGTGAACTACGAATTTCTGCCGAATCTGAAGAATGTGCGCGGGTACAATTGGGAGAGCATCTCGACTAATTCACTGGGTTTCCGCGGACCGGAACTCGACTCCAAAAAACCGACTATTGCAGTCATTGGCGATTCGATGACTTGGGGCTACGGCGTGCCTGATGGCAGCACCAATCCCGACCAGCTCCGCAAAGCATTCCCCGACTACAATGTATTGAACACCGGCGTGAACGGCTACAACGTGGAGCAGGAAGTGCAGATGTACACGCACAAATTCGCCGACCTGCATCCGGCATTGGCCGTGATTGAGTTCTATTGGAACGATATGGAACGGCCGCCGTTCAGTCTGATGCACGAAGGAGCCGACACAGGCGGCGCACTCGATGTTCCGACGAGTTCGGGCGCGCATGCCACCGATCTGGCCAACCGGGCGCAGGCCATGACGAAAGCCGGCACACTGCGTATTCCCGGGAAAGTGTGGATGAACGAGCACAGCGCCTTGTTCCGTTTTATTGAGCAACGCACCAAATGGCTGCCATTCCGTGCCCATGGTTCGTTCGACTACGACGCCTACCTGCGCGAAACGATCACGCCGGATGATCTGAATTATTACAGGCAATGGCTGACGACACTCGCCACGAATTTAGGAAATACACCGCGCGTGTTTTTTATCTGGCCCGAGAACGCTCATCTGCATCGTGAGGCGCGTGCGGCTTTGGCTCAGATGGCAACTGACAATGGCTTTACCGTCATTGATATGACCGATGTCCTCGGAATGCAGTTCCCAACCCTGTCGTGGAATCCGCACCCTGATGCAGCCACGCAGACAAAAGTCGGACAAATACTGGCCGCGTTCATACAAGAGCAACGTCTGCTGGACCATCAACCACCAACGCCATGAAGCTCCGCTCTCTTTTCCAGAATATGCTGCTGTTGTGCGGAGTCTGTCTGATGTTGCTTCTGTTGATGGAAGCTTTTTTGCGCGTCTCGGGGATCCAACGTGTGCACGGTCGCACGCCTCACATTCATGAGCAGTCGACCGTTCCAGGACTGGAATACGAATTACTCCCGAACCTGCATGCTATCCGTGGCTTCAACTGGGAACGTATTTCAACGAATTCGCTCGGGTTCCGCAGCCCTGAACTCGATTCAAACAAACCCACTATCGCCCTGCTCGGCGACTCGGTCACATTCGGCTTCGGCGTTGAAGACGATCAGACGAACAGTGAGCCGTTGCGTAAGGCCTTTCCAAACTTCAATGTGCTGAACACAGGCACAAACGGCTACAACATCGAACAGGAAACGCACCTCTTCGAAGCCAAAGTGAAGAAGATCGATCTAAAGCTTGTCATTCTGGAATTCGTCTTCAACGATGTCGAGCCGCCGACACGCATGACAAGCGCCACCGGCGCCGACTTTGCCGTTCGCACGGATACCGGTTCCACAAATATGAGTTTTAGAGACAAACTCATTCATGCAAGTGCGCTGCTGAGCTTCCTCGAGATACGCACCAAAGGCCTCTTTTTCCGTTCCGCCCCAAATCAAACAGCCTATGTGAAGGAGACAGTCACACCTGATCAACTGGCGTACTACGACACGTGGCTCACGCGACTGGCGACAGACATCGGTGGTGTGCCGCATATCTTCGTTCTGTGGCCCGAAAATGCCCGTCTCCACCGCGAAGCGCGCCAGGCGTTGACTGCCATGGCCCAAAAGAATGGCTTCCATGTGCTCGATCTCACGTCCGTGCTCGGCGACAGGTATGCAACGCTCGGCTGGGACCCGCATCCGAATCCGACTGTCCAGGAAAAAGTGGGAAATGTGCTGGCGGCGTTCATCCGGCAATTGCAATTAGGACAAAAGTAAATTCGCTGCGTGCTTTTTTACCTCAACGATCAAGAAACTTTCCCATCGCCCTCACCACCATATCGACCGAACACGCATCGACTGCTTTGCGCTGGTCTTCGGTGGGTTGCCGCGGTGCGTCGCCGACGAAGACGGAAGGCGCAACCGACGTGGCCGGCAATACGAGTTCCACGCGTAGACCTTTGGGTGGGGTCTGCTCCTCCGGATCCACCGGCCCGATGATGTCGACAATTGGCGTGCCCAATGCGTAGGCGATATAGAGCGGCCCGCTATCGACCGATATGAGCAGCGTCGCACGCTCGATGATCGCTGCCAACATGCGCAATGGTAAACCGCCCGCATCCAGGCTGCGAATGGAAGGCAGCTGCGTCGTTGCACGGCGGGTTACTGCCGGGTCGGGTGATGTAAAAAGGACAGGCATGCGCCTCTCATCCAATAGGTGTGATGCCACGGCCAAAAAACGATCGAGTGGCCATTCGACGGCCGGATTCTCGGCCGACAACGCCAGAATGGCAAATGGCGTATCGTTGCGAATACCACGTTGCCTCAGCCACACATCGGCTGCTTCACGTTCGGCATCCGACAGATAAATTTCGTGACGATAGTTACTGGGCGGCGCACTGAAGAGTTCAGCGATGTTCATGTAATGCACATAGGTGCGGGTATGACGTTTGTACGAGACACGATCCGTATGCAAAACGTGCAACAGATAACCGAAGGGACTCATATGTGCACCGCGTGTATGCACACGCACCGGCGCGCACGTCCACATGCCAAGCACTGCATTAAACGTCCCCGGCAGCACGGCCAAGCTGACGGTGAATCGGCTCCGCTTGAGCGCGAGCAACAAGCGTATCTGTCCCAGTAGTCCGCGGTATTCAGGCGCATCTACGGCTACAGTTTCGTCGATACACGGATTCCCCTTCAGTACATCCATTGTCGATTCGCGGCAGAGGACGGTGATATGTACGCGACTGTCGTGCGTACTGATCGTGCGCAGGAGCGGTGTTGTACAGACCATATCGGCAATCCCTCCCAGCTGAATGACGACAATTTTCGGCCGCTTCTCGGGTGCGCGTCGGAAAAGCGCGGTGCCGTAGAGGAACGGCAATGCAATCAGCGTAAAGCCATTGATGATCAATTCGGTGAACATGTGAGGCAACTCCGTCGAGAGGGAGCTGAGCATACCAGACGATGAACGATGCAACGATCAACCTCCGGGTTTTCTTGGCACTTGGCAGTTTGTCATCCTCTTTTTTCCGATACCATGTGCGCATGCCCCGTCTCCGCCGCGAGATTCTCATCAATGTACTCGTTCTGCTCGGCACACTGATCTTGCTACTCCTCTTCCTGGAGTGGTTTTTGCGGTTCAGCGGTATTCAGCGGCTGGGCAGCCGCAATCCGCACCTCCATCAGTCGTCATCGATCGAAGGCGTGAACTACGAATTCATTCCCAACTTGAAGAACGTGCGCGGCTACAACTGGGAGCACGTATCAACGAACTCTCTCGGTTTCCGCGGCCCAGAACTTGATTCGAAAAAACCCTCCCTCGCCCTTATAGGCGATTCGTTCGTCTTCGGTTTTGGTCTGAGCGACAATCAATCGCAAGATGCCTATCTGCGAAGCGCTTTTCCGGATCACAACATCCTCAACACCGGCGTGGACGGCTACAATATTGAACAGGAAGTACGTGCCTATCAAGGCAAGTTTCCGACGTTGCAACCTGATCTCGCGATCGTAGAATTCGTGTGGAACGACATGAAACCGGCAAGTATTTTGACGGATGAGCAGAATGCACAAGTCGCCGAACCGGAAGGGTATTACGAAAAACCGGCTGTGGCAGACGCAAAGCTGAACCAGGCCATCACACAGACCGGTACGCTCAAAATCCCCTTCAAACTATGGCTGACCAAACACAGCGCCATCTTCAACTTCGTGGAGCAGCGCACCAAATGGCTGCCCTTCCGCAGCCATGCTACGGATATTCTGACGGATCCGATCACCAAACAGGATCTGGCGTTCTACGAAACGTGGCTCGACAAACTGGCGAAGGGCCTGCCGAACAGTAAAAAAATCTTCGTTATCTGGCCCGAGCATCGCTTGCACCTGGAATCTCGTGCTGCCCTGCGCGCCATGGCCGAGCAGCGTGGTTTCCTGGTCTTGGATCTGTATGACCTCTTCGGCATGGATTATCCCCATCTTTCCTGGGATTGGCACCCCAATGTAGATGCACAGAAAAAAGCAGCCGATCTGCTGATTGATATCAGCAAACACTACAGCCTACTCATTAAATCTTGAGGAAAATTCGAAATCCGAAGCGCGAAATTCGAAAAGCATGATAATTTTCGAATTTCGAAATTCGTGCTTCATGCTTGTCAGATTCTTAGTTATTTGTATTTTACTGCAAGCTTTTAAATTTCGGATCGACCGCCATCGCGTCCCTGATAACTTCCGCCGTCTTCTGCAACGTTGCTGCATTCGGATGGCCATCCCACCCGAGCGACGGATAACTGTTGCCGTAAATCTCGTACAAATCGACAACCGTATAGCCGAGCTGCGTGGCGAGCGGCTTTAAGAATGCACGCGTTTTGGTGTGTAAGTTGGCTTCCGGCCAGATGACGAGCATTTTGGGAATATCGCCCGCCGCCTGTGTCAGACGTGTGAAATCGGTGGTATACGCCTGTAATTGCGCATCGGTGACCGGATCATCGAACACATTGCGCGCAGCGGCATGGGTGCGGAATGGCAGTGACTTCGTTTCGCGTTCGAGGAACGTGAAGAGTGCGCTGTGCGTCTGCAGGAATGTCTTGAACGGAATGTGCAATTGCCCCGTCTGATGTAACTGCTGAGTCAAACGCTCTTCGTAGGTGAGTGATCCGGTGTCCGATTGCGGACGAAAGTACCCCTCGGCATCCAGCTTAAACGTCTCGTCAAAGTCGTTCGGCATGAAGACGAGGATGAGCGCTTTCGGCTGGAGTGGCTTCAGCGTTTTTTCGTACACAGCCCGCTCTTGTCGTATGTTATAGCCACTCACACCGGCCGAGAGGACCGACTGTTTCGGCAGAAGTGTCTGCAGATCCACACCCAATGTTTGATCGTCCTTCACGCCGTAGCCGAACACCAGAGAGTCGCCGAGCAAAACCACCGGATGCGCATCAGATGTGAGTTCCTGAGAACGAAAACCAAGACTGTTGGTCGTGACTGTCGCGCCGTATCCCTTGCCGACATGCGAGGGAATCAGCCGGTACGAAATCTCCGAATCCGCATCAGCCTGATAGATCGCCGGATTCATGGCTACAATCTTCTGGATGCCGGAAACGCGTAGAAAGACTTCGCAGAGCAGCGCAAGCACGACAAGCGTCGCACAGAGCACTGCTAGATTCATCACCAATGACCGAAGGGTCTTGATAGCGGACATGCGACCAGTATAAGGGAAAATGAGGAGCACTAAATCTAAATTATTGCTGCCGAATTTGGGATTTCTTCAGAGCACCAGTAGCATTCTGTCGTGAAAATCCTCCTTCTTAACGACGATTACCCACCCGAAGGCCAAGGCGGCGGCGCATCAATCACCGCGTCATTGGCACAGGGCTACCACGCTGCTGGTCACGACGTGATCGTTCTGACCACTCACCGTCACGCTCAAGACACCGATTCGATGGAGAACGGCATCCGGGTCATCCGACTCGCATTGTCGTACCCGCAACGATACCGGGCATACATGAGCCTGTGGAACAGGGCAGCAAGCCGCAAAGTGCGACACGCTCTGGCTTCGATCGGTCCCGTTGATGCCGTTCATGCGCACAACGTCCATACCTTCCTGACCTATCACTCTCTTTGGCTGGCAAAACGATCGGCAAAAAAAGTGATCCTCACCTTCCACGACGTGATGAGCGTGAGCTATGGGCGCCTGACGACATCACGCTATTTGCAGAGCAAACCGCCTGACTTTAACTATCAGATCACTCTCCGCGACGAATGGGAGCAAGCCGGCATCACTTGGAATCCCCTGCGCAATCGCCTTATCCGTCGTGCATTGGGTTTTGCTGATGTTTGTGTCGCTGTCAGCCAGGCACTGGCCGACGCGCTGTCCGCCAATGGCATTCCTATCGACAAAGTGATCCACAATGGCATCGATCCGCATGTCAAAATTGATGCGGCGCACGCCGGTGTCCTGCGCACACGATGGAATATTTCTGCGAATGACCGAGTCATCTTTTTCGGCGGCCGGCTGAGCGGAGACAAAGGGATTGCCCAGCTCTACTCCGCATATACGCGTATTCGATCATCCGCGCCGGCAAAGATCCTGATCGTCGGCGACGAAACAAAGGCCAAGCGTCTGCTCGATCAGACAGTGACCGATCCAACGATGCGCAACGACTTCGTGGTAACCGGCTGGCTGGGCCGCGATGATCTGATGGCCGCCCTATCGCTGAGTGATGTGTGCGTAACGCCCTCCGTCTGCTTTGATTCTTTTCCGACCGTGAATCTGGAAGCAATGGCACTGGGCAAACCGGTCATCGCCACTTGGTTCGGCGGCTCATCGGAACTGGTACAGGATGGAAAGACCGGCTACATCGTGAATCCGTTCGCAATCGAGGAGTTTGCCAGTCGCCTCAACACGATTCTGACGGATCAAGCGCTGCGCACACAGATGGGCGACGCCGGACAGAAACGCATTGAGCACGATTTCACATTGAAGAAACAGGTGCAGAGTTACATCGACCTCTTCCAATCGTAACTCACAGCAGCCATCGATCAGTGCCGCTCAGTAGAAGTGATGCGCTGTCTTCGAGCAACGCACCGTATGTCAGCTGATACGAGACAACATGATTGCCGGCCGGCACGGGAACGCCGACGAACAATGCATTTGCAATGGCGGTCTTGACCGGCACACCGTCGATCAGCGTGCGCCAACCGGGAAGACGCGGGCGGCTCAATACCAACCAACCGTCTGACTGTGAGGAGGTGTTGACCCGAAGTTCCAGCGCTTCATCGCGGACGACAGTGGCGCGGATTGCCGCCGGCTTAAAAGTGCAAGCAGCGCACTCAAGTATCGACAATGTGGAGTCATGGAGTTTTTCCATCCCCTGCACCGCCCGATTCTCGTCAGGAGCAAAGACGACTGCTTTTTCCGGCGCGTACGCCAAAGACCGCACGCCCGGCACTTCGTATATGTACACCGTCGGCAGACCATTGAACGACGTTGCTCCGCGCTGACTAAAAGGAGCTGGCAACTGCCAGGCGCTCACCATATAGCGAATGTTGAGCGCGGCGAGCAAAACAGACCGGTCGGCCAATGTCTGCAGTCGATCGGGAAGCGACTGTTTGGAAGAAGACAAGCGCTCCTGATCAGAAGCGACTGCTGTATCACTGCCGATGTACGCGAGCAAACGACCCATCCGCCGTGGCTGCATCGGCTGATAGAAATCGATGCTGCGCACCGAAACAAGTGCATGTGCGTCGGGTAACAGCAGCTCCAGCTGATACGCCATATGTGCATCGGAACCAGGTGGCAAATTCTCCCGCTGCAGAAAATCAGCCAGCCCGGGCATCACCGGCATCACGTAGGATTTGTCGACATTGGCCATAAACGGCTGCTCCCGTACCGCTTGCAGGGTCGATAAACGTGCGTAGGGGTAGTGAAAAAATAATCCCCACACAGCTGAGCAAATCAGCAAACAGACGAGCGGCAGCTTGGTGCGAGACGTCCACGACGATCGGCGTACGAGCAGGATGCCCGTAACGAGAAGCAAGACAAGCGGCAGAAGGAACTGCGGCGATAACAGGGAAAATGACCGCACGGTGTCGCTCCACAGCTGCGCGAGATACGCGTGGTAATGCGCCAGGGGCAACCCCGACGACAGCTTGTACAGATGCGTATCGAAGTACCGCTGCATTGCCACGACGACGGTCTGACCGGCAAAGAACTGCACGCTCATCAGAACAACGCTCAGGCAGGCTGCGATAGCGCCGATGACACAGAGAGCGATACCCACAATTCGTGCACGCAAATGGCTCTTCTTGTTCCGACCCCATTGATCAAACACATGGGCAATCACCACTGCCGCACACGCATTCCCCAAGAACAGGAATCGCACCGGACCCCGCAGAAAATGCATAAGCGGCAAATGATACAGAACCCAATACAGCGGCGAGTATGGCAGAGCAACAAGACAGGTAAGCAGCCAGCCCCACAGTACCGGCCGCATTGACCGTTCATACGTAAAGAGGCCGACCAGTAACAGAGCAACACCGGCGATGCCGTAGAGGAGTCCCGTGTCGCCCGGCTGGGTTAAGAACGGAACATGCAGAAACGGAAAGAACAAAGCCGACAGCGAGGAAAGTGACAATGAATCAGCCGTTGCCGCTGCAAGGGACAAACCGCTTCCGCGTTCCGAGAGCGTGACATAGGCCAGGGCCGGCAGCATTTTGACCAGACTAAGAACAGTGCCGATCCCTACACCGACGATCAGTGATGCAAGCGAGGCATAGCGTTTTTTGGAAGCCTCAGACGAACGGACACAGGTGTACACGCAAAAGATCAGTTCGCCGAGCAGACAGATCACCACGTAATTGAAGTGCGTGGCAAACCACTGATGCAATGTGACGGCTGCTATTCCCAGAGCAGCAAGAACCGGCCGACGTGGTGCGATATCGATGAGCAGCAATGCCAACGCAAAGGTGAGCAGCGTGTAGGCGCCTGTGTATTCCCCCAGTCCCGCCCAAAAAGAACAGGTGTAGATCAGTCCGCCGATAAACGCAGCCGTACGCGAAAAACCATGGCGGACGAGCAGCAATGAAAAGAAGAACGATCCGCCAACATACGAGATGTAACCGATCCACGCGAGCGTGCGGAACTCATCGAAGAATAAACGGAGAATATGCGTCAGCGGATCGAGTGTTCCATAGGTGACGAGCCACGGATAACCGCGCCCCACATACGGATCTGCCAGCAGTGATGACAGCGAAAACGGATGCAACGCACGCAGGGCAGGATAATCGAAACCGATGCTGTCTCCGGCGGCAATGATCCGCAAACCTAAGATCAAAGGCAGATACAGCGGTAGAAAGATGAGTGCATAGTAAACGACCGTCTGCACAGGCAACGGCACACGCGCATTCCACTGCCGATACAGCGCAGTAAAGGACTTCACGGCCAAAGAATAAGGAGGAAATACGAAATTCGAAACTCGAAATTCAAATCCTTCTGCCCTGACAGTTCAGATGTGACACGAATCCAACCCGCGTTTTCTTAAGTACTGCTGATGATAGTCCTCGGCCGGATAGAATGTTCCCGCTTCTACAACCTCGGTAACAATCGGCCGCGCAAAGCGATGAGACTGCTCTATCGCTTCCTTCGACGCTTCGGCAGCCTTCTTCTGTTCATCCGAGTAGTAAAAAATAACCGATCGGTACTGCGATCCGATATCCGGCCCCTGCCGATTGCGGGTAGTGGGATCGTGGTTGTCCCAAAAAATCTTGAGCAGTTCATCATACGATACCTGCGACGGATCATAGGTCACTTCCACGGCTTCGGCATGACCGGTCGTATCGGTACATACATCTTCATATTTAGGATTCTCCATGCGTCCTCCGGTATATCCCACCCGGGTCAACACTACGCCTTTGGTCCGTAAAAACGTCTCTTCCACCCCCCAGAAGCAGCCGGCAGCAAACGTCGCTTTCTGTTCCATAGGGCCACAGTATAGCAATGAATGAAGAGAAGAGCCTAGAGATGAGCACGAGAAAACAGGGACTTTCGATATATGCCCCCTCGCTTCTCTCGTATAGTTGCAGTATGCGTCGCCCGTCCGAGAGAACTATTTTTCGCCTCTTCGAAATCGGTCTGATCATCAAGGCGATCGACGGTGCCCTCGAAACGCTCGGCGGCATCCTGCTCGTCACTCTTCCTGTTCATACCCTCAATCGCCTGGTCAGGTTTCTCACGCTGCATGAGCTGGTACATGACCCCCACGACTTCATCGCCACACACCTGGTGCAAATAACGGAGACGCTGACAACAAATGCCAAGCTGGTCGCCGCTTTCTATCTGCTGATCCATGGTCTGGTGAAAATTTTACTGGTCGTGAATTTGCTGCGTAACAAACTATGGGCGTACCCGGTCGCCATGGCCGTCCTGAGTACGTTCATCCTCTACCAGTTGTACCGCTTCACGCATCACCACGCCTGGTGGCTGTTAGTACTCAGCCTGTTCGACTTGATAATTGTGGTACTGACATGGCATGAATATCAACTGCGCAAAAAAGCCAACGCACGATGAATCGATTTGTTGCAGTGACTGCGCAGAAAGCGACAGCGCCATACTGAAGAAGTCCGGAAAAGCCCATGCTGCTATCCAAGCAAAATTCCCACGATCCTCTCGCCTGTTTTTCCATCCCACAGCGGCGGAATCTGTCCGACCGGATGGCTGTCACGAACGGCAAATTCAGCAATCACCTCCCGGCCATCTTCACTCGACAAATCCACCAGTTCATTCGATCCGATTTCGATGGTCACCGGCCGTTCGGTATTCGGCCGCGCCGTAAAACATTTCTTCTGCAAGTAGGTGGTCTCTTCCTGAATGCCGCCCGAATCGGTGAGGACGAAATGGGCACCCTGCACCAAGCGAAGGAACGACAGATAGGGCAACGGATCAATGCACTGCACGCGTGACGTGAGTGACGCAAGCAGGCCGAACTGTTCCAAACGGGCCTGTGTACGACGATGGAGGGGGAACACGAGTGGAATCGTCTCATTCAATGACAGCAGATAATTCACGATGGAGTGCAGCGCTGATTCATCATCCACGTTGCTCGGCCGGTGAAGCGTCACCACAGCGTACTTTTCGGGCATCTTGATGGGCATGGGCAACGTCTCAATGACCGGCAACATCCGAACGAGCGTGTCGATCATCGTATTGCCGACCAGAAACGGCTTCCCCGTTAGTTTCTCCTTCGCAATATTGTCCAACCCCGACTGCTCCGTCACAAACAGCAGCTGAGACAACTTGTCGATTGCCATACGGTTATGTTCCTCTGGCATCGCCAGATCGAACGACCGCAAACCTGCTTCGACATGCGCCAAGGGAATGCCTGCCGCTTGTGCCGCGCGTGCTGCGGCCGCCGCTCCATTCACGTCGCCGTAAACCAGAATGATATTCGGTTTTTCCGAGGCGAACACCGAGGCACATGCCTCTTCGACTCTTTTCTGCTGCTCCTCATTGGAACCGCCATGAATACCCAAATTTATAGTCGGCAACGGAATCTCCAACTGCGTAAAAAATACGTCCGAAAAGAGTGCATCATGATGCTGTCCGGTATGCACAATGATATGGTCACCGTCGAGTTTACGATCAGCTAAGGCATGGTGCACCGCCGCCAATTTGACGAAGTTGGGTCGCGCTGAGCAGACGGAGAGAATCTTCATGAGACAGAGAGGATACGTTGCATGCGTTTGGTCCACGTGTGATCTTTGACACGATCATAGGCACGATCAGCCATGCGTTGCATGTCATCCGGGTGCGCCAGTGCATACGCGATCTGATTCTGCAGATGCCGCACGTCTCCCGGCTGATACAGCAGTGCGACGGTCTCGTCGAGAATATCACGGATCGGCGGAATGGCGGCGGCAATGATGGGCCGCCTGGCTGCCATGTATTCGAACACTTTCAGCGGCGACGTATCGCGCCGAAAGTACACTGCATCGCTCGTCGGAGCCGGATAGACCAGAATGTCGCTCGCCGCATACACGCTTTTGACGTCTTCGCGAGAAACAGGACCGAGTACTTCCACCCGCTTCTCGCCACCATGCACCGCCACAAGTCCTCTGAGGGCATGTGCTGCTTCCGGTGGACCGCCGGCAATGAGTGCGCGCACCGATGCATCCAGCGACAATACGGCTTCCACGATCTGATCCACGCCTTTGGACAGGCCCATCGTCGCCAGCGAACCAGCATAGCCAATCACCGAGCTGTCTGCCGGAATATTCCACTGCTCACGAACCGCCGCAGGCAACGGCAAATTCTCGAAGGCAGCTACGTCCACCGCATCGCCTTCGACCGTAAGCTTGTTCTGCTGTACGCCCCATCGCTGCAATTCGTCTTTCATCGGCGTCGTCAGACAGATAACCCGCACACACTGATTACATTGCTGCACGAACCGGCGCCGACCGAGTCGTGGTAACGTGTGCAGCTCAATCATTACCGGTTGTCCCGACGAGAGCAACGTGCCGAGCAGCGCCGGTGTGCGCGTGTAGAGCAGTTCGTATTTGTGCATCCGGAGGTATTCATGCAGCTGACGGCGAAAACTCCGCGTATGCAGATGAAGTCCGAGTAACCCCGGCGTCCACCGGCTGGCAATTCCATCGAACGCACGCAACTGATGAAGTGCAATCTTCCGATCGGCACCGTAGTACGACCAGAAATCCTCCGTGATCGGATTTACCCGCTCCGGTACCAGTACCTCTATCTCATGCCCCAGTTTGAGAAGCGCCTGACACACCGCCGCGACCTGATGCCCATAGGCCCGTTCGCTGGGCAACCGAAGTGCAGCACAATAAGCGATATGCATGGAAGAAGTGTAGCTGAGGAAACCGAAGAAACCGACGATTACCACAGCGACTCTTTAGACATCCCTCCTCGGTTTCTTCGGTTTCCTTGGTTTCCTCCCTTTTTTTGCTACTCTCCCTCCATGTCAGGAACTGTAACGATTGGCATCGTAGGCCTCGGCTATTGGGGTCCGAATTTGCTGCGCAATTTCGCCAAGACTGATGGTATTTGCGTGAAATACGCCTGTGATTTATCGGAGGCTGCGCGTCAGAAGTACGCGGCAATGTATCCGTCTGTGACTTTTACTCCCGATTTTGATGCCGTTTTGAATGACAGCGAAGTGGACGCAATTGTGATCGCCACGCCAGTAACCACACATTTCCCACTCGCCAAGAAGGCATTGGAGGCAGGCAAACATGTGCTGGTCGAAAAACCGCTCACTGCCAAGCACCACGAAGCATTGGAGCTTGTGGCGCTCGCGAAAAAACAGAAAAAAATCCTGATGGTGGATCATACTTTCGTCTACGAAGACGCTGTCCAAAAAATCAGGCAGTACGTGAGTGACGGCACGCTCGGCAAACTCCTCTACTTCGATTCGACGCGCATCAATTTGGGACTGATCCAATCCGATACGAATGTGTTTTGGGATTTGGCTGTCCACGATCTGTCGATTCTGAGCAGCCTACGTTCGCTTGCCGATGTCCGCGAAGTGCGTGCCTACGGCCGAAAGTTCCACACCAAGCAGGAAGAGATGGGCTACCTGCACCTGACGTTTGATGATGGCTTCATGGCTCACATTCACGTGAGCTGGCTGTCACCGGTCAAAATCCGTCAGACATTGATCGGCGGAACTGACAAGATGATCGTCTACAACGACAACGAGCCATCCGAAAAAATCCGCCTGTACGACAAAGGCGTCCAGGTGAAGAAAGAAGAACAAACGTTTGCCCTGCCGCTGTATCGCAGCGGCGATGTGCTGATCCCACAACTGCGCGCCACCGAGCCCCTGGCAGAGCTCGCCGCCCATTTCCGCGATTGCATTCAAGGCAAAGAGAAGCCGCGCACGTCGGGAGCACAAGGCGCTGAAGTCGTTGAAATTCTGGAACTCGCGATGCAGTCGTTGCAATCAGACAAAGCTGTTCCCCGCGATGCATGAGCGTCCCGTTCGTCGATTTGAAGGGTCAATATCAATCGCTGAAGAGCGAAATCGATCCGGCAATTGCAGACGTGATCACCAATGCGCAGTTCATTCTGGGACCGGCAGTGGAACGGTTCGAAAAGAATTTCGCCGTCTACTGTGGTACAAAATTTTCGGTGGGACTGAACTCCGGTACAGCCGCACTGGAACTTTTACTCCGTGCCTATGGCATCGGCCCGGACGACGAATGCATTCTGCCGGCCAACACTTTTTTCGCTACGGCCGAAGCTATGCTTTTATTGGGAGCGATACCTGTGCTCGTCGACTGCGAGGAGGAATCAGGATTGATCGACGTAAAGGCCATTGAGCAAGCGATCACGCCAAAGACGAAAGCCATCATTCCCGTGCATTTATTCGGCCAGCCAGCCGATATGGACGAGATTTTGGCTCTGGGCAAAGCAAAGAATATTCTGGTGATCGAAGACGCCTGCCAAGCGCATGGCGCAAAATATAAAGGAAAAATGATCGGCAGCCTGGCGGCCGGCGCGGCCTTCAGTTTCTATCCCGGCAAAAACCTGGGTGCGTATGGCGATGCCGGTGGCATCACAACTGACGATGAACGGATCATGACGACCGTAAAAATGCTCCGCGATCACGGCATGGCCAAACGGTATCATCACGAAATTCTGGGCTACAACGAACGCATGGATGGTGTGCAGGGAGCTGTACTTGATGTAAAACTTTCTCACCTCGACCAGTGGAACGAAGCGCGTCGGAAGAGCGCAAAACAATATCGAGAACAATTAAGCGGTATCGGAGACATTCGTTTCATCACCGAGAAACCCGACCGCACTGCCATCTATCACCTCTTCGTCATCCGCACCGCCAAGCGCGATGCGCTACAGGCGCACCTGACCGAACGGGGCATCCAGACTGGCATTCATTACCCCATTCCGCTGCACCTGCAAAAGCCTCTGCAGCATTTGGGGCACAAAGAAGGATTCTTCCCAGCTTCCGAAAAACTGGCAAACGAAATGCTGTCGCTACCGATGTTTGAAGACCTGACCGAGCAACAAATTGATGAAGTGTGCGGGGCCGCAAAGGAGTTCTTTGCTTAGAACAAGAACTCAGATAGATCGCCTATAAGTGTCAGGAGAATTTTCAGTAGGGCGCTGCCGCTTTCTACAGAGTTACCGCGAAGAAGCATATTCATCGCGCGCGGTTGCAGTACCCCATCCGCCCTCTGGGGCACCTTCCCCGGCCCCCCCACACGCCGACACGGGGAAGGACAAACAAGCTCACTACACCCAGGCGGCTGCAGCCGCCTAACCTCTTCACCTGCTCGCTATTCCAGACAATGACCCCCTCCGCCTATGTGGTGGGGATAGGTGGGTACGAACTTCCTTGTCGCAAGCCCACAGGCGCGACAAGGAAGTGAGGTGGGTCATAGGCGGTGCGCTTCTTTTTGGTTCTTTTTCTTGTCGCGGGGAGACAAGAAAAAGAACACCAGTGGTGACGGGAAGGTTGGTACTGGGGAATCACCCGAGCATCCGCGGGTAGCAAACCCGCTCCCCTAGAAAAAATTGAGACAAGGAATGATTGAAGGCATAAAACACAGCCGCACCAAGAGATGGCGCTCTACGATACAAAGGGATCACACAGTCCTATTTCTCGACTCCCTCAGAGCCATCCAATAACCAGACCTCACATTGACGACCATCTACTGGCTTTCTTCAATCACACTCTTAGAATGACCGCTCACCCCACGACATCTATGAGCAAAATGATGAAGTTTGAACGCAAAGGTGACAAAGAAAACTCTGCCTTCTTCGAGGAGTATCTACCGAAGATCTATGAGCGGCGCGAGAAATCAGGGCTGGATGATCTGATCGACCGGATGCGCGGCATCGTGATCCAAGTACAGACCGGCGACGCACTCGCCTACTTGGCCGAGCTGTATCTGATGACACCGTATCGCCTGATTCGTCAGTACCAAAACGCCACGCACCGTGTGTTCGTGTTGCGCGTGAAACCTGAGCAACCGGACTTGTTCGTGTTGGAACCGCTGGAACTGATGTATGCAGATACATACAGATCGTTAAACATTCCATACATGCGCGCCCGATCGAAACCCAACGTTCGCTATATCGGCGAAATCTACGGCACGAAAAACTTGGGCGAGACACGTCGCATTTTGGAAGCGCAGGAATTCCGCTTCCGCGAGAACGCGCACAATGGATTCATCGCCAACCCGCACTTCGCATTTACCGAACCGTCGTACTACACCAGCAACTGCGTTGGTTATACATCATCTGATCTACTCGATACTGATTCACTGGAACTTGGCGAACCATTCGCCGTCGGAGCAGAAGAGCAGAAAACGCTTAACGCCACAGATGCATTGCAGCGAGAATTTGGCTTGTACAAGCTGGTTTGGGGCGTCGACCACATGGCCTCACGCGTGCTGTGCGGCGATCGCGAGCATGCCATTCTGGAATTCTTGTGCCTCAATAATTATTACTTCTGGGGCGCATACACGATCGACGATCAGAACAGTTCTACCAACATCACGCGCAACCCAAAGGTAACAAATGAACTGCACTCCCCCGCCAAAGTATTCACGGCCAACAACACGCCGTTCTATGTGAAGACAGTCGACGGTTTACCCTCGCCTACCGAAGATTTCGTCCGCAATTTCGGCCGGCGCATGCACCACGTGGCGTACGAAGTGGAAGACGGCCAGCGCGAAGACGGTCAGAAGAATATCGATTACGTCGTCGGCAAAATTCAGGAGCTTGGCGGTAAATTCCTGGCGCAGATTATCGGCGAATGCAAAGACTTCCCCGATCTGAAACAGATATTCTCGCGCACGTCGCAGTACAGCAATCTGATCACCGAATACGTACAGCGCTGCAAAGGCTTCGACGGCTTCTTCACCAAGAGCAACGTCGCGTTCCTCACTCAAGCGGCAGGCTTGGATGAGAAGCTCGACAAGCAGGTGACGTCACCGCTGGCGGCGGTATTCGATTGAAATAAAATCACTCAAGCAAAACAGTTAAGCAATCGCCTGAGCATAGTGTTCCAATTCCTGCTTCTTAACTGGATTGACGCCGGCCCTACAGAACTGAATTTTGCCCGCTAACATTGCCTGTTCCACGGCTTCTTCTATGCTCTTTCCCGATTGCAAAAGCGTGCATATCACGGCCATACTTTGGTCGCCGCATCCTGTCTCGTCGTGGATGCAGTTTTCAATTTGCACGTCGGGTACAGGAATGTGTTTGCGGAGCGTGGAAGTAAAGAGGTAAGCGCCCTGCGCACCGGCAGTGACAACTGTGTTTTGGATACCAAGCTTGCGAAACAAATGAGTCGCGAGTTCGGCCGAATGAAAATCAACGATATCAACACGGGTAAGAATTTTCATTTCATGCTCGTTGGGTTTGATAAGGTCAATGCCCAGCGAGAGAAGTTCAATGTATTCCTCGTACTCAACCTTTGAAGAAATATCGCGGATACCACCCGGATCCAGTGCGACTTTCAGTCCGTGTTTCTTGGCCTTTTTAATGGCATGCTTTGCCGTTTCCAGTGGCATTTCGAGCGATAAAGCCAATAAGCCATTCTGGGTGGATGCAGCTTCGAACATCTCCGTAGCATCATCGATGTCAGCCGGGCCAAAATCACTGTTAATCCCGGGAAGAACATAAATCTGATTATTCCCTTCGGCATCAACAGGGATAAGTGCCACACCTGGAAATTTTCCGGAATCTTCGTAGTTCTGGATCTTGATATGGTCGACATTTACACCACACTCAACCAGCGCGTTATATGGCACTTTCCACAAGTTAAACGGGTCGCGGCTGGTGAGTCCTATCATCCCGACTGTCCCAGGCTGCGCCAGCATCGCAATCATTTGGGCCATATTGCGCGATTTACCGCCAGGGGCGATCTTCATGCCCGACCCGAATGTCAGCTCACCGGCTTTTAGCAGGCGATCCACGCCCAAGGTGATAATATCGGTGTTGAGGCCGCCGACAACAATGATGGAAGGTTTGGAACTCATTGAGTAACGGAAATGGTGAGGCGTTTCATCATGGCATCGATGATAACGGGAATTTCAGTCTTTTCAGCAGAATAGTACTGAATAGGATAACCCCGTGGATCAGGATAGCTTTTTCCAAAGTATTCTCGATCGGTAACAATTTTGATGGCATCGGGACGCAGATGACCGTAGCCCATGAACGCCATGATGGTGAGAGGATCACAGAGTTCAAAATGAGTTTTGTGTTCCAGTCCGTACAGATTCATGAACGCCTGCATGAGTTCGATAACAAATTTTCCACCTGGCGTCTCGGATTGCATCTTCATAATAAAATCCATGGGCACTTCGAAATGAATACATGTATCCCAAGGAACGACAATCGGACGTAGCCCGGCGGCAAGTGTGATATCGATCGCCTTCGGATCGCAGTAGAAGTTAAATTCTGCCCATGATTCCTTTTCCGTATCTTTGTTATTCCCTCGCTCATAACTTGTGTTTCGTGCACCGGCACCACGCGTCCCACGCTCGTAGATCGCACCGCCCATGATCGTGAGTGAGTGAATGTGTTTGCCGATGTCTGATCCATAGTGGAGACACAATTTGGCAAAATTTGTACAGGGCCCGGTAATGATGTAGTCAACCGGTCCCTCAGCATCCATGATGCGAATGAGCTCCTGCAGGTAATGATCGCCTGCCGGAAGAATATTATCGTACTTCGATGGCGGGAGCTGTACGTTGCAAATACCGTTCTTCCCCAAGAAATCTTCTCCTACTGTAAAATCCTGCGGTTCAAGTTTGTGCTCCTCCAGAAAGCCCGACGAACCGCGTATCACCGACACGTCACCTGCGCCAAGCAGGCTGAGGATGCGGGCCGAATTCTGAGTTGCATTGTCGACGGTCGTGTTGCCATGCGTGGTGATAATCGCACGCAACGGCAATCCAGAGAGAACGGCCAGCACGATAGCAATAGCGTCGTCCTCGCCGGTGTCACAATCCAGGATGAGAGGATAGGAAGACATGGGAAGACATTATGCACCAGCCGCATCCGGTGCGGTAGTCTCGAAAGCCATGCCCACATTCAAACGCGTGCCCTTACTGATGCCACGAGGATCGCGTGGCAGACGAAAAAGACTGAGGTAATGCTCAAGTTCTTCGGGTCCTCGGATAATACTCGCGGGCACCCCCTCCTGAATGGGAGCTCGTACATCGCTCTTGAACTGATCGCCGCCCATGGCAATGCGCTCAGCCGGTATACCTAAATCCGTTTGCAGCTTTCGCATGATCATTCCCTTGTCCCCTTCGCGATACGTTTTGTCCTCCACCGTACCGGGCAGATACATATCTTCGATGGTGTAAAGATCGTACTCACCATGAACGGCCGCCTCAGAAATACCCTCGTAACGGAGCATTTTGAGCGCGTGGATCCTGGGAGCAGCCGTGACGAATACCAGACGTCCGCCGCCATCGATCACCTGGCGCGCGAATGCCGCCGCTTGATCGTTCTGTTCGTATATCTCATCCAGGTTATGATCCCACACCTTCACGCGGAACACATGATATGCCAATGGCATCGTCGCAATGAATGCATCCGCTTCCTGATCGGCGATGTCGGGCGGCAGCGTCTGCCTGAAGATATCGCGGATACGGGCCACGGCTTTGTCGCCGTACTGCTGCTCCATCTGAGGACCGTAGTTTTTCGTCAGCCAACTTACGAGGCCTACTTCCGTATTTGTGCCGTTGAGCACTTCATCAGCCGCCTCATGGTTGATGCCTTCGAGATCCATGATCAACTGCAACGCGTTCTCACGTACGGACCGTTCGAGCTTGGAGTTTTTGAACCCGATTCCTTCGCCGTCGACGTGCTGCATTTTGGCGATCACTCCGTCCATATCAACGCAGACCACGTCTTTTTCCGGTTTCTCGGCCACATCAAGGCGTTCGCGTGCAAACCGAAGAAAATCGGACAATTTGGTGGTGCGCAAAAAAGTGGTGAAGCCGGGCGTCCGGTCGTCACTGACCTCGCCGTGATACCGCTGTTGCATGTAGGTCGACAGCAGCGAACGGACGCCTTCTCCGTCGCTGGCATCCGTCGGAATGCTGCGGCTCACGTCGATCAGACGAATTTCCCTGCCCAACGTCGCTTCCAATTTCTCGATGTATGCAATGTCGATGTCCAGAATTGACCGTGAAATAGTCGGAAGATCCAGCCGGTTCTGCAGACGCAACGCTGCGCCGGAACTGAATGGCGCGAAGCCGGGAACTACATATCCCATCCGGTTACTTCGACTGGCACCGTCGTGGTTGCCGCCGATCGCTGTGAATTCGCGCTGCTCGGCTGAGGCGATTGATCCTTTCATCAGCAATTTCGCCTGCGCATCATCCCACGGAGCGTCTGGATTGCGTACCGCACGGAAATGGAACCGGTCTTCGCCCGAGGGTGCGAGTTGAATGCCGGCTTGTTGCATCAGTGTGCGCGCTGCTTTGGATGTTCCTCCTTCCACATACGTATCATCGACAACAAACGCCTCATATCCTTCAAGAGCTTCGGCAAGAGTCGCTAACTGCACGTCGAATGAGGGATCCCCGATGCGGGGTACCTTTCCGCCTGGGTTAGTGGTATGCATATTGTGAGCTGGCCTCGTCAAACTCAGATGTTGCACTCGATTGCCGTAATTCCTCAGACGATCGACCAAGCCGTGGAACATCGCGCGATCGAGCACAACCGCCGCGTAGGTGGGATTATCTTCGAGTACGCGCGACAACTCGTGCATGAAGTGATCAGCTACTTCGGCTTCGGGAAAGGAAACAACAAGCCCCGGAAACATTCGCTCGTCCATTAAACGACGAACCTGGTCGAAGTGATCGGCGGCAATCTGGCCGATCTGCTCTTGTTGATAAGCGGAGAGCTCAACGTTCCAATGTGCAACGTGGTCATGCAAAATACCTACTTGATCTCCTTGGAGATATGCTACACCGTTGTACGTTGCTTGATGGGGATACTCTGCAACTTCAGTTTCCGGACTCATATATTTAGTGATGTGAAAAGAAAAGACCCGATCGAAAGGTGAAACGCGTCATATTTCTCAGACTAGAGAGGTCGGATCAACCACTCAGTCGATACGGTGCTTGTAAGACTGAATGAGAGCAACTTCCTTGCAACAAAAAGTTTGCTGAAGGTACAGAGGATGTTCTTTTTGGCTTTCTTATGGGAAAATCAAGCCTATGCAGAACAGGGATTCGCGACTGCTTTCTTGATTGCAGTGTCTAAAATAGACGAACTAGCTCTTTTATTTTTATTAAAATATTGCATAGATAGCTAACTGTATCAAAGCACAGTCACTATTGGTCACGACCGCCTAATCAGCGGATGATGAGGCTGCAAGGCAGCCACAGCTAGCGCTTTCCGATCGCCAAGAAACGTGTGGATGCGGGGATTAACGCCAGCATCGGGCTTTTCCTGTAAACGGAGACGCGCCTCATCATCCGCTCCTTCTGCGTATTGTTCGTCGCTTGCATATGCACCAACATCAATAGCCATATAGAAGAAAGGAAAGATCCTCCACATCATAGAAAAATCAAACATCCTGGCCATCTACGGGCGAATGGAAACTCAGCGACGTGCCATTTTTTCCTCTATGCAGCCAAGAATTTGTTCCCGCTGAAACTCATCAGAAGTCCGCTCGGCCATATCTCCTAAAAACCCACGGATGAACATATGTCGCGCCTCATCGCCCGGAATCCCACGCGCGCCGAAGTAAAATAAATCTTCTTCAGTGACGCGTGCCACGGTTGCGCTGTGCGATGCCTTCACGTCGTTGGTTTTAATCTCGAGTCCTGGGATCGCATCTACTTTGGACGACGCATCCAGCATCAGAACTTCCTGCGTCAGATAGGTATCCGTCCCTCCGCCTTGCAAACCGATATCGATGAGTCCGTCGCATCGCACATGAGCCGTCTGCTCGGCAATGCCCTTCATCGTGATCTCGCCACCGCCGCGTGGTGCGTCGAAGATATTGCGCGCCGACAACCGATGTCGCTCCGATCCCTTGGCGTAGAACATCCACTCGAGCGAACTCGTCGCATCCGCTCCGATTACGTGCGACCGATATGCATGCTCTGCATGTTTGCCTCCCAGCGTCGCATTGCGCACTGTACAGCTTGCTCCCTGGCCCAACTGCACACGTTGCTGCATCCACAGCTCTGCCCCCACATCCGCCGCCTGCAGGGATGTGAATTCGAGCGTGGCTCCATCATCTACGATCATCTCGACTGCATGCGACCATGTGCCGCTGGCATCGCCGCGCGGAGGAATTTCTTGGTTGGTTTTTTCGTCGAATCCACCGCGATCATTGCGCAGGTCTTCGAAGAGCCGCACTGATGCCCCGCGTCCCACCACGATGATCAAATGTGTCGCTGCCCACGGCGCCGTATTCGTCAGTTGCAATTGCATCGGTGCATCGAGCCTCGTGTCCGGCGGTACGTACAGAAAATGTCCCAGTGAGAGGAGCGCGTAGTGACGGGCAATCAATAGATCATCATTCAGAGTGAGCAATGAGCCGTAGTGTTCCTCGAAAATCGCGCGTGCTGCAGAGTCAATCGCACCCGTTTGCATCCCCGCGAAGATATCCATGACAAAACGATTCTCACTGGCGCCACCGGTCCCGTGCGAGAAGCCACTGCTGATCCCTTTGCCGTGCACATCGGCCGGTCCATCCTCCATTTTGGCATACGCCGCCGCGCGACGCTCGCGCAGAAAGGGCGTTTCGTTGAGTGCTGCCGATAGTGCCTCAATAGTTTGCTGATTGGGCCGCATGGCCCAAGTATGGCTGAACAACGAGCAAAAAGCATCGGCAACGCACGTACTACAAACTACACATTCATCAAACAGAACATATGCCTATCCCCTGCACAATCCACGGACATCGCAATTTCTGCTATACTGATAGCAACAAACTTCTATTTCCAACCTGAACCGCGCCGCCTAGAGCGAGCCGGATCATCTTCCATTCTCAGTTATGGAAAACACACAAACTTCTCTATCAGTGATGCATGCCGCCGAAGCGGAGGTCGCCGCGCTATGCGGCAAAATCCGGAACGCCTTCATGGCCAACGGTCGTCAGTACCGCGTAAAGGGCGTCGCCATTTCCACCAAGCTCCACAAAGGCACAGTGGATGTATCGGACGCCGGCGTGCGCATCCACAATGCGCGCCTTACCGATACAGGATTACTGTCAGTTGGGTACCGTGAACTGAGGCAACTTGCCGACCAGGGATCAGCCCTCGCGAGCAGCGTCCTCGACGAAGTACATGCCGCTTTTGAAGGTATCAAACAGCGCGTCGCCAGCATCGAACAATCGATGCAATACGCGACGGAGGCTGCAAATGCGTAATTAAAAGAAGGAAAAGTGGGAACTGAAGGCAGCGTAGAAGAGGCGCTGCCTTTTTAGAGCGCTGAATAGTTGAAAATAAGCTAAAAGTATGGTATAGTTAACAGTTAATTCTTCACACAAACACCCATGGGACCATTTTCAATACTCTTTGGCTCAAGCGACGCGTCGGAAGGCATGGAGGAAGACTAGTCCTCACTTATCTTTAAAGTCGCCCATGTGATCACCGACATCCATATTTGCACCGACAATAGGATCTGGTTGCCTGTTTCGACGAGCCAGAGCTCTTTCCAAACGCCTTTTCCCTTCTGCAGTCAGGAAATCTTCTGAGGGGGGCCCAAGATATGCATTGATAGAAGGAGATTCTCCTTCAGAGTGAATCCTGTTGGAACTCTCGGGAATAGAGGACTGATCGCTTTTTTCTGTCATAGATGAAGAGGAAAGACAATTGCTATAATAATACTATATTTTTAAAAGTCAATAAGTCAACCCACACTCCCCTCCATCTCCAATTCGATCAGGCGATTCATTTCGACTGCGTATTCGAGCGGTAACTGACGCACAATCGGTTCGATAAACCCGTTCACAATCATCGCCCGCGCTTCGTCGATCGGAATGCCGCGCGACATCAGGTAGAACAAATCTTCTTCCGAAAGTTTTCCCACCGTCGCCTCGTGCGCGATGGTGACATCGTTATTGCGAACTTGAATGTCTGGAATCGTATCCGTGCGACTGATTTCGTCGAGGAGCAGCGCATCGCATTCGACGTTTGCGATGCAATCATGTGCATGCGGAGCAATCTTGAGCTGTCCGCGATACACCGCTACGCCACCGCCCTTCGAAATCGATTTGCTGATGACTTTCGACGATGTGTGCGGCGCCATGTGCATCACCTTCGCACCGGTATCCTGCCATTGTCCGGCATTCGCGAATGCAATCGCCATGTGATCGCACCGCGCGCCTTCGCCGACCAAGACTGAACACGGATAGAGCATCGTCACGCCCGATCCCATGTTGCCGCCTATCCACTCCATCACGCCGTCGCGCTCCACGATGGCGCGTTTGGTATTGAGGTTGTACGTATCGCGGCTCCAGTTCTCGACGGAGCTGTAGCGCGCCTTGGCGCCCTGTTTGACGAAGATCTCCACGAGCCCCGCGTGTAGCGCATGCGATCCATACTTCGGTGCCGAGCAGCCTTCGATGTAGTGCGCATCGGCACCTTCTTCGACAATGATCAGCGTGTGCTCGAACTGGCCCATATTCTTGGCATTCATGCGAAAATACGCCTGCAGCGGATCGCGCACCTTCACGCCTTTGGGAACATACAAGAATGTTCCGCCACTCCACACCGCACCATGCAGCGCAGCAAACTTGTGGTCCGTCATCGGCACGCACTTCATAAAGTACTGCTTCACGATCTCCGGGTGCTGCTGCAACGCCACATCCATATCCAGAAATATCACACCTAATTCCTCCCATTCTTTTTTGAGATTGTGATACACCATCTCGCTCTCGTACTGCGCGCCCACACCGGCGAGCATTTTGTGTTCCGCCTGGGGAATACCAAGACGCTCATATACTTTGCGGATGTCGTCCGGCACTTCCTTCCAATCATTCGTCTCCACCGCACCGGTCCGCGCATAGTAAATGATGTCATCCAGATCCAACGCTGACAGATCCGCGCCCCACGTCGGCAGTTCTTTTTCGTGAAAGACTTTCAATGACTTGAGCCGATGCTCCAGCATCCACGCCGGTTCGTTCTTATCTGCGCTGATCTGGCGCACCAATTCTTCACTCACGCCTTTTTTGATGCCATCCGTGTAAGGGGATGGGTTGGCTGTATCGAAGATGTCGCGGCTCAGATGACCGAAGAGCGATTCGTCAGTTTGGGAAGCCGATAAAGAAAGCGGGATAGACACTGGAATAGGATTATAAGCTAGATTGCGGCTGTAGATAGAAGAAAAGCCCTGCATTCACATGGTTATCGGGCAATACAACGACCAGTCAGCTTCCATCGAACTTATCAGTTCGTACCTCCTTTTGTTTCCACATCTAGTGGGACACCGTGTCTAATTGCCCATTTAAGTATTTTTTCGTAGGTATAGTGTCGCAAAGCAGTATTTTCAACGTAGAGGAGAAGCAAGCTTTCTAGTCTCGCCCTAGTCTGAGGAAAATGCCGCATCAATACATCGACTGCAGTACGAAGATGTAGCTCTTCCAGAGAATTCGGGGAATCGGGAAACATTCCTTCAAGCCGATTGCGTGGAGCATCAGGAGTCATGCGAGGCGGCATCCTAACCCTCGATCAACTGACAAGAAAGCAAAAAGTCTTTCTATGAGGAGACTTCCTGACGCATCAGGCTTTTTCTGTCCGTATAAGGGTGGAACGTCCGTACCACCGCGAACTCCACTGCCATTCCTCCGTTTTTCGGACCAAACCAAACCGCAGGGCCGCATTTTCGATCCTGGAAGCTATATGCTTCTTATTATCGAGTGTAACCCCCTGCACTTCATATTCTTTCTGCCAGCCACGAAAGAGCCGTTTATCGGTCATCAGGAGACCGGCTACCACCTGCGCATCACGGACACTGGCCACCTGAAACATATCGACAAAGCGCTTCACACCGTCTTTTCCCGGCTCAATAAGGAGTTCCATGCGGTCAGGCAGGATACAAAAGGCGCCAATGTGCGCATCTGTCATATAGCGGGCCATCCACAGGTTATCGATGAGCAGAGGCGGTATGCCCTGCAGTGTGCACCACGGAATGCCACCTTTCGTCTGCAGTATGCAGTAAAGCCATGTATCAGAAGCCATACAGCCAGAATACGACGCAGCATCCTGCAAGAAATAGATTCCCTATGCGTCTTCCAGAGCGTCATGTATTTTTGCGCACTCCATAGCGTATGTAGACGTTCTTCCCCCTCGTAGAACATGCCCCTCTTCGCCCGCATCCGACTCTTCTTCCACGCCCTCATCGACCCCCGGACGCCGCGCATCGTCAAGATCCTCTCTGCCATCGCCATCCTCTACGTGCTATCGCCCATCGACTTCGTTCCCGATTTCATTCCAGTGCTCGGGCAAGCTGACGACATTGTCGTCTTCATCATTCTGATCATGCAGGCATACAGCCGTATCCCCGCCGACGAGGAAGCAGAGCTGATCAAGCGAAAACCGGTGATTGATGTGTGATTATTTCAGCTGATCGTAACCGTCAGTTCCGGGCAATCGTTCATAGTCTTTGGCTTTCATCCAATCATTGCGAGCAGACATCATTGTAACTTCGTAATATATCAAACGTAGTGATCTATTATGAATAATGGACCGGAGACAATGGAGCATCGCTCCATTGCATTCTTCGGCTGTCAGAATGGTTACGTCTCGCTCGATAACAGTCTGATAGGCAGTGGCAATGCAGCGTTGCCAATATGGCTCAAAATCTGCGTCCAAAATACCTCCTATTTTCGTCTGCAGATCATGCTTCAATGCTTGTAATTGATTACTGGGAGCCCACTGATGTAACGGAGTAGTGGAAATAGCCGCTCCTTCAGATAATTTCTGAAAAGAATTCATCATCAACTACTTACTGTACGCTCTTAAATTTTCACTTCAATGGTATAAAACTAAAGCATGGTAAAAGACCTTCTGTAAGCCACAAATTAACAAAACGCTATACTGATTCCATGCAAAAACTCTCTCGATTCTTTTATGATCGTGACGCCGAAACGGTGGCACGTGAGCTGCTCGGAAAGTATTTGGTCCACACTACCAATGGGAAGCGCCGAATGGGAAAAATTGTCGAGACGGAAGCATATCTGGGACCACATGATCTGGCAGCGCACTCGGCAAAAGGCCGAACCAAACGAACAGAGGTGATGTTCGGACCGCCCGGCCATGCGTATGTATATCTGATTTACGGCATGCACTGGTGTTTCAATGTCGTTACCGAACAAGAAGGGGCGGCTTCGGCAGTACTGATCCGTGCGCTTGAACCTGTCGAGGGAATCACAGACCGGACGAATGGCCCGGGACTCCTGTGTCGCGCGATGAACATTACCGGTGCGCAGAACAGTCACGATCTATTGAACGACACGCTGTACATCGCCGACCCCGACGAAACAGAATCCATCACCATCATTGCCAGACCGCGCATCGGCGTGGATTATGCAGGTGAATGGGCGAAACGTTTATTGCGATTTTATGTAAAAGGAAATCGGTACGTATCTCGTTCGTAAAGACGCCATACTAGGCATCCTTTATTTCAATTCGTAGGTGATCGACACCTGTACCGTCACATCCTGCTGTCCTGACGGAACATCAATCGACCCGCCGCCTCCCATGCCCGATGCCATGTCTTTGGCATACATCATCGGTACAGGCGGCATCACCGCCGATCCTTCGTTGAACGAACGGACTTTGCCCAGCGACATCCCCAGTTGTTTGGCCAATGTCTGAGCCTTCTCTTTTGCCTGTTCGATGGCTTGCTCGCGTGCCTGAGCGCGAAGTGACTCAGGTTGGTCGATGGTGAAATCCACGCCACCCGCCTGATTGGCGCCGGCATTGGTTGCCGCCGATAAGATCGTGCCAACTTTGTCCAGATCGTGCACTTTGACCATCAATGACTGTGTCGCTTCGTAGCCACGCAGTGTCTGATTGCCGTTGCTCCAATCGTACTGTGGACTCAGCGAGAGCTGCTGCGTCGTGATGTCTTTGACATCGATACCAAGTTTTTTCACGGCATCGAGTACGGCATTCATCTCGGTTGTCAGTTTCTGCATCGCATCTTTGGCCGCCTTCTGCGGGCCGGTCGTGACGCCGAAATTGAGCGTCGCAATCGTCGGTGCACCCTGCACTTTCCCTTCACCGGTCACTATGATCATTGCCGGATCCTGGTAGCGCGCTTCCATATTTTTTCCCTGCAGATAGAAAAGTCCGCCAATAAAAACTACAATGATGGGAAGCCAAACGGGTGGACGGATGAAGAGTGTGCGATCGTCAGTCATAGTGATGTCAGTGTACTGCCCTCTGGTCCCGAGACGAGCAATCTTGCTTGCCACGACCGACGAATACGATGGATTTGTCACTCAAACACTCTCCGTCGAGGCTGTTTCCTTCACGCCGTACTTGGCATAGCCTTCGCGCTCCAACCGGTGCGCCAGATCCGCTCCGCCGCTCTCCACGATCTTCCCATTCACCATCACATGAATACGATCGGGATTGATGTACCCCAAAATCCGCGCGTAGTGCGTGACGATGATGGCTGAAAAATCCGGCGACCGCATGCGGTTTACTCCTTCGGACACAATTTTAAGCGCATCGATATCCAGACCCGAATCCGTTTCGTCGAGCAGAGCCAAACGCGGCTTAAGTATGGAGAGTTGCAGTACTTCGGCTTTCTTTTTTTCGCCGCCCGAAAATCCCTGATTGAGCGAGCGATCGGCAAACGACGGATCCATCGACAGCTCTTTCATTTTTTCTTCCAGGAATTTTTTGAACTTGATGGGCGAAATTTTCTTCTGACTCGGATCGCGAACACCCATCTGCGCGTTGTACGCGGCGAACAAAAAACTGCGCAGGCTGACGCCGGCAATTTCTTTGGGATACTGGAACGCCAGAAACAGTCCGAGCCCGGCCCTCTCCCACGGTTCTTTATCGAGCAGTTCCTCTCCGGCCAATTGAGCGCTGCCGCCTTCGACGGTGTACTTCGGATGTCCCATCAGCGTATTCACGAGGGTGGATTTTCCCGACCCATTTGGCCCCATGATGGCATGTATTTCGCCCGTTCCGACCTCCAAATCAAGCCCGTGCACGACTTCCGTGCCTTCGACGGCAATTCGTAGATTATGAATGGTAAGGAGTGAGGACACAGGGAAAACGTAGAATGTACAATGAAATAAAATTGTACATTGTACATCGTCGATTGTACATTTCACCCGTGCCCAGCGTCACTTTTCACTATGGCGATCAGATCAAAGTCTTCGAAGCCGAGGACGGTCAGACCATTTTGCAGATCGCGCTGGATAACGATATCCCCATGGAACACGCCTGTGGCGGCAACGGCTTCTGTACCACCTGCATGTGCAAGATAAAAAACGGCATGGAAAACCTGAGCCCGCGCAACGACCGCGAAGAGAACATGGGCGTAATGGAAGATCCGGACCGCCTGAGTTGTCAGTCGCAAATCAGCGGCGATGTGACAGTGGAAGTTATAGAGTATTAAGTATGTCAGAAGGCCCCGCTGATTGCCCATCGAGGAGGGGCGCAATCAAAACTATTGCAGCCTTGTTTGCAGGCGCGAAGATCTTTCCGGCGTCATCTCAGTCACACCGTTGCAACAGCGATGACGTTCGTTTTCGAGTAGCGCAGGAGATTGCCAAGTTATCTCATGCCAAATTGGCACAAATGCGCTTAATTGAAGGAGAAGGCAAAACCCTTGTAAAGAACCCACTGTTCGAACGATACGTTCAACAGGCAGGCATCGATGACACAGTGGAAGTATTGGAAGGTTTTGACGAGGAAACATTGGACATGCCATTACATCAGAGTGTTCAAAGGGCCGTGCAAATAATGCAACGCCATCACACGTATTGTGTCACAGCCATATTCAATGCTTATCTGCGGGATGAAGACGGATTTCTTGACTGACATCTGGATCAGAATACTGTGATCGCATAGGAATACTTGTCACCCGCACCTGCCGCCCCACGATCTGCTGCTGTCAGCAGGGCTGCTGTTGTAGGTAAAAACGATTACATTTCCTACCAGCCGCCCATGATGAAGCGGTTTTTTATCTGTATTCACGCATGCCTATGACCAATCAACTCTCCACTGCCATCGAAACATTTTTGGAAAGGCATCAGTCGGATCTTCTGGCGCAAACACAGCGGGACGGCTTACTGGATGAAGTTGCCCATCTGCACGAACAACCGGATAGGAAATCGAAGGTCAGTGGTGCCGAACTAGTGGCTATCTGCACACAATTCTCCGGCGTGCTCTACGGACTGCTGCGCAGGCAAGGAGTGAACGGCGAAGCGGAAAAAACAACGATCGCCTTTCGGCAACAGTTGCTCAACCATCTGCGACACACCCTTATACCCGTGCCAAGTTCAGCAACTTCGCCTTCACCTCTTCATCATACGGCTCTAGACGATTGATGCGGCGATAGACTCCTTCGGCCTTATCGGCATGACCCAATTGCAGATAACACTCGGCAAGCAGGTGAAGCAATTCCGTCGAACGTGACAGGCGGGCACATGCTTTTTCGAGCAATGGTGCGGCTTCCTCGAAGCGGTGTGCAGCAATACATGCGCGACCAAGAGCCGCCGAGCGTTCGGGCGACTGTGAATCACGATTGAGTGCTTCCTGATATGCCTGGCATGCCTCGATGTATTTCTCCTGACGGTAGTAGGCCAAACCGAGGTTGGCATGGAACGATACGTCATCGCGATGCTGCAAGAGTTCCTTGTACATCGCTTCGGCTTTATTTTCGCGACCCGTCGTCAGATAGAGTTTTGCCAGTTGCGCCTGCACATCCCACGCTTGCGGCTGAATGGTGAGCGCCTGGATGAACAAACGTTCGGCTTCTTCGGATTTGCTCTGCACGAGTGACTTTTCGGCGCTGCGCACGAGCGTCCTTACCTCCTGAAGTTCAATGGCGGAGAGGCGTGGGCTTTTGCGCGGACGTGAGAGCTTGGTTTCTTCGACCAGCAAGGCGCCACGGTCTTCGACAAACTGAAATCGCTGCTTCACGCTGCGCACGAAGCGACGGATCCCGCGATTGCGAAGCAGCACACGTGCCCCGAACAGGAAGCAAATGCCGAAAAGCGAGCCGGTAAGAACGAGGAGATACAGCAAGATCTGTGCCGGAAAACACCGGCATGAAAGGCTAGCACGGCGGGGTAGGAGCGGCAAGCAAACAGCCAATATATGCGCAAAAGAACGCATAAGGAAAGAAATTGACGCAACTGCCTATTATTTATCTAATCCGCTACTTCTCCCCTATTCCCAATACAAACCGCTGCAAAAGAAGCGGCCGCGATGCATTCGACTCCAATCCACGCAGCAAAACCGCCAATTGCGCTGCATGACGCGGCGATGCAGAAGCGATGTCTCCTTTGAGTGACAAAGATAAATGGAACAACAGGCGTTCGCCCGGCTCACCGCGCTTTTCCAGTGGAGCCAACAGTCGCAAGCGTTCGCCGAGTCCTTTACTCTGCCAAAAAGAAACTGCGTGAGCATGCAACGTTTTTTCGGCACGCAATACATCTGGATCATCTACTAACCGTCGCGCGACGCCCGGTGCACCCTGGGCGACCATGCGCACAAACCCTGCATCTTCTTCGGGCAGATCCACGAGCAATGTCTCAAGTTCACTTGCCGGCAAGCGTTGAAAGGCCAGCACGCGCGCACGCGACACCAGTGTCGGCAACAGCACCGTGGATGATTGCGTAGTAAGGAGAAAGACCACGCCCGGCGGCGGCTCTTCGACGATTTTCAGGAGCGCATTCACGGCTTCATCCTGCATGCGTTCGACCGATCGGATCAGACAACAGCGATATTTGCTCATTCCGGTTTCGTAGAGCCGCTCTTGAATTGCGCGCACATCATCGATCGAAATCGTATCCGTTTTTGCCTTGGCCTTGACCCGGTGATTCTGCGGCACATTGGAATAACGGGACAGCACCTGCCAATCATCCATCGTGTCCTCCATCCATAACCGGTCCAACACCAACAGATCCGGATGGATGAGCTTGCGAACTTCTTCCTCCACTCGCGTCCGTTCTGTGTCGCCATCGGTACCTGCCAGCGACAGTTGTGTCGCAAACCATTTTGCTACCGTAAATTTGCCAACGTGAGGCGGCCCCGTAAACAGATAGGCATGAGCGACATTCTCCGTCGCCAGATCATGGGCCAGCAATTCGCGCTGCCGTTCGTGGCCGACGATGATAGGAGGCTTCACAACTGGAGTATACTGCCTCGCTGTGATGCAGCACATCACTCCACAGGCCAATCCATCGGGCAAAATAGTCGGCCATATCCCCCTATGGCGTGCCGCTTTCCGCTGTCTCTGCGTCTGCGCGGTAGAGCTGCTCCTCTATGGACTCATTGCCGGACTCGGCGTCGTCTTTCTGACTCGAGTGTCACTGTGATCTGCCTGCCTCACAGTCGTTCCCTCGTCCTGCTGCTCGCGGGTGGCTGCGCCGGGCAGAATGCCAATACATCTGATCCGCCGATTATTGACTTCTCTTCTGAGATGAACAAATAATGCCCTCACTTTCGCCCTAGTCTAATGTCTGAAATTTGGGAAAAAATCGAACAAGAATCATGGGAGGGTGAACCATTGAGCAATCGAATTGAGCGCACGTTCGAAGCATTGCGTCCGATTTTGATACAAATCGTTGATGAACGTGACTATCGAAGTTGGCAAATGACACCGAATCAGACAATGAGAGGCATGACTCCGACCGAAGTTATTGCCTCGAATCAACTAGATATAATCAGAGAAGTGATTGAACGATTGTACAGAGGAGAGTTCTCATAAGGTCGTTCTCGAAATTCAAACGAGCATTCACTCGTCCTTCCCGTGACACTTTTTATACTTCTTTCCCGATCCACACGGACACGGATCGTTGCGTCCCACTTTAGGCAATCCTTTTGCGACCTGCTTCTTGGCTGGCCCCGGCGTCACCGATGATGCACCGGGGGCAAAACCGAGTAATGCAGCTGTATCTTCCATAGACGGGGCGGCGCCGTTTGGACGGCCAGGCGCCTGAGCAGCAGCTGGCGTGATGCCCGTATGCTCAAGCTCTCCCTCAATCTCGCTCACATTTGTCTGCAACGATGATGCCTCTTCGTCGGCTTCCTGGGCCATTTGCACAACCAACCGCGGCGTAAAGTCGGCCAGGTTCGCATTGAGCAATGTGCGCACGATGGTGGAATTGATCGTGTTCATCAGCTGATGGAAACGGCGGAATCCCTGATCTTGGTATTCGATCAGCGGATCGCGCTGCGCGTAGCCGGCGAATGCCACCTGTTCACGCAGATGCGACATGTCGTCGATGTGATCCATCCAGTGCGCATCGATCGCCCGCAGCGTGACCACTTGTTCCGCACGGTTCACCGTATCGGCATCCTGCTCGGCGCACTTGCGCTCGTATTCGGCGATGAGCTTTTCGGCGACATGTTCGATCAGGAGATCTTTTTCCTGAAATGTTTTGAGCTGCTCGAGTGACAACGCCCCTGCCACTGTCGCCGATAAGCCGAGCAATCCTTCATGAATGCGCTCATATTCCCAATTGTCCGGATCGGTCGGCTGGGTGTAGGCATTCACCAAGTTCTGAGCCTCAGTGCGAATACCGAGCAGCACTTCTTCGTGGAGAGGACCGCCCATTTGATCACTCGTCACCTTCTCCGCCTCGGCAATTTTCCCCAGCACTTTCTGACGCCGCTTGTAGACGATGTCTCGGTGCTTGTTCATCACGTCGTCGTACTGCAGCACGTGACGACGGATGTCGAAGTTCCGTCCTTCCACTTTCTTCTGTGCGCTCTCGATGGATCGCGAGACGAGTCCGTTCTCCAGCGGCACATCATCCGGTACCTTCAGCCGTTCCATCATCGCCTTAAGCCGGTCACCGCCGAACAAGCGCATCAGATCATCCTCCATCGAGACGAAGAACTGACTCTCGCCCGGATCGCCCTGGCGTCCCGATCGTCCGCGTAGCTGGTTGTCGATGCGTCGCGCTTCGTGACGTTCGGTACCCAGAATGGCCAGACCGCCGAGGGCAGGGACATCATCGCCTAATTTAATATCGGTTCCACGGCCGGCCATGTTCGTCGCAATTGTGACGATGCCTTTTTGCCCTGCCTGAGCCACGATATCAGCTTCTTTTTCGTGCTGCTTGGCGTTGAGCACTTCGTGCGGAATACGCATTTCCTGGAGCAAAAGGCTCATCACTTCGGACTTCTCGATGGACGTCGTACCAATCAGCACTGGCTGGCCTTTGGCATGCTTCTCGGCGGCAATCTTCGCCACCGCCTTGAACTTCGCACTCACCGTGCGGTAAATCGCATCCGACCGGTCATCACGGATCATCGGTCGGTGCGTGGGGATCACGATCGTGCGCAACTTGTAGATCGACTCGAACTCTTCTTCTTCCGTCTTTGCCGTGCCGGTCATGCCTGCGAGTTTTTTGAACAGACGGAAATAGTTCTGAAAGGTGATTGTCGCCAGCGTGCGCGATTCGCGCTGCACTTCCACGCGTTCTTTCGCTTCGATGGCCTGGTGCAAACCATGTCCGTAACGGCGACCCGGCATCAAGCGGCCGGTGAATTCATCGACGATGATGATCTCGCCGTTTTTGACGACATAGTCGACATCCAATTTATAAATGGCATGCGCGCGCAACGCCTGCTCGATGTGGTGCACTTCTTCGAATCCTTTCTCGGTGTAAATATTATCGAGTCCAAGCATACCTTCCATCTTCTTGATACCTTCTTCGGTAAGTACGGCCGTGCGCTGTTTTTCGTCTCGGGTGTAGTCTGTAGTTTCGGCCAACTGCGACACCAATTGCGCATACTGCAGATACTTGGTCGTCGATTCTTCCGCTGGCTGACTGATGATGAGCGGCGTGCGCGCTTCGTCGACCAGGATGGAGTCCACTTCGTCGACGATGGCATAGTTGAGGCCGCGCTGGACTTGCCGTTCAATGTTGCTGGCCATGTTATCGCGCAGATAATCGAAACCGAACTCACTGTTTGTTCCGTATGTGATGTCGGCCGCGTAGGCGATACGACGATCATTCGTCGACGAACCGTTCACCACCACGCCCACAGTCAAACCCAGTGTCTTATAGAGTAATCCCATCCACGTCGCATCGCGCTTGGCCAGGTAATCGTTGACCGTGACGATATGCACGCCTTTGGCCTCGAGTGCATTGAGATACGCCGGCATCGTCGATACGAGCGTCTTTCCTTCGCCGGTGCGCATTTCGGCGATGTTCCCTTTATGGAGAACCGCACCGCCTAGAATCTGCACATCAAACGGAATCATATTCCAAGTGAAGGTCTGCTTGCCGATCTGCATTGTCTGACCCTGAAGCAATTCGCATGCGCGGATGTGGACCGCAAATGCCTCCGGCAGAATGTCGTCCAGGCTTGTATCGTCGGCTACCTTCTTCTTGAGCTCTTCCGTCTTGGCCGGCAAATCTTCCAGCGTAAGCGCGCGAATATCCGCCTGCTCAGCGCGCGTACGCACTTCCTTCACCCGCGGCCAGAGCTTTTTCAGCTCTTTTTCGTTTGGGTCACCTAAAAGCCGGTTGAGCGAATCCATCAAAGCCATATCGAAGTCAGGGTAGCGAAAACAGAGGCGGCACGATAGCAGAGGTTGGCCGAAAAAAGGATAGTTTTGCCCCAGAAAGCCATTTACCATCCTCGCCCATACCACGGGTCAATTCGTGTGCGCTCATACGTTTGCGCTGCCACAAAAGACGGCAGTACATCCGATAATGATTGTGATGCAGCCTCGATCAATCCCAACTGATCAACAGCGGCACGATGCTCCGGGATCAACTCCCCAATCCATCGGTCCTTTGCAGTCGCATACTGACCGATTGTATCGAGAGAAATGCACTGCGGCTCCGGGAGTGGCTGCGCATGCCGACCGAATCCTCGAATGAACAATTCATTCTTCTTCGTCGAATGAAACCATAGAACATCGTCGTCTGCTGACTGTGCATGTTTTAAATCACTTGTGTGGATTCCTGCTGACGGAACATCGAGCGCATAACTGAGTGCGTTCGCGAAGGCAGCTGCCACGCGTAAGCTCGTGAATCCACCCGGACCGACAACGCACGCAATACGGTCAATATTAGCCGGTTTCCATTCTGCTTCCTTCAATATTGATTCATAGAATTCGATCAACTCTCGGTCGGATGTTTTGGGATGAATTTCGCGCGATGAAACGACTGCATCATCGACCGTACAGGCAATGCAACCGTCATGACTTGCCAAATCCAGGAAGAGAGTACGCATGGAACAGCACAATAACATGAAAGGGAAGGGAGGAGGCTACGACGTCGTAGCCTCCTCCCTTCGGGGATGGTCGAATGGCGCATGCTTACCATTCGGCCCATTATCGCGGACACAGCAACGTGTCCTCACAAATGACGATACCCGATGTATAGGCGCCTTCACAAACAAGACCCCCGAAAAATCGGGGGCCGAGGTGCCAATCAACGGAAAAACAAAAGCGAGCCAACGAAGAGAATGATTGTCATAATCCAGACAATCGCCTCTCCCAGTCCCCATTTATCCCTGAGGAATGTATCGGAGATCCTCATTGCCCTCTCCTTCGTTTAAACAAGAATCAGACTGACTTAACTATAATACAATGAATTTAAATTAAAGCAATACACCAATTGCAGCTGCATCAGCCGTTGTAACAATCAATATTCAATCCCCCGCATTCATCCTACTATCTCCCCATGGCTCCCACACTTTCCATCGTCATTCCCACACACAAACGCGCTGCCATCTTGGAAAAGTGTCTGGAACATATTGAAGCACAAACGGTACGCGACAGCTTGGAAGTAATCGTAGTGAGCGACGGCCCGGACGAAAAGACACGTCAACTGCTCGAACGAAAAATCGCCGAGACGCCGGATACATTCCCGGTAAAGGAATCTATGTACCGGTACATAGAGATTCCCAAATCACATCAGGGGGTGGCCCGCAATCGTGGTGTAGCTGACGCACGAGCATCCATCGTACTCTTCGCGCAGGATGACATCTTTCTGGCTCCCGATGCCTGTGCGCAGCATATGAGCAGTCATGCACTTCTCAACAAAAAAACACCGGAGCCCGAAGCAGTGCTGGGATACACGACATGGGATCCTGACTTAATCATTACACCCCTGATGCAATGGCTGGAACGTAGTGGTTGGCAGTTCGGCTACCCGCATATTGAGCCATTTGCTGGCTCCCACATCCCCGCCGATCTTCAACATCGTTACACCTACACCTGTCATTTGAGCCTGCCAACGAGTGTGGCAAAAGCGCATCCGTTCCTCGAAGACATTACGTTATACGGCTGGGAAGACATCGAATGGGGCATGCGTTTGGCACACGCCGGTGTGCGGCTGTTCTACCAAAAGAATGCGCGTGCATATCACCATCATCCGATGACAATGGAACAGTCGCTGAAACGCATGGAAACTCTTGGCAAGGCAGCGGTGATCATGGAAGAAAAGGTGCCGAATCTGTCGCTGACGCCAAAAGGCTGGAAGCGTTTGGCCTATCCGCTTATTGCACTCCTGCCAACGATGAAAGGAAAACATACGAAGGCTTTTTTGCGAGGAATGAGAGTGTGAGGACTCCGAGGAAACCGACGGCGCCGACGAGTCCGAGGACCCCCTTCACTACACCGAGGCGGCCTTACGCCGCCCAACCTCTTCGCACGTTCGCTACCCCAGGGAACAGCCCCTCCGCCTATGTGGTGGGGATGAGTGGGTACGAATGTCGATGGAGCAAGCCGTAGGCGCTCCATCGACATGAGGTGGGTCATAGGCGGTGCGCTTCTTTTTGGTTCTTTTTCTTGTCGCGGGGAGACAAGAAAAAGAACACCAGTGGTGATTGGGAAGGTTGGTGCTATGGGAAAGTCTCGGCCAAACCTGCCCTCCAGAAGAGCCCTTGCAGAGGACATATAGATATATTTTCGCACGGCTAGAGCTTAAATTTCTCAAGAGGAAACCTTGCATAAACCCCAATTTCGTGTACAATCCATTCGACGATAAGCGTATTCTGACTATTCCAAGAGATTGGAATGGTCCTTTCGCCCAGCAATAGCCGGAAATACAGGCCATCGTCACTTCATCATTGGTTTCTTCCCCTTCCTGTCATGCGTGCATCATTCCTCGCCGCCATCAATCAAATTTGTTCCGACAAGAATGTCAGTCCCGATCAGGTGATTGAAGCCGTCAAACAAGCTATCGCTACGGCATACCGCAAAGATTACGGTAATAAAGAACAGGAGATCCGTGTGGATTTCGAAGAAGGCAAAGACATGCCCACGATTTTGCTGGTGAAAGAAGTGGTAGAAGAAGTGGAGAACGACAACTTCGAAATCAGCGTGAAAGACGCACGCAAAGTGAAGCCCGACGTGGAAGTGGGTGACGAAATTGCGATTGATGTGACGCCGATCGAGTACGGCCGCATCGCCACACAGGCTGCTAAGCAAGTGATTCTGCAGAAATTGCAGGAAGCAGAGAAGCAGAGTTTGTACGAGATGTTCAAGGATCGCGAAGAGGAGTTACTCACCGCAACGGTGACGAAAGTGGATCCCAACTGGGTAACCCTCGAGATCGAAGGTATGACGGTATCGCTCCCGTGGCGCGAACAGATTCCCGGCGAGCACTACTACACCGGCAAGCGCCTGCGCGTGTACCTGGATACGGTGGAATTGACCGGCAAAGGACCGCAGCTGCGCATCTCGCGCACACATCCGAACTTGGTCCGCAAACTGTTGGAACTCGAAATTCCCGAAGTCCGTAACGGCGACGTGGAAATTAAAGGCATCGCCCGCGATGCCGGCTTCCGCAGCAAGGTGGCGGTAAAGAGCAACGATCCGCGCATCGATCCGATTGGCGCCTGCGTGGGACAGAAAGGAGTACGTATTCAGGCAGTGATGGAAGAGATCAACGGCGAACGCGTCGACATGATCGAGTGGAGCGATGATCCCATCAAACTCATCTCGCTTGCACTTCAACCGGCTGCCATCTCAGCCGTCATCATTGTGAACGATCAGGAGCGCATCGATGAACAAGGCCGTCGCATCAAGAAACGCGCTGCTGTGTTCGTAGAAGAAGCGCAACGTCCGATGGCCATCGGTAAAAAGGGTCAGAATATCCGCCTGGCCACCGACCTGACCAGCTATGAACTCGATATGTACAACTACGAGGAACTCCCGGCTTTCAAAGCCAAGTTGGCACAATTGCGTGGCGAAGAATCGAGTGATGTTTCGGCCCCAGTCACAACAGACGAACAGCCAGCTCCAGTTGATGCCGAACCAGTCGGCGTACCACCGCCCGCCGAGAGCACCGGTAATGCTGAGACGAACACCGAAGCAGAAACAGTGGAACAGGCAACGGTACAGGAAGCGGAAGCTGCATAAATCCAATGAACTCTCAAAACGTCCTTCTGCCGGAGGGACGTTTTTTAAATATTCTTCGGTCACCTCTGTCATTTTAATTCTTAGAGTTGCCACGCGACAAAATGTGCATCGCTGCCAAGCGCAACTGTTTGGGAAAATAGCGAGAACAGCTTAACATTCATGCATCTATTTCTTGCTGTCCATCGTATGAAGAAAGCAAATCAGTCCGCGTTTCAACTGCATATTTTTTCGCACCTCGGTCACGGGTTCACCCTCATCGAACTCCTCCTGGTGATCGGCATCATCGCCATCCTCGCGAGTATCGTCATCGTCGCCATCAACCCCACCAAACAGTTGGGTGATGCACGCAACGCCCAGCGTCGTTCGGATGTGAACACCCTTTTGAATGCAATTTATCAATACGAAATCGACCGCAGCGGCGCCCTGCCGAATGCCAACATCCCGACGACCGCAGCGACAGCGAAGACCATCTGTCAGTCGACGACGGATGATGCCACCTGCGCCGGTGTGTCCATTGGCGGCATCACGCTCCGCTCTCTCACTGGTACATACATTGTGTCTGTCCCGAAGGACCCGTCCCTCACGTCCGCCCAGACAGCCACCGGCACTCGCTACAGCATCTGGCGCGATCCGGTGAACAGCCGTCTGACGATCACCGCAACGACAACGGATCGTGCCGTACCAATCAGCGCATCACGGTAGACGAAGATTAATTAGTCAGCTGCCTATCATCTTGTAGGATGACCATTGACAATGGATCATGAATGCCTTTTGATAAACATACTATGAGCGACTTGGACCGCGAATTGGATTCAGCCAAAAGAATCGCTGAACAGCTGACAGCTGCTTGTATTATTGCAGCAAAAGATGAGAAATCTGAGAGAGCAAAACATACTGCTGACGCACTGGCGACGCTCACACACTCCATTCGTTCTGCAGTGGAAGTGGCAACCGCAGCATTGCAATATACCGAACAAAGACAAAATCCACGGCCAATTCCATCCAGCCTTACTTTCTCTGATCGATCTTCCCTTTTTCAGCAGATTGTAAATGACATCGAAATCAGAAGAGAGAATATGGGCAGAGATAAAAGTCTGGATACAAAAGCAAAGATATACAAACTGCTGGAATATATCGTCAATCATATGAGCCCGGATGGGTACATCTCACGAGAGGCAATTACGATATTTTTGGCAGGTTACGAACTGGAAGACACAGATAAGGCTACCACCGCAACCATGAGTAATTTCAAGAATCAGTACTTTGTTAATACACCGTATAGATTCGAACCACATAGAGAAGATACAACGGAAAAGGGCCGTATCGTTGGCTATTGGTTGCGACGCGAAGGCAAACCAGTACAGCTCACAACCGAACAAAATGCCGCCGACGAGCCAGAGAAGTCTTCGTGACGCCCCTATACAAATCACCTACCCTCACAATCACATGAAGCTTCCCTCCTTCCCCCTCGTCGTCCTCGATACCGAAACGACAGGATTTGTGCCGCGTGTGCATAAAGTGATTGAATTTGCCTCAATGCGGCTCGAGAAAGGCAAAGTGGTCGATGAATACGAAGAGCTGCTGTACGCCAAAGAAGTACCAGCGGTGGTGGAAGTGCTCACGCGCATCAAGACCGCAGATGTCGTAGGGAAACCCCCGTTCGAGGAGCGCCGCGAACGCATCATCGAAGCAATCGGCCCGGACACGCTCATTGTGGGACAGAACGTCGGCTTCGATATTGGCATGCTCAAAGGCGAAGGAATTGATCTGAGCGATCGCCCATGGATCGACACCTCGATGCTCGCATCGCTCGTGTTTCCGGAACTCGAGAGTTACTCACTGGGATATTTGAGTTCCGTTTTAAAGTTGGATCACCATCCCGTGCACCGTGCACTGGGTGATGTGCGTGCCACGCTCGAATTGCTCGCCAAATGCTGGGGGCGGTTGCTCGAGTTACCGGAGGATCTTCTCACCCAAGCGAAGAGCATCATGATGCAGTCCACGCCAGGCTATCGCGCACTCTTTGACGCACTGCCTCCTGCGACGCACAAAAAACGTCCAGTGTGGCTTGATGAATGGAAGCAAACGACACGTCACGATGCGGCTACGCTGCATATGACGATTGATATTTCGCCGGCCAACGACGGAACCATCACGCTGCTGGAGGAACCGCTCGATCCGACATTTTTGAAGCAGGCAATGCATCACATGGGTGAACAAAAAGGAACGACCCACTGGCTCGCCGTCAAAAATATCGAGGCCGCGGCCAGCCGTCTGCACGGAGTGGATGACGCCATACTGCGCACGGTCTACCCACCTTTCCTCCTTCTCGACCCGACTGCCGCCGAACACCTGCTCTCACAAGAAAATTTTACCGCCGACGAAGCGACATTGGCCGTCAAGCTCCACTGGTATCAGCCGCGACTGCGCGCTGATTTTCCGCTCCATGGCGGCGAAGAAGCGGTATGGAACGGCAAGGTGACGTGCACGGCGGATTCCTCTGAGTATCTGGATCAGTTTACAAATCCTCCGCCCATTCTGCTGCTTGATCATCGTCAACTGCTGCGCATCGTTGCGGATACCGATCGCTCGGCATCACTTGCCAAGCCCGAGACGCTGCATATTTTGATCGACGATGCATCAATGCTGGAAGACACTGCTACCCGTGCATTTGGTTGGCTGTGCGCCATCGACGATATCCGCGCGGCGGCCGAAGGAAATCCTGTTCTGACCAAGTTCCTCGATGTCTTGCAGCTGTGGATCGAGAAAGTGCGCACAGGCCATGATTTGCATTACCTGACCGAACAGAATCTCGGCAGCCCCGATGCACGCGGCCTACGTGAACAACTCGCATCAATCATCGCCGAACAATCGTTCTCGCCACAGATCCATCAGCACCTCGATTGTCTGGCAAAAGTCCTGGACCCGCACAATCTGCACGGACGCATCGTGTGGATCGAATTACGCCAGAATGGCAGTCAGTTGCTCCATGCCGCACCCGAACACGTCGGAGCGATGCTCAAGACGGCGCTATTCGACATCTATCGCACGACTCTGCTGATTCCTTCGAATCTGGCAGACACGCTGCAGGAAGTCCTGCCACCGGCAGCCAAAACCACCATCCGCACGCCAATCTCCAAAACACCCTGCCTGTTAGATATTTCGTTCGTTGCCGAACCTCCACTCGACGCACTCCTCACCGAACCACCCAGTGGAAAAACCATCATCCTTCTCTCCTCCAAAGGCACTATCGAAAATTTGTACGTAAAATACGCCGAAGAGCTGGAAGAACGTGGCATTACGCTTATCTGCCAGGGTGTCAGTGGCGGCCAGGGGCGCATGCAGGCCGAGTTCATCGCCGCGCACACGCCGGCAATCTGGTTGCTCACTCCGTGGACATTCGAAGGCATTGAACTTCCGCCGCACTCCGTCGAACACCTGGTTCTGCACACACTCCCATTCGATCATCCATCGCATCCCGTGCTGAGCAAGCGTGCGCAGCGCTACAAGAACTCTTTCACTGATTACATGCTTCCACGGCTCACGCAGCGTTTGTTTCGCCTGTTGCGCGCCTATTGCCGCATGCGGACTGCCGATGGCGACGTGCGTATTCTGGACGAACGACTGCACAGCAAAGCGTATGGCAAGACACTCAAGAAATATCTGAGCTCGTTCACAGCGACAGGAGCGACCGAAGAGAATCAAACCATTCAAGGGACTCAAAAGAGTCACGAGAAAAAGACAGGCAAGAAAGATGCAGATCAGTTGAAACTATTTTGAACTCCCACTTCAAACCTATTCCCTAGTCTGCCCCCTGTCTTCCGATCACCACGAACAACGTCCGCCACAACACCCACAAATCCAATGGAATCGACCACTCTTCGATGTACTGCAGGTCCAACCGCACTTCGTCTTCGAACTTCAGGTCTGATCGTCCTGCTACTTGAGCGAGCCCGGTAATGCCGGGTTTGACGGCAAATACCCGGCGCTGCTCCTGGCGATAATATTGCACTTCTTCCAGCAGATGCGGCCGCGGGCCGACCAGCGACATCTGTCCTACGAGAACATTGAAAAGTTGCGGTAACTCGTCGAGCGACCAGCGTCGCAGCACGCGACCTACGCGCGTCACACGCGGATCGTTCTTAATTTTGAACAACGGCCCGTCCCGCCGATGGTTGAGCTGTGTCAGTTCTTCTTTGCGTATATCCGCATCGCGCACCATCGACCGGAACTTAATCACACGAACCATACTGCGGCCGTACTGGCCCACCCGGCGCGATTGATAGAAGATCGGCCAGCCACTATCGATCAGAATGAAGATGGAAATGAGAAGCAGTACCGGCGATAAAATAACCAGCAGAAGAGCGCTCATACACAAATCGAACGTCCGTTTAAGAATACGTCCCCATCCATCCAGCGGCGTCGGCCGGAACCGCATGAGCGGCAGGAGTCCGAGCCGATCCACCTCGAGCATATGCGGCACATCAGCCAGTACCGGTGGCAAAAAACCATAACCGATATGATGATTGCGGCAGTATTCGATGAGCGCAATCGTGCCGTCACTCTGCGGTGTGGGATCCGTTTGCAGAACCAGATCCAGTTCACGCTGCAGCGCCATGCGTTGCAATCCGGCCAGATCACTCACGTGCCCCAGATACGCATAATGATAATCCATCGTGAGCGTCTCGCGGGCCAGGCCCTGCAGCGGTTTCGCTCCCACCGAGAGAACCGTGACGCGCCCGATGCCCAGCGTGAGCAGGGAACGTTGCAGAAGTAACAGTGACGCGCGGGCCAGACCGACGAAGAGAATGATGAACACCGTGCCGTGCATGAGCAGGACACGCGAGAAAAAGAGCTGTTTGAGCACCAGGAAGTACCATGCAATCACCAGCCCCACCCAGAACAGCGCCGCCACCATGATGCGCCCGGCCTCGGCCCACGCGCCGAATGTCGTGCGCAGTGTGTAGAGCCCAAGAAAAGCGGACAAGATGAGATACGTCAGCATTCCTGGAATGACAAACGTCGACAGATAATAGCTGATCGGCGGAAGCGAGTGAGCCGGATCGAGCAACTGGATGCCGGGCACCAAATCGACATTGGCCTCGCGCAACCGATAGCTGAGCAGGAGCGATGCGGCCACCGCCAACGCATCCACGGGCAACCGGACCACCCCGAAGACTGCTTCGGATTTCTTCATGCGGGTAGTGTACTACGGGAAATGGCGAAAGACCGCATGGGAATGGCAATTGACCGGCTGTCGCCAAAAATTCCTACAGATACTCCATTACTTTATCCGCCACCTCCTCAATTCCCATCAAATTCTTGATCAAATACTCTTTAACGCCCGCTTCCATACACCGCGCACGGAATTCGTCATTCTGGTAGTGCGTAAGAACGAGAACTGGAAATTCATATTTTTGGACGCGCAAATGCTCAAGAACACCAAAGCCATCCTCTTTCGGCATGCGCAGATCGAGAACCATGATGTGCGGCTGTTCACGATCGATGATCTGCATTGCATCTTGGCCGTCTTCCGCAATCAGCAATTCGACATTGTCGTGATTTCTCCGCTCAAATTCAAATGCCAGTAACTTCTGGAACACGATGTCGTCATCAGCAATCAGGATGCGTTTGCGCATAAATGAACGGGGACAGGTAAGCCTCCAGTATAGCAAAAATAGGAGAATGCTCAACCACGTACTGTGGTGACTGCACCACAGACGCTTTACATGGAGCCGCTTCGGGGACTTGAACCCCGGACCCACCGCTTACAAGGCGGTTGCTCTACCACTGAGCTAAAGCGGCATAAGACCTATTTACTATGCTCTGCCACTGTCTGTCCACCGGAGCCAAGCGGCGAAGGTGGAAGCTAAAGCGGCAGACGGTATGTCTGCTATCAATTCTGACTGAAGTATCAATTATCGATTCTCAATTATCAATTCAAAAGCCCTCAAGTCCTCATATTGCTTGATAGCATTACAATTCGGCCTATACTCCCTTTCCTGCTCTTTCGATGATCGCCCTTTAGCGACGCTTGCGTCTGCTACGGGGAGGAACGTCCGGGCACTACTGGAACGCCCTATGGGTAACACCCATCCACGTGTCATATATCAAGTAAAGGCGCGTGAGGACCAGTGCCACAGAGACGAGTCCCTTCAGTGGGAAGTGAAACGCCTCGGAGTACCGAGGATTGCGGCTTGCCGCGATAGGTAAACTCTGGGTAGTGCAAGGAGGAATTGGGCGGAAGGACCCGATGATGGTTCCGTCATCCCGTCCGCGCCTCCGCATTGAGGTGATGAGCAATCATTGCCCCAGAGAGATGATCATCCATCATGCAGAACACGCTGACGCGTGAACTACGTGACCGACAGAACCCGGCGTATGAAAGGGCAGGACAAAGAACAGGAATACGATTTCCTGTTTTTTAGTACCTTCAAATTTACTTCTGGCCACCTTGTCCTGGGTCTGTCGAAGGACTGGCCATTGTCTTCTGGTCACTCGTCAACGGTAGTGTGACTGTGAACACCGTTCCCTTCCCTTCGGTACTGACGAAGGAAATCGTTCCGCCGAGGCTCTCGATAGTCCGCTTGGCGATGTAGAGACCCAAACCGGTCCCATCCGTATCTTTTTGGCGAATATTATGTGCACGGAAGAAACGTTCGAATATGCGCTTCTGTTCGCTGGCAGGAATGCCCATGCCATGGTCTTCCACGGTGATGGCAAGTCCCGTCGGATTGACTGCCAAGGAGACATGGATCTCGCTGCCTGCATTGGAGTACTTTACGGCGTTGGCAACCAGATTCTGCAGCACGACTTCCAACAGAACCGGATCCGTCGACAAGGGGGTCGGTTGTTCCGGCAAAGACATAGTAAGGCGAATAGTCGCCGCTTGTGCCATCGATTCGTTATCGTGCACGATACGCGTGAGGAACGCATTTACATCGATTTGCTGCGCTTCGCCTGCGGCATAATTCCCTTCTTCCAAACGTGCCGCCCGCAGCAATCCGTCAAGAACGCTAGCCATACGGGCCGAGGAAGCGGAGATCTCTTTGATGAATGCCTTTTGTTCCTCGGAGAGTGCGCCGTTCTCTTCGCCCATCAGCTCCAGGTTCCACCGCACGGCCGACAGCGGTGTGCGCAGTTGATGCGATGCGAGCGTGATGAATTCCGACTTCATGTAATCAATCTGACGATCCTCGGTCATATCCTGGAACATGACGATGGCTCCCAATAGCTTCTGATCCATCAACAGCGGCGTGACGGTCAGTACAACCGGCAACAGCGTCTGATCTTTCTTGAGCAGACTGAGATGCATGAACGAATTGCTGTGATAGCTCTTCTGGTTGGCAAGCGCTACGGTGACCGGATGAGTGGCCGGTGCTTCTTCGACGTGACGCTGAGAGATATGCAACATATCGGTTGCAGCCTTGCCATGGAACTCCTCAGCGCTGAAGCCAAGCAGTTTTAACGCAGCTGGATTTGTATCGGTGATGATGCCCTGCGTATCGATCGTCAACACGCCCGACTCGATACTGTCGAGAATGGCGCGATCAAGTGCCGATTCTTTCTCCAGATCCGCCGTGCGCTCGGCCACAAGTTCTTCCAGGTGATCGTAGGTTTTTTTGAGACGCGATGTGAGATCGGCAATGACGCGATCGAGTACTTCGACTTCATCGCCCGTATGCACCGAACGACCGAACGACCAGTGGCCGGGTTTGAGCAGATGCAATCGGGATGACACCCGCAGCAGAGGAGCAGTGAGGGACGTGGCCAGAAAGAATCCGATAATACCGGCGCAGATCATGAGCAGAATGCTGATCACGAACAGCTGTGTGGCGAACGTACTCACGCCGACCAGCGCCGTTTCACGGTCAATGGCGACTACCATGCCCCATCCCAACGACGGGATGAAACGGTAAGCTGTCAGAACCGATGTTCCTGCCGAATTGATGATCTTCTGCTGACCTTCGTTGCCGGCAATGGCACGATTGAGCAGAGTGGCTTCGGCCGATTTCTGATTCGGCGCACCGAGCGAAAAAGAATGCAGATTGTCTTTCTCCAGCGAATGATGCAGGAGAGAAACATCTCCCATTACGATGCGGCCGAGTACGATCTCGGTTCCATCATCGATTCCCATTGTACCAAACACATGCGTCAGCAACGGCGTGGCATCGTAGCGAAGCGCCAGCGTACCGATATCATTATGTGCATTGTCGTGAATCGATGCATATACATCATATCCACGCCATGTCCCAATATCGTCGACAAACGGCACCAACGTAGTTGCGCCAACGACCGAAGGCACCGCACTGGTGAGTCCGACACTGGTGAGCAGGTGTTGATGGGTATCGAATACACTGATGCCAAGCAATGGTATGCCGTTTGCGCGTTGCTGTTCCAAAATGCGCGCTGCATCGGACTGACCCGCTGTTTGCATTAAGGCACGCACCTCCGGCCGATCAGCCAAAAACGCACTGCGCTCACGATCGTATTGCAGATTGGATTCCAAAATATCCTTACGCGCACTTGCCATCGCCGAAATTTGTTCAAGCATTCGGTCGGCAAGCAATGTTCGCGCCACCAAAATTGATAAAAGTGAGATAACGGCAATCGCCAGTGCCGCTACCAGCATGGATTCACGGACAATGCGGAAACGGAGCGACTTCCGAGGCGAGAAGCCCGTCGCATTGGCACCGGTCACGCGTTTATGAGCGGGAGGATGTTTCATGTCTGTTTTGTACAAGAATTATAGCACAAACAGGCAAAAAGGACCAGATGACAGGAGTGGTAAAGGAAACAGGGTACTCGGCAGCTAGAATTGCCAATAAGCTCTCTATTTTTAGTAGGAAAGCTAATTTACTGATACATGCATTTTGTAGCTTATTTTTGGCATTGATTCCCGCACTACGGAAAAAGCCTCCCTTTGCAGAGAGGCTTCTTCGTTATCCTTGGGTTCTCTTAGCGTGATGCACTGATTGCAACACCACGGTCGCTCGTTGTAGCCGTGATGGTGATGCGGCTGTTCACCGGATCGCGCCAGATGCTGTAGCGAGTGCCGGTGGCTGTCTGGGCGGACGTGAGGGACGGGTCCTTCGGGACAGACACAATGTATGTACCAGTGAGAGAGCGGAGCGTGATGCCGCCAATGGACACACCGGCGCAGGTGGCATCATCCGTCGTCGACTGACAGATGGTCTTCGCTGTCGCTGCGGTCGTCGGGATGTTGGCATTCGGCAGGGCGCCGTTGTTATCGATTGCGTATTGATACACCGCGTTCAGGATGGTGTTCACGTCCGAACGACGCTGGGCGTTGCGTGCATCACCCAACTGCTTGGTGGGGTTGATGGCGACGATGACGATACTCGCGAGAATGGCGATGATGCCGATCACGAGGAGGAGTTCGATAAGGGTGAACCCTTGCGTCGACCTCCGCGATAGAAAGCGGGACTTCATAAGATAAAAGGGAAAAGAGGAATGAGAAAGAGAACCAAAGGGGATCTGGTTGGAAAGTATAGCAACACTCCGCGTGTACAGGAGCCGCTTTCGCTTGACGGTAATGTGAACGAAGTACGAAGTGTGAAGTGCGAGAATCGGAACGAATGAGAAAATAAAATAAAAATCACGGCCATTAATCCGTCTGTCGTTCCAACTTTTGCATTCATCAATCGCACATCATGTCCTTGATCATGGCTTGCACGTGAGCGCCGCCGTACTTGTTCCGCATGCTCCGCTCGTGCAAGGATGCCATGTAAATGTGTCGGTTGTCGTACAGGCCGGAACCGCGCATCCGCACAGTCCTCCCTGCGGATCATCGTTGGGAAACAAGGTGAATGTCGTTTGGAACGTGCGCACATCGGTGGTGGATTCCAGCAATTGCACGCGCCGAGAGATCGTGAAGGTAATCGATGCACTCTGTCTTGTTGCGGATGCCGATGTATTGCGAGCGATGAGTTTGCTGACAATGACATCCGGCGTACTGATTATTTTTTCAGTCGTATGATTCACGATCACAATTTGTCCATCGCGCACCCCGATGATCGTAGGGTTGACGTCATCGGCGGAGCGCTGCAATGCAAGCACCGTTCCCGTTCCACCGATCGACGGAGTCAGAACACGTTCGGCATCTTTGATCTGCTGCCCAAACACCTGCAATACATAATCGCCATTCCGTTGCACCGTAAAATCCGACTGTTGCCGCACCATGCTTTCGCCGGTGAACACCATGAACGGCACCAACAATCCGGCAACCAAGCCGAATACGACGATGAAGATCAGAAGTTCGATAAGTGTGACGCCACGCCTGTTGGTGGAGAGCATGGATGGGATGGTAGCAGAGGGAATGTTAGAGAGGAAACTGACGTAACCGAAGTAACCGATGAGACCGAGGATTTTTAAAAAAAACGAACATAGGAAATAGCAGAGTGACCAAAAGTCATTCCGTATCAATTATTAAAAAATTTATATAGCCCTGAGACCCCCGCGTGCGATTTGCATCGCGGCGGGGATCTCGGTAGGCAGGGACGTTTTGATGACGCCATCCTTGGCTTAGTATGAGTCACTGCTGATGACCTCCGCTCCGTTTCGTGTAGCCAAAGCCCACCACGCCTGGGGGCTGACCGAGTCTTTGATAAAACGAACTGAGCCGTCGACGACCAACACGTTGACTCCACCAGAGTGATTGGCGCTAGGCCCGTCGAACTCTTCCATGATATTCCATTGTGCTCCGTTGTTGACACAGCCCGGCTCGTCGGAGTTGGGCGTCCGGACAAAGTTGACAAGCAAATTGTTATAATTGCCCGTCAACTGGATCCCCTGGAGGATCGTGCTTGACGAATTCTTGCAAGCGACCCCTGCTGCAAACGTGCCCATTGGCACGGTCACTTGGACGGTCTTGCCTTTCTTGCTGCCGCCTGGGCCCATCAACCTCTCACTGAACATTGCTGTATTACTACTTCCGTCGGTGATGTCGGCGAGCCGAACGGTGAATCCATGGCCGAACATTCCATTGGGAATTCGGCCATCGTTCTCGAAGACGCTCTCAAACGGGCCGGAGCCCGTAATTCCACGGTAGCTGTTGATGCCTTGTGTGTATCCATCCGAAGGACACACGAAGACATTCAGTTTCGTGTGACGGACGGTGGCATTGCCGTCGGGGGCGCCGTTGCACCCACCTTGTATCTCGAAAGTCGGCAAGCTGAAGTTCCAAGCGTTCATAAGATTAATTTGCTCCAGATGAGCCAGCATCAGTGCATGCTGATGCGCAATCTGGTAGCCAGGGGCCGTGCCGCACCTCATGTCGATGCTCCCGCTTGGGATGCATCCAATAGTGTCGTGGTAGCCTTGGAGTGCAAGGCCGATTTGCTTGAGATTGTTAGTGCACTGGATCCGCCGTGCCGCCTCTCTGGCAGCTTGGACCGCAGGCAAGAGCAGCGCGATCAAGACCGCAATGATTGCGATCACGACCAACAGCTCAATGAGTGTGAAACCTCTGCGGAGGGCATTCATCGACTCACCTCACTTGTAAAAGCCAGCAAACGATCAAATTTTGTCCGTCGACTAACGGGGGACGAGGGCGAACTTCCTTTACTAGCCAAGATGGTGTAAATGAGCATCCTTGCCCGTACGTACGTCTATATTCCTTGACAAAGATGACGGACGAGTAAAGTTTACTTTACTGAATTTCCTTAAAAAAGCAATGAAAAATCATTTTAGGAGATATTAACCAATATTGCCTCCCATACCACCCCCAACTGACGAACTCTGACTACTATTCGAGCTGCTCTGCGAGCTACTACTGCTTGAGCTCGATGAATTACTCGAACTCGACGAACCGCAATTTGGCGCCAATGCGCCTCCGGCCGTGCAGCACTGCACTTCGTCCCACGTGCTGATTGATGTTTTGGGGAACACGCGCGATAGATACACCTGTTGCAAACGCTGACTGCCGTTACGACTGAAGCCCTGAACACAGATGGTGCGGTCGAAGTTGCTGCCGACCGTGCCGCCGACGTTGTAGATTTTGCAGGTGCCGAATGGTTGGGTATCGGAGATTGTTTCGTTGCCGGCGTACGACAAATCCAATTGCAACTTGTGCACGGCCCGCTCCACGCAAGTGCTGGCCAGTTCCCCCGACTGTGCGCTCTGCACATGCAACTCGCCATTCTGCTCCGCCGTCCAACCCAATAAAAGAAGCGTCACCGATGCGGCGGCAGCGATTGTCCCGATCACCAGCATGCTGACCAGAAAGACGTAGCCGTTGCGGAGAGCGAAGCGAAGCATGGTTAGAGAGTACAGGCATCGGAACCGCCGCCGGAGTGAATGACGACGACATTGGTGCTGGTGACTGCGAGTATGTTGTCGTGAAGCGGATCGTACTGCATCGAGATAAGGGGAGCGCCGGCGTTCAATGTGCCGTGCACGGTAAGAGTCGATGTGCCGGCATCAATCAGCTGAAGTTGTTGATTGGCTTTATCGGTGCCGATCGCCGGATAACATCCGACAACGTTGTTGATGGTATTCACCACTCCTGCGATATCACGGCTTCTGAGGAACGAACTGTCGGGTGGTACCAGACCACCGCTGGTATCAATCTCCCACAGTTCATCGTACGAACCGCCTTGTACGAGCCCGACGAATACAGAGTTGCCGAATGTTGTAATCGATTTGGCGGTGCCGGGCAGAGGCCAACCCGCTTGAGGCGACTGGAAGCGCGGCGCCGAATCGTCATCGAAATTGAGAACTGCGTACTGGCCGTTGACCGTATCGCCTGAAGCGATCAGCACATTATTGTCGGACAGAACCATATCGTTCACATCGCCGAACATCTGGGTGCCACTGACGAGAGCACCGTTCCGCACAAACCATACTTCGTACGGATCAGGCGGCGGCGTACCGTCGACGAGTTCGCAACGATGGGGCTGAAGCGAAAGATCGCAAATGACGCCGGAGCAGCAGTCCGCATCCGTCAGACAGAAGAAGCCTGCTTGGGCACAGCTGCTGATGGCGGAAGATGATGACGAACTGGCCACACTGCTGGAAGCGGGTGATGAACTATTGGATGAACTGCTGGATGATGATGAAGGTGAAGAAGAGGAAGAAGAAGTCGACGAAGGGCTGGAGAAGGCCGACGCCAACGACATCAGTGACATCGAGGAAGTGGAAGAGTACGGCAACGCCATTGATAGCGACGAAGAGGAAGTCGATGGCATGCTGAACTGGGCTTCCGCCTGTGGCACCAAAAGTGACATTAAATCCCAGCGTGTCGGCGCTGAACTCATGATTGATCCCTCGAATGCCAGCGGCTGGAGCGGCGATACAGCCGCAATGTAGTTGATGCGGTATGTTGAACCGATAATGACCGTATCCGCACCCACGCCGTTCTCCTGCACGACAATCGAGATTGCATGAACACCATTGCCGCTGAAATCATAGTACGTCGAGCAGGAGACGCCGGCCGACGGATTGCTGATATCACACTGCAGGATGGTTGATTTGCCGGTCGCTGCTGCGTTGCCCACGACATACAATTTGTTATTGCTTCCCAACGCCATTGCCCCGCCGACCAATCCGCCGGGCAGCGCCGGGGAAGCCACCAATGTAGGGGGCGTCGTGGTGATGTTCAGTACATACAGACCGGGACCACCTCCGGAGGTAACATACGCATTGTTGCCAGAGACAACCACATCCTGCAACGGACCGGTAAGAGACAGCGCATTGGGAATGACGGCCGGCGACGCCCAGTTGCCAAAACTGGTCGCCTGCTCCCAGTCGGTAAACTCTGTCATAACCTGCACTTGCTCGGCACGATCCACGCCGTGATGCCATTTAGTGGTGGCAGTAACACGAACACGATCGGAAGCAATCGTTCGGTCGATGAACACATTGGTCGTGTAACCCTCGGCATCAGCTGCAATCGTGGAACTCAGTGCCCATGTCTTCGTCGCCGGATTGATCTCCACGGCCCACGTCCCTTGCGTCAAAGCTGCTGTACCTGATGCATCACGGATGCTGCGGACACGCTCAATGGCCTCACCCGCCAAATAACTGGCGTGCGTGCGATCACTGCCTTCTACCGTACTCTTCTGTCCGTTGATGAGGACGTAGCTGACACTGCCGAGAAAAATTGCCATCACCATCACACCCACCAGAATTTCCAGCAGGAGGAATCCGTTGCGTTGCCGTAGAGTAAAGCGGGGGGCTGGCACTCAGTCGGAGAGTATCGACGTGTTCGCCGCGGAAAGGGATTGATTTTCAATGCATCAATTGCCTAGTGTACTTGTGATACACACAAAATAAAAAAGCCGCAACAGTCCAGACTTCATCTGTTTCGCACGCTCAGTAGTTCTGGGCAATCGTGACGTGCGCCGATCGGTCGTATGTGGTGAATATCATATCGCCGGTCACGCTCGGTTGGCCGGTGATCCGGTCAAACACGACCACCTGGATGCCGCTGGCCTGAATCGTATCGGGCATGTGGTATAACTCGTCAAAGTACGGATTACGGGCATTGTAAGATGTACCGCGGAACAGCACGCCACTGGCCGAGAATCCCCACGCATCCGCATTCTGCCCGGACTGCGCCAACAGCCGCGCCCGCTCAATGCCCTGGCTGGCCAATTGCACGGCATTCGCCAAGTCCGACCGCAAAAGATACTGCGTATAAATAGGGACCGACATCGTCACGAGAATAACGAGAATCGCCACAATGATCAGAATTTCCAAAAGTGTGAAACCACGACGGTGCATGGAAGGCAGTGTATCAAGAGAAGAAGAGCGAAGCGAATGAGAGAAAATTCCCACTGCCACAGTGGTTTCTGATAGTTGGCTTCTGGTTTTTTTCAACTAGGTTTTCCCCACTGATCCGACCACGCTGTAGATCGGCACGATGATGGCGATGGCGATAGTTCCGACGAGTCCGCCGATGAACAATAGAAGCATCGGCTCCAGAATCACCGGCAGCTTTTGTGCCGTGTCATTGGCTTTCTTCTGATAAATATCGGCGATTTTGAGCATGATCTTCGAGAGAGATCCCGATTTTTCGCCGGTCATCACCAGCTGCTGCACCGAGATAGGCAGTAGTCCGTTACTGCCGTGGATGAGCTCGAAACTCTTGCCGAACGAATCACCCTGGTTGAGATGCTCGAGCAGACGGAAGTAGAAATTCCGATACGCAACGATGGGCGTCACTTCGGCCAGTGAGTTCACCGCTTCGATCAAGGGCACGCCCGCTTCGAGCAGACTGCCCAATATCACACCGAAACGAGCAATCGTCGCCTCGCGGGCCAGACGGCCGATACCCGGAACTCGGAATTCCATCCACTGGAATACTACTTTGAGCGGTGTAAATTTGGCCAGGATAACGATCAAAATCGCGCCTCCAATGGTACCCGGCACTACAATAGCCGCGTACTGTGTAAATCCATTGGTAAAGGCAACCAGAAGACGTGTGACTAGCGGCAATTTCACATTGAGTGAGAACAGCACACCAATGAGGTTTGGCAGCACGAACAGACCCAGACCCATCACGATAATGAACATGAGGACGATAACGATGGCTGGATAGATCATCGCCATTTTGATTTTGCCTTTCAGGTCATTGTCTTTCTCTTCCTGGTCGGCAAGATGTTCCATGTTTTGGGCCAGGTTACCGGCTTCCTCTCCGATGCGGATGAGCGATATGGCCTGCGGCGAAAAGAAGTGCTGCGCCTGGAGAGCCCGCCACAATGCACTGCCGCTCTCCACAGCTTCGACGACATTCTGAAGCATTTTCTTGAGCGGCCGCGGACGCGTTTCGCGCTGCAGCGTATGCAACGCATCGATCAGCGTCAGGCCGGCATTGAGCATGGTCGACAGGTTCTGAATCAGGTTGGTCCGCTCTTTGCCGAGTCCCAGGAATTTGATGGCACCCATCAAATCGCGCAGACCTCCTTCTTTGACATGCAGAATGTCGAGGCGCTTCTTCACATTCTGTGTAATCTTCTGCGACTCAGGCGCCACTGGCGCCTTCACCTCCGTCGATGCTTTGCGAAGATTACTCGTCGGTTGCTGCATCGCCTGCATGGCGGCTTTCTGCTCGTCCATCACTTCTTCGAGAGCCGTGGGATTGCGGATACTTTCGAGGTGCGAACTCGTCGAGAGGATTTTGCCGGGACTTTCAGCCGGTGCATCGGTCCCTGCGGCAGATTGTTCTGCGGTCCCCTGATCGGCCTGAGGTTGTGGCAATTCCGATGTCATCACAATCTGTCCCGGCTCCTGCGCGAAAGCCGAGCGGCTTCCGGCACTCGCCGTCTGCTGCTGAGGAGCTTGGCCCGAAGGAAAGAAGGTGGGGAAATTGCTGTTGAGGAACGAATGTAGCCGCATGCGAGCAGAACGCGTTTTGAGCTGACGCAACAGTTCCATGCTCAGTTCATCATCCGCTATATCCGCATCGGCAGCACCAGTGGATGCCGATTTTTTGCCTGGGAACAGTGTCGGAAGATATTTATGTAGCGCCGAACGTGCACTGGCGGCACTTTGCCGGGACGCCGCGGGCTGCGATTCTTTTTTCTCGATCGAGCGAACGCGCGTCAGGTTGCTTGTGGCAGGGGTCGATAATTCCTGTTGCACAGCGGATTTCTTCCGGAATAGGCGCTGCATGAAGCCCCGTTTTTCGATACCTTCTGGCGTCTTGTTTGCTGCGAATGGCGAGTCGGCGTCGAAGAACTTCGGTGCCTCTTGTGATGGCACCGTCTGCTCATTTGCAGACATTGGTTCGGTGGTTTTCGGCTGTGCCACGGGCGTCAGGTTCGACGTCATCGACATGGCGGGACCGTTCGCTTCTGTTTGTGAATCACTCGCGGCGACCGAACTATGCGAGCGATGCAACAGTGATCGCAATCGACCGAACATTCCGGCGGACGGGGCGGGCGGAGCCTGTGTTCTAACGAGTGCCGATGCGGGGACCAGCGGTGCGTTCGCAAGCGGTGCATCACCGCGCGAAGGCATGGGAGCCGAAGCAGCAGGAGTCGTGCCAATCGGCATATCATCCTCCAGCGTTTCTTTGTCTACGTCGGACGAAAAGGTTGGTGCATTCGACGAAGCCGGTTCGGGCGGGGCCTGATCAGTGGACGAGAGCACAATAAAGTTACTTTCAAGATTCGGCGGAGCACCTACCGCCAGATCGTTTTGGGTGACCGGTGTCGGCGTCTCATTCTTCTGCTTTTTTGCGAAAAAATGAGCAAACAATCCCGGCTTCGGGAGAGACGGTACGGCAGTTGGTGCGACGGCCCGAGGGATGCGTGGCGACAAACGCGACAGAAGTCCGCCGAAAAGCGATGCGCGCTTGACGGGAGCGGACGGAATCGACGCTTCGACTTCAGTCTGAATCGCTTCGGCCAGCGCGGAATCCGACGCCATAGTAGGTTCTTGCGCTACGGGTACAGAAACTGATCGGTTCTTATGTGATTTCACCGCAGCGGGAGCAGCTGCCGGAGATACCGGCTCTTCGGCCAATACCGACGGCGGAGCAGCTACTACCGGCGAGGTATCCTGACCGATTTCAACCGGAACAGATGTCCTGGCGGCAGGCACTTCGGGCCGAGCGCGTGATAGACCCAACAGGCGAAGCAAACCGCTTTTGCGTTTTTGATGAGCAGAGGATGCGTGCGTCGTCAGTGTCTCTAATTTTCCCTTTTCTTTCACGGTCAGTGATCGGTGAAGTTCCTGAAGAAACTGTGATACTTCCGGATCGAGATTTTTGAGTGGCGCGGAAGCGTTTGCATCATGCGAAGAACGTCGTTCGGCATGACCGTGACGGCTCGTCTGATCCTGGTGTTGGGACGAAATATCCGCGCGGTTGCGCGGCCTCTGATGGTGCCTGCTGTTGAAAGGTTTATTTTTTCTGGCCATGGGTCATGGTGACAAGAAGTTCGGGTGGAGCAGCGACACGCATGAGCTCCTCAATGGTGGTCATGCCTGACTTCACTTTATCGAATCCATCGTCGAACAGGTTCTTGAGTCCCTGCTTGCGGGCGAGGTTGTTCAAATCGGTTGCCGACGCTCGGGAAATGATGAGCTGTTCCATTTCGGGCGTAATGACGAGCAGTTCGTAGATACCGACGCGTCCGCGATAGCCGGTGCCTCCGCATGAATCACATCCCTTTCCTCTGTACAAACGTACCGTATCTTTTTCAGTGAAATATGCATCCGCACCCGGGAAGAGTTTGTGAGCATCGGCAACCGAAATCGAGTAACTGAAGCGACACTGCGAACAGATGCGGCGGATCAGACGTTGGCCGATCACCACTTCCAGTGTGGAGGCAAGCAGGAACGGTTCGACCCCCATTTCGAGCAAGCGCGGCACGGCGGTGGCCGCGTCGTTGGCATGGAGCGTGGAGAACAGAAGGTGTCCGGTGAGCGCGGCGTTCACTGAAATGGCTGCCGTTTCTCCGTCACGAATTTCTCCGACCAGAATGATGTTCGGGTCTTGGCGCACCAGAGCGCGCAAACCTTTGGCGAATGTGAGGTCGGTATCGGGATTCACTTGGATATGGTTGATACCGGGAATTTTGTATTCCACCGGATCTTCGATGGTGGAAATATTTACATCGGGGTGATTGCGCATTTTGAGCAGCGCATACAAAGTCGTCGATTTTCCAGAACCGGTTGGTCCGGTCGTCAGGATCATGCCGAACGGCTTGTGAGCGACACGCTCCAGCACAGCCCGGTATTCCTCAGAGAAGCCCAAATCCTGCAACGTGAGCGTACGTACGTATTCTGACAAAAGACGAAGCACAATTTTCTCGCCGTCCACGACCGGCACGATCGAGACACGGATGTCCATCGTATTGCCGTTCGGGGTTTCGTAACGAATGGCACCGTCTTGTGCAGCATAATGCTCGTCGATCTTCATGTTGCCAGCGATCTTGATGCGGTTGACGACTCCTTCGTAGTACTCCTTTGGAATGCGTCCCGCTTCGTGCATCACGCCGTCCACGCGGAAGCGGACGATGATGATTTTCTCCTGCGGTTCGAAGTGGATGTCTGATGCGCGCAATTCGATGGCGTCATTGAAAATTTCTTCGATGATTTCGGGCGCCACTTTGCGCTGCTGATCGATGATCGCCTGGAAACGTGTGGCGAGCGGTTTGCGGTAGTGCACGAACAGTGAGTCGACGACGTTCTTCGGCGCATAGATGAACTGAATGGCGCCCATCCACTTGGCACGCTCCTGCTTTTTGGCAGTCGAGAACGAGAACGATGATTTTTCTTTCTTCGTATCCTTCTTGCGCTTCGCCTCTTCTTCTTCAGCCGGATACTCAGGCAACGTCTGATCGACATTCAGACGCATCGCTTCCTCAAGCAACGGATTTCCCGGATCGGCCGTGGCGATGGAGATCTGATCCGGTGACGGACGAGCGACAATGATGGCGCTGTACGCACGTGCAATTTCTTCGGGCATCATTCCCACCAGTTCCGATGACGGCGGCGTGGAGTGGATGTTGAAGAACGGCAGACCGTAGTATTCGGCCAGCGCGCTTTCGAACAGTTCCTGCGACAGCAAGCCCTGTTCCAGCAGCACGTTCTTCAGCGGCACTTTGCGTTCCTGCGCTTGCTCATTGGCATGCTGAAATTCCTCTTCGCTCAGGTAACTTTGTTCGACGAGTATTTTGCCGAGTTCGGTATCCTGGAGTGACATGTGAGTGTGTGTATTAAGGAGGGAATTCCGTTTTAGCCCTGGTGTGGTAATTGGTTTTTAAGTTTTGGTAATTCTTAAATCATAACTTCTTTCATCCGCCGGACAATTTCCAGAATCGGCGTGTTGGCTTTGACGAAGTAATCGACAGCACCGAGTGTTTTGGCTCGCAGTTTGTCTTCCTCCTGACCCAGATTGCTCAGCACGATCACCGGCGAACGGATGCTCTGTTCCTGCAAACGTTCGAGCAACGTGAAGCCATCGAGCTCCGGCATAATCAGATCGAGAAGAATAACACTGTACTGTCCGGAGAGTGCTTCGCGGAGACCTTCGGCTCCCGTCAACGATACCTCCGTCTCGTAACCTTCGTGGTTGATTTTGAGTTCCAATGCATGTGCCAGCGGCCGCTCGTCTTCAATGATCAGTACGCGCTTCTTTCCCGACACATCGGGTACAGCGGATACGGTCGGAGTGGGAGACGGTGAAGGCACCGGCGCGGGAGCGGGAGTCGGATTAGGTGTAGCTGCCGGAGCCGGAGAGGGTGTTACGGGAATCGAAGTATCATCCATAAGCAACTATTGAGAATTCATCTTATTGTAGCAGAATAGACGGATTCGTGCAAGAATGTTCCGTCTTCCCGCATACCGGCCCCAGCCGGTATGACCCGCCTCCCATCAGCCTATGCCAAAACGCGCCCTGTTATCCGTTTCGGACAAAAATGGACTCATCGAACTGGCTCAGCGCCTGCAAGCAGCCGGCTTTGAGCTGATTGCCACCGGCGGGACCGAGAAAGCCCTCCGTGAGGCGAAAATTGCCGTCACGGGCGTGGAGACCATTACCGAATTCCCAGAATGTTTCTCCGGGCGCGTCAAGACAATGCATCCGAAGATCATGGGCGGCGTTCTGTTTCGCCGTAACGACCAGGTCCATGAACAAGAAGCACAGAAACTCGGTATTCAACCGATCGATCTGGTGATCGTGAACCTCTATCCTTTCGCCGCCACCATGCGCGACACGACGAAATCGCGCGACGACGTGATCGAGCAGATCGATATTGGTGGTCCGACGCTCCTGCGCAGCGCGGCGAAAAATCACGCCAGCGTCACCGTCATTTGCGATCCCAACGATTACGCGCCGCTCTTGGAACAGATAGAAAACAATGGCGACACGACCATCGAATTTCGTCAGCAGTGCGCCGCAAAAGTCTTTCAGCATACCGCCGCGTACGACGCTCTTATCACACAGTATCTGACTGATGGGCGCACGACTGACATTCTGCTGACGGACGGGAAAAAATTGCGGTACGGCGAGAACCCGCATCAGACAGGAATGTATTACAAAACAGACACGGGAGGTTCATGGAAACAATTGCAGGGAAAAGAGCTCTCGTATCTCAACATTCTCGACGCTGACGGCGCGTGGACCACCGTTCAGGATTTTTCGGAACCGACCGTCGTGATGGTGAAGCATGCGAACCCGTGCGGCATCGCATCGGATGCATCGATCGACAATGCATTCCAGCGCGCATACGACGCCGACCGACTGTCGGCCTTCGGCGTGATCATCGCGTTCAACCGCCCGTGCACCGCCGCGATTGCGAAGAATATTCTGGATCAGAAGATGTTCGTCGAAGTGATCATCGCACCGGCCTATGATAAAGAGTGTCTGGAATTACTGTCACAGAAGCAGAATTTACGGCTTATTGAAGCCAAAAAACAGGAAAAGAAAGACAGGCCGCAGACACTGGTCTATCGTTCGGCGCTCGGCGGCATGCTGGTGCAAGATGAAGATCATCGCACTGTGACCGAAGCGGATCTGACATGCGTGACCACGAAAAAACCGACACCGCAGCAGATACAAGACTTGCTCTTCGCATGGGCCTGCGTGAAGCACGCCAAGAGCAACGCCATCGTCTTCGTGAAAGACAAAACGACCGTCGGCATCGGTGCCGGTCAGACGAGCCGCGTGGATGCGACGTGGATCGCCGCCAGGCGCGCCGGCGAAAAGGCGCAGGGTGCGGTGATGGCCAGCGACGCCTTCTTCCCGTTCTCGGACTCCGTGGAAGAAGCCGCCAAGCACGGCATTGTCGCCGTCATCCAGCCGGGCGGATCCGTGCGTGACGCCGAAGTGTTCGCCAAGGCCGAAGAATTGGGACTGGTGATGGTCACCACGAGCGTGCGGGCGTTTTGGCACTGAATAAGCCTCATTAGAACAGCACATATAAAAATTTTCTCTTGTGGAAGCCAATTTATTCCATCATTCCCTCAATTTGATTGAATTTAGTTTTTATTGTATAATAATATATACATTATGACAAACCGCCTTGAGTTCACCGCCAAAAAAACCAGTGAATTAAAGCAAGAAGCAATAGCAGGATTACCCAAGGCCGACTTCAAGAAACTATCTGCCGTTGAACAGCTCAAAGCTCTCTTGCGAGAAAAGGGCGTGATGAACGCAGAAGGAGAATTCGATACGAAAAGAATTATCGACGATTTTGAAGCCGGCAAAACAGCTGAGCTAGATCAAGCAGAAGCAGCCAACCAGAAGTAGTGATTTATCAGGAAAGACTGCGCCGCCCCGCGATTGCTTCGCGCAAGGTGGTTTGATCGGCGAATTCGATGTCGGCGCCCATCGGCAATCCGTGCGCAAGACGCGTGATTTTTGGAACGTACTGCTGCAATTGATTTCGCAAATATGTCGCCGTCGCCTCGCCTTCGATATCCGGATTCGTCGCAATGATGATCTCGTCGGCACCGCCATCCTTTACGCGCTGCACCAGTTCACGCAATTTGAGCTGTTCTGGCCCCATACCGTCGATAGGTGAGAGAACACCGTGAAGCACGTGGTACACGCCTTTATAGCCCGACTTTTCGAATGCCAGTACATCGAGTGGATCTTCGACCACCAGAATCATCTTGTGGTCCCGACCGCCGTTGCGACAGATATCGCACATCTCTTCGGTCGTCACCATCTGGCAATTGCTGCAGTAGTGCAATTGTTCCTTGAGCGTCAGGAGCGCGCGGCCAAGCCCTTCGGGCGATGCTTTGGAACTGCGCAGTAGATGGAACGTTAAGCGTTCGGCCGATTTCGATCCGATGCCGGGAAGTTTGGAAAACTCTTCGATCGTTTTCTGAATTTGAGGAGGCAGGAGTGACATGAAACGAATTGAAAATGAGGAATGGAGAATTGAAAATGCCTGACGATATTTCTGAACAGAGATAGATCTTTACAATTCTCATTCATCAATCGTGAATTATCAATTCAAAGATCAAACATCTTTGCCTTCGCGCAGCCGTCTGCCTGTTTCCCGTTCTTTGATTCTCTGCCGCTTGTCGATTGTCTTGCGCCCGCGTCCCACTGCCAGGATCAATTTGATGTACTTTCCGGCCTTCATCTCCAAGGGCACCACCGTCACTCCTTTTTCGGCCAACATCGACTGCATGCGATCCGCCTCCACTTTCTTGAGCAGGAGAACTCGATCGCGTCCCGGTTGATAATCCGGATCCTGCACAGCAAACGCGTACTGCGCGATGCTGGCGTTCTTCAAGATCGGCTTGCCGCCGAGGAACGATAAATACGAACCGGCCAACTGCACGTTGCCGAGTCGTGCCGATTTCACTTCGGGACCCGTAAGGATGATCCCCGCTTCGATTGTATCCGTAATGGCATAATCGAAACGGGCACGCCGATTTTGGGCCACAGTCTTCATACAGGCAGTATGCGCGGCTTAACGGATCCTGAAAATGGCTTCTGATAGAGCCCTCTGTGAACCCCAAACATGTACAAAATTGTTGACAAATTCAACAAATACACTAGGATATTCCTGTCCTTTGTCAATTCTATTGTTTTCTTGGGGTTCGCCCCAAGGCGAACACCCGTTTTCGGGCCTCATATAATCAAAGGATATTTGAGGGCTTCACCTCTTTAAGGACGAAGTCCTCTTCTCCATACTCTAAAACCTGGACTGCAGTGATATTTAAAACGAGAGCAGTCCATACACATGTTCACCGGCTATCAAAGCGAGGTAGGCACCGATGACCAAAAAGGGACCGAACGGCAGCGCCTGCTGCAGTGTTTTTCGACGTGTCGTGAGCAAAAAAGTCGCCACTGCCGCACCGATGACGTAGGCGAAGAACAACAACGCCAACGCCGGGCGCCAGTTGGCGAGCAGCAACCCGATACCGGCTCCCAATAGAATATCACCGCTGCCCACCCAGCGTCCGCGACTGATGAGCCATTGAACAGCAAAGAATCCGCCGCCGATAAAGAGTCCGCTGACATCAATCGTATGAGTGCTCAGCCACTGGAAGAGGAGCGCGAGACCAATGATCGGCACACTGAGTGCATCTGGTATGAGCGACGTGCGTGCGTCGATGACTGCAATCAGAAAGAGCAGCCACAGAATCAGTGCCAGAAGCAACCCCGGCAAAATCGCGTACTGCACATGCCACAGCGCGAAGAGGAAGAGCAACGCACTCACGAATTCAACGAGCGGATACTGTAGTGCAATGGGCTTGTGACAACCTGAGCAGCGACCACGCAGCGCAACGAAACTCAGAATGGGAATGAGCTCGAGTACATGCAGCAATTTGCCGCACTGCGGACAGTGCGAGCGACCGCCTATCGATTGCTGTTCCGGCAGCCGGTAAATGAGCACATTGCCGAAACTGCCAAACACCGCTCCCAGGACACCGAAGAAACTCAGGAGCATACCCGGTGAAAAATGCGCCGCGCCCATGACGGCAGCATAGAGCAAACGAAGAGTCAGAGCTATTGGCCGTCGACGTTCGTCGTATCAACATCAGATTGCTTGGCCATCATCGCCCGTGCCAATGATCCGATGTGATCCATCGTGCTCTGCTGCGTCGCCGCATGATCCATCGGCGCACTCGCATGGATGCCGACCGGTATGAGCTGCACCAAGCCGTAGATGGCGAGCGCAACGGCAGCCCCGCCTATGCCGCCCAATAATTGGCGCAGCCAGGGCGAGGAAGGGAGGCGAAACGGAAGGAGGGGAATGTGCATGTGGGTATCAAAGTAGTATAGCAAAATTTGAGGATAAGGGATAGACGAAGGGAGTGTCGGCAAATATGACCTGCGGGACATTCCTCAGGCTTTGCGTCGCAGACTGCTCTTGTATTTTTCCGGTTCGAACGGTCCCAATCGCTCCACTGCTACGGGCAAATCCGCTTCTGTCACACCGGGCGGAAGTGCCTGATCGTAGCCCAGTAAAATGATGTCCGGCTGCACTGCACGAACCGGCACCAGGAAATCATCGGCATCACCCAGCAAAACATGCGCCTGCGGATACGCCGACTGTACGCCGGCCATGCGCTGCTCTTCTCCCTGATCCGGCGGCCGCCCTTTGATGCGCTCGACATTGCGATCACGCGCCACCACCACATGGAGTTCGCCGCGCCGGGCCGCCTGCTCTAGTACAAACTGGTGTCCCAGATGCAGATGATCGAAGGTACCGAAGACGAGGACGCGCATAGAGAAGTAAAGTACCAAAGGCGAGACTAAAAGCCAGATACGAAAACCAATGAATTACTCATCACTCACGATCAGGACCAGTCTATCGCCTTGATTTTGGCTTCTGATCTGTGAGCTTTGATTTTTTGCTACTGCGCTTTCAGATCAATGCTATACACATGCTTCTCGTCGAGCAGGAATAGATGTGTTTCATCCGAATCGACGTATAGATCCTGCAGCTTACCTACTGTCTCGCTCTCCAGAACATACTGGCGCAAATACTGCGCTTCACCGGTCTGGCCACCACCACTTACCACGACGACGCGGTGATTGGTGGGGTCAAGGAAGTAGAAATTGCCGTCGACCACCTTAAACATCTTCGTCGCTGTCTGCAGCAGGCCTTTGGGCATCTGGCGGATGACGAAATTCTGCGATTCACCGCGCAACAGCTTAAGAACGACACCGCCTTGTTTGAGCACGTACACGCTCGCATCAATAGACATGTCGAGCGCACCGGTCAGATCGCCGTTGACGTTGTAATTCACTGGCGTGCCATACCGGTTGGCCAGTCGTTCGTATTTGTAAATCTGTTTGGCATCGGGTGCGAGCAGATACAGGAAACGGCCATAGGTTTCGATATCCGTCCCGGTCAGCCAACCTTGGGGATCTTCGGTCTTCATTGTCGTCACCTGATTATCCGCCAGCTCCATCAAGCTGTTGCCAGTCGTCAAAAATACTTCGCTCTTGGAACGGTCGAAATACGTGCCATCGACGATCAGGTCATCATTGCTGATGTGCCGTGGGTCATCCATCGATGACGATATGATGCGATAGCTGGCCTGTTTATCGAACACGTACAGTTCGCTTCCCGAGATACCGATGATTCCCTGCGCCGCGATATCGGCATTCTTCGTCGCCAGATTCGCCACCAAATGCGGCTCGGTAATGCGTGTGATATTGCTGATCTGCTCGCGCTTGGCACGAACACGAGCCAGCAGATCAACTGCCTGACTGCGATAGAAGTGACTTTCGTTGTCGATCACCTGCTTGGCCTGCGATTCGGCGCGCTCCAGAATCGCATTGGCCGCATCGGGATCACCGGCCAGACGGCGCGTCTCGGCGGTCTGCAATTCGGCCGTAATCTGATCGATGAGCGCAGCGAGCTCCTGACGAGTTTTGCTCCGCTGGCTCTCGGTCGACAGACGGATGATCATCCAGATGATCAAAAAGACGGCCAGCGCCCCGGCGAGAAGAAGAAGGTGGGCGCGCCGCTTGCGCTGTGGGTCGCGTAGGTCCGAAACGAACGTGGCAAATCCCCCGCGCAGCCGTGCCATGGTCCCACCCATCCCTCCGCCGGCACTGCGCACGCGAGCCGTGCTGCGGGACGCGACACGACTGAGGAGCGGCATCACCGTTTCTTTTGCGCGCTGCAGGTACGGCATCACCATTGCAAATTTGCTGCCCGATTGTTGGCGCGAACGACGATTGGGGAGTGCCGTCCGGCGAGCCGGACGCTGCGGCTCTTCTTGGTCGCTTGGACCGCTGCCACCTTCTACCTGGAGCGCACCCAGTGCCGCTACTTCTTTCTCCGCCTGCAGACGCAGTTTCAAATCATCAATGATTCCATCGCCCATACCGGCAAGCCGCGACAGTTGCGCCGGCGTGACGGCACGCATCAGACGCTGCGTCGAAAAAATAACGACATCTCCCGGTTCGAGCTGCCCGCTGGAAATGTGAATGAAGTTTGGAATGGGTTTCCCGCGGCTGAATTCGGTGATTTGGCTGGCCGCACCAGCGCGGAGCAGCCACCCTTCGCCGCGTCCGGCATGCGACACATGCAACATGCCGTTCTTTTCGATCAGCGCGATGATCGCATGCACGTCGTCGATGTTGTCGCCCACAAGCAGACCTTTGAAGAGGCCATTCATTTCTTTGAGCGTGCCATCCAGGCGCGTCCATGCCTCGCCTTCCGTATCCAGCAGCGCATGTTCAACGATTCCACGGCACTCGTGTTCCAACGCCTGCGCATCGCGCGCAGACGAGCGCACCTGCAGCAGCAGGCACACATGTTCGCCGTGGGACTGGAATGTACGCGAAACGAGAACTGTGCCATTTCCCGATGTCGTCGTCCCTGTTTGGAGCGCGAGGTCCATCGGTTGAAGAGGCTACCGGGCCGCTCCCCGTGGGGCAAGGCGGTGTACCTGACGAACAATCGAAATCGTTGAAGAAACAATCATTGTCCTGAGTCGTCTACATGGCGCTTTCCGGGTCGCAACAGACAAAACTGGAGGGCGAAGCGGGAGAAACCCCTGATAAATTACAAATTAATCAATCAATAATTTGTTATATATAAGCCATAAAAAAGGCATACCGACAAAGAGCCCTATTGCTATTGGTCTCCAAGAGGAGTACAGTGATGGCAGTTATATTTCTTTCAAACGACAAGAATGTCAGATGGAACAACGTGGACGCCGCCTGCGGGTGGCCAACCACAACAGAAAAGGAATCCGAAATATTTTCGACGATTCCACCGCGGACGCCGACCAGGCCCCGCACAAAACAACCCCCCTGCGAAAGCAGTAGTCCCCAGCGGACCGATCGGTGCGGTAGACAAACCGCAACCACAGACAACTATTATTGATGCCAGCGGCAAAGCACGTGTACGCGTGTATGCGCTCGGCGGCTTCGAGCAAGTCGGCCGCAACTCCTTCGTGGTCGAAGTGGATGACGACATCTACATCATTGACCTCGGCTTGCAGTTTCCTGACGAAGACATGCTGGGCATCGATTACCTGATCCCCGATATCTCGGCCCTCAAAGGTCGCGAGAACAAGATCAAAGCCATCCTCTTCACGCACGGTCACCTCGACCACATCGGCGCCGCACAGCATTTGCTGCCAGCGCTGCACTATCCGCCGTGTTACGGCACACGCCTCACCATGGCTATGCTTAACAAGCGCCTGGAGGAAGATCATGTCGCGTCTCGCGTGCAGCTGAACACCGTCGATTTTCGTCAGAAGATCCGCCTCGGCAAGATCGAAGTGGAATTCCTGCGCGTCACACACTCGATTCCCGACTCAGCCGCCATCGCACTGCATACGCCGGCCGGTACGATCATTCACACCGGTGACTTCAAATTCGACCTCACGCCGATGAACGAAGATCCGGCGGACTTCCACCGCCTGGCCCAGTTGGGTGATGCCGGCGTCCTCGCCATCATTGCCGACTCGACCAACGCGACAAAGCCGGGCAACTCGAAGAGCGAGCGCGAAATTTCCCAGACGCTTCGCGGACTCATCCGCGATGCCAAAGGTCGCGTCATCATCTCGACTTTCTCGAGCCTGCTCAACCGCATCGAACAAGTCGTAGAACATGCGCGCGAATTCGACCGCAAAGTGTTCGTCTCCGGACGCAGCATGGAAGCGAACATCGAAATCGCCCAGAACCTCGGCCACATCAAAGCGCCGCGCGGTCTCATCCGCAAAGCCGGCCCAGGCATGGAAAAATTGCCGGACCGCGAAGTGCTGATCCTTACCACCGGATCACAGGGCGAAGAGACAGCCGGACTCGCCCGCATGGGCCTCGGCTCTCATCGCAACGTAGTGGTAAAGAAGGGTGACACCGTCATCCTCAGCTCCAATCCCATCTTGGGAAACGAGCGCGCGGTGGCCAAAGTAATCAACAATCTGCATCTCAAAGGTGCGCACGTGAAGACCAACGCCGAACTGGCGCTGCACACCACCGGACACGGCTATCAGAACGATATTCTGCTGATGCACCGATTGGTGCGTGCCAAGCACGTGATTCCCGAACACGGTGAACCGCACATGAAAGCGGCGCACGGCGACCTGGCCCGTTCGATCGGCTACCAGGACAATCAGATTCATTTGCTGCTCAACGGCGAAATCCTCGAATTCGAAGCCGATGGATCGGCCCGCAAGAGCAAGCAGAAACACACGTGCAACGACGTGATCATCGACGGACGCGGTGCCGCCGGCGAAGGCCAGCGCATCCTCAACGACCGAAAAATCATGAGCTCGAGCGGCATGATCATCGTGCTGTTCCGCGTGTACAGCGAGAGCAAGCGCCTGCTCGCCGACCCCGATGTCATCAGCCGCGGACTCATCTACGGCTCGGAATTCCAGACGATCACCAAAGACGTCACCATGGCCGCCCGCAAAGCGTACGAAGAAACAGTGCAACGCGGAGAAACCGACCGCAAAGCGATCAAATCAGCCGTCATCGGTGCTTTGTACCGCTACTTCGACCGACAACTTGACCGTGAGCCGATGGTAGTGCCGATCATTGTGGAAGTCTGATCATCAGCTAAGAAACGAACGACCGGAGGCAGAAGTATCTTCTCCCTCCTGTTTTTTATTCTGCTTTCGACGAACAAGCGATCAGCGGTAAGCTATGAGTATGCAAAGGTGTCGTCACTATTCGCTGCTGGTCATCGCCCTCAGTACTATTGCATTGCACGCATGTGGTCCCTCTACGCACGAGGTGCGCAGCGATGAGCTTGGCATCCGCCTGACCGTTCCATCGACGCTCGTAATGGGCGGCATGACTGATAAGACGCTCACCGATAACGACCAGGCCATTGCCATCCATCAACTGCGCATCTACCAGCCAAATGGTTCGTTTATTCTGGTGCTGCAATCGCAGGATCCTCAGTTCGCGCAAATCGTCTTACGGTACGTTCAGCAACAAGACACTCGTGTTCGCGGCAAAACATACACCCGCTACACCCTCGACAGCGCCTGTCATCCCGAAGGATTCGTGACGAAAGAAGGTGACAATTACTACGCCATTGAATTCGACTGCTTTAGCGACAGCAACGTGATCACGCGAGTAATGGATTCCGTCGCGTTCTCCGCGCCCACGGCCGCCGGCACAGTACTCCTGATACCACACAAGCTTCAGAGCCGGCAGATGCCCATCGCCCTTACCGCCCCGGCCGGATTCCAGAGCATGAGCGACGCACCGGTTGTTATCACTGTGGGAAAAGATCGAATTTCCTCACAACAATGGACCCTGGCCCTCGGGAATAAATCGATCGACATTCTGGCCAGCCATGATGTTCGCGCTGCCCAAAGCCCACAATTCGGTGCCAAACGCGAACGTGCTTTCAGCGGCACATCATTTGTTGAATGGACGGAAAGCAAAGATCCCGAGCATCCGATCATCTTCACTGCTCTGCATCAGGGTATCGCTTATGTGTTCACCTTCCGTCACTTTACTTCGGAAGCAGACATCGATGCGGTGATGCGCTCTCTACAATTCACCGACGCTCAGTAGTGGCACCGTATTCAGCCATCCTCTTCGACCTCGACGGCACGCTCGTCTCGACCATCGATGTGTACTGCCACGCAGTGACGGCATCATTTAAAGAGATCGGAATTAACGTGACGCAGAAGCAATTCAACGAATGGTATAAACGTCCCATTCATCTGGAAGGCATGCTGGAACTTCACGGACTGACCGAAGAAGATGTGCCCGAGGTGCGCGGCATCCGCGACCGGTTGTATATCGACAAACTGCGCACCGACACGACGTGGATCGACGGTGCGGAAGATGTACTCACGGAAGTGAAAAAGAAGTATCCGGTCGCCGTCGTCACCGGTTCGCATATGAGTTACGTGGACGCCATTGATGAATGTTTGGGCATCAAGCGCTACGTACAGCACTACATCACCGCCGACGAGGTGGGGAAGTTCATGAAACCACATCCTCACGGCCTGCTGTTGGCTGCCGATTTGCTCAAGGTCGATCCAAAGGAGTGCCTGTATATCGGCGACCAGACCTTCGACATGACCGCCGCCAGGGCCTGCGGCATGACCAACTGCCTGGTGCCATTCGTCTACACGGCGGCTGATGCAAAAGAAGAAGCGGATATCGTATGCAAGACCCTGGAAGATGTACTGAAAATATTGTGAACATTGTTCATCTCTTTACCGTTTTCGTATGGATACTCGTCCCACTCAGCTCGCCACCGTTCTGCTCGACCACTCACTCAAGATCCAATCGGGTGAAAAGCTCTTGATCTGCACATCCGATTTTTCACCGCTGCCGCTGCTCCAGGAAACGTATCGCCTCGGCATCGAACGCGGCGCGCACGTGGAGCTGGATGTGCTCGGCATACAAATGCAACGCGGTCGGGCCGACTTCGGCGGGTTCGCCCACACCTTGCTTTCCACAGGCAGCGACGAGCAGTTACGGTACGTCTCGGACATTCTCAATACCAAATTCGACTGGGCCGACGCTTTTCTATTTATCGGTGCCCTCGAAGACGATCTGTTTCTGAGCGATATCGATACCGAAAAATTCTCGCTATGGAGCAGGTCGAAGTTTGCACTGAATGAGAAATTATTTGAGAAACGTTGGGTTCTGACCCAGTGGCCGACGAACGGATTTGCCGAAAAATGTGATCTCGCGCCGCAGGAAGCCATCGACTTTTACTACCAAGCTTGCCTGGTTGATTATGCGGCTGAATCAGCCCGTATTAAGCAGCTGCAGGACATTTTGGACGAAGGGAAAACCGTCCGCATCATAGGATCGAACACGGATCTGACGCTCGGCATCGAGGGGCGGCTGGCAGCGGGTGCCAACACCGGACGCCGCAATATTCCCGATGGCGAATGTTTTTTGGGACCGGTCGAAGATCAGACCGAGGGCACCATCACATTTGAACTGCCGCAGGTGCGTTCGGGCCACGAAGTCCGGGGCATCAAACTGGAATTCCGCAACGGAAAAATCGAGCGGGCAACGGCTGAACACGGCGAAGCACTCCTCTTGCGTACGCTCGAGGAGGATCCGGGAAACCGCCGTCTCGGAGAACTGGGCATCGGGATGAACCGGTTCATCACCAACTATCTAAAGCAAACCCTGTTCGACGAGAAGATTGCGGGGACCGTGCACGTGGCCCTTGGCCGATCGTACGATGAACAGCGGGGTGGAGGCAAGAACAGAGGGTCGATACATTGGGATCTGGTAAAGGATCTTAGGCATTCGGGAACGAGCGTGACGGTGGATGACCGGGTGATTATGAAAGACGGGAAACTTCACCTGTGATACATCGCTTCGTAGTGAAGCAGTATGAAATTTTGCAGCATGGCGCTGTCGCTTTCTTCGCAGATTCGCGGGAGTCATCCGATTCATCGTGCGCGGGTTCCATCGCTTATTGCACTACGCGCACCACTCTTCCCCTCACTTTCCATCCTTCGTAGGGCGTCCAATGACATTTGCTGTGCAGATTTTTTGCCTCAATCGTCCACTCGGCTTCCGGGTCGACCAGGATCATATCCGCCTTGGCACCCTCGACGACTCCTTTTTTCCCAAGCGAGTAGATGTCATTCGGATGTTCGAATAACAAATTATAAATGTCTGTCATCCGCACTGCATACTTAATCACTCTTTTCTTCGGCTCACTTGTTCCACCCGACGCCATCGATAGAAGTAACGGCAGCATCGTCTCGACGCCGGGAACGCCGCTCGGCGCCTTAAGCGGTTCATTATCGGTTTTTTCTTCGAGCGTATGCGGCGCATGGTCCGTTGCAATGCAGTCGACGGTCCCATCCTTGATTCCCGCCCACAGAGCATTGCGATGCTCCACCGTTCGAACGGGCGGATTCATTTTTGCCAGCGTGCCCAGTTGTTTGTAATCATCAGTTGTCAGAAACAAGTGATGCGGCGCGACTTCACAGGTCATCGCCACGCCTTCTTTCTTCGCCTGACGCACAAGATCGACACCTTGCTTCGTCGAAAGATGTGCCACGTGGAACTTCGTACCGTATTTCTTCGCCAGACTGATGGCGTAGGCAATGGCCTTTGCCTCGGATTCCGGCGGCCGCATGAGGGAATGACGCGCAACAGTGGGATGAACCGATTCATCATTCGCATACTTCGCCGCCGCCTCGGCATTCATTGCCGGATCTTCGCAGTGACACACTAGGGGAATGCGCTGCTCGGCACATGCCTTGAATATATCGTCCAAGATCGACACATCGATGCCCTGATTGCCCGTCGAATGATCGAAGAAGACTTTCACGCCGCAGCAATGTGCCTTCAGGCGATCCAGCTCGGCATTGCCACCATCCCACAACTCGCGGAGCACGGCCAAGTGAATATCCTGCGTCACGCCAAAGAAAAAGTGAATATCGCAATCGGTGATCTCTTCCGCGCGCCGCACTTTATCGGCCAACGCGCTGACGGTGTTCGTCGGTGGAATCGTATTCGGCATTTCGCATACTGTCGTGACGCCGCCAGCCAATGCCGCACGCGATTCGGTCTGCATCGTTGCCTTGTGTTCCAATCCCGGTTCACGGAAATGCACATGACAATCGATGAGTCCGGGCAAGAGAACCAAGCCGTTCGCCTCGATCACTTCGTGCACCGGATCGTCCTGCACTGATGGCAACGCATAGGTCGGTGAATCATGGAAAGCGATCTGTTCAATAACTCCATCGCGCACCAGTAGATCGGCAATAAGCTGATCAGTCACCGTTACCAGATGCGCGTCCTTGATCAGGAGACTGCTCATGCATCGGCCAGAAGAAGTGACAGAAGAGCCATCCGCACCGGTACGGCATTCCCAGCCTGGCGAAAATAGGCCGCGTGCTTGTACTCGTCCACCTCCGGCGCGATTTCCTGGAGCCGTGGCAACGGACTGATGATCGTCGATTCGGTGCGTTCCATGTGCTTGCCCGTGAGCTGGTACACATCGCGCAGTTTTTCGTATTCAGCGCGGCTCTCGTAGCGCTCTTCCTGAATGCGCGTCATGTCGATGACATCGCATTCCAATGCATCGTCGAACGATGTCGATTCGCGAAAATCCACACCGTGTTCGGTGAGATACTCTTTGATTTCATCCGGCATCACCAGTTCGGCAGGCGAGACGAAGAGCAGGCGATTGTCGGGGAAGAGACTGAGCAGGTAGCACAGCGAATGCACCGTGCGCGAGAAGCGCAGATCGCCGACCATCGCAATGGAGAGGCCTTCGGTTGTGCCGCGCTCTTTTTTGATCGTGTACAAATCGAGCAGTGCCTGCGTCGGATGTTCGCCCGGCCCGTCGCCCGCACTCAAGAACGGCGGAACACTCACGCTAGCCGCGCGGGCCGCTGCACCGGCTTCGAAGTGGCGCATCACGATGATGTCCGCATAATTGTTCACCATGCGGATTGTATCTTCCAGCGTCTCACCTTTTTTGAGCGACGTGTTCTCGATGCCATTCACGGTAATCACCTGTCCGCCCAGCCGCAACATGGCCGATTCAAAACTCAATCGCGTCCGCGTGCTGGGCTCGTAGAAGAGGCTCGCCAGAATTTTTCCTTTCAGACGATCGTCACCGCCCTTGGCACGCACCTTCTCCATTTTTTCAGTCGCCTTCAAAATCAACTCCACATCGTCGCGCGTGAGCGCTGTCGTGGAAATGAGGTATCGGAAGCTAAGCGGCATGCTGAATGCACTGTACGTAAAAAATTACATATTGTCGATATTCAACTTTACATTAAAGAACTCTCCGCCTGAAGAAGTTGGCTGAACTGTACCCAGAATGCCGCGTCGTGTATGGAGCGTATCTGCACCGGATCACCATCCAGGTCCCACTCCTGGCCATCGAAAGTCAGTGTGGCAACGCGTTCACTTTCGCTTGGCAGATTAAGGTAAACACCAAATGTGTGCACGCCTGCTTCTGCATCGGCTGGCAGAAGTTTTGCATGACACACGTCTAAATCATATTGTGTTCTAAGCCAGTCACTCGCTTGCCGCTGAAACGCGAGTTGTTCAGATGAAAGTGTTGGTCGCTCAGGCCCAGTAACACATCCCTCCAGTCTTTCTCTGACCCATTGACCAGCGGCGGTTAATCTTTTTTTTACATGCCCTATGATGGACGTTTGCTCGACAGGCTCAGAAACGCCATGTTCTACGTCCTGCCGATGAGACATCATGATACCCATAACAAGGCATTTTTCTCCTCGATTCGAAAAACACAAGCATTCGGACAACGAAAAGACAATTTGCGCTTTGGTATGCCGAGCAGTCACACTGTGATCATGTCCACCCGCGCCATCGCCACGTCCACACTCTGGCAGATCGCGAGCCAGGTCGTCATGGCTGCGCTCAGTATCGTGACGATCAAATTCGTCACGATTGGACTGAGCAAAGAACTAGCCGGCATCTACAATTCCGCCTACGGATTTCTCCAGCTCTTCGGTGTGCTGGCCGACTTTGGACTGTACGCCATTGCAGTGCGTGAGGTGAGCAAAGCTGAAAACAAAACCGATGTCTTGGGCACGCTGATGGCACTGCGCATTTTGATTCTCTGTTTTTCTCTGGGAACAGCCCTGCTCATCGTCTGGATTCTGCCGGCGTGGCACAACACTCCATTGCCGATGAGCGCCACCATCGCCGCGCTCGTTCCCTTCTTCACGCTCCTCGCCGGCATGCAGCGCACGATTTTTCAGGTCCACTACCGCTTGCAGTACGTATTCATTGCCGAGGTGTTGCAGCGGATCATCACTACGGGGCTCATTGCCACCGTCGTGCTGATGGGCATCCGCGGCAGCACGGATGTCCACACCGAAGAATTATTTCTCTTCATTGGAGGTATCGGTGCAATGGCATTGTTCGCCACGCAGTTGTACTTCGGCCGTAGGTTTCTGCCGTTTACCCTGCATTGGAATTGGACAGTGATCCGACACGTATTCTGGATGGCCGCGCCGTACGGTCTCGCATATCTGTGCATGGCGCTGTATCGCCAGCTTGATGTGCCGTTGATCACATTGCTCCGGCCTCACGACTTCGACCTGCAGAACGCCTACTACGGCTTCGTGATGCGCATGGCCGACATGGGATTCATCATCCCCACCTTCCTGCTCAATTCGGTGCTCCCCATTATGAGCGACCGCGACAGCAAAGGCGTGGATACGCGACATCTCCTCGGCAAAACACTTTTCATCCTACTGCTGCTCGGCTCAACTGCGTTCCTCTTCGCGCAACTTTGGTCGGTGCCGCTGATTCATCTGCTCACTACCAAGGCCTACGTATCGACACCGGGACATCCGGGTTCCGATGCTGCACTGCGCCTGATCAGCATTCCGATGCTTATGAACGGCATGATTCTGTACAGCTTCTATGTCCTGCTGAACCGCAACGCCTGGCGCCGGCTGGTGGCCACGTTGCTGTGCGGCGTCGTCATTGCTCTCGCCTGCAATCTCCTGCTGATTCCCGGCCTCGGCTTTATCGGCGCCAGCTACACCTCCATCATCGTCCACGTCTTCATCGCAGCGGCGCTTCTGCCGCAGGCCCTGCGCGTGATGCCGGCTGCGATCAGTCGCCACCAACTCTGGCAATGGCTGCTCTTCACGCTTCTCTTGGCCGCACCGCTATATCTGCTTGCTCCGTTTTTGCCGAACGACCTGATCACCGTATCGGCGCTCGTCGGAATAATCGTCTGGATAATAGGAATTGCCGAAGCGACAGGAATTCGTCGGAGCTTAAGCGAAGCCATATAAGGGACAAAGCACCGGTAATTTTCGTAACAGCGCCTGGCTCTGCCACTACGATTTATGGCAAATACATGCAGTAAACGACGTTCTATGAACGAATAGAACACTACGCGAACCTTCCTATTATGGTAAGAATCTGGTATAATTATCAGATTCCTCAACACACACATGACACATCTCCGCCTCATTATCTTGGGTAGCATGATGGCTCTGTGGCCATCGTTCGCCCTAGCCGCTGTTCCGGCCGTGACCGGTATCGTCGCATCGTACGAGAACGGACAAATCCATGTGTCGTGGACCGCACCATCCGAGCCCGCACAATCGTTCCGCATTTACTACAGCCGCGAATCAATCCTGCAGAATAACGGCCGCTACGATGATTTCGAAACCACAAGCGGCAACCGCACCGAATATTTTTTGACGAACTTCCCCACCGCCAGCCATCTCTACATTTCTGTTCTCGCCGTCGCCATGTCGGGCGAGGAAGGGAAGACGTTTACGACGGAGACAACCGTGGATCTACCATCCGCAGGAACAGCGACATCCACCATGACGCCGCCTTCGTCGTTCGGCGCCACATCATCCACTACGACGGCAGCGACACTCCAACTGCTTTCCGCTCTTCCCATCTCATCGACAGGCGTCACACTCACCTTTAACGCGCCGATCGAGTTGGCAGATACTGATGGACCATCCGCATTCGTCATACAAGACGGCTCAGGCCATCAGCTCTCTATGCGAAAGCTCGTGATCATGGGCGCTCAAATCATGATCGTCACGGACCAGCAGCAGGCAGGCACAGTCTATAACTTGCAAGTGAACGACGTCGTCAAAGGCCAAGGAATGACGACGAGTCTTCCGCTCGATCCCTTTCAGCGCAATGCCCAGTTCACGGCATGGGATGCGCTCACCGATACCCCGTCTATGCCGACCGAAACGCCCGCGTCGATTGTCGGCCTCACATTGAACGGACAAGTACAGAGCAATGGTCGCTACACGGTAACCGCCCACTGGGGACTCTCGGCGCCAGCCGCAGTCGTACAATCTTTTGAACTGATGCAGAGCCGTGATGGCGGCAAAAAATTCAGCGCTGTCCAAACCATTGCCGGCGATACGCAGGCCGTCACCTTTCACGATGTGCCATTCGGCGCGTTCGGTGTCTCGATTCGCGCAGTGATGCCGAGCGGGCAACGAGGCCCGGATGTATTCTCGTCTATTGATCTGCCAAAGCCACAAACGAACTTGCCGAGCAGCGGCCCGGGCGTTCTGCTCCTGATGGGAACGGCGGGCGCCGTAGCCGGTTGGCGAAAAATGCGTCTGCAGCTGGCAAAATAATTTCGACTGCACCACAGTCGACGGGCGGACATTTACGCTTTGAGCGTGCACAAGATCCCCGCTCGTCATTGGGTGAAACTCTGCGCAGGCCTCTGTGTGCTGCTTGCATTGTGTGCCCGCGAGTGGCTGCTGCTTCCGGATGGACGGGCACACCTCTCGATTTTGAACATCGGTCAGGGCGACAGCATTTTGCTCACGACACCGCAAGGCCATCGGATACTAATCGATGGCGGCCCGGACCTGACGACACTGGAAGAGCTGGGCCGCCATCTGCCGTTCTTCGATCGCCATATTGATCTGCTCGTTCTGTCGCATCCGCACATCGATCACATCGCGAGTTTTCCACCCATTCTTGAGCGCTACCAGGTCGATGCGGTACTGATGAACAACACGCAGTACGGCTCGCCGCGCTACCAACATTTTCTGTCATTGTTGCGCACGGAACATATTCCGGTGATGGAACCGGACACACACGGCGCCATCGTATTCGATGACGGATTTATCCTAGAACGTCTATGGCCGCCGCACGGCTGGTTCGGTGCTGCACCCAAGAATGTACACGATGCGATGGTCGTTCTGCGGGCGCACTACAAGAATCATACGGCATTGCTCACTGGCGATCTGGAAGCAAAGTATGAGGCAGCTATTCTGAAACTGGGGACCGATGTGCATGCCGATATTCTCAAGATCGGCCATCACGGCAGTCTCACGTCTACATCCACCGGCTTCCTCGTGGCAGTGCATCCGTCTCTCGCCGTTATTTCGGCCGGCAAAGACAATCCATTCGGCCATCCGCGGCCCCAGACTCTTACGCGCCTGGCGCACTTTCACATCCCGATCAAGCGGACAGACCGCGACGGAACGATTGAGATCGTCTGGGAGTGATAAGGGCTATTCTTTCAAATTTTCTCGCGTATAACGATTTCTTCGCTGTAGCTAGATAGAAAAGTAGGCTCTTAGACCCTTGACTTTTTTGATCATTTGCTGTATACACAAGCGTCCATCGCTTGTCGGTGGGCGCGTATTTTTGATATGCGCGAAAAGAGCAGCGGGAAGACATAAATTGCCTGTTGCGCACTGATCATTCACAGGACAGCACCGTTAATCCCAGCGAATGCACTCACAGAGTCTATGCGCTGGGATTAACAATTCAGGGCAGGTCCACGTCGGGCCCGCCATCAGTCGTTTTCGGAGGCCTGTCAGATGTTGAGAGCCCGTAAAAAGATGCCGAAGGTGAGGGTCGTGCTCACGGCAGAGCAGGAGAAGGCGGCAGGAGCCGCCTTCGAGCGCAATATGGGCATCGCCGTGGTTGTGCTGATGGTGATTTTTGGGGGGCTTGGCCTCCCCACCATCTTCAGCGAACACGGTAAGGAAAAGGCCGGCGAGCACGTCTCGCCGCGAACCACAGTTTCCGCGCCAACTGAGCCAGTGGCCCTCCCGATCGAGGAGCAAGTGGCAGAGGCTATCCGCAAGGAAAAGCCTCAACCACCGTTCACGATCCATGTGGCCACCGACGGCCATATCGAAATTAACCCTACCACGCAGGTCGGGTTCCGACCCTGAAAGCTGTTTCCCGGTCTGACGCCTGTCGTCAGACTTACCGGCTCTCTCCCTTCGTGGAGAGCAGCCGGTTTTAAAAAACTGCCCATCTTATTCACCACGATAAATAGGGTTCGTAACCACAATCGCCTGACATGATTAACCGGCCTGATCGCAAAACAGACCCCATTGCAGTTCTGCCGCCACGCAGCTCGATGTATCAACCACATAGGCGCGATACAAAAAAACACTGAGGCCCAGCAGAAGAATACCGAGGGTGGAGGCGAGAGCGCGCTCACTCTTCTTCATGGTTCCCTATCATAGAGGATTGGAATATGGATGCAATTGGACTACAGGATCCGCTCTTTACCCTGTATCCTAGGCGCACATGAAGGTTCTTCTGATCCTCGCCGGTCGTTCGCGCCGCTTTTGGCCTCTGAGCGAGAAGTCGCTCTTTCCGATCTGCGGGAAGCCTCTTCTCGGCCACCAACTGACCCGTCTGCGGGAAGCAGGTTTCGATGACATCACGCTGGTTGGCGGATCGCACAATTTACCCGCCATCTCGGCCATGTTCCCCGATCTGCCGACTATTGAGCAGGAAAAACTAGACCTGGGTATGCAGGGGGCATTTTTGAGTGGCCTGCCCAGCATGGGCAATGGGCCGGTACTCGTCGTCGGTTCAAATGACATTATTGAAACATCAGCATTTGAGGAACTGCGCAAAGCGGCAAGCGAACGTGGCGTCGCCGGCGCGCTGCTGGCCCAGCGTGTGCAACGGTACTTCCCGGGCGGCTATCTGAAGGTAATCGATGGTAGCATCCAGTCAATTGTAGAAAAACCAGGTGAAGGAAATGAGCCGAGCGACCTCGTGAACATTGTCGCGCACATCCACAATAAGCCGGCGGAACTTTTGGAAGAACTGCGCAAAGTACATAGCGATCGCGACGACGGCTACGAACAGGCGCTTGCTAAGCTCTTCCCACACCACGTCTACCGCGCGGTCCCCTACGAAGGGGATTGGCAAGCCGTAAAGTATAGCTGGCATCTGTTGCATTTATTGCCGCTCTTACTCAAAGATGTAAAATCCTCCATCCATCCGACCGCACAGATCCACCCAACTGCCGTGATTGATGGACAAGTGATCATCGAAGAAGGAACGCGCGTTCTGCCCCACGCCACCATCGTCGGCCCGAGTTACATCGGCCGCGGCACAACGATCGGCAACAACGCACTGGTCCGTGGCTCATCGATCGGCAACCACTGTGTGATCGGTTACAACACGGAGGTGAAGGGCAGCGTACTCGCCAACCATATTTGGACGCACAGTACATATCTCGGCGACAGTGTGGTGGCAGACAACGTCGCCTTCGGCGGCGGTTGCATCGCCGGGAATATGCGTCTGGACGAAGAAGAGATCCATTCGCTGTGGGACGGCTCGCAACTGCCGAGCGGACTCACTAAGTTTGGCGCGATTATCGGCGAGAACTCCCGACTGGGGATCCAGGTTGGCATGAACCCCGGCATTAAAATCGGCGCCGGCACGTTTGTCGCCGGTGGCACCTACGTGACTCAAGATGTAGAAGATCACTCATTTGTGTATACAAAAGACGGCAAACTGACGATCAAACCCAATGAATCGCAGGCGCCGATTCCCGCCGCCCGGGACAAGTATCGTAAGACGATTTAAACCCTATAAAATAGGCGTATTAGGCTGTAGGATACTTTTCGTCTGTTTTCCACATAGTTATCCACACCCTGTGGATAACCAAGACTTCTCCACTTATCCACAGGCACTGTGGATAACTTTTTTACACAGGCCTGCTTCGCCAGCAGGGGTTGTCCACATAAAAATAGACTTTTTGTTATCTGGAAGCCAAAACAGTAATTTTGAATCCAGCACTCATCTTTGGATTTTCATTTCGATACTTATCCACATGCCTCCCACACAACTCTTGTATACAACCTATGCGAACTTTCTCTTCTGTAAGACAAATGTAAAAAATCTTTACAAGCACTTTCCACAGAATACACTCTGATTATCGGTGGTTGGGAAGAGGTCATGATTACTACTAATTCAATATATTAAATTATCTATTTATATAATAAGGATTTATGAAATTTTCCTGCAACACACCGGATCTTCTGAACGCGTTGCACTTGGTACATCGTGCAATTGGAAATCAACAAGCACTTCCTATTCTTGGAAATGTACTTTTAGAAGTGCAGGGAAATGTCTGCACACTCAGTGCAACGGATTTGGAACTAAGTATTATCACAAAATTTCCAGCCACCATTGAATCAGAAGGACGCATTACAATTCCCGCCAAGGCAATAGTGAACTTTGCACAATACAATACAGATCCAGAGGTCACTATTGAGGTGGTAAATGAATCACAGGTGCGTTGTGTTTCAAAGCATGCCAAAACAGTCATTGGGGGTGAATCGGCGAGTGATTACCCAACCATTACAGCAATGGAGAAACAACAGTCATTCACATTGGAAATTGATTCCTTCCTACATGCTCTACATCTGGTGACATTCGCCTCGGCAAAAACCAGCCTGCGACCGGTTCTCTCGGGTGTGTATTTGAAGGGCGAGGGCGACAAGGTGGTGATGGTGGCGACGGACAGTTACCGGTTATCAGAGTGCAGGATTCCCGCCAGTGGCATAGCGGCCGAGCTGACTTGTATTATTCCCACGAAGATTTTGGATGAGGTGAAGGTAATTCTCAGTTCAGCCAAAGGGGATAAGAAAAAAGAGAAGGGCGAGGAGAAGCCAGTAGAGAATCCAGTGGTGACGACGGAGGTCATTCTCAGTCGCCAGCAGGTGGAGTTTCAAATAGGAAATACGCGCCTTTTGTCGCGCCTTATTGACGGCAAGTTTCCGGATTATCATCAGATCATCCCCAAGGAATACCAGACGACCGTTGAATTCTCGGTGGCCGAACTGCTGCCGACCGTGCGGCGTATGCACTACTTTGCCAAGGAAATTAACAATAACCTCACATTTAGCCTGGAAAAGGAGCAGGTAAAGATAGCGACCCCACAGACCCAAATAGGCAAAGATGAAGCATATTTGGCTGCGACCATCGAAGGAGGCGAGAATAAGATTGCGCTTAGCTCCTCCTATCTATTAGACTTCCTGGGACACATCGATGCGGAAAAGGTAGTCATGCAGATGAGTGATAGTCAGCGTCCGGCCATCTTCCGTTTGCCGGACGAAAGTGATTTTCTTCACCTCATCATGCCACTGCGAATGCAGGAATCGTAAATCGTGTCTTCTTTTCATTCTTCGTATAGAAAGTACTTCATTGCGCGCTAGAAATAGAGAATTGGCGGCAATGGAGCAGAGTCATCATTTTTTTTGGTCATGAAGTCTTCTCTCCTTCTCGGGAAGGATACACATCGGGAATTGAGCGACCTGCTCCGGTCTGATCGGAAGCTGGTGATTTCGGGTGCGTCCAACGAGACGGCCAAGGCCCTTCTACTCTCGCATCTTTTGGGGTTCCATAATCAGCCCTGTTTACTCGTCACGCAGAACGAAGCCGGGCGCGAAGCGCTCCAGCACTGGTTACACTTTTTTGAGTGTGAGGCGCATGTTCTGTCGCCGGTGCAGGATGCCGAGGACCGGGTGATCCCCGCCCACCTGCAGATGTATATGTTCCTGATGCAGGGAAATGGAATGCAGGGCGATAAGCATCCGATTTTTATTATCACGCGCGATGAATGGGGGGTGGAATTTCCGTTGTTCACCGAGATGCAGCAGCGCAGTATCAGCCTCAAGCAAGGCGAGCCCATGAACTTCACCGCTCTTTTTGAATCATTCATTGATCGTGGTTACCGCCATGGTGATGACTTATATCTGAGTCCCGGCGAGTACCGTCGTATAGGCGACACGCTTGATATCTTTCCCATTCAATCGGCGGCGCCATACCGTGTCACGTTTGATTTCGACAAGGTCGACAAAATCCTGCAGGTGGATATGACGGACTACTCGAAAACCACGGATGTGGGAACGACGCTGATGATCGCACCGGTTGTGTACAGCACTACAAAGCTTCTTGAGCATCAGTTGCCCAAACAAGTGCTGCTGGTCCTGGATGATCAGGATGAGGTACCGGCACCGGCCGGAGCGGAGACGCTGCGTTTCACATCCTTTCCTGAATCACAGGATCATCACGCGCACTTGCGCTATCTGTCGGTCCTGAAATTCTACACCCTCACTGACTTCTTGAATGACGTCCGTGACAAGCTCCAGCAGAACTGGCGGCTGATTGTCGTCACCAAGCGGAGCGACGAGCTACAGGGCATCCTGAAGGAAGAGAAGGTGCCATTTTCGCTGGAAGACGAATCGCGGCAGGGGGCGATGACGCTCATTCATGCCAAAGAGGACGATCTGCTCCCCCACTCGCTGCAGAATCCGGATCTCCAATGCGCACTTCTCACCGACCGCGAGATTTTCTCGCTCAAGAAAGCGGGCAAGCAGCGCAGTGTGCAGAAACTGGCGCTCGACTTCATCACGTCACTTCAGGCCGGAGACTATGTGGTGCATATGGACCACGGTATCGGGCACTTCGAAGGCATGACGCAGAAGACGGTGGATGAGGTGACGCGCGAATACCTGGAACTCAGTTACGCCGGCGGCGATAAATTGTTTATTCCGGTGGACCAGGCCGACAAGCTGAGCAAGTTCGTCCATGAAGAAGGTGAAGAGCCGGTGCTCACGCGGCTCGGAACGATTGAATGGAAGAAGGTGTCTGAAAAGATGCGTCAGGAGACGAAAGAAATTGCGAAAGAATTGCTGAATTTGTACGCCCAGCGGGCAAAGGCGAAGGGGCATAGTTATCCAGAGGATTCGGATATGCTGCGTAAATTCGAGGCCAATTTCCCATATCAGGAAACACCTGGTCAGATGAAAGCGATTCAGGACATCAAGGCTGACATGGAGAGCGAGCACCCGATGGACCGTCTCGTCTGCGGCGATGTGGGATTTGGAAAAACGGAAGTCGCGATGCGTGCCGCGTTCAAGGCCGCCGCGTCGGGCAAGCAGGTCGCGGTGATCGCGCCGATCACCATCTTGGCCGACCAACATTACCGAAACTTCGAAGACCGTATGAAGGGTTTCCCGCTCAAGGTGGAAATGCTCAGCCGCTTCCGCAGTGCCGCGCAGCAGAAAGTGATTCTGGAAAAATTGCGCAAAGGCGATGTCGATATTGTTATTGGCACGCATCGGTTGCTGCAGGACGATGTGAAATTCTTGAATCTGGGACTGGTGATCATCGATGAAGAGCAGCGCTTCGGCGTGAAGCAGAAGGAAAAATTCAAAGAAATGCGCTCATCAGTTGATATTCTCACGCTCACGGCAACACCCATTCCGCGCACGCTGAATTTGGGTCTGCACAAATTGCGCGACATCACGACGATCACGACGCCACCACCCGGACGCCTGCCGATCATCACCGAAGTGCGAAAATATTCCGATGAACTCGTGCGCCAGGCGATCCTGGCCGAGGTCAAACGCGACGGACAGTGTTTCGTTCTCCATAACCGCGTCGAGACGATCGATGCATTCGCCGACAAGCTGCGCGCCCTCATTCCTGAAGCGACATTCATCGTCGGACACGGGCAACTGAAGCCGGAACAGTTGGAAGAACGCATCGTGGCGTTCAAGGCGGGCAAGTACAACGTCCTTGTCAGTTCCACCATCATCGAGAACGGCATCGACTTGCCGCGCGCCAATACGCTGATTGTAAATGAGGCGGAGCGGTTTGGACTGAGCCAGTTGTACCAGCTGCGTGGCCGTGTGGGCCGTGGGAAGGTCCAGGCGTACGCGTACTTCCTCTACCATACCCAGCGCCTCAAAGACGACGCCAAGAAGCGTCTGCGCGCGATTGTGGAGGCATGTGAACTCGGGTCGGGATTCCAAGTGGCGATGCGCGACCTGGAGATCCGCGGCGCCGGCGAAATTCTGGGCGCGAGTCAGTCGGGTACGATGCAGACGGTGGGAGTGAGTCACTACCTGCGCATGCTCAAGCAGGCGGTGGAAGAACTGAAAGGCGGCAAGCGCGACGAAGTGGAAGCCGAAGTGGAAGTGGAGATCCAACTTCCGGTCGAGGCATTCATTCCATCATTCTATGTGCCGGATGATCAGGAAAAAATTTCGGTGTACCAAAAGCTGGCTGGCTCAGAAGACGAAGCGATTCTTTCCGAATTCGATGCCGACCTTCGCGACGAGTACGGCGAACCGCCCGAGCAGGTGAAGGATCTGTTCCGCATCCTGCGACTCAAGATGGCCGCCCGGCGGGCCGGTGTGCAGCGCATCAAGATGGAAGACCGCAGTGCAGGCGGCGACATTGTCCTCACGCTGAGTCCTCATGTGACGGCCGCCGAGATCATGCAGCTTCTGCGCGTCAACTCACTCTGGAAGATCAGCGGCACCACACTCCGCATCGGTTTCCAGACCATGCAGAACAAAGCTAAAGGAAAGCATTGGTTGGAGGAATTATCTGAAGAAATCACATTATTGCGGAAGGAGAAGAAGCCAAAAAAAGAGAAGAAAGAAGAAGTGGAGGCATAAAGATCGCCTCTCCTCGCACTCTCTGCATGCTTTTGCTCGCCATTGAGCAAAATCCTATTTTCGGCTATACTATAAAGAAACATGACAAAAACAGACCCGCCACGTATTCCAACCGGCCAAGAGCTCTTCGATTCGATCATGGAGCACATTGAGCCCGAGCTCACATCACAAGGTGTGAAGAAATTGGCAGAAACATATAAAAATGAAACACCTGCTGATCAGGCTACGCGAAAGCAGCGCTACGAGCTGGCGTTCGAACGGTATGAGCAGGCATATCAGGGATACTTGGATACGTTGCAGGCACAAGTTGAGCGCTACCGGCATGAATCATTCCGACAAGTGGAACTGGAAGATCAAAATAAGGAGCAGAGTGTCATGCAACGGTTACAGCAATCTATTTTTCAAATCGCCTAATGCCTTTTTCTTCTCATCCAGATTGGCACGAGCGTCGCACTCTCCGGTTTGGACCGGCATTCGGACCTGAGCAAGCTGATAGGGATATTAAAAAAATGGAAACGCAAGACACACCCGAAGCAGCTGATGCTCAGTCCAGGGAAAAGAAGGAAGACCCGGAGACAATGGACTCGTTGATGAAGAAGCGGGAGGAAAAAGTTGCAGCGCTTGATCGAAAACTCGAAGCGACGCGATCAAGGGCTGAATCGACTCCTAGCGAAGCCAAAACACTAACTGAGAGAAATGCCAAGAACCAGGCACTTGAAACCGATCTGAATGCCGGCAAAGATGCCACACTTGTTGGATTAGCGATGCCAGACTCCCATGCTCCTGAGGCATATCCGGATCCACAGCAGGGCAAGGTGCTCACCGCCAAGGTGGAAGCCGATGTGGCGGTAGAAGGCGCGAACAAGGCGGATGATGCCAAGAAAACAGAACAGCCTAAGGGCCCGGAAACGCTGACAGCGTAAGGTGTCTGATCTCGATGCGTCACAACATGTATGGTTGAGCAGCCCGTGCGTGCACAGGTAAATCATATGAAGACATTTTTCTGGCACCTGTTTATTTTTCTCGGAGGGATCGTCATTCTCTTAATTCTGAATACGCTCACCGGTTTTGATCTGCTGTGGTTTTTATGGCCGGCAGGAGTCTGGAGCGTATTGATACTTTTGCATGCGACGTATGCTTTCGTATTTACCCGGGCATTCGTAACCGAGCGGCAGGAAGAAAAATCCACGCAGGTGCTGGCGCAGGAAACGAATGTGGTGGAGGCGGCCAAAGAAACAGTCGCACCGGAGCTGGCGAGCAAATGACGGGTGCTGAACGGAGAGGGGGCAGACTACTTTTCGTCCAGCCAGGTATAAACCAAATCGGTCGTCGATGCCGGAAGAGTGCCATCCCACTTGTCGCCCGTTGCAACAGTCGTGTCTTTGGGCGCGATGGTTTTGATGAAGTCATACTTCAGCTGTAGCGCCTTACTTTTCTTTGCACGCTCTTCGAAGGCGTCGTGGGCCAGCAGGTAGTATGCGAACGATTCGGCGAAGTCCTCGATGGGATTGGTCATCGCGTAATCGGTGACAAAGTCGCGCGTCTTGGCGTCCGGCTTCATTCTTGTCGAATCAGTCCACGAAATCGTGTAGAACGTGTAGCTCGGGTCATCACGGAATGTCGGCAGGGTGCGGAAGGTGAAGGCGGTGGATTTGCCGCGCGGATTGCCGGTGAGCGCACGAAAATCCAAAATGTGACCGTATTCATGAATGATCGTCGCGCGCTTGGCATTCTGTTCGGCCGTCCCATCAATCCACATATCACCGTAGGTGCTGGTGAAGCCGCTCAGCTGATTGGCGTTGGTCGTGTCGTAATGGAAGTTGATCGAACGCACGTACTGTTTGGCGTTCGGTGCGATTGTACGAAAGGTGCTGAGGGCGAGGGCGCAATCGGCAGGTTCACCAGCACAGGGAATCTCGGGTGCCGGGAGTTCGGCTTGCCGTCGCAGCCGGTCGCCAATGCTGAGAGCCAGCAAAATGCCGCCAAGAAGAATTGCGGCAAAAGCCAGCCAGAAGAAACGGGAGCGACGCATGGGGGTGAGCTGATGGTAGCGAGAGACGGGCGAAAGTCGAAGGGCGTTCGTCCGTCAGGGCTACTCACACGCTTTTTCTGCAGGTATTCTCGTCCTATGTTAAAACGTTTCGCCGATCGGCTGGCCTGGTGGCACATTGCCCTGTTCATTGTGGCGGTGTGTGCCCTGCTGTACGGACCCTCGGTGACCGATAAATTTGTGAGCCTAGACGACGGACTGCTCATCACCGACAACCCTGCGATACAAGAGCTGTCGCCTGCCACGCTCAAGCGCGTCTTCACCACGTACGATCCCGAGCTTTACGATCCGCTCACGCTAATGACATACCAGGTTGAGCATGCACTATTCGGATTTCGTCCGGGCGTATTCCATTTGGATAACCTGATCCTCCACACGCTCAATGCACTGCTGGTCTTTGCTGTGATGCTGCAGCTCTTCCGCCGCAAGGGCGTGGCGGCAGCAACAGCTCTTCTGTTCGCCGTGCATCCGTTGCAGACCGAAGCGGTGCTATGGGCGGCGGCGCGCAAAGACCTCCTCTCGACATTTTTCTTTCTCTCGTCCCTCGGTTCGTATCTCCTCTGGCGCGAACGCGAGGAGAAGTGGTTTTCCTTTTTCAGTGTTGCACTCTTTGTGCTTGGCCTGTTCGCCAAAGTCACAGTCATCACGCTGCCGATCGTGTTGCTTCTCATCGATTGGAAACGGCATCGGTCCTTGCCGCGTGCCGTTGCCGAAAAGTGGCCGTACTGGCTGGCTGCCATCATTTTTGGCATCGTGGCCATCTTTGGAAAACGCGAAGTGCTCGCCGATTCCGGATTGTGGAGCAATTTCCTGCTGGCCTGCAAGAGCGCCGTCTTCTATCTGTGGCATTTACTGATACCGACCGGATTCACGATCATCTATCCGCAGCACACACCCGTCACGCTTGCAGCACCGGAATTTCTCGTGCCCGTTCTCATTGTTCTTGCACTCGTGGCAGTCATCATCGCATCACTGCGTAGGTTCCCTGTCGTTTCCTTTGCCCTCGCATTCTACTTGGTCACACTCGTGCCGAACTTCACCAACTTCGTCAAAGACGGTGTCACCTATTTTGCCTCTGATCGTTACGCCTACATTCCGAGTATCGGTATCTTCCTGCTGGTGGCATTGGCAGTCGCGTGGTTGTACGAGCATAAACCATTCGGCAAATGGGGCGCCCGCGCGATAGATGCCGTCGTCATTTGCGTCTTTGTGGGACTCATCGGTCTGGCACGCGTGCAGGCCGACACATGGATCGATAGCGAGACGCTGTACACGCAGGCGTTGTCGATTGCACCATCCACGTTGGCATACAACAACCTCGGCGATTTCTATATGAAGAATAACCGTCCCGAACTCGCCAAAGATCAGTTTATCGCAGCCATCTCACTGGATCCCACCTACGAGCGTGCCTATAACAATCTCGGCAACTACTACCGTGACCAGGGCGATTACGAGGAGGCGATGCGTGTGTATCGTCAGGCCATCAAGTCGCTGGGTGCTGGCCCCATCACCAGCATTGAGTACTTGGCGCCGTACTATTACTTGGGCGAAACGCTGGAGCTCCTGGGTCGTAGTGATGAAGCGCTGAAGCAGTTCGAGGCGGCAGTTGCACGTGCGCCGGACCGAGCCGAGCCGCACTACAATCTGGGTTTGCAGTTGGAGAAATCGGAAAAAACAGAGGGCGCGACTGCGGAATACCAGAAGGCGGTGGCAATCGATCCGGGTTACATCCCCGCCCAGTACCATCTGGCCGGCCTGCTCGCCGAGAGTGGCAAACTCCAGGAGGCCGCAGCGGCGCTAGAAGCGGTCGTACGCGTGAATCCGAACTACGAAAAAGCGACGGAGCACCTGCAGGACATTCGCGCCTTGTTGCGCGGTCAGTAGCTCACGCCACCCATTCGCCGTGCAAAAAGCGGTAGGCGAAGAGCATCTGTATGAAGGCACAAAGAATCACGAAGGCGATCAACAAACCGGTCAATGGAAGTCTCCACTTTTTAATGGATGGCCTGTGTTGCGCCAAGTGGACCCCCGCCAACGTCAGCAATATGTAGCTTGGCAATGTTTGCCTGATCATGCTATCGAAGTGGTTGTAGCCGGCCATGCTCGCTACGGCGATCAGCCAGAACAGAAAGGCGGTGAGGTACAACGGAAGACGTGTTCGCCGGCTCAGATCTTTCTGGCTCAGATCAATCCCCAGTAGAACGATGAGCACAGCGAGAATAAATGACACTGACAGTCGGCTTACCTGGATTGGATTGATATCGACTAGGGTCATCTGCGGCAGAACGGGCAGATAGGTGCTGGCTTGCAAAAGCGCGCCCGGATTGAATGACGTTCCCCAGCCGATGCGTTCGGTTTGGAAGTAGAGATCCCACGCACCAAACTCGATGGCGCAATACGCGAAAAAAGCGATGCCCCCCATCATTACCGCAAAAATCTTCAGCATCGAGGAGCGACGTCTGGAGGGGTTCGCGGCACCAGCGAGCGGGAGTGCTGCCAGTACAAAACCCGGCAGTCGCGTGAGACCGGCGAAAAATCCGTGCACTGCGGTCAGGATAGTTCCGCGTCGATCATGTACGTCTGACCAGTACACAAAGCCGAGGACACAGAAAAGAAAAAGTGACTCCGAGTACCCAAGTACCAAAAAGAGGCTGCTCGGGTACGAGAACATCAGCGCAACGCCTATCATCTGCAGACTGAGCGACACATTCCATCGCCGAAGGAGCAGTAGGACGTAGAGCCAGAATCCCACGGCGGCGAGTTCGGCCGGGATCAGTAGTGCCGGTATGATAGCCAGTCGCACGATGTGGTAGAAAAAAGCGACGAGCAGCGGATAGCCCGGTAAGAATGCAACGTTCGAACCCGCATCCTGTGGTGTCGGCGGCAGAGTCGTGTGGTAGCCGGTCGCCGCAATATTGGCGTACCAGCCGCTATCCCAATGGCCGAAGTTACTGAAGGATTCAGATAGTGTCGGCTTTCCGGATACTAAGAGGAGCAGGGCAATCTGTACTGCTGTCAGGCTGATGGCGATGATCAGCAGCCGCGCCGGCGTAGAAAGGCTCAAAGTCATTTGTCGCCGCATGATTCCTTGGTGCCCACGACTGCGACCGTATTGTGCATGCTGTCGTATGATGACGTGACGGTGCGCGTGCAGCTGTCTGCCTGATACGTTCCTGTAACAGGAATGAGTTCCTCCAATCGCCTACCAAAGGACTTGGCAGCGAAGGGGCCGGCGTACGAATCGGTGCGCGTTGCCTGCCGAAGAGTGTTTGCAGCTATGTTGTATCGGAAAATACCAGCCGGTTGTTCGCTGATGAAAATGAATGTCGATGTATCAAGTGCGAAACAGGCGTCTGTCACATGCGTGGCATCCAAAGAAAGGCCGAGGTCTTTTGCCTTCGCTGTTAAAGTCGGAAACCATATTTTTTGATTGTAGTATGCAACTCCTTTGCAATCATCGAAGATCACCGGCGGCTCTTCGTCGTGCTCAAAGTACGTGCGCATCCACAGACCGGAAAATACTCCGGATGTCCTGCTCGCGTCGTGGTGCGACAGACGGTCGATCATCTCCACCATTTGGCCGCGCGTGATGGCCGAAGTGAATTGTGAAATATCAGTTGGAATTGCATTTTGATTGGCGAGCGCATCGATGAACGGTTTGAACCAGTACGTACTAGTTTTGCCAGTCACAACTGTGTACGAAGTGCCATATGCCTGTGTATTCAGGCCGAACTTCTTGGTCAGGATTTTTGCTGCTTCGGCCAGGTTGATTGGCCGATCAGGTCCGAATGTTCCATCGCTATAGCCGCCCACGAGTCCTTCCTGCTGTGCGACACATACGGCACGGCCGTACCAGGCGAAGGGATCGACATCGCTGAATATTTTTTTCTGCTCATCACAGGTCGGATACGCCTTTGCTTTGCCAATGTTGTCTACCAAGATCTTCACGAACTCGGCGCGGTTGATCGTTTTGTCGGGGCGGAACGTCCCGTCGCTGTAACCGCCGACGATATTTTCCTCCTGCGCGCGCGTCACGGCTGCGTAGTGGTAGCTGCTGGGTGGAACATCATCAAAACCTTGTCCTAGGGCAAAGGCAGTAGGAATAAGGAGGAATAAGCCTGCGAGACCGTAGAAGTGTTTCATAGAGGAGAGTGAAGGTTTCTCAATGCTACACTATAGCGAAGCCGGGGTGGCGACCCGTCTTCGCTTGCGAGCTACGCCGGGTTTGTTTGTGGTTGTTCTTCTTTTCATGGATTATATGTTCACCTTTGCCGGGGTGGCGAAATGGCAGACGCATCAGCCTTAGGAGCTGACGGGAGCAATCCCATGGAGGTTCAAGTCCTCTCCCCGGCACCATTCGGCTTGGCCAGAATGTACTATGCAACATCGCTGTAACAACACTCAAAGTACTCTATACTTTGCCTAATGACTGCCCCCCGCTTTCTCCTCCTTTCTTTTGCCGTGTTGATCACAGGCTGTGCAACGCACGTGAATGACGGCGCAGGGACAAGTTCATCATCTGCCGTTTCGTCGTCAGCTGCATCCGGCACTACAAGTAGTGAATCATTTTCACTCTCTCTCCTCGCCTTCGGCGACAATGGAATTCTGGGTACGGCAGATGAAGTGGCAGTGCCTTTCTTGACGAGCTCGGGCAGCGGTGACTTGTACGATGTGAACATTCTTACCAAAAACGGCATGCGGACTATTGTTCACTACAATGAAAACCTTGCCGATGGATCAAATGCACAGGCGTATGTCATGGCTCCCGAGAGCCTCATCTATATCGCTGGTATCGGGAAAGACGGTTTCAGTGTCTACGACTTTGACGGCAACAATCATACGAATGCGTACGGCTGGCTGAAGAACAAGCCGTTCAGTGTCGCAAAACTGTATCGTATCGGCGATAGTCAGATCGCCTACGGTGTTCATGCCGCCGATGTGGGACAGGGTACTGGCAGCATGAGAAAAGATGTTGCAGGTATCTATCTGCGTCGTATCAGCGATGGATCGGAAAAAGCTTTCCCGATGTCGAAAGTAGGACTGGAAGGACTTGATGGCTTGCAGCCGCTGTGCCTATCGGCCGATGGCAAGTCGCTCTACGTCCGACACGAATTGTGGGAAGGCTTCTCGTACGGATCCGTTTGGAAATTGCGGTTGTCTGATTTGAAAGCAGAGCCGATCTTCGTAGACAAAGATAAGATCTATAGTTATCACTGCAGCGACCGGCATGATCTGATCTTGGGGGTCCGAACGGAAAAAAATGAGGCATTCGGCATGGGCGCAGCAGCGTGGCCTCCTACATCGTTGGTGCTGTTCGATGGCGCAAAAGGCACGTCGAAAACATTGATCGAATTCAAAGATAAACTTATCGATAGCGCGTTCATTACTCCTGATGGGCACGCAATTGTGTATGCGGTTATCGCAGCAGCGGAAAAACTGAAGAGTGATTACAACTATCCTTTTGAAGGGACTGGTGCCATTAGGGAGCTGTTCATGATGTCGATTGATGGATCTGGAAATCGCTCCATCGGACACTTCGATACAATCGCAGGCATGTCACACGATGGAACGGTCATCGTTGTCGGAAAACAAGCGGGTGAACCATATGCCGACAGCAAGGCGTACTCCATCCTCAACACACAAGACGGACGTGTTGCTCCGCTGACCGATGATGGTTTTAGTGAAGTCATTGCCTGTAGTTACGGTCAGGGTTTCGACTGCAATTATTAGATATATTTCAATTTATATTTTAAATATGTCAATGATCTGGATGGGCCATCCTCTACAGGAATTCGTCGTACGCTCAGTTGAGTAGGATGTTAGATTGCAAAAATCGGCTTAAAATGCTAAAATGAATAGAAATATTGACACCTATGCCCGAATCACAAACATCCACTTTAATGCCTGTCGTCCCGGTCTTACCGGAGGCGAACGAGGTCTACGACGCCATCATGCGCGAGATTGAACCGGAGCTGACGACGGCACTGCTGTCGACCCTTGAGCAGACCTACAAAAATGAAACACCCGAGCAGGCCGAGACGCGCAGCGTGCGCTACCGCGCGGCTCTCGTGGAGTACGAGAAGCGGTTCAATGCATACATGCTGGAATTGGAGGGCCAGGTGCGTGGGTTTCAAAAGGCAGCAAGTGTCTACGCCGAGGCGCAGGAATCGGGGGCCGACCAGACAAAGTTGGATCAACTCGAAACAGCTCTTTCTTTCTAGTCTATGACTGACTTTCTCTTTCATACTCACTCTCTCCGCGAGACGCGACTCGTGTTCAAAGATGCTGCGCCTAACGGGCCCATCGATATTCCCGCAATGGCGAATGATTTGATGGGCAACTTGGCAGAGGGCAAAAAGAATATGCTCCCCAACCAAGTGGTGGACATGGCAAAGGGTATGAGGGGCGAAGCGGTCAGACGCGTTAATCTGGTGCAGGAGCAATTTCGGCAAATCGGAGATAAGGCGCGGATCGGTCAGCTTGCCAGTGATATTTCCGATCCACAGCAGAAGGAAAAATTTACGACCTTGCTCATGAAGATGAAGCCGGTAGAGCAGAAGACAGCGCTCTATTCAGTGTTGGCCAACGTTGCTGCGGATCAGCGCCTGCCTCTCGTCGAAGTGGCGGCAACACTGTTTCAGCAGCCGGAAGATGTGCGCGATGCAGTGCTGGAGCGGGCACAAAATCCTGACAAAGCCGACGAACGCCGTAATAAACTGAATCCTCAACAGAGAGCCGTGCTCGATGGATACGAGAGCAAGCTCACTGAACAAGAGCGCGGACTCATCAAGCAGCTGATTGTATTGCTCCAGCCCATCATCGAGGGATCGGTGGAAATTCCACCCACCAAGCAGCCGCAAATCAAAAAGATTCTTGATCAATTTGCTAAAAACCACTTGGGAGTCCAGGGCCGTGAGTATGCGTTGTCGCAGTTGCAGACGCTTGGTGTGGAACTCGCGAGCGCCGAACAGGCACTGGATTCAAACCCACCGGACTACAGCAAGATTCGCATGAAGCAGGGCAAGCCAGGTGATCTCGCACTCTATCAGTTTGCAGGTTTTATGGAACAAGCCGGCTTGTTGCTGAGGATGGTGATGAAAGACGGAGAGCTCGATGGTCGTCAGCTACTGAATAAATCAATAAGTACTTTCAATCGTGTTCATCGTGTGTCGCTTACGCGCCAGCCGCGCATCGGACTTGTGACATATAAGGGAAAAGATAAAGAGGAACCGAAACAAATACAGGTGGAAGATTTGAGTATTACTGCCAAAGATATTGATATGCTGGAGCCGGGGCATCTTGCCAGACGTATGGAAAAGATAGCCAGGACACTCATGGACGATGAGCGGTTGCCCCAGGCAGCGCTGCCTGGCGAGAAACGCGTGATACTGGCGGATGATAAGGCGAGCGTGAAAGTGACCAACGTAACCGACAGCGATATGCGCCGCATCATGTTACTGCTGGAGCGTGACGACACGCTCGTGGATCCGGTGGGTGTTGTGGTAGAGAAGCGTGGGGAGCCGCCATTGCCGAAGAGCGCGGAGCAGGCCAAACAGGAGAAACGACCGGGGACACGATTGCTGGATGGTAAGAAGGAACTGGAAGCCAAAGAGGCAGAGAAAAAACAGATTGATGATCGTCTCAAAGACCTGCGACCCGATGAAGAAAAAGCGCAACGTCTGAAGAACAGGCAAAAAACCATGGAAGAAAATATAGTGGAATTGAAGAAGTCACTGGATCTCTTGAAAAAAGAACAGGAGCGCCGCACTGCGTATCACGCGCAGATCGAAAAGGTATTGAAGCAATTGAAAGATTTGCCCTTGGATACGGTGAAAGTGAACGACGACGGCGAAAGCATCGATATCAAGCTGAAAGAAAAGTTTTCCCCGGCCGCCAAGCAGATGATGGATGTGGCGGTCAAAACGATACAGTGGCAGTACGAAGCCGACAGCGACGGGCTCAAGCTGACTATCAAAGATCTGGCGCCCGAATTCTGGGAGGAGAAAAAGATCGAATCGTTCCCCGCCCAATTCGCCACGGCTGCCGAACCCAAAAAATAGCTTAGGATTTCGCCGGTTCTTCTTTTTGCGCCGCATTCTTCCGTTCGTCTTTAATGCGCGCTTTCAGCTGGTAGAGAGTGGCATCGATTTCGGCTTTCTTTCGACGCGTATCGGCTTCCACTTCGGTCTTCTTGCGTGTGGTCAGAACTTCCGAATCACGTCGTCGCATGCGCAGATCAGATTCCATCGTCGCCGTTGATTTGGCCGCATCGCGATCCATCTGAATGCGCAGGCGCTGCTCTTCCAGTTGTATTTCCCGTTCACGCTGATTGCGCTTCTGCATGTCGGCGATGGCGCCTAGTTCGGTCATCTTCCGCCGTGCATCGGATTCCATCTGCGTCTTCTGGCGGATTTGTTCTGAAAAGAGTCCGGCCTGTTTCTCGCGTGCTTCGCGTTCCAAGCTCTCTTTGACTCGCAGCAACTCGCGTTCCAGATCATTCTTCTGTCGTCGTTCGTCGTTATCGGCTTCCAGTTTAGCGTGCTGTGCATCCTTCTCCGCCTGCAGGAGTCGCTGCTTCATCTCCTGATCCAGCTCGTACTCGCGCTTGTCCTCCTTGGCTTTCTTATCGGCGGCTTCGTGCAGACTTGTCAGGTATGCCTGCTGCTTCTCGCGATACGCGCGTTCCTCGGCACTTTTTTCCTCCACGGCCCGTCGCTCGGCTTCGCGACGCTGCTTATCGACTTCGAGCTCTTCCTTTCGTTTCTTATCGGTCTCACGCCATTCTCTCGCTGCCTGCTCTTTCTGTACTTCCTGCGCCTCAGCTTGCTTTAAATCGTCAGCTGCACGGCTTTCGATATCGTCGCGCAGGCGTTCCCGTTCATCTTTCTCCAATTTCTGAGCAGCTTCCAGTGCTTGTTGTTGTTTTAGGCTCTCGTCCTGAAATTTCTGCGCATCAGTAGTGGGCTTGGATTGGAACGGGGAAGTACCTTGCTGCGTCGGATCGTCGGTCATGGGAATTAGCATAACAGATCCGCCTTCGCCTGTGGGCTACGGCGCGACAAACGAAATTAACGAATGAAATCTACTCTACAACTTGGATCCCGAGTTCCTTCAATTGCTTGTCCATCACCATCGATGGTGCGCCCATCATAATATCCTGAGCTTTGCCGTTCTTGGGGAAGGCGTAGATGTCGCGGATGGACGGGAATTCCCACAGCATCATCATCAAGCGGTCGATGCCCGGCGCGCAGCCGCCGTGGGGTGGTGCGCCGTACTGAAACGCTTTGATCATGCCGCCGAACTTCTTGTCGACGTCGTCCTTGGTGTAGCCGGCGATCTCGAATGCTTTGTACATGATATCTGGTCGGTGGTTTCGGATCGCGCCGCTCATCAGTTCGAAACCGTTGGATGCCAGGTCGTACTGATAGGCCAGGATCTCGGTGGGGTCTTTGGTCAATAGCGCCTCCATGCCGCCTTGTGGCATGCTGAACGGGTTGTGCGAGAAGTCGATCTTGCCTTCCTGCTCGCTCCACTCGTACATCGGAAAGTCCACGATCCAACACCAGGCTGCCTTCTTGGGATCCATCAGCCCCTGCCTCCTGGCAATTTCGATGCGCACCTGGCCCAGTGCCTTGCAGGCCGTCTCCCATTTGTCAGCAGCGAAAAAGACCGCGTCGCCGGACTTCAGGCCCAGCTCGTTCACGATCCTTTGAGCGACATCATCACCCAAGAATTTGACGATAGGCGACTGGAGTTCTTTATCTTTGATCAAGATGTAGGCAAGTCCCTTGAGGCCGTAGATTTTGGCTGTTTCGGTCAGCTGATCGATATCCTTGCGGCTCATGTCGGCACCTTTGAGGACTGGTAATGCTTTCACCACGCCTTTTTTATCCAGCACATCGTTGAACACACCGAAGCCGGAGCCCTTCACAATATCCGACACATCGTGGAGCTTCATCTCGTAGCGCAGATCCGGTTTGTCCGAACCATAAGTGCTCATCGCCTCGCGCCACGGAATGCGTGGGAAGGGACTGAACATAATCTTCTTGTCCGAAAACTTCTCCGTCACCTGGATGATGAGCGGCTCGATCACGCCGAAGATATCTTCCTGCGTGACAAAACTCATCTCCATATCCAGTTGGTAGAACTCGCCCGGATGTCGGTCGGCACGCGGATCTTCGTCGCGGAAACAGGGTGCGATCTGGAAGTAGCGGTCGAGACCGGCCACCATCAGGAGCTGTTTGAACTGCTGCGGTGCCTGTGGCAATGCATAGAACATTCCTTTGTGCAGGCGGCTCGGCACCAGATAATCGCGTGCGCCTTCGGGGCTGGAGTTAGCCAAAATCGGCGTCTGTACTTCGGTGAAGTGCTGACCGTGCATGTACTCGCGGATAAAGGTAATGAGCTTATCGCGTTGCACCATGATGTCCTGCATGCGCGGACGTCGCAGGTCAAGGAAGCGGTACTGCAATCGCAGTTCCTCGTTCACTTCTTTGTCCTGATCGATTTCGAATGGCGGGGTCTTCGATTCGCTGAGCACTTCCATGTTTGCCACCGTCACTTCGATAGCGCCGGTCGGATTATCTTCGCGTACAGCACCTTCCTGTCGCTTGCTCACCGTGCCGTCAACTTTGAGCACCCATTCGGGGCGTACCGACTCAGCCTGTTTGAAGACGGCTTTGTCCTCGGGCTTGATGACGATCTGCGTCAGACCGTAATGATCGCGCAGGTCGATGAAGATCAGGCCGCCGTGGTCGCGCCGGCGATGCACCCAACCGCACAGGGTGGTGCTCTTTCCGTCGTGCTCCTGGCGTAACTCGCCGCAGGTGTGAGTGCGTAACATACGTAGAAGAAGTGTAGCAGGCCGGGTATCCTAGCACGAATGTTTGGCGTGGATAGGCTATATCAACGTAGCCGAACAGTGAGCAATTTGACAGATACAGTGGCCATGTTCAAAGTGTAAACATGAGTTTATTGGAAGAATATCCTGCCCAAGAAACGAAGCTGCTCATGTCACCCCTCCGGCTCGATGCCGGTGCGACATTTTTCGAGGGCCAGTCCATTTCGCTCTTAGCGATATTGGAAGCAGAGCGGTTGAAATATCGAGACGATATCCTTTTTCTTTTGCGTGGAGTGCACGAATGGTTGGGTGATGAGTTCCTTCCTTGTCGAGATGCGGAACCCGAATTGCCTTCTCTCAGAAGTGAATTTAGAAAAAGATCCAAAAATCTTATGGGAGGCGCGCTCGCTCAGTTCAATAAGCTCAAAGGAACTACTTATCAGGGCATTGTACTTGAACAAAGCGGACCTGTTGCGAAAAATGTGGTAAATATTCTTCTAGAAGAGCTGGCAGGAAGATTTGTAGATACGCTCAAGACGGAAGATGACGAAGTCTTCCAAAGAATGGTGCTTACTGTAGATGCACAAGAAATGATTGATAGGATGATGTATCCTGAACTTGATGGTATGTTCGATGACGAGAAAGGCGAAAGGGCTGCTGACTATAAGACTGACTACGAACGGAGAGAGGACCACGAAGAAGAAGTAGTTGGACAAATGAAAGTGAATATAAGTACGTATCTGCGTGGATTGGTTTGGGGGTGAAGATCAAGCTTGATAGCGCGTTTTACTCTTTATGCTGGTAGGCTATTAGTTTTGGGCGCCTCGTTTATTACGAGAACGCCACCGCCTGTTTGCATCCAATCATTGATCAATAACCCTTGTTGAATCAATTTGTGGTAGTTACTTCGGTTGTTGCCCATCTTTTCCAATAGCTTATTCCACTTAACTGGATCTTTTTCCTGCTCGCTATCCACTAGCATTTTTCCGTATTCAAGATCTAACTCAGTAAGACGTTTATCTATTTGCTGCAACTTCCTTAAATACCTTTCCATCGCTTGCGGAACAAAGACGCCGTGACCTATCGCGGCACCGGATTCTACCGCCAGTGCATCACCAGCTTGCGCCCGTGTAGCAGCGGAGAGTATGCCGATGCAGATGACGATTCGCTGAAGAATCGTATTCAAATTGGGACGCTGCGCCGATGCTTCTGAGTTGTGCATTTTATCCATGCCCTGATTGTGCAACGACAATAATCATTGTCAAAACTATAGTAACGCCAGTGGTAGTTTTGCCCTACCAGCTAGGTTTTTTCTCTATTTGAACAACTTTCCCAATTCCTCCTTAAATTCCTCCACATCCTTGAATTCACGGTGTACCGATGCAAAGCGGATGTAGGCGACCTGGTCGATGGTCTTCAGTTCCCTCATCACATCTTCGCCGATCACGGCACTGCTCACCTCTTTTTTGCTGGCGCCCCACTTCTCTTCCAGCTTTGTCAGCAGCTGATCAATCTGTTCCTGGCTCACCGGTCGCTTGGTGCAGGCGATCCAGATGCCGCGCTCCAACTTGGTTCGCGAATACGGTTCGCGCGTTCCATCGCGTTTGACCACGATGAGCGAGGACATTTCCTGACGTTCAAAAGTAGTGAACCGATGCTGGCACTTGGTGCATTCGCGCCGGCGTCGCACGGTTCTTCCTTCTTCGGCAATACGCGAATCGATCACAGCCGTATCCGGTGATTTGCAGCGCGGACAGTGCATGGCTTCAGCCTAGCGTCAGCGAATGAGAAGGCAAGAAACTACTTTCTGTAGAGCACTAAAAAGGACCTCAATTGAGGTCCTTTTGTATAACAATGTCTGTTCAGTTACGCGGCCATGTCGAGGTCTGGCGTCTGAGCTACAACAGCGTCGATTTCTGCGTTGATCTGTGCCATCACGGCCGCGAAGTCGGCTTCCGTCACTTCAGCCGTATCGATTGACTGCATAGTGTCCGTACCTTCCACAGGCATATTCATTCCTTCGAAATCCATAGTGTTTGGCATAGTTTAGTTGGGAAAATAAACAAAACCGCGGTTATCATCTGCCAAAAATCCCTGATGTCAATGAATTGAGTTCTCTTTTTCAGTTGGCCTCTATCAGATTCAAAAAACCTTATTGCAGGTCAATCGATCCCTTGCGGAGTATATGCAGTTCTTTGCCTGTCAGATCGACAATAGTCGATGGAGATTCGTCAGTCAGTTGACCGCTGTCGATGATCAGATCCGGCTGCAGCGTTTCATCTTCGAATTGTTCGACGATGTCCTGTGCCGAATATGGATTCGGTTTGCCATGCACATTGGCCGAACTGGTGCTGAGCGGTAGACCGAATGCTTTTGTGAGTTGTAGGGCTACCAAATGGGGAGAAATGCGAACGCCGATTGTCTCGCCGCCACCAGGAGTCACATATAAAGGATGCGGTGCATCTGTACGCAGTCGCATGACCAGAGTCAGCGGACCTGGCAGGAATTTCTGCGCGAGTTCCTCAGCTTTGTCTGACCACTCCACATATCGCTTCGCCTCTTCAATCGAGGAAAAAAGAGCGCTCATCGCCTGATTCATCGGACGATGCTTGAGGGCGAATAATTTTTCTGCCGCTCCTTTATTGGTCAGGTCGCACGCAAAGCCGTAACACGTTTCGGTGGCATGCGCGATAACGCCGCCGGCCCGCAGCACTTCCATTGCTTGTGCGATTGCCTCAGCGGACGCTGGCAGGATCATCATGCGGAGCGGAGTACGGGGCGAGTAATCGATTGATGTTCGCGTCCAAGACAGGCGAAAACTTCACCACGAGCGGTACCGGGATCACCTGCTCACCGATCTGAAGCTGTACGTGCTCGTCTCCTGGATGCGCTTGAAACAGCTCCTTTAAGTCCAATAATAACTGCTTGGGTGCCCGCGGCGGCAAAACGATGGTATGGGCAGATGCGCTGCCTGCTTGTTGTGGCTTACTTGTCGCAGCTTGCTCTTTGCCTTCCGCTAAACCCAATGTACTCAATGCTTTCTCCAACTGCATTCCCTGCATAATCCAGCGACCGAGCGGACCGAGAAAATCATCGACAACTTCTTCTTTCTTGGAGACAGATACCACCTCGCCGGCGATCACGTTGCCTTCTTCATCGATCAGTTCGACCGTTTCTTCGGCGTCCTCGTCGCGCGGACGGAGCATGATGCCGTTCTTCGCCTCTTCTTCGTCGAAGAACCCTTCCTTCTTGGCGCGGTCGATCATCATCTGCAGCGACGCCTTCTTCATATTGTCGGCGCGCATCTGCAGCAGGCCCCCGCGCATATCGAGCACACCGCCGATGACCAGAACGGTATCGGGCTGGTTCAGCAGGTTGCCGAATTCTGCGAATGTCCGAGGAAACAGCGTCACTTCCATCTTACCGGTCGGGTCTTCCAACGTGAGGATGGCCATCGTTTCGCCTTTTTTGGTCATGATTTTCTTGATGCCTTCTTCGATGCCGGCGAGGGTCACTTTCTTGCCCACTTCCTTACTCGTCAGCTTGCCGATCAGCTGCGCCTTTTTGCCGATATATTTGCGCATGCCGGCCAGCGGATGGCTGGAGACGTACAAGCCCAGCGTCTCTTTTTCCCACTTCAGCTTTTCAAGCGCCGTCGCTTTTTCTCCTTCAGGGAAGTCAATCGTTGCCTCTTCGCCGCCGGTGTCGAGCGCGCCGAACAAATCGGTCTGCACGCCGGCGTTGTCGCCGGTCGCTTTGGAGTAGTCCACAATCCGTTCGTAGTTGTTCAGAATCGTCATGCGTTCGCCCAAGCTATCCAGTGCGCCGGCCTTGGTAAGCGCCTCCAGCGTTTTTTTGTTGAGCAGCTTGCTGGGCATGCGCTTGGCAAAATCTTCCAGACTGGTGAACGCTCCGCTTGCTTCTCGCACGGCGATCATCTGCTGCACCGATGCATCACCGAGACCTTTGATGGCGGCGAGTCCAAAGCGAATCGAACCTTTGGATCCCACCTTTTTACTCGGGTGCGGAATGGCGGTGAAGTGCCGCAACGATTCGTTGATATCCGGCGGCAATACTGCGATGCCCATCGCGCGACATTCCTCGATTTCGATCATCACGCGGTCGGTGCGCTGTGCGTCGCTGCTCAGCAGTGCTGCCATGAATTCGGTCGGATAACGTGCCTTCAAATACGCTGTCTGGTAGGCGATCAACGCGTAACCGGCCGAATGGGATTTGTTGAACCCGTAGCCGGAGAACGGTTCGATCAGCGCGAATATTTCCTCAGCCGTCTTTTTCTTGTGCCCCAGATCCAGAGCGCCCTTGATGAATTTTTCCTTCTGTTCGTTGAGCAGCGCCGGGATTTTTTTTGCCACCGCTTTGATCAGCAAGTATCCCGCTCCCAAGCTGAATCCGGCAAATTCCTGCACCACGCGTTGTACTTGTTCCTGGTACACGATGATGCCGTACGTCTCCTCCAAAAAAGGCTGCAGTTCGGGCACGTCGTACTGGATCAGCTCCGGATTGTGTTTGCGCTTGATGTAGTCGGGGATGGCATCCATCGGACCCGGACGGTAGAGCGCGACCATCGCGGTGATGTCGCCGAATTTCGTCGGCTTCAATTGCTTGAGGTATCTGCGCATGCCAGCCGATTCCAATTGAAACACTCCGGTCGTGTCGGCGCGTTTGAGCAGCTCAAATGTCTCCTGATCATCCAGTGGGATATTTTGCAGGTCGATCTTGGTTCCATGCAGGCGCTCGATAATTTCCAGCGTCGTCTGAATCACTGTCAGGTTGGTCAGTCCCAGGAAGTCCATCTTGAGCAGCCCAAGCGACTCGAGTGGCTTGGCCGAATACTGCGTGATGATGATGTTCTCGTCCTTTGGCGCACGTTGTACGGCCGTGTACTCGGCGGCCGGTTGTTCGGTAATGATGACGCCGCATGCGTGTATAGAGACGTGGCGCGCTTTCCCTTCCAATTTAAAGGCGGTATCGATGATCCGTCGGTATGTTTCATTTCCATCGTAGGCGGCTTTGAGCTCGTCGGTTTCCATTGCTTCCTTCAACTTCATCCCCGGCCGCTCGGGAATCAGCTTGGCCAGCGAGTTCATTTCCAAAAATGGAATGCCGTAGGCGCGGCCCACGTCTTTTACAGCTGCGCGCGCGGCCAGCGTTCCGAACGTACAAATCTGCACCACGTGATCCAGACCGTATTTCTGGCGTACATACTCCAATACTTCATCGCGGCGCGTGTCGGCAAAGTCGACGTCCACGTCGGGCATGCTCACGCGTTCCGGATTCAAAAAACGTTCGAACAGCAGTCCATGCGGAATCGGGTCGATGGTTGTGATGCCCATCACGTAACTGGCCATCGAACCGGCGGCCGATCCGCGGCCCGGTCCCACTGTAATGCCACGGCGTTTGGCTTCGTTGATAAAGTCAGCGACGATCAGAAAGTAGCCCGAAAATCCGGCCTGCTTGATGATCTTGAGTTCGTACTCCAGCCGCCCCTTGAGTGACTCCTGGGTTACCACGCCGCTGGTGTCTTCTTTTATGCTGTAGTCCGGCGGGTAGAACTTCTTGAATCCTTCGTGGGCCAACGTATCCAGATACTCCTCTTCTGAGGGTTCGCCGTCGGGCAATGGAAAGTGCGGGATCTTGTGTTTGCCAAATTCGAATGTCACGTTGCAGCGGTCGGCAATCACGCGTGTGTTTTCCAGTGCATCGGGCACATGGGCGAATGCATGTTCCATTTCTTCGAACGTGCGCATCGAGTAATCGGAATCGCGCATCGAGAAGCGGCCGGGATCATCCACCTGTGCGTTCTTCTGAATGCACAACAGGACATCGTGCGCTTCGGCGTCTTCGGGCCGGCAGTAATGGCTGTAGCAGGTGGCGACCAGCGGCACGCCGAGTTCGCGGGCGTGTTTGACCAGTTGCTGATTCACTTCGGCCTGGCCGGGCACGTTCGGCAGATCCATCAGTTCAAAATACAAATTTCCTTCGCCGAAGTAGCCGTGATACTCGGTCACCAGTTTTTTGATGCGGTCACTGTCTTCGGTCAGTGCTGCCTGCGACAGGGCGCTGCTCAGCGGTCCGGATAAGGCGATCAGTCCCTTCCCGTATTTTTCGAGCAACTCTTTATCGACGCGCGGCTTGTAGTACATGCCTTCGAGCGCGCTCAGCGTCGCCAGTTGCAATAGGTTCTCGTACCCCTCTTGTGTAGTCGCCAGCAGCGTGAGCGGGTAGCGCTTCGTGTCGGTACCCGATTCCTTATCCTTTCGCGTGCGCGCAGCGATGTACACATCCATTCCCAAAATCGGCTTGAGTCCTTCCTTCTGTGCAGACTGATAAAACTCAATCAGTCCGTACGTATAGCCCTTGTCTGCCAATCCCACCGCCGTTTGTCCCAGTTCTTTGGCACGGGCAACGATCTCACCGGGGCTCGGCAGAGCCTCCAGCAATGAGTAGGTTGAATGACAGTGGAGGTGGACAAAATCCTCAGCTTTCATGCCAAAAGGATAGCATTTTTCCAGTATTACAGCTGGATTTCCACCACTTCTTGGAACAGAAAATCACCTATAAAAAGAGACCCCAGTCCGACGGAGCGGATGGGGGTCTCGGCGGCAGGTTACTTGCTGGCAGCGGCCCGTTCTTCCGTCGGCTTTCCGGGAGAATCTCCCCGATTAAGCACCACGAGAGAAGCAACAACCGCCAATGCCAGCCAGAAAGTAATCTGTAGAGCAAGCTTCCATCTTTCTGTCATGGCGTTCCTTTCCTTACCGCGGTACGGATGAGGATTGCTCACCTGCCAAAACCTGATGTTATCAGGTCATATCATCTTAAATCGCGTTTGCTATCTTTCAACTACAAAGCCATCAGTTTCCAAAATTATTTTGATTCCTCGGTTTCTTCTTTTATATGCACACCAAATCCGGCCTTACGACCGGATGAGGGGAACTCAATAGTGTGCGAATGGTTCGCGCATGTTTCGATCAAGGGGCGGTCCGTCGGATGTGAACGGTAGCGAATGGTGTCTGAAGTGAGGGAATACATGGTCGTCCTCCTTCGTGCGGAAGGTTTGCACCTTCGGCATGCTTCTGGGAACTCCGAGAGCGCCGAATAACGACGGAAGCACCGTGGCTATTGACTATTACTCTCTTATTTCGCGCCCGAACCGCCGGGCTGATCCTGTTCGCTCGTGCTCCATCCGTGATGCGAAACAACAATATGTGTGTATTGAGACAACTATATTATACAACATAAATAGTTTATTTGCAATTATCCTTAAAGGCGAGATACGGTGACCGAGGTGGCAGAAGCGATCGAGGTGACAAAAATAGGCTGCAGAAGATTTTGATGAGAATTATTCATAGTACTCATCCTCTGCCACCTCTGTTTCGTCGGTCACTTCGGTCGCCTCTCGTCAGGGTTTAATCGCATCCAGTTCTGCCGCCTTCTTACACTCGTCCGCCTCCTTGCTCGTCAGATATTCCCCGTTGGTGTAGGGGAAGCACTTGTCCTGGAAGACGATCTTGAGGACGCGGTCGAGGCGTTCGTTGCACGGGCGTTCCAGACAGGAGCGGCGCAGGAAGTAGGCGAAGTCGCGAACGAAGCCGCGCAGGCTGCCCATCTTCTTGTCGTCACCGTAGATCAGACCCGCCAGACGTTGCACTGAATCGCGCAGCGGCTGCAGCGTATCGCCGATGGCAAGATGCGGATCGGAGCCGACGGCGAAGGACAATGCCTCGGCCTGTGCCTGGTTACGGCTGAAGTTCTGGAACACCTGTTGATCGAATTCTTTGAGCGGAATGAAAATGGAACTCGTGTCCGGTGTAATGGCGGTCGTATCGGATGGCGGACGGTCGGTGGCCTGCTGCACACGCAATTGACCGAATGATTGCAGCACCTGCGATTGATCCACTTCCAGCGAGAACGGTCCGCGCAAACTGCGCTGGCCGTTGGCGAGGAGCGCGCGGCAAGTCACATCACCTTCGCTCTGGCAGCGTACCGACGTCAGACAACCGACAAATTGTTTATGGACACGCTTACCGGATGTATCCGGCAGAGGCGGCGGTGTTTTGCCATCGAGAATGGAATCGATCTGACGCTGGATATCGTCGTACGCTTTGGCCTGACTGTAGTACGATTCGGCTGCCATTTGCACGTTCTTGATGCCATCCAATTCTTTCTGAACGTCCTTGCGCACGGTGGCATCGCGGTCGTCGTTGTTCGGCAAGACAGTCAGCAGTTTTGTCATGGCTTCCATGTCGCAGCCGTAGCCCTGCAAATTGGGTGGCAGGTAATCGGTGTTGAACGGACAGCTCATCGGCTGATCGGGCGGCAGTGTGCAACCGTTCTGCGTGCACTCGTTCACCGTGTACGAGAACGCGCCGCCGTCATCCGCACACTGCTGCGAGGTTGTCTCTTCGTTACAGGCATCGCCCGTCTTGACGCAACAAAAACCGGTGGTTGATGGATGCGGATCAAAACTGCGCGGCTGTTGCCAGGTATCGTCGCTGTACGTCGGATCCGTCGCACCGTGCGCAAGATTATTCTCGCTCTCACTCAGAAAACCCAGCACGCTCTGCAGATCGAAAATAGTCGTCACCTGGCGTTGGCGCTCGGCTTTCTGCAATTGGTCCTGCACGTCCTCCATCTTGCGTTCGATCAGATACAAGTCGGCATGCAGGCACGCGTTGCGGTCGGGCAGGTCGCGTTCCTGGTCCACCACCTGCTGGCCCGTATCAACCAAGCTGAGGGACGTAGAAAGGACAATATTGATCCACTGCAGACGCGCATTGGCGAAGTATGTCCCCAATGCGTCTTTCGGATCCCATGCATGCTTGATGCCTTCGTCGGCGCGTTGCAGCACTTGCTCAACGTAGGAAGGCGGCTGCTCAGCCGCAAACACCACGGTCGGGTGCAAGACGATCAGGCCGATGAGCAGTGACAGCAGGCGTTTCATTATTTGACGGGCGGAAGTTCCTGACAGTGCGGTCCGGCAATCAGTGCATCATCTTCCGCGCCATTGAGCGGACACATCGTGCGCGTGAAGTTCACACCCGAGAATGCCTCGAGCAGTTTGGCGGCACTGACGGTGATGTCGCTGAGTGACGTGACACTGTGGCGCAGGTAGTTATCGTACAGACTGGTGCCAATACGTGTTCCCACAGCACGGCCCATGGTCTGGATGTTGAAGGCGGCTGCGTCGTATTCGTTTTGCTGGTTTAGAAGACTGAATGCCGTTTCGAGCGGATTATTGAGCGGCAGCAGCAAACGGCGCTGCACATCGAATCCACACAGTACCGGCGGAGTCGAAGGCGGCAAACCATTGGCCTGGCACAGAGCCGTATCGAGCTGTTGAATCAGCAGGGCCGGACGGTACTCGCCGAACTGCGTTTGCACTTTGGGCGAGATGGTGCGGATCTGTCCGCCGTCCGCGCGCGGCACGCTGCAGGCATCCCATGGGAACGCCTCGTCGCCCGTTGTCATAGGACTGCGGCCCGCTACCACGCGAGAGTGTTCCAACGATTCCTCCACACAGCTACCGATGTAGCACATGTTGTTCCCGATCGTATTGCTGTAGATGCTGATGCGATTCGGATCGCACACGCCGCGTCCCAATTGCTCGGTGGCTTGCTTCTTGGCCACGACATCGGAACGGTTCAATGTGTCTTTGCACAGCTCGACGGCGCCGTCTTTGCCTTTGGCTCCGTCGAAGAGAATGCCGACGACCGTCTTGGCTGCGATCTCGAGGCGCGTGTTATCAAGCTGGTAACTGAACGTGGATGCGCAGCGGCCCATGCCTTCCGTCCGGCACGAGTAGTCCGTCAGAAGGTCGGCGCACAGCTGCGTATTCAGTGGAACACCACTGACCGATTGCAGCACATCGGTCGTGGTCCCATCCGGATTTTTCGTCGATTTCACAAACGCTCTGTCGCCGGAAGCGTATTGGCAGGTGGCCGTATATGCTTCGTGGCGAATGCGGCAACAATCGGCATTCTGTTTTTGGGCCGGGCCATCGATGAGTTTCGTACCGGGCGGCAGCGTACAGAGTTCCTGTGCGTACGTCAGATCGCGGATGGCGGCGTAGCGCGGCGGAAGCAAAATCGGTTTCTGGCCGGCCAGTTGTTGATTGATACACACGGGGATGGTGCCGTCGGCGAGCTTCACCGTTGGCTGAGCACAGCCGCAGCCCAGCGATACTTTGCATTGTGTCTGCGGATTGAACGGGCTCGTGAGCGACGAACCGGCCGGATTCTGCAGCCAGCCGTTGCCGTTGCACACATTGGGCCCGCTGTAGGTCTGCGTTTCCTTGGCCTTGCTCGTACAGGCGGCCAATTGAATTTTGAACGGGTCGGGAGCCGGTGTGTCCGTACAAATCTCATTGCTATCGGGCTTCAGGATATCGCGACACAGGTAACCCAGTCGGCCGAACGGCAACGTACATAGTCCGCGACCATCCGCCAGCGGCGGCGGATAGTTGCCACCGGGAAGCGGCGTGCAATCCGTCTTGGGAACGCCGTTCTTATCGGGTTCGCACAGGGCCGGCAGTACCGGCTCGATGGGCAGTGTCCACGTGAGTCCGGCATCGCCGGTTATGTCGCCCGACGCGAGTTTCTCTTTGTAGACCCACACCGAAATGTTGTACGGGTCGAGCAGCTTTTGCTGCTCATCCGTCAGTTGGTAGATGCGGATCGATCCCTTCTCGAGCGTGTCGGGATCCGGTACGGATCCGTACACCTCAGTCAATGCAGCCTCCAGATCCGGCCAGTGGAGGACGAGGTACTGCAGTTCAGGATTATCGGCGGGCTTCTGTTCGGGCGGATACGTCAGATCCTTGCGCACACGATTCGCGTAACGTACTCCGAACTGGTAGCGCCACACCGCAGCTACAAATCCTTCGCGTTCATCTGTTCCCAGCAGGGGTTGCAATGCAGCGGTGACTTTCTGCATGGCATTCGTGGAAGCGGGGGGCAGTTGATCCAGGCTGACGTTGCTGCTGGCCGCGACTGAGGAGCCGGACGAGGCACGCCAGATGCTCTGGATGCTCTGCGCGCGCAACGGTACGTTGATCTGTGAATTGCCAATCGTATTGATCGTAGTTTCATAACTTGAAGCGATGATCTGTAAATCGCGGCCAAGCGTTCGGATATCTTCTTCACGCTTGACGAGCGATGTCAGTTCGGCCAAATAGGCATCGCAACCGCCCGCCTGATCCAGTTTGTGATCGATGCACGGCTGGTGGCCATCGCCGCGCAAGGCATTGTTCACATCATCGGGTTTACTGGGAGTCGTGGCAACCGCGGCGACGAACTTGCGGATCACCGGCTCGATATCCGGCGTGGTCGTCGTATCGTTGGTACCGTCATCGTTCAGCAGAAATTCGCGCTGAGTGACAACCTGCATCATGCGATAGGGCGATGGAATGGCCGCGGCCGCCAGCGCCGTTCCGGCACCCAAGGGCAGCGTGATCAGCAGCAGGCCGGTGAGGGCGGAAATTTTTCTCATGGTTTGACGCTGCGAAGCGAACCGCGTGCATCCCAAATGCGCGGCAGACAGGCGCTCGTCTCGGCGGCGAGGCCGAGTGTGTTGCGAATGTCGAGCGACGTGCGGGCAAGGCATTGCAGACTGTCGTCGATGGGACGCAGGCGGTCCATGCCCGAGATCAGCTGCAACGTACGTTCAAGAGTGCGGGGAGCAAGCAGAAGTTCCCGGTCGGCGATCGATCTTTCCTTTTGGTACGTAAACGGCAGCGCTGTCGTGCCGTAAATCGTCGGCAGATCAAATGTCAGATGATTCTTGATCGAGCACTCGTACACGCGCAAGTACTCGAGCAGCACGGCTCCCATGTCGTCTTCGGACAGTGACGACATGTTGCTCTTCCAGGGTGCCAGAGAACCGGCGAGCGACTTGAGCGCATCGCTTGGCGGTTCTTTTACCAATTGCTGACAGTTCACGGCATTCTTTTTCTGCAGGTGTGCGACGATCACGCCGTCGACACGATCATCGTAACGCTCTTTCCACTTGTCGAAGGCGTCTTCGGGCACAGTAGGAAAGAGCGCCGAGTCGCCGTCGCACGACGCGAGCACCGGTTTGTTGGTATCAACGGCGGTTGCTGGCCCGGCTGCAAAGAGAGTGTGTAACTGGACGCCGATGCCGGTTGCCATTAGCAGTGCGCCGATGCCAATTGTTGTCAGCACGGACGTACGTGATGGCGACGCAGATTGGCGCCCCCATCCCGGTTGCCGATTCTGATGTGACAGCTTATTCATTGCACTCGGCGAGGAAACAAGGGATGCGACTCAGCTGGGTCACGACGGCAGTCGCCTGTTCGATGGGGCTCAGCAGATCGCCGCGGAATGACGCGATGAACTGGTCAAAGTTGCCGGCGAATTGGAGCAGGGTGCGGTAGGCCGCGTCATACGTCACGGCAAGTTTCAGAAGATCCGCTTCGCGGTTCAGCATCTGGTCGGCCATCGATTCGCAGTATGTTTTGGTGATGGCAAGGTCGGGAGCGCTGTTGATGGGCAGGCACGTGGGTAGGAAATGCAGGTCGATCTCGTCGCAGCCGGGAATTTGGATCGGTCCGATACCTTTGGCGAGTGGCGCTTTATTTATCTGGATGGCTGCGGCCTCCTCCGGACTCAACTGAGAATTGGCGCACACGCTCAACGCGCGACATGTCAGTGCGCGGTAACTCTGCGTGAGTGCCGGGATCAGTTCGGATGTGAGCACCTGACGTGTTTCGAAGATGCCGCGCCGGTCGGCGATATCGGCCCGCTCGTCCATTAGTTTGTCTTTCAGAATTTCGCCGTCAGAACCCACCCACCGGTCGTCTTCGGTTTTGATGAATACCTTCGCTTCCCGGTCGTAATCGATGGCGTTGACCGGTTGATCAGCTGCTTTCTTCTGACCGAACAGCACGGAACGGTAGATGCGTTGCTGTTGTGCCAGCCCGGTCGCGATGTCGTACTTGCATGCATCAACGGGGCTGCTGCTGTCGGCTTGGGCGAGAGAAGAGCTCGGGACGAACAGCGAAAAAATGAACATCAGAAGCCAGAGGCCAGAAGCCAGCGACCAATGCTGATTTCTGATTTCTGATTTCTGAGGGTTGTTTGCCGATAGGTGAAGAGATGGTGATCTCATTTGGCAGGTGCGGGAGGTGGAGGCGGCAACGGACGCAGATCGAAGGCGGAGGGCACCCAGAAGATCGGGAAGATATCCTGCGGTTGCGAGATGAACGGCAGTTCCTTATCCTCGCCGCCAAGTGTTTTACCGGTGCGGATCTTGCCGTTATCGGTGATCGTTTCCTGTCGCAGATCGTTCCGCAGCTGTTGCAATTGATCACTAGCCGATGCGGCGTCGTCAGGTTGCTTGGGTGCGATCATCTGCCAGCCATCTTTTGGCAACGTCTGCTGAGGCAACAGTTCCAGGCATGCCTGATCGTTAGGATCGCAGTTGGCTGCCTTCTCATTTCCATTGCTGACTTTAAGACGCGAGACGCCCGTGGTTCCCAGATCCTCCTGTAGCAGAATACCCGGTCGCGCCATAATGCGCGTTACCCGCTCAAGCAGGTCCATCTCGACATGCGTGCACTCGGTCGTGTTCCAGTCTTTGCACGTCAGATTTTTGGTCAGATCATTCGGTTCCAGGCTCTTCCAGAATTCCTTCGTCAGATCATTCAGCTGTTGCAGGAACGATCGTGCACTGTTCAAAGCCGTCCACATGCGTATGAAGTCTCCCTGAGTAATGGGCGGTGGCGGTGTGATCTTTTTAGGCGCACTGAGCACCGCGACCTCGGGCAGCTTTATGGTAATCTTTCCGGTCAGACTTGGAACCGGCGGCAACTCCGGCAACTCGATGGCAGTTTTGTCTTCGTCAGTCAGATCCTGATCGGCTGGCGGCGGCGTGGGAACCGACAGTCGCAATTGCACCGGCTTGAGGACCGGCAACTTTACCGCTCCGGTAAGGAGCTTGAGGGTCGACAGATCCAGTACCAAATCTTTCTCACCAGTTGGCGGACAGAGGAGCGGCAAGCCGGCTCCGGGCTGACACGACGGCGTGCCCATGATCATTTTGGGTGGTTGCGGCAGCAGCGAATAGATCGGCGTGGTAAACCGGTCGTTGCGGCACCACGGCAGATCCGTTTCGTCATGATAGGTGGTGTACTGCTTCTGCACTTCTTTCCACATCGACGCCAGTTGCAGGCGGATGGCGCGGTTCTTCAGGAAGACCTTATACGTTTCCAAATTGTCCTTTACCCATGTACTGATCTGCACCAGTACTTGCTGTTGATGGGTGATGATTCCGCCGATGTAGGACGGCAGTTCGGCACGCAGGGCGCGCACCTGTTCCGCCGATACGGCGTACTCCTCCAGACGTTGCAGCAGATGCTTCACTTCGGGCGAAGCCACCTCGTCACACGTTTTTCCGGCATCATCCGACTTGGGTGGATTCTGGTAGTAATAATGTTGGAGAGCCCAACTGCACCACCGTTCGCGTAACGCGCGCAGCTCTACCGCCGACAGAAGAGGAACCACTACCGGCACCGGTTCTTCTTCGATCTTGAGTAACAGAGAATCCTGCAAATAGCTGGATACTTGTCCGAGCAAATCGTCCTCGGCATGTACTTGCACGTCGATCGACTTCATGCGAGGGTCGCCCAACTGGGCATCGATTGCCTCTTTGCTGGTGTCGACCAGTGATGCGAGTTTGCCGGAGAGCGCCGATGTCGATGGCAGTCTCAGTCGGACCGTCGGCGGCGAGAGCAGCGCGTACGCATCCGTTTCCAACTGCTGCCACCAGCGGGTAATCGCACGAGTGTCGTCGAACGAACTGGGATTCCCCTTGGCGTTCGGGTCCGTCCGATCGGTGAACACGCTGTCGTCAAATGCACGGAGCGTGCTGCGGTTCGTCAGCGGGTCCACCGTCGATTTCTGATAGGCCGCCTGCTGCATCGCCACATCCCCCTTCGAACCGATGGAATCGATCGACAGGAAAGCGAGGTTCAGATCATTCTTTTCTTTTTCAAATGCCTGCTCACTCAGCAGTGAGAAGCTGCCGCCCAAATTTTTGTACCACAGCGTGTCTTTATCGTCGTACGACCCGTCGCGATTTTTTCGCACCATGTCGGGCGAAGTTGTCGGATTGGTCTGGTATGTGGCCATGCCTTTCTGGCTGTTCTGCAGATCCTTTTTCGTGAATGGAAAATTGATCACGCAACGTCGGTCTTTGCCCTCAATCAAATGCGTCTTAGTATCGAACTCACTATAGAATCCATAGCACGCCACTGGCAGCGTGATCGGCGTGCCTTTGTCCTTTGATGTGTCGTAGGCGAGTTTGTCGTTCGGCACTTCGGTGAGCGTATCGCGCAGACTCTGCACCGCATACTGGCGGTAGAAAGAACCGTACGGCATGTAGTTCAATTGCCCTTTCGAAGGCTTTGGGTCGACGGCTACAGGCGTGTACTTGCAGCCGTTACCTGCGCCCGGAGGAGTGCCCGGCGGCACGTACTTTCCATCGCACCGGCATTCGCGGCCCTGGCAAATGCGACAATTGGGAAACGATTCCTGTCCGGCATCAGGTACCACCCATTCGTCAGTACATGTCCATTTCGGCTCTTCCTTCTGGCAACCTATAATCGCTCCGCTCTCCGGATCAATGAGCGGTATTTTGCAGTCCATCCATGTGAACATGGGATCGTTGAGCTGTTTGCAGAAATCGTTGCATGATTGCGGGGACAGATCCCGGCTGGGCGATGCCCCGAGCATCGGCACTCCGGTGCCGGTAGACGGCTCCACGCCGCCGCGCGAGTCATTCGAAAACTGCCATTTGCAGGATGGGTCTTCGAAGTACGGGTAGTCCACCCATCTCTGATACCCCGTCCAACTCTGAATCTTCAGGACACGGTTACTGTTGTGTTCGTCGCGCACCATCGGCTTACAGGCAGTGCTGAGGCCGACCGTAGAGTCGGGAAACAAAAATCCGTCATTCTTCGAAATGATTGGCGGTCTCGCCTTGGGATTATCGGGCTCGCCGCCGGTTTCGATACGACTGGCCAGTCCGGATCGGTAGTTACCGTAGGGATCGCCAAGGTGTCCAGGAGCCCCTGTTACCTTCGCGATTTTTCCTGGATTAGTGTTGTCGTTCGGATCAATGACCTGCGAGGCCTTCCGGGCATTCACACTCTCGGTCGCATTCCATCCGCCGCACTGGGCGTCGCTTGTCAGGTACTGTGCGATCTTGCCGGTCTTCGATGCCACTTGTTCTTGAATCTGTTTGAAGTCGGTCGGATCGGCTGGCACTTCGAAGCTCTTGGCCGTCACGTCGAGTGCAATCGTAAGCAGCGCCGCACCGAGTGCAGTCGACAGCAGAAGCCGACGATGGATGTGTGGTGTGAGTATCATCTGATTATAGCAAAAAAACCGCAGCCGTTACAGCAGAACAGCGTTTCAGAACGACGAGTGGAATTGACAGAAAACCTCCATGTTTTTTTATAGAATATGCAAGGTTTCCGCATGCCGTGATTGTGCTCCCTGTTCGTCTTGAGATGCCATACTCAAAGATGGCAATTTGTTGTCAGGAAGCCACTTTTTAGGAACCAAAACATAGCCAGAAACTATTTTCTTCAAAAGAGAACCATAAACACTTTTCCGGAAAAAAGAAGAGGTGTACAACTGTGCACGTCTCTTGATGACTCCGTCGATCGCCCATGGACAGAGCTCTGGCCAAGCTCACGACGCACTCAGTGACATCCTTTACTTCCATTTCCCCTCAGCGACATGTTTTCTTTCAATCGCGTCCACATCATCGGTTATCAGACACAACCCGTTCAAGTCCGCAAAACGCCAGGTGGCGCCAGCGTGACAGATCTTAATTTAGTCGTTCCTTATCGCTTCCGCTCCGACAGCGGCGAGATGCTCGAAGGCAAAGGTTTCCACGTCGTCACCCTGTGGGGTCCGATGGCGGATGTTGCCGAAAAGTATGTCAAAGCCGGCAGTCAGCTGTTCATCTCCGGTCGTCTGCAAACAGACAGCTGGGAAGATACACAGTCGGGCGAAAAGCGCTCCAAGACCAAGATCATCGGTCTGGATATGATCATGCTTGATCCCAAAGAAGGTTTGCTTCCCGCTCCATCTGCTCCTTCACTTTCCACGCTCATCAATCAGGCGCAGGTGATCGGCAACGTGACTAAAGATCCCGAAATGCGCACGACGACCAGCGGACAGCAGGTGCTCAGCATCGGTGTTGCCACCAACGAGCGCTGGAAGGATCGCACAACCAACGAAGAAAAAGAGCGCACCGAATTTCATAACGTCGTAGTATGGGGCCCTCTCGCGCAAAATGTGAGCGTCGGCCTGAAGAAAGGCAACCGTGTGTTTGTCTCGGGCCGAGTGCAAACGCGCAGTTGGGAAACCAAAGAAGGTCAGAAGCGCTACACCACCGAGATCATCGCCGACTCCGTGTCGCTGCTTGGTGCGCATAATGCGCAGGCGGATGCGTCCATCCAATCCAACGGTGTTGCGTCATCGGCCGGTTCGTCATCTTCTGATTTCAACCAGAGCACATCTGATGTCTCGATCCCCGACATCACCTATGCATCAGAGATCAAAGTAGAAGATCTGCCTTTCTGATCCTCAAATAGCCATCTGTTCAAAGCCCGCTGCCATCAGTGGGCTTTGTTCTATGGGAGACATGCAGGCTGATACTCGATGATCAGACTGCTGGAGAAGTGCGACAATGAGTGCGCGTGCCTCGACTGGTGTTTCCAATGGCACATTATCCGAACGATGCGAGACAGGCGCAAATTCTTCTGAAGTCACAATGGGTTCGAGGGGCAGAGGAGACTCTTCGCTCCACGGATAGTGAATCGGACGGTCCATTGCGGAGGCCGGTTCTATCGCCCGATTAACGGTTGTCCATTGTTGCATCTGCGCCCGCATGGACACTCGCCGAGCCACTGCCGCCTGAAGCAGGTCTGCACTCTGTCCCATCGATTTCTGCCCGGCAGTCGTTTGTTGTTCTGCATGCTTCAGCCGCTCCGAAGAAAAAGAGTGCACAGCCTGCGATGCTACCCGCGTCTTTTTGTGATGCAAAGTTTTCTCTACGAAGCGATCTTTCCATCGCTCCCATACAAGCGCATTTCGATGCTCGCGATTTGCGGTACTGTTTGGCGGATGGTGTGTGTCACGTCCCGAACGTTCTCGAACGTTCCGCCGCCGATGTTCAGTAAAAAATTCGCGTGCTTCTCGCTCACCTGAATGCCGCCAACCGTCAGTCCGCGCAAACCGGCTTGCTCGATCAGTTTCCAGGCCGGTGTCCCATCGGGCAGAGATTTGAAGCAGGAGCCGGCTGTTTTGAGATGCGGCTGCGTCTTGATGCGCTTCTGCAGGAGGCGTTCCACTTCAGTTTTGATATGCTCAGGTTCACCCGAGGGTATCTCAAGCGTCACCGACCAGATGGTGACAGTTGGTCCTTGGCCTTTGGTCCTTGGTTCTTCACCCAGGAGGTCTTTGAACAAACTTTCACGGTAGCGAAATTTGCAATCCTCCCGTTGTAATTCTTTCCACTCGCCATTCACAAAGACAGTCACAGTGCGGATAAACGAATCGATCCAAATGCCACCGGCGCCTTGTCCCGCATTGCCGAATACCGCGCCGCCCATTGTACCGGGAATGCCGGTAAGAGCGGACAGATCGAATCCGGTCTTGGCGAGCTCGTTGATCAACATGGCAAGATTTTTGCCCGCATCGACAACGGTCAGTGGTGAATGATCAGTGGGGAGTAGTACCGTGCCTGCTTTAATGCGGACGACGAGCGCGTCGATCGTTCCTTCTTCGAAAACGGTGTTCGAGCCGGAGCCGAGAACGATGAAGGGAATATTTTTTTCTTGAGCGAATTGATATGCCTCTTCCACATCTTCCCGGGTCGAGAGTTCGGCAAAGTACCGAGCCTGACCGCCGATGCGCATGGTGGTCTTGGGGCCGACGGGAATGTTTTCCTGGATCTGCACGTTCATTATCAGGATTTGATAAGAGCGTTTACATTTTGTAGCCGCTTCACCGTTTCTTCCTTCCCGACGCTGGCAGCTACTTCATAGGCTCCCGGACTGTAATCTCGACCTGTCACTGCCGCCCGCAACACCCACAGAAGCTGCCCGCGCTTGAAGCCTGAATCGGTCAGTGCCTGTTCCAATGCGTTCTTGATGCCATCGGCTGTCCAATTTGCATCGGCCATTCCTTCGAGAGTCTTCGTCAGTAAATCCAGAATCGTCGCCAGAATATCCGTCGTCACTTTCTGCTTAGCGCTCAGAATGACGTCCATGTTTACCGCCGGTTCTTGATAAAAATATGACAGCATGTCTGGCGCTTCGTGGAAGAAGATGATGCGTTCCTGAATCAGCGCTACTCGTTCCAAAAATTTCGGATCGGTGAGGGCTGCAGAGTACTGCTCACCGACATCTTCGCGGATACGATCGGCAAAGTCTTGCAGTGGAAGTTTGCGCATCCACTGGCCCTGCAGCCAATCCAGTTTTTCCAGATCGAAAATAGCGCCGGCCTTCTGCGCACGGTCCAGCGAGAATTGCTGGATCAATTCCTCCAGTGTGAAAATTTCCTGCGTCGTGCCGGGGTTCCAGCCGAGCAAAGCCAGGAAGTTTATCAGCGCTTCGGGCAAGTAACCTTTGTTGCGATATTCATCAACTGATACGGAATTTTGGCGTTTGCTCAGTTTGCTCTTGTCCTTGTTGAGCAACAGCGACACGTGCGCGTAGCGCGGAGGAGTCCAGCCGAAGTACTGAAACAGGAGCAGATGTTTGGGCAGGCTGCTCAGCCATTCTTCGCCACGCAATACCACATCGATCTCCATCAAGTGATCATCGACCACGTGTGCAAGGTGATATGTCGGGAACCCGTCGCTCTTGAGCAGTACCTGGTCGTCAATCGTATCACCGCGGAATGTGACCAGTCCGCGGATATCGTCTTCGAACGAAATGACCTCGTCGCGCGGGATCTTTAAACGCAGCACGTGGGGTTCGCCTGCAGCAAGCTTCTTGTCGATTTCCTCTGTGCTCAGTTGCAGGCAATGCCGGTCGTACATCGGTGCTTGATGGGCGGCTTCCTGTTGCTTGCGCATCGCTTCGAGCCGGTCTTTGGTGCAAAAGCAGGGGTATGCGTAGCCACGTTCATGGAGAAGATCGGCATGCTTGCGGTAGATCTCCAGTCGCTCGGATTGAATGTACGGACCTTTCGCACCTGCTTGCGCCACTTGTCCATCCTGCAGGACCACACCTTCGGTCGGCGCCAATCCGGCCCACTGCAAACTGTGGATAATCTGTTCAATCGCGCCCGGTACATTGCGTTCCTGATCCGTGTCTTCGATGCGCAGCAGAAATTGCCCGCCATTTTGTTTCGCCAGCGCACATGCATAGAGTGCCGTACGAAGACCGCCGACATGCAGAAAACCGGTGGGGGACGGGGCGAAGCGGGTTCTCATAAAAATAGTGTAGACGATACAGAACAAATAGCAGAACGAATTACGACCTGCGTTTGTCGTGCAGGTCGTAATTCTTAATTTCTAAGTTGTTTCCTTAATTCTTCACCTCTGCTGTAAACGTTATCGGCTCCAACGGCTTGTCCTGCTGATCGCGTTCCACACCGGCAATGGCATCCACTGCCTCCATACCGCTCGTCACGGTGCCAAACACAGTGTACTTGCCTTCGAGCCACGTAAGATTATCGCCCTGTACAATAAAGAACTGACTGCCGTTCGTATTCGGTCCGCGGTTAGCCATGGCTACCGAACCGCGTTTAAGTGGCAGAGACTGCAATTTGTCGTTGTACGTGTAGCCCTGTTTTTCGTAGTACTGCTGCAGGGTCAGATTTTTGAGTTCATCCGGGATAGGCTGATCCTTGGCCAGATCGCTCAGGCTCTTCTTGTCGAGACCGTAGCTCTGGGCGTTGATTTCGTCCTCGAACGTCGCACCGAATACGCTCACGCCGCCCTTGCCGTTGCCATCGGGGTCGCCACCCTGGATCATGAAGCTTGGAATGACGCGATGAAAGGTAAGACCGTTGTAGTAACCCGACTTGGCGAGCGCAGCGAAGTTTGTAGCGGCTTTGGGCGCTGCATCGGCGTTGAGCTCTATGGTCACATCTCCTTTGGATGTCTTGAGGACAACCGTGTGCTTGCCCGTCAGAAGAACACCATCGAAGGTGATGGGACGCGCAACGCTACTGGCGGTAGCGTCAGTACTGCTGGCCGATGTGTCGGATGATGCGGGAGTAGCGGGGGTTTCGGTCTTTCCGCAACCGACCAAAAGGAAGGCCAGGGCAAAAAGAGGGATGATGAATTTTGGCAAGTTGTGCATAGGGCAGCAGACTATCGGCAACAGGGTTCGATCGCAAGCGATACGACAACAGTTTTGCAGGCGTGCAATGGCGGTAGAAAGCACGAAGAGCCAAGACGCCAAAAACCAGGGAAATCCAAAATTCAAAATTAGAACAAGCCACCGATTTTTCGGATTTCGAATGTCGTGCTTCGTTCTTAGTTTGGCTCTTCGATACTCCCTCTACTATTTCATCACCTCCACTGTGAACTTCACTGTCTTCAAGGGCCGGTCGTTCAGCATGGAGCGTTCCGTTTGCGCGATGGCGTGGACCACGTCCTGCCCCTCCGTCACCCGGCCGAAGATGGTGTAGTGCGGCGGCAGCGGGTAATCGCTTTCCATAATAAAGAACTGACTGCCGTTCGTATTCGGTCCGTGGTTGGCCATGGCGACTGATCCGGCTTTGTAACCATCCTGGTACAGCGGAGATCGCGGGTCGATTTCATCTTTGAAGGTCGGGCCGAACACACTCTTGCCGCCCGTTCCATCGCCGTTGGGATCCCCGCCTTGGATCATGAAACCGGGAATCACGCGATGAAAGGTAAGACCGTCGTAGTATCCCTGCGTAGCGAGCGTCACAAAATTCGTCACGGTTTTGGGCGCCACCGTCGCATCGAGCGACAGGACAATGTCTCCCAAATCCGAGTGGAGCGTCACGCGATGGATTCCCGAAAGAAGAGGCACATCGACCCGCTCATGCGTTTGGACGCGGGGAGGAGTGTGTGACGACATGCGCAAGGGAGAAGATATGATATGAAGACTTGTGTGAGTCTTTGACGGAGCGGAAGTGTAGGCCTATTTACACTAACTGCCAATGCAATCGAGAAGTATCTTGGCAATATGCTCGGCGGCATCGGGGACGGCGAAGTGTTGCATCGCTTCCTGCATCGATGCACGCGAACGTTCATCAAACAGCAGTTCGCGAACTGTCGAAACAATTTCCCGCGGCAGAATATCCTGTTCGATCATCCGGAATCCGCCCATCGTCGACGCAACTGTCGCATTGGCCAGCTGATGATCCTGCGCCACGCCCCGCAGCGGAACAAGGAGTGTCGGAATACGCAGCACGCTCAGTTCGGCGATACTGCTGGCGCCGGCACGGCTGATGCATGCATCGGCAATGGCGTACATATGGGCCAAGTCAGCATGAGCAAATGCTCTGATGAAGTAGCCGGGACGCTCCTCTTTATTTTCTTTGCCTCTGCCGGTCAGATGTATCACATCGCACAGCCCAAGCAGATCATCCAGACGTGCGCGCACGATATCATTGAGGGCCTGTGCGCCCTGGCTGCCACCCATCACGAGTACAATCGGTCGTGTTCCCGAAAATCCGCACAGGCGGAGGCCTCTCTCTCGTGATCCCTGCAAGACTTCCGGACGCACGGGGTTGCCGGTAAAAATACGCCGGTGTTCGACGGAAGAGGATTGGCTGCCGGTTGCGGACCGCTTATCATTCGTCGGAAAACCGAGACAAATCACCTTCGCCCAGCGCGATGCCCAACGGTTCGCTTTACCGCTGACCGCGTCGGATTCGTGAAGAACGATGGGGATGCGCAAATGATGCGCCGCCAATGCCACGGCTGCGCTCACCGATCCGCCTTTACTGAAGACGACCGCTGGCCGAAAGCGCTGCAGGATGGCGCGTGATTGACGGTACCCCTGCCACAGTCGAAATGGTGCGGAGACGGAACGACGAATCAAGGGAAGCTGATCGAACGGTACATCTTCTTTGCGCAAAAAAGCGGCGTCATCCTCGCGCTCCGAACAAATGAAGTGCGCCACCGCGTCCGGCGATATCGTTTGTATCGCACGCCACACGGCGACCGATGGCGTCAGATGCCCTCCCGATCCTCCGCCCGCAAACAGGATGCGCGGCGCCTGCATCGTTACTTTGCGCTCACGCGCAGCATTCATCGCACGGCGAATGATGTGGCGGGATTGCATCAGATATCTCAGCCTAGCAGGCGTGCGGAGAAGCGTCACGAAAATAATCCTCTGCATCCTTGATCTTTGTTTGTAGAGACAGTGCAATTTTTATCCAAAAATAGACGCGAGTCCGCCTGGTCCCTGCTGCTTCCTGGTCCGTCGGGCCAGGCTCGCTTCTTCTGTTGAGTGCATGGAGATGTTCAGCAAAATGCCGACGCCTGCCAAAAGAGACGACAGCGATGTGCCGCCGTAGCTGATGAATGGCAGAGTGAGACCGGTGATCGGGAACAGGCCGATGTTTACCGAAATGTTGATCAGCGTCTGTACGGCGATCCATGTTGTGATGCCGCTGGCGACCATGAAGCCGAAGCGGTCAGGCGCGTTCTGGGCGATGCGATAACCGCGAATGACGAGCATCGTGTACATCGAGAGAACGATGAGCAGACGGAAGAAGCCGAGCTCCTCGGACATGGCCGAGAAAATCATGTCGGCCTGCACCTCCGGCAGATAGCCGAATTTCTGGATCGATTTGCCGTAGCCGACGCCGAAGAATCCGCCGCTGCCGATGGCGATCAGTGCTTGTTTGATCTGGAATCCTATCGTTTCGGCGATGGTCGGATCGTTGGGTGACAGGAACGCAATAAACCGGGCACGGATGTACTGCTTATGTAGAATGATCGGCAAACCCAAAAAGGCGGCCAGTCCTCCGCCGAGCAACAGGTGGAAAATATTGCCGCCGGCGATGAAGAACATCATGCAGCCGATCGACGAGAGCACAAGGAATGAACCGAGGTCGGGCTCGACGGCGATGATGAACGTGGAGACGAGGAGCACCGTCACGAATGGCAGAAATCCTTCTTTAAACGTGCCGATCAGCTGTTCGCGTTTCTGCAGCCACACAGCCAGATAAAAGATGAAGGTCAGTTTGAAGTACTCCGAGGGTTGCAGCGAGAACGGGCCGAGCCGGATCCAGCTGTGCGATGTGCCCCACGCGCCGCCGATGCCTGGGACGAACACGAGGGTTAGGAGCAGCAGAGTTAAAAAGAACAATGGCCGCGCATACTGTTCCCACACGCGGTACGGAATTATGGCCGTGGTGAACATGATGCTGAAGCCCAGACATACATGGAAGAAGCTGCGCCACAGATAGAAGGAGTTGTACGGATGGCCGGTGGTTCGCATCGTCAGCTGATAGCTTTCGAACACGCTCACGCTGGCGATCATTGCCAACCCGAATAATGTCAGCACCACCGCAATCCCGAGCAAAAGCAAATCCATCCGGCGGAAATTGGCGAAGCGGATCATGGATGCGAAGAATAGCGGAAGTTGGAAAGCGGAGTAAGGGTAGAAGTTCAGAATGAGGGTTTTTCTTCGCAGGTTGTCATCCTCTTTATCTTGATTTCTAATTCCTCTTTCTTCATTCATACTCTCGCTATGTCTCTGTTTTTCATTGTGCTGTCGCTGAGCTTCGGCATCAGCCTTGCTCTTGATCTCCTCGTGAACTCCACGCTCGTCGCGCGTTTTGCTGTGATCGGTTCGTTCGTGGGATTGCAAAAGACGCTCAATCCCGGTATCGCCTTCGGCATCCGCCTCCCTCCCTTGGTTCAAGAGGTATTTGTGCTGATCGCCCTCCTCGCCATCGGTGTCACGGCTGTTCGCACGGCCAAGACAGCCTGGCAACGCATCGGATTTGGTTTGATCGTCGGCGGCGCGCTCGCCAATCTGACCGACCGAGCGATGGATGGTTACGTGACCGACTTCATCCAGGTAGGTTCGTTCTACATCTTTAATGTGGCTGATAGCTGTATTACCGTCGGAGTGGCAGCACTTCTTTTGGAGAGTGTGATTCTTCAGTACAGAAAAAACGATGGAAATCTTCCAGAATAAGAAGAAGTTCTACTGCGCCAATTGGTGTTTGGTAGTTGGTTTTGGTCTTTTTCTCCGAAACCGCTTCCCTCTACTGTTCTCCCTCCCCCGTTCCGCTACACTCCTCCCGTATGGATGTCAGTTACCGCGTACACGGAGGAGTGGCTTTAAAGGGTGATGTCACGATCAGCGGTTCCAAAAATGCGGCCCTTCCGCTGATTGCAGCGAGCCTGCTCGCCAAAGGCGAGACGGTACTGCACAACGTACCGCGTCTGAGCGACACGGTGGCGATGCTGAAGATCCTCGATTTTTTGGGCGCGCAGACTTCGTTCGAAGAAAATACAGTCCGCATCAACGCCGAATCCGTTCGCAGTCAGCCGATTCCGGCCGAATATGTGTCGAAGCTCCGCGGTTCCATTGTGCTCCTTGGTCCATTGCTTGCGCGCTTCGGCGTAGTTGAAATGTCGTATCCGGGCGGTTGTGTTCTGGGTAAGCGGCCGGTTGGGGCACACATCGAGGCGTTCGAACAACTGGGCGCCGAAAACATGAGCACCGATGACCTGTTGCATCTGCAAGGCACGCTCAAAGCCGGCACGGTCGTGCTACCGGAATTTTCCGTCACTGCCACCGAGAACGTGCTGATGGCCGCGGCATTGCTCCCCGGCGAAACGCAGGTGGATCTGGCGGCTGGCGAGCCACATGTGCAGGACGTGCAGCATTTTCTGGAGAAGATCGGCGCGAAAGTAGAAGGTATCGGCAATCACACCGTCACCGTCCGCGGAAATACTCAGTTGCAAGGCACGGAACACCGGGTCACACCGGATTATCTGGAAGCGGGCGCGCTCCTGATGGCTGCACTCATCACACATGGCAAAGTGCGTCTGCATGATTTTGATCGCGATCAACTGCTGACAGTTCTCTATATGCTCGAAAAAGCCGGCGCTGTCTTCAAATACGATGTCAAAGAAAAGACGCTGCTCGTCGATGGCGAACTGTCGACGCTCGAAGCGATGAGTATCCGCACGAATATTTTCCCGGGCTTCCCCACCGATCTGCAGGCTCCGACCGGTGTGCTCATGACACAAGCACGCGGTGTCAGCCGCCTATTCGAACGGCTGTTCGAAGGACGCTTGGCCTATCTGTATGAACTCGAAAAGATGGGCGCGCATATCGAAGTTCTCAACTCCCATCAGGCGCTCATTATCGGTCCGACATCGCTCAAGGGCCGCATCGTGGCCAGCAACGATATCCGTGCCGGTGCCGCCATGGTCCTTGCAGCACTGTGTGCCGAAGGCGAAACGACGATTACCGATGTCCGCTATATCGAGCGCGGTTACGATAAATTGGACGAAAAACTCCAGAGTTTAGGCGCAAAGATCGAGAAAGTAGAGGTGGCAGGCCCCATTCGTGCCTGATTTGCCCCTTTGCCTGTTTACTACCTGCTTGGATCACACTTTTCACCTGTAGCATTCTGTCCTATAGTCTCCTCCCATGATCACCTTTACCGCTCTCGACTCCGGCATTCGCGTTTCCACCGGCGATGCAACCATGCTGGTCTACCCGGCACCCGAGACAAAGGCCGATGGAACGATCAATTTGCTGACTGTCCCGCAGGAAGAGCCTGAGAAAGGCAAACTCTCGTGGCCGGGTGAATACAATATTCAGGGCATCACGCTCAGAGGTATTGCACACTTGGAAGGGCAGCAGGTCTCGTTCGTCACACGGCTCGATGGCGTGCGCGTTGCTTTCCTCTCGTCGCCATTGCAGGAGTGGACGGATACCCAGATCGAAGCGGTGGGCGAAGTCGATGTATTGGTCATGCCGATGCAGAATCTGAAACTGCTCCAAAAGCTGGTCGATGAGTTCGATCCGCGCATTCTCATGCTTGTCCCGACCGACGACAGCGATGCCTACGCAACGGTGTTTAAGTCCATTGGCGTGAAAGATGAATCGGTCACCAAAGAGTACAAATTGAAGGGAAACTTGCCGCAGGAGGGACGCGAGGTGGTAGTACTTGCGAAGTAATGTGCAGCTTGTAGGCTGGCTGCAGGTTCTGGTTTTTTGAATGTAAGCCGAAAATTATGAAGCAGAACCGACACACTTCTGGTCCCGTAGTTCAATGGATAGAACGACCCTCTCCTAAGGGGTAGATGCAGGTCCGATTCCCGCCGGGACTACCACGTAAAGCGCCTGCGGCGCCACGTGGCACAGCCACAACAACCGATACATTCTCTGCTTCACCGCTTTACGTGCCACGTGAGCGTGTAGCGCTTTTACGTGGCAACAATGACCGCAGGACATTGACTATAGTGCAGCGGCTAGCCACTTTACGTGGCTGCGCACGATCACGTGACCCGCCATCCCCTTTGTCGAAGCGCCTATCCAATCAACCTTTGAACTTTTGAACTTCAGTAGATACTCTCAAAGTTATGACTGTTTATTTAATCGGTGGACCACCTAAGTGTGGGAAAACATCGTTGGCAAAAACATTAAGCAGGAAGTTGCTGATTCCCTGGATTTCATCGGACACATTGGAAAATATTGTGCGGGTTTACACTCCGAAGGAAAAACATCCTGCCCTTTTCACTCATAGCTATCTGCGAGGGAATAGTAATGAAGAACTCTATTCCCAATACACTGCTGAAGAAGTTGTTCAGGGATATATCGAACAATCAAAAGCGACCTACGATGCAATAAGCATGATGGCGGAAACATACTTAAAGGATGAAGATAATTTCATTATTGAAGGTTATCAAGTCACTCCAGAAATTGTCAGTCACATTCTAAAGAAATTCGGTAATGAACATATCAGGACAGCATTTCTTCTGAAGCGAGACGAAGGGAAAATGCCGCAAGACTTTCATAAGTCTACGACGCCTAATGATTGGATTCTGAGAAAAACGAAGGAAGAAGCTACCTTTGCCAAAATTGCGAAGATGATAGCAGTCTACGCAGCTCATACTGAAAAGGAGGCGAGCAAATATAACCTGCCTGTGTTTGCAATGGATGCTGACTTCGATGTCTCGCTTGAGAAGGCGGTAAAGCACTTAACGAGTCATTGATTTTTGGGCTTGGTATAAAAAAGCTCTGATTCTTCTCAATCCGAAGTTAAAGCCAAGTTTTAGTATTAAGGGCCACCTATCATTCCGCAAGTCAGTGAAATGATGTATAATATAATGAATGACAGAAATACCAATAAAGCATGAAGGTGGATTACGCAAAGAAGGCATGTCTTTTCCCAATGAACTTCAAGTTGGGACGAAGACAGAGTTAGACCAATTACTGAAGGCGCCGCGTTGGAGGAAACCTATTGGAAATGAAATTGAAGAGGAAAAAGCCGAACTTCAAAGGACGGCGGAAGAATTAGAATTGGATTATATTGGTCTAGAACAAGCATTTGATAGCGCTCAATTAGAATCCCTGTCCGATGTGGATTGGTCTGTGATGACGAATGCGGATTCCCAAGGAGAATGGAGCAAGGATGATGTCATCGCTCACATCGGTTCTAATCGTGATCACGCGAAAATTTTCAGCGGTCTGGAAAACGGCGAAGAGCTCCCTGCACCCATTGTTCTCTTTTGCAATGATCATCCGCCTTACCTCATTGGTGGTAATACCCGACTGATGGCATGCTAGGCTCTAGGAATTCGACCGCAGATTCTCGCTGTCCGAATTTAGTAGCAGAGAAAGAAGTGTAAATCGACTTTCTTATCGCACCGTTCCGCCAAGTTTCACCAGTAAACCCGAAGCACTTTTCACTTCTTCGTCGGACAGGGGAGACAACACTCTCTGTGCCAACTCCTCGGCGTTTTCAATCGACTCATTGAGCATGCGCTTGCCGCTGGGCGCCAGCGCCACAAAACTCACGCGCGCATCCTGCGCATTCGCCTCTCTTTTTATCAGTCCTATTTTCTCCATGGGTGCCAGCAATCGGGTGACGCCGGAAGGAGTGAGGCCGATGATTTCGGCCAGATCAACGCGCCGCATCTTTTCGCCTGGCGCTTGTTCGAGGTGAAACAGAATCAAAAACTCGGTAAAACCGAGACCGCCGAGTCTGGCATCCAGGCGGCGGCTGGTGATTGTTTGCACAATCGCCATATTCATAAGCATTTTGAGGGGGGTGCTGAGAGATGTCATATGCTTGTATGATACTTGATATGTGAAGTATTAGTCAAGCACATAAAAGGGAAAATATACGAATCTCCAAAACTGAGAAGCGACAAGACCGGACTGTAAGTGATTCGATATAAATGAAGAGTGCGCATAGGCTACACTACGCCCACCCTTCCTCCCGATGACCCAAGCCAACGCACTCACCGGCGATCATTATGATGCGCTCTACGAGCGGGTGGAGGCATATTTGCACGAGAAGAAAGACCGGCAACTTCGGAATATTTTGGCGACCGAAGATCCGTCGACGATCGCGGCGGTGATCAACGATCTTCCGCGCGGCAGTCGCAAAGTGTTCGCACTATTGCCGCCCGAACTGCAGGCCGATGCAGTGGTGGACCTTTCACCGTCCCGGAAAGAAGCGGTACTTCCGCGTCTCACGGACTCGATTATCGCGCGCTTCCTCCATTTCTGTGACGAAGACGAAGCGACAGACGTGCTGCAGTTTCTCACGCCTGAGCGGCAGCAGATTATCCTTGGCAAGATGAGGGAGGACAAACGGGTGAAGATCGAAAAGCTTCTCACGTACGGTTCCGAGACGGCCGGCGGACTCATGGACTTCAATTTTGTCGTCGTGGCTGCATCGTTGAGTTTGGAAGATGTTGTTAAAATGGTGCGTGAGCGGACCAAAGAGAAGAAGAACACGCCGGTGATTCTGGTACAGGAGCGTGAAAAACTTTTGGGATACATGCCGTACCGTGATCTTATTTTCAAAGCAGGCGTTGCCCTGTCGACGTTGGCTCAGCGCATGCCGATTGTGACGGCGGCAACCGACCGCGAACAATTGCTCGAAAGTTTATCTTTACAGCGGGCCGAAGTGATTTGCGTTGTCGACGACAACCAACGTCCCATTGGTGTGATCCATTTGGAAGACTTGTTGAAGGTGGCCGAGGCCGAAGCGACCGAAGACGTCTACCGATTCGCCGGCGTCGTACGCGAAGAATCCCCCCTCGACCCGATTTATCTGAAGGTACGCCGGCGTTATACGTGGCTCATTATCAACCTGGCGACAGCGTTCCTGGCATCAGCAGTCGTAGCGCAATTCCAGGATGTGATCGCGAAGCTGGCGATCCTGGCCGTCTACATGCCGATCGTCGCCGGCGAAGGCGGCAATGCGGCTACGCAGGCGCTCGCGGTGGTGGTGCGCGGATTGGCGTCGGGCGATCTGGATTGGGAGGAAGCGCGTAAAGTGATCTTTCGCGAAGCGATTGCCGGCGCACTTAACGGTGTCATCATCGGTGTCGTCGCGGCTGGGGCGGCGGTTCTGTTCCACGGAACGCCTATGCTCGGTCTGGTGCTGGGTTTGGCGATGGTCCTCAATTTATTTGTCGCCGGTTTTTTCGGTGCACTCGTTCCGTTCGTTCTCAAGCGTTGGAAAGTAGACCCAGCCATTGCCAGTTCCATCTTCGTCACGACGGCGACGGATATTTTCGGATTCCTGGCGTTTTTGCAGCTGGGGAAAATGTTGCTCCTATAAAGAGTGAGAGAGGTGACAAAGGATTAGGATTGTGAAGAAGGAAACTTTTTTAATCCTTACATTCTCAATCCGCTGTTTCTGCGGTCACTTCTGTTTCTTCGCAATTGCTTTCTCGATCATCGCGTACGCTTCCTTTTTTCCCAGCATTCGTTTGATCTTCACCCACTTGCCTTCCTCTAATGTTTTGTAGTGCGTGAAAAAATGTTTGATCTTGTTGCGCGTGGCCTCATCCAGATCTTTCAAATCCTCGATGTCGGCATACCAGGGATCCACTTTCTTTGTGGGCACAGCCAAAATTTTACAGTCTTCACCGGCTTCATCTTCCATTTCCAGCATACCGATCGGGCGGGCTGGCACCACGCAGCCGGGAACTACGGGCTGTTCAGAGATCAGAAGCACATCGAGCGGGTCGCCATCTTCCGACAGTGTGTGTGGGATGAATCCGTAATTGAACGGGAAGAACATGGCCGTGTGCACGAAGCGGTCGACGAACAGGAGTTCGGATTCTTTGTCGACTTCGTACTTCACCGAAGATCCTTCTGGTATTTCGACAACTACATTCACTTCGTTTGGCGGAGAGCCAATGGGGAGTTTGCTGAGGTCCATATGCCGCTTGTATACAGGAGCCCGCTAAAAATCCCAAGTCGAATAAAGAGTCCAAAAGGAGATGCGTCGACACAAGTTTAGAACGGTGCAATTCATTTTATAGTCGTGCGCTCTTCGGACCATTCAGAAATGTTCGGCACATGGATTGGTCTAATGAGCCTCTTTTACTGTGTTACGTGACATATATCTTTTCACCGTTGCACCAAGAAAGAAAGCGTCCACTGGACGAGTGATTCATTCGGCTGGCTGGTTTGCTTTCTACGCCACACGAACGCGGTAGAATAGGCCGATCCTTCCCTCTGAATGCAGCGACGTCCTCTTCATCAGACAACGTCCCACTTTCGCGCCGGCTTCGGCACGGTTGCAGAATTGCTTGTGTCGGCGGGAATCATAGGAGTGATGGCAGGCATCATTGTGATGGCGACAAATAAGTCGCAGCCGACAACTGCCGCGAATGATTCGGTGCGCGTATCGCAGGCTCGTGCCATTCAGAATGCTCTTCTGCAGCGCTTTACCGATAAACGTGCGTTTCCGGACCAGTCCAAAATGCAGGAGGGAGCCGCCAACCTTCGTCCGATCTGTACCTACACGAATGGTGACGGCTACTGCGTCAAGCTTGATGCACTGGTGACGGAGGAATATATACCGACGCTGCAGCGCGATAACATGGAGCCCTGTCCGACATGGTTGGGGTATGCCGTCTATCTGGAAAAAGTAACCGAGCCGCGTGTCATTTCCACGAACCTCGGTAAAAAAGAAGTGGGGCCCAATACGGATCCCAACTGTGGCCTGCCTCCAGCTTCCTCTTCTTCGTCTTCGTCATCTTCCTCTTCTTCAAGTTCGTCTCCTGCACCGAGCTCGTCTTCAACGTCTAGCTTATCCAGTTCTTCCAGCAGCAGCTCAAGTTCCAGCAGTTCTTCCTCTAGTAGTTCGTCATCTTCCTCGTCGTCATCGAGTAGTTCCAGTTCCAGCAGTTCCTCATCAGCACCTTTGGCTACCGATAGTCCCTGGGTACCCAATGGTCCGGTGTATGCCATCCAGCATACCGGTACGACGACATATATCGGTGGCAGCTTCACAGTGGTGGGTCCTAATACCGGCTACGGAGTTGTCATTAGCCAGAACACTGGGTTACTTCAGAATCCTTTCCCCAAAGTGAATGGTCCGGTGTACGCCGTGATCGACGATGGAGACGGATGGTACATCGGTGGATCATTCACGCGTGTGGGCGGGGTGGCACGCACGAACTTTGCGCACATTTTGGCAAATGGAGTAGTCGATACTACCTGGAATCCGGTCTTCAATGGTGCTGTGCGGACAATAGTAAAGAAGGTGAACGATGTGTACGTCGGCGGTGACTTCACGCAGATCAATGGCGTCTCGCATGGCCGCTTGGCTTCGTTCGGTTCCACTGGCACGCTCAGTACTTGGAATCCCAATGCCAATGCCGCCGTCTATACGCTGGCGGTCAACGGCAGCACGTTGTACGTCGGCGGCGATTTCACCTCCATCGGCGGTTCCACCCGCAATCGTCTCGCCTCGTTTACGAATACGACTCTCAGTACTTGGAATCCCAACGCAAACAGCACGGTCTATACCGTGGCGGTGCATGGGTCCAGCGTGTACGTCGGCGGCGCGTTCACCTCCATCGGCGGTTCCACCCGCAATCGTCTGGCGGCCTGGTTGAACAGCAGCAGTACGATTTCGAACGTCTGGAAACCAAGTTCCGACGCACCGGTCTTCGCCATCGCCATCAGCGGCAATACGGTGTACGCCAGCGGCGACTTCACGCTTGTCGGCGGAACAACGCGCCGGTATCTGGCGGCCTTCAATGCCAATACGGGCAGCGTGTCCAATTGGGATCCGAGTGCACGAGGTGACGAACAGGAAGATGACCAGCAGGACGAGGACCCCAACGCTAACGGTGATCCAACCAGTACCAGCAGCAATATTGATGGTACGGTGCGTGCGTTGGCCATCACTGGTAATACAGTGTATGCCACGGGCGACTTCTCGTACATTGGCGGGTTGCCGCGCAATTATCTGGCGGCTATCAATGCAACATCCGGTGATATTCTCGACTGGAATCCGAGCGCCAGTAATGCGGGCTACGCGATCGCGACGCACGGCAACAATGTATACGTCGGTGGCACATTCAACAGCATCGGTGGCGATAACCGCAACAACGTTGCGGCGCTCAATTCAGTCACCGGACAGATGCTCTCTTGGGATGCCAATGCCAATGGAACGGTGCGCGCTCTCGCACTTAACGGCTCGTCGGTAATCATCGGTGGCGACTTCACGTCGATGCGCGATATCGAACGTGAGTACCTCGCTTCCGTTGATGTGACAACCGCCGATCTTTCGTCGGCAAATCCGTCACCCAACTGGTCCGTACGCTCGCTGCTTGTCGACGGGCAAACATTGTATGCGGGCGGCGACTTCACCTATGTCGGTTACACGTCGCGTAAGTTTGCTGCTGCCTTCAATCTCTCATCTAATCTCGCTCTCTTGTCGTGGGATCCGGCACCGAACGATGCGGTACGCGCTTTGGCCGTCAACGGATCCATCCTCTATATAGGAGGCGACTTCACACAGATCGGATCGCAGACACGTAATCGTCTAGCGGCATTGGATAAAACAAGCGCGGCTCTCTCGACTTGGAATCCCAATCTCAATGGACGTGTTGCGGCGTTGACGATGAATGGCTTGTCGCTCCTGGCCGGTGGCGACTTTACCAGTGCCGGTGGCAGTTCCCGCGCGCGGTTGGCAGCGTTCGATGTCACGAGTGGCAGTGTGACGAGCTGGAATCCCGGACCGAATGCACTTGTGAGTGCCATTGCTGCCACGGGCGGCAAATCATTCGCCGGCGGCGACTTCTCCTCATTGTCGGGCGGTGGCCATCCTTATATGGCTGGCTTCGATACGACATCGCTCACATTCACATGGGATCCGGCAGTCAATGGCTCAGTCTATGCTCTGCAGAGTGACGGTCAGAACTTATACGTCGGCGGCGCGTTCACCACGGCGGGTTCTGCGCAGGATGCGAAGCCGTTCTATATTCAGACAACTGTTCCCTGATCCGTATTTAATATTGTGACATTGCTCATGCGATTACCACAGGCGATTGCAGGTCGACACTTTCCTTCGCGGCTCGTTTTGCAGTACAGTGATGACCTCGACTTTTTTGTCCCGCGTGCATGCGTATGAAGCGACCATCCCCCCGTCGCCAATGGGCTCTTCGTCCGGGTATCGGCAGTTTCATTGAACTTTTCTATTCGATGGCGATCATCAGCGTGGTTGCCGGTGTCGTTATTTTTGCGCTGAATCCAAAAGAAAATATCCTGACCGGTTGGGATGACGGCCGCCGCCAGTCCGAAGCGGCAGGATTGCAGCACGCATTGGTTCAGTACTTTGCCGACCAGCACCGTTCCTATCCCGAACAGGACAAAATGATTGTCGCGAACAACCCGTTCGGAGCCAGGCAGGTGTGCGCCTATGGCGCGAGTCCGGTAAACGATGGTTACTGTGTCAATTTGGATGTACTTGTCGACCAAGGATATGTGCCGGGCATTCAGCGTGATCCCTCGGAGGCATGTTCTTTCTGGCTTGGCTTCGAAGTATCGCTGGATCCGACACATAACACCGAACCGGTTATACGTGCGGTGCACCTAGGAGAAATTCCCAAGCCGCAGGGTTTGCCGGATCCGCGTTGCGGGACATTTGGGTCCGGCGGCTCATCCAGCAACGGTAGCGGCGGATCGAACGGATCAAATGGAAGCAACGGTTCGAATGGATCAGGATCCAATGGCTCCAATGGGAGTAACGGATCTAATGGAAGCAATGGTTCGAATGGGTCCAACGGAAGTAATGGCTCGAATGGGAGCAACGGCTCAGGCGGCTCATCCAGCAACGGTAGCGGCGGATCGAACGGATCAAATGGAAGCAACG
>JBEPVF010000005.1:0-85638 GCA_041691135.1 Candidatus Peribacteria bacterium
GGAAGGTTGGTGCTGAGGAATACCTCAGACACCGCAGCCGGGGACGGCTGCTGCTACAGGTGAATGCTCAATAACAGCGGGTAGAAAACCCGCTCCCAAAAGTAGGGATGAAGACAGAGAAGAGGACATAGATCGCACCAAGAGATGGCGCTCAGCAGGTATAGGCCGCTATTCTAATTCCATGCACCTGCTCCTCGGTACCAACAACAAAGGCAAAATTATCGAGATGCGCGAGGTGCTTGGCGATCTATCATACGAGATCAAAACACCGGATGATTTTCTGATCACCGACGTTCCAGAGGAAAACGGCAAAACGTTTTACGAGAATGCGAAACAGAAGGCGCAATTTTATTCCGACCGATCGCGCATACCGACTGTTGCCGATGATTCCGGTTTGATCGTCGAAGCCTTGCAAGACGAGCTCGGCATTCATACGCGTCGCTGGGGCGCCGGCCCCGAGGCGAGCGACGAAGAATGGATCACCTACTTTCTCGATCGCATGAATCGCGCATCGAATAAGCGGGCGCGCTTCGTGTGCGCTCTGCATTTCATCGACGATCAGGGAAATGACCATCAGTTTGAAGGAATGTGTGAAGGAACGATCACCGATGCACTGCAGGCTGATTATCTGCCGGGACTTCCCATATCCGCCTGCTTTCAACCCGATGGATCAGACAAAGTTTTTTCGGCCCTGTCCACAGATGAAAAAAACCGCATAAGCCACCGGGGACTCGCTTTATGGCAATTGCGCGATTTTCTCAACAGAAAGAGCTGAAAACACTGTCCTCTTCACGACGCCTGTGGCACACTGGAGGCCTCAAAATACTATGCCTCAGACATTCAAGATCCTGTCGTATAATGCCGGCCACTGTTCGGGGCTTAACGGTTCCGTGCCGCAGTATCTGGCCTACGGCCACCGACACCTCCGAACATCGCCGCGTGTGAAACATAAGGTGATGGCTGCCATCCGGGATGTTCTGAAAGAAGAAGCGCCTGACTTGTGTTGTCTGATGGAAATTGATAACTACGCTCTCACGCAGGTGCAAGCGACGCTGCCGAAACAGTACGCACATTTTCATAGCGAGAACAAATACGGCGAAACGAGCATCCTCCGCAAAGTGCCGAATTTCGCCAAACGTTCGACCGGTTTTCTTTCCAAAACGGATCTCGATTTCACCAAACATTATCTGAAGGCCGGCATGAAAAAGCTTCTCTACGAATTCACCATCGCTCCCGATCTACATGTGTTCTTGGGACATTTCGCTCTCAAGGAAGCGACACGTCACAAACAATTCGAGGAGCTCAAAGAAATTCTGCGCACCAAAGAACGCGTGGTGATCTGCGGAGACTTCAACATCTTCAAAGGTTTCGATGAGTTACAAAGTCTCGTCTCACACTATGACCTGCGCATCCTGAATTCCGAAGGCGACAAAACGTTCCCTTCGTTTCGACCCCGCAAATCCCTGGACCTCTTCATCTGTTCCAAAGACGTGAACGTGAAAGATTTCAGGATTCTGAAAGATTTGAAGGCATCGGACCACTTACCGGTCTTGTTGGAATTGGAAGTGTAAGAATGGCGGATTTTGTCACTTATATTCCACTGCGCTAGGATGACCTCATGCGGTACCTCTTTTATCTGATCGTTATCTGCTTGATCGCGTCATTGTTTGTCGGCATGTTTCTACTGCTGCAGGGATTCCATATCGTGGCAACCCAGCCGTCATCGATAAAGAATACGCTTGCCGCGCTGCCTGCCGGATCAAATATCACATTGCCCACGGGACTTCAGAATACGATGCCGATTGAGACCGCTTTCCCGCTCACTCCCTTTCGCATCATCAAAACGATCAAGAGCACCCAATCGCCCACCTACCTTACGATTGTCACATCGCGTTCCATCATGTGCGGCGACCGACAGTGCAGCGATGATACACGCTGCGGAACACCTGACGGCCAGGCAATCTGCTATTTCTTCACCGAGCCGGCATTCGATAGACGTGCAAACTCCAAGACCGAATTTGTGGGCAGATGGACCGGGATGGATAACGTCTACATCGATGTCGATACGCCTATCGGTTTTACAGATCCCAATACGGTCCGCTTCGTTGCCAGCGGCGAAACAACGAAAGGAGCTATCAGCCATTCGTACGAACTGAATCTGACAACGCACACCATACTTCAAATCAATTAGAGCGACACGGGTGTAAAATCCAATGTCTGTATCTTGGCCCATACCGCCCGGATGATTGTCTTGAGCCGTTCACGGTCTTCTTCCGTAATGTTGAACTTACGCTCGATGGGATGCTCGGTGCCGCCGCCGACGAAATCGAGAACAAATGTATGAGGCTTCAGAGGTGTGCCGCTCAGTTCCATCAGGAGCGAGTAGAACACAAGTTGTCGGTATAGGGCGCCATCACGGATTTCATTCTCTGTTTTTGGCTTGCCGGTCTTGAAATCAATCACGACGGATGAGGCCGAATCAGGCGCATCCAGATCGATGCGGTCAATCTTTCCTTTTAGCGGAATACCGGGGCGCAATGGATCGGCCGTGGCATCCAGGTAACCATGGAAGGATGACTCAACACGATAAATAAAGGGCGATGAGGCGGCCAACCGCTGATCGAAGTAACGCGGCAAAGCCTCGCGCCCTTCTTCAATTAGAGCGCTTTTGACGGCATCGGTGGCGATCTCGTGTTCTAAAATATACGCCTCGAAAATCTGGAAGAAACTATCGCGTGTAAGCGGCGATTTTTCCTGGATGCCGAAGCCCCATTTCTTGATCGCCTCATGCACTGCATTGCCATAGATGAACTCCGGTGAATTGAGCTGTGGCATCTGGAGCAAATCGGTTTCGAGGAACAAACGCGGATCTTCCAGGAAGCGATTGAGAGCACTCACCGACAGACGGAAGTTCTCCAATTTTTCGAGCAAAAATGCTTTGTACTCTTCGGTGAGATCTCGTACGGGAGCAATCAACAGTGTCGAGGCATGAAGCGGGTCATGAAGTTCGCGTGTCTCTTCGGGAAGATTTCCGGCTTCCGAAAAGAACGCCGACGGCGATACGTCCCGACCTTTACCCCCCGTTTGCATCTGCTTTGGACAGGTGAAGATCAATTCTTTTTTGGCCCGCGTCATCGCGACGAATGCCACGCGTCGCTCATCCTGATGCTGCTCAAATGACTTCTGATCCTTTTGCCAGCCGAAGAGCAGGTCTTCGGGCATGCTGATAGACGGCGGATTCCGGCGCTTGTCCCAATGGTTCTCGCGGAAGTTCGTCAGAAGAACGGTGTGGAATTCCAGTCCTTTGCTCTGATGCGCCGTCATCAGCTGGACCCCTTGTTCAGTCACATGCGGCAAAGTGTAGGACAGACGCAAATCGCCGTAATCGGGATGTTCGAAGAAACTCAGATCATCCATCAACATCGAGTAATTATAGTGCGGCTGCTCATGCGCCCGATTACAGACGTAATTGAAGAACGCTTGCAGTGCGGCAAAATCCAGCGGGTCAATCGGCGTGAGTTGTTCGTAGGATTCGTGATCGCGTATCACCGTTCCATCCTGCTGACTGATGGCATGGATCAGACCGCAATCTTTCAGAACACGCTCGATCGTCTCGACCACCGTGCGTACGCCGATTTTATGATGCAGGTCGAGCAGGCAATCACGTGCCTTTAGAATGGAAGGAATATCATGAAAAAGTAACGCCGGCTCGGAGTTATGAATCGCTTCGAGATCGAGTAGCAACGTCATAAGTGACAGTTCGCGTTCGCGCCGCAAATGATACAAACGTCCCAGATCAGCCGGATGGCAGTGGAAAAAATCGCAAGCCAGCGCCGAGGCCAGCGCAGCGTTATCTTCCGGTTTTTGAATGGCCCGAAGAATTCCCAGCAATTGGCGAACAAGCGTATGCGAAAGCAGATCAACTTTGCCCGCCATTTGCACCGGCAACCCTCGTGCGTGCAGCACGTCGTAATACGTTCGCAACTCGGCATTGGTCTGGGTCAGGATGGTGATGTCACCGGGATCGATCCCCTGCTCCAACCGCTCAACGACAAGATCCGCGATCATCCACGGCTCCGCAACATTACTCACCGCAAACAGCAGCATCGGTGGCTCGCCGCGTTCGCCACTGGCCGCTACGAGATTCTTCTCGAGTCCTTCGATGCGACCGACGAGCCGTTCCGTGTTCTGCCCGATCACGGACGCCGCTGCATCCAAAATCGACTGCGTCGAACGATAACTGATGGTAAGCGGAATGACTGCCGCTTGCGGAAAACGTGACCTGAACGACAGCAAATTCTGCAAGTTGGCACCCTGGAAGCGATAGATCGCCTGATCGTCGTCGCCAACGACAAACAAGTTCGGCGTATGATCGAGTAACGCATACGTCGTCAGCTGTTCGATGAACTGATATTGCGCGCCGTTCGTATCCTGAAACTCATCCACCAAGACGTACTGATATCGTTCCTGCAGCGATGCGAGAAGCCACTCTTCCTCGCGCAATGCCTGCAGCACATAGAGAATCATATCGTCATAGTCATAGCGACCGGTGACCTTGAGCATGTCCTGGTACAAACCAAAGACCTGCACGAGCTCACGAAATTTCCGGGCGGTGCTCAGATTGCGTTCGTGGGCTTTGGTCCCCTCTTTGCTCTGCCCCGCCATTTGCGACTCGTATGTCTCGACGATTTCGTGCAATACAGACATATCCGCTCTTCCCTCGCGTTTCAACTGGCTCATCCGATTCAAAATATCACGTGTTCGTGCGTAGGGATGTTTGCGATTCACGAGTGCTAGATGCGGCATCAGTTGATCGATGATAGTATTCACCGCCCGGTACCGTTCGAGATCAGAAATCTGTTCCAGTGCCGACCACTCCTCGAACACATGTGGGTTCTCGCTGATGATGTCGTTGCAGAAACCATGAATCGTCGACACGCGTACGCCGTATGCATCGGGACCGATGAGCAACCGAAGGCGTTCGCGCATCGCCGTCGCGCCGCTCGTGCTGAATGTAAGGCACAGAATATTGCTTGGACGCATCTGGGTCTTCTTCAAAATATTCGCCACGCGCATCGCCACCACCTGCGTTTTACCCGTCCCAGGTCCCGCGATCACCATCACCGGCCCCTCGATCGTGTCGACGGCTTGCCGCTGAGCTTCATTCAGCCGCTGGAGCTCTTCGTCGAAGGGGCGCATGGAGTGCACCGTAGCAAACAGGCCATAGGGAAGCGATAGGCTTTTAGTATGACGCAATTCAAGTTGGACAGAGTGTCAATAATTTGACTAAAAGAATTAAATTGATAGGCTCCGTGCATTGGCGCCGTAGTGTAGCGGTTAACACATCTGACTTTCGAGTCAGACATCGTGGGTTCGAATCCCACCGGCGTCCTAGGGCGCACCATCTGGTGGTCATCTGAGAGTAGGAATCTCTCAGTTGATGAGGCAGCGTGTAGCACGCTGCTCCGCCCCTTTCCACTCCAGGCTCGTCGTTCAGTCGACGAGCCTGGTATTTTTTTACAACAAATAGTTCAGCATATTGAAATTCTTCAGTATGGCGCTGCCGCTTTCTTCGCGGTTAGTGGAAGCTGGTCGATTCATCGTTGGCGGGTGCTCCCTCACCCCGGCCCTCTCCCTCCTTCCCAGGCCGTAAAGGGAGTGGTGATCGTCTGCTCGTCCTTGAATAGTAAAGACCTGCCGGGAGAGGGAGGTGCGTGCTCTGTGTGTTTTATCCAATGAAGCTCTCTTAACTACTCCCAGGCGGCTGCAGCCGCCAAACCTCTTCGCACGTTCGCTATTCCATATAATGATCCCCTCCGACTATGTGGTGGGGATGAGTGGTTACGAGCCCTGCTGTCGCATGCCCACAGGCGCGACAGCAGGGCGAGGTGGGTCATAGGCGGTGCGCTTCTTTTTGGTTCTTTTTCTTGTCGCGGGGAGACAAGAAAAAGAACACCCTGAGCGATTGGAAAAGTTTGTGCCGGGGAATCACCCGAGCATCCGCGGGTAGAAAACCCGCTCCCAATTTTGTCAGTAATCTAATAACAAAAAGACAATCAATACCTCAGAACCCGCAGCCGGGGACGGCTGCTGCTACGGGAAATAATGATTGAATTAGTCAGGACTCAAAACGCCTCCGCCGACTGCACGATCCTCGCGCAATGATCGCACTTCTCGACCCGCTCACCGTCGATGACCAGCTCGATCAGATTGCCTTTTTTGCAGTACGGACAGGGCTTTCCCTGATTGAACGAGTGCACCGGCGAGAAGCCGATACGCTTGGGTGCGCCGCCGTGCTCACGGATGGTGAGTGACCGCGGGTGGTCACGCATTTTCTGCAAGACTTTGGCTTCGATCTGACGGATACGTTCGCGAGTGACACCAAACTCTTTGCCCACTTCTTCGAGCGTGTGACCGATGCCGTCTTTAAGACCGAAACGCATTTCGATGATCTTGCGTTCACGCGGCGTAAGGAAGTCCAACATCGCATGCACGTTTTCTTTGCGCAGCTGACGGTTGGTCGCTTCGAACGGGTTCACCGCCTCTTCATCTTCAATAAAGTCGCCGAGCTTGCTGTCTTCTTCGGATCCCACCGGCGATTCCAGCGAAATGATGTCCTGAGAAATTTTCTGGATGTGCGAGACTTTCTTGATATCCATCTCCATTTCGACGGACAGCTCTTCCAATGTCGGCTCGCGTCCAAGCTCCTGCACCAGACGACGCTGCGTGTGCGTCAGCTTGTTGATCGTCTCGACCATGTGCACCGGGATACGGATGGTGCGTGCCTGGTCGGCAATCGCGCGGGTAATCGCCTGACGAATCCACCACGTAGCATAGGTGCTGAATTTGAATCCACGCTCCGGATCGAATTTTTCGACTGCGCGGAACAGACCGATGTTTCCTTCCTGAATCAGATCGAGGAAGCTGAGTCCGCGACCGATGTACTTTTTGGCAATGGAAACGACAAGACGCAGGTTGGCTTCGGCCAGCTGCTGCTTGGCACCGGCATCGCCTTTGCGAATACGGCGAGCCAGTTCCACCTCTTTACGTGCATCGATGAGCGGCACACGGCCGATTTCGGACAAATACATGCGCACGGAGTCGTTCGAAATTTCGAGCAGGTCGATCTCGCGCTCGCGGCGGCGCTTCTTGCGTTCTTCGTCGCTCAAGTCTTTATCGCTGTCCACGGCAATACCCGCCATGGCGATCATCTTCATCGCTTCATCATCCGTATCGCCATCCATCACTTCGACTTTCTCATCGTCTTCACTCTCGGCGGCCTCTAAATCGTCATCTGACGGACCATCTTCCTCGGTGGTGATTTCCGACAGGTCCTGCGACGGATCCGGTGTATCGATAACCGGCATTTTGCCCTTCTTGGCGCTCTTGTCCCAGATCAGTGCATCTTTCACATCGATCACCTGAATGCCGAGATCGACAAACAACGTGTAAATCTCGTCGAGCAATTCCACATCTTCTTCGGCATTCGGCACCGCTGCAATAATCTCCTGATGCGTCACGTAGCGCTGCTCACGGCCTTTCTTGACCAAATGCTTCACCTTTTCGGGAAACTTCTTCAGATCGTCTTCGGTGGGTTGTGCGATGAATTTACGTGGATGAGAAGCCATGGCAAATGAGTATACGGAAACCTGGGGCATTGCCCAAGTACGAATAGGGTACTAAAAACGCAGGAAACAAGAAAGAGGAAGTTCAAGATTCTTGCCGAGGACAGATTATAGCATAGATGACGAATAGACCCTATAAAAGTGACCATGTACAGGAGCGCAGTGACACTTCATGTGCCACGTATCATATGCCACATATTACGCGGTTTATGCTTTTCTCCCACTTGGTCACCTCTTATTGTCCTGCCTTCTGCATCAATCCCAATACCTGCTGATACTGCACCGACAGTTCCGCTTCCTCGACCGTCTGGCCTGCTGCACGAGCAACAAGGAGTTTGCGAGTGATATCGTACGCCTTTTTTTTGAGCATATCGTGATTGGCCTGTTTGCAGTTCTTGCGGATTTCGCGGACAGCCATGCTTTCGGACCAATCATTGAAACCATGGTGTTCACAATACAGGGCGAGGATGCCGGCACGCTGGACGAACTCCTCGCTCAATTCCAAGTCGGCAATCGTCCATCCCCGGCGATCACCGAGGGCAGACAATGCGGTATGGAGGGCCGCGCCAAATTCTTCTTCCGGTCGCACAAGTTCTGACAGTAGCGAGACCAATGAGGGATAGATCAAAAACATTCCAAGTGTGATGTCGCTGGTCGAGAAAATTTCGGCCGATGGTGAGACGGCAGTCACGGGTGCAGTTCGCTCCGGCGATCGCTGCGGTTTGCTTCCCGAACGCACGCTCTCGTCCACGCTCATGCGAAATGCTTCTTCGGCCATGCCAAACCGCAGTTTGAGTTCCTGTGCGATCTTGGCCGTGTATTCGGTCCGCATCAGCAGATTGCCCATCGAAGCGAGCAGCGAGATCAGCATGTCGGTCATTTTTTTACGTTCCATCGCAGACTGCGGGTTCTGCACTTTCATCTGCTCAAACACATAGTCGATGTACGGCATGCCGCCGGCCTGCAAAATCTCCTGCAACGCCTGCGGTTCCGATTCCGCCATTTCGGCCGGATCTTTGGTCGGCAACACGATTGATTCCACGAACAAATCCTCGTGGGTCAGAATATGATACGCCCGCTCCGCCGCATCCTGTCCGGCACGGTCCTGGTCGAGACACAACACGACCGTCTCGCAGTAACGCTTGAGCAGCTTGGCGTGCTGCTCGGTAAAAGCCGTGCCGCTGGCTGCCACGACATTTTTGACCCCGACTCGGTGACACGCCAGTACATCGAAGTATCCTTCCACAACAAGCGCCGATTTTTTGTCACGCATCGTGTCTTTGGCCTGATGGAAACCGAAAAGCACGTTCGCTTTGTGGTACAGAATGCCTTCATTGGAATTAAGATACTTCGCATCGTCGTCACCCAACGTACGCCCACCGAATGCAACCAGTTGACCTTGGGTATCGTGAATCGGAAAAATGAGACGGTGACGGAACCGGTCGTACATGCGCTCTTCCTGCAGGTCGCGCTGCACGGCCATGCCGGCGGACAGGATTTCTTTGCGGCTGAAGCCGGACTTGAGTAGATGCTCATACGTAGCCGAAAAAGAATCCGGTGCGTAGCCGAGTTGGAACTCTTCGATCTGCTCAGCCGGGACGGCGCGTTTCTTCAGATACTCCTGCGCCACATTGTTCGCTGCCAATTGTGCCTGAAAAAATTTGAGAGACGCCTGCAGACATTCGCGTGCACGTTCTTTTTCTCCTTTCTTGGGGGCGTCCGCAGCCGGTCGTTCCTCCAGCGTCACTCCGGCTTTTTCTGCGAGATCGCGCAATGCCTGAGGAAAATCGACACCTTCGATTTTCTGGTAGAAACTGAAAATATCACCGCCGCTCTGGCAGGCGAAGCAGTAGGCGATTCCCTTGTCAGGCGACACGAGCAAGCTCGGATGGCTGTCTTGATGAAAGGGACACAAGCAAACCAGGTTTCTCCCTTTCTTCTGCAATTGAGCATACTGACCAACCAATTGCTCGATGGGAAGCCGGGCTTTGATCTCGGAAACGGAATCCATGGGAGGATGAGTATACAACGAAAAGGAAGGAAAGGGAGAAAAGGCCCTTTTTGCTTTTTTAAACCTCCTGGCCTGCTCAGGATTTCTGCACTAACCAACGCGGCAACCGATTCTTGAGCAAACCGTTCTTGGCCAAACCCAGACCAACCGTGTTGCGGTGGTACATGAGGACAATATCGCCGGTCAGCGATTGGTCGCAGGTCGTATCTTTTCCATCAAGAAGCTTCTGCAATTGATCATCACGCAGTTCGATCGTCGATCGCGTTGCCAGATGTCCGCGCAGAGTGGCGATATCGTGGTCAAGACGGATGCGTCCGTCTTTCAAGCGCAATGCGAACGGCAGGCCAAGCGAATAATCCTGCACCGGTAACGCGTAATCGGTCACGTCGGCACTCACGAGCATGATTTGTTCACCGCGTTCAAACAGTGATTCGCCATCTTGCATAAGGGACGTGCCATAGATTTCCTCAAGTTGCTTGGCGACCTCACGTTGGCGCGATCGCGGCAATGGTTGTTCCTGAAAATGCACGCGGTCAAAATGCATTCGCGGACGGGTCGATGCTTTTTTATAGAACACTGCCGCAAAGAACCCTTCGGTGTCATAGGTTTGCGGCCACAGACGATACGCGGGGAATGTGCGATCAAAGCCCAATTCTTTTTGAATGAGCAGGGAATCTTCGACGGCTTGAATCATCTGCGTCCCCAGTGGGTTCAGAACCTCCAGCTGATCGCTGAACTTGGCCAGTATCGACTGCACCACTTCTTCGTTCTCTTCCGGCGTCAGGGTGCAAGTGGAATAGACAATTCGTCCTCCAACCTTGCAGGCATGCACGGCTGACTCCAGCAATTCACGCTGCAGCTTGGCCATCTTTCCGACGTTCTCGAGCGAACAATAGGTGAGCGCATCGGAATCCTTGCGTGAAGTCCCTTGCGCAGTACACGGTGCGTCACACAGCACGGCATCGAAACGCTCGGTCATCTGCTTCGAGAACCATTGGCCGACTTTCTTCGTGACAATCGCATTCGTCACTCCCAAACGATGTAACGCTGTTTTTAGCGTCCACAAGCGCTTCTCCTGCACATCATTCGCAATGATCACCCCGGAATTCTTCAGAAGTGATGCGATCTGCGTGGTCTTGCTTCCCGGTGCGGCGCTCATGTCGAGCACCGTCTGTCCCGGTTGTAATTCAAGGAGTTGAGGCGGCAACATACTCGCCGCTTCCTGCATGTACGTGTGTCCGAGCAAGTGCAGCAGATCTTTGCCGAGCGCCACTTCGCGATCCACTCTGTCGACAAAAAATCCTTCCGGGCACCACGGGACAGGTTCCAGCATCCATTTCTTTTCCTTGGCCCAATGCAAAAATTCGTCGACTGAGCTCTTAAGCGTATTGATGCGCATACTTTTGCGGAGTGACCGAAAACTGAAGTCTTTCAACTTCTCAAGATCCGTCCAGTGCGCGTAGCGGTCGAAGGGATGGGGTTGCATAGGTGGCTGGTTTTTATGCAATACTACATTTGCCCGTATGAGAAAAGTAGAGCATTACACCGATGGCGCGTATCGCATGGTACGGATAGGAGACGGAAAGCCGAAAACATTCTGGATTGGGGGTATCTTGAGCGCTTCCGAGCATGATTTTGCGACGCTTACCTCATCGTTGCCCGGAACACACTTAATTCCAGATAACCCCTATCATCGTGATCCTCGTGATCCCGAACGGCCTGGACCGGCAGGAGCTTCCGTCGAAGAATACCAACATCAACTGCGGCTCGACTACACACGCATCTGTAACGAATTCGCCGGGCCAAATGATCCGCTGATATTGGCTGCCCACTCGCTTGGCTGTCGTCTTGCTCTCCAAATGAGCAAAGACACCGACATCCGAAAAAAGCTGTGCGCCGTTCTGTTTTTTGCACCCCCGAACCCTTGTTCATCCGCGCCCGAACCGCAACAGCGGCAAGCATCCGACACATTCTTCGCTTCCGTTCTCAACTCCCATTGTCCGCGCATGCCGGATGAAATTTTTTATCGGATGGTCAAAGCGCACGAAGGCGAATATGCAGGCACCAAGTATTGGAAAAAAATTCTTCAGCAAGAGTGCCCGAGGAATGACACTCGATTGCTCGCGGAAATTATGGACGATGTCCGCGGGATGACCGTGCCTATGTTGGCTTTATTCCCGGATAAGGATCCCATCGGCCTGCAGTACGATTTGGACTACGGACCGAATCTCGAGAAAAAAATCATTGAGGGAAGTGGTCATTTTCCTCATCTGGATGCCACAGATGAGTGCCTTCGACACATTTTAAGTTTTGGCAGGAACGAGTCGTTATATGATGCCGGGCTATGTTAAAAGGACCTCCTGTCACGGAAAATATTAAGAAAAATTCTCTGTTCGGACCTTTGGTGGGAAATCAACAACTCAGAACAACCATTCTTGCCTGGGATCTGCTTGATCAACTTAATTTGGGTGTGCCGAATCCCCATCTTGAAAAATTGTTTGACGGCAAAACTGCAGTTGTAACCGTGCAAGATGCCTGTAGAAATGCAGCTGTAAATATAATGGAATACGGATTCAGAATGACACGGTGAAAGAAATTTTTATACAACGAGACTCACAAGTTTTCCTTTCACATAAATTTCTTTCTTGATGATCGCCCCTTCCAAGTACTTCTTCACGTTCTCCTGTTCTTTCGCCTGCGTGATGATATCGGCATCCGTCGCATCGGCCGGCACGTCGATCGTGCCGCGCAGTTTGCCGTTGATCTGTACCGCAATCGTCAGCGTACTGGCGACGAGCAGCGATTCATCGTAGGACGGCCACGATTGCTCGACGACGAATCCTTGTGATCCCAGCTTTTCCCACAATTCTTCGGACAAGTGCGGCGCCAACGGCGTGAGGAGCAGAACAAATGTGCGTGCCGTGGTGCCGGAGATCATTTCTTTCTTTTCAGCCGTGTTCAAAAATTCCATCAGTGCACTGATCGCCGTATTGAACTGCAGGCGGTTGATACTGTCGGTGACGCGCTTGATAGTCGCATGCAATGCCGGCTTCAGCTGTTCGTCATTCACCTCTTCTTTGACGCGCTCGGTGATGAGCTTCCACACGCGTTGCACGAACCGGTCCACGCCTTTGATACCCGTATCGCTCCAATCGCCGCCATCCGTGAACGGTCCCATGAACATCAGGAACATGCGGAACACATCAGCACCGTGCAGTTCGACCAGTGGATCGGGACTCACGACGTTACCTTTGCTCTTGCTCATCTTGGCGCCTTTGTTGGTGATGAACCCCTGATGCACCAACCGCTTGAACGGTTCATCGCGACTGACGATGCCGGCATCATGGAGCGCCATCATCACAAATCGCGCATAGATAAGATGCATCGTCGCGTGCTCCGGCCCACCGATATATATGTCAACCGGCATCCACTTTTTCTCCAACACCGGATCAACCAACTGTTGTGATTTGGTCTTTGGCTTTTGGGATTTCTTCGGAGTGTTCTCAGCCATCAAATATCGCAAATAGTAGAACGACGAGCAGACAAATGTATCCATCGTATCGAACTCCGGGCGCCAGCCTTTGCCGAATATTTTTTCGGTGCGCTCGATAAATTCTTTCGATTGGGTGAGCGGCGACTCCCCTGTCGGTTTGAATTCTACATCGGTCGGGAGCAACCATGGCAAGTGTTCTTCCGGAATCGGATGCGGATTGCCTTCGGGATCGTACACGATGGGAATCGGCGCACCCCAGTAGCGCTGACGTGAGACCAGCCAATCACGTAGGCGGTAATGCACGGCGCGGTAGCCGAGCCCTGTCTTCTCGATGTAATCGATGATCGGCTCGCGCGCCTCGGCCCACGTCATGCCCTTGAAGGCCGCCGGCAATTGCATGATGCCGTCGGGCTGACGGTAGAAGACCTCGCCTTTTTTGACGAGCTCAGCTTGGTCCGGATCGCTCGGCAGCAGGACCGGCCTCAGCGGCAGATCATACTTTTTGGCGAATGCGAAGTCGCGCTCATCGTGTGCGCTGCACAGCACGATACCCGTACCGTAATCGGTGACGACGAACGATGCGACCCAGATCGGCAGATCGCCCATACCGAACGGATCTTCGACGAAGCGTCCGGTAAAGATGCCTTCCATATCCGTATCAATATCAAACTTGCCCGCCGCTTTCTTCTTGGCGATTTTGACGGCAAACGCCAGTACTTCTTTTTCGTGCTCAGTCCCCTTCACCAGATCCTTCACCATCGGATGATCCGGCGCGATGACGGCGAATGTCTGCGCTTTGTGCGTCTGCGGAATCGAATCGTACACTTCGAACTCGATACCAAGATCTTTGATTTTGCATGTAAAGTTCACACCTTCAGATCGGCCGATCCAATTGCGCTGCATGATCTTCGTCTTCTCGGGCCAGTCCAAATCTTTCAGACCGTCCAGCAAACGCTGCGCGTAGTCCGTGATTTTCCAAAACCATTGTTCTAACGGCTTTTGGATGACCGTCGTTCCGCATCGTTCGCATAAACCTTCCTTTACCTGCTCGTTCGCCAGCACCGTCTGATCCTTGGGACACCAGTTGACATTCGCTTTCTTTTTGTACGCGAGTCCCTTGGAGTACATCTGCAAAAAGAGCCACTGCGTCCATTGGTAATATTCTGGCGTCGACGTGTTCACCATTTTGTCCCAGTCGTACATGCAGCCCATTCGCTTCAGTTGTTTGATCATCGTCTGCACATTTTCTTTGATGGATTGATTGGGATGCACACCGGTCTTGATGGCATAGTTCTCGGCCGGCAATCCGAACGCGTCGAATCCCATCGACTCGAACACATCTTTGCCGAGCATCTTTTGGTATCGCGCGTAGCTGTCGGCCGGCGCGAAGTTGTACCAATGTCCCACATGCAATTTGTCGCCGCTCGGATACGGGAACATCGCCATCGCATAGTACGGATCTTTGGCTTTCTTCAGATCAACTTTATAAACCCCCGCCTCGTCCCATTTCTGCTGCCACTTGGTTTCGATCGCCGTCGGTGAAAAGTCCGATTTCATGCACAGATCATAGACTCTTTACCTTCTGCGCTCCAACAAATTGACATTACGAACTAATCCAGTATTAAATATGCACTTTCGCATCTTTATGGACGAAGCAGAACAGATAAGACAGTGGTCGGGTAGGCTCAAACCCATCGAACATTTGTATTTGGAACGGTGGGACATAACGACCCCTTTAAAAGAGGGAGCAGGTACTGCTTGGAATGACCTGAAAAAAGCTATCGATGAGGTGCCGGTCGACAACATTCGCAAAGGCATGCAGCACGCCTTCTCACATCACCTGCAAACATTGGCGCGAGTTGCTTCCCATGACCAACGAGATGCATTGGAAGACAACTTGATGAGACGACGAGCGACTATTAAGGATTTGCAGGAAGTGACTCGTTTTGTAATCGGTCATCTGACAGCATGCAAACCCCTCAATCGATCTCCTCAAATATTCGTAACCGAAAAGGGTAAAAATGCAGACATGAAAGGCATCGTTGGAGCAGAACGGAATTCACACCCTTTTGACCCACTCGCCAAAGTATTTTTTCAATTAATTAATCATCCTGATAGAAACTACAAAATGGATGTGATGCGACCAGAAGACTCAAAGGCCCGTCCACGAGTGGCGGGTTTCACACTAACGGAAGCGATGAGGAAAGATCCGGCAATGTATGAATTCCCCGTACCTGGTTCGCCATTCTTTGTGGAGCGAGACGTTCTAAGAATCAGTAGTTGGGGCAACTCCGATAGTTTTGATCCACGTGCTCTCGCCATTACTCGTTGCCATGAGTTATTGATGCAAATGGGTGACGGATCATTTGAAAGACTTGTGGACGGGACCGATGAGGATCACGACAGAGAGCAGAGCAGTTAAATAGAGCTCCGCAATGGCTAAAACAGCCTCTATACAAGTAAGAAATTGACATTTTTCCCAAAAGAAGTGTTAAAGTTTATAGGTGTTAAACGAGATACCCGATAGCCAACAACCGGGAGAACTTTTATCTCATAAACAAGACTTTTTGGCATTGCGCCAGGATCTTTATAGTGCCTACGGCAACGTTGTCTCACTACAGCATATCGCTTCGAATCCCTCTCATTACTCACCAAATTATATCTACGAACGAGATCGCTTGGGTGATTTTAAACACATTATGAACAGTACCCTAAAACACCCGAGTAAAATCAACCTGCCTCCTCTGACCAATGATCTGTCTGACATCCTAGTTCTGGCGAACCAGCCAGTAGAATTTATTGAACAGAGTGAAGATATTCGCAGACAACTTATAAATATTGACCATAATCATATTCCAAAAGACATCATTAAACTCGAAAGACCTGACGTCAAAAATTTGAAAGTCTTTATTCGTTGGATGATCAGACGAGACATGGGTGATGTATTCGACATTGAGAACTCCACTGAGCATCCATGGGTTGCAGATGATTTTTTTAGTACACTCAGACAGCGGAACAACATCGGCATGGTAGCTGAGTACGATCAACGTGTTGTCGGTTTTATGATCTATGAGCTACGCAAAAGTTCTTTAAAAATTTTCAATCTTGCAACGCATCCCACCATGCGTCGCTTGACTGTCGGAACACAACTGATTAGCAAACTTATAGGAAAACTTTCGAGTCATCGTCGGACACATCTCGAGTTTGACGTTCGAGAAACAAATTTGCCCCTTCAGCAGTTCCTACGAGCCAAGAAAAAACAACAACTACCGGCAGGGCCATTAGATTACTGGGGAGTATTTACGGCAACAGAAGTTATTCGTGAACATTTTGAGGACACCGGTGAAGACGCGTACCGCATGGTGTATTCATTAGACGACCAATTGCCTTAGTAAAAAAAGTAGACGTTTTTAAGAGGAGAAATACACCACTTGGCTCTCGTATTAGCCAAAAAAGCATGCTACGCTCCTCGTCTTCCGCATGAGCAAACTCCCCCTCGTTGCCATCATTGGCCGGCCTAATACAGGTAAATCGACCCTGTTTAACCGATTTATCGGTTCCAGGCGGGCAATCATCAGCGATATACCGGGCACGACCCGCGACCATGTAACGAGCAAAGTGGAGCACGACGACCTGGATTACCTGCTCGTCGACACCGGCGGTATGGGCGGTGGAACGGACGATAAAGACTTTGAAGACGACGTACATGCGCAATCGGTGCTCGCACTGGCTGCCGCCGATGTGATTGTTTTCACCGTCAACAGCCGCGAAGAACTGACGGCCAGCGATCACGAAGTCGTCACACTGCTGCGCAAGAAACGCAAAAAACACGTGCCCGTCATCTTGGCAGTCACCAAAGCGGACAACGATAAAATTTTTGAGGAAGCATTGCCGCAGTTCCATGCACTCGGCATCGCCGACGACATCATCGCCGTGAGTGCGCTTAACAATCTCGGAATCGCCGAGTTGGAAGAGTGCATTATCGATAACTTGCAAAAATTACATTTCAAAAAAGAAGAGGCGATTGCTGCGACAGAAAGTGACGTGCCTCGCATCGCAGTGATCGGCAAACCGAACGTGGGCAAGAGCTCACTGGTGAATGCACTGATGTCCGAAACGCAACGCCAGACATCGCCGCGCTTGGTGTCCGATGTGCCAGGTACAACACGCGACTCCACTGATACGGTGATCCGCCATAAAGATCGCGAATTTATTTTCGTCGATACGGCTGGTCTCAAGCGGCAGGCAAAAACCGATGAAGGCATCGACAGCTTCGCGATGCTCAGATCAATACAGGCACTTGAGCAATCGGACGTCGCCATTCTGGTGCTCGATGCATCACAGGCGATCAGCAAACAGGATAAACGCATTGCGGGCATGGCGGTCGACGCCGGCAAAGGTCTGATCATTCTGATGAACAAGAGCGATCTCATTTCCAAAGAACAGAAAGAAGAACGCGAACGCGACTTGGCCGCCGAGTTCCCTTTTTGTCGTTTCGCACCGGTTATCTACGGATCAACCAAAACGCGTGACGGTTTGCTCAAGATGTTCGATTTGATGGATATGATCAAACGCAATCGCATGCGACGCATTCCGGTAAAGGAACTCCACCGCTGGTTCGATCAAAATGTGAGTGGCATGCCGCTGGGGCCCATTGCGCGCGCCAAGCATATCACGCAAGCCGAAGATATCCCGCCGACCTTTGTATTGTTTGTCTCGAAGCCCAAGCAGGTGGAAGTAAGTCAGTTACGCTTCCTCGACAATCGCATTCGGCAAACATTCGATTTCCAGGGAAGTCCGATCCGGTGGATTACGAAGGGGCCGCGAGAACGATAAATTAAAATATGAAGAACCAAGATCCAAGAATCAGGTAACTACGAAATTCGAACTCTGAAAACTAATGTGCATTTTTGAATTTCGAATGCTCATCGTTCATGTCTTGGTGCGCCCCGCCTCAAATCTTTCACACGACCATCTTCCCGAATCGGAAGCGGATACGCCTTTACTACTATTTCGAGTTTGTCGAGCAACCGCGCCGGATCATCATCAAGCACTAAGTTCTTCGGCATTTCACGCTGACAGAGTTCAACCACAACATGTTCGATTGAATCGCTGATGCCGCCCGTGTTGGTCAGGATGCCGATGGGACGGCCCTCGTCGTACGCAATAGTGAATTCATTAAGCGTACCGATGCCGCCGCCGATGATGATGACCGCATCAGCGGAACGAATGTTAATGATGTCACGTTCCATGAATCCCATCCCTGTGTAGATGATCATGTCATGCGCATGAGGCGACATATATTCGTTGACGTGCTCGTATTCGGAAAATGCAGGCGACACGCCAATGGTGAACCCGTTGAATTCCTTAGCGCCCATGAGCGCGTCATTGGGCAGACCGGGACACGCGCCATTGATGAAAATGTATCCGCGGCTGGCGATCTCGTTACCAAGTTTTCGGGCCATTTCGCGTGCATGCTGATCGACAGTCTGCGGTCCCGACGCCGATCCCATCACGCCGATCTTGAGTTTGTGATGATGTGTCATAACGACAAGGGAAGCGAAAGTTCCTGAACGCACGCCCGGCGAAGATCCGGTACAAGATTAGCAGAGACGGCATCGCACGTCCGAAGATTACGCGTGATTTTTGCCAGACAGTATGCCGACCAATCGTCCACTGACGGACCGTTTTCTATCAGCGGCAACGGACCGAGCGTCTGGCAAACAGAACTGTCGCCGATCATCGTAGCGCGACCGATACTCAGCAGAACGGACCGTACTTCTTTGAGCGGTTGCGTGATCGTAAAAATCTCAAACGAAAATTGCGTCACCGGCTGCAGGGCGTCCGCCGACACATGCTGCACTCGTGTCGAGAGCAGACCAACGTAGATGTACACTGCCAGGAAGAGAATGAGGACGTAACGCATCCAATTAGTATAGCAGAAAACGCCCATATTGACCACGACACTAAGACCTGTTCTATAGGTTTAAACCCTTATTTTGAGCAAAAATTTAAACTTCATCCGGCAACGAAATCCTTCGCTCTTAGTTTGATGTAGCTGTGAACGTCACCGTCGCCTTGTATGTATCGGTCGGCACGATCGCTGTGCCATTGATGATCGCCCGGAAACCAATGAGTTCGACATCGCCGGACGGAGAAGTCTCACTGCCACGGTTCGCAATGTTGAGTGCCGAGCCGGTGCCGATATTCAGCCACGTGTCGTTCGTGCCATTAGCTCCCCATGTGACGCCGGCACCGCCGGTCGTCGTGCTCGTCGACGACAGTCGCGCAGCCCAGCGTGCATCGTTCGTAACGTTGGCAGTCGGTGTTTGATTCGTAAATGCTTCAGGTGTGTTGCTCACTGCCGGTTTGAGCGCCTTGATACGGTTCCCGGCGATATAGCCGTTTAAATGTCCGGTACCCGTTCGTGATCCGGCCGCGCCCGTTCCGGAAAGTATCTGCCATGCCAACGTGTAGCCGAGCGTGTTGTTGGTCACAACCGTACATGTCGACGCGTTCGTAGAACAATATCCGTATGCCGCACAGGTATTAAAGCTCGTATCTCCGGTACGCGTGATGGTTCCAAGCGACACGGTCGCGGTGCAAGTATTGCTGATAGTGTCTGCAACCGTCACCGAAACGATGGTCGTTGAACTGGATATCGTCGCAGCCAATGTTCTGAACGGTTCCAAGAGAACAATAGCCACGAGATATAGACAAACAAAGGCACTGATGCCAACTGAAATTGTGCGTCTGTAGCGAATACCAGCGAATAACACTCAATAATGGGGGTACAGAACGAGCTTTCCTTATATTACAGCATATTCTTTGATTTGAGTCATTTATATCTTTACACTCCTGACTCACGTTATATTTCATGATTTCAACTCTCTTTTATTTGTTCGCAGTAAGAAAGACGTCTGATCAGTTTCCCATAGTCTAAAAAGGCCTTCATTTGCTCTCTATAGTTCAGGAATACGACTATGAAATTTCCACACTCGACTTATTTCGGCCCGAATCAATTGGTAGAGGAAAGACGGCAGAATGAATTCGGCCATGCTTATCGCAGTATCACCCTCAAACCACTGGAACAAATTCCCTGTAATAGCAATGTAATCGAAAGGGTTCTTTCCGAGGCAAATGATAAGTTAGACCGAGCAACGCAGGAGAAAAGTCTCGCTGAACGAATAGAGCATTTGCAAGATGCAATGAAATTGCTTATTCAAGTACACTTCATTTTCGAAGGCATACCGGCAGCAACGTACAGAACTATCAATGTAATTTTTTCAAAAGCACACCGACGCTTTATGCAATGCTTTCAAGAAGTTGCTCCTCATAACGGATCATCACTAATCTATAATGGAACGAGAAGCGGCGCTTCCGAAGTCGTTGCCAAAACTGATCTATCACACACTCTCGCCGAGATCGACAGACAAATAGACGCCGAGCCGGATGACGGCCTGGTTTTCATCGATGGCGAAGAAGCGGCTCTACCAATGGAAGAACTCGTTGATGGGGAGGGAGATCAAGAATCAACCATTGCACCCATGGAAATCACGGTCGACTACGACTCGCGGGCAGACAATAGTAACGGTTGGGATGATGTCACAGAACAAATGCTATTCGACTTGATGGCGTTTGAAGAACAAAATGCGGCCGGGGATGCAAGAGAGGAATTAGAATATGCGAAAAGGGAACTTCGAATAATTTGTCTTATCCAAGATAGACGTGAAAAAGAAGTGCGTTTAAATTCAGGGCGTGATGAACAAAGACTGCTTGCTACACAAGCCGCAAAAAATATGGAAAATCAGACATCTTCTACTACAAATACTTCGCCCGGTTGATGTTGTGCTCGTCGTTCGTCACGGCGTAGTGAATCTGTCCGTTCTTATCATGGAGATAATAATAATACGGAGAGCTTTTTGGGTGCAGCGCGGCCTCGATAGTCGCCAGACCCGGATTGCCGATGGGTCCGGGCGGTAATCCCCTCACTCGTCGCAAATTATAGGGCGAATCGACATCCAGATCGTCACGGGTAATGGAGCCTTTCGATTTGTCGAGGACATAGCGGACTGCTGCATCCACATCCAGACCCATCTTCTCCTTTAATCGCTTCCATAAAATGCCCGATACCGTCGCGCGCTCTTCCTGTCCGCTGCCCGCTTCGCCTTCGATCAGCGACGCCATGGTCACCACTTCGTGTAGCGAATGACCCGATGCTTTGAGCGCATCTTTTTCGCCGTCAACGACATTCTTCTGGAATGTCGTCAGCAGACGCTTCACGAACGCCTGCATCGAAAAATCCGACGTCGAGACGAAGTATGTATCGGGATACAGATAGCCTTCGAGCTTGCCGCCGCGCCGGGCCAGATTATTTGCTGTCGGAAGAAAATCGAATTCCGATACATCACAAGATTGCGAGCACTCGAGCAGAGCTCCGGGCTGGCTCAGTCCTTTTTCGGCCAGTAATGCGTCGATGTCTTTGACGGTGTAGCCTTCCGGAATAGTCACCGTTATCTCTTCTCCTTTGCCCGATTCAAGCGCGCGGGCAATCTCCTCCGTCGTCATCGATGGACGCAAAATGAAATTGCCGGCCTTGAGTGACGCTTCAACTTTGTGCAGTTTTGAATAGATGCGGAACATCAATTCCGACCGGATCAGATCTTTCTTCTTGAGGATGCTCGCAATGCTTTTCAGCGATACGCCTTGGGGAATCGTCACACTCACCCGTACGTCGTCGTGCGAATTGATCGGCGATAACGAATGATGGTAATAGGCCAAACCAAGAAGGCCGATGATGACAATCGCCGCAATGAGCGATGTACGTTTTTTCACAGCCAGTATCGTAGCATGAGTTGCATTACGGTTCCCTACTTTTCTTCCGGCATTGCCAGGCCCATCTGGCTCATGATGCCCTGCATCTTTTCGGCCGAGACGACCTGCGCCTTCTTGAACGCGCGGTTGAGCGCATCGGTCAGGAGAGACGGAATCGACTCGCGAGGAACTTCGGGTGCGATGGTAATACTGACAACTTCCTGTTCACCCGAAACGACAACCTTCACCCCTTGGGCTTCGGCTTCGACATGAATATTCTTCAGTTCTTTCTTAATGCGCTTGGCGTCCCGCTGCATCTTGAACATGTCGCGGGCTTGAGAGAAGGAGACCATAGAGAGGAGGGAAATCGCGAGGAGTGTAGGACAAATCCTTTCCTATGTCAGTCCCAATAGACTCCTGATTCGTTCAAGAACTCGAGATTTTCTGGCGATTACCGGTGGTGCGTCTGGCTCTAACTCTGAGAGCCGTTCGGATCCTTTTACTGGCCTTCCTCCCCTGATAAGACGCAAGTTGGCCCTTCCATCGCCATGAGACGGATCATTGTCCTGTATGGGAACATTATCAGGTGCGAAATCCATAATTAAAAAAAGGAAGTAGTACGGCGCACAGTGAACTCTCAGATACATCAAAGATCAAATAATTCAGTTCGAATATTCCTCAGAATATTCTCCAACCGAAGGCTATTACCGTGTGATACCAATCCTGTCCTCGATCTCCTGATTCACAAATACTTTCTTGCGGCCGTACTTCATGCGGCTGTATTCCTTGATGAGTCCGGCCAGTTTTTCGTTGCGTTCGGATTCGTCGTAGATCGTACCCATCGAGAACGGTCGCGAACTGGTGTTGTTGACGTTGAGCTTCACATAGCAATGGAAGTTGGGAATGCCGATCACATCCTGCTCGCTGAGCACGGGCGCGAATTCTTTGGCCATGTACTCGGCATCTTCGGCGCCGATCTTGAAGCTGAGGATCGTACCGACGTTACCGAAGACCGCATCGCGCATCTTGGTACTGGCCTGTCCGTATTCTTCGGTTTTGCCGACCAGCTGTCCGATGTACTGGTGCGCCATAATCAAACCGAGTTCGTATTTACGTGCTTCGGACAGAATCGTGGCAAACGCATCGGTGACGAAGTTCTGGAATTCGTCGACGTACAGGTAGAAACGCTTGCGCTCAGCCTGTGGCATGTCGGCGCGGCTGAGGGCGGCCATGTTCACTTTATTCACGAAGATCAATCCGAGCAGTTGTGCATTCACGTCGCCGATTTTTCCTTTGGATAAGTTCACCAGCAGAATCTTGCCCGTGTCCATGATCTCGCGGATGTTAAAGGCGCTCTTTGGTTGTCCGATGATGTTGCGCATGGTGGTGTTCGTCACGAACGGGCCGAACTTGGCCGAGAAGTATGGAATCATTTCCTCTTTTTCGCGCGCGCCGGTCTTGGCAATTTCATGTTCCCAGAAACTGCGCACCACGACGTTCTTGCATTTGCTCACTTTGTACCGCTGGAATTCGTCGTCCACGAATAGCCGCGGAACGTCGATGAGCGTCGCACCTTCTTCTTCGTCATCCATCAATGTCAGACAACCGTTGCGGAAGTAGTGTTGAATACGCGGGCCGAAGATCTCGTTTCCGAACAGTTTGATGAAGATTTCCATCGCATCGAGTGACGCACGGTCTTTCTCTTCATCGGTATGCGCTTCGAGTAGGTTGAGACCCATCGGACGTTCGCTATCGGCCGGATCGAACAGGATCACGTCCTTGGCACGCTCCTTTGGTATGTGTGCAAGCACGTCCTCGATCAGGTCGCCGTGCGGATCCACCACACATAATCCGGCACCGCGCGCCACATCCTGACGCGCCTGGTAACTGATAAGCGCGGATTTACCCGAACCGGATTTACCGATGATGTACTCGTGACGGGTGCGGTCGTTGTCGAGGAAACGAATCTCGGTATCGATGGCGCGGTAGTTATTGACTCCGAGCAGGATGCCTTCTTTGGGAACGTTTGGTGGTGGTGGCAGCACTTTGTAACTGATCCATTGAATGATCGGAATCTTGTTGTAGCGACTGTCCGGGAAGTGGTACAGACCGGCCAGCTCTTTCTCCACCATCAGATCACGCTTGTACAAGTATCCGTTAAGACGATTCTTCCAGAGCCAGTGCATGAACGGTGCGTTCCACGACAAAGGGAAAAAGTCGACGAGAATGCGGTGGTTATTGAACCAGTTGCCGTAGATGTCTTTGAACACGTTGAACGCCACCTGCATGTTGTTGGTGATGTCGAGCGCCCGCGCCCATGTCCGTCCCGATGCAAGCAAACGCACCGAGCAATGGAAGCCGCTCATGCCCGCTTTTTCGCCCATACGTTTGTACAGTTCTTCTTCGGGTTGAATCATGCGGACGAAGGAATCACCATGATCGGCGCCCGGTGCGAAACTCGATCCTTCGGTTCCAGTCGTAATGCCGCCGATCACACCCATCAAGGTGGAAAGAATCGGAATGTGCGCCGCCCAACTGTCATTCTTGCCTTTGAATTTGAGTGACGCGTAGCGCTTAACCGCCCTGCTCCATTTATCGCTGAATACCGGCGTGATCACCAGCTGGATCGCCGCCGTTTCGTCCACGTCCATTTTACTGAGCACGTTGGCGATATCATTCAACGGATCATCCTGCATCTGATCGTACATGCGGATCGGAAAAATAAATTTCTTGCGCGTGACCATGTTGTAGCCGACCAGCTTGTAACCTTTCTGCCAGATTTCCGGCGTGTGCTGATGGCGCACTTCGGCATCCGGATAAAAAGCAGTGATCTGTTTCTCGACGATCGATACGAGGTTCGGCTGGGTGATGACATAGAACGTGAGTTCGCCTCCTTCGACGTACATTTCAAAACTGATCGTGGCGTACCGGAAAATCCAGAAGTGCATCAATCGCCAGAAGGTGAGATCTTTGACCTCCCACAGCGCACGGTACAACTGTTCCATGATGGCGACTTTCTCTTTGAAATCCTTCTCGGTCCGTTTCTCCTGATCAATCTTACTGTCGGTGCGAGGCAGCAGCACTTTCATGTGCACCAGCTTGTGCGACATGGTGAGTGCGTAGACGAAACGTGTGTGGAAGACGAAAAAGCGCCACAGGAAATAGGCGCCGACTACACTGGCAAGGAATTCGGGCGGATGCGCCAGAAAAAGCAGCCACAGATAGTTCCACACATTCAGATGAAATACCCAGGTCGCCGCAATAATGCAGATCCATACGAAGGGCCAGGCGAAGAGTTGCAGAAAGGGTACCACGGGAAAGGCCGCGTGAGCGTTCGGAATTAAGTGAGAGAATACAGCATAATCCTTTTATTATAGCAGAAAATCGGCTTTTGAGGTAGGGCAGGCTGAGCGAAGAATTCTCCATCCTACGCGCTGCATTCTAAACGAATTTGGCATGGGCAACTTCATTCCGACTTGAGAAGTAACCGCGAAAGTCTGGGCATCCTCATTGGCATTGCGCCACGTGCATCTTCATCTCACGCCGTCCCCCTGTTTTGGCGCTGAAAATAAACGTGTAATCCCCTTCTGTCGACGGCGTAAAGGAATATTCTTCGCCCTTTACGATCCAATTTTCAACGGAAGAGCGCATGCCGTCGGGATACTGTACGGAACGCACGACGAACGAATCGGAGGCTTGTAACGTAAGCGTCGATCCCAGGCGCAGAACATTCGGCACACCAGGAGTCAGGATGACACCGCGTCTGATTACCTGGTGATACTGTACTTGCTGACCGCATCCGTTCACCAAGTTCACATCGCCCAGCCGCTGGAAGGTCGCCATGATCTTTCCCTTGGAGCGATCGGCAATACTCGTAAACGCCGCCAAACTCAGATCCATATCGCGGCCCGGCACGAACGGCCCACGGTCGTTGATGCGCACGGTCACGCTTTTCCCATTGTCGACATTCGTCACCTTCACGAGCGTATTGTAGGGAAATGTCCGATGGGCAGCCGTCAGCGTGTTCATGTCAAATTTTTCGCCGAACGCGGTGCCCGCCCCCTGGAATTTTTCGGAATACAAACTCACTTCATGCTGTTCATTCAGCAGAAGTTCATCGAACTTCATCATTAATGTTGTCAGCTCGTCGGTAGTGAGAGACTTGTCGACGATCGTCTTTTTCCCGTCACCATCGGTCAGAACAAAATCGCCAAGCGGATAGCGATCGAGAAGCACCGGAAGATTGTCGACAGTCAGCTGATCGATGTCATCCACATTGCGCGTGCGCATCAGCCACAGGAGCGCCGTCTCGACGTTGAGCGATTGATCCGGATGAAAAGCCTCCGCCTCGTCGATGAGGCCGCGTTTCTCGGCATAGGTGATTTCAGTAAAGCCAGGATCCCCAACGGGCACATCGGCGAATACCGCCTTTTTGCTCGTCTCGGCCGGCCGATGAATGGCATTCCACAGCAGCAAAAATCCATCTCGCCGCGTGATCGCCGTATCAGTGGCAAAGGCAGAGAGCGGAAGAAAAAGAAGAACGAGAAAGATCGCAGAAAACTTTTTTAACATAGATGTCCATGGTGTCTTTTGAAGGGACGAAGGTCAATTGACAAGAGGACGGCTGATAGAGGAGGAGTCATGCAGATCGCTCTATGAGCATTTGCAAAATTTTCAGTATGGCGCTGCCGCTTTCTGCGCGGTCGGTGGAAGCTGGTCGATTCATCGCTGAAGGGTGCTCCCTCACCCCGGCCCTCTCCCTCCTTCCCACGCCGCAAAGGGAGTTATGACAGTTCGCGCATTACTCAGCACCAGAAACCTGCCGGGAGAGGGAGCTGTGTGTTGTGTGTGTTGTGTCTAACGAAGCTCTCTCAAATAGTTCTAGGCGGCTACAGCCGCCGAGCCTCTTCGCCTGCTCGCTATTCCAGGTAATGACCCCCTCCGCCTATGTGGTGGAGATAGGTGGTTACGAACTGTGACACAGTGAGGTGGGTCATAGGCGGTGCGCTTCTTTTTGGTTCTTTTTCTTGTCGCGGGGAAACAAGAAAAAGAACACCAGTGGTGACTGGGAAGGTTGGTGTAAGCAAACACCTCAGAGCCGCGCCAAAGCATGACGCTCTGAAAGTAAATGTTTACTGTTCTCTTATTCTTTTACAACGCATCCCATCCCTTCGCCCTTACCAAATTGTAAAGCTGAGAACGCAGATCCTGATGGAGGAATGACAAGGTCGCCGGGCCGACATTACCTGCGCCTTTGTCCGTATCGTTCTTCACGATCCCGACTGCTTTCTGAAAAGCCAACACCGCCTGTCTGGTCACATCGCCGAACAGTCCGCTGACTCTGCTCTTCGGAAAATACCCGCGATCGGCGAGCATCGTCTGCAGACGCTTTACTTGTTCACTATGATCACCTTCGACCAGGAACGTCTGGATACTCATATTTTTCTGCGCAATCAGTTGATCAATGTGGTGGAGCATAAGAATTTGTGCTGCCCGCGCTGCGACGATTTTACTGTTCCAGAGGATGAAGATTTTTTTCTGCGTCAGCGGTCCGATACGGCCTGCCCCGACCGAAGCCTCACTGCCGATCAGCTGATGGTCTTTTTGGAAGGCAACGATGGCCTGAAAAAGTTTATCATCATATAAACCGTCGGTGCGGCCGTGGTAATAGCTAAGGAAGCGCAACGTGCGTTGCGCCGCCATGATGTCATCGGCAGAACTTCCGCGTTCGACAAACACATCCAGCGGCGGTTTCGCTTTCAATCGTTCCTGTGCCGCCTGCAACATGGCCGCTGTGTTCTCGGTCAATTGATCACCTGATTCGTCGATTCCGAAATCTTTCTGAAAAGCAACGAGCGACTTCTTCGTATCATCACCGAACAAGCCGGTGATCGAGCGCGGAAAGTAGCCGACATCTTGCAGATTCTGCTGCAACAGACGCACCGCCGGTGAGCGGTCACCCACTTTCGCGTCCATCGACAGTAAATTCACCTGATCAGTCATGTAACTCTGGAGCAACGAAACCGGTGACGGAAGTGCGCCGAGATCGACCAGCTCTTTGGGCTGATCACTGCCGAGCGGATACACGGTGCCGCGTATGCGTTGCACACCAAATGCCAACGCACGCGCAAGTCCTTCTTCGCCGGCTCCGGCCCAGACGTCCAAACGATGGACGCCGGCATCGGTAACTTTAATTGCACCACCGCGATCGGTTACTTTGAGCGTACCGATCCCGGGAAGTAAGATCACCGTACCGAACGGATACTCCGCCGGCGCGGCGAGCATGCCGGGATACACGGGCGTGCCACTGGCTCCGTTCGTGCCGTTGCCATTGAGCTCTACATCGGCCTCGTAACTTCCCTTCACATAGCAGCACTGATTGGGCAGCGGCGAGTAGTAAGCGGTGATGACGAAATCCTGCGCGTATGGTTCAGCTGACTTTGCAACGGCAAGGTTCGGAATCAAGAAGCCCAGCAGGAGCATCACGGAAATCCGTCGAGTGACCATGGATGTGGATGTGAAATGTGTAACTGGTTATTGTATCACAAAATTGCCGGTTTTAACAGGCCATAGAAATGCGAAATTCCTGTACGACAGGACGAAAACACGAGTTCGCAGGCTGATAAATTTTCGATTATCAGTCCATGACCTGCATCGTCTCGACGATTGATTCGAAATACACCGTGCGGCCGCCGCACATCGAGAACTCATAATTGAACTTCTTTCCAATCACGACAACCGTCGGATATGCACAAAGACCGTTCACCGTGTATTCGACAACTGTCTGCGAACCGATTTTCTTCCGGCGCGGATCGGTGAGTTCACTCGAACCGATCGTGGCCAGATCATGCTCGCGCTTCTTACGCAGATCGGCCAAGAGTTTATCGGCTGTTTGTGCCGGCACGAAACGAATTCTCTGTTCCCGGCAGACAGCTCCACCTTCGCAACCCGACAGCGGACCAAACACTACTGCTTGCGTCGATTCATCATATGGATTGATCCGATACTGCGCAGTCCCCCAGGCCGGATTGTACGGTAACGACACGCGCAGACCTTTGTCGGTATTTTCGTAGAGAGTGGTGGACACCGGCGGCTCACCGTTGATGGAGGCGCCGCTTTTCACATCATCCGGAAGTAAATAGATTGCATGGGACTGTTCAATGCTCTGTGGACGCAACAATGTGCGTGTTTCCTCCGCGGCTACTGACGATGGTGCCGACGCCGACAGTGCTGCATCGGAAGAAGCGACTGATGAATCCGTTTGCACGTCCCACACGGATGTCGTACTGCACGCGCTCAGGAAAAAGAGACCGACCAGAAGTACAACAGAAGAGAACGGACGTGAAGCGATGCGCATACATGGCATGATACGCAGCGGGCCACACTCTGCAAGATCACTCCATGATATATGTATCCTCGACACGCATTCCGAATTTCCCGGGAAAATACACGCCCGGTTCAATGGTAATCACTTCGCGTTTCAGAATTTTCTGATCCGGCGCGCGGCTGGAAAGACTCACTCCTTCGTGGATTTCGAGACCAACTCCATGCCCCAGCGAATGGCAGAATTTTTCTTCCAAATGCTCACGGCGGAGCACGGCGCGCGCGGCTTCATCAAGCGCTCTGGTCGATGCTCCCGGTTTGGCGAGCCGCTCGGCGGCGCGCGCGGCTTCGTTGAGTGCCTCATAAACGCGACGCTCTTCGCGGGTGGGGGCAGCCGTAAAGAACACTTGGCTGGCATCGCTGCAGTATCCGTCGAATTTTGCACCGACATCAATCTGTACCAAATGCCCCTTCTTGAGCACACGTGTGGTGGGCATATGGTGGACATGCGCCGTATTCGAACCGAACGCGACGATCGTCGGAAATGCCATCCCCTCCGCCCCGAGTTCCAACGCCCACATCTGCAATTGTCGTGCCAACTTTTGTTCGGTAATAGAGGTGCGCAAACTGCCCGGCACCCGACGCAACAATTCACGCGTGATTTTTTTGGCGCGCCTGATCAGTCGCAACTCATCATCATCTTTCGATCGGCGATATTCTTGAATCACTCCGGCGGTGCGGACGAATGTGACGGACTTGAATTTCTTTTTCCACCCCGCGAACCGGGTCACACTCACCTCATCTGCTTCGTAGCCACATGCATCGAGCGTGCGCATCATTTTTTCGAACGCATCCATCGGCTTCACTTCGATTCCGCGTTCGATAAGTTTCGCCGGATACGTGAGGAAGGGCAAATGCGTGAAATAGACATAGCGCTTGGGCAGCACCAAGAGCAAACCGCCGTCAGCCTCCTTCCCCAACAGATACTTGATATGGATCGGATCCGTTACGAGCAAAGCCGGTAGTTTCGCCGCCGTCAGCAGGGCACGTGATGAAGTGGGACGCATAACCAAATCTAAAGTAACTCCAGACCACTGTTTTGGGAAGCAAAATAGGCAGTGTGAATGGCTCACTAAAGAGCCAAACGCTATTTTTGCTCTCTTTACGACTCATTGATAATCCCTTCCTCAGCCACTTCGCCCATCTCTGTCACCTCGGTCACTTTTATGCCTATATTTCGTCTTTACAGCAAATTGGTAAAATAGGTAGTTTTATGCTATAATCAGATGATTTATTCCCCTCCTGCGCCATGCGCACAACCTGTTCTCGTTGGCTCACCCGATCCAGCGCCGCCGCCTGCTCCTTCTTTGCTCCGTTGCTGGCGTACGCGCAAGTATTCGGGAACAACGGCAATAACCTGGATAGCGGCCTGAACCTAGCTCAGAATATTCACGGACCCGTCCACCGGCCGCTGCGCGATCTGGTAATTATCATCATCGTCAACTTACTGAGTTTTCTGGCGCTCGTCGCCGTCATCATGATTGTCGTCGCCGGCATTTTCCTGATCATCAGCGCCGGATCGGAAGAGCATAAGAACCGTGCCAAGAACATCATCCTGTACACGATCATCGGCCTTATCGTCATACTCTTAGCCAGAGTGATCGTTGCATTTTTCCTCGTCACCCTGGTGGCAGGCGGTCAATAATTATGAGAAAACCACGCATCGTTTATCGTTGTTTTTCGCTCGCTCTCCTGCTCCTGGTGAGTCAGTCGTCAGTGGTGTCCGCGCAATCGCTGAGTAGTGACGCGACACTCCCGGTACCGCCGATGCTGCAAAATTTGAATCAGAACCCCAGCAGCGCAGGCATGACGACACCGGTCATGCCAATCACACCATCGAGTGAGCACATCGCCATGCCCGCCGGCCAGATCGTCGAGATCATGGGAGCTGATGCCCAATTGGAATATTCATGGACATTCAGCCGCGATGGAAATTTTTTGGGAGCCGCCCGGGGACATCTGTTCCGCACACGCGTGGTGCAACCCGGCACCTATTCGTTGCGCGTCGATGCCACCGATATGAATCATACAGTCGAGAGCCAGCAGGAATTTTTGCTCGACGTGAGTACGGTCACCGCCAATACATTTTCGGGTTCCGGCGTGCCGGTAGATTTGTCTGTTCCGTCGGCTTCCTCGACGCTCTTCACAACGCAGCCGGCGACAACCGATCATCTGATCGATTTGCATGGCGCTTCGGTCCTGATGATTCAACCGGCATCATCGGACATCGCAACCATCGATATCGATACGAATGCCAGCGTGGATAGTGACGGCAATGGAAATCCACAGGACGATCACGACACACTGGACACGTTTTTCCATCAGGCCAAAAACCCGCTGTATATTTGGTTCTCCAACCGTCAGGTACAAGAACGTCCGCTGCGGGTTTTGATCACGCTCAACAGCGGACAAGCGAATGATCAGGATCTCACTCTTGTTAGTTCAGCGACACAGGCAAATCAATCGACTCTCACGGTACAAGCACAGCCAACTGGTCCGGCAACCGTGCAGTTTTCTCTCGTTCCGCCGCCTGCTCCCAGTGCAGGGAATCCGCTGCTCACCGAATGGTCGTTCGGCGACAGTACGCAAAGTCTGACTGAGCAGCCCATCCATACCTATGTACGGAACGGAACATACGCAGTTACAGCGCAGGTGCGGAGCCTGACAACCGGCCGCATCGTGACGCGCGGCCAAACGTCGGTTGTGATCTCTGATGCCAGTGGAACGACAATCGGTGCATCCGTATCGAGTGCCGTATCGAGTGCATCCGTGGCTGCAACGACAAACGATTCAAGCGGATTACTGTGGTTGGTTCTCAAGATTGTCTTCTCCATCATTCTGATTGGCGGATTGTTTGGAGGATTGCTATGGGCGATCTTCCGTCTGTTACGCCGCCGCGGATTTCAATCGCGCTTGGACGACACACTCGACTCGCCTGCGTCTGATCGTGCAAGTTCAGGCAGTCTGAAAGATGTCATTGATGTGCCGGCTGCGCCATTAACTCTGCGACGCTCGGAGGAGACCAAACCGGTACAGACTGCACCTACACCCGCACCGAAAGCAGAACCGCCTCGACCTGTACCACCTCCTGCTGTCACTTCTACACCTGCATCGTTTACACCTGCAGCTTCAAGCAATGCCGCTCCTACTCCTGCATGGCTTCAGAAAGGGCTCGCCACGAATGACGAACAAAAAGCACCGCTCGATACGGTGCCCGCTCCGCTCCCGACATCGCCGAATGTACGACCGGAACCGGCATCGACACCCGCATGGTTGCAGCCGAAATCATCGCCGCCTTCAGCCCCGCCCGTAACGCCTGCTCCACTTTCCACTGCACCGAGCCCCGCCCCGACCATCGACGAAACTGAAGCGCCCGCTTGGCTGAAGAAAGGCTTGAACACGTCGACAGAATCAAATGCACCGTCTTCTTCGACACCTATTGCGGCGCCCGCAAAGCCCGCTGTCCCCGCTGAGCCGTCGAACCCCTCGCCACCTCCATCACCCGCACCAAAGCCGTGGACTCCTCCACCAGTGAGTAGCCCTTCAGCTGCACCGACTGCCCCTCCGATCGCAACAACGACTACGCCGGCGCCCGTTACACCTCCGTTGAACCAGACTGTGCGTCCTGTCCCGCCGCCAAGTCCAACTCCAGCAACAACCACGACGCCGGATACTCTTCCTTCGTGGTTACAAGATGCATCGCCTTCTCCGTCTGCCACAGTTCAAACGCCTGCTGCTCCGAAGCCGACCGAACCACCTGCCGAGAGTACAAAGCCAGCGCCGGTTCCTCCGCCGTTGCCAGTCGCAACCAAGCCGATACCCGCGCCTCAGCCTACTGCCGCATCAAACACACCTGCAACACCCAAGACGACCGCATCTGCTGAATCGTCTGCTCCCACGTCTCCTGTCGTCTCCGCTCCTGCAACCGCACCAACTCCATCGATAGAACCACCCGCTCCTGCGCCAGTGCCTGCTGCGACTACACCTTCTATTGCTCCACCCGTGCCTCCGCCAACTGTGTCTCCCAAAGACAATCAGGAACAGGAACACGATGAGCGCGAACGTGAACGCAAGCGCCGCAAGCGTCAGCGCTACCGGGAAAATCTGAAACGCCGCAAAGAAGCCGGTGAAGTAAGCAATGAAACAGACGATGGACCAGACGAAGACAACGGCCCTGCCCCTACAGCACCGACATCCGATTCCCTGACCCCGCCCGCTCCACCATCCCCGAGCAGTCCTAGCCCAACCGACGTCAAACAACCGTCCACGCCCGTTGCAAGTCCGGCACTCCCACCGAGTCCCTCCGCACTGGAAGATACGGATGATGACGTCGCATTCGTCGTCCGTGCCGATAGCCTCGATCCGAATAATTCGAGCCCTGCGGTGCAAGATCAACCGTCCATTGAGGAATAGCCGAAATGACCGAATCTCTGTTCACTTGGTCATAAATTGGTTTAGAATGCCAGCGCGTTTTCAGCGTACGCGCTTCGCATGGCGAGTGTAGCTCAGTTGGTTAGAGCGTCAGGTTGTGGTCCTGAAGGTCGAGGGTTCGAGACCCTTCACTCGCCCCATTGCAAAAAGTAGATGAAAGTTACATTATATATTTATGACAATTGACCAAACACCAAGTGGAAATAATGAAAAAGAATTTGAAGAAGCGTATGGACAATATAATAGACTGTGCGGAGATAGCTCCATCGATCATGAAACCGCTGACTGGCTTTATGATTTAACAAAAACTGAACCCATCAAATTTATAAAAGAAGTGCAAATTATTTATGAAAGGATAGAAGCAGAAAGACAATTTGATACATTATGCGAACAAAGTCTCATAGATACTCAAACTGCTGAAGCATTAGAAAGATTAAAAGAAGAAAATCTCCAGGAATTCACTAATGAAGTAAGAAAACTATCAGAAGAACTATTGAGAACCTTATGAAAAGTTATTGATTTCTGTATTGATTATTTCCTAAGAATTGCAGTCTCATTTTAAAGTGAAATAGAAAGTAACCTTGCCTGTCGCACTTCCCATTCAATCTTCGCGGCATAGGAGAACTACGTTTTCTCTTATTTTACTTTTGCCAAAGAAGACTACATCGTCGCTGGCTTGGAGAATCGCCACTACGATGAACTCTGTGCTAACTTCCTCGCGAAGCCGGACTTCCCAAACCCCCTTTCCACTGGTAACATCCTTGACTAAGTATGGCTGAGCCCCTTTTTCGCACACCCAAAGGCACGCACGATGCTCTCCCGGACGAGCAGACGTACATGACGTACATCAAGAAAGCCGTGCGTCACCGCGCTCGCCAAGCCGGTTATAAGCGCATCGATCCGCCGATATTCGAATATCGCAGCATCTTTGAACGTGGCATCGGCGCACACACCGATATTGTAGAAAAGGAACTCTTCACGGTGACCGGTAAAAAAAGTGAGGAGGGAGAGGGGCGTGAGTACGCCCTGCGCCCGGAATTCACAGCCGGCATCTGCCGATCGTACATCGAGCATTCTATGCAGCAATTGCCGCAGCCCGTAGAGCTGTACGCTATTGGACAGTGCTTCCGCTACGACCGTCCACAGAAGGGGCGCTTCCGGCAGTTCAGCCAGATCGATATGGAAGTCATCGGTCTGCGCGATCCGAGCCTTGATGCGCAGCTCATTCATGTATTTTCCAAAATTCTGAGCGACCTCAAAATTCTCCCTCGCCTCACCCTGCAAGTGAACAACATCGGTACGGCCGAAAACCGCGCCGCCTTCGTCGAAGCATTGAAAGATTATTTCATCGGCAAAGAGCGCAACCTACCTGCCGACGATCAGCGCCGATTGGAAACAAACCCGTTGCGCCTATTGGATTCCAAGGAAGAAGATACTCAAATTCTTCTGCGCAGCGCGCCGAAACTCGATCAGTTTATTACCGACGAGAGCAAACAATTCCATGCGACTCTGCTTGAATATCTCGAAGCACTCGGCGTGTCATTCATCGAAAATTCCCTGCTCGTCCGCGGCTTGGACTACTACAACCAAACCGTCTTCGAATACTGGGATTCATCCACCGGCATGCAGAATGCCGTGGGCGGAGGCGGACGGTACGATACGCTGATCGAACTGCTCGGCGGCAAACCGACGCCCGGTATCGGCTTTGCAGCCGGCGTTGAACGGATTATCTGGCACATGAAGGAAGCGGGTGTAAAAGTGCCCAACAAAGATCAGGTGGATGTCTTCGTGGCGCAACTGGGACCCGAAGCGAAAAAGAAGTGCCTCACGTTGGTATCGGAATTGCGCGAAAAAGGCATTCACACCGTCGGAGCGCTCGGCGAAGCGAGCCTGAAGAGCCAAATGCGCCTGGCCGACAAGTTCGAAGCACGTTACACGCTCCTCCTTGGCAAGCTGGAAGTGAAGGAAGGCACGATCATCGTACGCGACATGAAAGCCGGCAAGCAGAAGCAGATGAAGTTCGAAGAAGCGATCCCGGAAGTCATTTCTCTCATTGGAAAGCAAAATCTGGACACGTACGTTCTGCGTGACCATATGGGCGTAGAAGAGGACTGACGGAAAAATCAAGAGTGATTTTTGGTGTTTCATCAGTCATAATACTTGCACGTATTCGTCAGACAAGAACTGATGATCAGCATTGTTATCCCCGCCTATAACGAAGAACGGCGCATTGCCCGATGTCTGGACGCCTTGGCGCGCCAGATCACCGCTGAACAGATCGAGGTAATCGTCGTCAACAACGCATCCTCCGACCGGACAGCGGAAATCGCCGAATCATTTCAAGATCGCCTCAACGTGCGCGTGGTCTATGAGCCGGTACGCCGGCGCGGCGCGGCACGAGCTGCGGGTTGCGCGGTAGCACGCGGCGAAATCTTATTTGGTATCGACGCCGATAGCGTCCCCACCCCCGATTGGGTCGAAACGTTCGTCGAGGCATTTCGCGCGAACCCAAAGGTAGTAGGTATCGCCGGCACCACACGCATCGAAGATTGCAACCGGCTAACCAACGTTGTGTACGATTTTGGCTGGCCTCTGTCGTTGTATCTGTATCGCCTATTCATGGGACACTTCAGTCTCAGCGGCCACAACTTCGCTGTCCGTCGTGATGCATATGAGCAGGCCGGCGGTTTCGATCCCACATTCGATGCACTCGAGGATGTGGACCTGACCAGTCGCGTCAGCAAGATCGGCAAAATCAAATTATTACGCCATCCCAAAATCCTCATTTCGGGCCGCCGCTTCCGCAAAGGTTTTCTGCGGGGCCTGTTCGAATATATCTCCAGCTACATCGAGATTTACTGGCTGGACCGCGGGACAGTGGAGATGAGCAGCTTGCAGTGAGGTTTTTGCCATTCAAGAGAGAGGTGTTTTTGCTGACTCCGCGTAAGTGAAGAAACCCGACGGCGCTGAGGGAACCGACGAGGCGATTCGAGATTATTGTCAGTCGCTGCGTGTCTATAAAGAACCGAGGACAATCCTCGGCTTCTTCGGTTGCGTCGGTTCTCTCAGATATCCAGGTTTTTCACCGTCTTCGCGTGCGTCTGGATGAACTTGCGGCGGGGGGCCACTTCGCTTCCCATGAGCGTGGTAAAGACGGCATCAGCTTTCTCGGCATCATCCAACGTAACACGGAGCATGATGCGGTTGCCCGGATCCATAGTGGTATCCCACAGCTGATCGGGGTTCATTTCGCCCAGACCTTTGTAGCGCTGGATCTGCGGCTTGCGCTTTTTGACTTCCTCTTTCTTTGCTTTCGTCTGCTCCGCAATTTCCTCTCCCTCAGTGGCAACTACCTGATTCTCTTCAGCTTCGTTTTCTTCGGCCTGGTCTTCCAAATCTTTATCGACGAAACCCCATTCCTTTAAGAGCGCCTGCTTGTCTTCGTCGTTGAATACGTAACGGATGTCCTTATCCTTTTGCATTTTGTAGAGCGGCGGCTGGGCGATGTAGAGGTAGCCGCCATCGAGCAATTCGGGGAAGTACCGGTAGAAGAGTGTCAGTAGAAGCGTGCGGATGTGCGCACCGTCGACGTCGGCATCGGTCATGATGACGATACGATGGTAGCGAAGCTTGGCGACATCCTTCATTTCGCCGATTCCCATACCGAGGGCGATGATGAGCGCCTTGATCTCGTTGTTCGCAAGCATCTTGTCCAGACGCGCCTGCTCCACATTCAGGATTTTGCCACGCAGCGGCAAGATTGCCTGAAACTCGCGGTTTCGTCCCTGTTTGGCCGAGCCGCCGGCCGAATCACCCTCCACGATGTACAGTTCGCACTGCGCGGGATCTTTATTCGAGCAGTCGGCCAACTTGCCCGGCAGGGTCATGCCTTCGAGCGCGCCTTTGCGGATCACACTGTCGCGGGCGGCGCGGGCGGCCATGCGTGCGCGGGCGGCCAGCAAGCATTTTGCAATAATATCTTTTGCTTCGGCCGGATGCTCCTCCATATATTCGGCGAGCTTCTCGTTCACTACCGTTTCCACCGCTGTCTTCATTTCCGCGTTGCCGAGTTTGCCCTTGGTCTGTCCTTCGAACTGCGGTTCACGCAGACGTACCGAAATGACGGCAGTGAGACCTTCGCGCACGTCATCGGCCGTCAGGTTTTCATCTTTTTCTTTCAAAATACTATTAGTGCGCGCGTATGCATTGATCGTGCGTGTGAGTGCCGCCTTAAACCCGGTCAGGTGATGACCGCCTTCCACCGTATGAATGTTATTGGCAAAGCTCACCACATGCTCCTGAAACGTTTGCGTATATTGCAGCGCCACTTCGACAAATCCTTCCGGCTGATCTTTCTCGAACCAGATCGGATCGCCGATTATTTCCTTCGATTCGTTGAGATGAGAAACGTAGGCGGCAATGCCTCCTTCGAAATGAAAACGGTACAATCTCGGATACTGCTGATCTTCCGCGGGACGCTCGCTGCGTGCATCGATCAACGCCAGTGTAATGCCGCGCGTGAGGTACGACTGCTGACGGAAACGTGTCATCAGAATATCCAGGCTCCACTCGGTCGTATCGAAAATCGTCTTATCCGGCTTGAACGTAATGAGCGTGCCGCGCTTGTGCGTCTTGCCAATCGTCTTCATATCAGCCTGTGGCTTACCACGGCTGTACTCCTGCATGTAGACATTTCCATCGAGGTACACTTCGGCACGCATGTAGTCCGACAGCGCGTTGACGACAGATGAACCGACGCCGTGGAGTCCGCCAGATACTTTGTAACCGCTTGCATCACCGCCGAATTTTCCGCCGGCATGCAGCGTCGTGAGCACCACTTCGAGGGCTGGGCGCTTGGTACTCGGATGCAGATCGACCGGAATACCACGACCGTTGTCTTCGACACTCACCGAACCATCATCCGCAAGGGTGACAGTGATCGCATCGGCGTGACCGGCCATCGCTTCATCGATGGAGTTGTCGACGATTTCGTACACCAGATGGTGCAAACCACGCATGTCCGTCGACCCAATGTACATACCAGGACGCTTGCGCACCGGCTCCAGACCTTCCAAAACTTGTATCTGCTCAGCAGAATAAGTGTTCTTTGACATAGTGGAGAAATTTTAGAGAAATTTGAGAGGGGAAGCAATGTGTAGAACGGCTTTTAGGTCAATTTTATTGAACAGGAACAAGGTGAAGAAACCGAGGCAACAAAGGGAACCGAAGGAACCGATGATTCGAGATTGTTATTAGTCGCTTGATATCTCTCATTATAAAACAAACAGATGATTTGCCTCGGTTCCTTCGGTTTCGTCTGACAAATCCAATTCCCTTGCAATGACCCCGATTCTCCCTTAACCTTCCCCGGCCCATGGCTATCTACGCAATCAAGAAAGGCGAAGAAACGAACGACCGTCTGCAGCAGCGGTTTAAGAAGCAGGTCCAGAAGTCCGGTCTGCTCAAACTCCTGCGCGAACGGAATAGTTTCAAGCGTCCGCTGACGCGACGTCTGCAGCGTCTCCGCGCTCTCAAGCGCGAGTTCTATCGCGGTCTGAATAAGAAGAAACAGTTTTATTCAAACATGTAATTCGGATCTGGAGGTCGCAGACGCTCTTTTGCCGTGCTCAAAATAAAAGGATTTTGTAATCCTCACAAAACAATATGCCATACCTCAAACAACCCCCACATCGCTAATCCAACGAATGCGATGCTGCCCAGGAACGAGATGATGGGCTGTTTGACAATAAGGATGGTGCGTTCGGGCGAAAGGAAAAGGCAGATATTGAGCAACAGATGTCCGAGCAGGACGCCAATTGCAAAACCGTACACATGCACCACCGAGAAGAGCGGCACGTAACCGGCAAAATCATCGAGACCCAGAATGAACGGGATGCTGGCTGAAAAGAGGAGAAGATGCCACCAACTGGGCTGGGGCTTTGCGTTCAAGGTGGCGTGCGGCACGATACGATTGAGTACGGGAGCCGTGACGCGGTTGATGGCCGCAAGAACGCGCGAACAGATATCGACAGCCGTATGGAAAAGGCGCGGGTACCGGTTGTCCTCATCCCGTGCATGTTCCAGACCGTCTTCGGCCAACTTGAGCAACACGAGCGATGCCAGCAGGATCATGAGCGCCAGCAGCCAATCGATATCGCGGAAGAAACTCCAGATGGCCAGGATTACGACGGTACCGAACGCATTGCCGGCGGCCGTACCACATTCGATCGCGATACGATTCTTCCAGCCGGGATTCGTCCGCATCAGATGGCCGATAAAAATAGCAAAGTCGATCGACGTCTTGATGTAAATCGTCATTCCTACCAGCACATCGGTCCACAGAATCGTCAGTTGAATGGGTGCACCAAGGTGAACCATGTTCAAGACGATTATTTCGCCATGCAGTACCGCCCACATCAGCGCGAACACCACGACTGTGAGGAGCAGAGGAATCCCTTGCTGAAGCAATGTAGGACGCACCGAGTCGGTACTAACGGACTAACTGAAGACCCTTGAGTAAGGTATCGTCGCGGCCGGTATTGTCCTGCGTAACACCGACATCCGGATCAATTCCCTGACCGTCGATCCCACGGTTGAGCGGCGTGAACCACTTGGCAATCGTCACTTTGAGCGTCGAGCCGTCATCGAAATTGAAAGTCCGTTGTACCGATCCTTTGCCGAAACTCTTCTCGCCTACCAATGTCGCCCGCTTGTAATCCTGCAGAGCACCAGCGACGATCTCCGACGCACTCGCCGATCCTTTGTTAATGAGCACGACCATCGGCAACGTTGTCGGGAATATCGGATCCATCTCGGTCTTTTCGGTCTCTTCCGCTCCGTCATTCGTCTTCACGATGGCATAGGTCGAACCTTTGGGCATGAACGTCCCCATGACCACACCGGCTGTGTGGAGGAAACCACCAGGGTTGTTGCGCAAATCGAGCACGATACCCGTCGGGTTCTTAAGCGCAACAGCCTGCATCATTGTGCGGAAGTTATCGTCGGTAATCTGACCGAATTGCATCAATTGAATTACTGCCACATTGTCGTTGTAACTGACATCAATTTCGGGAATCCTGACCAGATCGCGCACTACATCCAGATCAAACTCCACACCGTTGCGGCGCAGGTGAAGCTTTACAGTGGTGCCCTTGAGGCCGCGTATCTTGTCGACCGCGTCTTGCAGGGGCAAATCGTTTAAACTGACGCCGTCGGCTTGGAGGATTTCATCGCCACCCTGAATGCCCGCTTTTTCGGCCGGCGAACTGCGAAGCGGCGCCACCACTGTGAGAACCGAATGTCCGCCTGCATCCTTGCGCTGTTCGACAGTCGCTCCGATGCCGGTCACCTCACCGTTCAGTTGGCTCTCGAAATTCTTCGCCGAGCTTGGCGGCATAAAGACCGTGTAGGGATCTTTGACGCTCTCGGCCAGTGCCTCCGCCGCTTTGTATGCGGCCTGATCTTCATCCACCTTATCGTGATAGTAGTAATCGTTATTCAAGATCTGCCACACCTGCTCCAAGGTGTCCTGATGCGGCAGTATTTGTTTGACAGATCCGGTCTTCGATCCGGTCGAACCGGGAAGACTGATCGTGATCGTCGGTATAGTGCGCGTGGGTGCGGCCACCGGTTTAGCCGATGCATTTTTGAGCAACTGGAGGGCATCCTTTTTCGAGAGCGCCATCTGCACGCCAAACGTATCGCTGCCTGCAGGCTGGAGCCAGTTACGACTGAGGGCGATTGCAATCGCCTTCCCTGTATCGGACGTCTGATCGACATCGGTAAAAGATCGCTGCGTCGCAGATGAATCGGTCAGCTTGCGCAGCTGTACGACGAAGAGCACAGCCTGACCGCGCGTAATCGCAGCGCTCAAATTGGCCGTACCGCCGATGGCATCCAGTGCACCAACATCCTGCGCCGTCTGAAGATACGGAAGGAGATCGGATGAGATGCCCCGGACCGTCAGATCTTTCCTGGTAGAAAGCGGCATACCGAAGGCCAATACAGCCTGACGCACGAATTCGGCGCGCGTGATGCGGGCGGCCGTGGCGGTGACGGTCACATCTTTGATCGTCCGTGCCTGGGCGCTCACCGGCACCAACGCAACACCTACACTGCCTATCAGAAGGAAAGCCGAAAGTCCGGAGGCAATGCCCGACGTAATACACGTGCGCAGGCGAAACTGACCAGGTTGAGAAGCGTGTGTCATGCAAGATGGGGTGAGGCGGATAAGCATCGTTAGGTGCGCATTCTATCCGCATTCATGTTCAATTTCCAAGCAGGTTCACTTAAAAACAATTACTTTTAAAAGCACGAATATCGAAATTCGGCGGATTTCAAATTTTTACACCGTCGCTTCTTGAATAACGAACGTATCGGTCGAAAAGATGTGCCCACGTTCCTTTATATTCTCCCGCCGTGTGAAAAGGAAACTCAGCAACGAAAATCCGCCGGCCACATACAGCAATGATGGAAACAGCAGCAACGCGATAAAGTGAAGCGGCGAGCCGGGCGACGAATGGAACAGATCGCCGAAGGTGTGCGGATTACCGGGCAGCGCTTCGGGCAGCGATACGAGGAAGTTCGCCGTCGCATGTAACAGTGAAGCGGCAATGAGTCCGATCCAGAGCATCTGCCGACGGAAAATTTCTTTGCGCGGGATACGCAGGACGCGATGCAGCACTTCCACCAGCCAGAACTTTTTTCCGCGCTGTTCGGCATCCTGAAGATATGGAACCGCGAACAAGCTTAATCCAAAGAAGTAGCCCATTACACCCGTGGAGACGATGTGCACCATGCTGGTCAGCACGGAACGTCCGGCAACGTTACCCAGAAAGCCGAACCAGTCCTGCTTCTGCGGCGAGTAGAGGTAGTCGTTTACAAAACCCAGGAAGTAGCTCTGATTCAGCACATTTTCGGCAAACGCGAATCCGATGGCGACGATCACTGATAGCTGAAGGACATCGTCGATACTCGTGAACACCGAGTAGCCGCTCAGGCGCACAACCCAATACTTGCTCGTTTCTTCCAGAATGCCTATGAGTACGAACGTGAACGCCAATACGAGAATGGTGGAGATGACGACCGACAGCTGAGGGTACGATGTGCGCACAAACGTCTCGATCGTCACATTAAAATTCTCCGGCACGATGCGGAAGAAAAAGAACTGCAATTCGGCACCGCGACGCAGCAGTGCGTCGTAGAACAAAATCGGCGCCGTCGACACCATGCCCGAAAAGAACATGAGCAGGACACGACTGCGTTTTTCGCGATGATACTTTAGAAACAATGCACTCCACACGAGCGCCGGCACAATCGCCACGGCAATCGCCAACAGGTGAGCGATGCGCTCGGCAATCGATTCGTTCCACAGAATGTGCAAGCCGACCCATAGAATAAATGAGCCGAGCACCGTCGCCTTCACATGCGGTTCACCCATCCCGAACATCAAACGCCACAGCAGAAACACAAAGAGCACTCCTATGCCCACCATGGCTGTATTCGATGCCGGATCGTGGTTCAGAATATATTCTGCGATGCGCAGGATCCCCATCGAGATGAGCGTGCCCAAAACGGCAGCCAGAATGTAATGATAATTCTTCCGCTTCGCTCGTCCGAGCAGATCTGCCACCATCACCGCCAGAACTGCCAGCAACACGATTATCGTCTTCGCATTGGCCAAGCCGACAATGAAGGACGTGAAGGGCATAAATCATATAATTATAGCACAATTTTGTCCTTTAATAAAGTAGCGGTTTAGGGCTGTTTCATGAATGATACGAGCTGAGATTAGCCAATTGCAGCCTTGCAATTCTCCATTCTTGATTTTCAATTCTCAACTTCCCAATGCCTGCCCAATCCCTTGATCAGATCGTTTCCCTCGCCAAACGCCGCGGTTTTGTGTTTCCGGGATCGGAAATCTACGGCGGATTGGCCAACAGTTGGGATTACGGTCCTCTCGGCACAGAGCTCAAGAATGCGATTCGTGACTGGTGGTGGGAGCGCTTCGTTCAGAAACGCCAGGATATGGTGGGCCTCGATGCGTCGATCATCATGAATCCGAAGGTCTGGGAAGCCAGCGGACATGTGGCGAACTTCAACGACGCGATGGTCGATTGCAAAAAATGCCGCGCGCGTCTCCGGGCGGACCACCTCATTGAGAGCGTTGATCCAAGCATGAACGTTGAAGGCAAATCGCCACAGGAACTGACACAGATCATTCGCGACAAAGATATCCCCTGCCCCACCTGCGGTACACGCGGACAATTCACCGACGCGCGTCGCTTCAATCTGCTCTTCCGTACGCAACTGGGTGTGATTGAAAATGCGGAGAAGAATAATGATGTGTATCTGCGCGGCGAGATCGCGCAAGCCATGTTCGTCAATTTCAAGAATGTCCTGAACACCACACGCAAGCGTTTGCCGTTCGGTATCGCCTCGGTGGGCAAAGCATTCCGCAACGAGATCACACCGGGCAACTTCACGTTTCGCACGCTGGAATTCGATCTGATGGAATTCGAGTACTTCATCCGCGAAAATGAATGGGAGAAGACCTTCGATTTTTGGCTGGGCGAACAACAAGCCTGGCTCAAAGAAATGGGCTTCGATTCGTCCCGCCTGCGGGTTCGCCAACACACGGAGGAAGAATTGGCGCACTACTCCAAGCGCACCGTCGACGTGGAGTACCAGACGCCGTTCGGCTGGAAAGAAATGTTCGGTCTGGCCTACCGCACCGATTTTGATTTGAAGAACCATATGGAACAATCCGGTGAAGATCTGCAATACACCGATCCGGATGACCCGACCCAGAAATTCATCCCGCACGTGATCGAACCGACATTCGGTCTGAGCCGTCTCACGCTGATGACACTGCTCGAAGCGTACGAAGAAGAAAAGTTGGCCGAGGACGATACACGCACCGTGCTCCATCTCCATCCACGCATCGCACCGATCCAAGTCGCCATCCTCCCGCTGAGCAAGAAGGAACATCTGGTCGACAAGGCACAGGAAATTTACAAACTGCTTAGCGATAAAACGAAGCTCCGACTCGATTTCGACATTACGGGTTCCATCGGCAAACGCTATCGCCGCCAAGATGAAATCGGCACGCCGAAATGCATCACCGTCGACTTCGGCACCCTGGGTGAGGATGCTGCGCAGGGCGAGAAAGATACGATGACGATCCGCGATCGCGATTCGCTCAAACAGGAACGTGTATCGATCGACCAGCTTGTCAGTCAACTCAACTCTCTCCATGCCTGAAAAAGTTTCAGAGGAGCTGTGGTTTGAAATCCTGGCAGCGCATCCTTTAAGTGATCGCCACCATGCATTGATCGACCGTTTTCATACGCTGGAGCAGCAGTTTGCCGATGGTGAGGCATCACCTATACAGATTGAACAAGCCCGTATTGATCTATTGCAAGCTCTACAGAGACCTAGTGCCCACTTGCGTGGTTAGCAGTTTATCTGTATAAATAGCCTATCACATCCGACCGATCGCTGCGGTCCTGACGCGAAGTGTCACTCTGAGCTTGTCGAAGAGTGCCTTCCGTATCCTCCGCAACTCGGCGAAAAGACGTTGGATGTCTGCCCTAAGGATTCCCTCATCATCGCTTTGCTTCGATTCCCCTTCTTCAAAAGGCGAGTCTCGAGTGGCGAAGTGTGAATACGGGAATACCACAGAGCCTCTCGTCATTCCTCTTTCTTACTTCACTCTTCCTTATTCTTCCCATGGCTATTCCGTCCGAAAAAGTCCTCCTCGACCACGCCGTCCACTTCGGTCACCGCAAAGAAAAGTGGAATCCCAAAATGGCGCCGTACCTGTACGGTACCCGCAAGGGCATTCACATTTTTGATCTGGTTCAGACACGCGAACATCTGGAACACATGATTGCGGCATTGAAGAAACTACAGATGGAGGGCAAGACCATCCTGTTCGTCTCCACCAAACAACAAAGTATTCCGATGATCGAAGGCTTGGCTGAAGCGTTGAACCAGCCGATGGTGACGAAGAAGTGGATTCCGGGACTGCTGACCAACTGGCCCACGATGAAGCGTCGGATCCGTTACTACCTGGATTTGCAACGCTCGTTCCAGTCCGGGGAAATTGAGAAGTATACGAAAAAAGAACAGACCGAGCTGCGCAAAAAACTCACCAAGCTGGATATCGCTCTGGCCGGCGTGGCGAAAATGCCGGGCTTGCCCGATGCAGTCTTCATCCTCGATGCCGTGCGCGATCGCGTGGCCGTGGCCGAAGCTGCCACCCTCAAGATTCCGCTCTACGGCGTATGCGACAGCAACGCCGACCCGGACCGCTTTACCACCTTCGTTCCGGCAAATGATGACGCCGTGAAATCCATCGAACTCATTCTCTCGACGATCGGCGAAGAACTGAATGATGCGAAGAAGAAAACGAATGCGGAGGAAGAAAAAGAGTAGTCGGCGATCAGGGTCATTGATCAGTTTGTATTCTGATCGCTGGCTTCTACCCACCGACCACCCATGCTACACTTTTACCTATTAACTCCATCCCATTATGACTACTGTTTCTGCTTCTGAGGTTGCCGCTCTGCGCGCCCGCACAGGCGTGTCCATTCTTGCCTGCAAGCAGGCGTTGGAAGAAGCCAATGGCGACCAGGAGAAGGCCATCGAAATCCTTCGCAAAAAAGGCATTGCCGGCGCCGTCAAAAAAGCTGACCGGGAACAGACCGAAGGCGCCATCTTCATCGCCGAAGACGGTGAGCGTGCCGCATTGGTGCTCCTGCGCTGTGAGACGGACTTCGTCGCGCGCAGCGACGACTTCATTCACTTCGGTCACAAAGTCGCAGACCATGTCCTGGCTGACGGCAAAGAGAAAGCTCAGCCTGTGCTCGATACACTGGTTCCCGAAGCGGTGCAGAAGCTCGGCGAGAATATTTCCATCAGCGAGATCCACGAAGTGGAAGCAACATCCGTCGGCACGTACGTGCACAGCAATCGCAAAATCGGCGTGATCGTCGGTCTGGATGTGGACGGCAAAGCCGATCTGGCCAAGGATGCATCGATGCATGCCGCTGCCATGAATCCGCAATACGTTTCTCCGGATGAAGTTCCGGCTGATGCGATCGCCAAGGAGCGCGAGATCTGGACTGAACAGATGAAGAACGATAAAAAGCCGCCGGAAATCCTGGAGAAGATCATGTTCGGCAAAGAGAAGAAGTTCCGCGAAGAGAACGCGCTCATCACGCAGCAGTTCGTCAAAGATCCCAGCCTCACAGTAGGGCAGTATCTGAATGGAGCGAAGGTGACGAAGTATGTACGGGTGACGGTGTAGTCTGTGTTTCTCAGAAGCCAGTAATCAGTAACATGACACTGGCTTTTTTTGGATTCCTAAAACTTACCACTTCTGCCACGGCATTTCGATCTGATCCAGCGGCACATCGTCTAAGTTCTGTTCGATGCTTTTAGCTCGTTTCAGGCCGAGCAGGCGGAGAATATTATTCCACAGCAGATATGTCAGGATCACCGTGATGATCAGCATCGTCACGCCGATCGTCCGGATGAGGACGTTGGTGTTTTTCGGAAGTTCCGTGATGGATGACGTCGGCGGGGTCGGCTGCACCGAACTTTGCGCGGCGGGGATCAGTTTATTTTTACACTGAACCGTACAATTTGCGCCGCCGTCACATTCTTCGTGCGCATCAAGCACTCCGTCTCCGCACCAGGCAAGTTTGCAACTCGTACGGCAGGCGTTCGCCGTTTTATCGGAATTGTCAGGACCGTTGTCGCACTCTTCGCCCGGCTCGCGAACGGCATTACCGCACGTCGGCACCGTGCAACTGAGCGAACATTTGCCTTTGCCGTTCTGCGCGCCATCGTCACATTCCTCGGTGCCCTGACGGATGCCGTCGCCGCAACGCGGCAATTTGCAACTGGTCGTGCAACTGTCGCGTCCATTATCCAGTCCCAAATCACATTCTTCGTTCGCTTCGCGCAGGCCATTGCCGCATATGCCCTTTTGATCCGCGAGCAGACAGAGCATCGTACAACGACCCGTGCCGTTCGATAGTCCCTCGTCGCATTGCTCGCCACTGTCGAGCACTCCGTTGCCACACACGGGTGGGGTGACAATCGTCGCCGATGAAACCGCCGGCGATGCCGACGAATTCATTGCTGACGAAACGGCTGACGAGATGGACAATGCGACCGACGAAGAGGAAGACCCCAAGGAGACCGAGGAATCACTTTGACTGCTCTTCGAGGATGATAAAGCAATCGTTTGCGCGGCCACTGAACCCGATGCACTGGCCGACGAAACGGTACACGCCGCCTGAAACTTGAGCGTGCATCCACTGATCAGCTTATGCTGGACATCGAAGACCGGAGGCTGACAATAATTGCCACAGGTGTTGGCAACAAACCGGCGCTCGGTAGTCAGGTTGCCTGTGGCCGGATCATTGACGTACACAACTTCGACACGCGGCTCGCACTCCTCTCCAATCTGCCGTGACACCACACCATCACCACATGTGAGCAACTTGCATTCTTTGGTACAAGATCCCACGCCATTGAGTCGCCCATCATCGCACTCTTCGCCCTCATTCGTCTGCAACGTATCATCTCCGCAATGCAGCATTGCCGATGACACACTGCTACTCGCATCCAAACTCGGACAACCTGGGTAACCGTACGGCTTTCCCACACATTCGTCCGCCGCCATTCCGCGCGGCGCCACGCTGCTCAGCAACGTGAGCATAGCCGTGAGCGCCAGAAACGTGGCTACCGGTAAGGGATGTTTGAGGTTCATGAAATCCTGTAATTATAGCACAAATGATGGGATTTACTGAGGCAGGGGTATTGCTTTTTTTACATATAATTGTTTTGTATAATATACTGCACAAATTAGGCTCGATTCGCCAAGGGAATCGATAGAAGCGAGGCAATCGATGTAACCAACAATTTCCAAAGAAGATGAGCGGCACACTTATCATTCCAAAGAAACTGCAGAATATCGTCGGTTTCTTCGGTTCCATCGGTTACATCGCCGTCCTCAGAGCTTGAACCATGCAAGCCATCTCACTAACCATCGAAATCTCGGCGGCGCTGTCACCAAACGGCTCTTCAAAATATCTCCGCGCAGTACTTCGCGCAGTTTCATCAGTGCCCGCTGATTCGGACCGGTGAGCAGGACGTTTACCTCACCCATCTGGTCGAGTGATGATGTCATTAAGTTTGCTGATCCGAGAAATGCCCGGGCATGATCGACGAGCAAAATTTTGGCGTGAAAAACACCCGGATACAGGAACACCTGCAGATTTTTTTTCGATCCCTTCGCCACCAGTTCGGCCACTGTCTGCATGTTCGCAAAATGATGCAGGAACTCCGTCCGTTCCGGCGTGATGAGCGTGATACGCACACCCTGATGACTGCGCTGAATAAGAGTCTGAACCACTTCCGGATCGGAGATATAACAGTGCTCGATGACGATCGATTCCTGTGCGGTGGTGAGCATTTCCATGATCGTCGGCCGCATTTCTTTATGTGAGTCCGAGTTCACTTTAAGCTGCACGCGTTCGCCGGTATCGGGAATATCTCCACCCGACAAATACCGCTCTACGAAGCGCGATCCGCGTAGTTCGACCAGATAATCGTGCAACGCATAATGGTACTCTTTTGCGATGTTCATACCGGTGAGCAACAACAGTTTCCCATCAATGATGTACACCTTGGCGTGATCATTGTTGGTCGTGTAATTGATGCGAATCTTGGGATGTGTCCAAAAGCGACGCCACAGCGGTTCGTCTTCGTATTTTGTCGCGAAGAAATCGTTATGAAATTCAAATACGTCGCCGATAGCTTCCTTGTTGATAACCACGCGCACACCGGCATCGGCTCTTTCCAACAGTACCGTCGCGATGCGGCGGCCGATCTCGTCATCGCGCCAGATAAACATCTGGATAAAGATCGAGTGCTTTGCTTCGCCCAGAAGTTTGGCGATGCGCGGAAATGCCTCCTGATCCACCCACACTCTCACCTCCAAAAACGGCGTGAGATTGCGGATCATTCCGGTCTGATGAAGAAGCAAATTGACGCGTGTCTGATACAGAAGCCGCCACATTTGCACGCGCCGCTCCTTGGGCTTGGCAAACAAATAGCGCACTGCTCCGCGATAGATTGAACCGAGCCCCCGACGAAGTTGCTTCAACTGTTTAAGCATGTGTGGAGGGCCGTATTGTGGCTACATTCAGACAAAAAGCCAAGGATCGGGCGCACACATTTCCGACTCCCGAGATGCCAACTCAAGCAGAATCAGCTTATTATTGGTGTTTTTCCACTCTCTCAGTCACCCGGCTTTCCATCGTTTTCATCATCAGTTTTCCGTAAAACTGTGGTATAATGGTACGATACCTTTGTGATGGGATTCTTCGTCGCCATCGGCCTTCTGCTACTGCTTGTCGGAGCGGCGTATGCGCTCGCCTGGCTCTCACGACTGCACGCCGATCACCGGCGCGAGCAGGATCTGGTTTTCCTACAATTGCTGGTGCCAAAAAAAGAGAGCAAAGAAGATAAAGAAACCGAATCGGAGCAATTTTCGTCCGGCAAAGATTTTCGCGAAGTCCTCGGCGTGATGGACCACTTGTTCCAGTCGCTTCACAGTCTGTACGGCGGTACATGGAAGCGTCATTTCCGCGGTCAGCCGTTCTTCTCGGTGGAATACGCCGCATTGGCCGGCGAAATATTGTTCTATGTCGTGTGTCCGCGCCGTATCGTGCACCTTGTCGAAAAACAGATCACGTCATTCTATCCCGACACGGTGATCGACGAAGTGGAGGACTACAATATCTTCACCGAAAAATCAGTCATCGACGCCCAGATCCTGCTGCCGTCGAAACCGTTTACCGCCGTCTTCAAAACGTATCAGCAACTGAAGAGCGATCCGCTCAACTCCATCACCAACGCGTTCTCCAAGCTGAACGTAGACGAGGGCGCCGCGGTGCAGTTTGTATTGCGACCGGCCCGTCAGGGATGGCAGAGCAAATTACAGGAGGAAGCATCGAAACTTATCAATCCCAAAAAGAAAGGAGCCAACTGGCTGAACCCGATCAGCATTCTCTCCAGTTTGTTCGGCGCACTCACATCGGATGATGACATTTCAAAGCTCAATAGCAGCGATAGCGGCTCGAACGAACGCGTGTCGCAGATGATCGAGGAGTACAGCAAATCGGTGGACGAGAAGGCTTCGAATCCCGGATTCGAAACGACCATTCGTATTGTGACATCAGCCAACAGTTTGGCCCGCGCCCAAACAGTCCTCGAGGGCATTCGCGCCGCCTTCACCCAATTCAACGATGTGCGTGGCAACAGTCTGGTCGCACCGAAACTGAAGGACCGACAATCATATGTGGAACGATTCATCAGACGATGTCCGCACCACCAGTGGCGCCATCGTATTCAGAAGCATCACATGCTCCTCGGTACAACCGAGCTGTCCAGCTTCTTCCATCTGCCGAACATCAAGTACAACAAAGTGGAAACCATCAAGTGGCAGAACTTCAAGATGGCGCCCGCACCGAAGAATATTCCCGAAGAAGGTCTGCACCTCGGCATCAATACGTTCCGCGGCGAAAAGAAGAAGATCTTCATGAAACCCGACGACCGTTTCCGGCACTTCTACATCATCGGACAAACCGGGACCGGCAAATCATCCATCATCCAGCTGATGGCCCGCCAGGACTTCAACAACGGCAAAGGTGTGTGCATCGTCGACCCGCACGGCTCGCTGATCGAAGACCTGATGCCCTTCATCCCCCGCTCGCGCGCCGACGATGTGATCTATTTCAATCCGGCCGACACCGAGCGCCCGCTGGGTCTAAATTTGCTGGAAGGAAAAACACCCGAGGAACGTGACCTCATCGCGCTCGATGCGATGAACATGATGGTGAAAATGTTCGGCGAAGAGATCTTCGGGCCGCGTATTCAGGACTACTTCCGCAACGGTTGTCTGACGTTGATGGAAGATGAAGAAGAAGGCGGCGCCATCACTGACCTTGTGCGTCTGTTCACCGATGACGAATGGCAGAAGTATAAATTGACCAAAGTGAAAAATCCCATTGTCCGCTCGTTCTGGGAAAAGCAGATGGCCCAAACCGGCCAGCGCGAAAAGCAGGAAATGATCCCCTACTTCGCCGCCAAATTCGGTCAGTTCACGACCAATACGCTCATCCGCAATATCGTCGGACAAACCAAGAGCGCCTTCGACATCGCCGACGTGATGAACTCGGGCAAGATTCTGCTGATGAACCTGTCGAAGGGTCTGATCGGCGACATCAATTCGACTCTGCTGGGCATGATTGTGGTAAACAAAATCCAGGTGGCGGCCATGCGACGCCAACGCGAAGACGCGACGACTCGCAAAGACTTCTTCCTGTACATCGATGAATTCCAAAACTTCGTGACCCAGTCCATTGAATCGATCCTGTCCGAAGCGCGTAAGTACCGCCTGGGCCTCATTCTCGCACACCAATACATCGATCAATTGGAGAAAGACAGCAAGCTCAGCGGCTCGGTAAGCCTGAAGGGAGCGATCTTCGGCAACGTCGGTACGATGATGTTCTACAAAATCGGCCCGCAGGATGCCGAAGTGTGTGCCAAAGAAATGGCACCGGTCTTCAGCGAGCAGGACCTGGTCAACATGGACGCCTTCAAGGGTGCCATGAAACTGAGCATCGACGGGCAGCCGTCACGACCGTTCTCGCTCGAAGTCCCCCGCCCGTGGCTCGACACAACGTATCCGAAAGACCAACAGGCAGCCGAAGCATACAAGCAACTGAGTCGTCTCAAATACGGCCGTGCCAAAGATTTCGTGGACCGCGAAATCATAAGGCGTATCGGCATGTAAAATCCTACACTCGTCGGATTCTTCTTTGCCTCAATTCCGTCGGTTCCCTCGTTCACTATTCACTGACCGGTGTCGCATGCACCAAGTATCGCTGCTTGATGCTATCAGGTGGCCAACACGTGTACAGAATCAACTCCTCGCCATCACCCTGGAAACGACTCATATCCGACGCATCCACCGTTTCTTTGAGCGTAACTTCGTACGTGTAGACCGTGCCATGGTAGTTAACATATACACGATCGCCGACGTTCAGTTTATTGATGCCACGGAAGACTTTCGTGTATTGAGAGATGTCCCATGGATAACCACTGCTGTGTCCATAGATCATCACTTTCGTGCCGCTACCCGGATACCCGAACAGATTGCCCACACCGTATTTAAGCGGCGCCAGAATTCCTTCACTCGTGAAAGGATCGTCTGGACGCGCTATTTTGAGATCCAGAATATTGATCGATGGCAAACTGATGGCAAAGTAAGTCGATTCGGATGATGATGAGGCTTGCACTACAGGCGTTGCTGTCGTAGTCGCCGGAGCATCGACAGGCATCGTAGTGGGATTTGAAATGATTGGCGTCGTACCCGAATCAGCCGGCATCGAACCGCTGGGGCCAGGGAACTCGGTGAGTTTTCGTTTTTGGATGCTAGCCAGACGGTAAGCGATATTGAAGAACTGGCCGCGCGTGAGAGCGTAACCCATGTACAACGTATCCGATGGGGAGAACAGATTTTTCTGTTTGGCATCATTGATGTAGCCAACGTACCAATGATCACCCGAATCCTGTGGCAACTGCGCCGTGGCAAGCATGACGGAACTCTTTTGATTGGCACGTAAGAGCAAAGCAATTGCCTCTTCGGTCCGTACCGGATATTCAGGATGGAACGTTCCATCCGGATAACCCGTAATCAACCCGTCGGCAAAAGCAGCTTCGATGTACGGGGCGATCCAGGAACTCTGATCAATATCGCGAAACAATGGCAGTGGTGGCATGTGCGATGCGTAGTACTGCACACGAGCGCGGGAAACCGGATCGATGTCCATCACCACTTTAAGCGCCTCCGCTCGGTTGATGGTGTTATTGGGCAATCCAGCACCGTTGACACCCTGAACTACCCCTTCTTGTACGAGATACGCATACGCCTCGTCATAGGGAGTTCCGGCCACATCATAAAAAGAAGCAGCGCTCCCTGCCAACGGTAGTAGTAATAATATCAAGAGAGCCACAGATGAAAGCCCTTTTTGCATAGGTTTATATAGTAATATAATTACAAAATAAGTCAATACTCACCCTACAACTCCCACCTAGGCATTGTAGACGTTAAAGGTGCCATTTCTTACAAAAGAGCACTTCTCAGCTTGTGTCCTTTGCCGCATACTCTCAGCCCAAACCGTAGGTCAGTTTCCTTATTTTCTCATGGCACTTCAGGTAGGTATCGTCGGATTACCGAATGTCGGCAAATCAACTCTCTTCAACGCTCTCACGCGGAGCCGTGGCGCACAGGCGGCCAACTATCCATTCTGTACCATCGATCCCAACGTCGGCATTGTCGAGGTGCCAGACGAACGACTTTCTAAGCTTGCCGAGTTGGTACAACCGGAAAAAGTGATTCCGGCCGCGGTTGAATTCGTCGATATCGCAGGACTGGTAAAAGGGGCCAGTGTAGGTGAAGGTCTGGGCAATAAATTTCTGAGTCATATTCGCGAAGTGGATGCCATTTGCCATGTCGTACGCGCTTTCGGCGGCACCGATATTATCCACGTGGAAGGCACTGTCGATCCACAGCGCGACCGAGAAATTATCGAAACCGAATTGATCCTGGCAGATTTGGATTCACTGACAAAAAGACTGGATAAGATCCAGGGGGCCGCACGCAGTGGAGATAAGAATAAAATTATTGAACAAGAAGTGGCTGTTAAAATTCTTTCAGCCCTGAATGAAAACAAAAAAGCCTCATCTATTCCTTTTAAAAAAGAACAGCAGGCGATTGCAAAAAGTTTTCAACTTCTCAGCAGTAAACCCATGATTTATGCCGTAAATGTGGCTGAGCAGGAGCTCAAAACATCAAGTATCGAACAGGCCAAAAAGAATTTGGGATTGGATACTGATGCTTCTCTTGTATTAATTTCAGCAAAGATTGAAGAGGATTTGATGGAACTTTCTCCTGAGGACGCGCAAGTATTCCTCGAAGATCTTGGCGTGTCCTCATCCGGATTAGATCGTCTGATTCGGGAAGCCTATCGAACACTTGGGCTTATTACGTACTTCACAGCCGGCGAAAAAGAAGTTCGCTCATGGACAGTGCGCCAAGGATCGACCGGTCCACAGGCAGCCGGTGTGATTCACACTGACTTCGAACGCGGATTTATCTGCGCCGAAACAATTGCCTACAACGACTACATCGCCGCTGGCAGTGAACAAAAGGCCAAGGAAATGGGCAAAATGCGCATTGAAGGAAAGGAATACATCGTAAAAGATGGTGATGTGATGCATTTCCGTTTCAATGTCTAACATGCCATTTATTGCGCGAGAAGAACCGTTCATCTGCGGAAATTGCGGAGCATCCGTTGCCCCTCTCGGCCGTGGCTCCTACCGAAATCACTGTCCTCTGTGTCTCTATTCAAAGCATGTGGACCAAGACGGTCCAGGCGACCGCGCATCCGACTGCCTGGGATTAATGAAACCGATTGGAATGGATTTTCGCTCCAGTAAGGGGTGGATGATAATTCACATCTGTACTCTGTGTGGCAAAAAAATACTCAATAAGGCTGCGCCTGACGATAATTTAGAAAAATTACATGAACAAGTATAATGATCATGAATACTTTTTTTGTTTCTATTTATACTTATCTGTATTCAAAAATTTAAATTTATTTCTATTTTTATTTTTAAATATATATAGACTATCTGCCATGCGAGGTTGGAATGAAGTAAAAAAAAGTAACCCATATGGTCTATTCCTTATCAAAATCAAAGCGGCATCTCTCTTTTCTATGATCACGCCAATTGCTAGCTGGTCTTCGATGGTATATCGCAAAAAAATATCCCACTTGTTCAAGATATTGATCATCACATGCGTTGGATGTTGAATGAATGTTACAAAATTTGAATTGCTATTTTTATCTTAAAGTTTTGAAATGTTATGATTTTTTGTGTCTGAGTTATTTGACGTAAAGCATTTTTGTCGAGAACAAAAATTGTTCAGCTATTTTCTAAACTGCCTCTATTCGCCAATTCACCTTTTCTTGACAGTTGAATTAAACACGAAGAAATACTCTCTACAGAGCGCCGCACACATAGTCTTGAAATAATATTTTGAACAAGTATCGTTTGCCCTTGTTCCGCCAGGTGCTTTTGGCCCCTGAGAAGTCTTCTTCCTGTTCGCGTATGCGTATCCACCGCGCTCTGCTCCTCATCTCTCTATTTGGGATCTTGTTTATCCCCGGTTTCTTCTAAATCAATCACGCCTGAAGCGTGCAGGGCTATCGGGTCCTACACCTCCTTCAGTAGCTGAGAAAGGTACCGCTCACTCGCCATTGGCTTGAGCGGTATTTTTTCCTGCACGTTCCCTTCTAGGACCACCACGAGTTGGTCTTGCTGCGTCGTCGGATGCGAGGAAACGGCGAGTAAAAATTGTCCTCTCTCGATCAATTGCTTTGTTTCGGAGCTTGCCGCTGTCGTATCTATCATTTGCTCCATTCCCAGCTCGGCGATATCACGTTCCACTTGGGAACGTAATGCTTTCTGCAGCTCCGGCTCCGTTTCCAGTGCAAATTTGAATTCAGCCAGGTGTTCATTTTTATTCATTTCATCGGCTAAGTCCTCCGGACCTTTTACTTTTTCACGCAATGCCGCGTATTCAATCGGGCTGCGCAGTCGGCGCTGAATGCGTTCGCGCACGCCGCTCGGCAAATTATCCAAAAATGAATCAGACATGTACCTATGGTAGCCCACGAAATAGGTACTGCGACATGCCTCAACACTTCGGAAAGTGGAAGTCGGCCTCTAAGTGAGTAGTATGACCCCAATGCTCACCTTCGTCGCCATCCTCGTCATTCTCTGGGCGTTCTATATTATCCTGCTGCTGGAACAAATCCGCGCACTACTTGCCAAATTAGTTGAAAAAGATCGCCCATTCGGCCCGCGTGTCGCTCCACCGCCACGCTCAATGCACGAAGCTCCGGATGAAGCGACTTTGCACGATGTAGAGCGATAAACAGTTACTGAAGAGAAAAATCGCCTCTGTTGTTCAAATACATAACAGATTTATTTTGGCTCTTATAAGAAGAAAAAATAAAATAGATGATCTTCAACGTTCATTTCTTTGACAGGCAGAATAACGATGCGTATGGTGTGCGCGATTTTTCATCTTCCACTTCTTCATCATGACAAACCCTAACCGATCGTATGGCCAAGAAATTGCGGCTCAAGAAATGATAGAAGCCCCTGGTCCTGCTGATATGACAAATAGACTTGAACAAATACTGAATGGCCAGACAGGCTCTCTTCAAGGAATACAGAAGGTTATACTGGACAGGAAAGCTACACGAGCGCAACAAGCAAACTCGCAGCCTCAAATTAAAGCTGCAGAAAGGGCAGTGCTCGAAAATGAATAACTAACGTAGATTTTTTAAAAAGCCGAGGTTCCGCCCCGGCTTTTTTCTCCGCTCCTCTTTATCTCCGCTATCCAATACATAGTGAATCAGCGTTTTAGCTGCAGCCGGACGTAGCACCGCAATCCAAACATAGTTCACACGAACCATTGCGCTTCATTTTGGTCGATCCGCAGCCGGTGCATACCGATCCGGTAAAGCCTTGTAACTTGGCTTGTTCCAGAGGCGAATCGAGGGACGTGGTAGTCGAACTGGTTGCCGTCACATCCACTTCTTCCGTCACCTCCATCGAAAACAACGGTGCTTCTTCGACCGTTGTTCCTTCATCGATCACCGGCAAACGCATAGCGAAGGCATCTTTGCTCTTGGAGCCTGTCGCGTACGCGCGCTCGATCAATTCTGAGTTGTGGTACTTTTTGGCCTTCTCCTTGGCAAGGAATTTGAGTGCCAGCCAGCGACCCATGTAATCCATGATCGATTTGACCATCGGCACTTCTTTGTTGGTTGTCATACCCATCGGTTCGAAGCGGGTGTGGACAAGCTTTGCGCACAGCACCTCCAGCGGCACACCGTACTGCAGGTTCATCGAGAGCGAGAGCGCCAGCGTATCCATCACACCCGAGAGCGTAGATCCTTCTTTGCTCATCTTGATGAAGATCTCGCCCGGAGTGCCATCTTCGTACATGCCCACGTGGATGTAGCCTTCGTGGCCGGCAACGTTGAATTTGTGTGCGATGGCGACACGCTCCTGCGGCAACTTGCGACGACGAGGGACCTCTTTGACTACGATCTTCTCGACGGTTTTGATCTCCACTTCTTTCTTGGTTTCTTTTTTGTCCGACTTATTGCTGAGTGCCTGGCTCATCTTGGAACCATCGCGGTAAAGCGCATTGGCTTTGAGCGCCAGCTTCCAGCTGAGGAAGTAGGCATTCTTGATATCTTCCACCGTGGCCTCGTGCGGCAGATTGATGGTCTTGGAAATGGCGCCCGAAATGAACGGCTGGCTGGCCGCCATCATACGGATATGGCCCTCGGCAGCAATGTAACGCTTACCGATCTTGCCGCACTTACTGGCACAATCGAATACCGCTAGATGCTCATTCTTGAGCTGTGGTGCGCCTTCGACTGTCATGTGCCCACAGATCGTTACGTTTGCTTCCTCGATCTGCTGGGGCGTAAAGCCGAGCTTGTGGAGGACACTGAGTGACGCATCATTGATCTCTGCATCACTGAATCCCAACCGCTTGAGCGTATCGTCGCCGAGCGTCCAGCGGTTGAATACGAAACCGATCTCGAACACCGACGGCAGTTTCTTTTCGATATTGGCAATATCCTGATCGGTGAAGCCTTTGTCCTTCAGACTGGTACGATTGATATGTGGCGCACCTTCCAGGCTCAGCGTTCCCATCACATAACGCATGATGTCGCGCATTTCGGTATCCGTGTACCCAAGTGCCGTGAGTGCCGGAGCGACGGACTGGTTGGCAATCTTCATGTACCCGCCACCGGCGAGTTTCTTAAACTTCACGAGTGCAAAATCGGGCTCTACGCCGGTCGTATCACAATCCATCAGCAGACCGATGGTGCCCGTGGGTGCGATAACCGTGACTTGCGCATTGCGGAACCCATGCTTCTCGCCTTCGATGAGCGCACGGTCCCAACACTCCTTGGCAGCTTCCAGAAACTCAAACGGACACACCTCTTGATCGATACCCACTGGCAACACATGCAAGCCTTCGTATTCCTTGACCGGCGCATCGTAAGCGGCACGACGATGGTTGCGGATCACACGGAGCATGGAATCGCGGTTTGCCTGGTAGCGCGGGAATGTGCCCAAGTGCTTGGCCATTTCGGCTGACGTCGCATAGCTCTCGCCGGTAAGGATGGCAGTGAGCGCACCGCAGAGGGCACGGCCCTGTTCGCTGTCGTATGGGATGCCCATGCGCATAAGGAGGGCACCGAGGTTGGCGTATCCCAAGCCAAGTGTGCGGAATTTGTAGCTCAGTTCGGCTATTTCGCGACTGGGGAATTGCGCCATCAGCACCGAAATTTCGAGGACAACCGTCCAGAGACGAATGGCGTGACGGTAGCGATCGATAGAGAATTCACCCGACGCCTGATCGTAGAACTTGAGCAAATTGAGTGATGCCAGGTTGCAGGCAGTGTTATCGAGGAACATGTACTCGCTGCACGGATTGCTGGCATTGATGCGGCCATCTGCCGGACATGTATGCCATTCATTGATCGTCGTGTCGTATTGCAATCCGGGATCGGCACAGGCCCACGCGGCGTACCCGATCTGATCCCACAGCGTACGTGCCTTCAGCGTCTTGGATGGCACAGGGTCGCGACCTTCTTGTTTGGCTTTCTTAAGCTCCGTACGCCAGTACATGCTCCAGTCACCATCTTTCTCGACGGCTTGGAAAAAGTCGTGTGGTACGCGGACGGAGTTATTGGAGTTTTGTCCCGAAACGGTGAGGTACGCCTCGCCATTAAAGTCGCTGTCGTAACCGGCGGCTACAAGCGCGGCGACTTTTTTCTCCTCATTCACTTTCCAGTTGATGAATTCTTCGATGTCCGGATGATCGAGATTCAGGCACACCATCTTGGCTGCACGACGCGTGGTACCGCCGGACTTAATAGCTCCCGCAGCGCGATCACCGATTTTGAGGAAGCTCATCAGACCCGAGCTGCGACCACCGCCCGATAACGGTTCGTTGGCACCACGGAGACTGCTGAAATTCGTTCCCGTACCGGATCCGAACTTGAAGAGACGCGCCTCGCGGACCCACAGGTCCATGATACCTCCCTCATTCACCATGTCATCGGCAACGGATTGAATGAAACATGCATGTGGCTGCGGATGCGTGTACGCATCTTCGCTTTTTTTCACTTCGCCGGTGGTCGGTTCAATATAGTAGTGACCCTGGGATGGCCCAGTGATGCCGTACGCGGTGTTGAGACCGGTATTGAACCACTGAGGACTATTAGGAGCCGACATCTGGTGCACCAACATGTAGCTGAGTTCATCTTCGAAGGCCTGCGCATCCTGCGATGTTTCGAAGTATCCGTGCTTCTCTCCCCACTGTCGCCAGCACCCGGCCAAACGACGCACTACTTGCTTCACACTGCGTTCGGGCCCCTTCACCACTTCGCCCTTGTCGTCGCGCAGTGCATTGCCCTGATCATCATATTGAGGCACACCAGCCTTGCGGAAGTACTTGCTCACGACAATATCCGTCGCCACCTGGCTCCAGTCGGCAGGGATCTCCGCCCCTTCCATTTCAAATACGACTGATCCATCGGTGTTGGTAATACGCGAGACACGCTTGTCATACGTCACTTCCTCCAACGGGTCCGACCCCGGCGTCGTAAAGACACGCTCAACAGTCAGTCCGCCATTTTTGGCGAGGCTGGTATCGAGTGGCGTTTCGGACGAAGAGACGGGAGATGCAGAGGAAGGGTTCATAAGACGAAAATGGTAAGAAACACAATATGTAGGTTCTGTTATGGAACAACCATACAAGATATTGGATCAGACACCGAGGGTCAAGACTGGCGTTCCATGAGGAGACAGATCGTAGATGACGGCTGTGGATTGAGCAAAAATTGAAGTGAGTTTTGTAGACATTTGATAGCTCCAACACAAAGCAAAAATCTGAGCAAAGGAAAAGTGAGACCAGTTCATGTCATCGTCATCTGACATCCCCTACACTTGATCTCCTATGAGCCAAAAAACTGATGTGCATCTGCTGGTTATCGTCGCCGGCACGAATGATCCGAGCAACTGCGATACGCTTGCCGAGAGCTTTATAAAGGGCATACACGAAGGAGAAGACGTGATAGTCGAGAAAGTTCGTCTGAAGGATCTGTCGATCGATCACTTTAGCCTTGAGTACTACAAACCGGATGCGGACCAAGGCAAAGACTTCACTGAGTTGCAAAAGAAAATCGAGAGCGCGGATGGCATTGTGATTGCCAGTCCGATATGGAACTTCGCCGTGCCCGCGCACCTCAAAAATCTGATCGATCGCATGGGTAGCTTCTGTCTGGATCCAGAGACACACACCAAAGGGCTGCTGGGCAACAAGCCGTTCCATCTGATTCTTACCGCCGGTGCCGGCATGTTCGTATGGAACACCGTGATGGAAAATTCGACCAGCTTCCTGCGCGAAGGCATCAAATACTTCGGCGGCACCGTGATCGGCACTCATTTTGAACCGAAGTGCACGTTGCACGATCGCACCTTCGGTTTGGTGGTCGATAAGCGGCCAGAGTCACTTATGGCAGTACAAAAAAAGGGCAAAGACTTCGCGTTGATCGTAAAGAATTTTGCTGCAAACGGATCGTTGCCAGCTCTCAGCAAAGGCAAGAGCCTATTCTACAATACGGCACAGTGGGTGGTGAAGCGGATGACGTGATGTTCTATGGAGAGGGAGAACATACTTTTAGCTTTGGATCAGACAAAAGGGAGAGAGGAACAAATAATTTTTATAATTAAGAGCGCCATGCTTGGCGCGGATGGACGATAATAATTTCATGTCTCAACGCCATCCCGTCCAGAATGAGCGAATGATGTTAGTCACAACCAATACAAAAAACAGGGAGAAAATTTTCATCGATCCTGTCTATGCATATATAGCTTTGGAATCGATTTACCGTACACAAGAACGGCAACCCTTCTTTCTCTATGGATTTGTAATTATGCCAGACCATTGTCATTTGCTTATCCGAGTACCTGAAGAAGGAGCTATTTCTCGAGTTATGTATGCATACAAAAGAAGTGTGTCATTCGAACTAGGAAAAGGTCCGATATGGCAACCACGATTCCATAGTAAAATCGCTGAAAATCCATCTGGAGCACTGCACTATATCCATTGGAATCCGGTAAAAGCTAAATTGTGTGAAATGCCAGAGAATTATCCTTGGTCATCGGCCTATGGAAAATGGGATGTGATGGAATTGGAATGGATATATGGAATATAAGGCAAAAGAAAATTGTTCATTGTTGCCTACAACCGCGCCAAAGCATGGCGCTCTCTAGGGTATTTTTATTATTATTTTCCCACCAACACCACCTCCTCATCCATTATTCGAGCACCTTTGAACAAATCCCATGTTCGCTTTCCACCTTCAACCAAAATACTTGTGAGTCCATGGAATGAAACAGCTGGGGTCAAACATACACCCCACAGAGCTTGCCAATCGAACATGCCATCGCGCATTTCAATGGAAACAATGCGAACACCTTTGGACTCAATTCTCTTCTGCTTTTCCTGATCAATCGATGTATGGCTACAGGTGATTATTATTGTCCGCTCTCGTGATGCACCAGTGCAAACTTTGGCATCTTCCTGTACACGCAAATGCGGGTCCAGAACAATGCGATACGGCTGATACTGTTCTACTTTTGTATTCATATTTGAACCCTCTGCCAAGCGACTATCAAGTATTGGATCATCATTGATAATTGTCTGCACCCCCACAAGGATGGCATCGGATGCCGCGCGGAGAAACGTATGGGTCCACACGTCCTGTGCAGCCGATGTGATCTTCAGTGGTTTGCCATCGATTTTTGCGACTTCGCCACTCGGTGTTCGAGCCGATTTCAGCGTGATCCATGGCCTGTTCTTCCTGCGCACAGAGATGAAACCGCGATTGAGCTTTTCGCATAGCGCGCGCTCAGTCGATGCTTCGCAATGAACTCCGGCTGCTTCAAGGGTTTTGATTCCTTGGCCGGCAACGCGGGGATCGGGATCGAGCATGCCATAGACAACATGTTTGATGCCTCTCTCGAGAATGATATCGGTGCATGGCGGCGTTTTCCCCTGGTGACAACAAGGTTCCAGGTTAACATAAAGTATATCACTTGATCTAATTTCTTGATCAAACTTTTGCAATAGCTCTCGCTCTGCATGTGTTTTTCCATACTCTGAATGATAGCCTTCGGCGATGATCTTTTCGTCACGAACAAGCACTGCACCAACCAGGGCGCCGTTGCCGACATGGCCACGGCCAAGAGAAGCGAGTTCCAGACATCGGTGCATGAAGGATTGCATGGAACGATTCTAAACTAAATTCATGCATAAAAAACCCCGTACCCTCTTCTTCGAAAAGGAGATGGTACGGGGGTGTGATCAGTCAACAGACAGAGGTCAGTAAACTTGGCTGGGATCGAAGAGACGATCATGAACAACCATCATCGTACCTCCAAGATATTGACGATGGAAACAGCTTCGATAGCCCTGATGACAGGCTCCGGTCCCCTTTTCCTGTTCGACATCGAGCAAGATAGCCGGCCCCAGAGGGTCAAAATGAACGCGCCTCACTTTTTGCACATGTCCACTCTGTTCACCTTTGCGCCACAGACGACGGCGACTTCGTGAATAGTAGTGGGCGAAGCCCGTGTCGAGCGTCGCCTGAAACGCCGCACGGTTCATGTAGGCCAACATCAGCACCTCTGGCCAATCTGTCACAGTGACAGGAATGAGTTGGCCTCCATCGAGAAATGTGACCGGATTGTCCTCATGAAAATGAGATCTCCAGTCGAATCTACGAGGATTTTGTGAGGCCTGCGGAAGGATCTCAAGAACGATGCGCACGGCGTCCGCATCACAATCAAGATATACCTGTTTAATATGATGCTCGTCCGTCAACTGAAGAATTGGGAAGTTCCTCGAAAAACGGAGCCCGACCTGTTCGTGATAGAGAAATTGTTCAAGCCTTGAGGCGCAAAGGAAGATGCTTCCTGTGCCATTTCCGTCGTGGTAAGTCGGGTGAATGTACCGCAAATTGCGGAACAACGCCTTCCACCCTGGTTCGTCGATCCAGCGCTGGAAAACAACGTTTTGATCGATGCACGCGATGACCGGAATCATCTTGTTCTCAAACTGCTCGAAGTTCGGGCGCATGGGACTCTCCTGTAAATGCCGCTGTTGCGAAAGACCGATCACACTTGCTTCGAATCGCCGAGATTCGAAACTTTTTCAATTCGCCTTTGCGAAAAGCCTCCAACGAGGAGGGGGCGAGATCGATCGATTACTTTGGATTAATTAACTACATCGACACCGGCCCCTCATCGCTGAAGAGTCGGTATGAGGCCGCTGTATGAGAATAAAATTTTGAAGCACGGGGCGATGGTACTAGTTACTTTTTATTGTGTCAACGTATTACTACGATGATACGATTATGTTTTCTAATAAAAAAGTATTAGGGCTGTTCATTGGTAAAAGGAAGCACTTTATACACTTCTGAGCTACGCCCTTTTTTCCCTCTCATCAGGGGACTGACTAGAGGATCTTTTACGCCTCTGCGAGCAAGCTCATGATTTGTTGCCATTTCTTCTGCTGCAGGAACGGCAATCATTAATGAGGATAACTCTGAACCATCGCGCGTCAGGACCCTGCTTATAGTAGGCCCCGACATTCCTAAATCCTCAAATTTTCTGACTTCTGAAGCAGGGACATGAAAAGTGAATGTTACGAATAAGTTTTGCTCAAGGGCAGATTCAATTTCAGATCCCAACATTTGTAAAGCAGCCCGAGATGACGCAGAGATCGTTTGCACATTCGTGACAAATAAATCCGTTTGTATATTACTAAGGTCAGCAACACCTACATTGGGATAGAACGCCTCATTTCGCACAATCTGCAGACAATTTATTCTCGCTGTCTCACCCGAACCTACAATTTCAAAAGCAGCTGTATTCAGATCGTTATTCTCTGCCCTTGCTTCCTTCACTCGCGTATCTGCCCCTTTCGTCCTACGCACCCGAGCGTTGATTCCCCATTCTTGCAATAATTTGTCTAATAGGTGGGGGAAGCTGGTAAATATTCTCCTGTCCGTCAAATCAGACGGCTTCTGAACAGGATTTTCCACAGGGGCCAGTATGTTGAGCGAACATTGTCCGGCGTTGAGAGGTAACAATTTTGTAACGCTGGGGCTGAAACCATATTCACCGGCTTGCAATCTCGCTTCTTCCAAGACATCGGCGCCAAATATGATGCCAGCACTGACATTCCTCGTATTCTCTAATGCAATGGCCAATGCATCTGGGCCTTCGATTCCCCTAAAGACAAAATTTCCTTCTCTGATCTCATCCTCACGATCAAACTTTCCACGAGCAAGGTTCGTGAATTGAGCTCTTTCGGCTAGGTCGCGTAAACTGCTGCGAGACCCATCCTTGAATGATGATTTGGGAACGATTACTAATTGTTCTTTCATAAAAATAGTTGGAAATTACTTAATAAAACAAACGTTCACTTCTGCAGATATTTCTGCAGCACCGTCACCGGTATTACTTTCTGCGGACCTGTATCGGCAGGTTTTGCTTCATTCATATCAGTTTTTTCCACCGATGCAGGCTTGCTATGCATGCGATGATGCCGATGAGCGTTCAAAAATTTACGGTAGCCACCCGGCCCGTTCTCGATAAACTTCGCCACACGTGTGACAGTCGTCGTTGATGCGCCGGTTTTCTTAGCCACCTCGCGATAACTCATCCCCTGTGCAATCAATTTGGCTACCTCCAACCGCTCACTCCAGGCCTGGAGCTCGCTGAGCGTTCCGATGTCGCGCAAAAGATCGGCCATTTCTTGCTCCGTTTTGCAGGAAATAAAAGCACTGCACAATGTGCGGAACCAGGGTTCCTTGCGATAACTGTCGTCGGTGAAGCGTACTTTGGACATAGAGAATCGAGGTAAGAGGGACACAGTATGCGCCGAACGAATATGTGTCAATGTTTTATCACATTAAAACATAGTACTGGCCCAAAAGTCATACATTCAAGCCATACACGTCTTATTATGTATGATCCCCTCCTCCCTTCTATCGGCCACTGCAGCGTCGAGTACGAGTGATTTACTGGCATTCTTAGACCATCAGCACCATTCATGTGAGCGCACCAAAAAAGCCTTTGAGGCAGGTATGTATGTCGAAGCGCTGTATTTATCGATAGCTCAGTTGCACGCCGTTCTACGAAAAGCTCTGTGGGTGCAATCACAGCTGACTGCATTCGAAAGTTCAGTTGATGTGACGAGCGATCCAGATTTACAGGCAATGATTCAAGATTCAACCGATATGATGCCCGAAGGAGTGCACGACCGGCAGCTGTACTACGCTGCCGAAAAATTCGGTGTGCTGAAACCGGACATTGGGAAACAGTTGGCCGAAGTTTTTGAGCGGGTCAAACTGACACTACGGAGTCTGTTCAGCGATTCCACGACTGCCGCAACTGTATCGTACGATGACCTACGAGAACCGGCGAAAGAATTCCTCGAGCAAGTGGAGACAACCATTGATGACTTACAAAAACAGTCACTGCTTCTTACGGAGCATCTGGAAAATAATCTCCCATAAAGGTCCGCACCCGTCAGTTTGAACCGACGGGTGCGCCGGTCTTCAGACCAGTAGCTCATCGACAGCTAGCTTGACTGGCTTCTTTCTGTCGCGGAGCCTGCACTGATCGACACAAAGAAGATTGATCGAGCTACACGCCAGGACCAACCACGCCGATCCCAATTCGTACGTTACAAAGTACGATTCGGAAACCGCTCCTGATTTGTAGAGGTTGTAGCAGCCAACCTGTCCTGTAATCAGCAAGACTAGGGAGGCAAAGAACAATAGAACTGCCCGCATTTCTCTCATTCGAGTTCTCCAAGGCCCAAAGACCGCATCCGTATCACCTAAGCGATACACGTGCGGTCATTGTAGCAATAAATCAGAGTAAACCCTTTATTTTCCTCCGGCCCTCGCGGCCACGATTTCTTCAACCTTATTCTTCGGCATTTTGGCGTAGTGGCTTGGCTCCATGGAGTAGCTGGCACGTCCCTGGGTCATCGAGCGCATATCGGTGGCGTAGCCGAACATTTCGGATAGCGGCACATTTGCATTGATCACTTTGGCAGTACCGCGGTCACCGGTCTCGAGGATGAGTCCGCGACGCGCATTGAGGTCGCCCATGATATCGCCGAAGAACTGCTCCGGCGTGACGACTTCCACTTTCATGATCGGTTCGAGAATCACTGGGTCTGCCTTTTTGGCTGCCGCCTGGAAGCCGATGGATGCGGCCATTTTGAAGGCGAATTCGTTGGAGTCGACATCGTGGTACGAACCGTCGGTCAGATCCACGGCTACATCCACCACCGGATAACCGGCCAGGATGCCGCGGCTCATTCCTTCCTGGAAACCCTTGTCGCATGGCGTGATGAACTCGCGGGGAATGCGGCCCGACACGATGTTGTTGATGAATTCGTAACCCTTGCCCGGTTCCTGCGGAATCAGCGTGAACACGACGTGACCGTACTGACCGCGGCCGCCGGATTGCTTGACGTACTTCTCCTCGTGTTCGACTTGCTTCTGAATTGTCTCGCGATAGGCCACTTGCGGCTTGCCGATGTTACTCTCCACTTTGAACTCGCGGCGCATGCGGTCGCAGATGATATCAAGATGCAGTTCACCCATGCCGGAGAGGATCGTCTGACCGGTCTCGTCATCGGTGCGGACGCGCAGCGTCGGATCTTCTTCGACCAACTTACTGAGGGCGATGCCCATTTTCTCTTGGTCAGCTTTGGTTTTCGGTTCAACAGCGATGCTGATCACCGGCTCGGCGAAGGTGATGGCCTCGAGCTGGATTGGCTTGTCCTCGTCGCAGATGGTATCGCCGGTGCGCGTTTCCTTGAGTCCGATGGCGGCGCCGATATCTCCTGCTTCGATCTTGTCGATTTCCTGGCGTGAGTTGGCATGCAGACGAACGATGCGGCCGATACGTTCTTTGTTGCCGGTTCGGGCGTTGTACACGTAGCTGCCCGATGTGAGCACACCGGAGTACACGCGAATGAAGGTCAGTTTTCCGACGAACGGATCGGTGGCGATCTTGAAGGCGACGGCGGCCAATGGCTCATCCGCGCTGGCTTTGCGTTCAAGTACATCGCCGGATTTTGGATCAATTCCTTTGATAGGCGGAATATCGAGCGGCGCCGGCAGATAGTTGACAACGGCATCGAGCACCAACTGCACACCCATATTCTGCAGCGATGATCCGCACAGAACCGGATAAATTTTGTTGGCGACGGTGGCGACGCGGATGCCTTCCATCAATTCGACATCAGTCAAAACTCCATTGTTGAGGTACTTATCGAGCAGGTCGTCCGACGAGTTTTCGGCGACCTTCTCCATCAACTGACTGCGGTATTCCTTCACTTGATTCATCATGTCCTCCGGAATCGGAATCTCTTTGCGCACATCACCCATCTTTCCCTCGAACGTGTAGGCCTTCATGCCGATCAGATCGATGATGCCCGAGAATTCGGACTCGGCACCGATCGGCAACTGAATTGGCACAGCGTTTTTGCTCAGACGGTCGTAGATCGAATCGAGTGACATGTAGAAATCGCCGCCGGTCTTGTCCATCTTGTTGACGAATGCCAAGCGTGGCACATGGTATTTGTCGGCCTGACGCCACACGGTTTCGGACTGCGGTTCTACGCCCTGTGATCCGTCGAAGACGACTACGCCTCCGTCGAGCACGCGAAGCGAACGTTCCACCTCGGCTGTAAAGTCGACGTGTCCCGGCGTGTCGATCAGGTTGATCACCGTATCGCGCTCCTCGGTTTCGGTGTGGTACTTGCTCTTCCAATGGGCCTGTGTGGCAGCAGATGTAATCGTGATACCGCGCTCACGTTCCTGTTCCATCCAGTCCATCGTCGCTTCACCTTCATGCACTTCACCGATTTTGTGCGTGCGTCCGGTGTAGTACAGGATACGTTCGGACGTCGTCGTTTTACCGGCATCGATGTGCGCGATAATTCCAATGTTACGAAGATTCTTGAGATCCATGGTACGTATGAGAAAGAGATGGAAAACTGCCTCCGAAGGTCTTTGCATCTGGAAGCAGACTCCAAAGCCCTTAAAGCCGCAAAACTATAGGGAAATGACCATTAGATTGCAATTAAAATTCAAGCAACTAAAGCCATAGGAAAGACCCGTTTCATTTCACTATTTAGGTCCCGTATAGCATGCAAAGCTTCGTATGTAGACTTAAGAGGACTCTGCTGCGTTTCCAACGCTGTCTTTGCCTGATCGAGAAGTTCCAAAACATTGTCGCGAATGGCCGAATGAAGGCGGTAGAAGTCTGCATGATGTACAGCTATCAGTTCACAGAGACGTTGATGAAATACTTTGACCGATTCTTGGGTGTGATCGGGTGTATGACGCAGATCGCTCTCAAATCTTGTCGTAGCTCCTTTGAGAACAGCGTCTTTATAAAGTGTTAAAGTAAGGTTATCAGACATATCTTCTACTGTATCACGCACAGCCTGCTCTCACACTAGATCATAATTTCTGTAATTCGATGCAGCACAACAAACACAAAGATGCCTGCCATTAACGGGAATACTATCGAGCGCAATGGTTGGGCTACTGTGGTTCTGACCGTTGAGATAATCCTTAACGGCCTTTTAGTTGTTATAGATTGTGCTACGTCATTCCTGATCAGAAGCTGAATACGTGACTCGATGGCAGTCTGAATGCGATGCCGAATCACCGGACTCACCGGATCGACCTCGGTAGCACCTCTCAAGGGCTCCAGCTCGGCACTCAGTTCCTGGAACACGCTGTCTGGAATCGTCGACCAGCCCATCTCTTCGAGCACGCTGGGAACAATCAATTGCTGTTCCTGCAGACGACAGAAACACGTCTCGCATTCCATCTCAATAATCTTCCTGGCAAGACCATTTTCCCATGGATTGAACGTCTTCTTCGGCATAAGTGTGAGTGTTTGTATGAAAATTGAGCGAAAATATTATACTCTTTTTGACAAGATTGTCAATGGTCTACAGCTGGGACATTTCTTCACCTCTGCCGCCGATTGTTTGTATTCATGAATACAAGCCATTTGAGGTGTAGTTGTCCAATAAAAATACCAAATTACTTATGTAACGATAGTTAAGATCGAACGGTGTAGTACGTGCGAGGGTAGAAAGATGCGCTTGGCATTCTTGAAAACGTTCTTGTGTCCATAGACGCGGAAAATGAGTAGCAAGCTCATTTGCCATAAGTAACAATTCTCGGGCTTTGTTGACTTGTTCGGACGAATCATTCGATCTTTCAGCAACGATCACATCCCCGAGTATCCTTTGGTATGTACTCAGTACATCCTCTCCTACATCCACATTGTCGACAGGATCAGGTATGAAAATATTTTCTCTCGCACAGAGATTCAATGCCTTCTCAATTTTGCGTAAAAAAATCACCACTGAGGAAGCTAGTGTCTGTTCTGTGTTTCTTGGCGCTGAATGTAGCTGTGCGACGGTCGCAGAAGCCTGTTCCACGATATACGCTAATGCAGTGGACTCTGAATCTTGTTGCAATAATCGGCAAAAGCCGTCACGAAATCTGTCGATGTATGTGCCAAAAACGGCAATCGTGTCGGGTGAATAATCAATCTCATATCCATTGAAAGCGGAGGCTATCAAATTTGTTCCATTTGTCAGCCGGTTGATTGCCACTTCGCTCTGGGCAGATCGCATAAGCAAAATACTAGCAAATTCAAGCTAAACCACAACCAGCACCACCATGCGCACTGTTACTTCACCTGTTGCCTCTTATTTGGCAAGGTGAGCGAATGCCTTATTCGCCTGTGCCATCTTCAGCACATCCTGCTTCTTTTTGATGGCGGCACCTTGATCGGCGGAGGCATCGAGCAGTTCGAGAGCGAGCTTGTGGGCCATCGGCACGCCTTTGCGCGAGCGGGCAGCCGTGAGTATCCATCGGATTGATAAGGCTTGCTGACGCTTGGGGTTCACTTCGACCGGCACCTGGTACACCGAACCTCCCACGCGCTTCGGACGCACTTCTATCACCGGCGTCACATTCAGTAATGCTTTGTTGAAGACTTCCAAAGGAGCTTCCTTCGTGCGGGTTTTGATGATTTCCAGCGTATCGTGGAAAATGCCGCGCGCGATCGACTTCTTGCCCTGCATCATCAGACAGTTGATAAATTTCTCGATGAGCGGATCGGAACCTTCGGGGATGTATTGCTTTACTGCTTTCGCCATAGTGATAAGGAAATGATGAGAGGAATAACGTTAAATTATTTTGCGACAGCGGCCTTCGGCCTCTTGGCGCCGTAACGGGAACGACCCTGCTTGCGATCGCGAACGCCTTCGGTATCGAGCACGCCGCGAACGATGTGGTAGCGGACTCCCGGCAAATCTTTCACACGGCCACCGCGGATCAGGACCACGCTGTGTTCCTGAAGGTTATGGCCTTCTCCCATGATGTATGCGTTCACTTCGTGGCCATTCGTCAAACGCACGCGGGCGATTTTACGCAGAGCGGAGTTCGGCTTCTTCGGCGTCATTGTCTTCACTTTGATACACACACCGCGCTTGAACGGCGATCCTTTGGCCAACGGCACTACGCGCATGTTCAGCGTGTTGAGAGTCGATTGGAGCGCAATGGCTTTCGACTTGCGGCGCTTCTTCTGACGCGGCCGGCGGATGAGCTGATTGGCGGTAGGCATGGGGTGGGAATGGTAGAGGGATGCGGATGGGAAGTAAAGATGTCAGAAAGGGCGTATAGATCTATCGATCAGCAGATTCTTCTGCAGGCCGGATCTCATTGCCGTCTTCATCCAGCGATACGAAGCGCTTGCGGTATACCTCACCAGTGGGGATCAGGCGGCCGATAATGACGTTTTCCTTGAGGCCGGCAAGCATGTCGATGCGGCGGGTGGTGGCGGCTTCGACCAGCACGCGGATGGTTTCCTGGAAAGATGCGCCGGCCAGCCATGAATCGGTAGCCAGGGCAACGCGGGTAATACCCAGCAGCAACTGTTCGTAGGTGGAATTGCGGCCTCCTTTCACTTTGATGACGCGGTCATTCTCGTGCTGCAGTTCGCCCATGTCGGCCGTTTCGCCGGGGAGGAACTTGGTGTCGCCGGCATCGATGATACGAACCTTGCTGAACATTTTTTTGACGATGATCTCGAGGTGTTTGTCGTTGATCGTCTGACCTTGCGAGGCGTAGATGTGCTGCACTTCGCGGACGATGTAGCTCTGAACGGCGTACGCACCCTTCTTCTCGAGCAGTTCCTGCAAGTTGTAGTGACCGACGTTGAGCGCTTCGCCCGCTTCGACGACGGATCCCGTCTTCACCAGCAATGACTCGCGGGGTCCGAACTCGTGGCTGCGTTCCTGAATTTCATCGTGGCGGATGCGGACGATACCGTGTTCGATCTCGCTGATTTTGCCGCTGATCGTCACCTTCATCGTTGATTTGTCAGTGAGTGATTTGGCGATGACGGCGCGCTCTTTGACGGCCTGGCCTTTCTTCACCACCACTTCGAAGCCTGACGGAATGAAGTACGTATCTTCGCCGGGCTGCTCGGCCACAATGAGCACGAACGTCTTGCCGCCCTGGTGTGTCACCTTCACGCGACCGGCGATATCCGAGAGCGTGGCAGGTGTGCGCGGACTGCGCGCTTCAAATAATTCTTCGACGCGGGTCAGACCTTGCGTGATGTCAGCTCCTTCGGCGACTCCTCCCATGTGGAAGGTACGCATGGTGAGCTGGGTGCCCGGTTCGCCGATGGACTGTGCGGCGATGATGCCGACCGGCGTTCCGATCTGCACCGTCTTGTTGTTGCTTAGGTCGCGGCCGTAACACTTCACACAGATACCGGCGCGTGTCTTGCACGTCATCACCGATCGTACCTCGACGTTATCCACTTTCTGCTCATTGATCTGCTCAAGCAGCGGCGTGTCGATTTCTTCGTCCTTGTGCGCGGCAACTTTACCGTTGATCTTCAGATCACGAGCCAGTGTGCGACCGAACAAACGATGATCGAATTTCTCGCCGATGGCGGCCGATTCCTCGCGGGTGATGATGTGACCGACTTCGGAACCGCAGTCTTCTTCGCGGATGATGATGTCCTGCACAGCATCGACCAGACGGCGTGTGAGGTAGCCGGCTTCGGCCGTCTTAAGAGCGGTGTCGGACTTACCTTTGCGTCCTCCGTGTGTGGCGATGAAGTATTCCAAGACGTTGAATCCCTCCTTGAGGTTACTCTGCACCGGCAGTTCGATCGTGCGTCCGGACGGGTTGGCAACGAGTCCTTTCATACCGGCCAGCTGCGTCACTTGTCCCCAGTTACCACGAGCGGCGCTGTCGACCACGTAGGTGATGTCGTTCTCTTCGTGCAGCAAGAATTCCTGGATCATCGCCGTGGTCACTTCGTTCTTCGTCTGGCTCCAGATGCGAATGGCATGACTGTAGCGTTCATCGGCGGTCATCAGACCGGTGTAGTAGAAGTTGTTGATGCGCTGGATTTTCTCATTCGCCGCCTCGAGCAATTGCTTTCGCGCCTTCGGCACGATGATGTCGGACGACGCGATGGAAATACCCGAGATGGTGGCGAATTCGAAGCCGATGTCTTTGACGCGGTCGGCAAAGGCGACTGTTTCGTCGCGACCGACGATCTCGAGCGATGTGGCGATGAGGTCGGACAAAATTTTCTTCTTCATCGTCTTGTTCACCAAACCCAACGCTTCCGGCACCGTCTCCTGGAATTTCAGGCGGCCCACGGACGTCTCGATTATTTCGGTCGGCTGGCCCTCCTTATTCAGGTGGGTGTAGCGCACTTTGATCTTGGCTTGCAAATTAACGATACCGCGGTCGTAGGCCATAAAGGCTTCCTCCGGTGATGCGAAGACCATACCATGGCCGGTCTTGTTGTCGTGCCACTGCGTGAGGAAGTAACAACCGAGCACCATGTCTTGTACCGGGTTGATGATCGGCTCGCCAGCGGATGGCTTGAGCACGTTGTTGGCGGCGCTCATCAGCTCGGCAGCTTCCTGCTGCGCCTTGGCAGATAACGGCACGTGCACGGCCATTTGGTCACCATCGAAGTCAGCGTTGAAGGCGGCACACACCAGCGGGTGCAATTGAATGGCCAGACCTTCGACCAGCTGCGGTTGGAACGCCTGGATACCCAGACGGTGCAGTGTCGGCGCGCGGTTGAGGAGCACGTACTTGTCTTTGATCACGTCTTCAAGAATGTCCCATACTTCCTTGGTTGATTCCTGCACTAGGCGCTCAGCGGACTTCACGTTGTGTGCCAGCTCGCCGCGGATGATGCGGCCGATGACGAACGGCTTGAACAGTTTCATTGCCATTTCCTTCGGCAGACCACATTGATTCATGCGCAGGTGCGGACCGACGACGATCACCGAACGACCGGAGTAGTCGACGCGCTTTCCAAGCAGGTTCTGGCGGAAGCGACCCTGCTTTCCCTTCAACATGTCCGACAGCGAGCGCAGCTTGCGGCGGTCACCGGCGGTGAACAGCGTCTTGCCGGCACGGGCCGAGTTGTTGAGCAGCGTATCGACTGATTCCTGGAGCATGCGTTTCTCGTTGCGGCAGATGACTTCCGGCGCACCGATCGACATCAGTTTCTTCAAACGGTTGTTACGGTTGATGACGCGGCGGTACAAGTCGTTGAGGTCGGATGCGGCGAAACGGCCGCCATCCAGCTGCACCATCGGGCGCAGATCGGGCGGGATGATCGGCAAACGCGTGAGGATCACCCATTCTGGCTTGATGCCAGCTTGCATAAAGGAGCTGACGAGTTTGATGCGCTTCATAATTTTCTTCAGTTTCTGACCCGAGCTGCTCTCGCGCTCTTTATTAAGATCTTCGACCATCGTATCGAGCTGCACTGATCCGATGATCTCGCGCAATGATTCAGCACCGGTACCGGCGCGGAACACATGTCCGAATTTCATGTTCATTTCGCGGAACTTCAGTTCGGAAAGAACCGAACCGACGTGCAAATTCTTGAGGTCATCCATCGCATCTTTCTGATTGGCCTTCAATCCTTCGAGCTTGTCGGCCACTTCCTTATCAAGAGCATCGAGCTGCGCACGTGTGGCATTGCTCTCCTGCAATTTCTGCTTGGCCTCATCGTATTCGCGCTTGATCTGATTGCGGCGATTGTCGGATGCCTGGGTGATTTCCTTCTCGGCCTCAGCCTTGGAATCGTCATCGACGGCGATCACGATGTATGCGGCGAAGTAGACGATCTGTTCGAGCGTCTTGATCGGCAGGTCGAGCAACAGACCGATACGTGACGGCGAGCTGCGGAGGAACCAGATGTGCGTGACCGGCACGGCCAGGTTGATGTGGCCCATGCGTTCGCGGCGGACAATGCTGCGCGTCACCTCCACGCCGCATTTCTCGCAGACGACTCCCGAGTAGCGCACTCCTTTATACTTGCCGCAGAAACACTGGAAGTTCTTGGTGGGTCCGAAAATACGCTCACAGAACAGGCCATCCGGTTCGGCGCGCTGCGTGCGGTAGTTGACGGTCTCGGCTTTGGTCACCTCGCCACGCGACCATGCAAGCATGTCTTCCGGCGAAGCAATGCTGAGCGCGACGGCGTCGAACGAATCGGTAGCGGCGGACTTAGGCTGATGAGGAGCGGGCATACTGGGAGAGAGGAATGGAAGCTAAATTTACATATGAAATTCCGCTGCTCCCCCTATGCGTTCGTCTTAAACGCGAGGCGGAACATCGGTGAATGTGGCCCTATTATAAGGAGTAAGCCGGTGTATGCAAGGAAATATCCTCTTTTTTATGCCTGCAACGCCGCTTTCAGATCCAAGGCGACGGTAGCCAATTCCTCATTCGTCGTTACATGTCGACGTTGCACACCCCCACGTACCCACAACATTCCTTTGTCTGACTTGGGAAACCAATACTTTCCTTCTTCGTCTTTTCCAGCCAATTTGGCTAGCATATCGGGATGAAGAGCTTTCGAGAGCAGATCGTGGTCGTAACACAGATCAAATCCTGATGGATCGGTTGTCTTTTCGATCCATATTGTTTCTGCTGTTCTAAGTAATTCCTTATTCTTCTCCCACTCCACACCGTTACTGCCACCTGTCGCATTATTCGGCTTCGCCAAAACGTAACGCAATTCAATGGCAGGCATCTGGTTCGCTATGCGGCTATATTCCATAAATGCCTTATTGAACTCCGAATCACCTCTTTGAGGCCCGGCATATTTTAACGCTTCGGCTTGGAGCGCGACTGCCTGCTTTATAGTATCCGAATTCAGATTCTGGTTCCGTTTAGCTATTTCTACTAGGTACCGCGCTTTCAAAGTCAGATACCAAGGATTGGTCGGCTCCTCGTTCAAACGAGTATCAATCTTTTTTTCCTGATTTTCCAGGTCCTGTATCGTCGTATTCGCATCGGACGTCAGCGACTTTGCAATTTTATAATCAGCATCCACAGGTTCTTGCAGTGCTGCTTTCGCATCTTTCTTTACTTCTTTGTTTTCGCCAGCAGGTTTTTCCTGTTGAGCAGGTGCAGCTGCCGGCTCAACATCAGGTTGCTTCTTTTCCAAATTTTCCACACTAGCCCGGAGCGTCTTTATAAATTCTTCTTCCCAATGTAATGAACCAACGGTTGTTCTTCCGATTTCTTTGTCGTCTTTTAAAATAATTAGATCCGCTTGTAAGACACGAAGGCTCTCATCACGAATGATAATGCCAAGTTGTTTGGCCCTCTTAAACAATGGTTCATGTTTTGTTTCAAAGCTGTATTGAAAAGTTGCAGGTTCCTCCATGTATGTTTTGTTCGCGACAAATTTGTCACCATTCTCGCTGGGCACTTCCGGCTTCGGTACAGGCTGCTCTGCGGGCACTACCGCTGGTTTTGGCTCTGCCGGAACTGGTGCTTCCGGTTCAGCTGCGCCGGGCGCCACAGGGGCAGGTTTTTCGTCTTTAGCTTTGGGATTTGGCAGGTTTTTCAAATCAATCTCATTCATCGTTTTGAGAATGTCCTTCTCGAGTTGATTGAGAGTGACAGCATCAAAGTCTCTGCGCTGATAAGAAGTGATAATGTCCTGCAATGATTGATATTTTTTAAAATCGAGCGAGCGCAATCCAGCCGTGATGGCAATTTTTTCGATACCACCATGATCCTCGACCACTCGGATAACAGGGGCATCGCTTTTCAGTTCCTTTTGGAAAAATTCTTTTGCACGCGGGAGATTTCGGAGCTCTTCGAACAAGTAACGACGAACAGTGAATTCGGAATTCGTTTCCTCCATCGCAAATTTAGTTTTCTGAAAAATGTCGGCCAGATTTGACTCTCCTTTAGAACTAACATTCGCAAAATTAATAGGAATTTTCTGCAACTCCGCAAGGATCTCGCTGTGTATTGCCTTGAGTACCTGCGCGTCGAAAGGCGCCTTATTCGTATATTTTTCCAGAATGTTTTTTAGCGTCGGAATGCTCTGAGTATCAAAAAACTTTCCCATATGTCCGATACCGATTTTTCCTACTTTTCCATCTCTTTCGGCCACATAGATTCCTGGACCAAATGTATCCAGTTTTGCGAAGAATTTTTGCTTCACCGAATCGGGAAGTTTGGACTGGTCAATGTACGTAACAGCCTGAAAATCAGGGTTGGGCGATTCAAGATACTGATGTTCAGTCTCGCCGATGACCATTTCAATTTTTTGTTTTAAAAATTTCTGTTGATCATTGTTGTCAGGAGTTTCTTTTGGAATTGGTTGTATCGCATCCGGATGGACTTGCTTCGGTTGCATGTTGGACTGCACAGGCGGAACCACATTGGGCACTTCCACCGATGCTGCGGGCTTTTCGGCTACCGACTGTTTTGGCTTCTGTGGCTCAGGAGTCTTTTCTTCCGGTTTTACATTCTCGGGCTGCACGGCAGGCTTGGCAGCATCGGCCGGTTGCGACGCAGGTGAAGGAGGTTTGTCGTTATTTTTTGGCTTCGGTTGGTCATCCGGCAAAGGAACAATCGGGGGTGGCTCGGCAGCGGGAACTGCAGGACGCGCTTCGGGCTCAGCAGCTGGCAGCTGAGGAAGTGTTGGTTTCGGCATCGCCGGAACGGGCCGCTCGGCAGACTGTGGTGCAGGCGGAGTTTGGATTTCCGGAACCACAGGAGATGCTGGCGGAACAGCAACCTCTTGATCAGGCATACCACCATCGATCCCGACTTGTGCGCTAGGCCGTACTTCCCGTTGTATTTCACCTACCTCTTTAGGAACTAAAATATCTTTACGCACATACACCTGACGTCGTTGATCGAAACCGATGACATGAAATCCGGATCCTTCTTTCAAGTGGATCGTCCACCGCTTATACGGTTTACCATCGATCACGACCGGCTCCGGCTGCTCTTTGCTGTAGCGACGGCCAGTCGCAGGATCGACGGAAAAGCTGTCGCCTCGCAGTTCGCCGCCGACGTCTCGGCTTAGATCCCACTGGATCATCTGCACATTGGCAGGAACATCGATATCGTACGTTACGAATGATCCTTCTTTGCCAACAGGCTTGGCCGTCATATTTGTCTCTTTTTGCTCTTTCAATTTTTGATACCACTCTTTGAGCATCTGTGCGTTGGCATTCTGGAGCGCAGGATCGATGGCGCCCGGATTAAGACGTGCGAGAACATCTGCAATGGTCTTTTGCTCATTCTTTTCAATATTGTCGGCATTGTCTTTCAAAATTTGTCGTGCTGTTGCAATATATTTCTTGATACGCTCGCGCTGATCCGGCTCGACGCCCGATGCAAAATCGTCGATGACATGCGACAGCTGATTGATGTCTTCAACAAGTTTGCCGAGTTCTTCCACCGCTTTTTTACCATCGGCATTTTCCGCCTTCGGCGCCTCTATGGGCTCGGGAGCCTCCGCGCTTAGATATGCCAACCGTGACTCAGCGAAAAAACTTCTCATGCGTCGAATGACGGAAGTGATTTTTGCTCTTCGCTGTGCTCGGCAGATTCGCGCATGGTTCGAACCTCGCGCTTCAGACAATGATCACAATCTTTCAGTTGTCTTGTCGCCTCGGCCATCAATGCATCTTTACGCTGTTGACCCTTCGTCAATTCTTCGATCACCGCCGTACGAGCTGCCGAAGAGAGCTTGCGAGCGCCCTTGGCCATCCTGTCCAAAAACTCCTGCCCCACACAGGTGAAGCTAGGAAGAGCCGCTGTAAATTCTTTGGCTGTCATTATGGGGAGAAATCCCATAATTATAGCACAAAAATGATGTTTTAACCAGCAATGCGATTATGTCTTATTGGGTATTTCCACCAGATTTTTGGCCTTCAATAGCTTCCTTACGAGCCTTTGCCACTCCATTAGACTGACCTACTTTTGGCACTGCATTGGGAGCTTTTTCCTGGTTTGTTCCGGCCTGGTTGGTAACCGCTTTTGCTTCGTTACAAAAAGCACCGCGCGTCCATCTGAGCCAAGAATTCACTTTATTCTGACCGTCTGGAATTTTGATACGATATATATTATTCGGACCTCTCTCAATGACAGTGGCATTATTCAATCCTAAGTGATCTGCAATGAGCTTCGTGCGAAACAACTGGCGAATTACATCATAATGCATACTTTCCAAGGCTATTGTTCCATCCTTTCCGCGAAGAATTTTTACCGAAGCCATAAAAGTCTCCATAGCGTTGTGATTATTTTTCATGGAGTCAGGAAGATCATCATGAATTTTTTTCAGTTCAGCCTGAAGAGACGGATCTTCCGAAAAGTCTTCGAACTTTTCTTTTGCACTTACTGTGTGGTTTTTCTCAAAATTCTTAAAATAATCATCTTTATCAACTACGCCATTCCATTTATTCGAAGCAAGAACTGCTTCGGTTTGCCTCTCCATCTGTGTACATACTTCTGCAGCATTGTCAGTCTCGAATAATGCAACCATAGGGATTTGATAGACGCCTTTTTCATCAAGGCGAATCACACGATCACCTCGATATAAATTTCCAGCTTGATCCAATTGATATCCAACGGATTGATTGACTTTTGCGACATCAGCATTGGCATCAGTGAAGCAGAAAATTTGATTACCTTCTCGATAAAACCTCACGGTCTTCGACATGCGACCTAGGGGGGTGTCATCCAAAATACTTGCATCGACTTCCTTTATCCTATCGCGAAGTTCGTCTGATTTCTTATTGAGCATTTCAACGTCTTTATCGAGATTTTCGTTGCCTTCAGCAGCCTTTTCCTTCCTATCGGCTTCGGGTTGCTTTGCATTCTTTATAGCTTTTTTTTGAACTTCGGCCACTTGAGGTGTTTCCGGAGCGCCTCCTTTTTTAGGATCCAGGTCCTGAGCTTCTTTTTTTGCCTTCTTGGCCGCGACATTATTATTGTCGATTACTTCTTGTTTTTCATTCGGTCCCACTGGCCCAGCAGGCATGGAGTCCGCTTGAGGTCCCAAATGAAGTAAGCGCCGCTCTTTTACAAGAGACAACTGTGGGATATAGAGTCGAGTATTCATAGGAATTTAGGAAGATAAAGATTGTTCTAAAGCTGTCATCATTGCTGCCTCCTTGGCACGATCTTCCTCTTCGGATCGTTCTCTCATATCGCGCTTATACTCAGTGACACCATTATGAAATGCATTTAAATACTTCACTTTCCGCTTCTCATACAGGGCAAACGCTCGTTCATATTTTTGCATCCGTGCGGTGCGTTCAATAATTGATTCATCCCTGTATTTCTGATCCAGCTTCTTGACGTTTTCACTCGTTAACTCCGACTCGATATCTTCCATCAACGCATCGTAGACCTCCGTGCCTGTCATAAGTGTGGCTTGATCCGACATGAAATTTGATGTGAATGTTCGTCTCTATTATAGCAAATTTTCATACCTATGACAATTCTGCATTATTTGATCTAACGGGAGCATTCTTTTGAACAAATTTTGTACTCAATGTACAGCTTCCTGGAGATTCTGCTTAGCCTCATTAAGCTGCTGGATGCCTTTATTGAGCTTATCTGCCCGTTCCTGCAATTTTTGGGCTTCGGTTTGAGCGGTCGTGATCCCCTCTTTTGCCAGCTCGGTCGCGGTCTGGACGGTAGTTTTGGCCGTATCGACTGCTTGGGTGGCAGTCCCCGTTACATCACCCAAAAACTTGGTGGCACGCGCTTGGCGTTCTTCGGTAGTGCCACTACAGGCCGTAAGCAAAAGTATGGCTGATCCGATCAGAACAAGTTTCTTCATATCACGATGAAATCACAAAGTCGGATGAGTCGCCATTGCTGAGTGGTCTGCACTGATTTCTGATCACTCTTTAGGCGATATCGGTCGGCACTTCTTCGTCTTCGATACTTTCGTCGCCATACTTGTTGAAGAGCTTTTCGAATGAGCCGCTGCACTGATCCAGCGCTTCACGCAGCTGGGTGATCTCATCTTCGTTCAAATGGAGAGCGGAGGATGCGTTGACCATGCCGACTTTCTTGGTAGCTGGCGTTTGAATCTTATCGGCGCCCTGCAAGGAAGCATGGAGAACGATGTACGCATCGCAAGTATCGCACTTCAGCTGAAGGAGCAGGAAATCATCGGCCGCCAAACGGACTGACGAAAAATCGACGGGCACGCGCTTGCTGCACTGCGGACAACGCATCTGCTGGTAGATTCTCTGGATAATCTGCTGAAGAGTATGTGGGTCGAGATCCATAGAATTGGAGTGTAGCACCGGCTTTTCGGCTGTCCACCAGCTCTCCTCTTTTTTCCGTCCGGGCGCTACCATCCTATCCATGGCATCCGTAGCCCGAGCATCGGCCGAACGGCAAAGCGCGGCCGGGGTGCTGAGCACCTTGGTCATCGTGACGCTCGTATTGATACTGGCATCACAGGGAAGAAAATCGCGAGCGGAACTTCCCACTACTCCCCCGGCACCATCAGTCAGCTTGGCTGTCGATCACACCGCGCCTCTCAGTGTCACGATCGTCGCGGGCAATCGCAACGATAAGAGCATCGTTGATCTATCGCACGACGGCGCGCAGGCGGTGAGCATCACGTTGCCTTCCACTTGGAAAATCCGCGAAGTCCGCCACGCCGCATTGATCGACCTGCGGTCGGGGCCTGACGAGAACGGACGTACCATTTGGTCAATTCCGCCGAAGGCCACTGTCTCTTTCGAAGCACCCGAACGCATCAGCTCGATCCGCATCACGAACCCCACCAAAGTGCCGCTTCAAATCGCACTCACACTTCTCGATCTCGCGACCGGCAAAAAGGACGAGACGAGTATTCTCCTGAAAGACGCACCGGCTACGATTCCCTAAACAAGTAATTTTCAATTGTACATTATTAATCTTTCATTCCGTACCATGCTCACCCTTCCCGTCCCCACTGCACTGCTCAAACCCAGCGATGATCTGGCCATCGCCATCGCCAACAGTGTTGTATTACAGACAGGTGATATTGTCATCGTGTCATCGAAAGCGGTTGCGACAGTAGAGAACGCATACATTCAGCTCGACCACATACAGCCGTCAGCAGAAGCGATTGAATGGAGTGAAAAAACAAGACGGAGCCCGGCCTTCTGCCAGGCTGTGCTCGACGAAACGACCGCGCGCGGCGGCAAAGTGGTGGGCCATTGTCCCGGTGCATTGCTCACCGAACTGTGCCCATCGGGTCTGGGCCACGGCAGTATTCTGATCGCCGATGCCGGTCTGGACGAATCGAATGCACCGCACGGCATCACCGTCGGCTGGCCGATTGATCCAGTGACATCCACGAAAAAACTACGCATCGCTCTCGAAGCAACTCTTCAGTCGACTGGCAACGTGGCCGTCATCATGACCGACTCGTGTGTGCATCCCCGGCGCCGCGGTGTCCTTGCCTTCGCACTCACCGTAAGCGGCATCGATCCGCTGCAGAGCGAGGTCGGCAAGTTGGACGTGTTCGGCAAACCGCTCCACATCACCACCGAAGCCATCGCCGATCAACTGGCAACCGTCGGAAACTTCCTGATGGGCAACGCCGGACAATCGACTCCCGCCGCCATCATCCGCGATCACGGTCTGCAACTGAGTGCGGCCGAAGGATGGGTCCCCGCCATCGAACCCAGCGAAGACCTCTTCCGCGGGATACTCTGATCAAAAAAGAACTTCCATACTTCCCAAATTATTAATTCCGCCATTTCATCCGCTATAGTTCGCACTCATGCCTGTTCCAACTTATACAGTTCGCTGCACCGAGAACACGCTGATCGCCCGCGACGTGTATCAGGTGCGATTCGCCAAGCCGGAAGGATTCATGTTTAAACCAGGACAGTTCATCCTGTTTGATGTGCCGCATCCGGATAATAAGGAAGACATCCAGGCCCGCGCCTACTCCATCGCCTCCACGCCTGACGAACCGGATTTGCTGTTCGCCATCAAACTCACACCGGGCGGCCGGATGAGCCGGTGGCTGGTCGAGAAAATAACGCCAGGCAAAAGCAGCTTCGTGATGAAGGGTCCGTTTGGGACGTTCGTAGTGGACCCGAATCCCGACAGAGAATTGCTCTTTCTGTGTACCAGCACCGGTAACGGTCCGTTCCGATCGCAGATAAAAGCGGCGCTGGAGGCCGGCGATCGCCGTCCCATGGATCTGATCTACGGCGTACGAAGCGAGGAAGATCTGTTTTGGGAACAAGAATTCACGCAGCTCGCAAACCAGTACGATACGTTGTCATTACATTTCTGTCTCAGCCAGGGGTCCGATGCGTGGACCGGTCACCGCGGACGCGTGCAAACATTGATTCCGCAGGTTGTCCGAGATTTTTCGCGCAAGAGTTTGTACGCCTGCGGCAGTCCGGTGATGACGAAAGAAATCAAGGAATTGGCACTGACACAGTGGGGCATGACGAAGAAGGATGTGCATGTGGAAGGATATATATAGGCAGAAGCCAAATACCAACATTAAAAAAAAGTGGGATATCAGTCATCTGTTGGCAGTTGGGATTTTTCCCAAGGATAATTTAGTATTTGCTCCTGCCTCAGAGTACAATCAGCTCCATGCGCACTCATCTTCTTGTTGTCGGACTCGCTTCTCTTTCGTTGATCGCCGCTGTGTCGCCGGAAAATATCCGTCCTCAAGCACCGCAGATCATCCCTGTTTTGAACGTTACCAAGCAGGAAGGACTCAAGCTGCATGCCGAGCAACGGGCACGGGCACGACAAACGAGTGCCACGAGCGTAAAGAGTTCTTCTTCTAGTTCATCTGCAACAGTAATCGTACCTTCCGGTACCTGCAGTCCCGCCGGCTATAAGTCCGTCAAGTTCGCATTGACCGCCGACATTCCTTCGACTTGGAGTTACTTCATGGACGGCACGGTCAGACGTGCGACTGATGCTGACTATTTGCAGCATCCGTTCTTCAGCATCGCCGAAGATGGCGTGACGTACAGCAATACCAATGGCAACCAACTGGACGCCATCAAAGTATCCGGTGCCGACATCGACACACGTATCCAGTCGCTCAAGACGAACAATCCGAATGGCACCTGGTCACAGGAAATAATCGACGGCCGCACGGCAGACGTCTTCACCTTTGCACCAAATGACAACGGACAACCCGGTAATACGCTGTACTTCCTCAGTTGGAACGTCTCTACTTCCGCATTCAATCAAAGCCATCCGTACGATCTGGGCCTCGTCTTTCAGAAACAGCCCGGCAACGCCTCATTCAACTGCGGCGTGCAGCACTTCTTGACTACGATCGACCTGGATGCGTTCGCACAGAAATTCTTGAGCGACTATCCACGCGTTCAGTAGCAGAGCATTCTGACTCTTTTTTCAGCCCAGAGCTTTGCCGTCTGCAATCATCTGCAAAACTTTCGGATACCATTCTTTCTCCAGTTCCTGCACGCGGACTCTGAGTGTGTCTTCGGTATCAGTCGGCAATACCTCACATGACTTTTGCAGCAATACACGACCGGTATCGACACCGGTATCGATATAGTGAATCGTCATGCCCGATTGCGTCTCGTCGGCAGCCAGGACTTCGCGATGCGCGTGCACACCGGGGTACTTGGGCAACAGTGACGGATGGACGTTAATGATCCTGTCCTTCCAGGCACGGACAAACGGCTCCGATAGCAGCCACATCCAGCCGACTGCCGCAATGTATACGGCTGATCTGTCAGGGATTTTATTTGAATACAAAATTTGCTCTATCTCTGCAGTGAGCCGAGCGTCATACGCCTCGCGATCCTCACCTTTTGACCGCGCTACCACACGCACTGGAATCCCAACCGCATGCGCCTTCTCCACACATCCACGATCCGGACTATCGGTCACCAGCGCCAAGCATTCGGCATCGAGCGACCTATCGGCAATGCGATCGATAATCGCCTGGAAGGTGGTGCCGCGGGAGGAACTGAGGGCGATAAAGGGAAGCATAGTCCGTGCCGGAGAGTAGCATTCATTACAAAGAGAGCCAAAGAAAAGGATTCAAGTGAATCAAGGGAATGACATTCTTTCCTCTCCGAACTTTCTTGCTCGCCACTCCCAGGCGGCTACAGCCGCCTAACTTCTTCGCAGGCTCACAATTCCAGACAA
>JBEPVF010000006.1:0-83058 GCA_041691135.1 Candidatus Peribacteria bacterium
GCCCTAACCGCACGACCTCTCGACCGGAGCCGCTCGCAGCCCCAAACCGCACGTCCTCTCGACCGAAAGAAAGCGCAGCCCCAAACCGCACGTCATCTCGACCGGAGCGAAGCGGAGTGGAGAGACCCCTGTATTTCGCCGTTGCCGTTGCCCGTACCCCATCGGTGTCATCAATGCAAACCGGGTGTTAAGCCTTTCGCTTCTAAACAGGAAACGACTTCAGCCACTCACGAAACGCCGGTCCAAGGTCCTCGCGCTTAAGAGCAAGCTCGACGGTCGCTTTCAGAAATCCCAGCTTGTCGCCAGCATCGTGACGCGTGCCTTCATAGCTGAAGCCATAGACCTTTTCGTATTGCAGCAGGGCCTTGATGGCGTCGGTAAGCTGTAACTCCCCACCCGCGCCGGGAGTAATGCCTTCGATCATCTCGAAGATGCGCGGCGTGAGAATATAGCGGCCAATAATGGCGTTCTGCGAAGGCGCATCCTCCGGCCTGGGCTTCTCGACCATGTCCTTCACCGCAAGCAGGCGAGGATTCTTCGGGTCAGGCGTGCAATCGAGGCAGCCATAGGCCGAGATGGCCGCGCCTTCCACAACTTCGGAGCCAAGGATGCTGCACTGCGTCTCGTTGAAGGCTTCGACCATCTGCTTCATGCACGGCGTCGAGGCATCGACGATATCGTCCGGCAGCAGAACCGCAAACGGCTCATTGCCCACGATCTCCTTGGCCTGTAGCACCGCATGCCCAAGCCCAAGCGGCTCCGACTGGCGCGTGTAAGTGATCTTGGCGAGCTTCGACACACTGCGTGCTATCTCAAGCAGCGCGGTCTTGTTCTTGGCTTCGAGCGCGGCCTCAAGCTCGGGGCTGCGGTCGAAGTGGTCTTCCATAATGCCTTTACCGCGGCTGGTGACGATGATGATCTCGGTGCAACCCGCGGCCACGGCTTCTTCGATACCGTACTGAATCAGCGGCTTATCGACCAGGCAGAGCATCTCTTTGGGCATGGCCTTGGTGGCGGGTAAAAAGCGCGTGCCCATGCCTGCGGCCGGCAAGACGGCTTTGCGAATCTTCTGGGGAGTCTTTTGGGTCATAAATTCCTTGGATGCAGTTTGGTTATGGAAGATGCTAGCAGGCAGGAGTTACAAAAAAGACAATCCTATAAAGGCAGCAGAAAAGCCTGAGATAACCAAAATAAAAGACAGAAGAAAAGTCTAAAGAACTCTCTAAAACTCTTCGTCTCAATTCGAAAAGCACGTCATCTCGACCGGAGCCGCGCAGTTTCATCGCGCGGCGTAGTGGAGAGACCCCTGTATTTCGCCTTTGTTCTTGTCGTTGCCTGTTCTTTTATCCGGATGCATCAACTTCTATGACAACTTTAAATACCGGTCTGCACTGCTGTAGCAGCCAGTCTAACCAGTGTAAATCGATGTCAGGCTTCTTTGGCTCAAAGCACCGGCGAATCATCGTGCAGCATGGCTTTGCGGATGATCTTGATCGGAGCGAATCCCTGACGCATGAAGTTGTTGTGGAACGCCTCGAGATTGAAGGCCGCACCCTCTTTCTTCATCATGTCGGCGCGCAGCTTCATGATTTCGAGCTTGCCCAGCGTGTAATAAAGATAGGTCGGGTCCGAAGTGCCGCGTTTGGTCTCGACGACACCGACGGCGCGTGATTGATAGCCCTCTTTGACGAAGAAGTCTTCGGCCTGCTCCATCGTCCATTTGCCGCCGGGTTCGCCCTCGCCGCTGTGCAGCTTGATGCTGTTGACGAAGCGGGCATCGCGCAGCAGCGCGTCCTGCAACTGTCCCAGGCGAACGAGATGCGACTCGCGAATCTGGGCAGGCGTGGCATCGGGGCCGGGTGCGTCATAGCCCTGATCGAGCATCATCTGCTCGGTGTAGTGGGCCCAGCCTTCGATGTTGGTATTGGCCCCCAGCAGCTTGCGGATCTTGCTCGAGAACTCAGGCATCCAGAGGAACTGAACGTAGTGTCCGGGATAGGCCTCATGGACGCTGGTGCTGATGATCGTGCCCACGTTGAAGCTGGCCATGTGCTCGGCGATGTGCTGCGCCGTCCAGTCTTTCTCCGGCAGCGTCACGTTGAAGTAGGCCTTGCTGGAGTGCGTCTCGAACGGCCCCGGCGGGTCCATCGAAGCGAACGTCGTGGCGCGCATAAACGGCGGTGTCTCTTCGAGCGTAGGCTGCACCGTGCTCGGGATAGTGATGATGTGGTGCGAGTTGATAAAGGCGATTAGCGAGTCGAAGGTGTTGTGAAACGCCGGTAAAAGCTGGTCGGGAGCCGGATGAATGGTGGCAAGCTCGGCGAGCACCTGCTGCGGCGTCTTGGTCGGATCGACCTCTTTGGCGACGCGCGCAAACTCGGCCTGGTTCTTATGCAGGTCGTCGAAGGCGATCTGCAACAGCCGGTCCAGCGGAATATCCACCATCTCGTCGTAAGCCAGCTTCTTGCGGAACGTGTCAGCCCCAAGGCGGAAATCGCCATTGGAGCGTGGCAGCAGATCGGTCTTCATCCATGCGCCGTAAGATTTCAGCGCTTCAATCACGCCCGCGTTCGACTTCGCAAAGTCCCCCTTGGTATCAGGATCGGTAACGGAAGAGAAAGCACTGGGCACATCGTTCTGAAAGAAGCTGACCAGCCCGTCGATCTGCTCCAGCGCGATCTCGGTATAGATGCGCGGCGGATTCTTGAGGTTCTTGCGCGCCTCTTCGAGCACCTGCGGAATCAGCTTCTCGCGCTCGACCACAGCGTGCAAGCGAGTATCTGCAGGCGCATAAGGACGCTCCATAATGACGAAGATGGAATTGGTAACCCCCGAAGAGTAGGTATCAGGATTCTTCTCCCACGGACGAATGACTTCGAGCGTCAGCAGTTGCGAACGGATATTGTTCAGCAAAATCTCGCGGTCCCCGGCGACGCTCGCGTCGAGCGCGGTAGGGTCAATCGCTTCGACCTTCTTCTCAAAATCGTGAAGCGCCGCGATCTCCTTCTGAACTCCCGCAGCAGAGTAGTCCTCAAGCTGGGTGTCGTACTGGTGCAGCCCCGCGCTGGTTCCGGCCGTAGGCGAGAAGTGAAAGTAGACGTCCGTGAAGTATTGATCGGAGACGAATTGAAATGTCTGCGGCGCACCGTCGGCGGAGACGTGCTGGGCTGGCAATGCAGTGGGCATAAGAAGAAAAATTCCAATTGCGAGGATGAGTGCGGCGAAGAGTTTGCGCATATTTTCGAGCCTTGACTAAAAGACTTTGTAATGAACTTCAACGTTGATTATGACTGCGACTGGTTTCCCTTGCTCGGTTGCTGGCCTGAAGCGGTACTGCTTAACTGCAGCCAGGGCGCTCTTGTCGAAGGTCTGACCGCCGGATCTGACGATGTGAATGTCAGTGGGAATGCCATTGATAGGAATAGTGAGACCGACGAGGACAACGCCATCCTTGGCTTTATGAAACAGAGGACGCTTAAATTTAGGTTCTACGCTGGAGATTAGTACTGGCGGCAAGATGTTTCCACCGATTTTGAGAGGCCTGGGTGCATCTGCGACTGATGTTGTAGCCGAGGCAGGAGCAGGCACCTGGGCAAAAATCATAGGCATGGCGAACAGGATCAAAGCCGCAGAGAGAAGAAGTTTGCGTGTCATAGAGATTGCAATGAGTTTACGGCACAGAAGGCGCTTGGGCGAAAGCAAAATCGCCTCAACCATGCGTATCTAGTGCATCTAGCAAAGCCCGCGTCTCCGCAAGAACATCTTCGGCCTTGGCGCTGGTCAACGGCCAGCGCAGAATCCCCTGTGGCGTGAACTGTGCACCTTTTTTCGTGTTGCGGCTGACCAGCTTCATCAGCACTCCGGGATCGACGCTTCGCTCGCGCGCCGGAGCCACACCGGGAGCCGTAGCAGGTGCTCCGCCCGATAGCCGTTCAGCAAACTTCAGATGCAGCATCTCAACAAAAGTCTTGGTCTTACCCAGTTCGACCTGGGTGCGTTTGCGGTCGAGCTGCGCAATGCCAAGCAGCTCGCACTGCAGCCGAATCTCTCCAGCCGCCATCAGGTTCAGCACCGACTCCGGCGGCGTGCCATAACGATCCTGCAACTCCGCGCGAACATCGGCGAGCGTGGCAAAGTCTTCCGCTCCGGCGATGCGCTTGTACATGCGCAGCCGCTGATTTTCTTCGGGAATGTAGTCCGAGTCGATGCGCACGCTGATGCCGAGGTTGATGACGGTGTTGGCATGGGCAGGCTTGTCATCCTCGCCCTTCATCTTGCGCACGGCCTCTTCCAGCATGGTGGTGTACATCTCGAAGCCGATGGCCTCGATGTGGCCAGACTGCTCGCCGCCCAGCATATTGCCCGCGCCGCGCAGTTCGAGATCGAGCGCAGCGATCTTAAATCCCGCGCCCAGGTCCGAGAACTCCTTCAACGCCGCAAGCCTGCGACGCGATACCTCGGTCAGCTCCTTCTCAGGCGGAATCAGAAGATACGAGTAAGCACGGCGGTTGCTGCGGCCCACCCGCCCACGCAGTTGATACAGTTCGCTCAATCCATGCCGGTCGGCACGGTTGATGATGATGGTATTGGCCAGCGGAATATCGAGGCCGTTTTCAATAATGCTGGTCGCGAGCAGCACATCGTACTCATGATTCATGAAGGCCAGCATCACGCGCTCCAGCTCTGCCTCCGGAAGCTGCCCATGACCGATGACAACACGCGCCTGTGGCACCAGCTCGCGAATCTTCCCCGCAAGTTCGTAGATAGATTCAACGCGGTTGTGAACGAAATAAGTCTGGCCGCCGCGCTCCAGCTCCATCTCGATAGCCGTGCGCACCAGCTTCTCGTCGAACTTGGCGACGATAGTCTGGATGGCCATGCGGTCTTTGGGCGGCGTCTCGATGACGGACATATCCCGCAGCCCGATCAGCGACATATGCAGCGTGCGCGGAATCGGAGTGGCCGACATTGCCAGCACATCAATTGCGGTGCGCATCTGCTTCAACCGCTCTTTATGCCGCACGCCGAAGCGTTGTTCTTCATCGACCACCAGCAGCCCGAGGTCCTGAAACTTCAAATCTTTGGACAGGATGCGGTGCGTGCCGATAAGAATATCGACCTTCCCCTGCTCGACCTTTTCTAGAATGATCTTCTGCTCCTTCGCGGTGCGGAAGCGAGAGATCATCTCGATGTTGACGGGAAAGTTGGCGAAGCGCCGCTTGAACGTCTCATAGTGCTGAAAGCTGAGCACGGTCGTCGGCGTTAGTATGGCAACCTGCTTCGAGTCCTGCACCGCCTTGAACGCCGCGCGCATGGCAACCTCGGTCTTGCCGTAGCCCACGTCGCCGCAGAGCAGGCGGTCCATCGGCTGCGTCGATTCCATATCCCGCTTGATGTCGGCAATGGCGTTGAGCTGGTCGTCGGTCTCGTTGAAGTCGAAGGCGTCCTCGAACTCGCGCTGCATGTTCGTATCCGGCGAAAAAGGCGTGCCCTGAATCGACTCGCGTTGGGCATAGAGCTTCAGCAGCTCGGCGGCCATATCGGCCATCGCCTTCTTGACTCGCGCCTTGGTCTTCTGCCACCCCTGCGTGCCCAGCTTGTTCAGCTGCGGAGCAGGCCCCGTGTCCGTGCTGCGGTACTTCTGGATCAGATCGAGCCGGGTAAGAGGAACGTAGAGCTTGGCCTCGTCGGCAAACTCCAGAATCATCAACTCCAGTGGCGGCGCATCGTTCTCTTCGATGACGCGCAGGCCGCAGTATTGCGCGATGCCATGCTCAACGTGGACGACGTAATCACCAACAGCAAGATCGCGAAAGTCGGAGATGAACGCAGCAGCCTTCGACTTGCCGCGCCGCGCCGTCCGCACCGTCACATCGGCATCGTCGGATAAATCCTGCGCGCCAAAGATGACGACCTGTCGCGCTGTCGTTCGGTCAAGATCAAGTATCTGCACGCCTGCCGCGATAGTCGTCTTCACGATGACCGGGGTGCGCAAATCACCCGCAAGATAGCTGGACTCCGAATAAACCGTCGAGCTACCGTGCTGCTCCGTGCGCGAGCCCAGCCGATAGGGAACCTGATATTCCTGCAAAAGCCCAGCAAGCCGCTCCACCTCTCCCTGGTTCGGGGCGGTGAGCAGGATGCGCGCGTCCTGCTTCATGAGCACGTTGAGCTGATCGATCAGCGCGGGAATGCTGCCATGAAACCGCTGCGTAGGGCGAGTAGCAAAGTCCACCTCCGACAGGTCGCTGCGGTCGGCGTCGAGCACATCGACCGCGCCAAGCTGGTCCAACTCGCAGCCGCAGAACTTGCGCAAACGATCGTCAAGGTCCCACGGCGAAAGATAAATATCTTCAGGGCGAACCAGATTGCCGATGCCCGAGCGATCATGCCGCTGCTCAACTTTGTTCCACCAGCGCTCCCCCTGATTCTTCACCATCGCAGGCTCTTCGATGAAGACGCGCGGCGCAGGCCCGCTGGCCGTCAGCAGTTCGAGCAGCGTATGGGTCGCTCCAGCAACCGGTGCAAAAAACTCCCAGCCGGGAAAAATAGTGGCCTCCCCCGTGCGCGTGGCAACGTGCGTCTGCAACTCGACCGGTTCCTCTCCGCCTTCAATGGCTGCGCCAGCAATTCCGCTGCGAGTAAGCCGCGCATTGATCGCGCTCAGGACCTTCTCGGTGACAGGAATCTCGGTAAGCGGCAGCAGCAACGCTTCATCCAGCGGACTGCTGCTGCGCTGCGTCTCGGCGTCGAAGGTGCGGATGGACTCGATCTCGTCGCCAAAAAAGTCGATGCGTACCGGGTGGCCCATCTCGGGCGAGTAGACGTCGATGATGCCGCCGCGCAGCGTAACCTGTCCCGGCATCTCCACCACGTCGACGCGGCTGTAGCCGACCGAGAGCAGATGCTCGATCAGCATGTCCGGCATGTACTCCTCGCCGACCTTCAGGTGCAGCGCCAGCGCCTTGTAGAAGTCCCGCGTAAACAGCTTCATGCAGGCAGCTTCGACCGGAGCAATCACCAGCCGTGCCGTCCCATTGGCGATCTTCCAAAGCGTCGCCGCCCGCGTCTCCTGAATCTCGGGATGCGGCGAGAGATTTTCAAATGGCAGCACATCGTGGGCAGGCAGCCGCAAAACCTGCGTGGGGTCCAGCGCCCCGGTCAACTCGCAGGCCGACAGCACCGCCGCATGGAGCGCCTCCGCAGCTTTGTTGTCAGAGACGATAATCACGCACGGTGCATCCGCCGCCCGAACAAACAGCGGCAGGTAAAGCGCTCGCGCCGTCGAGGTCAGTCCAGACACACGTCTGCGCCCGGTGCCTGCGCTCAGGTGGCGGCGCACACGTTCAAAAGCCTCAGAGTGTTCAAGGTCCGCAAGCAGTTCGCGGACGAAAGGCAAAACCATGCTGGTTCGATTCTAGCGGACTGCGAGCGATCAGACGGTCACGACGATCTTCCCGATCTGCGCGTTGGACTCCATGTACCGGTGAGCGGCGACGATTTCGCTAAGAGGAAAGACCTTATCGACGCGCGGTTTGAAGTCACCCGCCAGGATGTGATCGAAGATGTACTGTTTGGCCTTTGGGAAGGCCTCAGGATTGGTGACGATCTCGAAGAGCGTATATCCCTTGATGGTGAGACGGCGTGTCAGCGCAGTAAAGAGCGGGAAAGGCGTAGGTTTCGGATCAAGGCCACCATACTCGAAGATCGTGCCGCCGATGGCGGTGATGTTTGCGAGGACCTCCAGCCCTGGCCCGGCAACGGGATCGAAGACAAGGCGTGCGCCCTTGCCGCCGGTGATCTCCTTCACGCGGGTGGCCAGGTCTTCTTCGCCGGTGACGATGACGTGATCCGCGCCCAACGCGAGCAGTTCCGCTTTCTTGGCTGAGGTGCGGGTGGCCGCGATGCTGATAGCACCTTCAGCCTTCGCAATTTCAATGGCGGCGAGGCCGACGCTGCTGCTGGCGGCGGTGAGCAGGACAAAGTCGCCGCGGGTGATCCTGCCAAAGTGGACGAGCGCGCCATAGGCGGTAAGGTACTGCATCCAGATGGAGGTCCCTTCCTCGTAAGAGAGCGTGGAGGGATACTCGGCGAGTGCGGTTGCGGGGACGATGGCGATCTCGCCATAGACGCCGTATTGCGTAAGTTGGAAAGAGGGAACCGTGCTGGCGGTCTTATTCAGCCAGATGGGATCGACGCCAGCGCCGATCGCTTCGACGATGCCGGATGCCTCGTAGCCAAGCTTCGAGGGGAACGTCGGCTGGTAGAGGTAGTGGCCTTCACGGAACATGACCTCGGCGCGGTTCAGGCCGATTGCTTTGACGCGAATGCGAACCTCGCCTTCGCCCGGCTCCGGCAGCGCGAGCTCTTCCAGTTCGAGAACTTCAGCGCCACCGGTCTGGTGAAAGCGGACGATCTTGGCGGTCTTGGCGGTTTCTGCGGACATTGATATCTCCTGTGGCGATTGGATTCGCGTCGCTGGTTTAAGTTTCAGGGTCTCATAGCGCCGCTCCGAAGATTGTAGATGCCGGTGTTTTCAAGCGTTATGCGGTTGGAGTAGTATCTTGCACCCACAGGCAAGACAGCCTGCGATGCTGCCCGATTTACAGGGGACCGCGATGCTTCGGACAGCCGATGTTGCCGGAGGATGAGCATGGACACTTTGGTGAAGCGAGTTCTTTTAGCACTCTTCGTTGCGGCCTTTCCGCTGCTGACAGGATGCACCAGGCACAGCAAAAGCGAGCACTACTATCTGGTCGCGACTAACATCAACCTGCCTTATTGGAAGACGGCAGCCGACGGATTTCAGGCGGCAGCGGCCCAATATAACGTCACCGCCGAGGTCTGGGGGCCAACCACGTTCGACCCGCAGGACGAAGTCACCGAGTTTCACAAGATCGCGGCACGCAAGCCCGCGGGAATCCTTGTCTCGGTCGCCAATGCCGAATTGATGGGACCAGAGATCGACGCGGCCATTGCGGCGGGGATTCCGGTGATTACCATCGACTCGGACGCTCCGGCCAGCCATCGGCTCTACTTTATTGGCACCAACAATCTGGAGGCAGGCCGCTTAGGAGGGGCACGGGTATCGGCACAATTGAACGGCAAAGGCAACGTGGTCTTCTTTACCATCGCCGGACAGCCCAATCTGCAAGAGCGGCTGAAGGGCTACAAGGATGCTTTCGCAAGCTCCCCCGACATCAAGATTGTGGATGTCTTCGACATGAAGGGCGACTCCGGGCTGGCCATGGACAAGGCGCAGGAGTACCTCGGCAAGACCGGCAAAGACAAGATCGACGCGATGATCTGTCTCGAGGCCTCGGCAGGCAAAGACGTGGGCGAAGCCTACAAGCGGGCTAACGTCAAGGACCGGCTGCTGGTGGCGATGGATGTGGACACCGCGACGCTGAACCTGGTCAAGGATGGCACCGTCGACTCGACCATCTCGCAAAAGCCCTACACCATGGCGTTCTTAGGATTGAAAGGGTTGGACGACGTTCATCACTATCCGGTCAAGCCACTGACGGCCGACTTTGGGTTGGATACGCTCTCTCCATTCCCGGCATTTATCGATACGGGAGTGTCGCTCATCGACAAAACCAACGTGGATAGCCTCCTCAATCGAAGCAAAAATGCAGGATCGCAATAGGACAACCGCACACGAAGTGGGCAGGGAATATCGAATAGTCTGGTTGCAAAACCAGAGGGCTCAATCGCGCCTCAAAAACACGTCATCTCGACCGGACCCTGAGCGCAGTCGAAGGGGTAGTGGAGAGACCCCTGTATTTCGTCGTTGTCTTTACCGCTGCACATCCTCGTCATGCCGCTTCGTGGCGGAAATTGGACTGTCCGGCTCCGGCGGAAGCGCCTCGGCCTCGGCGTCGCCGCCATAGACCACCTGTCCGTATTCGAGCAGCGTCACCATGCCGACGCCCCCGCAGATATTGCCCGCGACCGCCAGCCATAGCCAGTGCAGAAAGCTCGTCAAAGAAGCCTGCCCCACCAGCACCGCAGTCAGAATCTCGCCGCTGGCCGCGATGCAGTGAGCAAAGTTGCCCAGTCCTACGACGAAGGCCAGCATCCAGATAATCATCACCGACCCGGTGATCGAGTGCGAGCCCGAGACCAGCCACGCCACCGTCGCAATGATCCAGCCGCCCATCACCCCGCTCCAGAAGATCGTCTGCGAGGGATGATGTAGTGCTTCAAGTCCCAGTTGCGACAGCGCATGCACCATGTTCGTATGCAGCGCTCCGGTAAGCCCGGCAATGGCGGCAAAGGCCAGCGCCCCCAGCACGTTGGCCGGAAGCACGATGCCCCACAGCCGCAGCGTCTTCCACAGATGCTTCTTTTCAGAGAGCACCAGTGCCACGGGGTAAAGCGTATTTTCGGTGAAGAGCTGCGAGCGCCCGAGGATCACCACGATGAACCCCAGCGGATAAAACATCTTCGCGATAAAGAGCGTGGTGTTCGTCGGCTCCGTCCCCGGTGCGGTCAGCAGGGCGATTGCAATCGCATTGCCCAATCCCGACAGCCCCATAAAGATGCCGCCCGCCAACCCGGAGATGGCAAGCGCCACGCTCGATCGGCCCAGCTCCTGGCGCGCGTTGTTCGCCACCTGCTCGTAGATGTCCTGTGCGCTGGGGCGTTCCAGGTTCTTTTGCGCTTCATTCTTCGGGGCAGGCTGGAGTGGGCGTAGACGATAGGGCATAGGCTTCCTTGGTTTTTTGAGAGGTGCACTTGTGAGATGCAAAAACAACCGGCGTCGCGGCGCTTGTTAGAATCAACTTGATTATGTCTACCGCTACCGCGCTCTCGCCAGAGGTTCTCGCCAAATATCAGCCCGTCATCGGGCTGGAGGTCCACGTTCAGCTCCTGACCGCCTCCAAGGCCTTCTGCGGCTGCGTCAATCAATATGGTGGCGAACCGAACACGCACGTCTGCCCCACCTGCCTGGGCCTGCCAGGAGCTCTGCCCGTGCTCAATCGCAGGGCGGTGGAGTTCGCTGTGCTCGCGGCCCGGGCGATCAACTGCGAGATCCGCGAGACCAGCGTCTTCTCGCGCAAAAACTACTTCTACCCCGACTCCCCCAAGGGCTATCAGATCTCTCAGTTCGACAAGCCCATCGCGGAGAATGGCTGGCTCGATGTTCCCGACGCCAGCGGCGCGTCGAAGCGCATCGGCATCACCCGCCTGCACATGGAAGAGGATGCGGGCAAGAGCGTGCACGACGGTTTCGCCGACTCCGTATCGAGAACCTACATCGACCTCAACCGCTGCGGCACGCCTCTGATCGAGATCGTCAGCGAGCCCGATCTGCGCACCGCCGACGAGGTCTTCGAGTACCTCACCAAGCTGAAAGAGATCCTGCTCTACACCGGCGTCAGCGACTGCAACATGGAAGAAGGTTCTCTCCGCTGCGACGCCAACGTAAGCGTCATGCTTAAAGGCGCGAAAGAGTACGGTACCAAGGCCGAGGTCAAAAATGTCAATAGTTTTAGATACATCCGCGCTGCGGTCGAGTACGAGATCGAGCGCCAGATCGGCGTCATCGAAGAAGGTGGACGCGTCGTGCAGGAGTCGCGCCTGTGGAACAACGCCGAGGGCCGGACATTTTCCATGCGGAGCAAGGAGCAGGCACACGACTACCGCTACTTCCCCGAACCCGATCTTCCCCCGTTGGTCGTAGGCGCAGAGTGGCAGTCGGAGATTCTTGCAAACTTGCCCGAACTACCCGAGGCTCGTCGCGCCCGCATGATCGCCGAGTACGAGATCAGCGAACAGGACGCCGCAACCCTGACCGCAACGCGCTCCTTCGCCGATAGCTTCGAGTCTGCCGCCAAGCAGGCGAAGAGCCCCAAGCGCGTAGCCGCCTTGCTGACCAGCGAGCTGACTATGCGCCTGCGTCTCGCCAACCTCGAACTCGATCAGTCCCCGGTATCGATGGCAGGAATCGTCATGGCCGCCGACCTCGCCGAGTCGGGCGATCTTTCGAGCAAGATGCTCAAGCAGCTCTTCGACACCTGCTTCGAAAAGAACGAAGACTTCCCCGCAGTCTACGAGCGCGAGAAGCCGCAGCAGATCTCCGACGCCTCGGCCATCGAGAAGATGATCGACGAAGTCATCGCCGCAAACCCCAAACAGGTCGAACAGTATCGCGGCGGCAAGAAGACGGTCTCCGCCTTCTTCGTTGGCCAGGTCATGCGCCTCTCCAAGGGACAGGCCAACCCCGCGCTGCTCAACGAACTGGTAGTAAAAAAACTCGACGGTTAAGCCATTAGTAGCCACCTCGCATTGAGAACTCCGTAGAGCATCCGTAGCCCCATGTAATCCAGACTGGAGTACCCCAAGGGCACGTCATCTCGACCGGAGCGCAGCGCAGTGGAGAGACCCCTGTATTTCGTCTTTGTCTTTCTATTCCCGCTTCCCGCTTGACACCCGTCCATCAATTGGCTAAACAGGTGTGAGAAAAAGCGGCTATGGCAAACATGTTGGGATGCAGAGGAAGTTCAGCTCGCAAGCTGTTACTGATTACTTCTGGATGGATGGCTGTTGCCACGCCAGTTACATTCGCGCAGGCAGCGGCGACTCCTCATGTGGAACCTGCTGCAACTGTAAGTAAGCCGTATGTCCCGACACTGACATTTGATGTGGCGTCGATCCGGCAGACTCCGGTCGCAGATTCTTATCTGATTGGCGGTTTTTTCTCGCCTCATTCCAGCTCTTTCCGTGCGACAAGCTTCAACGATATGAATCTGGTTGCCACGGCGTATGACATCCGGTGGGATCAGATATCGGGCATGCCGGACTCGAGAGCCATGTTCGATATTCAGGCAAAGTCAGACAGCATTGCCGATGAACGCCTGGCCGGGTTGAGTAAAGATCAGAAACTACTCGAACAGCAACATATGCTCCAAACAATGCTTGCGGACCGCTTTAAGCTGAAGGTCCACTGGGAGACGCGAGAAGGTCCGGCCTACGATCTGCTGGTGTCGAAGAATGGATCGAAGATGCGTGAGGCAAAAAGCGAGCCGCGAAGCCCCGAGGACATCAAGACATGGGGAGACAACCCCATACCCCCTCTCTACCAGCGAGGCGATAGCCACGTCGGCTTTGATTACGTTGCTCATGGATGTTCGATGAGCGATATCGTTCAGATGCTCGCCGCACAGTTTGGCCATCCCGTCGTCGATAAGACTGGCCTTACCGGTAAATATGACTTCATCCTCCGATATCACGGCGCGCTGTTGAGCGATAGGAAGGCCGATGATCTGGACCCCATCCCGACGCTCGATACAGCGATTCAGGACCAGTTGGGGCTGAAACTGAAGCCCACGAAGGCCCCGGAAAAGATTCTCGTGATCGATCACATCGAAAAACCTTCGGATAATTAGTGGGTGGAAATTTTCTGAGGTCTAATAAGCCAATGCCTATTCGCTGGCCGCAAAACTTCGGCTGCATCTCCTGTGCCATCGTGCTCGCCGCTTTGATCGGTTGCAAAAGCGATGCGCCCTACGTCGTACCGGAGGAGCCGATGCCCGCCAATACCGTAATGCTGTCCCAGATGATGCGCGAGCTTTCAGCCACGCCCGGATTCACCGAAGCCATCCTCGCCGAGCTGGACAAAAGCGGAAAGCAGGGCCCAGCCCTGATGACGCCCGCGCTGATGCATCGTCTGCGCCAGTTGATACTAGGCAAAGACTGGCAGGGGCTCGACCGCTTTCCCGGATGGACCATGCACGAGATCAATCCCACCGTGCGCGTCGCCGGACGGGTCGCCGGAAAAAATCAGGCGCTCGAAGATCTCTCAGCCGTCCACCCCGGCGCCCCCCAGGGCAGCATGTCGACCGCGCAGGCAAAGCAGTTCATCGACCTCGGCCCTTACACGCTCGACCACGCCGAGACCGTCAATCTGGATAAGCCCTCGCACTTGCCCGGCTTCAGCACTGAAGGCATCGTCAGCGAGCTTGGCCGTGGCGTCGTTCGCGGCGACGATGCCAATCTCAGGCTCGCTCCACTTCACTCTGAGAGCCAGCGCATCGCCGATGTGCTCAACCGCCTCAGCCTGAACGCGCTCGACGGCGCACCCAAAGCGACGGCAGAGCTTGGCGGAAAGAAGGCCACCACCCCCGAGGCGCTGATGCAAACGCTGATGGACTCAGGCCACACGGTCGTCGTCTGGGACGCCCGCTACTTCGCCAACTTCGGCCACTTCCACTACCAGGGCCACGATGTGATGATGCCCTTCTGGGTCAGTTCGCAGATTAAAATTCCCGGCACGAATCGCACCCTGCTCGTCCCCGTCAGCCACGCCGAGTACGAGTGGGAGATTCGCGGGCCAAAGATTAATGCCGACGTCAGCTGGTACTTCGGCATCGACGGCAAGGCCGAGTTCCGCACCATGGATACGCTCGACCAGCCCTGGGTACTCGGCCATCACGCGCACGAATATCGCAACGCCGACGCCCTCGAAGTAACTCGCCTCGTAGGCGCGATGTCGGTCGCCTACATGCATCAGCATCAGGCGCGGCCAACGCTGCCCTTCGGCGGCTACTACGCTCTCGGCGTCTGCCAGGACAGCGTTGCCGCCATCGAAAAGAAGATGACAGGCCATGCAACGCTCTTCCCAAACACCGCGGATGGCGCACTCTTCGACGATCCCCGCGACGCCGAAATCAACGCCCTCATCGAAGCCATTCCGAAAGACCGCAACGGAAAACCGCCCGAGCCGGAGCGAATCTTCGGCTCTCTGCCAACCGGTAATTTAAATGCGATCACCATCCCCGGCCTCACCGCCGACCTCGTGACCGTGCAGACCGCATGGCACGACGGCTCGCTCGAGCGCACGCAATCGTGGACGCGAAAGATGCTGGGCAGACTGCTCGGCATCTCCGCAGCGGCGATGCTGTTGGGAATCATCGTGGTCAGACGCAGGCGAGCGCGATAGCAAACTCGCAAGGCCGCATGCGCACGATGCAACTCATCCGAGCGATTCGAGACTCCTAAAGACAGGGAGAACTCTTATGGCGACCAAAAAGGCAACCAAGAAGTCTGCGAAAAAATCAGCAACAAAGAAATCAGCAACGAAAAAAGCAGCCAGCAAGAAGAGCACAACCAAAAAGGCTGCAACAAAGAAGACCGCCAGTAAAAAGACAGCCGCGAAGAAGAGCAGCGCAGACCGCAAGTATGGAAAGGCCGCGGGCAAGAGCGTCGAACGCGAGATGAAGGCGATGAAGCAGGGCAAGTTGAAGAGCGGTGGCAGCGGCAAGAAGGTCACCAGCCGCAAGCAAGCCATCGCCATCGGCTTATCTGAAGCACGCAAGTCCGGCGCAAAGGTCCCAAAGAAAAACAGCTAGGGAACCTCTGATTAAGCCGTCCTTTTGTTTAAGGGCACTGCTTCAGCCGTGCCGTAAGTCTAATAAAATCAATAGGGCTTTAGCCCATGAGGAACGTCTGTCGGAATAAATCAGAGCATCCCCAGCGCAAATTCCGTGATGGGGCAGAGCAAACTCATCTGGTCAGCGCCAACGGCGCAATCGATACCAGCCTGGGGCAAAGCCCCAGGTCTACGGGCCAGCGCAAAATGAGGGCTGAAAGCCCGGCCTATCTCACGCCACCACGCCTATATCTTGGCGGGAATACGCGCTATCTCCCCGTTATTTTTTGTCCGAGCTGGCGGCGGCCGCCGGAGCAGCAGCAGCCACGGGCGCAGCCGTTGCCGCAGGCGCAGCAGCCGCGGTCGTGCTGGAGTCGGTGCTCTTGCTCTCGGTCCCAGACGAGGCCTTCGGCTTCGCGTTGCCATAGCCGTCCGCGTACCATCCGCCGCCCTTGAAGCTGATGGCAGGCGCGGAGACCACGCGCTCGAGATGTCCGTTGCAGAACGGGCATATGGTGATCTCAGGGTCGGAAAACTTCTGTATTTTCTCGGTGCGGCGATGGCAGGCAGTGCATTCGTATTCGTAGAGCGGCATTGCGGAGTCGTTTCCTATCTGTCCAGGTACAGCTCTATTTTATAGCCTCTGGCAAGGGCGCTCGCGCTACAGGTGGGAATCGCTGCTCCGCTTGCGCCACACCGCCTTCACCTTAGCCCGCCACCGCTCATCGAGCGCCACCAGCGTCCACTCCACGCGAGGCGACAGATAACGCAGCACCACCTCGGTCGCCGGATGCACCCGCAGCGCGGGAGCCACCAGATAAAGCTTCGGGGCCTCCGCCGACAATCGCACGCCACCAAAGTATCCATGCCGCTGAAACTCGCCCAGCCCAGTCATCGGATCGGGATTCTGCAGATGATGCCAGCGCACGCGAATCCAGTAGTCCAATCCCTGCAAGGCGAGGTGCAAATCCTCATCGGCTTTCAGCTCAATCACGGCGAGCCTGCCATCATCGGTTACGCCCAGCAGATCGAGCATGCCGCGATCCGCCGCCGCGAACGCCGGAACCTGCGTATAAACATGCGCTGCGTTCAGGTGCGCATCCAACGGCTCGACATCGCGCCGCAGAACGCTCTCCAGCCAGCGCTCCGGCTGCATTCGGTACAGCGGATCGCGGCGGTCTCCACCCACCGCGCGCCGCGCAAACAGCCGCGCCACCAGCTCCCTCAACTCCGCCTCGTTCTCGTCCGTCAGCGGAGTCTCGTTCGCGCCTGCGCCAAACGTAATCTCTTCGGCGCGGTTGAAGGAGCTGCCCGCATAGCCCGTGCGAATCCGCGCAAACTCCAACCCGTGCAGCAGAAATGCCATCTCGGTTCCGCTGCGAATCTTCTGCTCGACGGCTTCGCGCATCGGCTCCGGCACCAGCGACCTCACCCGCGCAGCCGACTCGCTGAACCGCTCCCGCGCAGCGTCCACGTTCGGCGCATGCATCAAGCGTGTGGTCAGATTGCCGTGGTCTGCGGCATCCTTTTGCTCCAATTCTTCGGATGCCTGGTCCAGCTCCCACAACTCCCATTGGGCCGCATCGGCATTCAGCCAGGCCAGCCGCGACAAGGTTAGTAAAGATGTTCCACGTGGAACAAAAATCTTCAATCCATGGTACAATCTCCGACCGTTCCCCGACTCGCGACAATGCTGTAGCCATAAAATGCCCAACGTCAGGATTCCATCGACGGTCGCCTGCGTCTCCTCTTCATTGACGGCGACGACGGCCCAGGCCTTCTGCCCCTGCAGCAGCGATCCCCGCGCATACGCTGGTCCAAAGCTCTTCTCTAAATCCATGGCGGTGCGAAACCCATCCGGCTTCCATCCGTCGAAGTTCCGTTCGAGCACACGCTCCAGCACACGCAGATATTTCACTCGCGTCGCCTCGCGCGTCGAAGGGGTACGCCGATCCTTGTCGGCGGCAAGCTCCAGCGTCTGCGGCTTGGTCTGTCCAAAGCGATGCGTGCTCAGCCGCAGCACGCCGTTGCGCAGCACCGTTCCGCTCACCCGCCGGACGAGATTGCGCTCCTCGCCCCAGAGATGCAGCGTGCATCGCCCATGCTCGGTTGCCAGCGAATATTTCGCCTCGCGCATGTCGAAGAGCACCTTGCCGTCTTCGAGCACGACTGCCTTCGGATGTTCGGCAAGAAACCCTTCGAGCGTGGCGGCAATCTGTTCTACCGTTTGCTCGGGCTCCGCGATTGCCGTGCGCGACGATCTCATGCCGCCATCTACCACTCTTCCTTTGCGCGCAGGTGAGTGATGTGCGCGACATGATGCATCGAGTGCCATGCATAGATCAGCGTCATCAGGTCCAGCGTCATCGGCCCGTTCTCGGGATGATGGAAGCCGCGCTGCCACTGCTCCTCGCTCAGCGATTGCAGCAGCATCACCCAGCGCGCATGCAGGCTCTCCACCAGCTCCAGCGACCACTCCACCGGGGCCGCCGCGTCGCGCAGCCGCGCCCACGCCTGTTCGTCATAGGTTTTGATGGTCGGCCAGTCCTCGGTCAGCGCCAGCCGCATACGAATGAACGCATTCATGTGGCTGTCGGCCATGTGGTGCACCACCTGCCGCACCGTCCATCCGCCTTCGCGGTAGGGTGTGCTCAGTTGCGCGGTATCCAGGCCTTCGACGGCGTTGCGCAACATCTCGGGCAGCTCTGCCAGCGTCGAAATCGCTCGAGCCCGGTCATCGGGCGTGATGATCGCAGGCCTCGCAAATTTGCCAATGGGGTATCGCGGATCATGTTCGGACATGCGTCGCTCCTCGAAAATTGATTGAATTGCAAGGTAGCATATGCCCCCGTATCCTCAGTTAAGGCTTTTTCAACGTCTTACTTTCTACATGCGTCTTCTGATAACGAGTTTTGCCCTCTTCGTCTTCGCTGCCTCTGCCAGCGCGCAACCGCCTTCGGTCTCTCATCGCCAACGGTCTGGCGCCGCGCACGCCTATCTCGGCTTCGACCTCAACAACTACCCCGGCGATCAGGCGCTCCCCGCTTTGCGGCAGCACTTTTCCTTTGCCGGATACTGGCTCAACACTCCTCCTGGCGCACAGCGGAATGGCTGGCAGGGCAAACGCGACCTCCTCCTTCGCAACGGTTTTGGGTTTCTTGTGCTCTTCAACGGCAGGCTCGATGACGAGATCACGAAGGCGCAGAAGTCTGGCACTCCTCCCGCTGTCCTCGGCAAGAGTGACGCTGCTGCCGCGCTCGCAGCCGCGCATCGCGAACACTTCCCGCAAAACACCATCCTCTTTCTCGATCAGGAACAGGGCGGACGTCTTCTGCCGGAGCAGGTAGGCTATCTCTTTGCATGGACGGAGGTTGTGGCCAGTTCGGGCTATCGTCCCGGGGTGTATGGTAGCGGTCAGCCTGTTAATGAAGGGCATGGCCATACCATCACCACTGCTGAGGACATTCGCAGTCACGTCGCCGCCGAGCATCTGCATGAGATCGCGCTGTGGGTGGCGCAGGACTCGTGTCCGCCGTCGAACGGCTGTGTTTTGAATGCTTTACCTGTCGCCGCCAGCGGAACTCCTGATGCCGTGGCGTGGCAATATGCGCAGTCTCCGCGGCGCAAGTCCAGCACGGCGGCCTGTGCTAGCACCTACGCCCGAGATGGAAACTGCGAGGTTCCCGGGGTTCCTGATCTCGCCATCGATCTGAATGCGGCAGGCTCGCCTGACCCGTCCCACGGTCGATGAAACCTCCTTGAGGCTGGTTTACCGGTTACATTGAATCGAACGTAACCGTTTAGAGGGGGTTTTACTGGTTACCCGCTGGCCTCCGTCGTTTGCCGCCCTTCCCCCGGAGGCCTACAATGGAATAAGATGACAATCCCCTCCGCAGACCACAAGCGTTATTTCATCGAAAAGCTGGGAATCTCCGAACGCCTGATGGAACGTTGTTTGGGCGAGGCGCTCTCCGCAGGGGGAGAGTATGCTGACCTTTATTTTGAGTCGGTTACATCGACATCCCTGGGCATTGATGAGTCTTTGGTCAAGTCTGCCAGCCAGGGCATCAGCGTCGGCTGCGGCATCCGGGTTCTGAGCGGCGAGCGCACCGGCTTTGCCTACACCGACGACCTTTCGAGCGAGCGCCTGCTGAAAGCTGCCCGCACCGCTGCCCTGATCGCCAGTGGCCCGGCGAAGAAGCTGGCGCATGGGTTTACCCATACCGAGACGCCGACGCTTTATCCCGTAGCAGGAGCTACCTCGGATGCGGAGATTTCTGAAAAGCTCAAGCTCATCCAGCGGGCCGATAAGGCTGCCCGCGCGTATGACTCGCGTATCGTGCAGGTTCGCGCCGGTTTCAATGACGAGTTGCGGCGCATTCTTGTAGCTGCTTCGGATGGCACCTTTGCCAGCGATACGCAGCCGCTGGCGCGGTTGAACGTCTTCGTGATTGCAAAGGACGGGCCTAATATGGCTCGCGGCACCAGCGGCGGCGGCGGACGCGTGGCGCTTGATTTCTTTGAGGGCAAGAAAAGCCCCGAACATTATGCCCGCGAGGCTGCGCGTACGGCGATGCTGCAACTCGGAGCCGTCGATGCTCCCGCAGGCGAGATGGAAGTTGTGCTTGGACCCGGTTGGCCCGGCGTGCTGTTGCACGAGGCTGTGGGCCATGGGCTGGAAGCCGACTTCAATCGTAAGAAGACCTCGGCGTTCGCCGGTCTGATCGGCCAGCAGGTTGCGTCAAGTAAGGTCACGGTCGTCGACAACGGGACCATGCCTAATCGTCGTGGGTCTTTGAATGTCGATGATGAAGGAACGCCCACGCAGGAGAACGTTCTGATCGAGAACGGCATCCTGAAGGGCTACCTGACCGACAAGCTGAGCGCCCGGCTGATGGGTACGGCGAGCACCGGCAGCGGACGCCGCGAGAGCTACCAGGCGATCACCATGCCGCGCATGACGAATACGTACATGCTGAACGGCGACGACATGCCCGAGGACATTATCAAGAGCGTGAAGCGCGGGCTGTATGCCGTGAACTTCGGCGGCGGCCAGGTGGATATCACCAACGGCAAGTTCGTCTTCTCGGCCAGCGAGGCCTACCTGATCGAAGACGGCAAGGTAACGCGGCCGGTCAAGGGTGCGACGCTGATCGGCAATGGCCCCGAGGCGCTGAAGTACGTTTCTATGGTGGGCAATGATCTTGCCCTTGATGAAGGCATCGGTACCTGCGGCAAGAACGGTCAAAGCGTTCCTGTCGGTGTGGGCATGCCTACCGTGAAGCTCGACCGCATGCTGGTTGGGGGCACCGGCCAGTAAGCCGGATAAATTTTGATTTGATTTTTTAGATCTCATGGAATCGAACCCATGCGCACAGCACCAGGCAACACATCGAGGTGAACCATGGCAGTCGAACGCGAAAAATTTTATGAGTGTGAAGTGAAGCGTCGTCGCGTAAAGGCCACCGGTGGCTATGAGCCGTTCTGGAAGGTCAAGATGATTGCCGACGCTCTCGTCGATAACGATACGGAGTTTCGCTGCAAGAGCTGCGGCGGTCCGCTCAAGGTCTTCCGCCGCAATGTCGAGAATGCGCCGCCGCCGCACGTCGAGCACAAGCTGAAGAGCGACTCGGAGTATTGCGCGGCAGGAATGCATTTTTTGAAGGCGACGGATGGTCGCGAGGCTCGTCCTTCGCAGGCTCCGGTTCAGTAAGAAATTTCAGGGGAACGTCCGTGACGGGGAGATGGATCGGGCTTTCAGCCCTCGGCGCTGCTCCTCCAACATCCCTGGGGTTTTGCCCCAGGCTGGTATAGGGCGCGCCGTTGGCGCTATCGCTGTCGAAGCACTAGCCTGACAAAACCGGGCGACCCATGTTCGGAACTGCGGAGATGAGTTTCCCGGTACCACGAAAGCTAAAGGAATCGAACATTGCAAGCTCAACAAGCCGTCTCCGATCTGAAGCAACTTGCCTCCGATGTTCTTGCCAAGGCGCTCAAGGCTGGCGCGACCGATGCCGAAGCCGTCGTCTATGAGGGCGATGAGTTTTCGGCGCTGGTGCGGCTGGGGCAGGTGGAGACGTTGAAGGAGTCGGGCTCGCGGGCTATTGGCTTGCGCGTGTTCGTCGGTCAGAGGACGGCGAGCACGTCTTCGTCGGATTTTTCTGCGGAGTCCATTGCGCGGCTGGTTGAGGGTGCGATTACTTTGGCGAAGATTACCAGTGAAGATCCCTTCGCTGGTTTGCCCGAGGCGCATGAGTTCGGCAAGATCGAAGAAGATCAGCATCTCTATTTTGAAGATGTGAACGAGATGCCTCCAGCGGAGCGGATCGAGACGGCGCGCAGAGTTGAAGCGGCGGCGATGGGCTACGACACCCGCATTCAGAACTCGGGCGGCGGCGACTTCGATACGGCGACCTCGCATAAGATTCTGGTTAATTCGCGCGGGTTCGTTGGCGAATATCGGCGGTCGTACTGCGGCTTTTCGGCGATGCCGATTGCGGTGGACGAGAAGGGGATGCAGCGCAACTACTGGTACTCGGCTGCGCGGACGACGCGCAAGCTGGAGTCGCCGGAGGAGATTGGCCACGAGGCGGCGCGGCGGACGCTGGCGCGGCTGGGAGCGCGACAGGTGAAGACGCAGAAGGCTCCGGTGGTGTTTTCGCCAGAGATTGCGCGGTCGATTATTGGCAACATCTTCGAGGCGGCGAATGGCGATTCGATCTATCGCAATGCCAGCTTCTTTTCGGAGCAGCTTGGGCAGCAGGTGGCGGGAGAAAACATCACCGTCGTCGATGACGGGACGATGATCTTTGACGGCATCGGCGGGTTCGGGACTTCTCCTTTTGATGGCGAGGGTCTGCCTACGCGGCGAACGGTTCTGGTCGAGAACGGCATTCTGAAGAACTATGTTTTGAATACCTACACCGCGAAGAAGCTGGGCATGAAGTCGACCGGCAATGCTTCGCGTGGGCTGGCGGGGAATCCGGGGATCGGGGCGGGGAACTTTTATCTTGAGCCGGGGATGCTTACTCCGCAGCAGTTGATCGGCGATGTGAAGAGTGGGCTTTATGTCACCGAGACGATGGGCTTTGGCGTGAACCTTGTGACCGGCGATTATTCGCAGGGGGCTAGCGGCATGTGGATCGAGAATGGCGAGCTGGCTTATCCGGTTGAGGAGATCACCATTGCGGGAAATCTGAAGGACATGTACAAGAACATTGTTGCGATTGGAAATGATCTTGTTTTTCGTGGGTCGAGTGCTGCGCCTACGATTCGGGTTGAGGGGATGATGATCGCCGGGGCTTGAGCTTTCGACGCCTAACAGCGATTTCTCCTGATGGTATGTCTTTGCGGTCAGGGTGACGTAGAAACTATAGAGCGGGCTTTCAGCCCTTGATGCTATACCGGAACATTTCCTGGGGCGATGCCCCAGGCTGGTATGGAGCGGGCCTTCGGCCCTTTCGATGCGATGTCCCACGCTGATATAGAGCCCCCTTCGGTTCTTTGGGGCCGCGCCCGAGGCTGGTCTGGATAGGGCCTTCGGGCCTTTGATTTGTGGCCCTTTGATCTTTGACCTTTGATCTGCGAATGGAATGAGAGAGTCGCAACGATAGCGCAGAGTAGAAGAGAAGAAACTACAATCCGGGTGTGGGATTGAGTTTTCATTTCGAACAGGTTGTTGACTTTGTGCCGGAGCGGGCAGAGGAGATTTTGCGCGCGGTGCCTGCGCTGCCGGGCGTGTTTGCGCTGTGCGGTGCGCGCGAGGGCGATGAGCCTTATCTGACGCGCACGGCCGATCTGCGGCGGAGGATGAGGCGGCTGCTCGATCCGCCGGAGTCGCAGTCGAAGCGGCTGAATCTGCGCGACAAGGTGGCGCGGATTGAGTATTGCGTCACGGGGTCGGACTTTGAGTCGTCGCTGGTGCTGTATGACGCGGCGGTGGCGCTGTTTGGGTATGCCGAGGCGCGGCGCAGGCTGAAGTTGCACACTCCTTATTTTTTGCGGTTGACGATGGAGAATGCGCATCCGCGGGTGTACTCGACTAACCGGCTGTCGAAGCGCGGGCTGCGGGAGATGTATGGGCCGTTTCCTTCGCGGGCGGTTGCGGAGCGATACTGCGATGCGGTGCTCGATCTGTTTAAATTGCGGCGGTGCTGGGAGGATCTGGAGCCTTATCCGGAGCATCCCGGCTGCGTGTATGGGGAGATGAAGAAGTGCATGGAGCCGTGCAAGCAGGCCTGCACGCCGGAGGAGTATGCGGCGGAGGCGCAAGCGGTGAAGGCGTTCTTCGACACGCGCGGCGAGAGCAGGCTGGCGGCGATCGAGCAGGAGCGCGAGCAGGCTTCGGCGGCGATGGAGTTTGAGCAGGCGGCGGCGCTGCATGTTCAGTGGCAGAAGGTGAAGGCCGCGGCGGCGCTGGCGGATGAGATGGTGAGGCCGGTTGCGAAGCTGCGGGCGGTGATGGTTCAGGCGGCTGCGGTGGAGAAGGAACTGCCGGAGCAGGCGGTATTGTTTCTGCTGGAGGGTGGATGTCTGGCCGGGCCGGAGCGGCTTTCGACGCTGGGGGTGAGGGCGGTGAAGGAGCAGACTAGTGTGGGCAGCTCGCTGTTTGCGCAGCCGCTGATGTTGCAGCCGGTTCCGCTGGAGGGAGAGGCGGTGACGGATTCTCCTGAGGTGCGGGCGGCAGGGGTGCTGGCAGCGCTTGAGGCGAAGGTGGGGAAGGCTAAAGACCTGGCGCTGCTGAGCGATCATCTTTCGCTTTTCAAACGATGGTATTACAGGCCGGAGAAGCAGCGGGTGGGAGAGGTCTTTTTGCCGAACGCGGATGGAGGGTGGCCGGTGCGGCGGATTCTGCGGGGTGCGGCGCGAGCGGCGCTGGGCGAGCCGAAGAAGATGGCTGAGACGCAGCGGGAGGCGGCGAAGGGGGCCAAGGTGAAGATTCTGCATGAGGGGTAGGGAAGGGGTGGAGCGGGTGGTGGTGGAGAAACGGTTGCCGGAGTAGGTTGGGGAAGGTGGTTTCCGACATGGAGAAAGGCGAAATACAGGGGTCTCTCCACTTCGCTTCGCTTCGGTCGAGATGACGTGCTTTTGTGCGGCGAGCTTGGACCTCCTGGCTTTGGCCGAGATGACGTGCTTTTGTGGAGTGGGCTTGGACCTCCTGGCTTTGGCCGAGATGATGTGCTTTTGTGGGGCGGTCTTGGACCTCTTGGCTTTGGTCGAGATGACGTGGTTTGGTGCGGCTGGCCTGCGGTTTTAGTCGAGAAGACGTGCATTTTGGGCCTGCGGATTTGGGAGAGGACGGACGATGGGTGCACTGAGATAAACTTGCTGGCAGGAGTGACTTTCACTTGATTGAATTGGCATTTTCGATACTGGCGTCTGACTTTGCGCACCTGGCCGATGATGTGGCAGCGGCGGAGCGGGGTGGCGGGACCATCGTCCATGTGGATGTGATGGATGGGCATTTCGTGCCGAATATTTCCTTTGGGCCGCCGATGGTCAAGGCACTGCGGCCGGTGACGAACCTGCCGCTGGACTGCCATCTGATGGTCGAGAATCCTGACGCGTTCATTCCGGCGTTTGCCGAGGCGGGCGCGGACATGGTGAGCGTGCAGCAGGAGGTTTGCCGGCATCTGCACCGGACGCTGCAACTGATCGAGCAGTATGGGATGAAGCCGGGAGTGGTGCTCAATCCGGCGACGCCTGTGGATACGCTGATCGAAGTGCTGCCGATGGTGCACTATGTGCTGGTGATGAGCGTGAATCCGGGGTTTGGCGGGCAGAAGTTTCTGCCGCTGGCGCTCGAAAAGATCGCTTATCTGGCTGAGCTGCGCAAACAGATGGGGCTGGATTTCCGCATCGAGGTGGATGGCGGCGTCGCTCACGATACAGTGGCCCGCGTGGTCGAAGCCGGAGCGGATATGCTGGTGGCCGGCTCGGCCATCTTCAGCCCGAAGAAGACGGAGCAGAATGCGCGGAAGTTTTTGAAGGTTGCCCGTGCTGCTGCGCCTGACGAGGATTGAGCCTGTTTGAAATTGGATTTGGACTTTGGTTTTAGGGCAGGGGCAGGAATAAAAAGCGAAATACAGGGGTCTCTCCGCTACGGCGGCAAAAGCGCCGCCTTCGGTCGAGATGACGTGGATTGGAGGCTGGTCGAGAGGACGTGCTCTGTTTGCAACTTCGGTCAAGATTACGTTTTTTGAGGATGGTCGAGAGGACGTGCTGTTTTGCTGCTTCGGAGTGAGAGGAAGTAAGTTGACTGCCTGCACTCGAGGGAATGTTTTTTGGGTGGAGTTGTTGGACGGGTGCTAAGACAAGGCTGACAGGAAAGGCTAGAATAGAACGCAGCCTGTGCGCCGATGCGCGAGGCTTATGGGGTAGACCGCAGGATGAGTGAGCGTTCCTTTTTTCCAAGTTTGAAGGCCAGTGCGCTGGCTGGGGTGGCGGTAGCGGTATTGCTGACGTCTTCAATGGTTGCAGGGGCACAGGTGACGGGTTCGTCGCAGACGACGACTGACGCCAACGGACAGCAGCAGGAGAGCGTGACGCTGTCGGCCTCGGGGAGCAAGAAGCACAAGGAAAAGAAGGAAAAGGTCGTCGAGTCCAAGGACACGAAGAAGCAGATCCGCAAGCAGAAGGCGCTGACTCCGATCGCAGAGCAGGATGCGAAACTGCCCGATAAGGAGCTGTACGACAAGGCTGTGGTCGCGACCAAGAAGGGGCACTTCGACGTCGCCCGTTTGGACCTGCAGACGCTGCTCAATACCTATCCCGACTCGCAGTTCCAGATGCGGGCGAAGCTGGCGATTGCCGATAGCTGGTACAAAGAGGGCGGTACGGCGGCGTTGATGCAGGCCGAGAGCGAGTACAAGGACTTCATCACCTTCTTCCCGAACGCTCCTGAAGCGGCCGAGGCGCAGATGCGCGTGGGTGATATTTATTTTCGGCAGATGGACAAGCCGGACCGCGACTATAGCAAGGCCACCCATGCCGAGGAAGAGTACCGGCTGATGCTGCAGCAGTTCCCGGAGTCGGCACTGGTGCCGCAGGCCAGGCAGCGGCTGCGCGAGGTGCAGGAGGTGATGGCGCAGCGCGAGGCGGAGATTGGCGACTTTTATGCCTCCCGTGCGGCGTGGCCAGCGACGATTGCGCGCTATCAGACGGTGGTCGACACCTACCCCGAGTACAGCCACATGGACGATGTGCTAGTGGGACTGGGAGATGCTTACGAGGCGGAGGCGAACTACGTCCGCTCGATTCGGCTGCCGGAGGCCGCGAAGGCCCGGCTGGAACATATCTATGATGACCAGGCTGCCGAAGCCTACCGCAAGGTAGTGCTCGATCACTCGGCTTCGCCGCACGTAGAAGATGCGCGCGACCGGCTGGCGGCGATGAACCTTCCGATTCCGACGCCGAGTGCGACGCAGGTGGCGGCGAGCGAGGCGCTCGAGAACAGCCGCTCCGGGTACAACCTGAAGCAGCGGGCCAGGCTGCTGGTGATGCACACGCCGGATACGGTGATGGCGGCCCATATCGGCGAACCGTCGTTGAACGATCCGAAGGCGACGCTGGCTCCGGATATCACGCGGAAGATTATTACGGACTTCAATACCTCAATGCATCCGGAGACGGCGACGGCGGCTACGGCGGCCAAGTCTGCTTCGGCAGGGACGGCTGAGGCTGCACCGGCGGATGCGGCTGCGACCCCGTCAGCTACGTCAGCTCCGTTGGCGTTCCACGAAGTTCCTACAGCTGCATCGGGTGCCAACAGCGGCTCTGCGGTGGAGACGAGCGTTCCGGGAGCGACCAGCAATACGTCGTCGGGAGCGGCTACGAATTCGTTGGGCATCGAGATCGTTTCGCCTTCTTCGTCTCCGAAGTCGAGCGGCGCGGATGGTGGCCTGAAGGCAGTCGGACCGACCAACAATACCCCTCTGCCTGCGGTCGAGAAGGCTGGGGATGCACCGGATGCGGTCAATACGATCCAGCCGGGAACGCAGGCCGCAGCCCAGACTCCGAACCCCAAGGGCAAGAAGACCAAGCCCGCGTTCGACAAGTCGGATGAGTCGTCGAGCAAGCATAAGAAGAAGAAGGGGCTGGATAAGCTCAATCCTTTCTAGAGATTAGCGATAACCCGCTCGCGGAAAGCCCTGGAGATCTCCGGGGCTTTTTTGCGAGAGGGAGACTCTTGACAGGCTTGGTTGCGGCATGTACGTTGGCTGCAACGTAACCGCTTACTTATTGGTGAGTTTGAGGTGTGGAGCGCTCTGGAAGGGCAGCGGCAGTTTGGGTTTGGAGAAAGAACAGGCAACGGCAACTGCGAAATACAGGGGTCTCTCCACTTCGCTTCGCTCCGGTCGAGATGACGTGCTGTTTTGCTGATCCGGGCTGGATGACTTGCTGTTTTGTTGGTTCGGTCGAGATGACTTGCTGTCTTGCTGGTAGGGCCTGGATGACGTTTCTATAGAGTTGCGATCGTGGTTTTGAGTTAAGCAGGTTGGAGGGTGGAGGGTTTGCGATGGATTTTTGGCGTGGCGTGAGGACGATTGTGACTGACAGCCACTTTCTGGTACCTTTTTTTGTGCTGATCGCCGGGATCGCCCTGTTGGTGGTGCTGCACTAGGGGGTGAGTTTGCTCGGGGTTGGTTGGCTGCAGTCAAGGCGAAATACAGGGGTCTCTCCACTGCGCTTCGCTCCGGTCGAGATGACGTGTTTATTGCTGCTTCGAGAGATGACGTACTTTATTGCTGCTTCGATCGAGATGGCTGGTGATGTTTCTGAATGGATGATGTTGGATAGAACGTGGAGACGTGTGTGGGAAGTGCGGTAACCAAGGTGCAAAAAAACGGGATGTCGCTGCATGGCCTGGGCGTCGTCTGCGGGTTGACGGCGGGAGTGTGGCTGGGCGCGGCGGAGGCTCCGACGAAGCTGGTGAATGCGGGCTTCTCTCCGTTTGCGATCTCGCTGTGCATGGTGGCGGGGGTGTTTACGGCGCGGTGGACGTTTCCGACGCTGCTGAAAGGGACGAGCTATGTCTTCGCCGACCTGTTCGATAAGAAGCACCTGATCGTGTGGGCGCTGCTGGCTGGGGCGCTGTGGGCGGTGGCCAATACGCTGACCGTGTTTGCGATTCGCGATGTGGGGCTGGCGGTGGCGTTTCCGCTGTGGAATACGAACTCGCTGATCGGGCTTTTGTGGGGGCGGCTGCTGTTTCGCGAACTCGAAGGAGCCAGCGGGAAGAACATCGGCAAGGTGGTTTTGGGGACCGCGGCCATTGTGGCTGCAGCGGTGATGCTGGGCTTCAGCACGCTACATGGTGGGACGGCTACGGGCCATAACGCGGTAGGCGGGATACTGGCTGCGGCTGGCGCGAGTTTGATGTGGGGGACGATGTATGTTCCTTACCGGAAGGCTTATCTGAGCGGGATGAATCCGCTGTCGTTTGTGACTGCGTTTACGGTGGGGGAATTGAGTACGGTGTTTGGGCTGACGCTGGCGCTCGATGGCGGGCTGCACTCTCCCTCGTTCCAGTTGTTTCATCTGCGCGGCATGGTGTTCTGGCTGTTTCTGGGCGGGTTTGTTTGGGTGATCGGCGACCTGTTTCAGCAGTTCGCCACGAAGTATGTCGGGATTGGCAGGGGGATTCCGCTGTCGAATACGAACCAGCTTTGGGGGCTGGCGTGGGGCGCGCTGGTGTTTGGGGAGCTGGCGGCGGCGGACCATCGGCATAAGGTGCTGGTGGTGACGGGATCGTTGGTGATGATTCTGGGCGCGCTGGCGATCAGCACGGCGGTGGCTTCGGCGAAGGAGCAGACGTCGACCAACGAGGCGGTGCTGCGGGAGTGTGAGCGCTATGGGCTGGACTATAACCGGACGATGATGGCGATGGCCGGCGACGAGTTCAATACGCGCAACGAGAAGCGGCGCTGGTGGGACTATCTGATTATTGCAGCGGCTACCGGCGTGTTTATCTGGCTTGGCGTGCGGGCGGTGGTGCCTCCGCTGGCGATGAATGTTCGCTGGATCGCTGCGCTGGGCGCGGTGTTGCTGCTGAGCCTGATTGCAGGGACCTGGAGCTTGTGGAAGAGGACTCGGTTTTCGTAGGGCTTTGGGGCTGACGAGGAGAAGGCATACCCCCAGGGGCTAAAGCCCTTTCTGTTTAATTATTTAGAAGGCCAAGGCTGAAGCCTTGGCGTACCTAGAGGCCAGAGCAAATGCAAGGGCAACGACGAAATACAGGGGTCTCTCCGCTGCGGCCTGCGGCCTTCGGTCGAGATGACGTTGGTTGATTGGCCGACAAGCGAGGTGACGTTGGTTGGTGGATGGCCTGCGGTCGAGATGACGTGGGTTGGTCGATGGCAGACGAGCGAGATGACGTGGGTTGGTCGATGGGCCGATGGTCGAGATGATGTGGGTTGGTTGATTGGCCGACAGGCGAGATGATGTAGGTTGGTATGCTTCAGATGTGGAGAAGTTTCAGGAGCGGACATGGCTGTAAGGCTGAAAGATATTGCGCGTGATTTGGGAGTATCTGTCGTCACTGTGTCGAAGGTGTTGCGGGGTAATGCCGATATTGGAGAAGAGACCCGGCGGCGCGTGCTGAAGCGCATGAAAGAGCTGAACTATCAGCCCAACATGATGGCGCGGGGACTTGCCAGCGGGCGTACCTATACCGTGGGACTGGTGGTTCCGGACCTGGTGCATCCGTTCTTTGCCGAGTTTGCCAAGTCACTGAGCGGTGTTTTGCGGACGAGCAAGCGGGCGCTGATTCTGGCTTCGTCGGAGGAAGACCCGGAGATTGAGCAGCAGGAGATACGGACGCTGCTGAGCCGGGGGATTGACGTTCTGCTGATCGCGTCGTGCCAGGCTAGCCTGCGCAACTTCTATGAGCTGGGCGATGTGCGGACTCCGTACCTGCTGTTTGACCGCAACTTTGCTCATCTGGCCGCGCACTTTGTGGGCACCGACGATGTGAAAGTCGGGGAGATGGCGACCCGGCATTTGATCGAGATTGGACGGAAGCGTATCGCCCATATCGGCGGGAAGAACACCAGCCCTTCGTTTGATCGTTTACGTGGATACAGGAGCGCGATGGCGGAGCATCGGCTGATTGTGCCCGAAAGCTATGTGCTGGTGCGGGACCGGGTGGAAGAGACGGGCGATACCGCCGGGTTTCAGGCCATGCAGGAACTTCTGCGGCTGGACCCTCGGCCGGATGCGGTTTTTTGCTACAACGATTTGACCGCCATCGGAGCGATGGAAGCGACGCTGCAGGCGGGTTTGCGGGTGCCTGAGGACATTGCGTTCATCGGCTGCGGAAACCTGCGCTATGCGGATTATCTGCGGGTTCCGCTGAGCTCGATCGACCATGGGACGACTGAGCTGGGGCGGATTGCGGGCGAGTTTGCGCTGGACCTTTCGGCGAAGCCGGAGCAGACTCCGCGGAGTGTGCTGTTGGAGTCGACGCTGGTGGTGCGGGAGTCTACGGTGAAGGGGGCGGGCCGGAGATGATCTTCGGCCACTCTGTATCTGTGAGATAACGGCATAACGGATTATTTGACGCCGTTCGCAGGGTTCCACGAGCCTTGTTCTTTGCGGACGTAGATGATCTGACCGATGTGATAAGCATTGTGCGTGCTGATATTGGCGATGGTCGGCGCCCAGGCTTCGAGCTTCTTCTCGTCGGCGGATTCGACGGCCTTCTCCCATTCGGTAAGGACCTTGTCTAATTGCTGAACGGTAGCTGCCCACTGCTTGTCGTCGAAGGCGTTGAAGGTCTCGTCGTTATTGCCGCTGAACTTCGCCAGCGGCTTGCCTTCGAACTTCTCCAGATTGCGCGTGTCCCAGAAGATGAGATGGTTTGCCAACTGTCCGACGGAGTGGTTTCCCTTACTGTCGGTCCATTTTGCCTGCTCCGCAGTCAGGCCGGCTACGGCTACGTTTGCGGGGACAAACCATTCTTCCTTGTTGTGGGTGGTTTGAAGTTGATGAAGAAGGATGCTTCTGAGGGTGGGCGCAGTCTTTGTGGGAGCCTGTGCCGATGCCTGAAACGGTAACGAGAATAGAAGAAGGAAGAGAATCGGCTTCATAGTGTGAGCCTTCACGGTTCTGTGGAAATCATTCTGAAAATCCTTCAAAGTTTACTAAAGAAACCGATTTTGGGTGGGGAGAAGAAAATCTAATCATCCCGCTTGCCAGTGTAGTCTTTCCGGGGCTACTATAGTTAGCGGTAACGCGAACCGCAGATGTTTCGCGCCGAGGGAAGGTTCTTATGGCAACGACAGCAATCTCAACCGACGCCCCGCTGAAGGACATTGATGAGTGGGACGAATTTTTAACCGGGCGCTATCAGGAAGGCAAGAGCGAGGACGAGTTCCGTCAATATGATGAACATGCGACCCCCGGTGTCGCTGAGTTCTATCGCCTGAATCATCAGCACCAGAGCTTCGATTATGTGATGGCGAAGGAGAAGGAGTATTTCGGCCTGAACAAGGGCGAGAAGAGCATCTGGGAGGCAGCGGAGTTTCTGAACACGCTGATCGACGACAGCGATCCTGATACCGACCTGACCCAGATCGAGCACCTGCTGCAGACCTCGGAGGCGATCCGCAAGGATGGGCATCCGCGCTGGTTTGTGCTGACCGGCTTCATTCATGATCTGGGTAAGGTGCTGTGCCTGTGGGGCGAGCCGCAGTGGGGCGTGGTGGGCGATACGTTTCCGGTGGGCTGCGCTTATTCCGACCAGATCGTTTTTCCGCAATACTTCAAGGCGAATCCCGACATCAACAACGCGCTGTATCAGACCAAGTACGGCATCTACGAGCCGAACTGCGGGCTGAGCAAGGTGCATCTGTCATTTGGACACGACGGCTATATCGGCGAAGTGATGAAGAATTACATGCCCGAAGAGTCGCTGTACATGCTGCGCTATCACTCGTTCTACTCGGCCCACCGGCATGGCGCGTATCGCCACCTGATGAGCGACCACGATGTGAAGATGTTCGAGTGGGTCAACAAGTTCAACGTGTATGACCTCTATTCGAAGGGGCATACCAAGCCGGATTTGAAGGAGCTGAAGCCCTACTACGACGATCTGTTTGCCGAGTTCTTCCCGGCCAAGATCGCCTGGTAACGGAGACTCTCCCAGGAGTTTTCACTGAGCAGCCCCGAGATTGCGAGAGCTTTTTCGGGGCTATTTTTTTGATTGTGGTGGTGGGTGGTAAGTGCTCGAGGCTTAACACCGATTTGCACTGATGACACCGATCTGGAACGGCAACGGCAACTGCGAAATACAGGGGTCTCTCCACTGCGCTGCGCTCCGGTCGAGATGACGTGCGGTATTGGTGGTTCGGTCGAGACGACGTGATTTTGAGATGGGGTTTTAAGAAAGGAAGAGGCGATGTCGAAGCGTTTGGTTGGCGGTACGGCGGGTGTGGCGGGGCGGAACATCTTTATCTCTCCGGGCAACAGCTCGATGCGGGAGATGAGCTATGGCAGGATTCGTCTGGGGGCAGATGAGCGCCGTGTGAGCTTTACCAACGACGGCCAGGAGACCGGGCTGGTGTGCCTGAGCGGTGCGGCGACGGTGACGGTGGGGGAGGAGCGCTTTGAGCTGCAGACCAGGGATGCTCTCTATATCTCGAAGGGACTGCCGGTGACGGTGGAGACGGCTTCTGAGGTCGACCTGGTGGAGTGCTCGGCGGTGGTGGAGGGGGAGTACCCGGTGCAGTTCGTTCCTTATGCCAGCGTGCAGGCGGATGAGAAGCTGCACTTTGTCGCGGGCAATGAGAGCTCGAAGCGTGAGATCAATATCATGCTGGGAACGAATGTGAAGGCGGGACGGCTGGTGGTGGGGGTGACGAGTTCGCTGCCGGGCAACTGGACGAGCTGGCCTCCGCATGAACATGCGGCGATGCTTGAGGAGATCTACGTGTTCTTCGATATGCCGGCGCCCGCGTTCGGTCTGCAACTGGTGTATACGGACGGGATCTCTGCCGCCGAGGTGGAGGTGGTGCGTGACGGGGATGCGGTGCTGCTGCCGGAGGGCTATCACCCCAACGTGGCGATTCCGGGGAGCGAGTTGAATTTTGTTTGGATGATGGCGGCGCATCGCGAGGTGGTGGACCGCCAGTGGGGCGTGGTGACGGTGGACGCTCGATTTGCCTGAGTTGAGATAATGACCTAGTGAACTGAATCCGGTGATTGCGCATGTTTATTGCGGGATCATGGACTGTTCACCGTAGATTCATCCAAAGACAGCATGATGGAGCTGTGTCTCTTTTGCTTCGACATGCTGGTCGTTGTAGTTTTCGCTAAAGGTCAACGATGTTAGATATAAAATATATGATTCTAAAAGAGTTATATTGCTATTTCTGTATGCTTACGTTATCGGTGCCGTTAGCGGATTTTTGGTTGACAATGGTTCTCCCCGATGCGTAATGTTCGTTGCGGTTGAACTACGGTAGCAAAGTTGTGAAGCGTAAACGCGGATGATGCCGCTGCGCTGATATCACCAGTGAAGTTTATTTTTCGGGAAGGCAGGACAGATGATGCAAAGCATGCAAAGAGTAAGACCGAATGATTCGGGCGATGGGTCGACGGGGACATGGGGATGGCTGCGGCTGGTGCTGGCAGTTCTTCTGCTGTTGCCGGCGCTGCAGTGCTATGGGCAGTTTGAGTCGGCTTCGGTGCTGGGCTATGTCAGGGACACGACGAGCGCCGCGATTCCGAACAGCAAGGTGACGCTGACCAACGTGGCGACGGGCATTCAGCAGACGGCGACGACGGACGCCGAGGGACGCTATGAGTTTTCGAGCGTGCAGATCGGCTCGTACAAGGTCCTTGGCGAGGCGCAGGGCTTTCAGCAGACGCAGACGCAGGCCTTCACGGTGACGACCAATGCTCGCCAGCGCGTCGACCTTGCGCTGAAGGCCGGGTCGGTCGCAGAGACGGTGACGGTATCGGCGGCGCCGACGGCGCTTGAGACAGAGACCAGCTCGCGCGGCCAGGTGATTGGGGAGCGTGAGGTGGAGAATCTTCCGCTGAACGGCCGCTCCTATGCTGACCTTGTTCTGTTGGCTCCGGGCGTGCGCAAATCGACGCTTGAGAACCAGTCCGCATCGAGCCGCGAGGGCGCGTTCAACGTGAACGGCCAGCGCTCTGCGTTCAATAACTTCCTGCTCGATGGTTTGGACAACAACAACTACGGCACGTCGAACCAGGGATTTGCGAATGAGAACATTCCGCCATCGCCTGATGCGGTGAGCGAGTTCCGGGTTGAGACCAGCAACTACTCGGCAGAGTATGGCCGCGCTTCGGGCGCCGTCATCAACGTGTCGACCCAGCGCGGCGCGAACAAGTTTCATGGCAAGGCTTATGACTATCTTCGCAACACGAACCTGAACGCGATTGGACCGTTTCAGCCGGCGGGTGGGATCAAGCAGACCTTCATTCGCAACCAGTTCGGCGGAACGTTCGGCGGGCCGATCAAAAAGGACCACACCTTCTTCTTCGTGGACTATGAAGGGCTGCGTCAGATCTTCCGCAACCAGGTGTCGACGGTGACGCTGCCGAACGCGGAGCAGCGCCAGGGCATCTTCCTGTTCCACTATAAAGACCCCTCGATTGCGCCGACGCCGATTACGCTGCGCAACCCGATTACCGGTACGGTGTTTACGTCAGGAAACGTCTCGGCAGAGGCGACTCCGTTTGCCAAGGCTGTGCTTGCCGCGCTGCCGGGCAACAATGCCACGTCGGTTACGGGTGGCGGCCCCGGTGCGGTTGCTTATGACACCATCGCGAACAACTACATCGCTTCTCCGCGCGGCACGATTGAGGACAACAAGGGCGATGCGAGGATCGATGAGACCTTCAACCAGAAGTGGAGCATGTTTGCGCGCTACAGCGAGCATCGCGGGACCATCTTCGACCCGCCGACGGTGCTGGGCCGCGCCGGTGGCAATGGCAACTCGAACGTTCACCTGCTGAACCGCCAGATCGCAGGCGGCGCGACCTGGATTATTTCGCCTACGAAGCTGCTGGATATTCGTTTTGCTTATACGAAGAACCAGGGCGCGAAGACTCCGTATGGGCAGGGTGACGCTTCGCTGCTGACGGAAAACGGCATCACCAATGGCGTTCCCACCGATAAGAGCATTGTGCGCGATCTGAATGCGCAGTCGGTGTCGGGCTTTACGCAGTTCGGTGCGCAGTCTTCCAGTCCGCAGTTTCAAAACCCCACGATCTACGATCCGAAGGCTAACTTCACCTGGGTTCGCGGTCGGCACTCGATGAAGTTCGGCTATGAGTACCAAGCGGTCAATACGCAGGTCAACGACTTCAACCCCAGCTATGGGCAGGACAACTACTCGGCTGGCTATGCGGCCGTCCCGGTCTGCAACGCTGCGGCCCCGGTTTCGCCTTGTGTGCCGTCGAAGCCGTCTGATCCGGCGCAGGGAAGCAGCGCTGTGGCAGCGCAGCTCTCGCAGGCGGCGAACCTTGCCGACTTTCTCTTCGGCAATCAGTCTTCGTACTCGTTGACGAACTACACCGTGGTGAACCTGCGGCAGCGGTTCAACTTTATGTATGTGCAGGACGACATCAAGGTTTCGCCGACGCTGACGGTCAATGCCGGTCTGCGGTACGAGATCGCGACTCCGCAGTGGGAGCGCGACAACAAGCTCGCGAACTTTGACCCGACAACGAATACGCTGATCCAGGCGAAGAACGGCAGCATCTATGACCGCGCGCTGGTGCATGTTCCGATGAAGAACTGGGGACCGCGCTTTGGGTTTGCCTGGAGCGGAACACCGAAGACGGTTGTGCGTGGCGGCTACGGCATCAGCTATACGCAGTACAACCGCGCGGGCGGCGAAAATAACCTGACCTATAACGGACCGAACGTGGTCAATGCTTCGATCAACAATCCAGCTCCGACTACCACCGACCGTTGCGCTAACGACACGCAAGACCAGACGGCTTGCTTCCGCCAGATGCAGCAGGGCTATGCGGTGGGGCTGACGAGTCCTTCCAACTTCGACCCGAAGAAGGTGACGTCGCGGTATATTCCGAAGAACTTTGCGACGGGTTATGTGCAGAGCTACTTCTTCGGCTTCCAGCGCGAGCTGCCGTGGGGAATGGTGATGGACATCTCCTATGTCGGCAACAAGGGCACCCACCTTCAGGTGCTCGCCGACTACAACCAGGCGACGCCTTGCCTCAATGCAGGAGGAGTGGGCTGCGCGACTTACCAGTCGCGCCGTCCGGTAACAACGTTTGGCGATATCGAGATCGCTTACGGCGGTAACTCCTCCAGCTATAACTCGCTGCAGGCCAAGCTGGAGAAGCGTGTCGGTGCGCTTTATCTGCTGAACTCGTTTACGTGGGGCCGCGCGTACGATCTGGCTTCGGGACATCTTGAGACCAGCAACGGCGACAACTCTCGCGTGAACTTTACAAATCCGCGCAACGACTATGGTCCGTCGGGCTATGACCAGCCGATCAACAATACGCTTTCGATTGTGTATGACCTGCCGTATGGTCATGGACGCAAGTTCGGGGCGAACTCGAACTTCCTGATCAATGCGGTGCTCGGCGGATGGCAGACGACTCTCATCAATACGTCGACAAGTGGTTTGCCTTTCAATTTGAACTACAACAGCTCAGCCAACAATCCGCTGTATACGTCAGATCTGGTGACTCTGCGTCCGCAGTTGACCATGGCGGGTGCGAAGATCAAGAACCCAACCTCGAAGCAGACCAAGACAGCCACAGCGCTGAAGGGGTATCTGGACGGAACTTATCTGGCGGTGCCATCGGTGGCATTGGGAAACACCAATGCGTATGGCAATATCTCGCGTAACAAGCTTCGTTCCTTTGCTTACTTCGATACAGACCTCGGTCTGCACAAGGCGTTCAACCTATGGAGCGACTCCTCCAAGCTGGACTTCCGCGCCGAGGCCTTCAACGTACTCAACCAGGTGGACTACCAGGCACCGGATGGCAATATCATCGACGGAGCTTTCGGTAGCATCACCAGCGCTTATCCTGCACGACAGCTTCAGCTTGCCGCGAAGATTATCTTCTAGCTGCGAGTTATAAATCACTGGAAATATCTGCGGCACCGTCTTCAGGGCGGTGCCGCAGTTCATTGCAAAAAAAATCAGATTGAGTAGAGGCAGATATGACTGTGTATCAAGCAGCTCGCACTTGTTTTGCCATCGCTGCATTTGCCATTGGTGGATTAGCGTTGGCGCAGCAGCCGACTGCTGCTGAACAGGATCAGCGGGTTCATGTCAATCAGATACAAGTGATTGGTTCGCACAATAGCTACCATGAGGGGTTTCCGCCAAGCGCGAGGAAGCTGATGGAGAGGATGAGCCCGGAGGGATTGCATGGGCTCGATTATCATCACGCTCCGCTGGCCGATCAGTTGTCGGGAGGCGTGCGGCAGATAGAGATTGACGTCTACGCCGACAGCAAGGGCGGCAGGTATGCGCATCCTGCGATTCTGGGTATGGTGGCGAAGGCTGGATTGCCCGCCGATCCGGAGTTCGATCCCGAGCATGTGATGGGCAAGCCGGGATTCAAGGTGCTGCATATGCAAGATATCGATGTGCGCAGCACCTGCATGACGCTTATCGCCTGTCTCACCGATGTTCGCGATTGGTCGAAGCAGCATCCTCAACATCTGCCGATTTTTATTTTGATTGAGACGAAGGAAGGTAAAGATCGTAATCTTCCGAATGCAGTGGTGCCGGAACCATTTACTGCTCCTGTATTCGATGCGCTGGATAAGGAGATTCGATCGATCTTCAAGACAGACGAGATGATTACGCCGGATGATGTGCGTGGCGATTCGGCGACGTTGGTGGAGGCTGTCCATGCCGGAAGATGGCCCACGCTGGCGCAGGCTCGCGGCAAGGTTATTTTTCTGCTGGACCAGAGGCACGTCGAGCCGATTTATACGAAGGGACATCCCTCGCTGCGTGGGAGAGTGTTGTTTACCAATGCGCAACCGGGCGCTCCTGATGCGGCGTTCACGGAAGAGAACGATGGATCGCGTGAAGAGATTGATGCGCTGGTGAAGCAGGGCTATCTGGTGCGGACGCGGACTGATGAAAGTACGGATCAGGCGCGCACGAACGATACGACGCGGCGCGACCTTGCGCTTTCGAGCGGTGCGCAGATGATTAGTACCGATTACCCGCCTTCAGAGCCTTCGCAGTGGACGAAGTATGTTGTTGAATTTCCGGATGGGCTGGTGGCTCGATGCAATCCGGTGACGAAGCCGGTTGGATGTGTGGATAAGCTTTTGGCTCCTTCTGTCAGTGCTCACTGACGGGAGGGGTGGCGTTTAATGGCGGTTATTTTGCAGTTGCCGGGCTCGAAAAGACAGGCAAAGGCAAGAACAGCGACGAAATACAGGGGTCTCTCCACTGCGGCGGCAAAAGCGCCGCCTTCGGTCGAGATGACGTCTTTTGGGCTGGGTTGAGCTTGCTTCGGTCGAGATGACGTGCTTTCGGGTTGGGTTGAGCGTTTAGAGCCCTTGCTATGGCAGGTGCCGGGATAAAGCGAACAGGCAAAGGCAAGAACAACGACGAAATACAGGGGTCTCTCCACTGCGGCGGCAAAAGCGCCGCGTTCGGTCGAGATGACGTCTGTATGGAGATTCGATTTAGAGCTTCTTAGGATGTTTAATTAGTATCCGGCTACTTCGAGAAGTTGAGGTAGATGGGATTTCCGACGATGAGAAGAGCGCCGCTTTGGGAGCGGACGTTGACTCGGAGCCAATGCCGCTTGCCGTCGCTTTGATAGTCGAAGTTCCTTGTCTCCTCGTTCTGGTTTGCGGCGGATGCATCGAGTAAGGTGGTTGGCTGGCCATCGACAATGATCTCTGCGTGGTCGCTGGCGAGGGCGGCCATCTTGAGGGTGAAGTGAATCTGTTGCCCGGCTGGAGATTGAACTTCGTCTCCCATCATTGCCATGCCTGTATCTGTCTTTGCAGTAAATTCGATGGCGCGGTCTTTTGATCCCTGCGCATCGACGAAGACGTGGCCTGCGCGGATGGCGTCGAGGATGGCGTTCTCGGATAAGTTCGCGGCATAGATCACGGTTGCAGGATGACCGATGGCGGAGTAGGTTTGCGGTTTGAGATCGGCATCGTGGTTATCGCTGCCGCCCAATGCTGTTAGTCGAAATCCATTGTTGAGTTGCTGCTGCCAGAGTGGGATGCCAGAGTGCGGGCCGTCGGCCATGCCTCCATTGATTACTTCGATGGCTGTGACTCGGCTGAAGTCCGTGTTGGGAACTGTCCATCCGCAACCCATGCACGACTCTCCTGAAGGGATGCCGGGATGATTGATGGAGAGGATGCCGTGCAGGCGCTGCACTTCGTCGAGCAGGTGATTGAAGTCAGGGACGTGCGGGCTGGTCAGACGGAAGTCGATGAAGTCTGTAGGGCCGTAGACGTTGGCGTGTCCCTGGAAGGTGGTGATCTCGCGGGCAGGTATCAGGAGCAGGTGATCGAAGTAAGGTTGCAGCTCGCGCATGTCGTTATATTGCGAGATGGTGTTGTGGTCGCTGATGGCGATGAAGTCGAGACCTCTTTCGGCTGCGGTCTCGACGGTCTTGTAGAGAGGGCAGGGAACTTTCTTGCCGGACTGGCTGAGGCATGAGCCGTCGCTGTGTGCGTCGTGCATGTGCAGATCGCCGCGATACCATGCGGGGCCGGGACGCAGAGGGGCCTGGCTGAAGGTGGAGGCGTCGGGCTTGTCGCCAGCGTGCGAGAAGTGAATTTTAGCTTCGTATTGAGAGCGAACACCTTCCCGGATGTTAGGAACGCCGAGTATCAGCTTCCATCTGCCGGGCACGATGGGGCCGGGAAGATACGACGGGGTGGAGTCGGTCGCTGATACCGTAAAGGTTGATTTATTGCCGCCGCTCCATCCGCGGAAGCGCTGGCTGTCGAACATGCCGAGGTCGATGCTGGTGTGCTTATCGCGTTCGGTATAAGAGAATTCCACGGTTACGCGGGTGACGCCTTTGGGCACTTCAAAGGGGACCTCGACGTAGCTCTGGTGATTGGCATAGGTGATTGTTCCGTGCAGATCGAGATCGGAGGATGGCTTCTGCGCGTGGCATGCTGGCGAGGTAAAGGCGGCGAGGAGGCAGACGAAGATTGCCGCGGTGCTGAAGGAGAACAATCTCATGGCAATCATTATGGCAGCATCGTGCTGGCGCTGTAATGAAGAAGGTATGACGATGATGTTTTGGAATTGAAAAAGGGCAACGACAACGGCGAAATACAGGGGTCTCTCCACTACCCCTTCGATTTCGCTCAGGGTCCGGTCGAGATGACGTTATTTTCGATGGAAGAGAGATTACTTCCAGGCGCGGGACCACTTTGGTCCGGCGGTGTCTCCCGTGCGGAGGCGGGCGTCGATGCCTGCGGTCAATTCGATGAGCCTGCCGAAGAGCCAGATGAGATCGGAGAGCCGGTTGAGGTAGGCGATGATCTCGGGCTTTACCTCTACGCCATTTTCTGCGAGTCGCACGGCGTTGCGCTCGGCGCGGCGGCACACGGTGCGAGCGACCTCGTAGGCGGCGGATTCGGTATGCGCGCCGGGAAGCGACCAGTCGGAGAGGATGCCCTCGGTTGCCTCGATCTGGTGGACGAGCTTTGTCAGCGTATCGACATCGTCGAGCGAGATGATGGGAGCGTTCTTCTGGTTTTCGGGAGGGGTGGCCAGAGCGCCTCCTACGCGGAAGAGTGTTCGCTGAATCTCTTCGGTCCAGTTGCAGATTTGCTGGTGATGGCAGATGCTGCGGGCAAAGCCGAGTACGCTGTTCAACTCATCGACTGAGCCGTATGCCTCGACGCGCAGGTCTGCTTTTGAGACGCGCACGCCGCCAGCTAATCCTGTTTGCCCGCGGTCTCCTTGGGTGGTTGCAATGCTCATCGCTTGTCTCCTTGTATGCTTTGCTGCGTGGCTGTGCGTGCGTCTCTGATTAAGTCAGGTAGCCCGACGCCGCGATATCCATTTCCTAAAAGGTATAGCCCATCGAGGCTTCGTACGCGCTCATCGAGTTCCTGCATTCGTTCCAGGTGGCCGACGGCGTATTGGGGAAGGCTCTTCGGCCAGCGCCGCACCACGGTGATCTGAGGCTCGGGCAATGGGCCGAGGATGTGCGCCAGTTCGAGCCGAGCAACGGAGGATACTTCGTCATTGCCGCAGTGCATTAGTCGCTCAGCAGCGTCTCCGCCAAAGAAGGCGCGGATCAGCTTTCCATTTTGCGGTACGCGGTGGGCGTACTTCTGGTCTACAAAGGTACAGGCGAGCAGGCGGCTTCCCGATCCCTGCGGCACTAGAAATCCGAAGCCCGGCGGAGTGAGAAATTTTGTCGCGTCGGGAAATCCGAAGGCTACGACTACCGCGGAGCTTGCGTCCATCTCCATGAGCTTGGCGGCGCGGCCATCAATGGGTAACAGCAGCTCTCGCGCGATGTGTGGGGGAGCGGCCATCATGACGGTATCGAATGTTTCTTGCGAGGTGGAGGTCTCGAGTTGCCAGCGGTCGTGGCTGCGTGAGATGGATCGGATCTTCGTTCCCAAACGAATCCAGTCTTTGGGAATGGTTGCGATCATGCCGTCGATGAGCGTTCCCAATCCGCTTTGTAGCGTGGTGAAGACGGGAGACTGCTTGTTGCCGCTCGCGGTAGCGCGGGCCTGCATTGCGGCGATCAGGCTGCCGTGCTCGCGCTCCATCGCAACGAAGGGAGCCATGACGGCACGCACGCTCAACTTCGTCACATCTCCGCCGAAGACGCCGCGCAGCAGCGGAGCGCCGATGGTTGCGAGCACTTCTTCGCCGAAGTGCCGCTGTACGAACGATGCGACGCTCTCGTCTTGTTGCGGTGCGCTGGCCTTGAGTTCTTCTGCTCGATTCACCTCGGCGTGAAAGGCTTGTTTTGCCTCTGCGCTGAATAAGTCCGATTGGTCGAGAGCGTCGAGGTTGGATGGAACCATCATGCGCATTCCATCGGGCATCGCTTTGAGTTGGCCATCCATCACGATATAGGTCTTACGCGTGGCGTCATTGGAAGGCATGACTTGGTCGGCGAGGCCAAGCTCTTCGGCGAGTTCGCGGGCCCAGGGTTTTTCTGTCACCCAGGCATCGGGGCCGCATTCGATGACGAAGCCGCCTTCGCGCACGGTCTCGACGATGCCGCCTAGTCGTGGCGAGGCCTCGAAGAGCACGGCTTTTACTGCCGCTCCGTTGCCTGCGAGACGCGATAATTCATAGGCTGCCGTCAAACCTGCGATGCCGCCACTGACGATTGCTATCCGCTTCATTCACTCTCCTAAATAAGAATGCGGAGGCCAGGGCCTCCGCGTTAGCTCTGCTTCTGCCAGCTTAAACCTGCGCTGGAACGATCACCTCATCGACCGTCGCTTTGTATTGGCCTGATGCTATTTCAGTTAAAGCGTCGATGAGGATCTCGGAGTCGTTGAGGCTCTCGGCTCGCCATAACTTCAAACCGAGCTTTTGTGTTGTCTCGGTGAAGGCTACGTCGATGTCGTAGAGGATCTCGACGTGGTCGCAGAGAAAGCCTACGGGCTGCATGACGACTCCGCTATGCCCCTGCTCTTTGATGGCCTTGAGGGTTTCCTCTACGGTTGGGCCGATCCATGGTCCGCCGCTGATGCCCTGACTCTGGAAGGCGAAGTACCAGTCCTTTTCTCCGAATCCGACCGGGGCCATGCGCTCGGCCACGAGTTCGGCGGTGCGCTTTGCTTCGACCGGGTAGGTGTCGGGAGACTCGGCTGCGGATGTTCCGTCAGCCGAAGCTTCCTTGGTCATGATGGTTCGACAGGGAACGCTGTGCGCCGTGAACAGCACAGGGACACGCTGCTTTGATTGCGCGCACGCCAGCGCCCACACCGGCCACAGGCGTTCGGCAAACGCCTGAGCGAGCAGCGGATGTTCAGCCCATCCAGCGACGAAGTCGACCTCAAGCCCATCGGCGGCGGCAAGGACGGCCTTGCGATAGAGACCGACGCTGGTGCGGGAGTTTTGCGGAGCGAGGCAGATCGCCTTGATATGGGTTACGCCGTCGAGCCGCATCTGCGCGATGGCGTCGGCGATGTAGGGATGCCAGTTGCGCATGCCTACGTACACCCTGGTATTGGAATCGCCGTTGCGATCGAGGGAGCGCTCCAGCAGGTTGGCTTGAATGAGCGTCCATTTTGTCAGCGGCGGGGCTTCGGCTCCCGGCGTTTCGCCAAGGCCTATCTGCTGATAGCGATGCTGCAACTCCTCGACGACCGCTTGCGGAAGGGAGCGGCCACCGGTCACTTTGCTGAGATATGCAGCCATCTCGCCGAGCACGTCGGGGGTGCCGTGGGCGAGCAGCAGAACGGCGCTTCGGCCTGTCTCTCCGCTCATAGCGCTCCGTACTCCTTGACCCATTCGACGACTTTGATGACGCTTTCGACGGGAGTTCCGGGGACGATGCCATGGCCAAGGTTGAAGATGTGGCCGGGGCGTCCGGCTGCGGCGGCCAACACCTCGCGCACGCGGTCTTTGAGAATCTCTTCGGGTGCAAATAAGGTGATGGGGTCGAGGTTTCCCTGCACGGCATGGCCGGTGCCGATGGCCTTCCATCCCTGATCGAGCGGAATGCGCCAGTCGAGGCCGATGACGTCGGCTCCGGTCTCGGCCATGGAGGGCAGCAGGGAAGCGGTGTCTACGCCGAAGTAAATTACCGGAACTCCCAGCGACTGAATTCTTTGGACAAGTTCTGTCACCGCAGGGAGGCAGTAGCGCCGGTAATCGGTCACGCTCAGCGCGCCGACCCAGCTATCGAAGATCTGGATGACATCGGCTCCGGCCTCGACCTGCTGCTGTGCGAATCCGACCAGCACTGTCAACAGTTTTTCCATTAGCATCTGCCATGCGACGTTGTCGCTATACATCAGCTTTTTGGTCTCGATGTAATTTCGCGAAGAGCCGCCTTCGATCATGTAGCTGGCGAGTGTGAACGGCGCGCCGCAAAATCCGATGATGCCAAGCTGATCGCCGTCGGCGCGGGGAGCGGAGAAGTGAGCGGCAACCTTCTCGATGGCCCGCGCCACGTAGCTTAGTTCTTCGATGCGGTCGGTGCGCAGTGCACGTATCTGCTCGGCGGAACGCACGGGCACATGGACGACGGGACCTTCGCCAGCGAGGAATTCGAAGTCGAGGCCCATGGGGGTGAAGGGCAGCAGCAGATCGGCAAAGATAATTGCGGCGTCCACGCCCAGCCGCTCGGCGGCGGTGATGGTCACTTCGGCGGCGATCTCGGGGGTTCGGCAGATGTCGAGCAGCGAGTGGTGCTTGCGCACTGCCATGTATTCGGGCATGTATCGCCCGGCTTGACGCAGCAGCCAGATGGGAGTGCGATCAACTGGCTGGCGAAGGCAGGCACGGACAAATCTGCTTCCGGCGGATAGGGTTCCGGCAGGCTGAAGCGCAGCCGCGGATTCCGAGGATGCAGGGATCGACGCAGGACTCAAAGGGTTCTCCATTGCTATGCTTTTGAGCCTAGCACCAGCCGCTTGCCGCTTCCAGCGGTGGCGATTGATTTTGATACAAAAGCGACACAGATTTGTTTGAGAAGCGGCTAAAAAAATGAAGGCTTAACACCGATTTGCAGCGATACCGCCGATCAGGAACAGGCAACAGCAAAGACGGAAATATAGGGGTCTCTCCACTGCGCCACGCGATAAAACCGCGTGGCTCCGGTCGAGATGACGTGGGTTTAGAGGTTCGATGATGTGGTTCGATGATGTTTTTTTACACCTTTTAGGGTTCCAGGCGGAAGGTAAACTCTTCGATTACCGGATTGGTGAGCACCTCGCGCGCAATCCGTTCGATCTCGGCCTGCGCCGCGTTCTGGTCCAATCCATCTTCCAAAGTCAGCAGGAAATACTTCCCCTGCCGTACGTCAGCAACGCCGCGATATTCCATTCGCCGCAATGCATCCGCGACTGTCTGCCCCTGGGCATCCAGCACCGTTCGTTTCAGCGTGACATAGACATGAGCCTTCATTCTGCTTGATTATAGACAAGGTGACGCTTTCCTTCCTAAAACGGAGAGAAAACCGTCCCCTTAGGCCGCTGCCGTCGCGCGCCACAGGCTGCAAAATTTCGCACACGAGAAGAGATCCCAGATTTTATGCCGAACTATCTTGAGCTACCCATCGGAGATAAAGCCCCCGAGGTAATCAACGCCGTCATCGAGATCCCCTCCGAAGGAATCAACAAATACGAGTACGACAAGAAGCTGCACGTCTTCCGGCTAGACCGCAATCTTTATTCTCCCGTCCACTATCCGGGGGACTACGGCTTTATTCCCAGCACGCTTGCGGCGGACGGCGATCCGCTGGACGTTCTGGTGCTGGTGGATACGCCTAGTTTTTCCGGCTGCATTCAGGAGGTTCGTCCCATCGGCGTGCTGGAGATGCTCGATCAGGGCATCGCTGACGAGAAGGTCCTTTGCGTGGGCAAGAACAATCCGCGCTATCAGGATGTCTGGAACTACTCCGAGATCTACCCTCACATGCTTAAGGAGATTACGCACTTCTTTGCCATCTACAAAGACCTCGAAGGCAAGCGCGTCGAAGTGAAAGGCTGGCGGGATGCGTCTTTTGCGCGCGACAAGGTGCTCGAAGCGCAACAGGCCTTTCTCGACAACAAGGCGAAGATTGAGGTAAAGGCTGTTGCTCAGAAGTAGATGGCTTGCTCGAGCCTTCCCGGTCAGCGGAAGATAAATACAGGGGTCTCTCCACTGCGCTACGCTTCGGTCGAGATGACGTGCTTCTGTGTTTTCACAAGAATGCTATGGGCCGCTGAAGTCTAGCGGCCCTATCGCCTGCCGTGGCCGGCATACAACGGCGAAACGTATAGGGTGGTGAGCGAGGCAGGGCTCGAACCTGCAACCGTCAGCTTAGAAGGCTGATGCTCTATCCATTGAGCTACTCGCCCCTACATCTTCCTGATCGATTGTAGCGGGTAGAGCGGGCAACCGGAAATGCAGAGAGCTTGTTTAGAAACTGCTCTGGCTGGCGCGGTGTTTGATAGAAAGAACAGGCAACGGCAGGAACAAGGACAAATACAGGGGTCTCTCCACTCCGCTGCGCTCCGGTCGAGATGACGTGCTGTTTGTTGCGCTTCGTCCAAGTGACGTGCTGTTTGTTGCTTCGGTCGAGATGACGTGCTTTAGAGTATGGAATAAATATTCATGCGAAGGAGAGGTCCTTGCTGCGGACGAGGCTTACGATCGCATCGAGGGCGCTGGCCCAGTTCTCTTCGGCAGATTGTGGATCGTGGCCAAGGGCTTTGAGGTAGAGGCTGAGAGCGAAGCCTTCTTGTGGCCCGGTGAGGTCGACGAGCGCAGGGCGCAGAACACAGTCGAGCATGGCGTAAGGATGGTTGAGGGGCGCGGCGTGCCGGGTGAGGCGATGGAGAAGCTGCTCGTGCTGGTGGAACGAGGTGAAGATGGAACGTTCGCGCCAGAGGATGTCGATGTAGCTGACGAAGCCGTGGGAGGCGTCGTGGGAGGCGTCGTCGAAGATATCGAGATTGATGCGAAGGCTTTCGATCTCGTCTGCGTCTTGTTTTGGACGGAGCGGCCAGGCATCGCATTTGGCCGTGAACACTGGAGAGCGGGGCGCGTTGAGCGAGCGCAGAGCGTGCATGAGCGGAGGATGAAGCTCCGCTTCGGGCAGGTGGTCGAGGTCGTAGGGATTTTCGCGCAGGTCGATGAAACGGCGGTTGCCGCTGGGGTCTGAGGGATCAGACCAGGGGATGACGAGGACGGGATCGTCTGCGGAGGCTTCTACGGACCATTCGGCGAGCATCAATGATTATCTTAGTGCCTGTTTAAAGGCTGAGGGCTGGTTATCGGCTTGTGTTGATGAGCAACAGGCAAAAAAACAAGAAAAGCGAAATACAGGGGTCTCTCCACTGCGCTGCGCTTCGGTCGAGATGACGTACCTTTTTTGCTGCTTCGATCGAGACGATGGTTGGCTGGGGCGGAATGGTCTGGCTGCGAACGGGCTAAGCGTTGGCTAGGATGAAGCGCAGGAGCGTGTGCTCGGCCCAGTAGCCGTCGTAGTTGGTGGCGGGGTCTGGTTGGGCGAGGAAGGCGCAGTGGCCGCCCTGGGCGGTTTCGAGAAGAGTGATGTTCGGGTTCGAGATGATCTTGTCGCGGGTATCGGGTGCGATGCGAATGAAGGGATCGTCGAGAGAGCTAAGGATGAGGGTGGGGACGGTGATCTGGTCGACAACGCGAGCTGCGGCTACGCGATGATAGTAGTCCTCGGCCCCGGAGAAACCGGCGTAGAGAGCGATGATGCGCTCGTCGAAGTCGCGCAGCGAACTGATGCCTATCGCACGGTTGGGATCGAAGGCACGAGGGAAGAGCGATGCCTTGCGGCGAAAACGGCGCAGCATGGCGCGTACGAATTTCTTCTCGTAGATGCGGTTCTGCCAAAGGTGGAGAGCGTCGGAGGAGGGAGCAAGATCGATGACCGGAGAGATTCCGATGGCCGCCCGGAGCTGTGGCGGCGGGGTTTTGCCGAGGTCGCCCGCAAGCTTGAGCACAAGATTGCCGCCCATGGAGTAGCCGATGAGCGCGATGGATTGAAGCTGATGCAGATCGACGAAGAAACGCATGACGGCGTCGACGTCGCCTGAGAGACCAGAGTGGTAGAGCGTAGGCGCAAGCGCTTCGGTGCCGCCGCAGTTGCGCATGTTCATGCGGACGATGTTGCAGCCGGCCCGCCAGAGCTTGTTGGCGTTGCCGACCACGTACTGCGAATCGGAGGAGCCTTCGAGCCCGTGCACGATGATGGCGGTGGGACGGGCGGCGCGGACCTCTGCTGGCTGCCAGTGACAGTGGCAGAGGACCTGGCTGGAGATCTGATGCTCAGTGGCAGGAGAGACTTCGACGAGCTGGGCTTCGGGCGCAGGAAGACTGTTGGCGCGGGGAAGATAGTTGCCGAAGATGGTCTGCAGGTGGCCGCTGTGCAGGAAGCGCCGCGGCTGAAAGTCGGTGGTCTGAATGGCGTCGGTTGGAATCGTTGTTGCTGACATCAGTGCTTGTCCTCGATGGCGAGAGTGCGGTCGAGGAAAGCTTTGGCGTTGAGCGCGCCGGTCGGTTCGTCCTCGTGCTTGAAGTAGGCGTAGACATCGCGCTGCTGCGCGAGTGCGGTGAAACGTCTGGCGAAGGTGTCGAGTTCGGCGGAGGTGTAGCCGCCGCTGCTACGCAGGCGGAAACAGGTGAATCCGGCCGCGGTGTGTACCTCGGGAGTCTTAAGGTCGTCGCTTTCGGCGATGCAGAGCGCCGCGTCGTGTTGGCGCAGGAGGGTATAAATCTCGTCGCTGAACCACGACTCGTGGCGGAACTCAAATGCTATGCGGGGTGCATTCGATATCTGTAATAAAGGTGTTGTGAGAAATGCGGTGAGCAGGGCGGCGTCAGCCTTGAAGTTCGGAGGGAGTTGAAAGAGCAGGGGGCCGAGTTTGCCTGCACGTCGAACGGGCTCTAGCGCGGCGATGAATTGGGCCACGTCGGCTTCGCAATCGCGGAGACGTCTGAAGTGGGTGATGCGCTGCGGGGCCTTGAAGCTGAAGCGGAAATGCGATGGAGTCGATGCCAGCCAGCCTTCCAGAATCTTTTCGGTGGGCAAGGCGCGGAAGGTGTAGTTGACCTCGACAGAGGTGAGTTGGGAGGCGTAGAACTCGAGGAACTTCTTTGCGGGAGTGCCGGGAGGATAGAAGTCAGGTTTCCATGTCGGATAAGCCCAGCCGGAGGTTCCGGCATAGATTCGAGTTGAGGCTTGGGTGGAAACCACGACGGATCGGGGACCTGGAGTCGCTTATGAGGAGAGAAAATTTTGGGGCGGCTAGTGGGTTTCGAACCCACGACATCCGCTGCCACAGAGCGGCGTTCTGCCACTGAACTATAGCCGCCGTATACTGAGAATTATAGCACCGAGTAGGAGTGCGATGGAATTTACAGCAAAGCCCGAGGTTCCGCCGCCGCGCACGAAACGCGGGGGAAAGCTGAGCGGAAAATTATTCGATGACGAGAACCTGAATCTGCTGTCCCATGTCCTCGACGATTTTCTGAAGATTCCCGGAACTTCGATCCGCTTCGGCCTCGACGGCATTGTCGGCGTTATTCCGGGAATTGGCGATTTGATTGGCGGGATTGCTTCGTGCATCATCATCATCGCGGCCTGGATGCGTGGGGTTTCGTATGTCACGCTGGCGCGCATGGTGGCCAATGTCGGTATCGAGGTGGTGGTGGGATCGGTGCCGATTGTGGGAGACATGTTCGACATCGCCTGGCGGGCGAACCGGCGCAACTACGCCTTGCTGGCGGGCAGCCTGGTGCAGCCGCGAAAACATACGATTCAGAGTTGGGTATTTTTGATTGTGCTCTGCGTTGTGCTGGCGGGGCTGGTGCTGTTGCCTATGCTGCTGATTGCATGGATGGCGGAACATGTGTTGCGAGCGATTGGTATGGACATGCATCGACTCTTCGCAATGTAGCGTGAGCCTTTGGCCTGAATGCTATAAACTAAAACGAGTCGGGGCGTAGCGCAGTCTGGTAGCGCATCTGGTTTGGGACCAGAGGGTCGGGGGTTCGAATCCCTCCGCCCCGACCATCTAACCTATTTACCTTCAACACTTTTGACCGAGTAAGGAGGGGATGATACCAAGAGTGATACCACTTTGCCGGGAGTTTTCCCATGCAGGTGAATATCACCAAGCGTATTAACACCCCCGAAGGCAAGCGTTACTGCCCTGTCGTCGTCGGTCCTAACGGCCGCATCAAGCCCGATTGGGTGATGGTGAATGACCGCCAGGAAAAGCACCCAGAAGGCGCCTACTACCTTGACTGGAACGAAGACGGAAAGCGCAGGCGCATGTCCGTCGGCACCGACGCGGCTGCTGCGTATACCACTCACTTCCAAAGGCAGGAACCGAGTAGACGCCCCAATGAATAAATATCCCAAATTTGGCATCCTTATACCACTCCGGCAACGGCACTCTGGAGAGCGTCGTCCAATCCTCGGTGTAGGGAAGGTCCGAACTTCGTCGATCTACTTTTTTGAGGATCGCCGCACGCTCAGCGTCATATTTGCTACTGGCCTTCTGCCATTGCTGATCAATTGTTGTGGCTGGAAGATCACGGGTGGGAGCATTCACCGACTAGGCACTCGCTGAAGTATGTGTAAAAATAAGCACCGCGCACAGCGTTATCAGCAATACAACATAATGGAGGTGAAGGGCAGTGGCCTTAATCCAAACATAGTATCCAATTTCAGGTATGGGTATCGTTCTTCTTCATGGCGATATTGCATTGGTCGACTTATCTGGTGATCAGATCTAAATCCTTTTGGTGCTCGTAAGTTTTGATATTAGGCTCAAGTCTGGATTAAGAATTTAACGGGACCGAGAAGACCGGAGGGCATGAGAATCGCGTCTTTTTTGTGGAAGTAATTCCATGTCGTGAACGTATAGCGCTCCTTGGAGGGACGAGTCTCGTTCTTGAGAAACCAGTCAGGCAACTCCTTCATGAAGTAGCCTCCCTTCAGAACGGGATCTCCCATCTCCCAGATGATATCCGGGGGCTCCTGTTCGTCCCCGATGAGACGATTCGCCCAACCATTGGTGACGGCAATCTCTATCTTGTTTTCGCCTGGAATGGCAGCAGAGGAAATGTCGATACGCCAAGGCGATGTCCAGACAACCCCGAGCTCTTTGCCATTGACTGTGACAGTGGCTATATCCTTGACCGTCCCTAGGTCGAGCCATAACTTTTTACTCTTGTCGACATCAGGCAGTTTGAAAGTTTTGGCATAGATGGCTGTACCGGAATAGAATCTGATCCCTTTCTCGGCATGCATAGACCAATCGGCAAGTGAAGCAAACTCAATAGAGGCAGGCCCACCCCATGTAGGATCGAACTGAACTTTCCAGCTACCTGTGAGTTCAGTTACCAGAGAAAGAGTTGGTGAGTTACGGGTAGACTTTACGTCACTGTGGGGTTTGCGGAAAATAATAAAAAAACTCTGTGCCGGGGCAAAATCGAGATTAAACCTGGTGAAGCCGCTCGACTGGATAGTCTGGAGATCGTGCATGGTACCCCACACGGGGTCCCAAAGCTCAGGCTGAAGACCTGTGACAGGAAAAGTTAGCTGAGCGCTGCCGCCAGAGTTGCCAATGTTAGCCACAAAATAGATATGCTCCTTGCCGCGAAGGCGATGGATGCTTTTCAGATCGAGGCTTCCTTGCTGCAAGGTAAAACTGGCGCTGGTCTGAGTTGAAGCAGGGATAAAGCTTCCGGTCTGGAGCAGCGTCTGGCACCGCCAGAGATAGGTAAACCAAGCTTTACCGGGCTCCCACCATGTCTGATAGCGGCCCAAGTGGATACCCCACTGTCCCATGGCGTTGCCTGGTTTATACTCCGGCCCCCACGGTTGCTGGACAAAGTGGTGAATGTTAAAACGGTTGACTCCATCACAGAAGGCGGCATCACCAATGGGTTTGAGCCACGCAGGATTCGCCTGCCACGAAGCGAGCTCTGGAGCAGTCGTAAATGCTTCGGCTCCTACAATGCGTTGACCAAGCGCATGAGCGGTGTCGTTGACCGAACGGTTTGCAACAGGCGAATACTTGTTGTTGTGTGTCCAGAATTCCATGTTTGCATGGTCGAGATATTTAACAACCTCAGTGGTGTCCCACGGCCCCTCGTAGGGTTCAGCTACAAATTCCAGACCATACTCATGAGCGATAGAGCGCGGTGTCTTCCAATAGCACTCACGGTACAAATCCATAATGGTGCGCTTGAAGTCCTGTTTGAAGCGCGCAGTTTCGGCTTCACTAACAAGGGTACGGCCAGCCATTGCTGGAAGAAAGGTTAAGAGATCGTAGCCACGGCGAACCTTGAACTCTTCGCTCATCTTTGGGGTCCAGGTCGGAGTGCCCGCCTCGTAGCTATCAAAATAGAAGGTGCTGAGGCCAGGGTTGCCAATGAGATCACCCACGTGTCTCTTAATGTCCTCAAGGACATGTCTGCAGTGGAAGGTGACTGCTTCGACGCTCATCTTGTCGCATTCCAGACCCATGGCCCCCCACTGAGCAGGTTGGATCATGGCGCCGGTCGTAGTGTGGCCGAAGCGATAGATGGACCAGTTGCCGATGGGTGCGTCCCAGGTAAGTTCGTCGGTAGAACTCAATCTTCCAGTCAGATCGATAATCTTGTCTCTTGTGGCCGTGCCTTCGGATGGAATAGCAATGACTGCGATGTCGCGGTAATAGTTGCGGCGCGCCTCAACTACCGGAATTCCATCTTTACCCAGTGAGGGAATATAGACAGTAGGAAACTGTGCATGAGGATGGGGATCTACCACTGCACGGGCGAGGGTCTTTGTAATATGCCTACCACCTTCAACATGATGCTCGGACCAGACCACCTCTTGCATGGACAGTTCGGGTGTGATCCATGGGCCGCCACTGCTCTCGTAGCCTGCGCAGTTGTGAAGAATGAGTTCAAGCCCAAGGCGTCGGCATTCGGTAGCCGCATGACGCACCATAATCCACCAAGGCTCGGTAAAAGTTATGATCTCGGGTGTAGGGCTTTTAAGGATCACGCCTGCCCAAGGGGTAAGGGTATCGGCAAGACTGAAGATGGTTGCGCCCCCGATACCAGCCTCTTTCATCGCTTCTAGGTCGCGGGTAATGCCCTCTCTACTAATGTTGCTTCCCATCCACATCCAAAGAACATAAGGACGAGTTGAGGCGGCCGGCGCTTCAAATGCTTCGGCAAGATCGCTGACTATGGGATCTGGCATGGCACCTGGCACCTTGCCAACAGCAAATTGCGAGCGAAACAGTAGCGGCGAACTGGCCAAGAATGCAAGTACGTCTCTGCGCGTTGTCGTCATTATCTTTAAACCTCGCACCGCGGCTTCGGTCCGCGGCAAATATTTCTGTCCATACTTCTATTCTTTGAACTTAGTTACTAATTGGCGAGGTAATGCCGTGTTCGGGAGGAATTGCACGTTCACTTGCGTAGACGATAACAGGCTGCTTTGCCTCGACATCCACCACAATCATTCCATTTACTACTCGAACCTTGAACGTGGAGCGGCCCTGTAAGCTCAAAGTTCGAGCGGTTATCTCGGTTGAATTCCAAGCAGAAGGGATTGTGTAGCGCAGTTGACGTGCAGTGCGCGCATAAAAGGCGATACGAGTTTCGTCGATAGGGCAGAAGGTAGCATCATTCTTTGCAATCTCCATCCCTTTCCACTCCGCCGAATAAGCCTGACTGGTAATGTCCATAGTTATCTGAGAGCCCAGCTCCAACAGTAAGCGACGTGATGAGTTCGTACTCTCATAAGCCTCGACAGATAACAAATGCAGCTTGCTGAAAGGAAGCGCAATAAGATAATAAAAGTCCGTCATCTTCGTACGGTCAGTATCTGCCTGGAACCACAGCGCGGATCGCGTATTCCAAAAGAGCTCGCGTTGAGGATGGATCGCCCCTCCTCCTGTGCCCCATATAGCAGCACCCCGATAGATCATCGATAGCATTGGCACCGCCTCGCCACCAAATGGACAATTGCTTATCCCCGGACCATCCATGGATACAGACAGCTTTCCGATGAAAGGGTATCGCAATTGCTCTGAGGTCACTGCGATCCCACGCTCGCGAAACTGTTCCAAAATCTTGTACTTGCCGTCTACGAGATTTTTATATCCGCTTGCGGGTTTTTGAGGATCCCAATCATTACGAACCGCAAACCAGGACATTGCATCGATCAGAATCGCATCGCTGATCTTAAAGTGATCGTTGGTAAAGGCAATCCGCCTACTCCCCCACCCACCTTCCATGTATTTGGCCATGCCAACGACGTAAGAATCTTCTCCATCCCAAGCCCTGCTCTTCCATATCTTGCCATCAGGCCTGCGAGCGATGAACGCCTCATCGAACAGAGGGCTACTCTTATATGCATCGTCATAATTAACGTTTAGCGTCACGTTGGCATTAAAGCGTTTACCTGTCTGAATTAGCGCTTGAAGCTCTGCATCCGTTCCCAGGCTGGCGCTAATCTTGTCTTCTGACGGAAAGCCAGTGTCTTGTCCATCGTAGGCGAACCCGCTAATGAAGGCGATTTGTGGAGCGTTGTCGGTCAACATGGCGATGTCACGCACTAAGGTTTCGCTCTGCTCGAATGTCGTTCTCGGCTGAGTATCGATCTTCCTTTTTCCCGCAACTATGTAAAGAAACTTATCGGAAAAATATTGTGTGGGTGCACTTGGCATGCGAGCGCGCATAATTTTCGCCCCCGTCAACCATGGCTGCGCCTGTCCTTCACATGAGAAAAAATCGAAGCGCGTTCTCGGCGTCTGCCCAACAATCAAATTTAACGTTTTACTGTCTCCGCAAATAGGTGGCCCACCGTCATTCATGTTGTAGCAGCGACCGCCATGTACGCGGTGGGTCATGACACAACCTAGTGTGGCGTGACGATAGCCTGAAGTTCCCTTTATTTCGGTTTCGGTGCCATCATGAAAAGCACTCACCTCCATTAGGCATCCAATGCCAGACCTTCCCACCATACCGACCGGCAGCTCCGTGCTGATCCGGCCAAAGTATTCGTTATCAGGAAGACGAAAGGCCTTTGAATCTTCCAGCTTTACGAAAGAACCGCCTCCGCGTCCCTCGGCCATCCATGCGGGCCCATCCTCTTCACGTACACACATTAGCTGTGGCAGTGCTACCTCAATCAGTTCGAAACCCGATTGTTCTTTCACCGACTCCATCGTTATAACGAGAGACGCTCCATCAATAGCGTAGTGTAAGCAAAATGTTGACACTGTACTTCCTGCAAAGTCCAACCGAAACTCGCAGACCAGAGCATAATTTGCCTGTTTGACCGAAATCAATTGGGCCGGTACAACTCGGTATTCACGAGGCTCTAATCGGCACACAATGGCCCGTGCTGGTTGTCCTTCATCCTCTCCCCATAGCCGTTGTCCGTTGAACTCGTACGAATAGGGAAGCCCGTCTTTCGAATCCAACGTCACTTTAAGCTCTGCAGTGCTCACAGTAACGGGCTTAACGGGAGCCCGCCTCTTGCGCTCCGGTTGGCCTTGAGCAGTTGCATCAAGAGCACAAGCAGATATGGAAGCAATACCCAAAATAGGCTGTACCGCTTTGGAGACCGCACTGCTTCCAGCTAGCCGTGCGGCATCCTTGATCAAATCTCTGCGATTCATAATTATCTAAACCCTCTTGTAGAAAAGATGGGGGCAAGGTGCCTCGCCCCCATCGGGCTGTCCGAATTACGCGTAGTACTAGAAGCTTAGCTTGAGTGCGAATTGAAGTTGGCGCGGAAGGCCGGCAATGCTATTGATCACTCCAAAATTCGTATCACTAAAGTTGCCGTCAGGAAGTCCAGGATTAATAATGTTGAAGACGTTGAATGCCTCTGCGCGGAACTCTACGTTTCCAGTCTCGGCAAATGGAAAGTTTTTGAACAGGGATAGATCTGCGTTCTTGTAAGGCTGGCCTCGCATACTCCCTTTTCGGACATTACCGAAGGTGTAGGACGCCGGAGCCACAAAAGCGGATTTATTGAACGCTAGTTTGTATGTAGGGTGGCTTAGATTTGGATTGCCCACCTGATTCGGCCGTTCATTTCCACCTGTCCCTACATTGGCAATATCACCATTAACACCCAGAGAGTAGCTTTGGCCACTCCTAAATTGAGTGAGTGTATTGACTTGCCAACCACCCAGCACATAGGAAATAGGGCCTGACTTCAGGAATGGTTTTCCTTTGCCAAAGGGTAGCTCGTAGAGAGCAGATATTGAGAGGAACTGAGGAATGTTATATCCAGACGGCCCGTAGTTGGATCCCGGATCGTAGTAATTCTCCATGGAGGTTCCGGGCCCATCTTCCGCATTGAAGAGCCCAGAGCCGGTATCAAGTGATTTGGAAAAGGTATATGAGACCAATGCTTGTAGCCCATTGGCAAGTCGCTGCTCCAACTTGGCTTGGAACGAGTTGTAGTTTCCTGTTCCTCGCGAACTGTCATAGTGGAAATTCGTCATGTATGGAAATGGTCTGCGGGCGTTGACTTGTGCTGCAGTTCCAGGACCAGGCGTCACTGCTGAATTCGCACCTCCAGAGTTGTAATCTAAATGCCGCGACACACTGCCTACATAACCAGCTGACAAAAGTGTTTTCTTGGAGAAGGAGTGCTCCACCAACAAGTTGAACTGCTCTGAGTAAGGGGGGCGAAATTTAGGGCTGTAATAGTAATTGCTGTCGTTGAAGGGACCGCCGGTTGTAAGTGGAGTACCGACTGAGGCCTGTGCCGCCGTAACTGTGACAAGAGGCGTACCCAAAACGTTGTATGTTTGGGAGACTGAGCCCTTAGCTGGCCATTCCCCAACCGTATTCGACAGTAATTGGCTGATTCCATTCAAAGTGTCATACACAATCCCAAAGCCTCCGTGAACAACGGTGGAAGGCTGAATCATGTATGCAAACCCCACCCGTGGCCCGAACTGCAAGTTCAAAGAAGCTGGCGCTCTCGATGCTACAGGCGAGACAATGATATGGCTACCGGCGACAGAACCATCTCGGCCAATAATTGCCGCCAAATTCACAGCCGCATCGGTACTTGCTCCCGGAATGCAGGGAGCGACAGGTTTCGCAAGACACGAGGGCGGCAGAACACCGCCGCCTATCTCCCAGTTACCAGTATCAAAATTGAACCCATTATTCATTCCGGCAGTAAAGCTGGGCTGGTTCTGTCGGTCGTAACGCAACCCTAGGTTCATTGTTAATTTAGGGGTTACTTTCCAAGAGTCACCTGCATAGATAGCGTACGCAGGAATTCCATATTTAATAGTGTTTTGCCCCTGGAAGTTGCCCGAGCTAGGATAAGCAAGTAGGGCGGAAGCTACTGCGTTACCCGTCGTAGACAAATTCGCTGGATCTGCTGTCTGAGCGGTATCGAAATTCAGATTCTGGCCTGTACCATGCTGGGACCTATATTGCTCAATCACAGTTGACCCGAAGCTAAGGCTATGCCTACCTAATTGCCAGTTGAGGACTCCGCCAACCGACCATGATGAATTGCGCCGCAACGCAGTGCTGTTCAGCCCGGACCCACCGTAAGCCGCAAGGTTAACCGCCACGGGACCATATTGATCGATGCCTTGAAAGCCCAATTGAGTGAGTGGAGCGAGGCCCACCGTTGAGAGGTTGACGAAGGTGAAAGCTCGACTTGCCCGGCCACCGTTGATGTTCAGTACCATCTTGGGAGAAAAAACATGCGTGATGCCCGCTCCGATATTGAGCCCTCCAAAATCTGTCGTATTACTTAGTTTGTGTGTTGAAGGCTGGTTAAGAAAGCTAAACATGTTGCTCCAGCGGAAGAATACGGTGTCCTTCTTGGTCACAACCTGATCGAGCCTGCCTTGGTAGTTGTTATCGTTATTAGTTGACGGGGCATTCAAGATCTCATTGAAATTTGAATTCCCAGTAAGGTTGGGTCGGTCGAAGTATGCTTGTATGTATCCCTGCATCTGCGCGTTGATCCGGCCAGAAGGGATCATACTGTTTGCAAACTGTTGCCGAGTATAAGTCTGGGTCGTTGAATTGAAGGTGGTCGTTGTAGGATCGAAAATCTGTGTGTTGCTGTGAGAAACAGTGAAGTTTCCACTGATCTCAGTATCTGTCGGCACATTGTAGAGGCTGGCCGTCGGGTTACTGAAGCGCCATCCCTCATAGCCGAAGAAGAAGAAAGTCTTGTCCATGCCGTTATAAAGCTTCGGTATACGAACCGGACCACCAATTGTTCCGCCAAATTCGTTTTGATGAAATGCGCCAACCTTTTTTGCGCTTCCATCCGAGTTAATGTCAGTAAAAGGGTTACGTGCATTGAAGGCATTGTTTCGGATGAATTCCCAGGTGCTACCGTGAAACTGGTTGGTTCCAGACTTGCTGATCAAGTTCACCACACCGCCCAGAACCGATCCAAATGCAGGATCGTCGTTGTGTGACTGTACTTTGAATTCGCTGATTCCATCGATGATCGGTAAGACCGTATAAGTTGTCGTCCGAAAGTCAGTGTTGACAACCCCGTCCAGAAGGTAAAGTGTCTCCCTATTTTGCTGCCCATTAATGGCTGGATTTGAGAACGAACTTCCGGGAATGGCAACGGCCCCGCCATCATCCGTACCGATGCGCGCACCCTGACTGGTACTCACTGGAGTGGCACCGGGTACGAGGGTCAGTAGTTGAGTGAAGTTACGACCGTTTAGCGGCAGATCTTTAACTGCTTGCTCTCCAATCACAGTCCCCAGAGTTGAACTTGTAGAGTTCAATAACTCACCTTGCCCTTGCACTTCGACCGTTATCGAAGCAGCCCCAACTGAGAGCTTTGGGTTAATGGTGATGCTCTGATTTACATCGAGCTTGATTGAATTCGTTGTCATCGACTGAAAGCCTTCTTTAGAGATCGTCACCTGATAGTTTCCCGTTGGCAACAATGTCAAAAGATATTCTCCGTGCGAGCCACTCTGTGTTGAACGGGCAGCTCGGGTATCAGTGTTCACGACGTTAATATTCGCGTCGGGAACGGCCGCCCCGGTTGAATCTTGAACAGTCCCGGTAATTTGGCCCGTCGTCGTTTGCGCAGCTAGTCGATAGCTCGACAGCACAAATATTGCAACAGCTATGACATAAAAAAACTTACATATTATTCTCACTCGAAGCCTCCGGGAAAACATTTACTGAGATTCCAGTAATGTCAAAAAGCGCATGGACATTGTGGAGGAAAAGATAGGGGGAGAAAGGCACGACTGTCAATATATTATTCGATAACTTTATCGCAATAGATTCTGCTATAGATGAACTAAGTGCAATATCAACAATAAGTTAAGTGGAATTGATGAATGGCAGAAATAATTTCACAGGTGACAATTAATTATCGTATATGGTGCACTATTTTAGGCCAGCGCTGATATTTGGATGGTCCAACTGTCGTGGTGTTCGTACTCCTCGACGCGACAACGCAGTCTGGTGCTGCTACGCCGCGAACTTCTAAAACGAACCTATCTGAAGAGGATTACAGCTATGACCTTGATACGAGCCGTGCACAAGATGCTAGCTTTGCGACCGGATTCCGCTTCACGGAAAATGCGATGAACTTCATCGTGGAAACCGAGAACGGAGCGGAAGTAGTAAAGAGGATAATGCCAAAGTGACGATCTGAGCGCTTCGGATTTACAAACGGCGGACGCCCATTCTCGCAAGGCTACAGTTACAATCTGTTTGCGGAGAATTCAATCGCCGTTAGATATTATTGGATGAGTAATAAGCAACAACTACGCTCAGGCTCACCTCATTCAAAATAGGGAATTCCCACAGCATGTGAGACCTGCTCAAGCTGCAAACGTTAGTTTGATGACAAGTTGAGCTTGGACTACATGCTATTGAGCAAAGTAAACGATTATTCTAAATTTACGCAATCCCTCTGTTCGAAATTTAACTCCGACACTACGCAAAGGTGAGACTGCGCAAATCCGAACAACCACGCCGTCCTCCCGATCGGCTCCCTCGAAAGCTCGGGATCAACGGTATCCCTGAACGGGCATCCCCCGAATTTCATTGCCGATTACCTGACCATACTGCAGCAGAAGCTGCACGGTTCAATGTCCCTTAATTTCAAGTACCTTGTATATTGCAATGTATGACTGTATTGCCTCAACAGCAACCTCTGGAGAGCAATTCGAACGCTTAGAAGAAAGCGGCCCTCCTTACGTTCTTATAGATCGTAATTTTCCGGGGCATCCAGCCAATTTCGTTGGCATTGATGATGTTGCGGCCGGCCGCATAGCTACCGAACACCTAATTAATATAGGCTGTCGTCTTGTGGCTCATATAGGCGGAAGAAGAAACAGCACTGGAGTGAGCAGACTGGAGGGATACAACAGGCTCTCCACACTCGCCATAAGTCTTACTTAAAAGAGTATGTAGCAAGCCGCACAAATGTCGATACGGATAGCAAGCAACATGGCGCAGAGGCAATGCGATCCTTACTGCAGTGCAATCCCCTACCCGACGGGGTCTTCTGTTATAAGGATCCGCTCGCAATCGGAGCTATGGACGCAATTCTCGAAGCTGGCTTACGAATACCGGAAGACATTGCTATCTTCGGCTGCGGAAATTTGCACTACGACAGTTCTCTTCGCGTCCCATTATCCAGCATCGATCAACACAGCCACTTGATTGGACGGCGCGCAGGAGAGATTGTCTCGATCTTATCGAATCAAAAGTGCAGCAGCCATCGCGAAGCATCCTGCTCGATCCGGCGCTCGTCATTCGCTCCTCTTCACGAATGCAAGCACATACGAGAAGACTGACCTCGCCCGTCAAAAAATACTCGCAGCAAACGTAGCTTCAGTCCGAGTGCTCAGGTAGTCCGGATGGCCAGGTGTTTGCAAACCCATAGCCAATCGCCTTTTGTACTTCTCTTACGAGGGAGAAGTCGAGCGCGTTCTCAGCTGAGAGTACATTGAGTTTCACTTCTTAAGCCGTTGCCATTCCAATTATGGTGCTTGTGACGGAGGGATGTGCTAATGAGAACTGTAGGGCAAGCGTTGATATATCCGTGCCGTGCTTTAATGCCACCTCTGTAAAGCGGAAAAAGTCGAATTTACTCAAATCGTTCAACCGCTAAGCTTGCTATTTGATTCGCTGCCTTGCATATCTAATTTCGTTATAGCCGTTACTTTGAGTAATCGGACCGATCTCGAAAAGTGTGTTCATATCCCGTAGAACTACCAAGCAGCGACTATACCCTTTTCCCAGGACAGAACCGACCTGCGTCCAACTCGAGCCTGAAACGGCATAGGCCTTATTGGTGAATAAATTGTTCGAACTGTTTGAAACAGATACCAACGTTCCATCTGCTCCGCCAGAAGGCATCCAAACAATGTACGGGGTTCCTCCGGATCCAGGAATCTTCGTTCCCACATTTGGCGCATCCCAAATCTCTGGATTCTGAGTAATCTTATAGCTTGTATATTGAGTGCCATCACAAACGCACTCCCAGGTCATGATATAGCTTCCGTTCCCCATTTTGGCCACTACCGGCATCCCAGGACGCTCACTCGGCGCGATCGCCACATCCTCAATTGTTCTACCCCAGTTCACTCCGTCTGCTGAAGTCTGGTGAACTATCATCTGATTATGAAGGGGCTTACCCCGCTCGTCTGAATAATAGACAATGAGCTTCCCGTTCGCTAGCAATGCGAACGGTTCCCACACTGGACTATGCTTGCTATCCGGAATTGCGTTGCCTCCATCGGCAATATGGCTCACAAACATCCATGTCGCGCCTTTATCGTTGCTTTTGTACATATCGATTTGAGTTTTGGAGAGATCGGGTGGAATCGAATTGCCGAAGCACAAGATGGTTCCCGCAGGCATGAGACCTAAAGGTTGTGGCAACTCGTAAAGAAATGGCTGCAATCGCATTCCCCATCCGTTCCGAGTATCGGTCACGTCGGAAAGATGGGACCAGGTAGCTCCTCCATCGGAACTGCGGTAAACCGGAAATACCGGAACGCCACGGGTATACTGCTCAAATGTTGCAAGCATGTAACCATTTTTAGCGCCCGCATGCTTGAGTTGAATAGCCCGTGGATAGAGTGATCCTGGCTTAGGACTTGGACTGCGAGGCCCATACATGGTGGAAGGTCGATCTATCGCTGCCCAGACGCGCACACTAGACGAAAATAGAAAAATTAAACTAAGCGTAAAACATAAAATCTGGCCAAAAAAATGTTTCATAAAGCTCCTTTTTGGGGCGAATTGCAGATTGTCCATAAAATGCGATCGTGTATCTTTAGCTTTTCGATGGCGAAGCGTTCAATTTGGGAGTGCGCCTGAAGCCAATCCAGCAACTCCCTACTGCCGGCCATTGCCTTGTTTGCGCTGTTGCGAAACCCATTGAAGAGCGTCCACCGTCTCCCTGTTACCTGGACTCAACGAAAGCGCTTTCTGCAACTCAGCCTTTCCTTCATCCAAATATCCCGCATGGCATTGGGCGAGTCCCAGGTGTTGATGCAGACTTGCCTGCAATTCGCAGTTACCGCACATGACAATTGCCTGCCTAAACAAAGCAATTGCTTGCGCCCAATCCTGTTTGAGCATAAGTGAATAAGCGTGATTGGCTGTTTTTGTAACTTGCTCTAAAGCTTGAGACCTTTCCTGCAAAGTCCGGAATTGCTCCATTAATCGTTTCGATTCCTCTGAATCACGAGTTCGAAGCGCTTGGCCCAAGTTGTAAATAGCCTCTACATACTCGGGATTGAGAGCGACCGCGCTGCGCCATGCTTCTATCGCCTCGCCTTCCCGCCCTTGGTTCTGAAGGCTCTTGCCAAGCAGAAAATAAGCATGAAAGTTTTTCGGATCTAGGACAACAACTTTTTTCAACAAGAGCGATTCCTTCGCATCATGGTGGCATTTTGATTCAAAGATCGCCCAGAAGAAAAATACTTCAGCATCTTTTGGAGCAAGTAAGGATGCCTCCTGAAACTCTGCGCGGGCGGCTGTTGCCTTGTCCGCATCGGCCAATATGCGTGCACGATTGAGATGTGCCGCCGCAGACTTCGGATCAATTTTGATAGCTTTGTCTATCTCGGATAGCGCATCCCGCGAATTAGAACTGTCTGCGAGGACAATCGCCAAATTCAGATGTGCATCTCCCGATTCCGGAGCTGCCAATACGGCCTTGCGCAGTAGCAGGATTGCTTCTTTCTCTTCCCCCAGACGGGCCTTTATTTTTCCCAGCAAAGTTAGTGCTTCTGCGTTACCGGGAGCCAGCAAGACCGCTTTTTCCAGTGGAATCTCCGCTTCCGCAAGCCGACCCTTTCTTGCCAGACCCTCGCCTTCGCGCTGCAGCGCTGCAATATCATCAAAGCGCTTTTGCGGACCTTGAGCGCGCCCAAAGTGACCAAGCAAGCTGGAGCAGCAAATCAAAGCCGTAAAAACTCTTTTGGAATAGTTCATAGATGGATTCCCCGATCTGCTAAACGTCAATAATGGACTTCCTTCATGGCTGCCACTAAATATCCTTACTCTGCGCAAAAGTAAATGGTATGAACCGCGTAGGAACTGGCCGCCTTAACCACAGGGGGATCCCTCCCCGCCTCAACCTCAATGACAATTTACGGAAGACGGACTGGTGAGGCACAACGAGCGCCACGTCGCACTATATTATTAGTGAAAAATTACTGTCAATAGGAAATATTAGTCGATTGCTGTAGCGTTGACTTAGCGGAACGGAGCAACATTGGAAAAACTCAAACGGCTGTTCGGAGGCAATAAAAGCAGACACGCTTGCATCGCCGCATTGCTTCCAGGAGTAATTGCCTTGTTCAAATCTGTGTCCCCGATTGTCATAATTCTAGGTTTTTTGATAGCGTTTCCGCTGAAGGGTCAGCTTCCCGCGCCTCCAGCGCCCACACCAACTGGAGGCGCGAGTACGGGCGGAATCTTTCCCGCTGTTCATGATGCGAAGCACCAGCCTATTACGGCTGGCGGCTTCGTCTCCACGGGGGCTAGAATTTTTGAGGATGTAACGCAACATTCCGGACTAGGTTCGTGGGCTCACAGGATGGGAAATCCGGATAAGCGCTACATCATAGAGACGGACGGTTCCGGGGTTGCTCTGCTTGATTACGACAACGATGGTTGGCTCGATATTTATTTGGTAAACGGATCAACCTACGAGGCCTTAGCCGGAAAAGCTAATCCACCGCATGCTGCGCTGTTTCACAATAACCACGACGGCACATTTACTAATGTGGCGAGCCAGGCGGGAGTTGAGAATGACCGGTGGGGCTTCGGCGTGGCCATCGGAGACTACGACAATGACGGCTGGCCAGATATTTATGTCACAAACTTCGGCGAAAATCGGCTCTATCACAACAACCATGATGGTACGTTTACTGATGTAGCTGTCACTGCCGGCGTGGCACTGTCCAATTGGTCTACAGGAGCAACATTCGGCGATTATGACGGCGATGGGCGGCTCGATCTTTTTGTGCCTGGCTATGTTCATTACGAAGTGGCGAATCCACCCCAGTCTGGAACGGACGCAGCATCATTTCACTATTGCCAATTTCGCGGTATAGATGTCTCCTGCGGGCCACGTGGCCTAAAAGGTGAACAAAATCATCTCTTTCACAATAATGGGGACGGCACCTTTACAGATGTCAGCAAAAAAGCTGGAGTAGAGGACGCACGCGGCAACTATGGATTTACTGCTCTCTTCGCCGACCTGAATGGGGATGGCAAAGCAGATCTTATCGTCGCCAACGACTCCACCTCCAATTATTTTTATGCCAATCAAGGGAACGGGACATTCGCAGATGAAAGTTATTCATCTGGATTGGCTGTCAATGGAGATGGGCGAGGGGTGGCTGCCATGGGTCTGGCCGTTGGAGATTACCGCAACACTGGAAGGCTCGATGTAGCGATCACCGATTTTTCCGATGACTCCGATGTCCTCTTTCGCAACGATGGCAACGGGATGTTTACAGATGTCAGCGCTGCTGCAGGGCTAGTCGAAACTACGACCCCATTCCTAGGCTGGGGAATTGGTTTTATGGACTACGACAACGATGGATGGAAAGACCTCTTCATAACTAACGGCCACGTGTACCCAATCGTCGACCGGAACGACTGGGGCACAAGCTATGCAGAAAGGCCGCTGCTGCTGCACAATCTACACGGTCGCAGCTTTGAAGAAGTTCCTCCTGTTAAGGATACGGGGCTGGCCATCGTTACGTCCGGACGCGGGGCCGCATACGGCGATCTGTTCAACGACGGGAAGATTGATGTAGTGATTAATAATCTGGACCAAGCACCGACGCTTCTTCGCAATGTTTCAAGAGACCATCACTCTTGGGTTGAACTAAAGCTCATCGGTGGTGCGCAAAGTCCTAGGGACGCTGTCGGAGCCACTGCTTATTTGACTACAAATGGCATACGACAACGCGGCGATGTGTTGAGTGGCGGCAGCTTCATGTCCTCCAATGATCAGCGAATCCATTTCGGACTTGGAAATGCACAGAAGATTAGTTCTGTCGAAATCCATTGGACCAGTGGACTTACAGAACATGTTAGCCTTCCAGGCATCAATCGGATATTCACTATCAGGGAAGGAAGTGGGATCGTAACGCAACTCCCCAGTTCGGAATAGCCCCAATTAACCAGGAGCATTCCGAGTTAGGCCGCACGGGGATGGGTTACATGAGGCTGTGATGCGTAATGCTTTCGGCCGGTTCCTGCAGCTTGGATTCGTCAAAGGTGCGCTGGGGATTGGTGGGGAATTAGCAAATGGTGTCGATGGCGAGATGCTGGAATGCGCTGCTGTGCTGTATAGTGCCTCCTTAGGGTGGGTTGGTACGTGCGGGGTGGTTAGAGTGGAATGGCCTGGGCCGTCCGCCCTCGTGGGAGAGAATTTGTTAGCTGGCTTGGGCCAGTCTGGTGTCGGCTTCAACCTCGGTCTGTTCCGCTGTGCCGGGCCGGTGTCTCGATAGCGGAAAGAATCAAGGCTGACAACACAATGAATGGTGGATGAGACCTGTGATCTCATCCACCCAGACCGACGACTACTCTTCGTGGGCGCCGTCAGAAGGATCGTCGGCGGCCTCCACTTTGGAGGGCCGCTTCATGCAACGAGAGGGGAGGAAGTCTCTCCCTGGCTCTCGCAGCTCCGCGTCTGAGCCACCACCTTGTATCTTGCAGCGTTTGCCGATACCAATGATTCTCTACGTCAAACCGAATTGTTTAAGGCATTAGTTCTTCGCAGCATGTTCAATATTTATGCTGCTCGCTGTTCGCCTGACTTATTACAATCCACGGTTTAAAATCGGTGCTCAACTCGTCAGGTTCTGAGTTATTTTGGTTTACTTTTGATAGTGAAGCAAAAAGAATTGATTGTAAGTAAAATCAAAAACTATAGTAGTTTGCTTGGCCATGCACGAATCGGAGCCAGCCCCTGAAACAAAAGAAATCAACCCCGACCACCACAGAATCTGCCGCAGTGGAAGAGTCGATTCGGCCTTACGCGATCGCTGAGAAGCTGCGCACCCTGCGCCTGCGCCGCAGTATGGGACTCAAGCAGCTTGCCGAACACACGGGGTTGTCCGCAGCTATGTTGTCGCGCCTGGAAAATGGTCGGCTTGTCCCTACTTTGCCGACGCTCACTCGCATTGCCCTGGTATTTAGTGTCGGACTCGACTACTTTTTCACCGATCCGCGGAAGCGTCACATCGTGGCTGTCTCCCGACGCAAGGAACGCAAGAAATTCCCGTCTGATCCGAAGTCGACCTCCGTTCCGTGGCACTTCGAGAGCCTGGATTTCCGAATCAATGAGCGGAAACTGAATGGATATCTGGCGCATTTCCATCCATTGCCTCCTGAGAAAGTCACGGCACACTTCCATCCGGGAGTAGAACTCCTCTACCTCATTGAAGGAAAGCTGGAAATGACCATTGGCGTTGAAAAGTTCCAGCTTCTCGCTGGAGATTCCATCTATTTTGATTCATTGCAGAAACACACCTATCGAAGTTTGCTCAAGACATCTTGCACTGCAGTTGTGGTCGCTACAGGTTCTTCCACATAGTGCGATAAATAAGATGGTGGGCGCCATTCCCGACTGTGGTCGTTTTCTATGATGTTGTTGCAGAATGCCATCCTTTAAATCGCATAATGCGTGTTTCTCGGCGGCAACATTTGGCTCTGCTTGCGTGATCTGCAATAAATGCAGCGATCTTTGCATGTAAAACAACTCATTGCAATTTAGGAACTCAGCTTCAGCTGGATTCTTGCACGGACGCCATATGTTCTAAGAATGAGCGTTCAACAAAGCGGCGAAAAGAAACACATCGTGATCGTGGGAGCAGGTCCTGGGGGACTCGCATCTGCGATGCTTCTTGCGCAGCGAGGCTTCCGTGTTCAGGTCTTCGAAAAGCAGGACGTCATCGGCGGCCGTAATGCGGAAGTCATTCTCGGGGACTATCGTTTCGATCTTGGTCCCACTTTTTTAATGATGAAATTTCTACTCGACGAACTCTTTGCCGAGGGAGGACGCAGCTCGAGCGACTACCTGCAATTCCTGCAGCTCGACCCTATGTATGCGCTCAATTTTCCCGGTAAAACAATGCTTGCTCGCTCACGTCCAGAGGCAATGAAGGCGGAGATCGAAAAGCACTTTCCCGGAGAGGGTGCGAGCCTGGACCGCTTTCTGGAGCGCGAGGGCCGTCGATTCAGCAAGCTTTACCCGTGTTTGCAAAAGCCCTACGGCACGCTCGCCAGCCTGGTCAGTCCCACTCTGCTTGCTGCTGTGCCACATATTGCGGCAGGGCGATCACTGCACAACGTGCTCGCCGATTACTTTCGGTCAGAAGAGCTCCGCCTCGCGTTTACATTTCAATCCAAATATCTTGGTATGTCACCATGGGATTGCCCCGGCCTCTTCACCATGATTCCTTATACGGAATACGCACATGGTGTGTATCACGTCATGGGTGGGCTTTGCCGCATCAGCCAAGCTTTCGCCGATGTTGCACGCGAAGAAGGCGCTGAAATCCACACCTCGTCACCGATCAGTCGCGTGCTTCTAGATGGTCGCCGCGCCTGCGGTGTGGAACTAGCCAGTGGCGAAAAAGTCCTCTGCGACGACGTCGTTATCAATGCGGACTTCGGCCATGCCATGAGTACTCTCTTCGATGAAAAGAGTCTTGTTCGGCATAAACCCTCGACCCTTCGCAAGCGAAAATTCTCGTGTTCGACATTCATGATGTACCTCGGCCTCGATCGCGAGTACGATGCAGAGCACCACACAATCGTTTTTGCGCGTGACTACAAAAAGAACATCGAGTCCATCACGCACCACCGCCCTGCCTTCGAAGACATGTCGATCTACATCCGCAATGCCGGCAAGGTGGATCCGTCAGGCGCGCCCGCCGGCCACTCTGCTCTCTACATCCTCGTCCCGGTGGCCAACAATCACAGCGGCATCAACTGGCAGGAGCATAAACAGGAGTGCCGCGAATATATCTTCCGCACCCTGCGCGAGCGCACATCTTATGGCGACATTACGCCGCACATCCGCCGCGAGCTCATCGTTACACCTTACGACTGGGAGAAAAAGCACTCCGTATTTCTGGGCGCTACTTTCAATATGTCCCACAGTTGGGACCAGATGCTTTACATGCGCCCTCACAACCAATTCGAAGAGTTCTCGAATTGTTATTTAGTCGGCGGTGGCACGCATCCGGGCAGTGGCCTGCCCACCATCTTTGAGTCAGCGCGGATAGCCGCCAATCTCCTCTGTCAGAAATACGAGATGCCGCATCCCATCGCAAAGCCGGTGGAGTTGGTCCTCGCATGAGCTCGCTTAGCTCAGAGCAAATACTTGCACGCTCCCGTTCGGCGCAACCGATATGGGCGGCTCTCAACGTCTCGCGCCGGTGTGCCATTCTTGCTGAGATTCGCCGCGAAATTGCCCTTCAGTGCGAATTCATCGCAGCCACGATTGCGCGTGAAACCTCGAAGCCACCACTGGATGCGCTGTCCGGAGACGTCTTAGTTACGCTCGAACACCTGCGCTATTGCGAATCGCACGGGGTGCGCGTTCTGCGTTCGCAACGTATCGCGAAGCCATCGATTTTCTTTCGCGGTGCGCGCTTCGAGACATATTTTGAACCCCACGGAGCTGTTCTGATCTTCGGTCCATCGAACTACCCTTTTCAACTATCTGTTATCCCGCTCATGACAGCGCTTGTTGCTGGCAACTCTGTAGTGCTCAAGTGTTCCGAACGCACGCCCGAAACAGCGGGCCTCATCGCGAGGCTGTGCGCCGATTCAAGCTTGCCGCATCACTTGGTACAGGTACTCCACGAAGAACCTGTACAATCTGGGGCTCTCATCGACGCTAAGCCAGACTTTATTTTTTTCACCGGCAGCAGCCATCACGGCCAGCAGATCGCACAGCGCGCTGCGAAGCACCTAATTCCCATCATTCTTGAGCTTGGCGGGAAAGATGCGAGCATCGTCTTCGCGGACTGTCACCTCGAAAGAGCCGTCGAAGGGATCGCCTATGGCGCCTTTTCGAACGCCGGACGAGTGTGCGTTGCCGTCAAGCGAGCCTATGTTGAGGCTTCCATCTATGAAGAATTTCTTACACGCCTAAAGCGGCGTGTCTCAGAACTCCGTGTCGACAATGGAACAGATATGGACTTCTTCATGCCTTCTGCGGATGCGCAATCCGAAAACCTTAGCCAGATCGAAGATGCGCTCTCTCTCGGAGCCACATTGCAGTGGCCGAAGGATCGCGCTACCGTCGCCCGCGAACCTGTACTTCTTACCGGCGTTCCCACCGAGGCCCGCATTCTTACCGACGAGTCCTTCGCCCCTGCGCTCTGTATCGCCCCCTTCAGCAGCGAGGCAGAAGCCATTGCGCTCGCAAATGCAAGCCCCTTCGCGCTCAGTAGCAGCGTCTGGACTCGCAATCGTGCACGGGGCCGCCGCATCGCCACGCAACTCTCCGCAGGCAGTTGCTCGGTCAACGACGTCATCCGCATCATTGCGAATCCTCACGCGGCATTTGGGGGCAATCGTCTCAGTGGCTACGGCCGCTATCACGGTCCAGAAGGACTGCGCGCTTTCTCGCGGACAAAAACCATTATGATTGCCAGCGATCGCCGTACGCGCGAGATCAACTGGTTTCCGTTCGACGATCGCACGAAGCGTCGGCTCGCCAGTCTACTTCGATTTCGGCATGGATCGACTGGTCTTATGGCACGCCTTGGTCGAATACTCTTGCCTCTCTTTATAGTCGCGGCCTTTTCAATCGTTCTTGCCGCGCAAGCTACGCCCGAGACGCATCTTGCAATCAATGTCCAACTTACCCCGCATGCAGCCGGCGAATTAGCTTATTTAGTTTTCTCTTCGCCCACGGGGTTTCCCGGTGATCCTAATAAGGCGCTGCGTCACGGCTTTCTGCCAATTCCAGTCGACGCGCAGAAGCTAACGGTCGAGCTCGATCTGCCACCTGGCACCTATGCCGTAACCGTCTATGAAGACCTCAACAGCAATCACAAGCTCGATCACAATCTCATCGGCATCCCGCGCGAGCCGGTTGGCGTCTCGAACAATCCGCCCGCACGTCTCGGGGCGCCGCGCTTCAACGAAAGTTCCTTCCACCTCGGTGTTACCTCTCAAGCAATCCTCATCAATATGGTGCATGCATCATGAGCACTGCTGTTACAAATAAACGCGTTGTTGTCATCGGAGCCGGTATTGGCGGAATGTCCGCAGCCATCATGCTTGCCCGCAGTGGCTTTCAGGTCACCATTCTTGAAAAGAACGCACAGGTTGGTGGCAAACTCAATCAATTACAAACCGAAGGATTCAGCTTCGACCTGGGCCCTTCAATCTTCACGCTACCGCAAGCGTTCCGTCCTATATTTGAAGGGGATGGGAAGCGCCTTGAAGACTACATCACTCTGCAACGAGTTGATCCGCAATGGCGCAATTTCTTTGAAGACGGAGTCGTCCTCGACTTATGGGAAGATCTGGAAAAAATGCGCAATGAACTTGCGCACTTCGGGCCGCGCGTCTTCGACGAATACAAGGAGTTCCTTGCCTATTCACATGACCAGTACGAAATCGTTGAGCGAGGTTATCTTCGACATGGGCTAGACACCTTTGGCCAATTCTTGCGGTTTTACGGCTGGAAGGATGCCCGAAATCTGGACTACCTACGATCCATGTCCGGCAGCATCTACAAACGCCTCAGTAATAATTATCTCCGCGACATCTTTGAATACTTCATCAAGTATGTAGGCTCAAGCGCGCTGGACTCGCCTGCTTTCATGAACCTGATGCCAAACATTCAGCTACAGTTTGGTCTCTGGTATGTGTCCGGCGGGCTCTATCAACTCGCTCGTGCATTTCACAAGCGCCTCGACGAAACCGGCGTCAAGCTGTGCCTTGAGCACGAAGTCATGCATATCGATCACACTGACAAGGCGGTTACTGGAATACACGTTCGTGGTCCCGGCGGCTATTTTCAGACATTGTCTGCTGACTACGTCGTCTCCAACATGGAAGTTATTCCCGCTATGGAGAAGCTGCTGCGATCACCTGCTTCCGTTATGAAGAAGCTGCGTCGCTTTGAACCCTCATGCTCCGGCATTGTGCTTCATCTTGGGCTGAACCGCATCTATCCTCGGCTTGCGCATCACAATTTTTTCTACTCCCGAGATCTGCACGGGCATTTCCACCGTGTCTTTCGTGAGAAGAAGATACCCGACGATCCCACTATTTATCTTGTCGCGCCCACCCGCACTGATCCGTCGCAGGCGCCGCCTGGCTGTGACAATATCAAGATTTTGCCACACATTCCCTATATCAACGACCGCCATCCCTACACACGCGAAGACTACATCGCTCTTAAAGAACTTTGCCTCGACAAGCTTGAGCGTATGGGCCTCACCGACTTGCGACGCCACATCGTTGTTGAGGATTTCTGGACCCCGTTCGACATTGAGGCTCGCTATGCATCCAACCGCGGATCTATTTATGGCGTTGTCTGCGATCGTCGCCGCAACTTCGCCTTCAAAGCGCCTAAACAAAGCTCTCATTTCCGGAATCTTTTTTTCGTTGGCGGCAGCGTAAATCCGGGCGCGGGCATGCCCATGGTCGCGCTCAGCGGCCAGCAAGTAGCCCGAATGATTGTTGAACAGGCCGCAAAAAGGAAACCATGATTGCGCCAGCAGCACTCATCTGCGCTCTCGGAATTCCCGCCGGCTTCCTTCTGATCCGGCGGATTCCGATACCCCCGTCTTCTCAACCTAACCAGCCGATCAGTCTTTCTATCGTGATTCCCGCTCGGAATGAGGAAAATAATATTCCGCGACTACTGCGATCTATCGAGGAATCGACAGAACACTCACCAGAATTGCTGGTCGTCGACGATGCTTCCGCCGATCGCACAGCGCTCGTCGCTCGAAGTCTTGGTGCAACAGTGGTTGCCTCCGCTCCTTTACCTAGCGGTTGGACCGGGAAGACGTGGGCGTGTCATCAAGGAGCCCTGCGTGCCACCGGCGATACTCTGCTGTTTCTGGATGCGGACACATATTTCATCGCTGGGGGCCTGGATCGCATCATCGCCTTCTGGCTGCGTGAACGCGACACGGGGCTGGTTCTCTCATTATTGCCATACCAAGCCATGAATGCCGCGTACGAGCAGCTCTCGCTTTTTTTTAGCATTCTCATGGCCGCTGGGGCCGGTGGATTCGGGGTTGTTGCAGCACCGCAACTCTTCGGCCAGTCTCTCCTCATCACTAAAGAAACCTACTTCGCTGTAGGCGGACATGCCAGCGTGCGCGGATTCATCCTGGAGAACCTCCACCTCGCCCAGCTTCTTCGCTCCTCCGGGATACACACCCTTTGCATGGGCGGGCGCGGTGCCCTTCACATGCGCATGTTTCCTGAAGGCTTTCGTCAGATGTCCGATAGCTGGACAAAAGCTTTCGTCCACGGAGCGGCGGCGTCTGGAGGCTTCATCCTTGCCTCTGCCATCATTTGGATTTCCGCTCTCTGGTCCACCGTACTGTTGCTCATTGCGCCGCATGACTACGGCCGGAACTCCCTCGCTATTGTTTACATCCTGCTTGCACTGCAACTTGCATGGTTTGCGCGTCGGCTTGGAAACTATGGGTTCTTCACCTGTCTGCTATATCCTCTGCCGCTCACATACTACTGCGTTGTCTTTGGCCGTTCCGCTATCCGCCGGATGTGGGGACGCAAAACCGCGTGGCGAGGGCGCGAAATATGACACCGCTCCTATGGGCGGCGAACATTTTGGGCTGGCCAGTCATTCAGCTCGCCATCGCCTATGCCGCTATCCGTTTTCCGCAGTCGGTCTTCGCACAAAATTCGTGGCTCACCGCTCCACGCAGATGGGAACGTCACGGTCTTCTGTATCGGGATTGGTTCGCCGTTAGGAGATGGAAACACCTGCTCCCCGATGGCGCGCCCTTGCTCGGAGGCGCAGTGAAGAGCCTTCCTTCACGCAATCCCGCCTACATCGAACAATTCCTGATCGAAACACGCCGTGCAGAAGTTGCGCACTGGTGCGCGATCTGCTGCCTCCCTCTCTTCTTTCTCTGGAATCCGCCGTGGGCACGATGGGTGATGACCGCTTACGCGATTGCCTCCAATCTGCCCTGCATCCTCGCACAACGTTACAACCGTATGGTCCTCGACCGTTATGCTCGACGCCACGCTCTCTCGTGTCTATGAACCCATTCATATACAAGCCCGATCCAACGGCCAGCAAGCGCCGCTACTTGGTCCATCTCTCCTGCGCGTACGACGAAAGCGGCGTCAGTTGCCGTTATACTGCTCGCATTCGGGTCTGGACTTCCCGAAGCATCCGAGCCACAACCTACGAGCGTGTCTTCAGCGATGAATATGAGCTCATCGAAACCGTCAATGCCTTACTCCCTAATGGTTCTGACGTTCGGAACATATTTAGCCACATCGAAAGTCCCGACGGCTTTTTCTACCTCCTCCATCTCAGCTTTGAAGAAGCGGAACAGCTTGGTTGGCGCGGCTAAATTGAACGTATGTGACCGGTAAGATGCCGCAATCAGCTGATCGTTACGATCGAGGATAGCTCGCTCGCAATGAGCGCCAAATCTCCGAGTCACTCATTGGGCCGTGATTGGCAACCTGAGGTCGGCTTCTCACCAATGAAATCCTTTGGTTGACATCAGAGACTCGTCTCCTTTCATGATCTCGTTGCCCCCATCTGAAAAGAAAAATATCCCCTCTGGGCACCCCTAAAGAGAAAAAAAGCTTTAACAAGCGAGGGAGAATCTCAGCAGGGCGGTCCGCTTCGAGCAGAGTATCTTGCATCATATGAAATTGGGAATAGAAGCAAAGGGGATTATATGGCTACAGAGAAGCCCGTCGAAGCGCAGAGTACGTTCACCAAAGTGATCTTATACACAACGGTAATTTCGGGATTTATAGCCGCCTATCTAATGTACCGCCGCGGAGAATCGATGGTTTCAATAGCGAGAAGCGCTGTTACCAATCCGGTCGGCTCGCTGATTTCGGAAGTCAAGAATGTAATTTAATATGTGGCTTGTCAGGAAGAGAACAGCAGAAGTACGAAGTCTCCGAAGATTATGCACCTTCCGATTCATTTGCTATTACGCACTCTTGACTAAGTCGGATGATAGTTCTGTTGAGACTCGCAAAGCTCGCAGGCCCTGTCTGGTTCATTGTTAGCAGCTTCAAGTGCGCTATTCCGTCGGTCTAACAAACAAGAAGCGGCCTCTATTCGACCTCGTCAACTATACTGCGATCTACTTTCACGTAACGAAGCAAGATTGAGGCGGCCTCCAGCCGCGCGAGCCAACCCATTATCCACACTGGAATCTAAGTCCTTACGGCATCCAATCTAAGCCTGTTCGTTCACCTCAGCAATTTACGCGAAAGCTGGCAGTTCATGAAGAAATCTATAAACGTAGCTAAACCAAGCAGTCTTGATGCCCAGATTGGCAAAGGTGGGGAGTTACATCAAACCGCTGGAGGCACCCATCCCGCAATGACAACTCAAACCGGTGTCATTCTCTCTGACGACGAGAACTCCCTTAAAGCTGGTTCGAGAGGCCCGGTCCTAATGGAAGATCACGTCCTCCTTGAGAAGACACAGCACTTCGATCATGAGCGAATCCCGGAGCGGGTTGTTCATGCCCGTGGCTTCGGAGCTCATGGGTATTTCGAGTTAACCGATTCTCTTAAGGGGATTTCTAAGGCCGGCATCTTCAATCGTGTAGGAGAGAAGACACCGTTATTTACTCGCTTCTCCACCGTTGCCGGCAACATGGGCTCGAGCGACTTGGCGCGCGACGTACGCGGTTTCGCTGTCAAGTTCTACACCTCCGAGGGAAACTGGGATCTCGTAGGCAACAACATCCCGATCTTCTTCATTCAGGATGCAATCAAATTCACCGACCTAGTCCATTCCGTTAAGCAGGAGCCGGACCGCGGCTTTCCTCAGGCCCAATCTGCTCACGACACCTTTTGGGATTTTGTCTCTCTGATGCCTGAGAGCACCCACATGCTTATGTGGATTATGTCTGATAGGGCAATCCCCCGCTCCCTGCGAATGATCGAGGGGTTTGGCGTGCATACCTATCGGCTTCTCAACGAAGCAGGCGAAGCTACCTATGTGAAGTTTCACTGGCGACCGAAACTCGGCATGCAGTCTGTGATCTGGGATGAGGCTTTGAAGATCTCCGGAAGCGACCCCGATTTCCATCGGCGCGATCTTTGGAACGCTATTGCCGCCGGTAATCCAGCCGAATGGGAGCTTGGCGTTCAACTCTTCGATGAAGAGTTCGCTCAGAAGTTCGATTTCGATGTTCTAGATGCCACGAAGCTAATTCCAGAAGAGCTGATTCCATTGAGAATCATCGGGCGAATGGTACTAGATCGAAACGTTGACAACTACTTTGCGGAAACAGAACAAGTTGCATTTTGCACCCGCAACGTAGTGCCCGGTATCGATTTCACGAACGACCCGCTCCTCCAGGGCCGAAACCTTTCCTATGTGGACACTCAGCTGAGTCGGCTTGGCGGTCCAAACTACCAGCAGATTCCCGTTAATGCGCCCAAATGCCCTGTGATGAACATGCAACGAGACGGACACATGACGATGCGGACGCAAAAGGGTCGGGTCTCCTACTCGCCAAGCTCCCTTGAAGCAGACTCGCCCCGCCAAAATCCGCAGAAGGGTTTCAGCTCGTTTCCAGAGATGTTGGAAGGAGACAAACTCAGAGTGAGGTCAGAGTCCTTCGCGGATCACTTTTCGCAGGCACGACAGTTCTATTATTCGCAGACTGAACCGGAACAGAACCACATCATCTCCGCGTTCATCTTTGAGCTCAGCAAAGTAGAGACATTGACAGTACGGGAGCGCATGGTCGGTCAGCTTGCGAACGTAGACCCTAAAGTTGCCCAGCGCATTGCCAATGGTTTGGGTCTGCAGGGAAAAATCAAGCCCGTGGAAACAACGGTTCCTGCGCGAACGGACCTACCAGAATCGCCAGCGCTAAGCATCCTTGCGAAAGCGAAGAGTACTTTGAAGGGCCGCGTTGTTGGCTGTTTGGTGGCGGACGGAACGGATTCTGACACGGTAAATGCCTTGAAGAAGGCTACTCTCAAGCTTGGCGCGGACTTTAAAATCATCGCGCCTAAAGTTGGCGGAGCGGTCGCCGCAAACGGGAAATTGCTGGAGGCGGACTTCCAACTGGCTGGAGGATCGTCGGTTCTCTTCGATACAGTTTTCGTTGCGATCTCCAAGGACGGTGGAAAGCTGCTGTCAAAGGAAGCCGCTGCGGTTGCGTGGGTCCACGATGCGTTTGCTCACCTGAAGGTCATCGGGGCGAATTCTGATGCCAAACCGCTTTTAAACGCAGCAGGGGTAGTTGTAGATAAGGGCGTCAAAGTAGGCTCGGATGTGGGAGCTTTCTTAGCGGCGGCTTCTAAGGGCCGAATCTGGGACCGCGAGCCATCGGTGCGGACGGGGTTTTAGCCATTGCTTGTAAGAATGGAAGGGCTGCCTTGCCCGGCCTTTCCACCTTTCTATCGCGAACTTCGCAGGAATTTCCCATTCAATCGCGATCGCTCTTCTTTTTTGCATCAAATTAGGCAGCAATATGATTGTTCGCCTTATGCAGGGAGCGGAGTGGAGTTCGCTTCTCTCCAGGAACCAAATGTGGGAGCCGTCAACCGCGCCCATCGTCATCGTCTCTCCCCACCCCGATGATGAAACTCTCGCAACTGGCGGTTTAATCGCTTGGGCGACGGAGCGCGGAATTGATGTTCAGGTTCTTGCAGTCACAGATGGCCAGAATGCTTTATCACGACTCTGTCGGCTTAGGGCCAATCCGTCAACGCGAGCAAGAGCAAGCGCTCAAAAGCTCTCGGTGTGGAATCAGATCATATCGTTCGTTTACATCTGACGGATAGCGACATTTCCTCTCATGTTGATCAACTGGTGGATGGTCTTTCATCGTTGTGTACCGCTGAAACTCAGGTCTTAGCGCCATGGCCACATGATTTCCACCCAGATCATGAGGCTTGCGGCATAGTCGCGAAACAGGTTGCGCTCCATACAGGCGCGTCCCTTATCTATTATTTCTTTTGGACCTGGCACCGGGGTACCCCCACCCTTCTCGAGGGTCTACCCCTGTTCCGATTTCCACTCAATGAGCGCCAACGCAACGCCAAGTTAGAAGCTTTAAATCATCACACTTCCCAACTCACCCACGTATCCGGCGAGCCGATCTCTACCGGAGAATTTACTCTGGCCAGCAGTGCAATTTTTTGAAACGTATCTGCCAACATGACCCTCGATACCACAAGCCAATCATTCTTCGAGAAGATCTATCAGACGTCAGAAGATCCGTGGGGCTTCGCTTCGAGCGATTACGAAAGAGATCGTTACGCAACAATCATGCGTGCCTTGCGCGGGCGCGCTTATCGCAATACCTTTGAACCCGCCTGCTCAGTCGGCGTCCTTACTACACAATTAGCCCTCATTTCCCTACGCCATGGACATATCTCCGACCGCTACCGTGTGAGCGCGCGAACGCTGCCGTTCACTCAGCAATGTTTCTGTGCGTCGTGGGACGCTTCCTGCAGATATACCCGCAACATCCTTCGATCTGATCGTATTTAGTGAAATAGGCTACTACTTCAACGAGACTGTGTTGGCAGAGTTGGCTGGAAAGCTCGTTGAACGGCTTGAGCCGAACGGGATCTTTCTCGCGGCACATTGGCTGGTTGGCTGGGTAATTCACCAGACCACATCCTCAGCGGCGATCGGGTGCACGAGATCCTAAAGTCTGTGGACGGACTGGAGCGAGGTTGAGCAATGCTACTCCTGCTTTCGTTTAGACCGGTGGGCACGTTCATGACCGTCGCTGCCTGGCACATTGCCGTGTTGATTCCCGCCCGCAATGAAGAGGCGCTTCTTCCTCGCTGTCTTCAATCAGTGCTGGACGCCTGCCAACAGCTTCCTCTTTCGGCAACCTGGGATGTCATCGTTTCCGTGGACAGCTCCACAGATCTTACCGGCAACATCGCGGAACGGGTTTTGTCGTGCCACGGTGCCGTCGTAACAACGCAAGCGCGATCTGTCGGCGAAGCTCGACGCCTCGCAGCCAGGAAAGCATTGGACCGGTACTTGGGCCCGCTCTCCCGTTGTTGGCTCGCAAATACGGACGCAGACTGTTGCGTCCCACAATCCTGGCTTATTGACCATCTTATTGTTGCTGCAAGTAGTCTGGATGCAGTCGCAGGACGTCATTGACGTCGATTCATTTGAAGGTCATTCTGCTGATGTGGAACAACGATTTCGTGCCAGCTATCAAATCCATGAGGATGGAACTCATCCTCATGTGCACGGAGCAAATCTGGGCATGCGTGCCGATGCGTACCTGCGTGCGGGAGGATGGAGCGATCTGGAGACCGCAGAAGATCATGATCTTTGGAATCGGCTCATAGCAACAGGATCAAGAAGACAATCAAATGCACGTATGAGGGTGATGACTAGCGGGCGACGTATCGGCCGGGCACCCCATGGCTTTGCGCAGGCACTTGAAGCCCATAACGAGGTTCTGATTGGACGTTGACCTACAGACGCGGTTGCGAGAACTGGTCCGTGAGGCACTACCATTCCCGGGCCGAGGGAATACGCGAGTTCGTCATCGGCGACTGAGGGAGATCGGGCGGGAAGTACTGCGACGACTTTCCAGAGCGTACGGGCCGCGTCCATTGGCAATGGATGCCGAAATTAGCCGCAGGTTCCAAGAACTCGAACTCTACCTACGACAGTCGCATGCAGAGAGGGATCTTGAGGTGCTCACTCAAACTGTTCTCCACTGTAAGCGGCAATTTCCCGAACGGCCTATTTAAAGGCAATATGACGCACTTTGGATTGCCACAAATGAATGGCCTTGAAGCAGCTGCCGGCTTAGAGACCTCTATTCGATACCGGGAGGCGTTTCTTTAATCAGCTGAACGACCTTTTCGGTTGGTATTTGCTCGCTTAGCTTTCCGCTCTCCGGCTATTTGCGGTTTTGTCTAATCCAATCCGTGAGGCGATTTTTCTTCCTATCGTCAGGGTCGCCGTAATCTCCTTTTAGGTAAGAAGTAGTACTTGCAGCACGAAAGGGTCTCGTTCGTCTGCTCTCCGGGCCTAAAGGGTTGGACGGAACCGATTCTTAGGTAGGGCTTCTCGGTTTCGCATTCATTGTCCTCGCATATTGCTCAGAGAGACCGCATCAAACGTTCATGCATCGAATCGGCACTGCCGGCTGGTCCGTCCCTAAAGGCGAAAAGGAGCAAGGAACTCACCTCTCTCGCTATTCCCGCACTCTTCCCTGCGTTGAGATCAATTCGTCCTTCTATCGTCCTCATCGTGCAACTACATGGGCGAAATGGGCAGAAGAGACTCCACCCGACTTTCGTTTCTCTATAAAAGCCCCTAAGACGGTGACTCACGAAGAAAAACTACGCAATACTGGCCCTTTGCTCAAAGCTTTCTTCGGACAGATTGAGCCGATGCGCGAGAAGGCGGGCCCTGTTCTTTTTCAACTTCCCCCGTCACTTTCATTCGATTTCGTGCTTGCTGAAGACTTCTTTTCTTTAGTGCGTGAACTCTACAATGGAGAGGTCGTTCTTGAGCCACGTCATGCAACCTGGTTTACTGGCTCGGTGAATGTGCTCCTCAAAAGACTTGCGATCGCCAGAGTGGCCGCCGATCCCCCCAAAAGTGACCCGATAGCTGCCGCACCCGGCGGAGACACGAGGCTCGGTTATTACCGACTCCATGGTTCGCCGCGTACCTACTATTCAAATTACGAGGACGAGTTTCTGACTGCATTCGCTACTGAAATTAAATCTCACGAAAACGTCTGGGTTATCTTCGACAACACGGCCCTTTCATACGCATACTCCAATGCCCTCAAGCTTCAGGCGTTGATGGCAAGTTCTGACATCTAACTGAGGCTGCCGGGCGATACGCTTTTCGATTCCCGGCATGCCGATAGGTACCATGCCTAATCCGCTTTGATCAAGATGGATCGCCGTTTACCGATCAATGTGTTGAGTTAGACCGAAGGAGATCACTTTGCCTCCGGATGGTTTTGCAATCGCTTCCCGAAGACGATGCCGAATGTTGTGCCTACACTGGCTGAGTGGTCGCTAACGCCAAACCGCATCCCGCCATCCACTCCGAATGAATCGTTGATTTTACGATAGAAGCCGCCAAAGATATAAGTGCCGGGCGGAGTGTTCGACTGTGATACGTTCTGCGAAAAGGCCTCAGCGTAGAGACGCGTCTCCTTTTGTAGGTGATAGCTGAGCGCGAACGACTGCTGACCTCCATAAGAACATCCGGAGCTCGTTTGGCAATCCGATTGAACAACCGAACCGTTAAGGATGACGTCAACGTCACCATGTTTTCCGTAGTGATGATTAAGCAGAACGATGACCTGTTGGCCGTAGCCCTGGAGTGAGGGTTGCGAGGCGGATGGAAGTTCGGCTTCATATTGAAGGGCAACACCAGGGGCGGGGCGATGGTAGTTTTCTTTCATCAACTCAACCTTGCCGCCGATCTGTATCGTGCCGATACCGTTGGTCACGTCTTTCCCTACTTGCTGGTGATCGAACGCAGACCAGTCGAAGTCCAGCCGGAGCCGAGGAAGAGGAGTATAGGTAAACAGCGTATTGAGGGTCTGCTGGTTGCCGGGAACGTGCTGTGGATAAGCGTCGTATCCCATTTCAACCTGCAGGACACCTGAACTCTGGATAGCGGCGCTGTTCGCGATAGTGGGACGAGTGGGATTAAGGTTGAGATCTTGTGCAGCGACAATACCAGCAGGGATCGCGCTGATCGCTAAAATGACTGTCCAAAAGAATTGGCATCCCCGGACCAAATTGCCGCGAAATTGTTTGAATTGCATATAGGATTCCGTATTTTCGGCCATTTAAACCTCAGTCTCATGGGTCTGAGCTACGCCCTGCTCGATAGAACTAGATGATTTGATGCGCAGCTATAAGGCTTTATGCACGTGCTTCATTTCGGTCGTCCACTTCATGATTGCGTTTAGTAAGATGATGTGACATGTCCACTGACAAGCAAGGCATCGGTCATTTCCAAGCGTTCTGGCGTTGTTATTCCTCATGTCATTACTCTTCGCCGGCAGGTCAAAAGCTGAACATAGTCTGGACGTAGATACTACGGTTAATGTTGCTGACCTCGCTCTCGTGTCAATTCCCGTCATCCAAGTGCTCCCTAACCTGCCGTTGGTGAGGAAACATGAAACTCTCTATTGAAACCTTCACGCCATGTCGTTTGTCGGGGTTTCCAGAGCAAAGTATGTCTTGCTTTGTCGTTAGATAATCCGCGGATGCTGGTCATTTGGAAGACGACACTCTTTCCCGCCACAAGTAACCCGAGCCATTTAGGAATGGAATACGGGGCTGGCGCTCCTGCCGCTTTCGCTAACGCGGGTAGCCATTCAGAGACCTCCGAAGGGTCATCGTCCACGATGTTGTAGATGCCAGCATCTCCGCGGGTGAGAGCAACTTGTGTCGCAGAGGCGGCGTCATCAATATGGAGGAATGACCAGATACCATGTCCTCCACCGATAATTGGGAATGCTCTCCTCCTAACAAGCTTCACCATCGCTCCTGTCTCCGAGAACCCAGTGCCCGGACCATAGAGATGTCCGTAGCGTAGAACGATCCCAGTCAGACTGGCGATCGCCGGCACTGTCGTCTCGATATGCCGTATGGCATCGAGAGATTTGACCATGGATTTGAGAGGTGCAGGGTCGAGGGGCGCCGTCTCGCTCTTGACACGCTCACCGCCCCCACCGGTCGGCCAACCAGCATAGCTCTGGGCGATGAAGCGGGTCGCACCGCTTGCGTGAGCTGCCGCGATGAGGTTATCCAGCCCTTCGGTGCGAAGTCGATTCGTCTCAGCAAGCGCTGAATCGAAATTTCGATAGCTCATAACATTAGCAAGGGCAGTCAGTTCGTGAATGACAACATCGGGACGTGCTGAAATGACTACTTTATGGATTGCATCCTTGTCCAAGACGTCGACAATAGCCGGCTCGGCCCCCTGTTGCATCAGTTCGTGAGCTTTTCCAGGGCTGCGGGTGGCCGCGATCACTGTATGTCCGGCACTCACAAGCTGGGGGATAAGGCGTCTTCCGATCGCGCCGGTAGCTCCGGCCAGGAAGATTCTCATCGCCGCGTTCATGCGCGATGTCCTTCCGTATTTCTGAATGCGAATAAGAAACCAAGACCAAACACGAAATCAAGTGCACCAAATATGCCTACACTGGGCGCTGAAAGATGGCGTGCGACAAGAACGAAGCAACAGAGCGCATACCCAATTTTCTCCATAGCAGCGGGCAGCAT
>JBEPVF010000007.1:0-77376 GCA_041691135.1 Candidatus Peribacteria bacterium
TTGTCTCCCCGCGACAAGAAAAAGAACCAAAAAGAAGCACACCGCCTATGACCCACCTCGCCCTGCTGTCGCGCCTATGGGCATGCGACAGCAGGGCTTGTAACCACTTATCCCCACCACATAGGCGGAGGGGCTGTTCCCTGGAATAGCGAACGTGCGAAGAGGTTGGGCGGCCTCTAGCCGCCTGGGCGTAGTGGAGAGAGCTTCATTGGATAAAACACACAGAGCACGCACCTCCCTCTCCCGGCAGGTCTTTACTATTCAAGGACGAGCAGACGATCACCACTCCCTTTACGGCCTGGGAAGGAGGGAGAGGGCCGGGGTGAGGGCAGCTACGAGAGTAATTTTTTCATCTCTTCAACCTTCCCCTCCGCCGCCTTCATTCCCGCCTGCCAAAAGTCTTCGGCTTTATCGAAGCGGAAAGGGCCGTGCGGCTGTGGGGGACGGATGACCAGGTCGCACGCGTCTTTGCTTTCTTCCAGCGAGTCGTAGCCGGCACGCAGGAACTCTTTCCAGCCCGTGGGGAGAAAATCCATCACGTCTTCCCAGACGGGGTTGGTATCGGTGCACACCGTCACCTGTGGATGATGGATTTCTTGGAGCGTGCGGGCGGGGATGGCACCAAAGGCGATCAGATCGACGAAGTGCTGGCCGTTCACCTCGGCTGGTTTAAAGATCATAGGCATGGCGCTGGATGCAACGATGGCATCGATAAGACGGGTTTCGGATGGAAATACGTAGCGCTCGATGCATTCCCGGACATGATCCAGAAAATCATCGCCGAGGATCTTAGTCCACTGGATCGGCTTGATCACGCGGCCGGCGATACACACGAACGGCAGACGGCAATCGCCGATCGTCGCGTCACCCACCAGCGGAGACAGATGCTCTTCGATGCGTTGGCGCAGCAGACCGCCGTGCAAGCCTTCTTTCATCGTCGGTCCGGTCCAGGCAGCAATGTTCGTCAGCGAAATCCGGTCCGTCAGCTCATGGATAGTGCTGACAGGAATGCCATACGCGTACAGCGCTCCGATAATGGCACCCATGCTGCTGCCCGCCAAAAAGTCAGGGCGTAATTGCTCTCGATCGAGTACTTCCAGCACGCCCCCGTTGGCGATGCCGGCCGCTGTGCCGCCCGACAGAACAAGACCCCATGTCATAGAGACGAGTATAGCGTGGTTCGTGTAATCAGGCGCCTGCTGGCGGGGGCATGATCTCCCGGACTCCCGTAGCTTCCGCAGTGATGGTTGAGCCTGAAATTTTGAGCGACTTCTTGATGGATGCCGGTCGTTTTTTGTGGGGAGCCCTGAGGACATTAATGTCGCCGCTCGTGCCGCGCAGATTGCCGTACAGAGAGACCAACGACAGTAGAAAAATCAGGAGCGCGATGCCGGTAAGTGATTCTCCAATTATCTCGTTGAGAACCATCGGATGAGGCATGGTATCCAATGTCATTCCAATGAACAGCTCAAGTGCGAAAGCAGGGAGGAAAATGAGGGCCCCCAGTCCCAGGAGCCAGCTGATCACGGCACGCAATTTGCCGCTGGTGACCTCGCGACTGCGATCCAACGCTTCGCGATAGGCGCTCTCGTCGGTCACGATAGCAACGGCGTAGAAGGTTGTACGGATGGTGTAATAGATGGCAGGGAGAAGAAGCGGGAGGAACAAGAACAATGGATAGAAACAACGCAGGTTATCGGTCAGTACGTCGCTGCTTTCGTTGCAATTGGGGACTGCTGTGATGTATAGCGCAGCCGGTACGACGAATAAGAGCGCCAGATAAGCGATAAAGCACAGGCGTAGCAGGGATGTGAGAAATATGGGAATTGCGAAGGAGAAGGATTCTTTTCGCAACGTTTTGAATGACGTGCGTGACCGACCGGCGCGATTCTGAATTTGCCGTTTGGCGATCAGGAACACCGCTCCGCATCCCCATGACATCAGGAAACACAGCAACGCCAGTGCCAGGACGACACCGATGAAAATCGTCCAGTACAACGTCGGTGTCTGTGACGGCATCTCACGAAAATTCTCCCAGCTATCCAGTACCAGAGTCATCAAAATTGACGGAAGGATGAACAGCCACAGCGTTGCCCACCACAGAGCGGTGTGCTTTCGCGCGAAGGCGAGACTGCCGCGCGTCAGATCAAGAATGCCAGGACGAGGCATAGGAAAGGGAAAAGGGGAGGATAAGTATAGGCCAGGAATGAGATTGATGGAAGTAGTCCTTTCTTGAAAGAAACCCAGTAATCCGAAGAAGCCGAGGGATTTTCATACGGAAGTCCCTCGGCATTATCGACTGCATTGTCTTTGTGTTCAGGATCCTCTCTTCACCCTCACAAAGCCCGAGACATCGATCGTCTTCAGTTTTTTCTCTTCCTTGGACAGGCGGTCGAGCAACAGGTTGATGCCGATGGCATCGCTGGCCATGTGGCTGCACTGGATCATATTTACGTGATGCTTGCGGGCTTCTTCCAGCGTCTTTTCGGTCACGTGCATCGAGAGGATGGTGCCGATGCCGGCGCGCGATTGCGATTCCAAAAACTCCTCCGGACCGTTGGTGCCGCCGGTGAATTCGGTCGCGGCGATCTTGCCTGGGCGGCTGTTGCCACTGCCATGCACGATGATCGGCGGATTACCCTTCTTGGCGTAGTACTTGTATTCCGGAATCTGTTCGATGGCTTTGATCACCTCGCTGAGGTCGTCGAATGGCTTGCTGCAGATTTCTTTTTCCATAAACCGCCACACCAGGTTGTCGGTGATGGTGTGACACGTGAAGGCGGGGATGCCCATTAATTCGGCTGCACGTTCGGTGCGGAACAAGTTATCGGCGTGGATCGCGCGCCATACTCGTTCCATGCGTGGTCGGATCTGTGCTTCGGAATGGTTCACTGGAACACCATGAAGCTCCAGAAGATCGACCTGCATGGCCATCACTTTGTCCAAGTCGGCCAGTGCGCGTCCTTCGGGATGGTGGATGAAGATGGCGTCGATCTTCTCGCCGCGTTCGCGCAAGCGGTCGGCCAACAACACTTCGGGCGTTTCGATGTCGATGCCGACCATCAGCACCTGCACTTCTTCATCGCCATTGCCGTTGATCACGCGTGAATCGTGGTACGGATTCCATGTGCGCTCCAGGTCGAACATCTCCTTATCCTTCTTGTCGAGTTTGTCGTACTTCTCTTTCTGTTTCTTCAGCATTTTCTCAATAACCTTTTTTCCGCGCGGATCTTCGCTGATACCGATGTCGACGGCACGTTGCATCATGGTCTTCAATTTCATAGATGATGTGGGAAGCAGATAAATGGTTCTTCAGAAGGATAGATCAAGAGACGGAGGGGGGAAAGGTTGGTGACGAAAAATACGGCGAGCGGGGGAGCTCGTCTTTAAGAGGATTGGCGCCGTATGGCATCTCATCGCAACGATTTCACCATTGCTTTTGCCATCACCACCGGATGCCGCATTGCAAAGCGGATGATATCGCTTTTACGCATGTCGCCGATGCCTCCGCCTCCCTGACGACGACGGCGGTATTTACGGATCATATCGGCCAGAGCGTAGACCAGTGCGCGCCGCACACGCTGGCGCTCAGGGCCCTGCGGAACCCAAGTCATCAGTTCTTCAAAACATACTAACCGGTCGGTGAGACCGCGTCCCTGCGCACTATTGCGGCTGCTGGCGGCGGCTTCGTGCACGCGAAAATTGCCCAGCTCGTCGGCGATGAAATAGAGATTGTGGGCCAGGAGCAGGCGCATCCAGTACTCGCTGTCCAAATTTTGGACCATTCGTTCATTGAACGTGCCCGTCTGCGTCACGGCGCTCCGGCGCAACAGTACAAAGCTCGGTTCGCCGATGATGTTCGGGCGCAAGCCTTTGTCCGCCCATTCCAGCAGGAATTCACGCCCAGTGTGTTTGCCGGGAGCCAGGGCTGCGCGCGCGTCACCTACTTCGCGGTAGATCGGCGAGAGGGCGACGGTGTTCATTTTGTCGGTGATGTACCGATGGTTCACGCCGACGAGACCGATGGATGGATCGTGCTCAATCGGCTCGAGCGCCGTTGCCAGGTATTGCGGTTCCCATGTGTCATCCTGGAACAAAAACTGCAAAAAAGGAGCAGTTCCCAGCGGCAGACATGCGTTCCAATTGCCGCCGATCCCATGCCGGTGCGCGCTTTTGACGAACGTCATCCGATTGTCGTGTAGGAACGGCTGGAACATCGAGCGCACGTCTGTCCGCGATGCATCATCATGCACAAAAAGTTCCCAATCGGGCATGGTCTGTGCCAGCAACGATTTCACCGCTTCGTGCAGATATTCCTTCCGCGGTTCGTATGTCGGAAGCAGAATTGTGACTCGGGGCATGTGGTCAGGATAGGCTAAGCGACCGACGCAACCAAGGGAACCGACGAAACCGAAGATCCAGATCTTGCTTGTCTAAGAAGATCATCGGTCACCTCGGTCACCGTATAATTACCTTCGCATCCAACACCACCGTTCCGTTCTCATCCACGAACACCGGGTTAAGATCCAGTTCGTTGATTTGTGGACAGTCGCTGATCAGATCCGAGATTGTCATCACAATCTGCACCAGTGCGGCGATGTCGGATTGTCCTTTACCGCGCATGCCCATCAGCAGCTTCCACGCATGCAGACCCTGCAGCATGGCGTAGACTTCTTTCTCTTCCACGGGAGCGATGCGGAAGACGACATCGTTGAACAGTTCGGTGTAAATGCCGCCCAGGCCGATCATGATCAGGTGGCCGAACGACGCATCTTCGGCGGCGCCGACGATAAACTCGTTGCCGGCCGGGAGGAATTTTTGAATCAGGATTCCTTCGAGATAAAAATCGGGATCGTAATTGTGGACATTCTGGATAATCTCGTCGTAGGCACGCCGAACGTCCTCCGGATTCATCAGGTTTGCCCGCACGCCGCCGATGTCCGTTTTGTGCGCCACATCGGGCGAGCTTGCTTTGGCCACCACCGGAAAGCCGATCTTCTCGGCGTAGCGGATGGCTTCGTCGACCGTCTGTGCCAGGGCCTGGGCCGGTGTCGGCAATTGGTACAGCGAGAAGAGTTCTTTAGTCACCTCTGCATTCAGCAGTCCATGCTGATTCGCGATGATTGCCTGTGCTTTGGCCGTGCGTTCAGGCGATAGTTTCCTTACCGTGAGGGTCTGCTCAACCATCGACTTCTGCAAATGCTTCAGCGCATGCACGGCCCGCTCCGGTGAGGGGAAGTTCGGGATGCCATGTGACTGCAGCAGATCGATCGCTTCGCGGACGCTCTCGTCTCCCATGAAACACGTCACGATCGGCATCAGCGGATAATGCTGCAAGCCCTGGATCACCGTCTTTGCAATCTCCAGACTCGGCGTCATGATCTGCGGCGTAAGAACGACGACCAAGCCGTCGATATTCTCGTCGCGACCGCAGGCTTCCACTGCATAGCCGTACCGGTCGGCCAGCGCATCGCCCAGCACATCGATCGGGTTTTCGACGCTGGCTGCTTTGGGCAGCAGCAGTCGCAGCGATGACTTGTGTTCCATATCGAGCGATGCGAGCATCAGCTTCTCTTTTTCAGCCGCATCAGTGGCAAGAATGCCAGGACCGCCGGCATTGGTGATCACACCGATATTCGGCGACAACAGCGGCGGCTGCGTGCCGAGCGTCCGCACGAGGTCCAAAAACTCCTGTGTCGATTGGGCGCGGTGGATTCCGGCCTGCGAACAGACGGCCGCAATGGCGCTCTCGGATCCGGCCATGGCGCCGGTATGCGACGACACGGCATGTTCGCCTTTTCGCGAGGTACCGGATTTGATCAGCACGATGTGTTTGGTCTGACTGACGCGCTTGGTGATATCCAGGAATTTGCGGCCGCCACGAATGTTCTCCAGATACAGGCCGATCACTTTTGTTTCGGGATCATTTTCGCAGATCTCCAGAAAATCACATTCATCCATCGTTGCTTTATTGCCCATACTCACGATGAACGAGAATCCCAGATACAGCGATTTGGCACTATCCATAATAGCCACAGCCATCGCGCCCGACTGGCTCAGTAGGGCAATGTTGCCTTTCTGCGGCAGGCTCACGGCGAACGATGCGTTCATGCCGATGGAAGGACGCAGAATACCCAGGCAATTAGGTCCTACCAGCTGCATGCCATATTTTTGGACGATGGTTTTGAGTTCCTCTTCGCGCGTCTTGCCTTCGTCGTTGCCCAGTTCGCCGAATCCGGCGCTGATGACGACCAGGATTTTCACACCCTTCTGGCCACATTCTTCGGCGATGGTCGTGACCACCTGCGATGGAGTGACAATAAGTGCCAGTTCCACAGCTTCGGGAATAGCCGACACCGACGGGAACGTTTTTTGTCCCAGCACCTCGGGATGCTTGGGGTTCACTGCATACAGCCGTCCCGTATATCCCTGCGTGAGCAGGTTCTGGAAGATGTAGTGGCCGACTTTGCCTTCCTCACTCGAGGCACCAATCACGGCGATGGAGGCGGGATGGAGAAGAGACATTTCCTTATAGTATAGCAGAATTTGAGGCTTTTTCCCATGCGTTTTCGGCACGTCAAAACCCCCCGGCGCGTCTAGATCGACTGCGTCGGGGGTAAAAGATTGATCGCCAGAGTGGCGTCGCTTTTTTGGCTACGAGGCTTCATGCCCTAATTCCTCAGTGAGGTCGGAAGGGATGGGGGAAGAAGCCGTGCGGCCCACGTGGAACGTGATGGCCGTAAAACATCACCCACGGTCTCACAGGGTGTGCGAATGGGGAGACGAAGCTTGGGACGACCCATCCGGGGTCGCCTGGCCGCATCTCGATGATGATCTGGTCGTGGGAGTGATCCTTCACTCCATTTAAGAACGGGCCCGTTCCCGGGGGGATGATGTAGCCAGGAACCGAAAGCAACGCTTTCAGCTCCAGGCTTTCCAGCTTGGGCTTGAAGTTCCGCATGTCGCGTTTCATTGCAATGCTCCGAAGGTAAGCGACGCTTTCAACGATCAGTCTAGAGGCGCGGTGCCTCCGCATTAGTTGATCGTCGACTAGGAGGCGACGCTCTATTGGTCATGCTAAATCTTCTGGGCAAATTGTCAACAATATTTGACATACAAATATTCTCTCTTAAAGCATCATTTTGAGCGAAAGGGTACAATCAGCTCATGTTGATTCAAATTCTCTACGCCTCCACCAGCGGCCACACCGAATATGTGGTCGAGCAGTTGGCCAAATTCCTGCAGGAAAAGAAGATTGGTGCCGAAGTACTGCGGGCCGAAAAGGCACAGCCGGAAGATCTCTTGAAGGGAGACGTGCTGGTTCTTGCGACGAGCACTTGGAATACAGGAAACACCGAGGGTCAACTTAATCCTCACATGTACCATTACCTGCTTGATATTGCCAAAGATGTTGAACTGAAAGGCAAGAAGATTGCGGTGATCGGTTTGGGTGATGAGCGGTATCACTACACCTGCCGGGCGGCGGATCACATGGAAAAATTTGTCGAGGCGCATGGCGGCGAACTGGTGCAGCCAACATTGCGCATCGTCAATGAGCCATACGGACAAGAAGCGATGATACGCACGTGGGGTGAAGGCTTACTCAAATGAAGGAAGAAATCCGCTATACTCTCGACGAGCATCTACTTCTCAATTCCGTCCGTGTCCCGTATTTCTCTCAAAATCGTCGGCGCATCGGGTCAGGGCATCGATTCGATTGGGAACATCTTGGCCAAAGGACTCAAGCGGTCGGGCTACTGCGTGTTCGGCTACCGCGAGTATCCGTCCCTCATCAAGGGCGGGCATGCGAGTTATCAATTAGATATCAGTGATCAGAAGTTGGAGAGCACCGAGACGACGGTGAATTTACTGTTCGCACTGAATCACCATGGCCTGGAACTGAACCTGCGTGATTTGAAGGAGGGCGGTGTGATCGTGCACCAGTCACCTCAATGGCAATTCAAACCGGCTGAACAGGAGCTGCTCAAGAAGCGCAAGATTCGTGTCGTGTATTTGCCGGTGGACGAAGTGCTGGCACGTCTGAAGGCGAAGCCGATTCTGGGGAATGTCTTCATCGCGGCGTTCGTGTGGGCGGCATTGCACAGGGATATCGAAACGCTTAAATCACTCGTCGGCGAACGCTTCGCCAAAAAGAAAGATTTGCTGGCGCTCAACATGCAATGCATTGATGAGGGATATGGTTTCACTGATCCCGAGGGCAAAGTATCCATCCCGTTACCTAAAGAAAATTCCCAGTGGAACGATCACCTGGTGCTGCGCGGTGCGGAGGCGATGGGAATGGGTGCGATTCATGCGGGAGTGCGGTTGTACGCGGGCTATCCGATGACGCCGTCGAGCCCGATTTTGGGTTACATCGCATCGGTGCAGAATCAGACGGGCATGGTGATCAAGCAGGCCGAAGACGAGATCACGGCAGCGCAGATGGTCAGTGGCGCCATGCACATGGGGACCCGCGCACTCACGGCGACATCCGGCGGCGGCTTCGATCTGATGACCGAGACGTTGTCACTTAACGGGATTATCGAAAATCCAACCGTGTTTATTCTGGCGCAACGCCCCGGACCAGCAACGGGCTTGCCGACGTGGACGTCGCAGGGCGATTTATTTCTATCGGTCTACGCCGCGCACGGCGAATTCCCGCGATGTGTGCTGGCGGTGAGTGATGCGCAGGATTCATTCGATCTGATGCCGGAGGCATTCAACTTGGCCGAAGAATTCCAGCTGAGTGTGATTGTCCTGACCGATAAGCAGATTGCCGAAGCGCTCTACACACAGGCGCCGTTCGATCAGTCCAAAGCAGTCATCAAGCGCGGCAGTCGACTGGTCACCGATCCGCAAACACTCAAGACTCTCAAGCCGAGTGACCGCTTCGATCCGCATGTCAGCAGCGGCGTATCGCCGCGGTGGCTGCCTGGCTCGCAAGCTGCGCCGTACAACGCGCAGGGTGATGAGCACAGTGGCGATGGATCAATCGATGAGTCGGCGCTGAACGCGCATGCACAGATGGAGAAGCGTATGCGAAAAAGTGAAGCGCTGAAGAGTGCTTTGCCCGAACCGGAGTTGTATCAAGTGACCGGTGGCGAGTGGTCAGTGGTCAGCGACAAGGAAGCAGGGAAGTTGGATATGCTTTTGGTGGGATGGGGCAGTACGAAGGGGACGGTGATGGATGTAATGCAGAGTGACGAGCTGAAGGGCAAGAAGATCGGCTACTTGCACTACACCTACTTGTGGCCGCTTAAGACGGGGCGGTTGCAGGTGCTGGCGGCGCAGGCGAAAAAGGTCGTGCTGGTCGAAGGAAATTATCAGGGACAACTGGGTATGTTGATTCGTCAGGAATGCGGATTGGAGATCCGCGAAAAAATTCTGAAGTACGATGGTCGACCGTTCTTCTACGATGAGCTGCTGGCAGCGGTGCAGCAGCAGATGGGGAAGTCGGCATCGCCTGTTCAATCGGTGCTTAGCCGCGATCCCGCTTACGTTCTCTCCTAATTCTATGGGTATCCCACTCGAAAACAGCGGCCCTAAGATGCAGGATTACCATTGTGCCAATCAGTGCACTTGGTGTGATGGCTGCGGCGATTACGGCATCTGGACGGCGGCCAAGCGCGCGCTGGTGGAGCTGGAGATTGCGCCACAGAATGTGCTCCTCTGCTACGACGTCGGATGCCACGGCAACATGAGTGACAAGCTGGGTGGGTATCGATTCCATGGTTTGCACGGTCGTGTGTTGCCGTTCGCAGCCGGTGCCAAGCTGGCGAATATGAAGTTACCGGTGCTCGCGTTTGGCGGAGATGGCGCCAGTTTCTCGGAAGGAGTCGGCCACTTGGTTCATGCCATCCGCAGCAACTATCCGATCGTCTTCGTTCTGCATAATAATGCCAACTACGGTCTCACAACCGGACAGGCGAGTGCGCTTACGTGGCAGGGGCAGCCGATGAACTCCTCACCGAACGGCATTCCCGAACACACGCTGCCGAGCATGGATTTCGTCTTCTCGCTGGAGCCGACCTTCGTGGCGCGTGGATTCAGCGGAAACATTCCGCAGATGGCGGAGCTGTTCAAGGCAGCCATCCAACACAATGGTTTCGCTTTCGTCGACATTCTTCAGGCCTGTCCGACCTACAATCATTTTGCCACCCACGAGTATCTGCTCAGCAAATGCTACGACGCGAACGCCGAAGGCCATGATCCATCGGATTTTAAAAAGGCGCGCGAGCTAGCTGTGAATGCGCACGAGCGAATCGCGACGGGCATTCTGTATCAGAATACATCGATACCGTCGTTCTACGACCAGCTGGTACCGCGCAAAGATGTCCAAACCGCTTTGGTCGACGAGGTGAAGAAATTCGATGTGACGGGGTTAATGGGAGAATTCCGGTAGAGAGGTCATTCGGCCGTGTGTGTTCCTCCAAAACGGTCGACCAAAACTTCAAACAGGTTGACGTATATCAGACCTTCCTTTCCTAGAACTCGTTGTACGTCTCTTTGAAAATGTTTCAAAGATGAATCAAACGACCATCCATCTGAATCTTCATTGCGCCAAGTTATTGCGCCTCCCACCGACAACACACGCTGATCGATCCCCATGCTCACACTTCGAATGTCGTCGAGACGGCGTCTTGCTCCGATGATGGCCTGTAAAAGCGCCTGTGCAATTTGGGCGGGTTTTGTTCTTTCGCCTTGAGCCGTAAGTGCATATCTTCCTGTCATCGATAACGGTTTCGAATCCGACGGTGGCGCCGAAAAAGCGAAGTTGCTCAATTGCAGCGTGTCACCCAGGGTTATTATTAGCTTTTCTAACTGAGCTCGTCTTGCGATTTGCATCTCTACAAGTGCTCCATGAGGATCTGTGGACGTATCAATGAACAATTCCTTCACATTAATTGTATCACTTGATCCTGCTGCTTCTATAAGCGCGGATCTCAATTCTGCTTCAGAAAGAATGGTTTCGCCTTGGGCCGATATAAAGTGTGGAAGATGTGGCGCCATGAAAAATATGGATACAAAGTAGGGTGTTCTTATAGTTAACCAAATTCGGTAAGTCAACGCATGAGCGCGAACCAAAGCCTTTGTGGCAGTCAGGAGAGGAAAAACCGGTTCCCCTCCAGAAACTCCATCGGTATCGTATTTGCATGCGCATCGACATTCTCACCCTGTTCCCCGGCATGTTCACCGGCCCGCTCACCGAGAGCATTCTCCAGCGTGGGCAGGATGCGGGTCACCTGCAGATTCACCTGCATGATCTGCGAACCTTTGCGAAAGGCACGCACAAACAGGTCGACGACAAACCGTACGGCGGCGGCGCGGGGATGGTGATGATGGCCGAACCGATTGTGCAGTTGATTGAAGAAGTCAGTCAGAGCTCAGACAGTAAATCTAAAAAAGGTCCTCACAGAATTTATTTGTCGCCGCGCGGCAAGCGGTTGAAGCAGACGAAAGTAGAGCAGATGGCGAAGAACCATGATTGGTTATTGTTGTTGTGTGGCCATTACGAAGGCATCGATCAGCGTGTGATCGATGGATGGATCGACGAAGAGATTTCGATCGGTGATTACGTCCTCACCGGCGGTGAACTGCCGGCAATGGTGTTGGTGGATGCGGTGGCGCGGCATATTCCGGGCGTGCTCGGCAAAGAGGAATCGGCCGCCGAAGAGAGCTTCTCCAAGTCACTCGATCGCAAGCGCGAGTATCCGCTGTACACGCGACCGGAGGAGTTTAGAGACATGAAAGTGCCGCCTGTACTGCTGAGCGGGCATCACAAAGAGATTGAGAAATGGAAGAAAGAGAACCTGGCTTGATCATGGATGTTCAATTGCTGAAAGACCGGCTGATACGAGAAGGAACACTGACGCTCGTTGTACGTGTGCGACCCAATGCGTCTCGATCACAATGGAAAGCGGTGATGGCTGACGGAGTGATCAAGATCGATCTGGCTGCCGTACCCGAAGACGGTAAAGCGAATGAAGAGCTCCTCGGTTTTTTGAGCGAAGAATTTGATGTGATGACGGTTAATATTTCATTGGTGTCCGGTCACACTTCCAAGCAAAAGCGGCTGAAAATAACGTTATGATTGGCAATGTGGGCACCACACCGTCCCGCGTTGGCCGATGGTCGTGCGCTTCAGCGTCGTCTCGCAGGTGAGGCAGGGCTTGCCGCCTCGGCCGTACACGAAGAGCTTCTTCTGGTTCTTGCCGGGTTTGCCGAACAGATCGGCGAAGTCCGAGAAACTTGTCCCCATGTTGCGAATGCCTTTCTGTAGCGTTTTTCGGATGGCTTTGTAGAGGGCTTTCCGTTCACTTTTTGTGAGAGTTGCCACGCGGCGGCGCGGGTCGATGCCGGCGACAAAACACGATTCATCGGCGTAGATGTTGCCGATGCCCGCCACAAATGTTTGATCCAGCAGGACTGACTTCAATATTCCCTTCTTCTTGCCGAGCCGCTTCAGAAAATCCGTCTCGGAAATCGTGAGCGCATCGGGTCCCAGTTTCTTCAAACTCGGATGCTGATCGATGTCTTTCGTTGGTACCAGCAATGCGCGTCCCAGCGTTCGAGGATCGTTGAAAATCAAGAGTTGATCATCTTTCAAATGAAAACGAATTCGTTCGTAAGTGAGGGGCGGCTCGTGCTTTTTGCGCAGACCCAGCCTGCCACTCATTTTCAGATGCAAGATCAGTGTCAGATCTTTCTGCAGATGCACCAGTAAGTACTTGCCTCGACGTTCCAGCGAGAGGATAGACCGGCCGCGCAGGTCCTCAATGAATCCTTTTTTGGGTCCGATCATGTTCTTACGCAGAACTTCCACATCACGAATCAAATTCTTGCTGAGAATGGGTGCAACGGCGCGGAGCGTGGTTTCGACTTCGGGGAGTTCGGGCATAGGTGCACAGTATAAGTGTATTTGATATGTTTTTGTGAAAAGAGAAGCAGACAGTGACCGATGTGACCGAGGTAGCAGAGGTGGCAGATGTGACGGATTATGAGGAGTATTTCCTCTTTTTATCCTCTGCAGCTTCATCCTCGGTCCCCCCGGTCACGTCTGTCACCTTTATCTCATATTTCAGCGTACATCTTGCCCATTCGTCGATGTCTTCATCGTATTATTCAGCTTTACCCGGTAGATCAGTTCGACCATTTCGGCGCGGGTCATGTAGTGCGCGGCGGTTTTGATCGAGGTCGGGATCGCCTTCAGGTCCGATAATTTATCGACGTACTGCTTGTACCAATGGTCACTCGACTTATCGGGATTCGCAAAGTCGGCAACGAAGGTGTTCACGACGATCTTGGCGGCTTCGGCAAAGTTGATGGGATTCCCCGGACGGTACGATCCGTCGCTATAACCATCAATAATATCTTTTATCTGCGCAGCGCAGACGGCGTTGGCATACCAGGAATCTTTTTGCACATCGAAGAAGAAAATATGAATCTTGTCCGTCTCGTGATCCGACACGCAGTTATTGGTCACATCGGTGTTGAGGAAGAATGGATTCGTGATGAAGTACGCGAATTCAGCGCGATTGATTTGCTGGTCAGGCTTGAATGTTCCATCGGCGTAGCCGCGAATTAAATTTTGCTGACGGAAGTATTCAATCGACGTGTAGAACGGTGATGTGGTCGGGACATCGGTGAACGGAGCATTCGAGAATGGTGTGGTGGCTGCCAGAGTCGGTGCGGCGGTACACAGAATTGACAGCGCCGTCAGAAGGCCGAAGCCAGCGCGGAGATGCGTGGTCATGGAAAGAAGGGGGAAAGGAGAGGAAGGGAGATCCTCGGGGTGTTACAACGCATGTATACTCTTTTCCTTACAAGCCTGGGCTTGACGATGCCGGTCCGTGTTCGATGGCCGCATTGATTTTGCCGCGTAAATCGGCGTATTCGGGCAGCCCCACTGCTTTATCTTCGTCAAGGACGAATGTGGGCACCAGCGTGATGCCCAGCTGTTTCAGAGAGTGATTCTGCTCGTCGAGGGTTGCTTTGGTGGCGGCATCATGGAGACAGGCGGTGAAATCCTTCTCGTTCAGGGTCAATTGTTTTGCCAGTTTAACGACGGTTTTTTCGTCACGTGGCTGCAATGAAAACAGGGAATTGTGGATGGCCAGTCCCTTGCCTTGCTTGGCACCACATAGCAAAGCGGCGGCGAACAGATTGCTTTCGGTGTACTTCAGAAGCGGCAGTGTCACCACTTGGTAACGCAGTAGTCCCGTATTGATGAAATCCTGTTTCAGGCGTGGAAAATCCTCCAGTTCAAATTGCCGGCAGTACGTGCAGGCATGGTTTGTGACCAGCAGAAGGGTGTGCGGCGCGCCGCTCTTGCCTAGTTCCACAACACCGGAAGCCAAGAGAGATTCGCGCACGGCACCGGTACCTGCCTTCACCGACGCAGGTATCTGGACGGCCGTCCCATCGTCGCTGCTCACGGACGAAGAGACCGAACTGCGGCTGGAACTGCTTAGAAAAGATGTACTGGTTGGTCGTGGGGCGCAGGCAGCCAGCAAAAGCAGTCCCAGAACCAGGCCGACAACGTATGTCTTTTTCATGACGATCGAGAGGATAGCGGGAATCGCTGGCTTGTCGCTAGTAGCAGCTTGTAGGATCTTGGTTATGGGACAGCTGCCTCTTTCTTTGCGTCAGCGCATTCAGTTGTTGGGCGTACCTATCGATGTTCTCACGCACACGGAGGCGATTCGCTGTCTGCAGGAATTTCTGATCGATGGCCATCAGCATCATGTGATGACACCCAACAGCGAGATGCTGGTTGCGTCATGTACTGATGCTGCATTTCGCGAGGTGCTCAAACACAGTGATCTGAACTTGCCCGACAGCAGTGGTCTGCTATTTGCCGCGCGCTGGACCGGTCAGCGTCTCCCCGAACGCGTGACAGGTGTCGATACGGTCACTCACTTGTGTGCCCAACTGGCGCCCGATCATCCGGTGTATCTGCTGGGTGCAGCACCGGGTATTGCCGAGCGAGCGGCTGCGGCGTTGCAGACCGTCAATCCTCAGCTTCGCATAGGGGGCACCTTTGCCGGTTCGCCGCGTGCAGAGGCCGTGGCTGACATTATCGAGCGCATCAATGCCGCCAAACCGCATGTATTATTTGTGGCCTATGGCGCACCGTCTCAGGATCAGTGGATCGCACGGTACCTCAGTCAGATGCCGAGCGTGCGCATCGCCATCGGCGTCGGCGGGACTTTCGATTTTTTGGCCGGTCATATCAAACGTGCGCCGTTGCTTCTCCGCCGGTTGCATCTCGAATGGGCATGGCGGTTTGGGCAGGAGCCATCGCGTTGGAAAAGGATAGGGCGGGCGGCGGTCGTGTTTCCCATCCTGGTTCTGCGGTATGGAAAAGAAGCACCCAGAAATTGAGGATGGAAAATTAGAGCAGTCACACTGACTCCTGAACTACCTCCGGCATTCTCAATTTACTCGTGTAGCAACTCCCGGTCTGTCATTGCCCATAGGCCATCCTCTTTTCGGATTTTGATCAATTCGTGTCCCTTGGGAGAGGTAACCAGATAGTCGCGTTGCGTCAGGCGTTCACGAAGGAGTTCGGCGTGAGTAATGGTCGGATCCAGTACGTATAAAGCGAGATCGGGTTTATCGATAAGAGCAGCGTTTAAATTCAGCGTCGCACGTGCGAGCGCAGCCGCCAAACTTACGATGGCAATGCACAGAATCAATGTCCACACAGTGGCTTTGACGAAGTGCGGGCGAGGGATGGAAGAGAAGTCCATAAATCATAGTATTATACCAGAAAATTTGGTTGGAATCCAGGAATTAGGATTCTCACAGGTTCTGCGACCTCAATCCCGTTTCCGGACTCGTGGCTCATTGCAGTCGCTCATGCTAGATTCGTGCCATGTCGACGCTCATCCTTCTCCGCCATGGCCAGTCGCAGTGGAATCTGGAAAACCGGTTTACGGGTTGGACGGATGTGCCGCTCACCGCCCAAGGCGAAGCGGATGCGGCTAAGGCGGGACAGGCGCTCAAGGAATATTCTTTTCAGCGTGCATTCACATCGAAACTGCAACGGGCGACCAAAACGCTCGAGATTGTTTTGCGTGAACTCGGTCAATTGCAGATACCAGTCGTATCAGATGTTGCGCTGAACGAGCGACATTACGGTGATCTGCAGGGGCTCAACAAAGCCGAGACGGCCGAGAAGTACGGGCAGGATCAGGTAAAGCTGTGGCGCCGGAGCTACGACACCGCGCCGCCGGGCGGCGAGAGCATGGCTGATTGTGAGAAGCGTACGAATCCGTTTTTCCTCGAACAAGTGTTGCCGCATGTTGAAGCGGGCGAGAATGTCATCGTCGTGGCACACGGGAATTCCCTGCGCCCGATCATCAAATATTTGGACAAACTGGAGCCCGAAGCAGCCGCGACGCTCGAGATCGGACTCTGCACGCCGTACATTTACACTTTCGAAGGAAAAAATCTGGTGAAGCGTGAAGTGCGTGAAGTGCCGGGGATTGTGACGAAAGGATCGAGTACGACCGAAAAGACGGTAGAAGGAGGAAGAGTTTAAGAGGTGAAAGCTTCGTGTGCTTGTATCGAGACAATAGAACCTTTTTGTTTAAAACTAAGGCAAAGGAACACACCCAATCGTTCCTGCTTAACGAGTTCTTGTACCGCCATAATTTCGCTATCCAATCCGCGAATATCCAAGATAGATCCTTCTTGATTGGTAGGACGTATTGTCAGGGTTTCTTCCGGACGCTTGTACCAGCTACTACCGTGCTGATCGATGGCCATATCTGCGAAGTTGCATTGGCGTTTCAGTCTTGCCTGTACGTGTTCATATTGGTGGAAAACTCTGCTGCGGTATTTTGGTGGGATGGATCGATGATGAGGCGAAACGCATAGTAAAAACCTGGCTCAATGATTGTGAATTCTTGTAAGAGAGAATCAGCTTTGGTCTCAGTGGTTGTTTGTAATACGCCATTCCGTTCAGTACGGGTAAGAGACATGATTGAATTCTCCATTCCCTCTATCCCTGAGTCAAAGTATTCTACTCACCGATGCAAGATATCACGTACCGCTCCGACAAATTTTTCGAAGAGACCGGCGATCATCCCGATCGTCATGTGCATATTATTCTGATTGCCACGAAGCCGGATATCATTAAGCAGGTGCCGCTCTATAAAGAACTGAAGAAGCGGGGCCATTTGGTGCTCCTTGGGCATACCGGGCAGCACTACGACGAGAACTTATCGGGCGGAATGCTCAAGGAATTCGGCGTCGAACCGGATTTCAATTTGAATGTGCGCGGTGCGATGCATGAAGTGGTGAGCCAGATCATCGGACGGCTGGGACATGTGATCGACGAACTGAAGAAACGCGACAAGATCGTGATCCCATACGTGCATGGCGATACGACCACGGCGATGGCCGCATCGAATGCGGGATACTGTCATATGTTTGGATCGGTGCATGTGGAGGCAGGCATTCGCACGCTCACGCCGAAATATGGTGATGAAGCGCACCATGCGTGGGACAGCGAAGAGGCTTTCGATGTGAGCCACTGGTACAACTTTTTGCAGAAGGAAGAGAACTGGGAACGTGGCAGCCAGGAGCCGTTTCCGGAGCAGTTCAACACGCGTGCCAGCGAGGCGGCGACGGGGGTGCATCTGGCGCCGCACGAACTCGACCGGCATTTTTTGGAGAGTGAGGGCTACGCATCGGATCGGATTTTCGTCGTCGGCAATTCGGTTGCTGATGCAACGTTGGAAGCCGTGGCGAATTCTGGAAGTACCAAGATTTTCCAGGAATATCCGCTGCTCAAGACCGGTAACTTTGTGCGTTTCTGCATCCATCGACGCGAAAACTGTTTATCCGAGCTGCGCTTCCGTTCGATCTACGATGCGATGGTCGGTTTGGTACGTGACGGCAAAAGCGTCCTGCTCATTTCGATGTTTCAAACCGAACAAGCGCTCGATCGGTTTGGCATGCGCGAGGAAGTCGAGCGATTGCAGAATGAGTTTCCAAACTTCATCTACTCGCCGGTATGGTCGCAGTACACCGATGTGATCGCCGCTATGAGCAAGGCATCTGTCTGTGCCACCGATAGCGGATCGATGCAGGAGGAGATGAATATTCTCGGCGTGCCGTGCGTCACGCTCCGTTTCGGTTCCGACCGCAGCGAGTCCATCATGAACGGCGGCAATATCATCGCACCGCCCGTCAGCTCCTCGCTCATCCGCTCAGTGATCGACTTCGCCTGGGACAATGAATATATGCGGCGGCGTCCCAAAATCTATGGCGAGAATGTGAGTGCTAAATGTATCGATGCGGTGGTGAAAGTATTGGCAGAAGGGGAGGTGTTTCGGAGTGAAGAGGAGAGATTGGGATTGCGGTAGGCTTTCACCTTTACCTTGGGAGCGGATCTGTCACCCTTCACCCTCACCCGCAGCAGCAGCCGTCCCCGGCTGCGGTGTCTGAACTATTCTCCTACACGAACAGTATCAGTCACCACTGGTGTTCTTTTTCTTGTCTCCCCGCGACAAGAAAAAGAACCAAAAAGAAGCGCACCGCCTATGACCCACCTCATGTCGATGGAGCGCCTATGGCTTGCTCCATCGACATTCGTACCCACTCATCCCCACCACATAGGCGGAGGGGGTCATTGTCTGGAATAGCGAGCAGGCGAAGAGGTTGGGCGGCCTCTAGCCGCCTGGGAGTAGTGGAGACAGCTTCATTAAACAGTACACAAATACATCTCCCTCTCCCGGCAGGTTTCTGATGTTCCATGACGAACAGACGCTCACTACTTCCTTTGCGGTATGGGAAGGAGGGAGAGGGCCGGGGTGAGGGAGCACCCGCCAACGATGAATCGACCAGCTTCCACCGACCGCGTAGAAAGCGGCAGCGCCCTGCTGAAAAATATCATCAAGCTCTTGATTCCCCTGCATCCTCTTCCTCTGTCCCCTCTGCCACCTCGGTCACTTCGGTCACCTCTCTCTTAAGACCCCGTGCCTCCTGCCTCTCAATCAGCTAGCATTGCTCTATGCTTCAAAAAGCCCGTGAATCGCTCACGCTGATATTGATCACGTTGCTGCCGTTTCATGCCTTGTTTGTGACGGTTGTGACGAAGGTGCTCTTGGGAGAAGGACATGCTCCTTTGAGCGTGCTCGCACTGTGGAAGGAGGCATTGTTGGTCGTCATTGTCGGGTTTGCGTGCGTGGAAATTTTTCGAAGTGCATCTGCGCGGGAGATGCGGCGGGTCGATATTTTTGATGTGCTCCTGCTGGCATTGATTGCGATCGCTGTGCTGCTCACGGCAATGAATCAGGAATGGAAGCATGCGCTCTACGGTTTCAAATACGACCTGTTTGTGCCGGCGGCGTTTTTGGTTTTGCGACGCGTGTCGTGGTCCGAACAATTTCGCCATACCCTGGCGAAGTCCGTAATGATCGTCGGCGGGTTCTTGGCTCTGTATGGATTGCTCACGCTGCTCTTTCCCGAGTCGTTCTTCCATCTGCTCGGCTATTCGGATTTGCATTCACTGTATTTGCCGAATGGATCATTGGCGCCGTTCCAGCAAATCGGCGGCCTTGGGCTGCGTCGTATCCAGAGCACCATGAGCGGACCGAACCAATTTGGCCTATGGCTCCTCATTCCGTTTTCGATCGCCTTGTGTACGGCATGGAAAGGGGAAGATCACCTGCGGTCTCCTATGCGCACTACCGCCGAAACGCTGCCGCAAGCTTATCGGCCACGCGAATATTTTCCTTACTTGCTGCTCCTGCTCCTCGCCATTCTCTTCACCTTCTCGCGCTCGGCGTGGATTGCGGTAATCCTCATCCTCTTTGGTTTCTTGTTCCTCACGCTTCCGCAACGCGTATCGTGGTCCATCACGCTGAGCACGCTGATTTTTGCTCTCCTGGTCGGCACGGTTGTCGGCTCGCTGGCGCCGGGAGTGGTGTTGCGTGTCGCATCATCCAAAGGACATATCGACCGGCCGATACAGGCCATGGAAACCATGCGTGCCAACCCGTTGGGCCTCGGCCTCGGGACAGCGGGACCTGCCAGCAATCGCTTCAGTGATGCGTGTGTGGATGTGGAAGCCGGCAGTGATCTGTCGTGGGCGAAGTACCATCCGGAGCTGTGCTTATTGTCCGATGGTCGTCAGTTGAAGCCGGGAAACCGCACGTGCCACTGTCCGCTGCTCACCGAGAACTGGTATCTGCAGATCGGTGTGGAGCTCGGCATTGCGGGCTTGATCCTGTGGACACTCATTACCATTCTTATGTTGCTGAAAACCGGTCGCGTCGCGATCACTGCCACCCGACGTGTCTTCAATCCGCGGCTGATGCATCGTGGTACGCAAGAGGCGAATCAATTCATCATCGAACGCTCGGCATTCCTCATGTTTCTGGGTGTGAGCGTGGCTGCGCTGTTTCTCCATGCGTGGGAGGATAGTGCGGTGATGATGACGGTGTGGGTGCTGTTGGCGCTTTCTCTATCTCAGAAGGGAAATACACGTTGAATGCCTGTTGATACGATGTATCGCCGGCCTTACTTTCCTGGCGCAAGAAACGTAACCGCTCTCGAAGATATTTCCGCATTTCGCGAATGTCACTCGGCATTCCCACAGGGTCCTGTTCTACTAATGGCTTCGGACGCTGTTTCTTTGGAGCTGGTTGCCTAGTTTTCTTTACGCCTTTCCTCAGACAAGCAAGATAGTGCTTGTTTCCCATTTTGTTTGGTTCGCAGTTCTTTTTAAACAAGTGCTCTTGGAAGATTGCCATCACTTTGGCAATATCGTGGTTTGTCATTACTTTCAGTACTTGGTCAGTATCATCGGCATTTCTTTCGGCATGTTCTATTTGCTCCGTTGCCAGTGTTGGTACACGTAACTTCAAACCCTCCATTCGCTGCCGATAAGATTCCTGTTCGCTTAGAGCGACCACAATTGTGTAGATGCGACTTCGAAGTTGATTCCTTTGCGTGTTGGTTTGTATAGCTTCAAGTTCTTCGGCAGCGGTGATTCTTAGTACGTACTCGCACCATTCTTTTGGTGTAGCTGATGCAGAATATCCCATGTGTATATAATGCGTTGTACAGCTTTTTTGTCAATTTTTTCGAGGCGTTGCCCTCGGAGCGCCTCTTACTTACACTGCACCCATGGAGGCGCCCATTCATCCTCGCAGTATCGTCATTCTCGATTTTGGGGGCCAGTATGCTCATCTGATAGCCCGACGCGTACGGCAGTGCGGGGCATATTCGGAGATTCTGCCACCCGAGACGTCGGCTGACAGATTGAAGGACGCTGCCGGAATCATTCTGTCTGGCGGGCCGCAGAGTGTGTACGACGCCGGGAGTCCAAAGGCGGATCCGAAGATCCTGGAGCTTGGTATTCCTGTTCTTGGCCTGTGTTATGGCCTGCATTGGATGACACAAGCTTTGGGCGGACAAGTGAAAGGCGGCAACGTGAAGGAGTATGGCAAGACGCGTATTATCATCGAAAACGGTGGGGGCGCGCTGCTCCAGGATTGCGGTGACAGCTGTACGGTGTGGATGTCGCACGGTGACGAGGCGGCGAGGTTGCCCGATGGATTCACGCTTATCGCAAGCTCCGAGACATGCAAGCATGCGGCATTCTCGGACGAAGACCGACGCCTGTTCGCGCTGCAATTTCATCCCGAGGTCACGCACAGCGAACACGGTTTCGATATGCTTCGTCGCTTCGTCGCGTTGTGCGATGCGGCACCTTGGGCGATCGAGAACTATACGGGCTACGTCGGTGAGCAGGTGAAGCAAGAAGTCAGCAATAGAAAAGTCTTTATGCTTGTGTCCGGCGGAGTTGATTCGACAGTAGCATTCACGCTGCTCAATCAAGTGCTGGGGAAAGATCGTGTGCAGGGATTGCTCGTGGACACGGGCCTGATGCGCAAGAACGAAGTGGCATTGATCAAAAATGCATTCGATCATCTGGGCATCGATAACTTGCACGTGGTCGATGAGTCCGAGACATTCTTCGAAAAATTGAAGGGAGTCTACGAACCGGAGCAGAAGCGAAAAATCATCGGCGACACCTTCCTCGATGTGCAGAAGCGTGTGAGCGAAGAGATGGATCTGCGCGTGGAAGACGGATGGATGCTCGGACAGGGAACCATCTATCCCGACACGATCGAAACTGGCGGAACCAAACATGCGGACAAGATCAAGACACATCACAACCGTGTCGATGCGATTCAGCAGATGATCGAGAAGGGACTCGTGATCGAGCCGCTCAAGGAACTCTACAAAGACGAAGTGCGAGCGCTGGGCGAAGAATTAGGTCTGCCGCACGATCTGGTGTGGCGTCATCCATTCCCGGGACCGGGGTTGGGGGTCAGAATTCTTTGTGCCGAGCAGTCATCGCCTTTGTCGTGGGAGCAGGCAGTGCCGAATGGAGCGCAGCTGACTGACTTCATCCAAAGCGGCGTGATCCTTCCGGTCAAATCAGTGGGCGTGCAGGGTGATGGGCGCACCTACCGTCATGCGGTCGCATATTTCACAGATGATCTGCGACAAATCCATGATGTGCATGTGCTCGCCACGATGGTGCCCAATGCCGTACCGACGCTGAATCGTGTTCTCCTGTGTATAGATCCTGATAAGAAGCCGAAAAAGTTTACGTTCACTCCTGGTTACCTCACGCGCGCGCGAGCCGATCTGCTACGCGAGGCCGATGCGATTGTGGATGACGAGATGCGGAGGGCCGAGCTGTACAAAGAGATTTGGCAGTTCCCGGTCGTTCTCTTGCCAGTCGGTGTACAAGACGGTGGTCAGTCCATTGTGCTGCGTCCCATTACGTCCATCGATGCGATGTCGGCGGACGCCAAGTTGTTGCCCGATGATGTTCTGCGGACGATCAACGATCGGATCCTGGCCGAAGTGCCGGGGATCGATGCGGTATTTTTGGATCTGACGAACAAACCGCCGGGCACGATAGAATGGGAATGAGGTCACCCCATCCGCGCTGCGGGGCACCTTCCCCGGCCCTCCCATACGCCAACACGGGGAAGGGCGAGAGAACAAAACAGAAACATTCCCTTCCCCGTGAAAGCCTCTGAAGATGTGTCATTTAGAAAAAAAGTCTGATTTTCTCAGAACAAGAATGGAGGAGGCGGGGGAAGGGCTAGGGATGGGGTGCTTCCACTGGCCAACTAGTCTAGAATCAAACTCTCATGGCGAATTCGTCTCTTGAGGAATCCGAGATTCAGCGGCTGGTCGTACAGGCGCAGGGTGGAGACACCGAGGCGTTCGGCCGTGTGTACGATCACTACTTTACTGCCGTGTATCGGTACACTGCGTTCCGGTCTCCGGCCGAGATGGCGGAGGATCTGGTGGCGGACATCTTCGTGAAAGCGTGGGAGAAGCTGCATCAGTACAAACCGCAAAAAGACGTGTCCTTCGGGGCTTGGATTTTCCGTATCGCACGCCACACGGTGATTGATGCCTATCGTACACATCGGGCGTTTGAAGAAGTATCCGAGGATATCGTCGATCCAGATCAGTTTAACAGGGCTGATACGCGCATTAATAGTAAGGAACTTTTACAGACAGTTCGTCAAGCAGTAAGCCAGCTCCCCAAACGCTACCGGGAGGTGATTCTATTGTGCTTCGTCGCCGATCTACCCCATAGCGAAGTGGCCAGGGTGCTCAAAACCAGCGAAGGAAACGTCCGTACGCTCAAATTACGGGCTCTCCAGAAGCTCGAAACCCTTCTCCCCCGCGATGTGCACGAAAAACCGCCGTCTTACCCCTCCTAAATTGTAACAGCATGCCATTTTCTTCGTTATCTGCAGTGCATGGATCGTAAGCGAATACCCTCTGGCAAGCCGTTTGAATCCTCTTTGGAGGGACATCTGCACCAGGTGCAGCAGCATCTCGATCCTCATCAGAGTGTGAAACAGAAAATTCATAGCCGTATTCAACAACGTATTCAGGAGCCGGCTGTTTTTGAGGATGTCCGCCGCGTTCTCTCGCCGAACGCAGCAACGAAGCTGCGTGTATGGCAGCGCGCGTGGGGTCGCATTGCGCCACTGGGCGATCTGAGTCTGTGGGATCGATTGCGGGCACTTCTTTCACCACAGCATTCGGTGCAGGAAGCCTTGCGCGGTCGCGTCATGAATCGCCTGCAGCCGACGCCCGTCTACGTGTATTCGTCGCATCCCATCAAATGGGTGGCGGCTTTCGTTCTCGTGGCGTTGGTCACCACGACGGTTGCACCGTTCCTCGTTGCACCCCGTACGATTGCCGACTCACAAGTGCTCGTGCAGGGGCAGGTGTTCCTGCTCATGGATGGTAATCTCTGGCAACCGATGCAGACCGAATTCCCGCTGACCAAGAGCGCGTTCCTGCAAACAGGCAAGAATTCCGCCAAGATCATTCTGTACGACGATGCGGTGTTTCGTATGGCGCCCAATACGACAATCGCATTGCATGATTTAACAGACCGTCCGGCAATACCGACCTATCCGACAACTCTCACCGTCTATAAGGGCAAAGTTTGGGCGCAGGGTTTTGTGGCAGATGGCGAAAGTCCGCTGACAATCGCGGTAGGTGATGAGACGGTTACGCTCAACGAAGGCAGCGTCTCCATCGACGAAACCGGTCGTGTGCAGGTGTGGAACCGTCGTGCGACGATTGCGCAGGCTGATCAGCAGTTGAACCTGCTCGCCGGAGAAGAAACGCATGCCGTGAAGAACAGTCCGCTCATCGCCCAGAAGATACCGTCGAACGATTACGACACGCCGTGGGTTACCAAGAACCTGGCATTCGATGCGGTGCACCAGCGCGAGATCGCGCAAATCCAGCAGGAGCGTCTGGCCGCGGCGGCGGGAATCCTACCCACCAGTCCTTTTTACGTCGTCAAACGTGCAGCCGAAGCAGTGGATCGCGCGTTTACCTTCACGCCGGAGCAGAAAACCAAGAAGATCCTGGCGCAGGCCAATACGCGATTGAAGGAAGCGGCGGCTTTGATCGTGGATGGAAGTTCGGATGTCTCCGCACCGCTTGCCGAGTACCGTGCAGCCGTGTTATCGGTAGCCAGCGGATCAACCGTAACGCAGTCGCTGGTTCAGGAAGACATCACCAATACGACGGCAGACTTATCGGCCGCACTGCCCAATGATGCCGGTTACCAGCTTAAAGAAACGGTGCTCGGGACAGCGGCCGCACTGCCGAACAGTTCGATCAATGTTCAAGATGTGCTGCTCGCCGACAAACTGATGGCCGTGAAGCAGACGGTGGAGGAAGGCAAAGATGTGCAGCCGAATGTACTCAGCGATCTGGCACCGAATCTCGGCAACCAGGACAGTGCTTCACCTGAGCTGCAGGAAGCTGCAGCCTCGCTCTCGGTAGCGCAGAACGCCTTCGAGAATGTCGATGGCTTGGCCGGCACCGGTGCATCGAAAGACATGAAGAGCGTACGTCCATCGCATGCTCCCACGAGTCCAATCGCCGCCGATATTCCTGCGGCAGTGGGCATGTTACTTGGAAGGATGAATACGTATCACTTGTCCGCTTCCATTACGGCGCAGGCTGTCACAGAAGTACGTAACCTCCAGGGAAATCCTGATCGCGATGCCATTATCCGCGAGGCGATCCGCCAGCTGGATGCACCGTACAATACGGCTTTGGCACATGCGTTGCAGAAAGCGAAGGGGAAGGGGCAGTGGTAATAGACAGGATCGTGCAGTGGTTATCCTTCTTCAAGAGAAGCCGACGGCTGAAGGAGAGGATTATGAGGATTTTTTCACGATGATTTGAAATTGTAATTGTCGCTTCTATCGGTTCCCTCGACGCCGCCGGTTTCCTCTTCGTTGAAGTATTGACTAGCCTCCGGTCCCCCTGCACACTTTGCTCCCATGTATACCATTACGGATCTCAAGCCCGGCCGCGCCATCAATATCGATGGCGAACCGTACCTCATTCTCAGCTCGCAGTTCGGCCGCAAAAGCCAGAGCAAGGCGAACATGCAGACCAAGCTGAAGAACCTGAAGACAGGCGCCATCGTCGCCAGGAACTTCCAGGGATCCGAAAAGATCGAGCCGGCCGATGTGGGCTACCGCAAGGTGCAGTACCTCTACAACGACGGTTCCAATTACACGTTCATGGATCTGCAGACCTACGATCAGTACGAGTTATCGGCTGAGGTGATGGAAGAGACGGGCGGTTATCTGGTGGATGGTCAGGAAGTGGATGCGCTCATGTTCCAGGACAATCCTATCGGTATCAATGTGCCGTCTACTGTCACCTTGGTAGTCAAAGAGACGATCCCTGGCGTGAAGGGCGACACGGCCACCGGCGGTTCCAAACCGGCCACGCTGGAAACAGGCATGACGGTGAACGTTCCACTCTTCATCAACGAAGGCGATAAAGTGAAAGTGAATACCGAGACGGGGGAGTATATGGAGCGAGTGAATTCTTAACTAGTTATGCCAAGGGAAACCATAAGAGACTTCTTTGATTTTGGCGACGAGAATCCGCCGCCTCTTCGATCCTTGCGCGAAGAGCTCGGTCTGCCCGAGCCGGAGAATGTACCTGGCGGCCCTACTGTTTCAGAAGATTTATTGTTGAGCCTTATCCGAAAACAGCTTAGCCGAGAGTTGGCAGTAGTTCTGTACAGCTTGATTGAAAAATATATAGCCTGGAGGAAGGCCCATATTCGATTGCTTCTTGAAGAAGCAGGACGAAGCGTGGCCAATCAAACAGAATCAAACTGAAAGGAGAAATACTGCTGTTTACGTAATTTTCTTCAACAATAATTCATTCACTTTCTTCGGGTTCGCCTGACCTTTGGATTCTTTCATAATCCATCCCACTACCGGACCCAGTGCCGATTGCTTGCCTGCTTTGTATGATTCAATTGCTCCCTGATTCGCGGCTACGGCTTTGTCGACAAGTTCCTGCAGAGCGCCGTCATCCGAGATCTGTCCCATACCTTCTTCCTTGATGATGTCGTAGGCGGATTTGCCGGTGGTGACCATCTTTTCCAGAACATCTTTTCCGGCATTGCCGGAAATTGTGCCGTCTTCGATATTCGTAGCCAAATCCAAAAGTGCTTGCACATCGGGCGCATCGGCGAGGGTGTTGCCGTGAGCATTAAGGAAGCCCATCAGCTGCGTGAGCACGATGCTCGAGGCCTTCTTGGCGTCGTTCAGTTTGGTGTAGACGGCGTCGAAGCGCAGGCGCAGAGCCGCTTCATCGATGAGCATGGTAGCCTCAGCGTTGGAAAGCTTCAGATCCAGATATTGCTGCTTCAGTTCGCGGGGCAGCGGTGGTAAGGCGCCCTGTACTTGTTTGAGCATTGCCGTGTCCACATGCATCGGTGGAATATCCGGTTCGGGGAAGTAGCGATAGTCGCCGGCATTCTCTTTGTCGCGCAGTAGACGCGTCTTCTCTTCGTCATCCTGCCAGCCGACTGTAATGTCGCCCGTGAGCGGACCGCCTGTCTCTTCCCACAATTTGCGCAGCCGTTTTTCCTCGTACTGCAGGGCTTTTTCGAGTGACTTGAAGGAGTTCAGGTTCTTGATCTCGCTACGTGGGTTCAGTTTCTCGGTTCCCTTTTCACGCAACGAAATCGACGCGTCGAAGCGCATCATGCCTTTGAACATATCGGCCTCGCTGCTGTCGACGGCCACGACGATGCGCCGCAGTTCCTGGGCAAAAGCCACGGCTTCGTCCGACGAACGCAAGTCTGGCTCAGTCACAATCTCCATCAAGGGCGTGCCGGCGCGGTTGTAATCGCACAGTGTTTTGCCGCCTTCGTGGCTCAGCTTACCGGCATCGTTCTCCATGTGCAGCCGCGTGATGCCGCAGCGCATTTCTTTGTTCGGCAGGTCGTAATGGACCTCGCCGTGCTGCGCCAGTGGGAAGTCGTACTGCGAGATTTGGAAGCCCGAAGGGAGATCAGGGTAAAAGTAGTGCTTGCGGTCGAAGTGGCTGTGCTCGTTCACTTTGCATTTGAGCGCCAGTGACGCCTTGATCGATTTGAAGAACGCTTCTTTGTTGGGCACCGGCAATGTTCCGGGGTGTCCCATACATACCGGACACACTGTCGTGTTCGGTTCTTTGCCAAACGCATCGTTGTCGCAATTGCAGAACATCTTCGTCTTCGTATTCATCTGTGCGTGCACTTCCAAGCCGATAATCACTTCCAATTCAGCCATGCCAAAAGATTACTTTTTTGCGCTCGCATATGCAATTATTCATAAGCTTGACAATACATAATTGACATTGTTTAAAGCAAGAATACGATTTGTGTATGATTCAACGAATCCGTCCTGAAGGCAGTGAACGGGCTGAAGAATCTGATGAGATACTCATGAGCCGATATAAGGGCGAAGGGAATCAAGAAGCCTTCGCACAACTTCTTGACCGTTATCAGGCGGAATTGCTTCGATATCTTACCAAATACACCGGTTCGTCCGAGCTGGGGGCCGATATTTTGCAAAATACATTTATGCAGATACTTCTCAAAAAACATCTTTATAAAGATGGGGCTTTGGTAAGACCGTGGCTTTATTCTATCGCAACCCATCAGGCAATTGATGTGCTTCGCAAAATAGGAAAACATCCAACTGTTAGTTTAGATCAGCCAATAAAAAGTGAGTTCATGGATCCTTTGGTTGTTGAAGAGCAAAAAGACTGCGTGAGAACTGCAATAGCCGACCTTAGCCCTGTATTGCGTGAAGTTGTGGTGTTGGCGTACTTCCAAAATTTTAAATACCGAGAGATTTCTGATAGGCTTAAAGTTCCTATAGGTACTGTGAAATCTCGGCTGCACGCTGCATTGTTAAAGTTGCGAGAAGAAAGACGTCTATTGTTTGGTGAAAATGAAGTACCTCAAACTTAAAATCACTTCTAATAATCCACGATCAACATCCCTTCCAAATGATCCACCTCGTGCTGCACCACGCGTGCATCAAAGTTTTGGAGTTGGCGCTCCTGGGGTTTACCTTTTTCGTCGAGATACTTGACTGTGATTTCGACCGAACGGGGAACCGGAATCCAGACGTGCGGCAGGCTGAGGCAGCCTTCTTCGTCGATGGCTTTCTCGTCGCTGCGAAAAGTAATTTCTGGATTGATCAGCGGTGTGATTTTGTCGTTGATGTAAGCCAGGCATACGCGTGATTCGTCGGCAATCTGCGGTGCGGCGAGGCCGACGCCTTTGGCTTCTATCATCGAATCCTTCATGTCTTCAATCAGTTTGAGTATTTTTTTAGTCACCTTAGGCACGGGTTTTGTCTTCTTGCGAAGAATGGGGTTATCGGCGCCGAAGACAATTGGCAGGATAGCCATGCTCAGATTCTACAACAGAAAATTTGAAGCACTAGATTAGATGCATTCGAATGTCGTGCTTCGTGCTTTTAGGCCACCAGTTGCTTCAGTCCGGCTTTCTTCCTCAGATCCTCCAAGGTCTTGATATTCCCCACTTCCATCATTTTCAAAACCGCTTGCGCCGCCAGGATCGTATCACCAAGAGCGCGGTGTCGTTCGACCGGCATCTGCAAATTGAATTTACGGCAGATGACATCCAGACTGTGGCGGAATTCCTGGGGGTAGAGGCTCTGGCTGAGGCGCATGCTGCACAGGCATTCGGGCAGGTCGACGTAGCCCCAGCAGAATTCTTTTTCGCTGGTCAGGAAGCCATGGTCAAATGCGGCATTGTGGGCGATGAGGATCGTGCCGCTGGCAAACTCCAGAAACTGCGGCAAGACGGCGTCGATAGTCGGCGCATCTTTCACGTCAGATTCATCGATCTTGTTCACTTGTTTGGCTTCCCAGGGAATGTCCCGCTCCGGATTCACGAACGAAACGAATGTTTTGTCTTCGCACAGCTTACCGTCTTGCACGCGTATACCGGCAATTTCGATAATGCGATGGCCTTTCTTCGGATCGAGGCCGGTCGTTTCCAGATCAAAAACGGTAAGAGGTGGCAGTGCGGACATTGGGGGCTGACTATAGTGATAGGCGGAGCGCGGCTCTAGCAATTTTTATTGACGTCAAAAGATCTCGTCTCTTCCAAGGATGACGCAGGATGAGAACAGATTCCAGCAGATAGTGGTTTTTCTTCTGTGGGTAGAGAATACAGCGAAGAGGATTTACACTCCTTCCATCATGCTTTCCGTCGATACTGTTCTCCGCACGCTCAAGAAACTCTATCAGCCGCCCAAGACTTTTTCGGAGTGGAAGACGCCGCTTGAGTTGGTGATCGCGACAGTCTTGAGCGCCCAGTGCACGGATGCACGTGTGAATCTGGTCACCCGGGAGCTGTTTCGCAAGTACCGCTTACCGCAGGACTACCTGCGTGTTTCAATGCGGCAACTGGAGGACGATATCCGTCCGTGCGGCCTGTATCACAACAAGGCGAAATTCATTCGTGCGCTGTGCGCGATTCTGTTGAAGGAGCACAACGGCGAAGTGCCGCAGACGATGAAGGAACTGACGGCACTGCCGGGAGTCGGGCGCAAGACAGCATCAATCGTGCTCTATGCGGGATTCGACAAACTTGAAGGGATCGCCGTAGACACTCACGTGCTCCGCCTCGCTTTGCGGTTGGGTTTCACCCGTTCCAAGGATCAGAAGCACGCGGAGGCGGATTTGATGCGTCAGACACCCAGGCGCGATTGGGGTGTGATCAATCCGCTGCTCATCAGTCATGGCCGGGCCGTGTGTACGGCCCGTGATCGGCGCTGCGAACGGTGTCCGTTTGCAGGGGAATGTCCGTCGTCGCGCATACTTGGCCATGACGATTTGGCGCGGACAGGCAAATCGGGGCCAAAAAAGAAAAAATGACACAACAGTATTACGATGTTTTTGCTGTAGTTCCGCACGTTTCTTTTTCGACCTGTCGCTGTACCATTCTCAGGTTGTATTCGTTTCTTTTGTCTCTATGTCCAAGAAACTTTTTGCCCTCCTCGCTTTATCGACACTTGCTGTGGTTGCTTGCGGCACAGGTACGCCCTCCGCTCCGGATCAGACGTCGACAGATACCACCGCTTCGACCAACGAAAGCGCTGCTGCGCAGAACAACTGGCAGCCGGCGAGCGATGGTACCTGGAAAGACGGCGATGGCTTGACGATGAAAGTGCAGGACGGTTTTCTGATGTCGAGCCAGGATGGCAAGACATGGGCCGAAGTGCCCGACAATATGTGGCAGGGTACCGATGGCAATTGGTACAAGTTCGATGCGCAGGGGATGGTGTGGGTGAGTCATGATCAGGGGAAGGTGTGGGCTGCGGCATCCAACAACTCTTGGGCCGGTGGGAATGACATTTCTTTCACCATCAAAGACGGCCAGTTGATGCAGGGCAATACGACGGATCAGACGTCGAGCCACTCATAATTGTCTTGAAAGACCGGAAGCGCTACGGTTCGCGCAGTTTCCTTCTCTCGACGTTCATGTCTACACCTCGTCCACTTCTCTTGATTCTGACGCTTTCGGCTCTGCTTGTCGCGTGCGGTAAGTCGCTCCCGCAGGCAACCAGTACTCCTCCGTATCCGGTCGATAATTTCGGGGCAACCAGCGGAACGGGTGCAATGGCGAGGTCGCTCTTGCCGGGAGAAACCGGTTACATTGATTTCCAAGATGGAGCGGTTGGAAATGGCGAGAAGTCACTCCTGTTTTTCTACGCCAAGTGGGATCCGTTCTCGAATGCCAACGATGCGACCCTGCAAGCGTTGTATCAGCAACAACCTCTTCCCATTCGCATCTATAAGGTCGATTACGATACGCAGACTGATCTGAAGAATCGTTACGGCATCACCCAGTCGAATACGTTTGTGTTGATTAATGCCAACGGCGATCCGCTCAAGATCATCAGTTATCCCAGCCAGGAGGATCTGAAGGTGCTGATTCAGGGATAAAACGTGTAATGACCAAATTCCAAGCCTCAATCAGCATGTTATTGGTAATTGAATTTTGGTGATTGGGATTTTAGCATCCGTTTTTATCTATTGACTAGAGATCCGTGCTAAGTTAATGTAATTATGTAACGGTACAAAGGTACAAATGACTATCCTCCTTTCACCCGTCGGCTTTTGGCGGCAGGGAACTCCCAAGCGGGGCTCTCTGAGGATCGTCTGATAGACAATTCAGGTCAGTAGGGAGCTCTGCTTCTTGTCGAAGCGGGGCATTTGGGTGGTTCCACAGGGAATTCGCTCGGCTGCTGATCTGTGAAAACATCGGAGGACGTAGACGTGACTAACCAATTCTTGATTTTGACAGGCTTCTCGCCGTACAAGTTCCATCCTGTTACCGGTTGCGAGCTTGACGCTCTTGTCCTACTGGACCCCATCTATGGCGTGTTCGGTCAACCTGGAGACCCTCTGGATCCGATCATCTTTTTTGATGAAAAGGACGAACCGGATATCAGGCACTGGAAGTTCGATCCTCGCACGCGACACCCGTGGAAGCATCCGGAACTCCGCTCGGATTGGCCCAAGTTTCCCAGTTGCTACAGTGCGGAGCAGTTGGATCGCGGCCAGGCGATGATCATTCATCCAATCACGGCAGTACTGTTGAATCTGTTGCCTCGGTGTTACAGGTGTATCAATGACTACTCTGATCAGGAGATGAGAGTCGCGGAGCAGTTTCCCAACTTCCATGCACCAAGTTCTTTTCCTTGGGACCTCGACTACTGCGAAGAATCCATGCAGTTCGTCGAACACGAACATGGAGGGGGCAGGCAAAGAAAGCGTTACCACGGGCGCATTGGAACGGGATTCAATATGTACGAGCTGGTCAGTTCGTACCCGTACCACTGGCTTTACGATCCGTTCACAGGCAGATACCTTCAAGAAGAGGAGGTCGAAGGTGACAAGCATCAAGCTGGTTGAACACGGTATCTTCCCGCGAGCATATCGCTCGTTCCAGCTCGACTGGGGCTTGGATATGCTCCGGCATCCGGTGACGGGTGATGTGCTGTCTCGTCAGATGCCGTACGATCACGATAAGCATGTTTGCTACATCCGTATCCTCCATACTCGTGGGGGATGGAAAGCGCCGACCGTCTCTTACCGATTCCTCCCACGAATCGGCTTGGGTCAGGACGTCTCTAAAGGCGATCTCTTCCCGGCACACTGGAAGTTCGATCCCTACGAGCAGGAAAGTACGGTGGCGGCAGTGTCGACAGTTATTGTGACCACGACTGCTGTGCCGATGGGTGGTTGGGCGATGGACTGAGAAAGGAGAATCCGCAATGCAACGAGTCTTCACAGACTGGTATAGGCCTCGTCAGATGATCCAGGGAATCGGGCTTACTTTCCATCCCATCGTGGGCTTGGAACTTAAGGACCTGGTCTATCATGCCATGGACGGTCGTTTGTCTCTTCGGAATCCAGGGAACTGGCTCATGAAGCAGGGCCTCTCTCCCTCAGCGTGCGAAGTCATCGAGGAAATCTACTTTCCATGCATCACCGACGGAAGGGATGACTACACTGTGGGCAGCCCATACCCGCAGCACTGGAAGTTCGATCCCTTCACAGGTGAACCTTTGTGAGGAGAACAATGCACAGACGACGTTTTCGTGTCCCCTATCGTGCTGCCGAGCTCAATGCCGGCGTCACCATGGCGTACCACCCGGTGACCGGGCGCAAGCTCCGGTCACTCAGCTACTGCGATCGATGCTGTTGTTACTACTTCATCGAGCGTGAGTATGAGCCCGGCCTTTCGATTTTCGGTCTTGATGCGACGGTTACCGAAACGAAAGTATATCTGCCGATGATTAGTGTCGGCCAAGGCGTCGATGCCGATGAGCTCTACCCGGCTCACTGGAAGTTTGATCCGTTCCTCGGAGCATTGATCAATGACTCCGTGTGAATCCTCCGATAACCCTTCAGTAGCCTACCCCTCCCATTGTCCATTCGGACCGGGAGGGGTTTTTATTGTGCATGCATACAGTAATTCTGTTTTAGCATTTGGGGCGCTGCTGCTTTCTGCGCGGTGGGTAGCCAGAAGCATATTCAGCATGAGTTTTGCCGTACCCCATCCCTAGCCCTTCCCCCGCCTCCTCCATTCTTGTTCTGAGAAAATCAGACTTTTTTTCTAAATGACACATCTTCAGAGGCTTTCACGGGGAAGGGAATGTTTCTGTTTTGTTCTCTCGCCCTTCCCCGTGTTGGCGTATGGGAGGGCCGGGGAAGGTGCCCCGCAGGGCAGATGGGGTACACAAGCTGACGATGAATCGGATACCCAGGAACTCACCGCACAGAAAGCGACAGCGCCAATCTGAAAATTCAGAAGAGCACACGGCTATCAATCATGATAAAAAAGGACGGCGTTTACCGTCCTGATTCACTACAGTGGTTTTGCCTTATACGTCGTAGTAGCGGAAGAATTCACTCGGGCTCGGACGCTTGCGCTCATCGGCCACTTCATCGCGTTTCACGTCGATGAAGTCGCGCAGATAGTCTTCGGTAAACACACCTGACGACAGCAGGAACTCATGATCCTTGTCGAGCGCATCCAGGGCTTTATCGAGCGTCTCTGGTGCATGTGGAATTTTGGTGAGCTTCTTCGGATCCATGTGATACAGATTCTCATCAGTGGGAGCGCCCGGGTCGATCTTGTTCTTGATGCCGTCCAGACCGGCTAACAGCATGGCCGAGAAGGCGACATATGGGTTGCAGGCGGGGTCTGGCGAGCGGAACTCTACGCGCTTGGCTTTGGGGCTTTGCGAATACATCGGGATGCGGAAAGCAGCACTGCGATTGCGGGCCGAGTAGATGAAGTTCACCGGCGCTTCGAATCCGGGCACCAGACGCTTGTAGCTGTTGGTGGTGGGGTTACAGATGGCGCACAGCGCCTGAGCGTGTTTGAGGATGCCGCCCATGTAATGCAAAGCCATCTTGGACAGACCGGCGTACTCATTGCCGGCGAAGAGGGGTTTGCCTGCCTTCCATAGACTCATATGCGTATGCATACCGGAGCCGTTGTCGCCGTAGATCGGCTTGGGCATAAAGGTGACGGTCTTGCCATAGCGCTGGGCCACGTTGCGGACGATGTACTTGTAGCGCGTCAGCTTGTCGGCCATGCGGAACATCTCGTCGTACTTCATATCAATCTCGGCCTGACCGCCGGTAGCGACTTCGTGGTGGAACGTCTCGATCTCGATGCCGGCCTTTTCCAATTCCATCACCATGGCGGCTCGTACATCTTGATGCTTGTCGGCGGGCGAAGCAGGGAAGTAGCCTTCTTTGTGACGGATCTTGTAGCCCAAGTTTCCACCCTCGCAATCGTCCTCGCCGCAGTTCCATGTCGCTTCCTCGCTGTCCACGCGGTAGTGCGCATCCCCAATACCGGCGTTGTAGCTCACATGGTCGAAAATGAAGAACTCGGCTTCGGGCCCGTAGTACGCCTTATCGGCCAAACCGGTTTTCTTCAGGTAGTCTATGGCCTTGCGGGCGATGGAGCGCGGGCTGCGGGCGTAGAGTTTATTGGTGATCGGTTCGTGTACGTCGCACAGGAGCGAGAGCGTCGGTTCTTCGGTGAACGGATCGATCATGGCGGTGGCTAAGTCAGGGATCAGGAGCATGTCCGATTCCTGGATCTGCTGGAAGCCCCGGATACTGGAACCGTCGAATCCGGCGCCGCCGTCCAGCACATCTTCGAGCTGGTGGATGGGTTTGCTCGTGTGATGGAGCGTGCCGGGTACATCGACAAAAGTGAGATCCAGGACGGTGCACTTATTCTTCTTGGCGAAGGCGATGAGGTCTTTGCTGTTCATACAATTGGAGAGAAGTAATGAAGTAAATACACATCTCTTTTCGCTTTTTTCGGCATTATTTTCAAGAGCACGGCGTTAAACTTTTTTGTTTTGTTCATTTTATTTACAACGAAGTGAAAGCATCACTTTTTGCCTTTGATAAGATCAAAATTAGATATCACGGCTGATGCATGTTTCGGATGGTTTCTTTTTCGTTGTTCAAAACAATAACGACTTGCTACACTCTTGAAGTATGGCCACAGACCTCCACTATGTTCTCCGTTCAGTCGGGTTCGACGAAAAAGAAACGCAGCTCTATTTGGCAGGCTTACAGCTCGGTCCGGCGCCCGCATCGGACTATGCCAAAGCAGCGACACTCAATCGTATCACTGCATACAACACGCTTGAGTCCCTAGCGCAGCGCGGGTACTTCACGATTCTCAAAAAAGCACGGGGCAAATGCTACGCCCCGGTGTCGCCGGAATATCTGGCATTGGAGGCGCGCAAGAACGTGGCGGCGCTCGATCGGGCACTGCCGGAACTGCGATCGATGCAGGGAGTGAAATACCGTCGTCCCAATGTGCGGTTTTTTGAAGGATGGGAGGGGATGCGGCATGTGTACGAAGACACACTGAGCGCCAAATCAGAAGTACTGAACTTTGCAAACTCGGCGGTAGTACGTACTTTCTGGCCGCAATACGATGACGAATATGTAGCCGAACGCGTAAAGCGCGGCATTCGTCTGCGTGGCATTTGTCCCAACGATACGATCGGCCGTCAGGTGCATGGCGAGGACAAACAACATCTGCGCGAGATCCGCTTGGTCCCGGCCAGTGAGTTCGATTTCACCAACGAGATCAACATTTACGATCACAAAGTGGCGATCTGTTCGTTCGCATCCGGACCGCGTGGCGACAGCGATATGTTCGGCGTCATCATCGAAAGCAAAGAAGTCGCCGAAACGCAGCGGCAAATTTTTGAAATGGCGTGGCGGTATGCAGGGAGGAAGAAGTAACTTTTCCTCGCCCAGCAGCAGCCGTCCCCGGCTGCGGTGTCTGATTGTTAATCAAACACATTCTTCACACGCAGAGCGCCGTAACTCGGCGCGGTGCTGAGGTGTTTGCCTGCACAAAATTTTTTCAATCGCTCAGGGTGTTCTTTTTCTTGTCTCCCCGCGACAAGAAAAAGAACCAAAAAGAAGCGCATCCGACTTCGCCTGCGGGCTACGCCGGACAGGCCGCCTCTATGACCCACCTCACTTCCTTGTCGCGCCTAACGGTTTGCGACAAGGAAGTTCGTACCCACCTATCCCCACCACATAGGCGGAGGGACTGTTCCCTGGAATAGCGAACGTGCGAAGAGGTTAGGCGGCCTTTAGCCGCCTGGGTGTAGTGAAGGGGGTCCTCGGATTCATCGGCGCCCTCGGCACCGTCGGATTCCTCATTAACAAACCCTCTTCCACTCTGCTACCATCCCCTGAAAAACCATGCCCCCCCGACGCACGAGTGGTTCATCGGCTTCAGTGTCTCGTCTTCAAGATGAGCTTTCCTTTACGAAGCCGGCGCCGGGACCACGCAAGAGCAGGGCGATGCCCTTACTTTTTCTGGTGGTAGGCGTGATGGGACTCACTTTTTTCGCTTCGCCGGCAACGCAGGGTGCCGTGCGCGGATGGGTGGGTGGTGAACAGGCGAAGACGGATCAGACGATTGATACCAGCAAGTTTCTGGCATCATTTTTACATTTCAAAAACCGTACGGCCGACGAAGGGCCGGTCATCACTGATCCGCCGGTCAATCCGTATAACAAACGCGGCGTGTATCTGGCGGCCAGCAGCGTGGCGAATCCGGTTTTCTATGATCAGACGATCAAGAACCTACTCGACAGTGGTGGTTCCTCCTTTGTCTTCGACGTGAAGGGGCCGTTCGTATACTTCGAGAGCGACGCGGCGATTGCCAAGGAGCTCAAGCTCTCGTTGCCGCTCTACGATTTACCGGCAGTGATTAAGAAAGCGCACGACAAAGGCCTGTATACGATCGCGCGTTTTATCGCGCTCAAAGACCCGCTTTTTTCTCAGCGGGTACCGGAAGTGCAAATTCGCAATCCCAAGACGGGCCACAGTTTGGGTGATGTGTGGGTCGATGGAATAGCGCCGATCACGCTTGAATTTAACAGGCAGATTCTGAAGAGCCTGCTCCAATCTGACGTCGACGAAGTGAACTTCGACTACATCCGCTATCCGAGCGAGTACGCACAGTCATCCATCAATCTTACTGGCGACGAGAAGGCCGATCACGTCGAGGCGTTTCTCAAAATGGCCAAGGAAACGCGTGATGAAGTGAACCCCCACACCAAGCTCGGCATCAGTACATACGCAATTCTGGGCTGGTCGTTCAAGATCAATAAAGAGGCGATCGGTCAGGACTTCATCCGCTTCGCGCCGCTCGTGGACGTGATTTCGCCGATGGCGTATCCGCAAACATTCTCGGAGAATGCATACTACTACCCGGGTCGCGATCCAGGCAGCCGCGATTACTATTTGGTCTACCGCACGCTCACCGGCTACCGCGACCTGCTGCCACCCGAACACCGCAACAAGATTCGCCCGTGGATCCAGGGATACTACACCACCGTGCAGGACATGAAGGACCAGATGCAGGCTGTCTACGATGCCGGCTACTGCGGATTCCAGGTGTGGAATGCGAATAATCACTACGATGTTACATATCCGGCGATCAAGGCCATGAAGGTGCCGGCAGAGTGCCAATAGTTCGCGTAATTATTGACTTATTATCATTTTTGTTTAAAAATACGTTTAGTGGTCATTGAATTCAGTGTCTAGAGGAGAGAAAAGGATGTCGGATGTCCAATTGGTTCTCGTTCTGTGTGTTGTGGCGAGTACAGGGATGTATTTTCTCAACAGACATCGGGCGAAAAAGTATCCTTCGGGCTCAGAACTCCGAGCAAAGCTGCGAAAAGCGCGACACTCCAGTGAGGCAAACTTGCTCAAGTATGAGCGTGCCGTTAAGGCCCCAGAAAGAGCGAGCTTGGCAATGAAGTTTGCGATCGGCTTTCTCATGATTCTTGCACTGACTTACGTTCGAAGCGTGCTCCCATGATGCTCGCCGATGACTGCACGCGGGGGCGACGTCGCCCCCTTCTTTATCGATTTTTGTCGCGTGTTCCGTGTATCATAGTCGCATGCGCCAGTACCTCGATCTCCTCCAAACCGTTCTCGACAAGGGCCAGAAGAAAGACGATCGAACCGGTACGGGGACACTGAGTATGTTTGGCTATCAGATGCGGTTTCATTTAAATGACGGATTTCCGCTGCTGACGACTAAAAAGCTCCACACACGTTCGATTTTCCACGAACTGCTCTGGTTTTTGAAAGGCGAGACAAAGATCAATTACCTGCGCGAGAATGGTGTGACGATTTGGGATGAGTGGGCGACGGCCGAGAAGACGGGAAAGTTCGAACGGTCGGAAGGAGACTTGGGTCCTGTCTACGGTCATCAGTGGCGCAATTTCGGAGCGACGCTCAAGCCTGATGGATCGTACGAACAGGATGGCGTCGATCAAGTTAGTCGATTGATTGAGGGACTGAAGAAGAACCCGAGCAGCCGTCGGCACATCATCTCGGGCTGGAATCCGAAGGAAGCGGATCAGGTGGAGCTGCCGCCGTGCCACACGTTGTTTCAATTCTATGTATCAGCGGATAAGAAGCTGAGCTGTCAGCTGTACCAGCGCAGCGCCGATATCTTCCTGGGCGTGCCGTTCAACATCGCCTCGTACGCGCTGCTCACACATATGATCGCGCAGGTGTGCGACTACGGCGTCGGGGACTTCGTACATACACTGGGTGACGCACATCTGTATTTGAATCATCTCGATCAGGCGAAGGAACAGCTCAGTCGTGGAGCACGGCCTTTGCCTCAACTGAAATTGAACCCGGCAGTGAAGGATATTTTTGACTTCAAGTTCGAGGATATTGAGATCATTGGCTACGACCCGCATCCGAGTATCAAGGCACCAATTGCCGTTTAGTAGACAAAAATTTACTTTGTTAGTAGCGTAACTCTGTCTTCCCACTTGGTCCTTTTGGAGAAAGCACGTGAGAAATCCTTTGTTCAAGGCGGTGTTTACGCTGATCTTTGCACTCGCCCTCCTGGGCGATGCTGGATCGGTGACCGCCCAAATGATCATTGTGGCGCTTCTGTGCACCATCTATGGATTGATGGCGCTTGCTCTAGTTCTAACGGTTCTTATGAGGCCCCTCGATCGCCTAGTCGACCTCGTACAGGACTGTCGGTACGGAGATTACCGTTACTGGCCTCGGTGAGTCCGAAGACGTCCGTCCCTGTCGTCGCGCGAGCGGCGACAGGGATTTTTCTCAGGAGGTGTGGCAAGATGGAGACGTGATCCTCTCGTTGGTGTTAGCGGCATCGGAAAACAACGTGATTGGCGACAGCCAGGCAGCGAACCATGCTATTCCGTGGCATCTGCCGAACGACTTCAAACATTTTCGTGATCTCACCAAGGGTAAGCCGGTGATCGTGGGACGCAAGACGATGGAGAAGATTGGACGATTACTTCCAGGGCGGCGAAACATCGTGATCACCCGCGGCGATGCAGTGCCGTTCGAAGGAGCGGAGCGCGCAGGTTCATTAGAGGAGGCAATCGAGTTGGCCAAGCAGGGGAACCCCGAAGAGATCTGTGTGATTGGTGGCGGCGAAATTTACCGTCAGGCGCTGTCGATTGCGGATCGGGTGTATCTGACACGGGTGCATGCGACAGTGGAGGGTGATACGACTTTTCCGGGGTTAGATGATGCGTGGAAGGAAGTTTCTCGCGAAATGCATAGTGCCGATGAGGAGCACAAGTATGCGTATACGTTTTTGGTGTTCGAAAAAAGAGAAAAGTAGAGCGCCGTCTCTCGGCGCGGCTCTGAGGTCTTGGCCTGCACAAACTTTTCCAATCGCTCAGGGTGTTCTTTTTCTTGTCTCCCCGCGACAAGAAAAAGAACCAAAAAGAAGCGCACCGCCTATGACCCACCTCGCCCTGCTGTCGCGCCTGTGGGCTGGCGACAGCAGGGCTTGTAACCACTCATCCCCACCACATAGTCGGAGGGGTGTTTGCCTGGAATACCGAACGTGCGAAGAAGTTAGGCGGCTGTAGCCGCCTGGGAGTAGTGAATGGGTCCTCGGATTCCTCGGCGCCGTCGGTTCCCTCGGGTTTCTCCTACTTCAAAATAGTCGACTTTCTCTCTTGAATTAGAGGGAAAGCGAAATTTTTCTGTCATCGAAGGTCCTTTTACTTTTCTTCCAGATTTTCACTTCTATTATTGTTGCCATGGCATTAGAAGCACCACCACAGGCATTGCCTTACGAGCTGCCCCCTATCGAGCAGATTGAGGCAATAAAAGAGCGAGAAGCCGCAAGGGCGACCACGATTGATGAGTACACTCGGAATGTAGAGGCACTTGCCGCGCAGCTGATGCAACCGGGGTTCGGTCCTCGTGTCGTTACCACGACAGAGGTACAACCCCAGCCGACTGCCGCACCAGCTCCTGCTCCCACACCAGGCGGAGAGGGGGCAGGTAGAGGTGGAAGCGCTGGAGGTGGAGGCGCCTAGAAATCTCCCTCTCAAAATACTCGACTTTATCTATTGCCTTAGATGTAAAACAGGAGTTTTCTAATCTCTAATTTAATTAGTTCAAGCAAAATTGTAATTCCCAAAACACTATGGCACCACTACACGAATCTCGGCAGGTCTATAAAGAAATCGCTCGCGAGAGCGAGGGACAAAGTGGCCACCAGCTTGCTGAAAAATTGCGCCAGCGAGGTGCGCAACTGAAAACTATGCAGAGCGATACAAGTACTCGGTTAAAGCTGGTCGTTCCCGAAGCGCATTCATCGCAAGAATTACAAGATGAAGCGGGACAGACAGTGGAACGCATGAGCGATGCAGACCGTCTCAAATATATGCGGCTCGTTGGAGTGGATGAGCAGGCACCTGCATCGACTGAAAAGATAGAAGCGGTAGCTGATGATCTAACGGAAGCGGCAGAGGATATTGACGACACTGTAGGCGACGCGACCATGGCGAAGTTGCCGGAGGGTGTCGCCGGTCAGGCGAACTTGGAACGACGCGGAAGCAAGCAAGTAGATCCGCTTAGTACACAGGGTCAAGACAGGTTGGTAAATCGTGAATTCGCCACAGGGGTGAATGTTCACGAAACATTCCATGAGAATCAAACAGCTCCCAATGCCAATGCTGTCTCGATCGACGCTGCTGCTCAGGCTATAGAGTATGAACGTTTCCAAGCCAAGGTATTTGATGCCTCTCCAATCCCCAATGATGAATTTGCCAATCATATCGAGTCGACTTCTCAAACATCGGATGATGTAGTCGATGCACATGAATTCATTGAGGCAGGGGCTATTGCGGCACAGATCGACGCGGCGCCGCAGAGCTTTGATGGGCTGTCTAGCGAATACAAGACTCTCTACAGCAAAGTGACAGGGATGCTCGATCACAATCAGGTGCGTGATTTTTCCAAAGAAGGGGATATGGTTGGTTTTGCACAGGCAGTCGCTGAAAAACGAGCAGCGTAACCGGATTGTTTTATCTCACCAGATCCAAAAATTCCTGCCGGGTGCGGGCGTCGGATTTGAAGTTGCCGCGGACGTGGCTGGTCACGGCCTGGCTGTGCTGCTTCTCCACGCCGCGCATCATCATACATAAATGATTGGCTTCGATCACAACACCGATGCCCTTAGGCTGCAGAATCTGGTCCAAGGCGTCGCAGATCTGCTGACCCAAACGTTCTTGTACTTGGAGCCGGCGGGCGAACATGTCGACGATGCGGGGGATTTTGCTGAGGCCGATCACTTGTTTGCTTGGGATATAACCCACGTGCACTTTGCCGAAGAACGGCAGCAGGTGGTGTTCGCACAGCGAGTAGCATTCGATGTCCTTCACGATCACCATGCCGTCGGTATCAACTGGGTACAGGGCGCCGTTCACAAGTTCATCGAGGTTCTGCGTGTAGCCGGAGGTCAGAAACTTCATTGATTCTGCCGTGCGTTTAGGCGTGCCTTGGAGGCCGTCGCGGGACGGATCTTCGCCGATTTGCTCTAACAGCTGACGGTAGAGTTCTTCCATAGGTCGGAAAGTATGAGGGATACTGCGTATGGAAGCCAGACTATTCACCGCCAATCCTTTATCGCCCCGCTGCCCCCAATGCCGCTTTTACCAGTGAATCCAGTGTCTCGAACGGCACTGCGCCGCCGATTTCCTGTATATCACCGGTATTATTATTGATCAGGAAACTGGTGGGTGCACCGGCGATGTTGGCGTTGTCTGCAGCGCGCAGGGCGGTTCTGATTTTAAGGCCAAAGCGATGGTTCCCGATGCAGCTTGCGAGGGCGGCAGGATCTATAGTGGCTGCCAGTGCAGCTTCCTTGGCATCAAATTGTTCCTGGGCGTGGGCAGCGAACAGGAAAGCCCAAAAACCGTCGTCACCTTTTTGTGCTGCGGCACATTCAGCCGCTTCGGCCGCCACCGCGTCCGATGGGTACAGCATGGTCAGCGGAAAATGACGGAAGACCCAACTGACGTCATGTGGGTAGGCAGCCACTAATTTTTTCATATCGGGAGTGAAGTGCTTGGAGAACGGTTCGGTCATGCCGCCGTACTCGACAATCGTGATGGCGGCATCCGCCGGGCCGTAGCGGTGCTCAGTCGCCCGGACGGCTTGTATGAGTGGCTTGTCGGAGGTGGCCGGGACGACAGGGTTTGATGGGGTCGGTGGCACGGGAAGCGGCTTCTTCGGGGGTGTTTTGCTGGGAATGAGCGGGTCGATTCGCTTCTCCATTTCTTCCAAAGGCAGGGAGCCGTCTATTTCCAGCTGAGTTCCTGTTCTGTTGTTTACCAGGAAGCTGGTAGGTGTGCCGTTGATGCCGGGCTGAAGATGATCCGTGATAGCGGTTTGATTCTTCGTGTCAGCGATGCAGGCAGCGAACATAGTCGTATTCAACTTCTGGTCGGCAGCGAGTTTGCCCATATCAATGGTGTCCAAGGAATCAGCAGCGAAGAGTGCGTCGGCCATTCTCCAGTACGCACTGTTCCCTCCCTGGGCCACTGCGCATTCGGCAGCCACTGCAGCCGGCAGTGCCTGCGGGTGAATGCTTGTGAGGGGATAGTTGCGATACACCACGTTCAGGCGTCCGCGGTAATGACGGATCAGCTGTTTGACAGTTGTGTGGTGGATTTTGCAGAACGGACATTCGAAATCCATGTACACAACCAGGCTCAATGGCGCTTCTTTGTTTCCCAGGATGTGATCCTTTGTCAGATCCACTGACGGAACTGTAGTTGTCTGTTCGATGGCCGGCTTGGTCGCAGGGACTGTGGGTAACTGACGTGCGTAGCTCACAGTGGGCAACAGGCTCAGGGCGACGAAGGCGGAGAGAGGGAAGAAGCGCATGAGAAAAGTATACGTCAGAAAAGCACGAAATCCGAAATTCGAAAAGACGTACCTTATTTTTTCGAGTTTCGTGCGTCGGATTTCCTATAAGACTATCTCTGTTTTTTCCAACTCCTGATCCTTCACGGTCGCAAGGAGCTCACTATAACCGGTGTCTTCTGGTAGGAGTTCTGTGAGCGGCTCGAGCACAAAGCGGCGCTCGCCCATACGTGGATGAGGAAGCTGCAAGCCCGGTTCGTTGAGCATAACATCGCCGTACAGGAGGAGATCGAGATCGATCGTCCGGGGTCCGTCTTTGAATGGTGTTGCTTTGCCGAGTTGCCGTTCGATCTGTTGGAGCCGCGACAAGACATCGGCTGTTGTTTCGTCTGACTCAAAACCGGCCACGGCATTCAGAAAATCCGGTTGGTCCGTATAGCCTACCGGTGCTGTGCGATACACTGACGAGAAGCGAATAGCGGGCCAGTGGTCGCGCAATAAACCGGCCGCTGCATGCATGTTTGCTTCGGAATCGATATTGGAGCCGAGAGCGATGAAAATAGAAGTCAGTGTTCAGAGGTCAGTGCTCAGTTGGACGAAAAATAGTTGCGGCGACAGAGCGGACGCCGGGGATCGGGAACTTCCAGACGGATACTTTGACCCCGCCGGCCGGTGTAAATTGTTTGAGGATCATGGCTGCGATGTCTTCGGCCAGTGCTTCGATGGTCTTGCGTTCGGTTTTGGCGAGTTCCCGCACCTGCTGCGTCACGGCCAAATAGTCGATGCTTCGGGTAAGATCATCGTTTGTTCCAGCCGGAGACAGGTCCAAAAAGAGCTCGATGTTCACTGTCAGGCGTTGCTCCTTTTCGCGTTCCTCGTCGGCGATGCCGATACGAGTCCAGAGTTCGAGGCCGTCGATGAAGAGAGAATCCATCTTGGAAAAGCACGAAGCACTCAATCCTAATGCTCTCCATAGGCTTCTACAACAGCAGTTGAGCGAATTAGGACTTCGTCTCGTCGTCTCGCTTAATCCCGAACAGCTTGGGCTTTTCCGCCCAATGCGTCACCGCAAGGTGCCGTAGCATCCAGCGGGTGATGACGATGGCGGTGAAGAGGGACAGGAGCACGCCCAGAGCGAGGGTGACGGCGAAGCCACGGACGATGGAGGTGCCGATCGTGAACAGGATGAAGCAGGTGATGAGCGTCGAGACGTTGCCATCGCGGATGGCAGGCCAGGCGTACTGGAAGCTGGTTTCGACGGCCGTCTTGACCGACTTGCCTTTGCGAAGCTCTTCGCGCATGCGTTCGAATACGAGCACGTTGGCATCCACGGCCATGCCGATGCTAAGGATAATACCGGCCATGCCGGCTACGGTGAGCACGACGTACGTGTGTGTGACAAGCAGCAACGGCAGCTTGAGCATCGCGAAGAAGATCATGGCGTACATCAGCAGTCCTACGTCGGCGACAAGGCCGAGCAGGCGGTAGCGCAGAATCATGTAGAGCATCAGGATTACCAGACCGATGAGCGCAGCATGCAATGAGGTGGCCAGAGCTGCGGAGCCGAGCGTGGCCTCTACCGTGTGCTGACCGACCAGGTGGATCGGAGCGGGGATGGCGCCGGTATTCAGATCCTGGGCCAGGCTCTTGGCCTCGTCGAAGTTGCCGTTACCGGTGATGATGGCTGTGCCACCGGCGATTTCCGTCTGCACACGTGGGGCAGACACCAGCTCGCCGCCGACGAAAATGGCGATCTGCTTGCCGATGTTATTCTTGGTCAGTTCCTGGAATAACTTGCCGCCTTCGGTGTCGAAGATGATCTGGACGACCGGAACTCCCGTTACCTGGTCGACAGTCACAGTTGCCGTGCGGAAATGTTTGCCGTCGAGCTGCGTGTCTTTCCAACCGGTGGGCTTGAGCGAGAAGAATAGCGTGCGCAGGTGGATGGCTTCCTCTTGATCGCGTACCTCGCCGGCCTGGAGCTTTTTAATCAGGGCATCCGCCGTCTTGAGCGGCTCTTTGCCGGACAAAAGGAGGTCGTCATAACTCACGACATCAGGCGATTTGGTGGCAGCCTTATCAAGGCGAATGATGTGGTAGCCGAATTGTGTTTCGAGTACCGGCGAGAGATCGCCGGGCTTCACCAGTTTGTACGCCGCCTGTTCGAAGGCCGGCACCATCACGCCGTGACCGAAGGCTCCCAGTTTGCCGCCCTGCGCTTTCGATGGACCGTCGGACTCCGTCCGGGCGATCTGATCAAAACTCTCGCCCTTATCCAATCGCTGCTTGATATCATTGATCTTCGCGAGGGCCTCCTGTTTGGTGCGGGTTACCGATTTGTCGGCATTTTCGGCGCCTTTGTACTGGATCAGGATGTGGCTTGCCTCGATCTGCTCATCGCCCTTCGCGAACTCACGTTCGAATAGAATGTGTCCCTTGCCATCTTCCGTCTGCACGGACTTAAGGTCGCCCGGCTTCATGGCACGCAGAGTGCCGGTGATGCGTGCGCCCACTTTTTCGTCCAGCTTCTCTTTATCGTGGTACACGTACGATGCACCCGACTGCGCCTTAGTGAGGTAGGCGAATGCTTTAGGTGCTTCGGAGATCAAGCGGCCGGTCATGGTCTTGGGCTGCACCACTTCGGCGATGAAAATGCCGTCTACTGTTTCTTCCGTGGGCTTACCAGCGCTATCGGTCTGCGATACCTGTACCGATCCGTCATGCATCACGACCTTGCCAGGTTGCATGGTCCACAGATCCTCAAGCCCCTTTGGCAACGTATCCTGATAGAACATGCCATTATCGTTGTAGGCCATGCCGAGCTGTGTGCCGATATCCTGGCCTTCTTTGTTCAGTGTGGATCCGCTTTGCGTGATCGCTTTATAGGTGGCATCTGCTTTGGCACGAACGCCCGCTTTGTACTCATCCGTTGCCTGAGTGAATTCTTCTTTAAATTCAAGTTGGATCGTTTTGCCGACAACCTTGATGCATTCCTGTACGTCCACGACGCCCGGACATTCTACGAGCAGGTGCTTCTCGTTGCCGAAATACGAAGGCGTAATTGTGGCTTCGCTCACACCGAGACCGTTGATACGGCGCTCAAGCACAACGCGGATCGCTTCCATCAGGTTCTGTTTCTGATCCTGAATGCTCTGGCGCTCAGCCTGCAGCTGCGCGAGGGCATTGCCACCACCCTCTTGCTGGGCTGCGGCGATCTGTTTATCGAGGTCGGCCAACTGGCTGGTAATTTCTTCCTCGGAGATACGGAAATCGAGTTGCGTACCGCCGGCGAGATCCAATCCCAAATGCAGGCTGGGAGCCTGGATGAACGACGGCGCCCACTTCTTCCATTCCTGCGGCATGGCAACAAGCATCACTGCGATCGCCACGATCACAGTAACAATAGGCCACAGAGGGGAACGACGCGCTGCCATGCGGAAAGGGGAGGAAGTATCTCCTTCGGCTGGGTCATCGGCAAGATGACAATCCGAAAGTAGGTGGCACAGTAGCAGGAGAAGGGGTGAGGTCCAAGGCCAAGACGCCTAAAAATTTGAAACCTCATAGACAAGGAAAGCAATGAAACCGAGGACAATTCCTTGGTTTCTTCGATTACGTCGGTTTCCTTATTTAGTCACCGGCACGTACTGCACGTGCAATCCTCGATTCACATCATCGGCAAAGATGGTGGCTATCTCCAGCGACGGAATGCCCGAGATACTGATGACGTCCATGGGCTTGTCGCTTTCCACCTGCATCACCGAGATAAGCTTATTGCGGACAAAGATTCCCAGTGTCTTGCCTTTATTATCCTTGAATACCTGGCTGAGCTGATCGCGGCCGGCCGGAGTGAAGTCCAAGCGTACTTCGGCTTTCGTATCGCCTGCAATGGGCGAAGCGGTTACCCAATCGAGCGACTTTTCGGTGATGCCGGTTTCGCTGAAACCCAGTTGCTTCCCGGTTCCCTGTACCGTTATATCCGCCGTCTTCGTATCGTCATGTTCGGCCATGACCCGCAATTTGAAAGGAGACGTCAGAATATCGGTGAGGGTGGCAATGGCCTTGGGATCATCCAGTTTGATCTGGAGGACCGGATCGGTTGAGCTGGTGTCGATCGAATCTGCCACTATTTTCTTCTCCATACTTTCCACCACACGTTCGGCTACTTTCTTGGCTGCTTGCGTCAGCTCCGTTCGCTTTGCCGCATCTGTCGCATCAATTTTGAGGGTATAGCGAATAGTATCGCTGGAGGTCGCTGCTTTGGAGCAGGCGGTGACGAGTAACAGTGAACAGAAAAGGAGGGAGAGGCGTTTCATCTGAGGAAGTGTAGGGGCCTCGGTCAGGGGATGCAATTTGATCCGGAGCCATCGTCAATTCGTCAGCACGGTTCCAGCCCGGATCATCTTTCCTGTCAGATCGACACCCTTCAGCCGGCAGTTTTCGTCAATCACACAGTTGCGGAGGACACAGTCGTCGATGTGGCAGTTGCTGAAGATGACGCAGTCCGTCAGTTCGCTCTTGGCCACTACGCTATCCCTGCCGACAAAAACGCAGCCATTGGTCTGTGTCTCCACGAGGGATGCCTGCGGATGGACGATGGTTTGTTGATCGATGAGCAATCTGTGCGCTTCCAAATACGCGGCGAACGAGCCGATGTCGAGCCATGGTTCGGTGAATCGGAAGCAACGGAGTGGAATGCCGCGGCGCAGAAACTCCTCAAAGATGCCGCCGACGTTATCGGGATGCTTGCGTGAAAATTCCACGAGGATAGGCAGATGTGCTTTGGGAATGATGCAACAGCCGCTGCTGACCAGGCTTGTCTTCGGGTCTTTGGGCTTCTCCTCAAAACCCGCGATTGTGTCAGGATTACTGTCGTCAGTCAGCACCGTGCCGAAAGCTGCCGCTTTTTCCTTGCTGCCAATATCGAAGGCGGCAAGCAGCGGAGTGCCGTCCTGATAGGCATTCAAAAATTCTTCCATCGAGAAGCCCAGGTAGTTGTCGCCGGTCAGCAGGAGAATATCATCATCGATTTGTTTCGATTCGATCCACTCGCGCGTTGCGCCCAGCGCGCCGAGTTTATGGTCATCATGTTTGGTGTCTTCGATAATCAGCTCAATATCTTTGCGAGGTAAAAGAGCGAGCCATTCCTTAAAGTCTGTTTCGAAAGAAGCATTCGTACTGATACTGATGGGAATCTGTGCAGGGATTTTTTCCACCAGATATTCAATGATCGGTTTACCGGCAATAGGGAGAAGTGGCTTTGCTCGTTTCTCTGTTAATGGCCACAAACGAGTGGCAAAACCGCCGGCCAAAATAAATGCGTGCATGAGAGAATTATCGGAAAAACCACATCCATGGGTTTTGCTTAGGACTCACCATTGTCACTCCTTTTCCTTCGAGCGATTCAATTCGTTCATCACGTTCCACAATGCCCATGACTGACGGCAGAATTCCGTACGTGATTCCTCTGTTTCGACAGGCGGATAGCAGATTGAGAGATTGCTCCAGATCGCTGCACTGGATCAGGTGAGTAATCTTTTTTGAAGTGAGTGTTTCTTCCAGCTTGTTCAGTTTTCCAAGCACCGGAACACCATCGATGTCATTTTCCTTTGTACCCATGCCATCGAGTACAGCAACCGGACGCAGCGGATTTTTATGGCGGTTGAGTTGATGGATCAACTCTTTCGATTCGCGCGTCACGCCCACGATGAGCGTGGGAAACGTCGGAGGATCGCTCCACAGAGTAAGGCGCAGAATTTTCTCGTACACGATGTGCCAGAGCATGGTCAGCAGAAAGCTGAAGACCAGTGCTTCCAACAGCAACAGTCGGCTGAACGATGCTTTGTAGAGGAAGTAATACGCGAGGGCAAAGAAGGCAGTTCCGACGACTGTTGCGTACGCGACGTAGGCGGCATTGCGCGGTGTGGCCTGCCTTCGTGTGAGGGCGAACGTGCGGGTCGTCGCCAGAGCGAGGAGCCATAGCGGTGCGATGACGGCGGCAATACCGATGTACTGCGAAAAGGGAAAATCAGTCGATACGAACGAACCGAGACGCAGGTAATAGGCGAGGGCGTACGAGGCCACGAACAGCAGCGCATCAGTGAGTAACCAGAGGAAAAGCATCATGTGATACCGCATGGCGAAAGGATAGCCGAAGCGCACATCATCAAGAAGATGGTTTCTTCCTCAGTTCATGACCACCATATCTTCCTTCGCCGGCAATTTGGTCGCATCCCACGGGCGATTGTCTCCATCGGCGACATACGTGCCCTGCAGGACGGGGGTTTGCTCCGGCAGATACGTCTGCATCCAGCTCAGTTTTTGAGCGATGGCAACATTGTGTTTGGCCATCTCCTCAAATGCATCGGGCTGCGACAGGTACATGGCGACCGTGTCGGCGAATTCTTCTTCTTCGTCGGTGGCCGCGTAGCCGGTGACGAAGTCGGCATTCGTCGTGCCGACTTTCCATACTTTATTGGTGGACCACGAGATCTGGAGGAACGACACAAGCGGCGCGTCGGCGGGGATCGGTGTGTTACCGTCCTTGAATGCACTCGGCGCGCTGCCGGATGTGCCGGCCAGACACGTCAGTCCCTGGAAGTGTCCCAGTGCTTCGTGCAGGAGAATTTTCTGGAGTTCACTCTTCGGCAGTGTGCCATCGATCATCACGACGCCTTTGCCGGCGAAACCGCGACTGGTAAGCGAGTGATTGTAGACGACGTAGAAGTTATCCAACTTAGCCAGACAATCGGGCGGTAACAGATTCAAAACCCGGGCGATCAGTTGTTGATCTTCGGGATGGATATCGGGTTGGTTGATGACCGCGGGGATGGATGTTGGATTGAGGAGCGATGCAGTGAGAGGAACAGGCGACGGCGTAGGTGCAGATGCAGGTTGCTCCTGGAGCGTGGCATTGCTGATGGGTAACGGAAGAATCACCTGTGGGTTTGGCTTGAGAACAAACGCGACCCGTATCAGCTTGGGATTTGTGGCCGCTTGGAGCAGAGGAGAAGCCGCGACTTCCCTTGATCCGTGCGTGCTGTCTGCTACGATAAGCAGTACCTGCAGCGAGAGCGTGACAACTCCAAGGAGGAAACCGGCAAGGACAGTCTGAGAGCGTTTCACGAATTTGGCTGATGGAAAGTATGAATTTATACTATAATCCTTATTAAATGTCAATAGACTCCACTGCGCCTCTTGCCCCAGGGCAGGAGCACAAAGTTACGGTCGAGAAACTCACCTTTGGTGGGTCAGGATTGGCTCATATCCAAGGTTTGCCGGTATTTATTCCCGACAGCATTCCGGGTCAGCAGCTCACAGTTGTCCTTACCAAGCTCAAAGATAACTATGCCGAAGCCAAGGTGGTGAAGGTCAATCGTAAGGCGAAAGACGAAATCCCGGCCCGTTGCCCCCATTTCCACGACTGCGGCGGCTGTATATGGCAGAACCTGCCCTACAATAAGCAAATTGAATATAAAGAGGAGATCGTGCGCGAAACATTGGGGCATCTGACGCCTGTTGATGAAGATGTGCGCAAAACGCTCGTCGGCCGGGTGCTGAACATTGTCCCCAGCCCGCAGGTGTTCTATTACCGCAACAAAATGGAGTTCAGCTTCGGCTACCAGATCATGCGCAATGAGGAGCGCAACGGAAAGCGCATCTACCTGGATGAAAACCCGACCATCGGCCTGCATCAGCCCGGTCAGTGGTCGACGGTGGAACCAATCACGGAGTGTCATCTGTACGACGAACAAGTGATGACGTTGCTGGCCGATGTTCGCCGCTTTATGGAGCAGACGCGTCTGTCGGTCTACAACCCCAAGACGCAGAAGGGGATGCTCCGCACACTGCTCCTCCGCCGCGGTATCCACACCGGCGAACAGATGATCTGTTTCCTGGTGCAAGCCCGCAAGAAAGAACTGGAGCCGCTCTTCCAACACTTCCTGCGCGCTTTCGGCGGCCGTCCGCATTTGGCATCGCTGCTCATTGTTGAACACATGGGTGCCAACGATAAGCCGGAAATGCCGAAGATCCACACGCTCATCGGTAAGCCGACGATCAGCGAGCGGCTGTTCGATCTCACGTTTGATATTTCGCCGTTCTCGTTCTTCCAGACGAATACACTCGGAGCCGAGAAGCTCTATCGCGCAATCGCCGAGGCAGCGGATCTGTCCATGCGCGATACGGTTCTGGATTTGTACTGCGGCATGGGAACGATCGGACAGTACCTGGCGCGCTTCTGCCAAAAAGTAGTCGGCGTCGAGAGCCATCCGTCGGCCATCGAAGACGCGCTCAAGAGCGCTGGCAAGAACAAGATCGGCAACATCAGCTTCTACAAAGGCCGCGCCGAGCAGGTGCTTCTGCAGCAGCTGAAGCCGGGTGGCAAATACAAATTTGACGTCATCATCCTCGATCCGCCGCGGGCCGGTCTGCATCCCAAAGCGCGCGAGACGGTGCTCGAACACAAGCCGAAGAAGATCGTCTACGTCTCGTGCAACACGTCCACGTTCGCCCGTGATTTGGGCGAGATGCTGAAAGCCGGCTACGAACTGCGCACGGTGCAGCCGGTGGACCTGTTCCCGCACACGGCGCATATCGAAACGGTGGCACTTCTGCAACGAAAGGATTAGGGTTTGCCTCCGGACATTTTCTCTTCCTCTGATATGTCAGTTGAGACGGAATCTTTGATCGATCCTCTTCGGTTGCACATAATCGATAAGAATGCAGAGTTATGGGTTCGCCAGCTGCAATTGCTTGAAGATTTCCCGGAGCGGAACAATGCCCCCTTGCTAAGGCAAAAACTTAAGCGCCCCGAAAACGACGCCATTTTGATATCGCATTATGAAGGAGGGTTTCTCTCTCGTCATGTTCTTGCTGCACTTATCGGCCATCGTCGTTCTGACTTATTCCATATTACGATGACGGGTGTGGACGTTCGTATGACTGGTGATCGCGAGCTCAGCAAAATCGCCGACGAATTGAGGAACGAACTTCGCAGATTACAGGAATATCGAGGATGGGAGGCTGTGTCGGTAGATCTGCATCCAGAACATCCATGTTTACGTCGTTTGTACGACATGATGGGTGCCGATATAAAGCATGAATCTGAAAGTGGAGTAAGGACCGCGGTTTGGAATCCATCGCTTGTGGACGCATCGGACTGGTAAGCTGCCCGTATGCAAAAAATCATCTTCCTCACGGTGGGCAAAGTGAAGACGGCGTGGATCGCCGAAGGATGTACAGAGTTTGCGCGACGTCTGGGATCAGCCATCGATCTGCAGCGCATCGAACTGACACCCAGCAAGAACCTGGATCCAAAGAAGTACGCGGCCGAAGAATCGGCGACTATTCAGGAAAAACTGACGAAGTACACGGATGCCGATATCTGGCTGCTCGACGAGAAAGGCAAGACGATGACATCGCCGGAATTTTCGTCGACGCTGTCGAAAGCAGAAGACATCGGTCGCACCCTGGTGTTCGTTCTTGGCGGATCCTACGGCACGACAGATGAGTTGAAGAAGGCGCTGCCACGTCAGTTGAAACTCAGCGACATGACCTTTCCGCATGAGCTGTGTCAGGTGATTTTTCTGGAGCAGGTGTACCGGGCGATCGAGATCAAGAAGGGGACGGGATATCACCATTAAACGGTGACCGATGTGACCGAGGGGGGCAGAGGTGACAGAAGATACGGCTTTTTCAAAACGCCGGCGTCTCCTCTTGCGAGGGTGGGCCGGCGTTTTTTCCGAAACAATGTCTCGGAAGTGTGCGCACCGAAGTGCACGAGGTAGCTCTTTGGCATCCGTGTTCACTCCACGTTCCATTGAAGATCAGGGTTCGTCAGCCTTTTTCTGGCTGATAAGACGGCGCACTCGCTCAGCGAGGAGGGCGCCGTCGAATGGCTTCTTGAACGCGTCGTTGAATCCGAAGCCGTACAGTTCCTCGCTCGGCTCGTTGCTGGTGAGGGCGACGATGATCGTGGTCTGGTAGGCCTCATTCTTACGCAAGTTCTGTGCGATCTGGCCGGCTTCGATCCGGCCGATCGTCAGGTCGATCACGATGCAGTCAGGATGGAAACTCTCGGCACGAACGCCAGCCTCAAAACCCGAGGTGGCCGTCTCGATCCGGAAGTCGTCGGTTTCCCGAAATTGCTCGCGGAGACTGGCCAGCAGGGGCGCGTCGGCCCCCACGACTAGAATCTTGCCGTAAGCCGCCGTTTCGAAATTCCCGAGTGGCATTCCATGCTCCTTGAGAAATTGAAGCAAATTCTGTCGAGGAATTCGGCGATCCTGCGACCCGGGGATGCGATACCCGCGCAAGCGGCCTGAGTCGAACCACTTGCTGACGGTACGTGGCGCGACCTTACAGATCGCGGCCACCTGCCCGGTTGTAAACACTTTTTTCATGGTGTTTACAACCTCCTTTCTTTGGAAAGAAAAGGAATTGTCCTCCCGCCTAGGGCCAACACGAAAGAACCCGTGATGCGGAAAGAGCTGAAAGTACTGAATTGGTTTTGAGAGAGTGCGTCAATAATCTCATACGCTCATCACTGTAACAGCGCTGTAGCATTCACAAGAAGGCTGGTGAATGATGTGAATGTCCGTAGACTGATTTCACTCCTTCTCCTTCATCATGCGTCGATTGGTCCTCTCTTTCTTGTCGGTTTTCCTGATGGTACCGGCGGTACAAGCTGCCACTGTTAAGGCACCGAAATGGGATGGTGTTCTCCTCCACGGTATACATCCGGTGATTCTTCACACGACGAAAGGAGATATCACCATCGAACTCGATGCCACGGCCGCACCGAAAACGGTGACGAACTTCATCACGCTCGCGAAGGCTGGTTACTATGACGGGCTCACGTTCCATCGGGTGATTCCCACGTTCATCATCCAGGCCGGTGATCCCAATGGCGATGGCACCGGTGGCGACAGTATCTACGGGCCGACGTTTGAAGATGAGATCAATGCCAACAGCTATGGGCTCGATACGCAAAAATTGAGTGATAGGGCGCAGGGGCAATTTATGCCGGATGCATTGAAAAATATGACTCTGAAGCAGTACAACGAACAGAATGGGTACACCTACAACGATGCGCTTCCGTCACTTCGCCTGACGCAGGGTTCTGTTGCGATGGCGAATCGCGGTCCCAATACCAATGCCAGCCAGTTCTTCATCACTCTAGGTCCTGATTTGCAAGAACTTGAAGGTAAGTACACGGTCTTCGGTCGTGTAACAAAAGGCATGGATGTCGCTACCAAGATTGCAGCGGTTGATACTGATGAAGCCACGAATAAACCCAAGACACCCATTACCTTCACGGTCGAGGTGCACAAAACAAAGGCAGATAGTCTGCACCAGAATGCACTCAAGCGGCGTCAGAAGCGGATGAGTGTTGGCGGAAAAGGGAAGTGATAGTGTAAGCGGTATTTTAAAAAACCCGCGCGCAGCCCGGAGGCAACGCACGGGGACCGTCGTCGATCATTATGCAGCGACCACGTTCGAGGCCTTGGGGCCCTTCTCGCCTTTTTCAAGGTCGAACTGCACCGTCTGGCCGATCTGCAAACTGTCATACTGACCGTTGCAGGCGCTGTTGTGAAAAAATACATCGTCGGATCCTTCGACGGAGATAAAACCGAAACCCTTATCGGTCTTCGTTTTGATAGTTCCTGTTGCCATGGAGTAGAAATAAAAGATAAAAATGTCTGTAAGACAAGTGATCGTACCCTGTTTCTGTCGATAAAGCTATCGAATATTTGTCAATCTGGGGCGATGGGATTTTTGGGTCGCTCGGACCTTCCTCTATCTCCGTTCTCCTCGTGGAGCGAGAATTACTACTTTTTCCCAAGAAAAAGCAGCTTCTCGTCGCGAAGAAGAGAAAAATGGAGTACGGTCGCTGTACGCATGTTGCGGGTTCTTCCTCTCCCTCTTTATTCAAAAACGACGCGATGTTTGCCTGGTGGGCGGATGCGGCAAGGCTACTAACGGAAAACACTACTGCGACAAGCATATGACGCCCGGACAGCGGAGGCAATTGACGAGCGAACTCAGCGCGCTCATTCGGTCGGATTGCTGCGACGAAAAATGCGTGGCGGGCAAACTACACGACAACGGCGAGCAATATTGCAGCAAGTGCAAGGAGCCGTGCTGCTGGAGGACGGCAAAGTGAGAATGACCAGAAAATCCGTCACCTGTTTGTCGGTGCGTCGGGCGCCCAGTACAATTTTACGTATTCTTCCCATTACGTATGACTGAACTGAAGAGCAACTCCGTCGGCTGGTTCGAAATTCCGGTTGAGGACATGGACCGCGCAACTACATTTTACGAAGCGGTCTTCGCCTGCACTCTCGAGCATCACGATATGGGGCCGCTGCAGATGGCGTGGTTTCCGTCGGTGGAGAACGGCAAAGGTTCGGCCGGTGCACTGGTGAAGCACAGCGACTGGTATCGTCCCTCCGATTTTAACGGTGTGATGATCTATTTCACCGCGCACTCGGGAGATGTGGCTACCGAACTCGGACGCGTCGAACAAGCAGGTGGCAAGATTCTGCAGCAGAAAAAATCCATCGGCGAATATGGCTTTGTCGCCTTCTTCCTGGATTCCGAAGGCAATCGCATCGGGTTGCATTCCAGGGTCTGATATATCGGTCGCTGCTAGCGGATCAATGACTTGATCGTCGGTAGCATGGCGTTGGCCCACAGCTGGTAGCCCAATCCTGTCAGATGCAGGCCGTCAAACAGAATGTCCGGCCCCACATTTCCGTTTGCATCAAGGAAGGCCGATCCCACGTCTAGGTACGTGATGTTCTTGTCGGCCATTGTTTTGATCCGATTATTGATGGCGGTGATTTTTGAACGAACGGGATCGTATGCTTTTCCGCCTCGCGGGAAGATTCCCAATAGTAGAACTTTTGCCTGAGGTCGCTTCTGCCGGAGCTGCGCGATTACGGCGCCTATTTGTTCGACGATGTCATCATCCGATCTCAGCATTAGATCATTCGTGCCTATCAGCATGACAAAAAGTTTGGGATCCATACTTCCCAGTAGCTTTCCTTTCTCCAAATGCCACTGCAATTGTGCAGCCTGCTCGTTGTTGATGCCGAAATCGGCTGCATTAAGCGGCGCTAACGCCGTATCCCAGGTCTGTTTTCCGAATGTTTCCCATCCCTGCGTGATCGAATCGCCCAGAAACACAATAGTGGGTTTGATCGTCGCACTTGCCTGGATCAGAGAGGGAAAACGGCTGCTGTCCTTCTCCGTATAGGCAACATATTTTATGATCGGCGGCGATTGAACGGGCGGCAGCTGCACGGGGATTGATCGCATCAATATCAGCGCTAAGACCAGATTTTCGGCGCTCACTACAAAAATGATGAGCAGGGGATCCAGTAGTGAGTGTTTGTGCAAATTCATTGGCGGCTGATGACGAGAGAAGGATGATCGTCATCACGTATCGTATCTTCTGCCTTTCCGTGCGTCACTGGAAGTCGTTGGACAGAGAGCCCACTACCATACGAATGGAATGAGGGCCTTCGTCCGTGCTTTGTATGCCGGGTAGGCATCGGGGAAATGCTGCGTCAGAAGTTTCTCTTCATCTTTTGCTTTGAGCGAAAAGCCGATGGCCACGAATACGAGAACAAGAAAAAAGCTCGCTGAGCCATACCAAATTGCTTCGCCCAGAAACAGGAGCAGCAGACCGGAGTAGATGGGATGACGGACAACGGCATACGGACCGCGTTGAATAAGTTCATGGTCCTGTTTGAATGTGACAGAGGCGCTCCAATTGCTGCCCAGTATCACGCGCGACCAGAGCATCAGCAGCAGACCACACCCGGCGATGATATCGGCGATGATGCCGACTGTGAGCGAGTAGGGCCAAAGTCTGAGATTCGTAAACGAGAAGAAATGGCCCAGGATCAGCACGGCAAAAATGGCAATACACATGCGAAACAAAATCTGCTTACTCGACCGACTTACTTCCACCGTTTGCTTTACCGAAAATGAAGCGATGATCCAGAAAATGAGGAAGACCGCCCAGCAGCCGAGAATGAATTGGCCGGTGGAGACACTGGTGATGGGAGGCATGACTCTATTGTACGTCTGGAAAGATGTGAGTCAGCGGAATTGCCGAGAAAATGGCTATTATGCATTCTTACCGTCTTAACCTATACTTATTCCTATGAATGTTGAGACGATCATTATCCGGCGCAGCCCTGTGATGGCGATTTTTCGATTGGTTGTGGTGCTCGTCGTGCTTTCTCTCATCTTTGCTGCCGCTTTTTCATTCATCGGAAATGACACTACCGATAGCAGACAACTGCAGATGTTGCATGTGCAACTGCTTGCCATCTATTCCATCCTTTCCATTCTGTTGGCGATTGTCATTCTATGGCAATGGGCGTTTGAATGGTTTGAAGTACGCGAGGGATTAATGGTGCATCACAAAGGGATCATCTTTCGCCGCACAACCGGGACATCGCTCCAGCATTTGGAGGAAATCAGCGTACGCGAAGGACTCTTTGGTCGAATTCTCAAGTATGGCACTCTTGTATTGCACAATCCGATGCTTAAGCAGCAGGTTACATTGCATGATGTGCTGGATCCGCTTGTGCAAGCACGAGCGCTCAGAAGCGCGATTGGTAAACAGGGAGAGAGAATTGTGCCTTTGGCACAGTAGACAGGAATCAGTAAAAATTGGGGCAAAAAATTGCAAACTATGCAGCACTGTAATGCGCACTAAAACAAAAAAGGCCCGATGGATATTCCATCGGGCGGCCTCGTTCTCGTTGGCTGTCCAAACTCCTTTTAGCAGGTGAAGTTGGCAACCAGGAATTGTCCGTATGCGCATGTTTCCGGCCCCAGCCAGCCACGCTTTCTGGTGAGCTGTGCGAAGTACTGCTGCACAGCAGAGGACTTGCCGCTGAGGCTGAATATCAGTCCGCTGCCACGCACATGGTTTGCGTGGATAGACAGTGGAAGCTGACGGTAGACGGACATCTCGGTCACGTCGGTTTTGAGGAAGAGGTAGAGCCCGTCATTTTCCATGTGACGGGGGCCGTGGAAGTAGGCCATTTCCTGGCTTGCTTCCTCTCTCACTCGATTGTCTTGTGGACCAAAACCTCTGGCGGTCCAATACAAGTCGAAGTACCGACTGAGGAAGGCAATCCGTTGCCTTCGGGATTCCTCTTTTAGCAGTTGTTTGACTTCATTGCTTGTTCCGTCAGTGCTCGACGGAATAATGAGCGCCACCTCCGTATCTGTGCGCTCTTTATTACGACGAGCAAGGATTTGCTGCAACGTGACGTTCTTGCCTTTGCCCCACACGGGTTTTGCCCTCAAAACTAACAAACGACGAGAAAAAGAACGAGCCCCCCTAGGGGGTATCGGACTCTACCAATAGGAAACAAGAGAAGCCATTAAATTGATGCATCTTAGTGGCAGCCCAAAGGCTCGTGATAACAAACTCTGTGCTTTGGGAGGTGATCGATTGGTACAAAGTCCTGAATGTCTTATTGAAGCCAGAAACGGAATTCGTGATCTGAGAGAAGGACTTGAATATCCGAAAACTATCGGGCGTCAACAGACACTTCTTCGTTTTTTTACGGAAGAAGCGATAGACTGGCGTTTATGACTTTCAAAATTTTCGTCGTACTCTTGCTCGTTCTTAGTGCGGAATTTATCAATGGATACACTGATGCTCCGAATGCAACAGCCACCGCTGTTGCCACCGGGCTTCTCTCACGAAAACATGCACTCTGGTGGGCTGCTATTTCGAACTTGCTCGGTTTGTTTCCTTCCCTCATCTTCGGTGCCGCTGTTGCGAACACCGTCGGCAAAGGGATTATCGATCCTGCAGCTGTGAATTTGGATCTCATTGCAGCAGCCATGTGCGGCGTGATCATATGGGGAAGAATCGCCTCGCTCGTCGGTCTTCCTGTCAGCAAGTCTCATGCACTCTTTGCAGCCCTTGCCGGCGCTGCCTATATTGGCGGTGGCATGCACGCACTTTTGGCTTCGGGGTGGACAAAGATTGGAGAGGGCGTCATTATCTCGATCTTCTTGGCGTCATCGTTCTCGTGGCTACTCGGTCGTTCCATAATAGAACTACAGAAGTACAAACACATACCCGACTCCTCATGGCGGCGCATGCAGCTTGTTACGCTCACGCTGGTTGCAGGCATGCACGGCTGGAATGACGGTCTCAAGTTCGTTGGTGTCTTCTCCTTAGTGCTGTTACTGGGCGGTGTGACGTCCAGCTTTGTGGTGACGCCGCAGATCATTCTTATCTGTGCCATGGTAATGGGCGCAGGAACTCTCTGCGGAGGTTGGCGTATCGTCGCTCGTATCAAGAAGATGACACATAATGATTGCAAACCATGGCAGGGAGTGACGGCTGAAACAATTTCTGCGCTGTGCATCGGAGTCTCCGCGTTTGGCGGCGTACCGATGAGCACGACACATACCGTCGTCTCTTCCATCGCCGGAGCAATGGCTTCTCGAAGCGTGAAAAACGTACACTGGCAAACCGCTCTGCTCATTGGTTGGGGCTGGCTGCTTACCATCGTATTCTGCAGTATTGGAACCGGAGTGATTGCGATGATCGGATGGAAAATCGTGGCTGTCCTTTACTTCATCTGCGAAATCGTCATCCAATGGCTGGAAAGCAAGGCACGCAAAGCAGTGCCCGAAGCAACAAGTATACTTGCGTACTAGCGATACACTACCCGCAAGACGATAAATATATATTGACAAACGATAAGCACTAAAATTAAGATGGAATCACTATGAAAAGAAGCTCAACCATATTTCTCCAGATCGTCATCGTTCTCCTCGGCATTGGTGCTCTTGCTCTGCTGCTTTGGGAGCCTCAAATCGAGGGCGTGAATGCGCATGCTACGAACTTTAAGATTTACTTCCAAGATCCCTTTATAGCGCTTGCATACATAGGATCTATTCCTTTTTTCGCAGCACTCTATCAGGCATTCAAGGTATTGGGATATGCCGGACACGATAAGATATTCTCAAAAGAGGCGGTTAAAGCTCTGCGGACTATAAAGTATTGCGCAATAGCCATCGTTGGTTTTGTTGTGGCGGAAGAAATTTTTATTATGTCGGCCAATAGTAGTGATGATCGTGCCGGCGGAGTTTTTATGGGCATCCTCATTACCTTCGGCTCGATCGTTATCGCCACAGCGGCCGCGATGTTTGAACGGATTTTGCAAAATGCCGTCGAGATGAAGTCCGAAAACGATTTAACGGTTTAATACTATGGCAATTATCATCAACATCGATGTCATGCTGGCAAAAAGAAAAATGAGCGTCACTGAACTTGCGGAGAAAGTTGGGATTACGATGGCTAATATTTCTGTGTTGAAAAACGGAAAGGCAAAAGCAATCCGCTTCTCTACACTAGAAGCCATCTGCAAAGCTTTGGAGTGTCAGCCTGGTGATATTTTGGAATATAGATAGGACTGGTTTCCGTTCACGAAGTATTGGCAGAACGACGGGGTCTGACACCAAAAAAGTTGAGTCCCAGACAAGGTTTTTGAGGGGGTCATTTTGAGTACTCGAAGGCCAAAGGGTCTGTGGGTCAAATGAGACAAATGAGACAGTACAATAGGGGGTGTCTCATACTGGACAATATGACTTATTTTGGCTTATATAAGGCATTTATAAGCAACTATTGACTCAGGATACTTTTTGTAATCTGCCATCCCATTTTTCCAAGTCGCGGACCAATTGTGCAGAATGTGGGTCTCTACTTATCGGCGTTTGCATGAAATATATCGACAGAGGATGAGCGTTTTTTCTCAGAAAAAAATTCCTAATATATTATTAAGAAACTATTTCATATAAAAGAGAATGGTTCCCAACCACGTTTGAATTGTGTTAAAGTCATTGACTATATATCCGTTACGGATATATAGTCTGAACATGCTCCATCCCGATCCTACCGTTCCCCTCACTCCCGCCGTCTTTCATATCCTTTTGGCATTGCTGCCGTGTGAACGGCATGGATATGACATTATGCAGCAGGTGAAAACGGACTCTGAAGACACCGTGACCATGGGGCCGGGTACACTCTATGGCTCTATTGACCGCATGATTGATGCGGAATTGGTGGAAGTGACACCTCATCGTCCCGAACATCGGCGAAGGATCTATTACAAGCTCACACAAAAAGGAAGGTCTACGCTGAACGCGGAAATACAGCGCCTTGAGAACGCCGTACACGTCGCTCGTAAACGCAATACCCAGCCCGCTTAGTTATGGAACACATCGGGAACTCCATCGGCTTTTCGCACCGACTGTACATATTATTGCTCCGGCTGTATCCGAGTTCGTACCGTAAGCGACACGGTGACGAGATGATTCAGATATTTGAAGACCTGGAACGGGAAAACGACTCTTCAGTTGCCCTGTGGCTCTTTCTTTTGAAAGACCTTTGTATCAGCTTACCTCTTCAATATATGGAATATTTTAAGCGCTCTAAAAAACTCCAATTATCCATTCCGGCCGTGCTCATAGCCATATTAGGGTTAGGATCGTATCAGGTGCTTACGCTTAATAAAGCTCATAGTACATTCACCAACTATGCCGCTTTTCGAGGGTGTACGCAGATAGTCAGCCGTAATACGACATCGGGAACGTGTAAAACAGCCGATGGCAACACGGTGAATATCGTAAATTTTAAAGACAAATGGTATCTGGCTGGCGACTTGCCATGTGGTTTTCTATGTTTTTAAGTTAACTAATGGGAGTCTGCGGCAATGGTATATCTCTGAATCCATCACACGTCAGCAGCCGGTTTCGATGCGACCAATCCTGCCGCGCTCATCAACTGCATAAGGTCGTTCGGATTGGCATAGAAGCAAATCACGGGCTTGTCTTTCATAGAAAGGATATAGGTTGCTTGCTGGCGTACTTCAACGGGTTTCCTATCTTTGTGAAACAGCATCGTGACCTGCGCTTTCACAAGGGTATAAAAATCATCCAAGGCTACTTCCTCCACCGGTACTGTTTCTGAAGACTGTAAACCGAATGTATTGAACATCTCTTTTTGCTTTGTGACGGCAGCTGCGAAGTGCTCTTTTTTGATGACCTGTGTCCCTTTCGCATTGGCATACAGGAAACTCTCTGTGAACTCCGACAGAATGACTGGCAGGTCCAAGGCATTGCTGGCACGTGTGAACTCTGTAAAAAATTTCTGGACTGCGGGAGTGATGCTAATCATAGTGTTATGATATATCCGAAATATAATAATTTGTACACTCCATCGATATCACAATCGGTAGTGGATAGAGCGGCTGCTTTCTTACACGTTTCGTTTGCATAAATTGCAGAGTACAGTTGGGAATTATGAACCTTACGGCAACTGGACACTCGCCATTTTCTCACTTTGCAAGGCTGTTTATGAAAAATCCACACTAGCAACATGAAAAATATTTCACGAATCCTGTTTTGCATCATCATTGCTAACTATCTGGCTCAGATTGTTTATGCACAGCACGTCTATCATAACGTAATAGGGAAAAATCTGAGTGGCTTGCTTTTATTGGGTGCCACATTTTTCCTGTTCATTATTCCCTATTTTCTTCTTCAAAAAGGCATACGAGGCGGGTATGTCGGCATGATCTTCTTCTTGAGCGCCGAATTTTTGTTCTACTTCATGAATCTTATTTTTTCAATGATTCACGGCTATCCGCCGTTCTTCCAATTGGCAAATCCTGACCGGATTCTTTTCATGGTTTTCCTCATTGGCTATATCAATCTTTTTGCTTCTGCTTATTATCTCTATTACCTGCTCAAAAATAGAAAAAAATGGAAAGCCCTGATGAAGCTGGGTAATGAGTCTCTTGTCTAATTATGCTCTGCATTTGCAATATGACGGTTCATCGATTTTCAGGAATACAATTTATTCCTCCTCCTCTTCTGATTTCTGCACCACAAACTTCTTATTCATATATTTACTGAACTTTTGAGCTCCTTGCCTATTTGCATTATCAAATATGACATACATGGACAACGTCGTCTCAGAGGTGCCTACTGATTGATGATTTAGCGATGAGCAATGGGCAGAGAGAGCATGAAAGTGCTGCCGCTGCCTTTTCCCTCCTTCGAGACAAAAGAAATTTTCCCGCCCAGCAAATTGGTAAGAAGAGAGACCAGATAGAGACCTAGCCCCGTGCCGTCCGTGTCCTTGTCTACCACATTATCTCCGCGAAAAAACTTCTTGAAGATCTTTTTCTGCTGGTGGGCGGGAATGCCATAGCCGAAGTCCTGGACTGCTATCGTCAGCCCTTCCTTTTGTTTCTTTACGCGTATGACAATCTTGCCCTTTTCCGGAGAGTACTTCCGGGCATTGCTCAGCAGGTTTTTGATAATTTCTTTGAGAAATGCAGGATCGGTATGAATGGAGATTCTAGGAGGACAAACCAATGACACGGATTGCTCTTTGATGTCAGATTCCTTTTCTTCTGTGAACACTTTTTTCAGGAATGAACGCAAAGCGATTTTTGATAGTGTCATTTTCATCTCGTCTGACTCGATACGCGCGATGTGGAGCATTGTATCGATTGTTGCGGACATACGCTTTGCCGCATCCTTGCCCTCTTCCGCAAGCTTCCTATCCTCCGCATCACTTCCCTTTGTGGCCATATTTTTACTGAGCCGACCCATTCCCCAGCGCATGGCAGTGAGGGGCGTGCGCAATTGATGGCTGGCGAGCGACATAAATTCTGATTTTACTATGTCAATGCGACGCTCTCGGCTGATATCCCTGTACAGGAGCAAATGTCCCGCCTGTGCTCCAGCATGAAAAACAGGAGCATAGTCGCAGAGCAGCACGCGACCGTCTTTTAGGAGTACTTCCTGTCCCAGAAGCGGGGTTGTCATATGCCATATTTCTTCAAGCTTCTTTTCATAGGCTTTCGGATCGATCACCTGCTTCAAGAGCACGTCGATAATGTCCGGCAACCGAAGCTCTTTGTCGCTGTAGTGTGCGTGATCCAGATTGAACAGCAGGCAGAGCTGTTCATTGACGTGCAACGTGCCCTGTTTGGCAGAGACAGCGAGTCCGGCCATGGGAATATTCGACAGCATGTCTTTCATGATTTGCAGATGCGTTCGTTCCTCCTTTTCCTCTTTCTCGGTGACATCTTCGAAGGCCAGTAAAATGAGCCGTTCGCTGCTTTTATCCAGCGGATCAATGGTACATGCGTTGAGGAGCATCGATTTTCGGCCAATAGAGGGAAATGTATGCTCCACCCTAAAATCATCGAATTGCGTATTCTGGGGAATAATATGCTCAAGAAGCTGCCGGAGTTCGGGGATATTCCACTGACCGTTGCCCAGATCGTAGATGAGCCGTCCGATTGTCTTTTCTTCGTTCGTTTTAAAGGCGCGATAAAACGTTCTATTGGCAGTCTGCACTCTCAATTCACTATCAAGAACGATCAGCGACTCGCGCACCGTTTTAAAAATCGCTTCTTTATAATCTTTGGAAAATGTCAGTGCGCGGTTGAGCTCCGTCATTTCGATATTGCGGTTCTGCAGTTCGTCATTGACGGTGCTTAATTCCTCGTTGGTGGATTGCAGTTCTTCTTTTGAGGTTTCCAATTCTTCATTCGTGCTCTGGAATTCCTCATTGCTGGAGAGTGCTTCCTCATTTGCCGCCTGGAGTTCGTCGGTTGCCATCTCGTGATCATGAATGACCGTTTGCACGTACTCACGCGCGAGTGCGAGTTCTTGCTCCAGTTGAATGATCAGCTTGTCGCCAGCCGAAATTTTTTCCTTGTTCTTGCCCTCCGGGGTGCCTTTCACAGCAGGAAGGAGTCCGCTATGGAACAGAATAAGAAAGCAGCGGGGTTCAGAGGACGTATCGAGGGGCAATATTTCAAAAGAAACATGCTCATCGTCAGCAATGCGAATACGTTCACTGCGTAGCGGCTCATTGTTTTTAAGCACGGTCTTTATGGCCGAATGGAGTTCTACCAATAAACTCTCGCGTACCATCTTCAGCAGATTCAAACTGGCTTTTCCCACGGCTGGTTTCAGATACGGACTCGTATCGCCTCGGAATTCCAAAATTTCCATATCCTCATTGATGATCACTCCGGCGAGCGCGAAGCGGGCGAGAGTGGCCCTGTCCGCCTTTTCACCAAAGGACAGAGCGGACGCCGCGCTCTCCCGATCGAGTTGGCGTATCGCCAGACGTGATGGAATTTTGCCATCGGGCTGAGGAGTCGAGAACTTTCGGTGTACCCGGCTCGGCGCGACTTTACGGGAATAGATCTTCGCTTTTTTCTCTATCAAACCCAGAAGATCAGCGCACGATCCAACGGTCTCGGATTTACCAAGCATGAGGTATCCTTTTGGCTTCAGTGCATAGTGAAATGTGGAGAGCACCTTTTTCTGCAGTTCCGGGGTAAAGTAAATGAGCAAATTACGGCAGGAGATGAAATCCAATTGGGAGAACGGCGGATCTTGGGCGACATTTTGCTTGGCGAACACACAGAGGTCGCGGATTTCTTTGTTGATCTGGTATGTGTCACCCACTTTGGTAAAGAACTTTTTCAGACGCACGGGTGAAACATCGAGAGCGATATTTTCGACGTAGATTCCTGCCCTCGCTTTTTCCAGAACCGGCTCGCTGATATCCGATGCAAATATTTGTATAGGGAATCCGGCGGCACGTTTTCCCATGTATTCTTTTAGACAAATGGCCAGAGAATAGGCTTCCTGCCCCGTGGAACAGCCGGGTACCCAGATACGCAGAGGGGCAGTTGCAGGGCGATTTTTGAGGAGAAGCGGGAATACTTCTTTTTTCAGAGTTTCAAAGGCCTCCGCATCGCGGAAGAAACTCGTCACCGGGATCAGGAACTCCTGAGACAAGGCTTTCACTTCTTCCGGTTTTTTTCGCAGGAACGTCACATATTCGCTCATTTTTTTCATGCCATGCAGCGCAAGCCGCCGCTCAATGCGCCGCTGCAATGTCGAGTGCTTATATTGGCTGAAATCAATGCCGGTGCCGGTGCGCACCAGGCGGAAAATCTCTTCCAGGCCCGGATCCTTTTCGGGGAGTATCGCGGCCTGTGGCTGCACTATAGGTACCGCAAGCAAACGGGGCGCAAGGAGCGAAAGCTCGCGGGCGATCTTCTCGGGGGGAAGCACGAAATCCATATGGCCGGCGACGGCGGCACTGCGCGGCATGTCGCTGAATTTGGCTGAGGATTCGTCCTGGGCAAAGGTAATGCCGCCTTCGCTCTTGATCTCTTCCATGGCCAGCGTGCCATCCGATCCTGTTCCGGAAAGAATCACGCCAATGGCCATATTTTTCCGTTCACGCGCGAGGGAACGGAGAAAATAATCGATGGGCATATGCAATCCCTTCGTCGCTGAACGTGGCATCAATTTCAATTTCCCACGCCTTGTCGCCATATTGGTATTGGGAGGGATCACATACACGCGGTTCGCTTTGATACGCGTGCCGTTCTTCACGGTCTCCACCGACATGGCAGTTGCTTTCGACAGGATTTGCGTGAGCATGCTCTGGTGCGTCGGATCAAGGTGCTGCACTAAGACAAACGCCATACCCGTATCGACGGGCAGATGCTTGAGCAGGCGTATGAACGCGTCCAGTCCTCCCGCCGAAGCACCGATGCCGACAATGGGGATGTGCCGTGAGACCTTCCGGGAAATGCTCCGTGCAGGCTGGCCCTGCGCACGGGCAACCCGGACTTTGGCCGGGTTCTTTTGAAATCGAACTCCGGCTGCATGTGCTGGTGAAGCCTTCCCGGACCGTCTCCGCCGCTCACCGTGTGCCATCCCACGGATTTTTGAAGACAGGACGGATTCCACAGTCACTCCTTTCTGATCGGCAGCTTGCCGATGGTCCTTTTGTATGGGCTTCATGTGACTTGCAATCCTACACCTACTATTGCTTTTCGCATAATAGGTGAGGCGTGGAATGCGATCTTGAAAAAGGGAGAGGCAAGGTATGCCAGATGGCCTGTATGAAACACTTTTCGGCAAGGACAAGCGGTAAGCTCTGTTGCCCCTCAATCGTCATCACTATTGGCGTCACTCTTGCTCTTCGACCTCCACCCCCTTTCGCTCCTCTTTAGCCGCGGCAGCGTAAACCGCGGGGGCTCTGCCCCTTCGTAGTTAAGGCATTCAGGAACATGGCGGCTGCCGTGATCTTTCAATTGCTCGGCGTTGCCATCTTCGCCATCGGACTCAGTCGGTATCCGGCTTCCATCATTCTCGCCCATCTCTTCGACGTATCCGTTCGTGACGATCTTGCTTGCCGTCGCGGTACTGAAAGAACGACCCCGCTGGCAGCAGTACCTTGGTGCGGGACTTATTCTTGGCGGCTTGGTGGTCTTGGCACTCTAAGAACAGGATCAGACAGATGGCCTTTTGCGAAGCACATAGAAAGGTGCTGCAATTTTAATTGCCGGATAACCGGAGACGCACCGGCCTTGAAAAGAACACCGAGGATGAATTGCAATCGGTGAAGATTAGAAGCCGTTTTTCGGAGATGGAAGATATTCATCGAGAAAGGGAAGAATGAATGCGGTTATTTGCTTGGATCAGGTCCGATCTTTAAAAAATGCCTCCGCTTCCTTCTCCATCTTCGCGAGGCGGGTGTAGTAGTCCGGGTACTCACGCAGATGAGCAAGGGCGATCTTGCCTGTCATGAGAGGATCATTATTCGTCACGTTCGTTTGCGGGTCATGCGCTCCGTGCTCTATCTCGACATTGATTCCCATAAGGAACTGCTCAATATCGAATGGAGCAGTATTCTCGGAAATTCCGATTTTTTTAGCGATCTCTTGTGCTTGCTCCAGAGTGAATTGATGCATCGAATAATGAGGAATGAAGATAAAAAAGGTAAAAAGTCTGAGAGTTTATGCAGCTTTCAAAGTAAGTTGCGACTCGACGCGCTTCAGTAGCACCGCATTTGTTGCGACGATAATGGAAGAGACGGACATGAGGAGGGCTGCAATTTCTGGTGCCAGAGAAATACCGAACGATGGATAGAACACGCCCGCAGCTACAGGAATGGCCAGGACATTATAGATCGCCGCCCAGAAAAGGTTTTGTTTCATCTTCCGAACCGTCGCCTTACTTAAGATGATGGCGCTGAGAATATCTGCTGGATCGGATTTCATGAGAACGATGTCGCCCGTCTCGATGGCTACATCCGTCCCTGCACCAATGGCGATACCTATATCCGCCTGTGCGAGTGCGGGTGCATCGTTGATACCGTCACCGACCATCGCGACGAACTTCCCTTCCTGCTGCAGCTTCTTTACATGCTCGGCTTTGTTCTCGGGAAGTACTTGAGCGAACACTCGGTCGATACCGAGTTCCTTTGCGACCACGTCTGCCACCTTCTGATGATCACCTGTCATCATGACTACTTCGATACCCAGTGCCTTGAGTCCATCGATAGCCTTCTTTGCGCTCGGTCTGGCCGTATCGGCGACTCCGATGATACCTTGGATCTTTCCATCGACAGCAAGAAGGCTCAGTGTCTTCCCTGAAAGACCTTCAAGCGCTTTTGCCGCACTGGAGATATCAACTTTACTGTCCTGCATCAATTTCTCCGTACCCACGAGCACAGTCTTGCCATTGATGATCGCTTTCAGTCCGTGCCCGGCGATGGACTCGAATTTCTCGACGGGCAGCTTCTGTATCTTCTTCTCTTCCGCTTGGCTGACAATGGATTTGGCAATCGGATGATTTGATCCGGCTTCAATGCTCATTTCGTACTGAAGAACGTCGGATTCACTGAAGCCATTGAGAGGAACAATATCCGTGACCTTCGGTTTCCCTTCCGTGAGCGTCCCCGTCTTGTCGAGCACGATGGCTGTGAGGCGCGAAGTATTTTCGAGCGTGGCAGCATTCTTGATGAGGATATTATGTTTCGCGCCGATGCCCGTACCAACGGCGACGGCAGTGGGCGTCGCCAATCCGAGCGCATCGGGACAGGCGATGACCACAGCGGAAATGGCGAAAGTGAGTGCAGTGATGATCGAGGCGTTACCGAACAGATACCATGCAAAGAACGTCAGAATTCCTGAGCCAACAGCAACGACCACAAGGATGGCAGCGGCCTTGTCGGCAATGCGCTGTCCTGGAGCCTTGGAGTTCTGCGCGGTCTCCACGAGTTTGATGATTTGCGCGAGGACGGTATCTGATCCGACCTGCAGCGCTGTGAACTTCAAAGTTCCAGTGAGGTTCACCGAACCACCCACCACCTTCTCACCTTTCGCTTTGGAGACAGGAATGGATTCACCTGTGACGAGGGATTCATCGATGGAAGATTCGCCCTCTATAATCTCGCCATCCACCGGCACCTTATCTCCGGGCTTCAAGACAACAATATCGCCCTTCACGATCTCGGCGCTAGAAATGGTCACTTCCTTTCCATCTCGGATGATCGTTGCCTGCGGCGGGATCAAATCAAAGAGTGCCCGGAGAGCCTCCGAGGTGCCCCGCCGTGATTTCATCTCCATCCAGTGGCCAAAGAGCACGAACGTGACGAGCATTGCAGCTGCGTCGAAGAACGTCTCACCGCCGACGGTGAGGAGCAGGATGATGCTGCCGATATAAGCCGCCAGCACTCCGGTTGCGATGAGCACCGACATGTTGAGCTTCCGTGCCTTCAGCGAGTAGTACGTTCCCGTGAGGAAGATGGAACCAGCCCAGAGCACGACGGGAGTCGAGAGAATCAGGAGAAGCCAATTGACGGGAATCGGTGTCGGTAACTGCAATCGCAGGAGTTTCTGTCCCAGAGGGGAATATAAGATGATAGGCACAGTCAGGATCAGGGAGAGCCAAAAGCGTTTACGCATGTCAGCTTCCATTTGCTTGGCCATGCTGGGATCAGTCATTGCGGCTTCGTGATCGTGATGGCTCATGGCTTTCATGTCATGACTCTCGTGCGGCTGAGAATCACCATGACTTTCATGTGTCTCATGTCCTGTCTTCTCCTTCACTTTGTATTCGTATTGCTTCGCTTCCATATCACAGCCGGAGGAGATACAGAGGGCTTGTGCACTGCAGCTCAGACATACCTTCCCGCAAGAGCAATGGGAATCTACATCCTGGGGGATGTCCTGCTGGGACGCATGTATGTGCTGTGCCATGGCTATGCGAGGAAAAAAATGAAAGCCTCAATCTTTCTGGCAGTGGTTAAGGCAGAACGAGAGCGTGCCACCGAAGAGGAATCCCCATACATAACTGATCACGGTACCGAGGATGAGAGTGAGCCAATTCATCCCAGCACCGCTCCAGCCGAAAAGGAAAGAGCGAAGGAGATTTCCATGGAGATCCCTGAGCGTAGGATCGGTTTGCAGAAAGAGATAGCCGTAGAGCATGCAGAGAACGAAGATGACCGCAAAGGTACGGCTGAAACCATGCGCCCATTGCAGTGGCGCGTACGGTGTGAAACGGAAGATGGACATAGAAGGAGGAGGAGGAAGATGAAAAATAATAATATGGAATCAAGCCTATTCCCTCCTATCCATGGTGCGAGGAAGAATCGTCCTCCGATGCCTTACTCTTTTTTTCCGAATGAGAGTGACTATCGCCGTGACTACCATGCATTCCCATCATCATGAGCGGACAGAGAAGAATGAGCAGAAATGGCCAGTAAGCGAAGATCGGCCAGTGAAGGATATAGGACAGGAGTGTGAGGCCGATGAGGAGAGGGATGATGATGTAGAGCCAAGAGGTTTTCATGCAAGAGCAAGGAAAGGGTGGGGAGGCTGCCCGTATTTTTGCCCACTTGAGGAGCATGCTTCGTTGAATTCTGAGGTTGTATTTCTTTAAAAAAGAAGGGGCCCGAAGGCCCCTATTTTCATTTCTTCATTCCAGCCGTGGCACAGGCATTGCACTTGTAACACTTAGTACAAACTTGGCCTTGTGCCTTGCAAACGGCACAGCCGCCTTCCTTCATTGGCGCCGCGCAGGCGGGACAGTTCGTATTTTCCATAAATATAGGGAGGGAATGAAGCAAAAAACAACGGTACCTCGTATGACGATTTATTGACAGCAGCCTTACTTAATTGTCCTTGCATATAATGAGGTTACTACGGGTCTACTGAGGGAACTTTATTACGGAAGAACTTTCAGTAGCCCCATCATCCCGTTACTCAGGTGTTCTGCGATATGGCAGTGGAACATCCAGTCACCGGGGTTACTGACATCGAGCAGAATATCGACGGTATGTCCTGTTGGAATGAGAACGGTATCCTTCCAAACGAGATCTGTGTTCGTTACCCCATTATCGGACAGCACAAGGAAGCGCTGCCCGTGGAAGTGAATGGGGTGCTGCATCGGGTGAGGTGAATCCTTCTTATTGATGATGCGGATTTTCAGTTTGTCGCCGACCTTTGCCGTGTACACAAGATCTTTGTTTGTAGCGCCAGTAGCCTGATCCACCATTTTCCATTTGATCATGTTTCCCATCGCGCTCCCGTTCATCATTCCCATCGTGTCTTCCCACTCGATGCCATCCTTTGGAGCATCAGCCATCATGCCTCCGTGACCGCCCATCATCGTGTTCCCCATCATGCTCAAATCCAGCACGAGAGTATGGTCTGGCGTTTTGCTGAAGAATGGTCGGAAGGCATCGATATCCTTGATGATGTCCTGATTCGCAGAGAGCGTACCGAAGCTTTGGGAATAGGAGGGGGAAGCGGGTGCGGTACCGACTGTGACTATGCCCAGGGGATAGGAAGTGTCGGGGGTGCGATGCATGATCGTGTAGGTACCCGGCTTCTCAAAGAGCACATCGATAATCGCACGCTCCGAAGGAGCGAGGATTGTTGAATCCACGAACTGCTCTTTTTCGTAGCGTCCGTTATCGCCTCCGACAAGCTTCATCTTCGCTCCACCAAAGTCGATCTTGAAAGTGCGGGTATTGGCTGTATTTGTCAGATAGAAGCGGACAAGTTCGCCTTTGGAGACATTCAGTTTGTAATCAGTCATCCCGTTCACAAGCATCGTATTGCCGAAGCGCCCCATGAGCGTGTGATCAGCTGTCTTGGCATTGAAAGGAACAGGAAGACCCTTCTCATCGAGCAAGAGATCACTCACTGCAAGAACTTGCTCCTGATTCACAGGACTATATGCCTTCGGGTCTTTCGGAGTGACCAAGACATTGCCGTAAAGACCCATCGGCTGCTGAAGATCCTCACGAACATGCGTGTGATACCAATAGATACCCTCGTCGGGCACTTTCACTGTGTACTTGAAGCTGCTACCGGGTTCGATGGCTTTCTGCGTGAGTCCATCGGTTCCGTCATTGGCATTATCGAGGCGAATCCCATGCCAGTGAACGGTCGTCGGTTGATCAATGTTGTTTGTGACATTGACCGTGAATGTGGAGTCCTGCTTCACCCGAAGAAGCGGACCGGGAATCTCGCCGTTGTACCCGTACATGGCAAACTCCTTCCCATTGATCGTTTTTCGGACAATAGTTGGATTGAGAATGATCGCTGCGCCATCGGCAACGTCGATTGTTTCCGTTGGCTTGGCTTCGGGTAAGGAGGTGATGTCTTCGTTTTGGGCTGGCAGGAAGCCGGCTGTATCTGAAGATTGTTGACCCATCTGCATCCCTCCATGGTTCATGCCCTGCATGCCGCCATGATCCATTTGCATACCAGACGGCTGCTGTGAGGAGGCACAGGATGCGAGGAGAAAAGTGCCGAAGAGAAGTGGAACAATGCGATGGGATTTCATAATGAAAATCGGAAAGAAGTGCGAAAAATCACATATTATTCATATTATGTTGCATGCCGTTTGTATTGTGCTGCATGCCATTCATACTGCCATTGTTTGCGGAACCCGAAGATGAACAAGCTGTAAGGAAGAGTGTTCCAAGAGCCAGTAGGAGAAGAGAAATATTTTTCATAAGAGGAGAAAGAAAAAAGATGAGGACAAACAAATGAGCAACCATTTGTTGATTCTTTCTTCCTCTAAAGTCTTAACACGGTTGTGCCAATGTGAATGTTAATAGGTGGCGATGCTATTGGAGGATCTTCAAGTGGCAAGACCCGTGACAATTCGAACACGTACATCGGTGGCAGCACCAATGCGATGGTGGGTGCTGATCCTAGAGACGAAGTGCACGTCATTGTCGCGGATGCTTGCGATAGACGTTGGCCGCAACAAGTAGCAGGATTGGACACGGAGGAAGCCTCCTGTACATGTGGCTGTCCTGCAGAAGTAGACGTGGCAATCTCGTTATGGTGCATTGGCATGGCTTCGGCGTGCGCCATTGGAATCATGCACATATTCCCTATAACCGTGTTCATGATGAATGCGCCGACGATGACTATCTTCATGCTCATTTGACAGGAAGCATATCAAGGATGCGAATATAAGGCCAATTTCGGTAGACGATGCATGTCTGCCGTTTATCAAGATTTTCTGAAAGGAAATTACTCGTGGAACGTGTACATCTCATCAAGGGGCTTGCGCTCATGACCGTTATTCCCTTTTTCTTCACCGCGTTTGTAGTGGCCGAGCATGAGGCCTCCAACTACAATCTCATGAAGTGGAAGCCCTAGAACTTCATGCGCGTTGCCACGATAGAGGGATACCCAGCAACTTCCGATCTCCATGGCAGTTGCACCAAGCAGGACATTCACCATCGCAGCCATGCAGGAATATTCAAGCTCCTTTTCGTTCCAAACGGGTTCCTTCGCCGCATTTGCCAACGAACGGTTGGCCGTCACGACTATGAAAACGCTGGCTCCTTCCACGAAATTGCCGTAGCAGCATGTTTCAGTGAATTTGTGGCGAAGGTCTTTATTGAAAATGACATGAAAATGCCAAGGCTGAAGATTCTCAACACTGGGAGCAAGTTGTGCAAGTTCCAATAACTTCATCACGTCTTCCTTCGAAACGCGCTTATCATCGAAGTACCGGATACTGCGACGGTTCTGGCAGAGGGATTTAAAATCTTCGTAAGTCATGGATTTTAGTGAGCAAGAATACAACAAGAAGTATAGAGAGATGATAGCCTTTCACATAATAGTTGGGCTAAGATATGTATCATGGATTCCCCGAGTAAAACCATCTCGCTGCACCTCCCTCCCGTCGATGTTGTTCCTTTCGCCGTATCAATGACAAAGGCAAAGCGCGACTGGCAGGATACGGTTGACGGAGTAGTGGCAATCCGCGCCGAGGCCATCGAAGCCGCACTTTCTGTCTCCGCTACTTTCACTGCCCTTCAGAAAGATCTCACAGCTTTCTCCGAAGGTGTGCGGCAGATACACCAAGATGTACAACCAATGTATGAGGGGGCAAAAGTCATCATTCAATTCATCCAAAGCAATCCGTCGATTCTTTCCATCTTCGGCACGCAGATCGAAGGGAAGAAGCCACTTTCTGTCATAGATGTAGGGAGAATCGCATCGACGCCAGTGTTATCCCCCAGCGCCTCCCTGCAGCAAATGCCTGCCGAAATTGATGCCATCAGGAAGAATAGGATTCTTGAGCCGCGGGTCTTTGGGATGCAGGTGAATGTTGCGGTTTTCGACAGTCCCTACCTAACTCTCCTTCCCGACGGCGCAGACTATCTCGACAGGGAAATTGGCATACAGGTCAATGGACAGCCGCGACTGTTTTTTCTGACAGAGCACAATACTTGGTTTCGAGTGGATGTTCGCCCTCAGATAATTCGGCTAATCCTCTTACTTTGGAACTTACGGATCAATGAACCGCAGGAAGCATTTAAGCGAACTCAAGATATCGGCATGGCCCTGGCCACGCGCACTAAAAATCCCAGACACGCCAGCTCAAATGCCTGTGAATGTATCGCAGACATCAATGATCTCTGTGACACACATGACGTAAAGCCGATTCTCCTCAAGCGTACGGGTAAATGGGGTCTCAACCCCTTCCTCACTCATTGGCACGAGCGGCGCAAGGGGTGGAGTGTTCGGTAAGATGTTCGGTAACGTTCGGTAGGATGAAACCTGTTCATCTATCCATGTATAAATTTAAAAAATGCAATAAATAATGCGAGGCTCTCTGAAGCCGCGGAGACCGTTTTTTCGTGAACAGAGCGTTGACATCTTCCTTCACCGAACGGCAGGCCAATGGGTACCTACTTTCTTCCGCCCCACATGCCTGCCCATCCCGCTCCGAAGATCCCCGCCACAATCAAACTTGTTTCTGTCTCCATAGATAAGCTCCGTCCGGCTCCCTACAACCCGCGTACCCATACGGACGCCCAGAAAGCGCAGCTGCGAGAGAGTATCGAAGAGTACGGTCCCGTCGATCCGATCATTGCTAACAGCGCCAAGGGCAGGGAGAACGTCGTGATCGGTGGACACTTCCGCGTGGAAGTCCTCAGAGAGATGGGTTTTACCGAAGTGCCCGTCATTTTCGTTCATATCCCTTCGATCAAGCGGGAAAAGGAATTGAACCTCCGCCTCAATCGCAATACCGGCGAGTGGGATTTTGAAAAACTCAAAGCCTTCGACATGGATCTGCTCCTCCATGTGGGCTTCGATGACGGCGACCTCTCGGGGATCTGGGACGGGATGCTCGAAACGGAGGATGATCAATTTAACATCGAGAAGGAGCTTGAGCAGATCAAGAAACCTAAAACAAAAGCGGGAGAGATCTTCCAACTCGGCAGTCACCGTTTGATCTGCGGGGATGCGACTGATCCGGCAATCGTGAAACGGCTTGTTGGGAAGTACCGGATCGATATGGTTTACCTCGACCCTCCGTACAACATCGGTCTCGACTACGACAAAGGACTGGGAAACGCGATGCGTTACGGCGGGAAGACGAAGGATAATAAGAATGACGTGGAGTACGGCGCATTCCTGAAGACGGCATTCCAGAATGCGCTCAGTGTCGCCAAGCCCGACTGCCACTTCTTCTGCTACTGCGATCATGGCTACATCGGACTCCTCCATACGCTCTACAGGGAGATCGGTATTGAACCGCAACGCACCTGCCTCTGGATCAAGAACAATCTGAATGTGACGCTGCAAGTCGCATTTTCCAAATGCTATGAGCCCTGCATCTACGGAGCCCGCGGAAAACCCTACTTATGTGATTCGATTCGCAACCTCACGGAGATTTTGAACAAGGAGATCGGCAGCGGCAACCGCGCAATTGACGATATTTTAGACCATCTCGACATTTGGTTGTGTA
>JBEPVF010000008.1:0-72528 GCA_041691135.1 Candidatus Peribacteria bacterium
TACACAACCAAATGTCGAGATGGTCTAAAATATCGTCAATTGCGCGGTTGCCGCTCCCGATCTCCTTGTTCAGAATCTCCGTTAGGTTGCGGATCGAATCACATAAGTAGGGTTTTCCGCGGGCTCCGTAGACGCAGGACTCATAGCACTTACTGAACGCGACTTGGGGTGTCACATTCAGGTTGTTCTTGATCCAGAGGCAGGTGCGCTTGGGCTCGATGCCGATCTCCCTGTAGAGCGTATGGAGGAGCCCGATGTAGCCATGGTCGCAGTAGCAAAAGAAATGGCAGTCGGGCTTGGTCACACTGAGCGCATTCTGAAATGCCATCTTCAGGAACGCGCCATATTCCACGTCACTCTTATTATCCTTCGTCTGCCCGCCGTAGCGCATCGCGTTTCCAAGTCCTTTGTCGTAGTCGAGACCTATGTTGTACGGAGGGTCGAGGTAAACCATATCGATCCTATGCTTCCCGACAAGCCGCTTCACGACTGCCGGATCGGTCGCATCCCCGCAGATCAAGCGATGATTCCCAAGTTGGTAGATCTCTCCTGCTTTTGTTTTAGGTTTCTTGATCTGCTCAAGCTCCTTCTCGATGTTAAATTGATCATTCTCCGTTTCGAGCATCCCGTCCCAGATTCCCGAGAGGTCTCCGTCATCGAAGCCCACATGGAGCAGCAGATCCATGTCGAAGGCTTTGAGTTTTTCAAAGTCCCACTCGCCGGTATTGCGATTGAGGCGGAGGTTTAATTCCTTCTCCCGCTTGATCGAAGGAATATCGACGAAGATGACCGGTACGCGCTCATAGCCCATTTCCTTAAGTACTTCGAGGCGGAAATGGCCGCCGATCACGATATTGCGTCTGCTTTTGGCGCTGTTCACAATGATCGGATCGACGGGGCCGTACTGTTCGATGCTCTCCCGCAGCTGTGCTTTCTGGGCATCAGTATGTGACCGGGGGTTGTATGAGGCAGGATGTAGGGAGGTAATGGAGACGGAATCAATCTTCAGGTGATGGCGATTGGTAGGCATAGACATATGCTTCCAGAGAATTGTTCGTTTGTCATGGTGGACTATTGCGTTACATGTAACGCACGACTATGATTGCAGGCATGGAATCAATTGGAGAGCTGCTTGCCGCATACCTCAAACGTCATCAATTGAAAGCCAACCAGCTTGCTCTCTTGTCAGGAGTGAAACGTCAGCGGATCCACAGCTATTTGCGCGAAGGCGAGATCCCAAACGAGAAGAATCTAAAGAAGCTTCTCAAGGTCATGACGGAGCTAACCCCCCGAGACATAGAGCAATTTTGGAGGGTGCAAGCCCAGGGCAAAGCCGAAGCCACAGGAAAGAGGCATGACTTTGGCAAATTTCAAAAGGTGAGCGCCGATAAACGGAAACTCAGGGAGATGTATCAGGTGAAGCTATGGTTTGCGGCAGTCAACGGCACAATCGCCGCCGCCCAACCTCTGCATCAGGTGAGTGATCAAGCATCTCCCGCAGGTAACGAGGTGGAACTGCTTAAGGTGCGGGACAATAGTCGGATCCAGCTTCAGAAGAGGTATAAAAAGGCATCGCGGATGCAGAAGGGGGAAAAGTATCTGGAGGGTGATTGTTTCGTTTCTCTCCGTGCGCGACCTGCGCTGGATCTTCCAACGATACACTGGCATCTTTCGGGTTTCATTGATCCAAAGGAACTAGGACATTCGTTCGCTCGAAAGCAAAAGATTGTGTTTGAAGAAAGCTGGAAATCTCATTGGAAATCGCGCCGAGGCAAGGGAATAAGGGTTTCTCTCTTAAACGAGGAAGGAACTGAAGAAAAATATAGAGAAGTGCTCAAAAAAATTTGTCAAAACAGTGAGGTATCGATGGGAAGCATTTTTGCTTTCATCGCAACAGAGCTCCAATCAGCGCTTCATATGAAGGAATGGGGAAGAAGAGAGGAATTCACAGTTTCGCTCAATACAATCGAACTGACTGATCTCACAAACGTGCTCGCACGGACACAATCATTTTTTGCAACTTCTTCCAAAGAGAAGTCTGCTCAACATGCCGATGAAGCCTCGTATCTTGCGCTGAAGACAAAAATGATGGCTCAAATGCTTACAACAGCAGTGGTTCGGCAAGATATAGAGCTGGCAATTTTACGGCTGTCTTTGAGTTATTTCTTACAGGCACAAACGATGATTTTTTCTGCGTAATGGAAAAATTTCTAATATTTCATATTTTTCCATCGTGACCAGTGGGGCATGGAATAAAACGGCTCTCTTCGCTGTTTCCGTATTACAGAGCTTATTCTCTTTGAATGGCATTCTCAGGTAGTTTACGGTTCAATTCTCATAAGTTTTATGGTATAATATTTAGAGACATTGTAAATGCCTATGCCCACTCCTCGATCCGGTCCCGGCGATGATCTAAGAAATCAAGATTCTTTAGAGAATCCACTTTCAGATGCTCCTGAAGAGCAGAATAGAGAAGAAGCGGGCTTCATAGAATCTACTCGCGAGACACTTTCCGCTCGCGCAAAGGAAGCAATCGAATTGCCATCGAACCGAACCGTCCTCGATGTCCCCATTGAATTTTGTAGTGAGGGCAAGAAAATTGAAACACAGAACAGAAAAGGTACATATGTTGTTCGTGTAAATGCCAGGCGCTTTCGCAGCCGCGAAGATGCAGAGCGTGCCGGTATTCTTCAAGCCGCGTATCTTCGCTCTCTCCGCGACCACTTACAGACCGAAACAGGTAAAGCATTTGAGGCGCTGCAATTATTCGGTACTGCTGCCCACAGCGCTCTACGTTTCAAGGGACTCAAGATGATGTCGGAGTGGGAGAAGGGAGAGACTTCTCCTTTGACAGCTACTTCTGAGACACCTCTCACACTTGCGCAAATCTTTGATCGCAGTCTTGAGCACTATGTTCTTACCGGAATATTACCTGAAGCGATTCCGAACGAAGTTCGTCAGGCATTGGAAAAGATTCCAGGTCGCCAAGGGAAGAGCGCCCTCGATTTTATCGCAGAGAATAGCCGATCTCTTAGGAGCAGCGCGAAACTGTACGAAGAACACATTGCCCCTCTGCGAGAACATTTAAAGGAAGAAGATGGGGAGAAGCGCATGACTGAGCGCGATGACTATGTCCCGCCTGACGGGAAAGGAGAGCAGGCACCTCTTGATCCGGAAAGCGTACGATGGAGAGTAGAGCCATTCGTGGGCGGTTACTACCGTCAGCAACTATTCCGATACGATCCAGCTGCACAAAAAATCGTTGCAGAACCGACAGATAAAACAGAGTTTCGCCTTACGGATGTTCCGGAGAATATAGATGAATTGAAGCGTTACACGTTCCGCGGAGTGTTCGTCCCCGGCGAAGAAAACCGTATTCCATTTCCCGAAAAGGGACTGCCGCTTCCTGACACTCTCGATCCAAAAGGAACATTTCGGCTCTATAGAAGTTCGGCAGGTATTTTTTCTCTCGAGGAAAAGCAAGAAGGCACTGTCACCGAACCCATGCAGTATTCTTTTGAGTTCGTTCTTGCCAGAAACAGCGATAACCGAATTGATGATGATCCAACCGAAGCCGATCTCATAACGATTGAGGGTCCACTGGATGCTACTGCGGAAGAATTGCTTTCAGGTTTAAAACAAAACACTTTCCTTGGAAAAGCAGATCGCGGACGCACAGTCGTTTTTGCCACTCGCAAGCAGTTTACGTATCCGAAAGAGGAAGAAATGCCAGCAATGAATGAGCGATACGGGGTAGCTGGATCAAATCTTCACCCCGAAATGGCTGATCTTAAGCTCGCAGACTGCCATTGGAGCAACATCCGGGCGTCCGATCTCGGACGGAGGTTGGATGTCCCCATGCGTACTCCAAGTGGCTTTTTCGTTACCCGTCACCCTGATGTAGATTTCGCCCCTGTTGGCGGTATCGGCCATGCATGGAGTGAGCGATGGGACGAGACATCAGAGCAGTGGATTCGCACAGATGCGACACCACCGAAGCAGAATGAAGACGAAGATGAAGAAGAGAACGAGGAAGATCAGCCTGCCTCAGCTCCTGCCGCTGCGGGTGAAAGAGAGACGAAGGTGGGTGAAAATGATGCAGAGAATGAAGTGGAGGAAAGCGGTGTCCTTGAGATGAATGAAGACGAGATTTCAAAACTTTTGGAACTCGTAACGCAGTCCACTCCTTCGGCGCAGGAAGTCGCAGAAGAATTATTCAGACAGCGCACAAATGTTTCGGCAGCAGATTGGAAAAAGGTTGAGGGATTTGTGGAGACCGTGAATGCAACTCAGGTCGCACCTGAGGCGCAGATTCCTGAAACACCGGAACTACTTCGCAACTTCCGTGAACGCATCACAGCTCCGAAAGGAACACTCGAGCGAGAATGGCAAAAACTCTTCTGCCTTATCTGCACCCACCGCGAGGTACGTCGTCGCAAATTCCCCGGCAATGTCCGTCAGAGTGAGAGCACAACGGGACTAGATAACCCGGTTGATGCGTACATTGATATTATGGCTGACGAAAGCGATCCGATGGGATTTGGAATCGATACGCGGAGACCAGAAACTATTCTTGATGTGAAAGCCTTCGAGGAAGATGCGCTCGTCGACCTTACGTCTTCTATGGACGATACAGACAGCAAAGGAAACGTGATGCGCATTGAGCAGAAGAAAATGATTCTGTCGCTTTTGTCTCACCTCATGGAATTGAACGAAGAACTGAATGATTCCCGCGTTCGTTCCACACTCCGTACACCACTCAAAATCCGCTCGGAGATTTATTCCATTCATGGACAAGGAAAGAAAAACCAAGGGCAGTTCGCTCGCCTCAAGGCCGCAGATGAAGACATTACGGAAGCCGCTCTCGTTCATCTTGCGCGAGAACTTGATCAGACCACACCCGGCGCGGGAGACTTCTTGAGCGCACTTCAGGCTTACAGAAACGGCATCTCCCCTGAGACTCTGCAAAAAATTCGCTCGGGGGATATTGTGAAACTGCTTACAATCTATTCCGATGGCAATCACTGGTGCAGTAACTGCGGCTCCGAATCGTGCAACGTCCAGATCCATGCGGATCGCGTTCGCGCGGCGCAGGAGGAAATCGCTAAAATTCGAGAGCTTGGGATCATTGTGCAGGGCATCGGATTCACGAAAAAAGCTGAAGCGATCAAGATCATGTGCCATGATCCTAATGAGCCGGGCGGAGCCATTGTGGTTAATGATGTCTCCCGAGCCGTATCAGCCAGGCATGCGATGCTAACGAAGCATTTACGAAACCTATAAAATAATGTATAATATTAAGAAATCCCTCTATGCCTACCAAGAAGCTCACAGGCGCACCCCTCGATCCTCCTGAAAGAGAGGATTCTCCTCCAGAAGGTGGAGAAAAGGCCACATCCCGCAAGATCAATGTTGTTCGAGAAGCAATGCGTCTTGGACTAGATCTGTCTGCTTTGCGTTTGGATCAGTTCGCTCCGCAAGATGGCGGGCATGTTGGCACGAATGGAGTACCGCTAGGTACCGAAGACGTGAGACGCAAGGCGTTAGAAACACTCCATCTGCTCGATGAATACAACCGCGTGAAACTCGCACCGAGCAAGGCTTCTCTGGGGAAGCAGGATGATTTATTTGAGGGAATTGAAAGTCTTGATGATTTCATTTCAGCTCTCGATACCAGCAAAGATAAAGGTGGTGAAAAGAAAACAGAGCCGACGCAAAAATTCAGACGGGAGGAATTAGCGGATCGCATCAGCGAACTTCTTTCAGAGCCACAAGTGTATCAACTCCTGCGTCAGTCATTAACAAAGGAAACCGAGCGCTTTGTCGCCGTCCAACCGCTCTTGTCGCGGTTGCACAAGCTGCGCCAAGTGCAGGACATTGCTTTCGAGCGCATTCACACGCTCTCACTCGAGAGTAAACGTACTCACGGCAAGATCGTGGGATCAGTACAGACGGCCATTGAAAAGCTTTCGCGTCTTAGTAAGGAAGCAGATGAAGAGGAGAACCGCTTGGAAGAGGAGGCAAGTCCCTTGGAAAAGGGATGGATCGCCTCGCAGCGACTTCTTGAATATAAGCAGCAGATGAAGAAAGACCGTTTCGTCATGACTCCGAGTCGTCGTGCAATCCTCGATGAGATGATTGCGAAACTCGGAAGCAAAGGCCGAGTACTTCTGCTTGGTTCCAACGGCACAGGAAAGACGGAGCTAGCGGCAAAAGCCCTCAAGCTCACATCGAACGGCTATCACCTTGTTCCGTGGCAGGAAGCGACAACCGGACAGGATATTTTCGGACGCCAAGAGATTCGCCGTCAGAATGGTCATGTAGAAAGCGGCCTTCGCCCCGGTCCGATGACTCGCGCCATCGAAGCGAAGGGTGACGAGCCAGCGGGTGTCCTGCATGATGAATTGAACCTCGGAAGCCTTCGCACTATTTATCTCTTGAAGAAGCTCTGGAACAGCCGTCCGGGGCAGGAAGTGGATGTGCCTGTGCTCGATGAGAAGCGAATGCTGCCACTTAACTATGCCGAGGTGTATACGGCAAACCCGAAGGATGAGCGTACGAGCAATCGCGAGGAATTCGATGCGGGTATCACTCGTGTCCTCGGTGGTATGAATGTTCCGTTCCTTGCTCAAAACGAGCAGGAGCAGATTATTCTTGCAAAGCTCATTGATGAGAATGGCGTATTACATCTCTCGAAGAGCGAAGCACAAACTATCCGCGAACTTGTTGCTGCAGCAGTCATGACACAACAGTGCTTTGATCGTGCGTTTGCAGATCTAGGTGATGAGGCACTTGGTGAGATCAAAAAAATGACGGGTATTTCTGATCTGAGACTGACGAAGAAATTCCTCGATCCAGGTCGTCTGATGGAAATGTTTGATACCTATGAGCAGAAGCGGGCAGAAGGAATGAGTGTGGCGGATTATCTTTCTGGAGAATTGAAGAAATTCCTTGCTGAATTTGAAGTGGAGGAAGAGCGAAATATCGCAATTGCCATTCTTAAATTGAAAGGTGTTATTGCTGCCGATAGCACAGCTACAGAACCGCATGTTCAGGTTCTAAAGAAGCCGGGTGAGAAGCCGTATCTACTTCCTTCCGAGCTTGCATTCGTTGTCTCTTGTGATGATGAATTGGATGATTCGGATATTGAATTCGATCAACCAGAGATCAGTATAGAAGATGTCCTTGCGACCGATGGTGCCGAACTTTTGGAATTTCTCAATAAAGGATCACCTGATGGGATTCGAGCGAAGACCCGTAGAGGTGTTGCCGAAGCACTCGGTACGTCACAGAAAACAATTGATCGTGCTCGCCAGATCATGCTTGAAAAATGCGGAGAGGGTCACTTCTATGGCCCAAGTGAACTGGAGAAGACCTTCCCCGGAATGAAAATTGATCTGAAGGACGTTCCTACGCTGCCTTCCGAGAGCGAGATTCAGCGTCATGCTGCTCTTGGTCAAGCATTGCGCCTTCGCATCAGCAAAGCTCCGGATGGATCGAAATTAACGATGCAGAAAATGCATCAACTTCTTCAGGATGAGTTCACCAAGAGCAAAGATGGCAAAGTGCTCTATAGCGCCGAAGATGAATGGAAGTTGAAATCGACATTCTTTACGGAAGAAGTGCCGGAGCTTGCTTGGGGATTCACTTCTGATGAAGTGCTGCCGAATTCTACGGGCAAAAACCACCTGCAGCAGACACAATTGATCGCCGAATACGCTAAAAGCACACTCTTTAAGAGTGAGCAAATGCCGCAGGAATACCGCGAAGCAATGGCGGAATTAACCGCTCAGCAGAATGAAATTCAGCAGCTCATGAGCAGCGATTGGAAAGCTGCCGCAGACAGATTGGCGAATCTGAAAATCAATAAGCTCATGCGCGCCACTCCCGTCGAAACTCTCTGTGATCTTCTCGTCACGTTCCGCAACAGTGATCCGAAGAAGCGCAAACGCTTACTTGAGAAGAAACTGACATGGACAGCTACTCAAAGCTCGGACGGTTTCCTCGTCTTCGTCGGCCGCTTCGCTCCGGACGGCGTGTACGTCAACGACTGGTCTCCGGACTACTCGCATGACGATCTCGGGGTTGTCCTCGCTCGGAAGTTCCCTAGAGCCTTGCGCACTTGAATGCTTGAACTTCCTCGATTCCTTTTTCCTTGAAGCATCCGCTACTGACGAATTTTCACCTCCTGTTGTCTCTCACTCTCAATGCCACGCGAAGTACTCCATACGTTCATCCGGCAACTCAAAGAAAGTACTGCCTACAAAGATCATGTGGGCGTTCGCACTGTTGTCGATGAGACAGTTCAAAGAATTGCCGCTCTGTCGGAAGAAGACGGCGGTCCACAGCTCCGAGAGGAAATACAGAGCTTACATGAACGTATTGTCCCTCTCCTGCATGGAACAAATGCGCCGAAGGGAAAGGAGAGAAAGGGAAATTCGATCAATCCCAAGGAGGCAGAAACCATCATGGGCAGAGACCATTTCTTCGGCGCAGAGGCCGTTGCCAAGGCTTTCCCGGGCATCCCACTCAAACCGGAGCAGATTCCAGCTATACCGTTCTCCAAAGAAGACCTACAACGAGCCAAGGAACTTGGAGACAGTCTCCGTCTGCGGGTGAGTAAAGCGCCGGGTAACGGCAACTTGAGCATGGAGAAGATGCAGGAACTGTTGCAGCCAACCTTCGACCAAAAGAACGAAGGAAAGGTTTTGTATGATACCGACTGGTACGAGGGTGAGGACTTCTTCAAGGAAGCCCCTGAACTCTGCTGGGTGCTTACATCGGATGGAATCATTCCGGATTCCGAAGACAAAGATTATCTCCAGCAGACGGAACATATTGCCGAGTACCTTCGTGAGACGGTTTATAAGGGCAAAAAACTTCCGCAGCAATACAGCGATGCAATCAAGGAAATGGAAACTCAGAAAGATGAGATCCGTCGCCTTATCGATGCTAATGACTGGCAGAAAGCAGCTGAAAAACTTGCGAATCTTACACTCAACAAACTCACGCGCCGCGTCCCTGTTGAAGTGCTCTATGACATGCTTGTGACATTCCAGAATGGTGATAAGCGCCATCTGGAAGATTTCTATGATTGGACAGGTGTCCGCAGCTCGGTCGGTCGCCTCGTCCACGTCGGCCCCTTCGATCCGGACGGCGTGGGCGTCGACGACTGGTCTCCGAGCGGCTCGGATGACGCTCTCGGGGTTGTCCTCGCTCGGAAGTTCTGAGCCTTGAGGTCTTGAAAGCTTGATCCTCCTTGAATCCTTTACTCTTGAAGCATCCGCTACAGGCGATTTTGTCGGATTTTGCACTGGATGCTGGCTTCATTTGCATCATAGGATGCATTTGCGGCCCGTTCTTGCAGTCAGGGTTACGGCTCTGGCTCACGGTACGCCTCATCTCTGCTACCACTGAAGCGGTCAGCGTAGGTGGAAACTCACCAGAATACCGTGCCTCTACGGAGCACAGTAGCGAGTGGGCTTAGATGTGAAGGAACTTCTTGCTCATTCTCAGACTCGGTATCGTTTCCCAAGATGATTGCGGGCGAATCAAATTCAGGGGAAAGAGGATATAGCCCAGTGTTTTTTGTTTGGCTGGGGGTAAACCTCGATCTCCGGTGTCTCGGACGGGAGTGAGCAACACAGCTCGGACGGTAACCTCGTCAACGTCGGCAACTTCGATCCGGACGGCGTGAACGTCAACAACTGGAATCCGAACAACTCGAATGACGATCTCGGGGTTGTCCTCGCTCGGAACTTCCTTCTCGGTAATCCAGGGGACTCTCGCCTTCAGAGTCCCTTGGGTTATCCCTCGCGTGTCGATTTGATCCATCCGCCGAGCATGCGTCCAATCTCATCAATCATTTCCTGAATGAGAGCGTACTTCTTCAGGTCGATGGCCTTTACGTCCTTGGCGAGACGAAGGAAGACACGGAGAACATTGAGCTTAAGGCTGACGCGCTCAAGCGGTTCCAGTTTCTGTGCTTTGCGTACTTGGCTGGCAAGAATGATGCCTTCCAATACCTCCAGCACGAGATTCTCGCAGCGAGGCCAGAGCGCAGTGCGATCTTGTTTGGAAATAGATGCCCGAAACTCATAGAGCTTCTTGGTTAGTTCGTAGGCCTTCTTGAAAATTGGGATATCTAATTCTTCCATAACGACATAAAGCATGAAAGTACACAAGCATATCTTCGAGCGGATCATTACGCCAGAGAACTTATTCCAAGCTTGGGAGGAGTTCCGCAGAGGCAAGGGATCTCGAAAAGACGTACAGGCGTTCGAGTGGCAGCTTGAACAGAACATCCTGTCTCTTTGTCGGGATCTGCGTAGCCGGACGTACAGACATGGGGAATATTCGGCTTTTTCGATCTGTGATCCGAAGCAGCGCCGGATACATAAAGCGGCTGTACGTGATCGCATACTTCATCACGCAATTTTTAAGGTGTTGAATCCCATCTTCGAGCCGACGTTTATTGCACATTCCTATTCCTGTCGTGAGGGGAAAGGAACACACAAGGCAGTTGATACATTGGAAACGTGGCTGCGAAAAGTCAGCCAAAATTGTAGGGTGCCGTGTTTTGCTCTCAAGTGTGACATCCAACAATTCTTCGCCTCAGTCGATCATGCAATCCTGCTCTCGATCCTTGATCGGAAGATCAAAGACCCTGATGCGATGTGGCTGCTGAAGGAGGTAGTGGAGAGTTTCTCCACGCCTGTGCAAGAAAATGAACGTCCCAAAGGTATTCCTATCGGCAATCTCACTTCGCAGTTATTTGCGAACGTGTACTTGAACGAGTTCGATCAATTCATGAAGCAAAAACTACGCATCCGTCACTACGTTCGGTACACAGATGATTTTGTGATCGTGAGTTCAGACAAGTCTGCATTGGAGAATCTGATTCCAGTCATGCAGGAATTTCTCAGTGAAACTATGTTTCTCAAACTGCATCCTCGAAAAATCATCCTTCGCAAATTCGGTCAGGGCATCGACTTCCTCGGATATGTCATCCTGCCTCACTATCGTGTACTTCGGACTCGGACAAAACAGCGAATGTTTCGGAAACTCAAGCTCCGAGTGGTTAGCTTTAAGACTGGTAAGGGTAGCGAGTCGTCTGTTGAGTGTTCACTCCAGTCCTATCTTGGCGTTCTATCGCATGCGAATACTGAACAGCTCACTGAGGAGTTGAAAAACCAATGCTGGTTTTGGATGTGCGAATAGCATCAAGTCCTTAAAGCATCCACTCTTAATGGCTTTCTATGCGTCAAGTTGACGTTACAAAAGCGACCAAAAACGTTACGATGGACTGCAATCCGCCCCTTTGAATGCTCACAAAATCCGACTATCTCCGGTACCTCGAATGTCCCATCCATCTTTGGATACACAAGCATCGATCCCATGAGGTCGGTCATCATATTGATCCTCAACTTCAGTGGATCTTCGAGCAGGGGGACAGAGTGGAAGCATACGCACGTAGCCTCTTTCCCGATGCCGAGATAGTCAGCGGCCACTCGCAAAAATCTGAGGAGCAGACTAAGGCATTAATTGAGTCAGGGGTTACAGACATATTCCAAGCGACGGCGATTGCGGATGGATTGCTCGCTATGGCTGACGTTTTCCAGCTCGATCCTGAAACGCAGGAATGGAATTTGTATGAAGTGAAAAGTACGAGTGAACTCCAAGATGGGCATCTACATGATGTGTGTTTTCAGATGATTGCCTTTAAGAAAGCGGGATACACCATGGGCAAGCTTCATCTCATCCACATCAATCCCAATTACGTAAGACGCGGAGAGATAGATGCACGTTCCTTGTTGGTCATTGAAGACATCACGGAACAGGTCTATTCCTTGGAAGCGGAGGTGCTTGTCCAGATTGCTGCTGCGAAACAGGTTGAAGCATCAGCTGACATGCCATCGTGTGACGGCTGTACGTGCTCACCCAAGGACTGCTTTTGCCATCACTATTGCTACCCCGATCTTCCGGATTACTCTGTCTTTCAACTCAGTCGTATCAAGGTAAAACAGGCCCGTGATCTCTATCGCAAAGGAATTCGTAATCTTCTCGAGATTCCTCCGGACTTCAAGCTCACAGCAGCGCAAGCACTACAGTTGCAAGTCGTCCGCACTGGAAAACCCGTCATCGATACGAGGAGCATCAGCACTATCCTGAATACGACGAAATACCCCCTCGCTTTTCTCGACTACGAAACGTTCTTTCCGGCTGTGCCACTCTTTGACGGATACAAGCCCTATCAACAGATGGTTTTTCAGTACTCGCTTCACGTCTTGTTGGAAGATGGAACGCTACAGCATTCTGAATGTCTTGTGCGAACTCTTGTCGATCCTGTGTCAGAGATCCTTCGTACTCTACGGTCCCAGCTTCCTGAAAATGGAACGGTTGTGGTGTGGAACAAGGGGTTTGAGATGGGGAGGAACGAAGAAATGGCCGCGCTCTTGCCCGATCAGGCGGTTTTCCTTCGTTCGCTCAATAGCAGGGTCTTCGATCTCATGGAAATCTTCAGCAAACACCACTATGTACACCCCGATTTCCGGGGAAGTTACTCGATTAAAAAAGTCTTACCCGTTCTAGTGCCATCTCTGTCTTATAAGGATCTGGAAATTCAAGAAGGCGGAACAGCCTCACTGACGTGGTATCGGATGCTTACCGATGGACGCAGTGAGGTCGAGAAGCTGAAGACGCGTGAGGCCATGCTCGCATATTGTAAACTTGATACGTTGGCGATGGTCGAAGTTTTTCGATGTTTGAAGGCTTTGTAGAGGTGATACATTCAAATCTCTTATTTATAGTTCCACCGCAAAACCCCCTCCGTCAGGAGGGGGGATGAAGTCGGTCCGGCGTCTTCCCGTCCCGTGGAATGGTAGGATTTCCCTATGCAGCAGATCTTCAGGAAGCAATCCAACTGCGTCTATCACTGCACCTATCATCTCATCCTCTGTACAAAGTACCGTCGGAAAATCTTCAATGACGGCGTCTTTGCGTATATGAAAGCCACCCTCAAAGAACTTCCCGCCCATTACCCTGAGATCGAGATCCTCGAGATCAATCACGATCAGGACCACATCCATCTCCTTCTCTGGATTCCGCCTAAAATGGCCATCGGAAAGGTAGTTTCTATCCTTAAATCCAACACCGCCCGCCATCTCAAGAAGAAGTTCCCTTTTCTCAAAGAGGTCTACTGGGGAACGGAAGGCATCTGGTCAGACAGCTACTTCGTCTCCACCGTGGGCATCAATGAAGACGTCATCCGGAGGTACATCGAACACCAGGGGAGGGAGGACGCCGGACAGCATCAGCTGAAACTCGTGTAAGCCACCACCGTCAGGTGGTGGTAGTTCACACGAATTTCCGTAATAGTTGTCGTGTCATAGAACAAATAACCGACAGACGCATGCACGCATTGCCCTGACGAGAACGGCTGCGAAGTACTTCAAGACGTCCCGTAAAACCTATTTCAAAACGGTCGACCCGATGTTCGGCAAGCTCAAGAATCAGGAAGTACGGCAATTGGTCAGTCTGCTTCACACAATCGATGTTGCCGCTGTCAGGTCACTGATATAGCCCAAGACGGTTCATTCGTGCGGGAATGTATACAGGATGCCAAAGACATCATTGACCAAACGAAGAGGGTACTGACACAAGAGACACCACGAATAACCTCTGATCTTCGCAACGACATCAGGGGGGACTGTCATTTTTGAATATACGACCAAGGGCACTTTTGCAGCCTGCACACGCTTCAAAATTTCATCGAAGTGCTGCATGCCTTCCCCGTATGCCACTATCACAAGACCATGATCCGTGATCCGATCCGCCATTTGGAAATTACTGCACGGCTGTTCCTCAACATTAAAGAAGCTGATGTCGCGGAGCATCTGGGTTTCTATTTCCATATCCATCCCCTCACATTTGAAAATCATGATGGGTCGCTTTGCATTTCGGAAGAGCCGGATTTCTTTGCTGTAGATGAAGCGCAAGATGGTATACAGAGCTATCGCTCCAACTGCACCTCCAATCAAAGCCGAGATCAGCGTTTGTATATTGAAGATGAAATTTAAAATATCCATAGTGTTTTAGTGTAGCAGGGAATGGGAAGAAGCTTCTGCCTCTTTGAAGGGAGGCGTAGGTACGAATGCCTCAACGATCGCCTCTGCATGCTTGAAGGAAACACGGTGATCTGGGATTGCATCAAAAAGGATAGTCGGGAGAAGACGCTGGATTATGTCCGAGAACGTGCAGCCATATCCGTCTTCCCCATGGGAGGTCTTCTTGGCGAGTGTGCCAATCTGTGCTTGTGTGATCCCGGTTTCAGCGAGGTATTTGCCGAGAATATAAGCGCATTGCTCTTGATTGGGTCTTCCGAATTCAAAAACCTCAGCAGCCCGGCGCTTGATGGCGGGATCGAGTGCGCCAACGCGGTTCGTGCACATCACCACGATCACTGGTAGTCCTGCACCCATGAGGCTATCGATGCCCCGGATGAGCGCGTTCACACCAGCCCTATCCTCGTGGTGCATCTGATCCGCCTCGCGTGACTGAGCCAGCGCGTCTGCCTCGTCGATCAGGAGCACAATCGCAGAGGACGGCTTCTTGCCGCTCGACAAACCTTTTTTCGCTGCTTCTCTCACCTTCTGGAATGCATTTGTAATCAAGGTTGTCATCTGGCCGACTGCTCCGATGCCTCTTGCCGTGAGGCTTAATCGGTATAGGCGAACAATTATCTCTTCCTGCCGCGCGATAGGATCGGCGAAACTCTCGGCGAGGGCTGTCTTTCCAGCTCCCACGTCTCCAGCGAAGACAAAGAGAGGTGAGCGACTGCGGATGAGTTCGACAATAGGTAGGACGCGGCGATGGTGCTTTTCGCTCCATTCGTTCAGCAGGTGGGGATTGAACATGATGCGGGTTTCTTTCAGCAAACGATCCTTCATTTCATCGAGTCCGACCAGCGCTGCAAAACGCTTTGCAGCATCTTGGTTGGGGAATTCGATGGTTTCTTCAAAGATGTCTTGGTCCATGGTTAGAGGGGTTTCAGGGTGCGACGCAGGACTGCTCCGCCACCATTGGAATATGTTTTATCATAAGTCCATACGCCGTCTGCTCCGGGCTGCTCTGCGCCAGTGCGCTGGATGGGCAGCGCTGATTCGATTTTTGCCTGCTCGTAGGTGGTCAAGTCATCAAACTTTTGGTTCTTCGTCAGGAAGGACTTCCAAGTAGCACCGGCGATGTCTGCCCTTGCCGGTACGCGACCAGGAGAATCGTTTGTGAAGATGCTTCCCCATTGGGCGTTGTAACTCAATGCCGCCCCTCCGACCCAATTGCCGTTCCTCTGGAAGCCATACTCGACCGAATCAAGGTAGCCGTCCAACATAAGCAGGATGACTTCGTCAATGTACGTCGCTATCCGCTCGTCGTTGGGCTGTCCATAGAACCGCTGCATCTGGCGGAGATCGGCTGCCACCTTCGATGCGAGGTAGACGGCGTGGGTCCGGGTGAAGGTTGAGGTGGTCGTGAAGGTGGTAGTCATGCGTCTATGGTGAAAGAGGGGCCAAGAATAGATTGCCACTTCTCCAGCGCCCGGCCTTTCGTCGTGGCATGGTGAGCTTCCGCAAGTGCATCAAGCGCGTCGTATGCCGCATCCACGATCTTTTGACGTTCCAGATCGGTGTACCTACGAGCGATATTATTCTCCGGGTTCACAGGGTCGAAAATCTGGATAGGTACGCTTTCGTCGGCTGGAAGTTCGCTCGCCTCGTAGTTGTCGGTGAAGTAGATGCGCTCCCGTAGTTCCGATTGAATGATGTAGGCGAAGAACTGCTCCAACGCCAAAGGATAGTTGCTCAGATCGATCAGGCTGTTATCGGCCAAGTGGGCACAGAGCAATTCGACCATGAAGGACTTGAATCGGAACGAGTCGTCGTCTGCCCGCCTCTGCCGCACCCACCATTTTACGAGTCGGACGATCTGTCGGTAGTGCTTCGGGTATTCCTCCTTACGCTTCCGGATGAAGGCGAGGTGTAGGGGGATGCTCGTCAGGATGCGGTCACCAGTGTCCTTCGTGATAAGGTATCCCCGGTCCTCGCGGTCGTCTTCGTAAATGACCGGCACCACATCTACGTCCAGACCGCTTCCCCGAAAGGAGATGGTGACACAGTGCTGCTTTGGGATGATCTGGCTGGGGTCCAGATTCGAGTATGCCTCTCTCAGCCGTGCAACGAGCCATTCATGAAGTCGCTTTTCGTCGGCGGTTTCGTCCGAGGGGCGGATGTAGACCGCGACGTCCATGTCGTTGATGGTCTTCAAGGCCGTCCCCTTCGCGATGCTTCCCGCATGCAACATCTTTACGAGATCGTAATCGGGGTGATCGTAGATATAGTTTTCGAGCTTCTCGCGGAGCCGGTCGACCTGCTCTCGCAGTTCGGCGACGTCTTCCCGTTTCAGGTTCACCTGCCTGTCGGCGAAGGTGACAATGTGGCCGTGCTGCACGAATGGTGCAGCCAAAACGCTTGAGGTTGATGACATAATTCTGACCGAGGGTACAGAAATCCTGTATGAAGTCAATAACGTCTTGCAAACCTGTATGGGCGCGGCTACAGTAAGCCCAATGAAGCCACTCCATCACCTCCAAGCGAAATTGCTTGAAGCGCTCCGCGACGTTCCGGAGGGAGGTTACTCGCTCGAAGAACTACGCAGAGCGATTGGAGCTTCTTACAAAAGTCAGGTTGTGCACCATATGGAACAATTGGAAATGAAGGGGTTGATCAAAAACGATCCTGACAATCCTGATAACTACATCATATTCAACGAACAGGAAGGCTCCGAGGAACCATTTTTCTTCATGCCCGTTCTAGCCTTAGCTTCTGCGGGCAAGGGAATGGATAACTCCCATCATGTCATTGAAAGAATCCCCGTTCGTTCAAAAATGATTCCATGCAAAATGGATGATGCCTTTCTTGTGCAGGCGGATGGGGATTCGATGGAGCCACGCATACACCATAAAGATTTTCTTGTAGTGGAACGACTTAAAAGTGATCGCGAGCCGCTTGGGCAGATTGTTGTTTGTGAAGAAGGACACGAGGTGAAAGTAAAACAATTCACTCGATCCGGAGGTTCAATAGTTCTTGTGTCTTTAAATCAAAAATACGATCCGTACGTTGTAACTAATCCTGATAATTTCCGAATACATGGAATCGTTCGCAGCGTGTTATTTTCTAAGCTCTAAATGGAAATTCGAGGTGATATGTACTATACTATGTATGGACAGCTTGTGGAGGTGATCAATTGCCACCATTTATTCCCGTCGTGGATGCGTAGCTCAGTTGGACAGAGCGTCTCCCTGCTAAGGAGAAGGTCGAAGGTTCAAATCCTTTCGCATATCCAGGAATTATCGCTCCAAAAAAGCGGTGATACCATGCGTGAGCAGCACCCGTAGAGGAAGGAGAAGTAAGATGCTTGTATTCCTGGTTTTTGGCTCATCAAAGAAAGTTTTATAAAATATAAAAGTTCTTTTGTCAATTACTCATATATTTGTCTATTATAAGCCAAAATCTAAAGAAGTCTACGAACGAGACACCCCCTATTGTACTGTCTCATTTGTCTCATTTGACCGACAGACCCGTTGGCTTCGGGATACTTAAAATGACCCCCTCAAAAACCTTGTCTGGGACTCAAGTATTTTGTTGTCAGACCCCGTCGTTCTGCCAAAAAATCACCTTTGCCTACTGCGTGGTCAAGAACATGCAAAGCCTAGCTAGTGGGCGCTTCGTCAAACATCTTCTGAAAGTTCTGTTGCCATGTGGCATGGGTCTCGGGAGATGAGGCCGTTTTTGCCATCATGTCGTAAGTCGCCTTATGAGCCGGATCATTGGGTGCCAATGCACTGATATGTTTCTCGGCAGCTTTGGCAATGTCGCCCGACGTATTGCCCTCGAAGACCTCATCGCAGGGGCCGCCCATTTGCTTGCACGTGATTCGCTTCATAGTAAATAACAAGACGTGTCATTCATATCATTCTTACTTACGACAGTTGCGATGTTTTCAAGAATTTGTACTAATCCACCATCGCCTCTCTCACACCTGTTGGAGAAAGTCTTCGGGCTGCCAATTTCACCCAAACTTCGGCATGTGAGTCTTCCTGAGGTTTTTTTCATGGTAAAAAATTTATGAGAGGAACTTTTCCAGTCGAACCAGACAGCCTTGCCATCCTTCTTCGTGGCTCTTGGCCGATTTCTCCGTCAGGAACTTCTCATGGATCAGCACCAGATCGGTACCGCCGTTTTTCGATGACAGTTCAATGGTCACCAGGGATTGCTCGTTTTTCGCTCCCATCTGAGATTTTTCCCACTCCCATGAAAAGACAATTTTCTCATTTTCCACAATCTCGATGTATTCACCGATGACGATATTATCCGAGCCATCCGGCCCCTTCATGTTTATTCTGTACTTTCCTCCGGGGCGAAAGTCGAGTGTATCGACAATGGTCGTCATCTGATCCGATGGTGCGAGCCACTGTGTCATAGCTTCTTTGTCAGTCCAAGCGTGGAACACTTCTGCAGGAGAAGCATCGTAGTGATAGGGAAGACGAACGGTGGGCACAGACATACAAAAAAAGGTAAGGAATTAAGGTCGACGGGCACGAAGATAGCGATCGAGAGAATGCAGCTGTTCCTGCCAGAAGCGCGTGTAGGTTTGTATCCACTCCTCGGCCTCCTCCAGTGGTTTCAGATTAATGGAAAAGTAATAGTATCGCTGAACCTTCTCGCGTTGAATCAATTGTGCATCTTCCAGTACTTTCAGGTGTTTCGATATCGCGGGCATCGAGACGCCGAGCGGCTTGGCCAATTCTCCAATAGGCTGACGCTTTTTAGCGATGCGTTCGAGCAATTTCCGACGTACGGGACTCTCCAGAGCTCGGAAGACCAACCCAATGCGATCATTATTAACCATATGGTTAAGTATTTCAGAGACAATATTCTCAGTCAATAGCAAATACTGTTAATGCGCCCCTCCATCCAGCACGCTCAAATCGTTTGCAGCCGAATAAATGACGAGCAGAATCAGCACAGTGGCAATACTGGTAATTGCCAGTGTCCACATTCTGTTTAACCGGCTGATTTTCCGGCTGATGAACCGGTCGATTTGTATCTGAATCAAGACGACGAGGAAGACGGCAGAAGTAAAAAAGAGGATGTCGATCGAGATGTTATCGGTGTTCCGCCGGGCGTACTCCAGCAGTCCCATCACCACGAGCCATCTCATCACGTCGAACCAGAAGGTGAGGAAGTCTTCCGTCACGTACAACATCTCTCCCTCTGTCATTTGCCTGTGCGCTGCGAGTCGCTTTCTGGTCCTGTTGGCAACCATGCATCGTATGGTAGCAATGAACGTGGTGCGTCGCTATGAGCGATCTGCATCACAAGACTTTCTGCCCCTTGATCACTCTGACGAGCACGATGATGACGGCCAATACGAACAGAATGTGAATGAATCCTCCCAACGTATAGGAACTCACGATTCCCAATAGCCACAGTACAAAAAGAATGATTGCGATCGTCCAGAGCATGAAGCGAGAGGGGAATGAAGGTTCAGCGTAGCGGAAATTTGCTCACAGGAGAAACTTCGGGTCGATGGTCTTCCTAAAACTTCTCACGCCTGTGGAAAAAGTATAGACTGCCGGTCTATGCAAAAAGCCTACCTCTGTCCGTATCTGATGTTCGATGGCACCTGTGAACAAGCGATGAATTTTTACCAGTCCTGCATGGGCGGCACGCTCAAAATGCAGCGGTACGGCGAGACGCCGATGCCGTGTTCCGACAGTCAGAAAGACAAAATTATGCACGCGTCGCTCGAAAACGATTCGCTGTCGTTCATGGCGGCCGATGGTCAGGAGAATCGCAAGACCGTCCAAGGAGACAATGTCCATCTGTCCGTTGCCGGTACCGATGAAGCGCGACTCAAGGAAATGTTTCTCAGGCTCAGTGCCGGAGGGGCGGTGACGATGGCCTTAGAAAAGCAGTTCTGGGGTGATACGTTCGGCATGCTCACCGACAAATTCGGCATCCACTGGATGTTCAATATTGCTGGCGCCAAGAGCCATCAGCAGGAGCAAAGCGAGAAATAACGGGTATTTCTTTTCCCTAACGGCAGCCACTTTTATGGAAAACAGACGCTCGCCATTGTGCGCCGTTGCCGGGCAGGGGTAGCATCCTCTTTACACTTGGATGTTCTATTTTTGACGCCTTGCATACTCCGTATGTCCACCATGTATTCAGAAGAGGCCGAGTCGATCGCCGCTGCTACCCAGCGCATGGCGGAGGAAGCCGGGCAGCGTCTGATCAAAGAAAAAATGCGTCCGACTGCGCTGATCCAAATGGCCTCGTCGCACCGTACAAAGACTGTGCCGGATGACGGGCAGGCCGGACCCATCCCGTCTCCCTTTTTGATGGAACAGTACGATCGACTTTTGCCCGGCTCGGCGGAGCGGATTTTGTATCTGATCGAAAAAGAGCAGGGACACCGACACCACCAGGAACAGATGAATATGGAATCGAGTGCGCAAGATGCGCGAATTTCCCTCATCTTCGCCTACGGATTCATCATGTGCATTGTCAGTCTGTGTTTGGGCGGCGGACTGTCGCTGATGGGGAGAGAGCTGGCCGGAGGATTGATCGGCGGCGGGGGATTTATCTGTTTTGCCATGATCTTCGGCATCATCGCCCTGCAATACAAAGGAGTGTGGCGCAAACCTACGCCGCTTCACCATGCACCGGACTCGCACCGTTTGTCCGAAGACGTGACCGACGAGCAGTAATCAGCGGTCAGCCTTTTCTATTGTGATTGAGCAAAAGGCCGTCCCCCCGACGGCCTTTCCGCTCTGTTCCTTCTCTTATTTCCTACTGAGCCGATGATGTGGAGCTGGATGTCTGCTTCTGCGGGCCCTTTCCGTTCCACATGCCACCACCTCTGCCATGCATTGGCCCGGTCATTTTGCCGCCGGCAAATCCTTTGATGTCGCCCATCATGCTTTCGCGCATACCCATGGCGGCACCACACGCGGCACGAACGGCATCCGTGGCGGTCTTGATCTGCGTGGACTGTGTAACCATGGCGGCCTTCATTGCCGTTTGCAGCGCGTCATTCGCATTCTTCACAGCAGTCTGACGCTGTGTGTCGTCGGCGATGAGTGCGGCAGCCTTGAGGGCAATGCTGTGCGCCTGCTTCGCTGCCTTTTGGGCGGCGTTCATAGTGTCGGCATTGGCGACGAAGGCATCATCGAGGCCGGCTTCGGCAGTCACGCATGCCTGTGAAGGGATGGGACGTTGTCGGGCGGCTTTGGTGGCCGCGGAACTGCTGGATGCCGCGCTCGAAACCTGTGCCAGAATCGGAACAGCCAGTGCGAGCGACGACATACCGGCTACGACACCGAGAGTGAATTTCTTCATAGAAGAAGATGGGTAAGAGATAAATCTTTTAGAACTGTCCTCAGTATAGAAGGGCATGTTTAAGAGGAGCTTAAGAGAGTGGGGAATGGTTTATTTGACAAATATGGTAATAATCCTCCATTGTCATATGCAGTACGGCTATGGCCGTCTTGCGTCAGTGTGTACCGATCTTTCAGTTTGGAGGGATTCATGCCGGAATCACTTGAGCATTTCGAGATCGGGCGTGTCGAAGATGTGACGATTGTCACTTTCAAAGGCTCCAGTATCGTCGAGGAGGAACTTGTTCAGGAGGTTAGGGGCGAACTCCTTCGCCTGGTCGATGAGGAAAGGCCGACCAAAATGATTCTCCACTTCGGAAACGTGCGGTACTTTTCGAGTCCGGCCCTGAGCATGTTCATTGCCCTCAAAGGGAAGATGGGCAAAATCAAGGGCCAGATCAAATTCTGCGCCGTTAGTCCCGGCCTCTCCGAGGTCTTTCGGATCACGCGTCTGGACCAGCTTTTTGAATTCTCCGATACCGAGCAGGCAGCTCTCGATGCGTTCGAGTAGGTCTGTGATCGGCAACAGCACACTGACGATCAGTCCCGTCGCTCCAAGCGCCGGGACTGGCGTCTTTTTTCACTGTCACTTATTGGTCATTAATGACCGTATTGCCCGATTCCGTTATCTCCTCCGTCGGGACATTTGCATCTTTTCCGAAGTACCCCCTGATGGGATTGTAGAAAGTATTCCCTGTGACCTTGATGTTGTGATCGAATCCGAGACGGTTTTCTATATAGATACCGTACAGACCTCCATGAACCGTATTGTTCGATATAATCGCTCCCGATTCATCGCCCACTTTTATGGCGTAGTAACCGGTTCCGGTGAGCGTGACATTGTTATTCGAGAAGATCATCGAGGAATTGCGTTGAATACCGACGGAGGCGGCGGGGGCGATGATGGTGTTTCCCGTGACCGTCATTCTCTTGGAGACAAGCGTGTTCACAGTGCCGTTCGACGACAAACCCAGGCCGCAGCCATTGTCTACGATGGTATTTCCGGAGATCAAAATGTCGGTGATAATGGAATCGTTGTGGCTCGGCTCGACGTCAAAACACAATCGATTGTGCGTTACGAGATTATTGATAAAACTGATGCGCTGTCCCAAACTCATGGATATGCCGTGGCGTTCGTTGAAAGCGGTGTAGTTATCCCTCACGACGATATCGTGAGGCAGATCTGCGAGAGTCCCGCTGACATAGATGCCATCTCCCCAGTAACCGGGCAGTCCCGCAATGTCCGGCATGTTGATAGCTCTCACGCCCTGTACAAGAATATTTGACGCCCCCGACGTGATGGCAATGCCGTGACGTCCTGCAGTCGGTGCATCCTGCTTGTCGCCGTCGAGCGTACCGGGACCTTCGATTACGACATCAGTGACGCCCGATACGCCGATCATGGCGCTTGTCAGGACTGTCGGCCCGGCAAGCAGAGTCGCTCCGGATTCTAGTGTCAGTCGTTGGTGGCTGTTCACGTTTAATTTGTCTCCCACTAAATAGGTGCCGGGCGGAATGACCACAATGTTATGCGTATCCAATGCCGTCTGAATCGCCGCCCGATCATCGGTCACGCCGTCGCCGACTGCACCGGTGTCTCGGACGCTCAATGGAATTGTTTCCGTACATTCAAGCGTGCATATATTGCCCGCCGTTCCATTCAGCGAACCGTTATCACATTCCTCCGGACTCGCCTTCCAGCTATCTCCGCAAACCGGCGTGGGCTTAGTCGAGATCATGGCGTCACTGTTCATCACGAGGATGTAAAAAGAAGACGGTTCCAGGTACATACTGCCGGACGATGTATCGGTGGAGGAGAAATGTATGCCCTTGCTCTGTTCAAACGCCGCAAGGCCGTCGCCATGGGCGTGATCCTGATTCCTTGCTGCGGGTGAGGCGAAGAACTTGTGGGGGAAGCGCTGATGAAAATCAGGGTTATTCCGGTTCGCTCGCTCCGTCGCTGCTGTGGCAGTGGTGTATTCGTAACCGAAATAATTGATATTCGGTCCCAAGGCAACATCCAAAGGCATGGCCGTAAAATTCGACGGGGTGTAGACCAGATAGATATTGTCCGCCGACAGCGGTTGTGTGGCACTCTCGGTGAACGTGACGGTGGTCACATCCAGATTGCCGCTCTGTCCCACTTTTGTAACAGAGCCGGTGAGAGGGAGAAGCGGGGAATTCTTCGACTGAAACGCATTGCTCATAGCACCGATCAGCAGAACGACCAGCGTACCTGAGGCCAGAGCGATCAACCCGGTTCTATGCTTCACTGCAGTTTTGAACATTAGATATGGGTGTTAATCTGAATAGTATACCATAAAACATGAAAAGTGACTATGTTTCCCCATGCTCTAAAGAGGCATAAAAGCATCGTTTGAAGCTCATAAGCCACTTTCCTGGATGACGGCAGGGCCGTGCAGACATGGTGCGCCGTTGAGGGCATGCTATCGCCGGGACATGGCGTTTGATTCGCCACGGCGTCGCACTCTTTTCTCTCTTTCTGCCGGCGTGAGTTGTGTACGAGCGGTTACGCCTGCTTCCATCGTCCTAAATTGGGGATAACGCTGCGGGCCAATTCTTCGGCCCGTTCCTCGGTCATCTTCAAGTCGGTGGTCATGTTCTTTACCGACAGGTTGATCATCTCTTCCAGCGTCAAATTCGGTTGGATGAACGCGCCGTCTTTGTAGCAAAAAACACAGAATTCCTTCATCGGCGATCCATCGGCATTGGTGCCGTAATTTGCAAATTCATCACTCAGAGGCATGCCGCAGCTTTGACACCGGACTTTCTGTTCCATAGGTGGCTATGGTAAACATTTTTCCCATTCAGAACAATCGTTGCCCAGACAATACCGAGGTTCTCTGTAAGAACAGCAAGAGCGACGCGTCGTGGAATAAGGTTTCTTTATTTCTTTCCTACCTTCTGTATGTGGCAACAATGGGTCAACGGCATCCTCGGTCTGTGGGTTATCGCTATGCCCTTCATCCTGGGAATCACCGATAGCGCCACCATGTGGACGATTGCCATCACCGGCGTCGTCGTCGCGGCATTGGGCTTCTGGGGTGCGGGTGAGCATTCCAGCGCTATGACGCATCATGCATAATACATGCCTGATGTGAGGACGAAAAAAGGCGCCTTCTGGCGCCTTTTTTCTGATGTCAGTTCCGTTTATTTCTTCATCATCGGAGGCATCATCTTTTTATCGCCACAGTCGCAGTTCTCTTTGCCGCAGGCGCATGCACCGCCGCATCCGCAACCCGTTCCGCATGATTTCCTGCTGCAGGGGCACAGGCCCTTGGTGGTCTTATGCCAGGCCAAGAGAGATGCTACGAGCGCGATGATCGCGAAGGAACAGTCGCTGGTGCCGAAGACGAAGCCAGCGGGCGTGTAGTGTGTCTGGTACACACCTGCCAAGGCAGCGAGGGCGAGGATAAAGAACACCAGAGCGACGAGAATCTTGATCGTTTTACAGACTGCGCACATACCGGAACCGGAATGACACATAGAAGAAGAGGGGAAGGATGGAATGACTCTCAGTATACTCGTTCTTTGACGATGCGAAACAATTCGTCTTGTGGGTGGTGGTATGATGCTCCTTAATGCGCAAAAGAGTTCTTCTTCTCCTGTGTGTCACCCTCCTGGCGGGATGCGATTCCACTGGGACCGACATGTATGACCGTTCGGGCACCCGCACCGGTCGGGTGACGGTTGCTTCGGCTGATTCGGCCACCGTCTACAATCGTGACGGGACGCAGGTGGGATCTGTTTCCACGGACACGGTGTACGATCGTAATGGCATACGGAAGGGTAGAGTGGCGAGCGATGCGACGGTGTATGACCGCAATGGGACGCGGGTCGGTTCGCTCAGCAGCGGGACCGTGTGTTTGAACCGGAACGGATTGAACGAAGGGCACTTGAGCGCGAAGGTCGACCGCGAGGCGGCGGGTGGGGCGTGCTTGCTGCTTATTTTGCAGTAACCATGATTCAAAGATGAAGGGCCGGTGTTTGGTGGTGATATCAGAGATGGATCGGCATTTCGTGCATCATGTTTTTACATGTAGGCGTTAAAAATGATTTTGCAGTCATATCTCTGCTGGCATGATGCAGGCCTTCCTATTCTTGGAACGTGCGTACGTCATTTCGACAGACACTCCTGTCGGCTGCTTTGCTTCTCAGCGTCATCGCCTGTGCCTTTTTTGCCCTTCTCCTGCTGTCGCATGCGGGCCGTTCAGCTTCCTCCTTTGATTGGTATATGGCCGAACGTGATCGGCTGGTGAATTTGGTCAAAAATGCAACGCCGACAGAGGCGCTTGGTGCGTTACGGCAGGATATGGAACGTGATTCACGTGTGTTCCGGCAGTGTCACGCCTTGGCGCATGAGGTCGGCCGGGCGGCGTACGGCAAACTGAAATCCTTCTCGGGTGCCGTTCTCTATCAGGATGACATCTGTGGTTCGGGGTATCTGCATGGCATCATCGAGACGTATTTTACGCAGTTGAGTGACATTCGTACGACGATGAAGACCTTGTGCGCACCACTCAATGGCAAATGTTTCCATGGTGTGGGGCACGGTCTGATGTATGCCAGTCAGAACGATCTGCCCGGTTCGATAACGCTCTGCAATACGTACAAGCTGTCGTCGCAAAAAGTGCAGTGTGCCGAAGGGGTATTCATGGAAAATTTCGGTGCCGATGCAGTGGATCATCCGTCGGCGTATCTGCGGCCGGATGATATGTTTTTCCCCTGTCGTACCCAGCATGATCCGTTCACAGCTGTCTGTTATTTCTATGCGCCGCGTTACTTCATCAGCATTCACCCCGATGCCTTCGATGACGCATTTACCACCTGCGAAAAGGTCGACAAGCAATACAGGTTTGCCTGCGTCAAAGGTGTGGGAAGTACGGCGATGAAGTACACCATGCAGGATCCTGCTTCTGTCGAGCAACTCTGTATGCGACATGGGCCCGTGCTCGAGACACCTTGCATCGAGGGCATGGTGAGTTACTACATGGTGAACTTCGCTTCGACGCAAAAAGCGCTGACACTGTGCAATCAACTCTCGGCCGCACATCAGCTGCTATGCCGGGCGGTGGTGCGCGACAGTCGCGATTTTTTCACTGACTGATCGGCTTAGCTGCTCGAAGAACTCGAGGAGATGGAGGAGCTGGAGGCGCTGCTGGGGTTGGAAACGTCATGGCAGACGGACGGCTGTCCGCTCGCGCAGGCGAAGCCGGGTTCGATGTGACAGGCCGCCGAACAGCCGTCGCCGTCGACACTATTGCCATCGTCGCACACTTCGTTGCCTTTGATCAGACCGTCGCCGCACTTGATGCCGCAGCGGCTCGGTGTGTCGTAGCAGGCGTAGCCGGTTTCCACCTGGCAGGTGACGGAGCAGCCATCGTCGTTACTTGTATTGCCATCGTCGCATACTTCGCCCTTCTCGATGTATCCGTTGCCGCAGGTGGCACTGAGGGTGATTGCGACGGCATTGCTGGAGGTCGAGGACGCATGATCCAGTTCGTCCATCATGCGCCGCGTGACACGGCTGTAACTCGAGGCGTGCGTTGCCGGGGCGGTAGGTGATTGTGAAGATGACGCAGAGGCAGGTGTGGCTGTGGCTTGTGAGTCAGTGGAAGACGAGGCACCGGCAGCAGCCGAACTCGACGAAGAAGACGACGATTGATCCGAAGTCACACTCGATGAGCTGCTGGACGAAGGAAGCTCGCAGGCACTCGGCTGGCCGAAGCATTGGTAGTTCGGTTCGATCTGGCAGGTGCCGGCGCAACCGTCGCCGTCGCTCGTATTGCCGTCATCACATTTTTCCAGCGCATCGATTTTTCCGTCGCCGCATACCGCCGTGCTCTGGCAGATGCTGGGTGTGCCGGTGCAGGCGTATCCCTGTTCCATCAGACACATCTGGTTACAGCCGTCTCCGTTTTGCAAATTGGCATCATCGCAAGATTCGCCGGCATCAATCTGACCGTTTCCGCAGGCCGGTGCGTCGAGGATGGGGTAGCAGGCACTGGGCGCGCCGCGACAGGCGTAGCCTTCGTCCAGCCGGCAGACGGAGCATCCGTCATTCACATTCTGATTGCCGTCATCACAGTCTTCGCCCGGTTCGATAATGCCGTTGCCGCATTTGCCGCCCGATGAATGCGAGGCGCTGGCTTGAACGTTGCCTTGCAACGGTATTTCCAGATACAGATAGGCGGGAATGAGGAACAGCGTGGTACTCGCACCAACCAGGGCAATGTGTTTGAAGATTTTTGTTTGCATCAAGCCATTATAACGTTTTTTGCTCTTCTGATCCAATAGTCACACTGCAAAAATGACTTTAGCGCAAGTTTTTTTCGAATGTCGCACTTTCATCTTATCAGCGTACAGTTTGGCCATATGACTGATCTTACGGCCTTTCTGGCAGCCCATGATATTCGCGCCGAGCGGTTCGAACATCCCGCTGTCTTCACCTGCGAGGAGTCCAGCCTGTTGCCGCCGATGCCAGGAGCTCCCACCAAGAACCTGTTCATCCGCGACCGAAAAGGCGAAAGGCAGATTCTCGTCACGGTTCCACACGAGAAAAGTGTCGACCTCAAGGCACTTAAAGAACTGATCGATGCCGATAAGCTCAGCTTCGCCTCGCCCGAACGGCTATGGGAATATCTGGGTGTCGAGCCGGGTTCCGTCACTCTGATGGGTCTTATCCACGATCTTGATCACCGGGTGGAAGTCATTGTTGATGCGGCCATTTGGAATGCCGAATCCGTGCAATGTCATCCTTTGGTGAACACGGCGACACTGGTATTTTCGCATAGCGACTTGGAGAAATTTATCCAGGCAACGGGGCACAAGGTAAGAGTGTTGGATGTGCCAGGAAGACAGATCTAATTTTTCTCCAATAATTTTCTTAGGTATACCGACGTCACATCTTTATAGGGATGCGGCAGATCTTCGGCCGAGAGGCTGAATTCGGCGAGGACGCGTAGAGAACCGATAGAGGAGATCGCGGCTTCGTTGACATGGCCGTGGCCGTGCTCGTGCAACTGGCGATCGAGGAGCCAGCCGCGGAGGTAGGCGAGGTCTTTGGCCATAGCGAAGCCGGTGCGGTTGGCGGTGTCCAAGTGTCCGCGCATGACACGATAGGACGTGCGCCAGGCAAAATTGCGGGCCCGCTCCAGGACGAGCGGATCAATGGTCGACGGTAATGGGTCGTGTGCGGGAACCTGCAACAGCAGGTGGAGTTGCCGATGACATTGTTCGGTAAATATCTGCGTGAACGACGCCCCTCCTTCGGCCGCCTGAATCGAGAGGGTATAAATATCGGGCAGCGGCGAGCCGTCGTGATCACCGAACTGACGCAGATGAAATTCGTGTTCATGACGCATGGCCAATCCTTCGTAGAGCGTTTCATCATCGATCTTCAGTTCGCCGCCGCCGAATAAGAACAGCTGTTCGCCGTTGGCTGACTGGCGGGCGTGGCCTTCGATCTCGTGCGCCATCAGTCGTAGCAGACTTTCGCCATTGCCATTCGTTGTTACGGGTATAAACACGGTGGGGCCGCGCACCGATTTGTCGCGTACGTCGATGGCCGTCGCGCGTTCATCGATGACTACGGCGAATCCCTGTGGCTGATCCTCTGTTTTCAGGATGCCGTATTGTTGCAATGCCCAGACAAACGCATCGCGATAGTCGTCTGCGTCGAAGCGTAGCGAACGCAGGTATTGCTTCTCGCGCGCATTCAGCAGACTGGTGTGCTCTTCGTGTACCGAGCCTTCACGCGTGCGCCGCTCGTAATCTTCCTGTGCGATCTGCACCAGGAACCGATCCGTACCCGGGTATTTGTACTGCAGAGCTTGAGCGATGCGCGTTTCGTCTTTCTGTTGCAACCCCTCTACCAAATCACACGTCGCCAGATCGTCATTTATTTTAAACTGCAGTCCGAACTTGGCGATCAACAGCGTCCGGTCTTCGGTACGAAAAGTCTGGAGCAGGCCAAGCAGCCGTTCCAATATGGCGCGACTATCGCCCAGCTCAAATGCTTCGGCGTACGAATACGTGAACCGAGGGCTGTAGTCTTCGTTGCGATGGAGGGCCGCAAAGAACTGTTCGCGTTCATGTGCGATGGACGAAGGATCGGCGGTATAGATTTCGACCGGGTTCCAAGTGCGTGTGACATCGGCGATGCCGTGCATGATTTCCTGTATATGTGCCGGCATCTCACTGCGGCGTGGCATGCGTACTTTTTGCACGCGTTTGGCGCGGGCCAGATAGGCGGCGATTTCGGGGAGCGGTGAATCGAGGTAGGACATGGAAATGATATAGAGCGTTCGCCGGTTCTTCGCAACTTCTTTGGTTCTCAAGCGATGATACGATCGAACGTCTTCCCGGACTTTTTTGTAAGCTGCGCTCAGATGGGTCGTCATGAGTACTGTCTCTCGGGACATTTACTTCTTTCCCCAGCGCATATGGCTACGAAGAGCACCCGTGGAAGCCGGACAAGCAAGTCCTCCAAGCGATCCTCGCGTGGAAGCAGCAGGGCGAAGCGCGGCACCAAATAATCGCATCAGAAAGAAGAAAAATAAGGAAAAGGGATAAGGGAGCAGACGCAGGGGAGACCCTGCGTTTGGCTATAAAAAAAGGTGACCGATTCAGTCCTATCTATCTGATACACTCCCTCCATGCTCGTTGCCCACAAAACAGCTCTCGTTACCGGTGCGTCGCATGGGATTGGATTCGAGTTGTGCCGGCTGCTGGCTCGCGATGAGTTCGGTATCATTATGGTGGCGCGGAACCGGGAAAGCATGGAGCAGGCGGCTGCGACGATGCGTCAGAATTTTGGCGTCCAAGTGACGGTGATTGTGCAGGATCTGGCTGCTCCACAGGCGGCACAGACGCTTTTTGATAATGTACAATCACGCGGATTGTCGGTGGATGTACTGGTGAACAATGCCGGCTTCGGGTTGTTCGGCCGGTTCGCCGAGACGGATCCCGTCCGCGAAATGGAGATGGTTCAGGTGAATATCGTGGCGCTTACCGAGCTTTCCAAACTCTTTCTGCCCGGCATGGTCGGTCGCAAGTGGGGACGGATTCTGAACGTGGCGTCGACGGCGGCGTTCCAAGCCGGGCCGCTCATGGCGGTATATTATGCGACGAAGGCGTACGTGCTCTCTTTTTCTGAGGCCATTGGTTTCGAGTTGAAGAAGACGGGCGTCACCGTCACGGCGCTGTGTCCCGGCCCCACCAAGTCCGGTTTTCAGTCCGAAGCGAAGATGTCCAAATCGCGGTTGTTCCGTGGCCACGTGATGGATGCGGAGACGGTGGCCGAAGCGGGCTTTCGCGGCATGATGCGCGGCAAGGCGATTGTCGTTCCGGGCGGCCGAAACAAATTCCTCGTGTTCCTGGTGCGACTTGTGCCCCGGTCGATTGCGCGGCGGGCGGCCTGGCTGGTACAGCGTGAGGCTGTCAGTTAGAGAGATGCTGTCGGATTCGTATCCATAGTTTGCCGTCTTCCACGGTGCTCTTTTCGATGCAATCGCGCAGTGAAAACTTCTGCAGTATTCCGTCGTCATAGTCGCCGAGTGCGCCGGAGAGAATGATAACCGGGAGCCGAATTTTTTCGTGATGGATGAAATCGAGGACGGCCACTCCGTCGGTACCCGGCATCATCAGGTCCAGCAGGAGCAGGTCAGGCAGTTCCTGTCGGATCATCTCGATTGCCTGCCTACCGTTGCTGGCTGTGCGTACCTCTACGCCGTTTTCGCGCAACTCAAGTTCAATCAACTCCAGGAACAGCGGATCATCTTCGGCAATCAAGATGCGAGCGGTCATGCGGGAGTAAGAAATAAGCGGTTCTATCACGTATTTCCAACGTGGAAGTTTCGCTTCATCTTACAATAGTACGGTAAACGTTGTTGACACGATGGCGAGATTTGTCCTCTTTACGCTTTTTTGCCCGACTTGCGCGTCGTTTTGACGAAGAAAATATTTTTCAGCAATTCCATTGTCAAAAACACGATGAAGCTGATGACCAGAAGAACAAGCCACTCGTGTGCCGAAAGAGGCGTCAGGCCGAAGATACTATTCAGTGGCGTGTAGAGAAGCGCCATCTGAAGCAGCAGCGGAATAATGCTTGCACCGATCAAAGCCGGATTGGAAAAGAAGCCGATTTCCCAGATCGGACGATTGCTGCGGGTGGTGAAGGCGAGCAGGAGTTCGAACAAAATGGCGAGCGTGAAGGTCATCGTGCGGGCGTGCTCCGTGCCAAGGCCGCAGGTGAGCAGGCGGGAGAACAGCAAGAACTGCACGGCAAATGCAGCGAACGCATACAGCACGAAACGGAACCACTCGCCGCTGAAAATACTTTCGCGGGCCCGGCGCGGCGGGCGCCGCATGATGTCTTTGTCTTCGGGTTCGGCGCCGAGGGCGAGCGCCGGCAATCCGTCGGTCATCAGGTTGATCCACAGGATCTGCAACGGCAGCAGGGGAATGGGAAGACCGGCCAGAATGGCCGTGGTAATGAATACCATCTGTCCCACATTGGCGCGCAGCAAATACAGGACGAATTTGCGGATGTTGTCGTAAATGCGGCGGCCTTCGCGGATGGCCAACACGATGGTGGCGTAGTTGTCGTCGGCCAACACCATGCTGGCTGCCTCTTTGGCCACCTGGGTGCCGACAAGCCCCATGGCGATGCCGACATGCGCGTTCTTCAGCGCCGGAGCGTCGTTCACGCCGTCACCCGTCATGGCCACGACATTGCCTTCTTTCTTCAGCGCTTCCAGGATCTTCATCTTGTGAATCGGCGAGACACGCGCGCAAATGGAAACAGTCCGCAGTTTCTTTTGTAGTTCTTTGGCATTGAGCGTGTCGATATCCTTGCCGAGCAGCACCGTTTCTTCCAAGCCGATGCCGCGGGCGATGCTCCGGGCGGTTTCGGGGTTGTCACCGGTGATCATAATGGTGCGGATGCCGGCGAGCCGCGCTTGATCGAGCGCTTCCACCACACCCGGACGGATCGGATCCTCCATGCCGACGAGCCCGACGAAATGCGGCGGATGACTGCCTGTTTTGACGGCCAGTGCCAGGACGCGCAGTCCGCGTTTGCCCATCTCGGTGCTGCGGGCGAGAGCCGTGTGTTTGCCGGTGAGTTCGATGATCGTCTCGGGTGCGCCTTTGAGGAAGGTGATAGTCTGGGTCTTCTTTCCCGCTTTTCGGATGCGGTGCGTGGTCTGCATGTACTTGCCTTCGGAGGTGAAGGGCACGTCTTCTTCGTCGATCGCGATGCGCTGCACGCCATGCCACTGGGCGAATTCCAGTAGCCCGATTTCGGTGGGGTCGCCGATGGCGGGGAGGGCGGCGCGATTACAGGACGCGCAGATCTGGAGCGCTAATGTTCGCTCACTCTCTCGCTCCTCGGCTACCCACAGTTCGCGGACCGTCATGCGATTCTCGGTGAGCGTGCCGGTTTTATCGGTACAGATGATGTTGATGCTGCCCAACGTTTCGAGCGCGTCGAGGCGGCGTACCAGCGCATGTTGCAGCGCCATGCGCCGTACCCCGAAGGCGAGTGTCGCTGTGACCACGGCCGGCAGCCCTTCCGGCACGGCCGATACAGCCAGACTGACGGTCAATAAGAGAATCGTGAGAGCGCTGAAGTGACGCGATATCCCGCCGGCGACCACAACCGCACACAGCCCGAGGACGATGAGCCCGAGAATCAGACTCAGTTTCTTCATACGGATTGACAGAGGAGTATCGGGCAGAGACGTATGCGAGACGAGCGTGGCGATGGCGCCGATTTCGGTCTGCAAACCGGTAGCGGATACGACGTACTCCGCCGATCCGCGGGTCACGTGAGTCCCGGCAAACACCATATTGTGCGTTGTCTCTTCCGCTGATTTGCCTGTCACGGTATCCACTTTTTTTTCAACGGGTCGTGATTCACCGGTGAAACTCGATTCGTCCATTTCGAGATGCGATGCGGCGATCAATCGACCGTCGGCCGAGATGCGGTCGCCCGATTCGATCACCACGATGTCACCCGGCACCAGCTCCCGCGAAGGGATCATTGTTTCCCGACCATTGCGCCGCACGCGGACCTGCGGAGCCGTGAGTGTACTCAATGCTTTGATCGCGGCTTCCGCTTTGTATTCCTGTACAAAGCCGAGCAGTGCATTCAGTAGCAGGATTGCTAGAATAAAGAAGGCATCCAGCATGTCGCCCCAGCCGGTGCTGCGTCCTTCGGCGATGCGTAGAATCACACTCAGGATGAGCGCGGCCACCAAAATGTAGACAACAGTGTCCTGGAACTGGCGCAGAAAAAGTCGTAACAGCGGACTCTTGGGTTCGGGCAGCTCATTCCAACCATGGCGCTCGCGGCGGCGAATTACTTCCTGCTCCTTCAATCCCAGATGAGTACTTTCAAGTGTCTTGAGTGTTGTCTCGACGGACATGCGGGCAAACATAGAAGACAGTCTAGGACAGTTTGCCGATAACAGAGCTTGGCGAATCGTGGATTTCTTTGGGATTTGGTAATTGGAATTTGGGATTTTCCAAACACTCATTGTACTGTTTCCACCATGTACTTCCTCCAAATCCTCTATTTGTATCTTCCTGCGTTCGTCGCCAATGCCGCGCCGGTGGTATTCGCGCGTGTACCGGTGATGCGCCGTTGGAATCAACCCATTGATGCTCAATTGCTGGGGAAGAACAAGACAATGCGGGGATTCTTCTTCAGTCCGTTGGTAGCGGGCTTCGTAGGAATTCTGCAATTTGCACTCAACTTTCTTCCGCAAGTGTCTCGCTTCTCGCTGATCCATCCATCACTGCTCGGTGCATTGTTCGTAGGGATGTTGCTCGGTCTCGGCGCCATGCTGGGCGATGTGCTCAAGAGTTACTTCAAGCGCCGGATAAAAATTGCACCCGGCAAAGCATGGCCGGTGATCGACGGCATCGATTACATGGTCGGGGCGCTTCTGCTGTTTGCTCCGTATTATGTCCCGACAATAGACGGCATGCTCTTCCTGCTCTTTGTAGGTCCGCTCGCCAGCTTACTGGCCAATACGGTGTCGTACTGCGTTGGCTGGAAGAAGGTGTGGTATTGATTCACCCAAGAACTTTTTTCCAGTTCTTCCGGAAGATCTCGATCATGCCGTAGTAGCCGACAATGATCGACGCGAGCAGCACGTACCATGTCAGATTGAAGATGAAGAACAACGTGCCGATGTTCGAGATCACTTCGGCGAGGCCGAGTGTCAGCAGGGCCAGTATGATCGCAAGGTACTGCAGGACGGACTTCAGCTTGCCGGACAGAACCGACGGGATCGAGACGCCTTTCGAGATCGCATAATCGCGGAATGAAGTGACGGTAAGCTCGCGGAACAAAATGAGAATCACCATCCACCACACCACCACCGTCTGGTCCACCAGGGCGATGAGCAGCGACAGGACGGTGAGTTTGTCCACCAGTGGATCGAGCATAATGCCCAGGGGGCTCACTTCTTTGCGCTTGCGGGCCACTCTTCCATCCGCGAAATCAGTCACGATGGCAATGACGAAGCACGCCAGACTGACGAAGTAGTGGTACGGAAAAAACGTGTAGAGCAGCACGATTGATGCGATGGCGAACACGAGTCGCGAGAGTGTGATCCGCGTTGCAAGCGTGAGTTTCATAGATGTGAAGGGGAACTTCAGTACAAGACTGTAGCGAGATAACTGCTCACTTTCCATCCGAACAGCCGGAAAAATGAGAGAAACAGATGACTCTGGACGGTGTGCACCAGAAACGGACGGCGTCGCAACATGCGATCGACTACTTTGCGAGCAAGCGCTTCGGGTGCCACCCGCCGGTAGTTGGAAGTGGTGCCGGGGTTGGCTTTGTGGAAGAAGTTCGTTTCGGTGGTTGTCGGCAGTACGGTGAGCACCGAGACGTGTAATTTTTGTAACTGGCATTCTCGTCGCAGCGCTTCACTGAACGAGGTGACGAATGCTTTGCTGGCGGCGTACACCGCGTAGGTGGGAATCGGCACCGCGCCGACAATGGACGAAATGTTCACCAGATGGCCGCGATGCGTGTGTAAATCGTGTAGGAATAATTGCGACAAATGTGCGAGTGCCGTGCAGTTCGTGTCGATGGTTGCTTTGATCTTGCTCTCGAAATCTTCGTCGGACACGAAGCCGCGAAAACCGATGCCAGCATTGTTCACGAGGATGTCAGTTTGACCGGCGAAGCGAGTATGCAGAGCAATGCATGCGGCTGCATCCGTCACGTCGGTCACATGGAGCAGTACCTCCGGACGTGCGGCATCCGGGAAACGATCCTGTGCGATCTGCTGGAGCGCCTGTTGTGCGTTGGCCAACCGCTCTTCGCTGCGTGCGACTACCACCACATTGCGTCCGCGCTGCACGAGTTCCTTGGCAATCGCGAAGCCGATTCCTTCGCTTCCTCCGGTGACGATCGCGTAGGTCTTCATACAATCGGGATAAGTCCGAAATAAGAAAGCAGAAGCAGCACCACCAGCGCCGCAATACCGGCCAGCACATCATCGAGCAGTACGGAAATGTATGTTCCTTGCCGGTCCATGGCACCGATGCCGAGCGGTTTCCAGATATCGAAAATGCGGAACAAGAGAAAGGCGGCAGCGAAGGGGACTGTCTGGATTGCGCCGCTCAACATCAGCGGCAATGCGCTGACGTACATGCCGAGAAATTCATCGATCACGACAAATGACTGATCAGGATCGTCGGCGCCGGTAGCGGCCGGCATGGCCTGTAGTGAGAGCCAAAAGACGATACCGAACAGGACAATCAATTCTGCTATTTTCATCGGAACCGAGCCGGTCAATCCTTCGCGCACGATCAGCAGCAGCGGGATGGATATCAGACTGCCCCACGTGCCGGGTGCCCATGGAATGAATCCGATGCCGCCCATGCTTAGGAACGCCGTTGCAGAGCGCCGATACGCAGTCATAAACAGCATCATAGTCCCGTACGGCCAGCAATGGCCAGTGATGCCGGTCAGCCGCTCTGTCGGGCCAGCTGCATCAGCAGATTTTTTACCTGACCGATCACCACTTCCGGCAGAAAGAATCCGCGCTTCACGAAGTTGCTGTCGGTTTCCCAGAACCAGCGCGTGTCGATGAATTTGAGTCCGTCGTTGCTCAAAAGAATATTGTCGGTCTTGGTGAGCCAGTCGTACATCTGCAGAATGGGGTAGCGCGGGCGCGTATCGGGCAGCAGCTTGCGGTCGCGATGCAGGAGCAGGAGGAGATACAGGAAGAGAATGCACTGATCGCGCGTGGGGCCGTCGATGGCAGTCAGGTCGATGTCGTGCAGATGCGTGCCGTCGATGTACTGCTGGAATAAGAAAAATGTTTGCTGGCCTTCGTTCTGAGGCGAAAGCGGACGGCCGGTCAGCAGATATTCTTTGGGCAGAAAATTGTGATGCTGCAGCGGACTGCGGAAGAGGGTTTCGAGATGAGCCGGCAGATCAATGCCGTAATCTTCGCGAATATCCTGCATGCGCTGAACGAGATTGTTGCGGATATCCCGCTGGGCATCCACGATGCGCATGAGGTTCGGGTGATGATACGGCGTTGTGCCGTCTCGTTCTTCGAAGTAGCCAAGGTATTCGGCGAACTGCAAATACAACCGGTACTGACGCACGATTTCCTCCTGCGTCGGCAGGAATGTTTGCGAGAACTGACGCCATACCGTCTCGGTGAACTTGGCCGGCAGCGCGACTTTCACATTCTTCAGCAGATTGAAGTCCATGTCCCAGCGGCCTTCCTTCATCACCCACTGCGCATCGCGTATGCGGAACACACGCGCCTGTAAGCCATCGGAAAGCGCATCGAATTCGTGTTCGTCGAAGAGTTCTTCCATCGGCGCCGTCCGGACAACATCCGGATCATAGATCGCATGTTGTTGCAGCCAAGGCTCGAGAGAGAACGCCATCAGCGGCAGCGTAGAGGCATCGGGCAGCACAGCCAAGTTTCGCCGGGACCCAGTTGATGATTTGAGCGCAGACAGCTGCGATTCCCAGCTTCCATTGCTGATTGGCAGTAGTCAGCGTGCCATCTTCTGATTATCGTATGAACGTGTTTCTTGATCTTCTCCTCGGCCTGATCGTCCTTGTCGTGTTCCTCATTGCGCTCACGGCGGCGTATTTCGTCCGATTCGATGTGCCGGCCGTACCGAGTCCGCACGAGATCGTTCGTGCCATGGTGGAAGCGGCGCAGCTGAAAGAAGGGGATCGCGTACTGGATTTGGGTGCGGGTGACGGACGTTTGCTGATCGAAGCCAAGCGCCAAAACCCGGGGATCACCGCCATTGGCTATGAAATTGTTCCGACGATTTGGCTCTTCGGAAAACTGCGTACCTGGTGGTCGCGACAAACAATAACGTTCCGCTGCGCTGATGCGCAGAAGGCCGATCTCACCGGTGTCTCGGTCATCTTCCTGTACGTGACACCCGAGATGATGCGCAGCCTGAAGCAGAAATTCGATCGCGAACTCAAGATGGGCGTACGCATCGTATCGCATGTGTTCGCTCTCCCGGATCGGACGCCGGTACGGCAGGTAAAAATTCCGTGGGGCAGAGGGGAGAAGGTGTTGAGGGTGTATGAATGGTAAATTGAGGAAACCGAGGGAACCGACGCAACCGAAGAAACCAAGGATATTCGTCAGTTATATCGGTTTCTTTTTTACTAATCCGACTCCCGCGATCATCACTCCGTACATCGCCACGACAATCCATCCCGGCATGCCTGCGACATTCACTGATGCGAAGGGGATATGAGCCGAAAATTCAGCAACGTGGATGACCCATTCCATGCAGCCGAAAGCCAGGTAGCTGACGAGCTGCCCGAGGGGAAACCAAATCCAGCTGAGGCAGGTACCGACGAAACCGAAGAGCATGGCGAAGGGGACCAGCGGGGCGACGAGAATGTTGGTGAGCGGTGCGATGACGGAGAAGCGGCCGAATAGAAAAGCGATCCATGGCCACGTACCGATTTGAGCGGCGATGGTTGCTTGCAGGTTTTCGCGAATGCCAAATGCCTGGGGTAACCGGGCGCATGGCTTTTCCAGGAACGGCGATAGTTCACTCAAGCTGATGATGGCGAGGAAGGAAAGCTGAAAGCCGGCATCGTCCCAAAGCACATGCGGATTCCATGCGGTCATCAGACACGCCGTCCACAGAATCAGCAGCCGCGACTCGGTCAGGCGGTGTGCCTGTAATGCGAACAGACCCAAGATGCCCATGATGGCTGCGCGCACGACCGATGCACTCGCACCGACGAAGAGGGTGAACAGAATGATGCACGCAACCGACGGAAGGAATCGCCACCGCAGTGGCAGCCAGAACAGAAGGCTCGCCACACACATCATGATCATTGTGATGTTCGTCCCGGAAATGGCAATGATGTGTGTGAGTCCGGTGGCGTTGAAGTCTTGGGTCAGATGATCGGGAATGCCGCGGCGCGTACCGGTGAGCAGGCCGGCCAAAAATGATGCATGTGGCTCGGGCTGGATGCGATTGATCTGTGCTTCAAAAATTCCTTTGATGCCGAAGAGCGCAGCCATCAGTTTCGATCCATGGTTCCCGCTCAGACGTTTCATTGCCGGTCGGTTCATCACTGCATAGATGCTGTACCGCGCCAGATAGCGGTCGTACGCAAAATCGTCGATGACAGTCGGCCGTTCCAGAATCCCGCTGACCTGCACTTCATCGCCGTACCGGTATGCCGGCCAGCCGTTCGGATCCGTCACCAGGACTTTTCCCTGTACGGGGATGGTGCGGCCGCTTTGGGTGAATGAGGTGCTGCTCAGTGTGTATTTGATCATCATCGGGCGCTCGTCGGGTTCGTCGCTCACGATGCCGCGGACAGTCACATGTGCTCCAGTGGCATAGGTATCGATGCTGGTAGCGTTCGGGACATGTGTTGCGTGCGCTACGGCTAAGAATGCCATGCTTACCCCGAGCGCAGAGGCGAACATCAGCAGGCTCGAGCGGAAGCGAAGACCCATCAGACTGCTCGCCGTTATCATACCGGCCAAACTGAGCCAGATGACAGATAGGTATGACGATTGCTCCCACCAGCGCAACAACAGAATGGTCGCCAAAAAGCTCAGCAGAAATGCGTACGACAGATGAGAGCGTTGCATGCGATCAGTATCGCTTTACGCTTGAGCCAGTGCGATCCACTCATCGATACTCAGAGTCTGCGGCCGTCGATCCGGGGCTATCCCAAGCCGTTCCATCCGTTCTGCGATCTCCGGGAACGTCCCGAGTGAATTGCGGAGCATCTTCCGCTTCTGCCCGAAGGCGATCTTGGTCAGCTTGAAAATTTCCTCAATCGTCTTGGAGTCGGTGCGCGGTTTATCGAAACAATCGATATGAAGCACGGCTGAATCGACGGCCGGGGGCGGCAAGAACGCATCAGGCGGAACTAGGCAGGCGATACGCGCCTCGCCGAACAGGCCGACCAGAATAGTGAGAATCCCGGCATCGTTTTTGTCCGCAATTTTTTCGGCCACTTCGCGCTGGATCAGCAGTGTCATGCTTGTCGGCGTCTTGGGTGATTCCAGAAACGCGTGTCGCAGCAGCGGCGAGGTAATGTGATACGGGATGTTGGCGACGATCTTGTAGGGTGTTGTCGGAAAATCGACATGTAATGCATTGCCATGGATGATTTCCAGCTCAGCCGGTTCGTTCCCGATCTGCGATTGCTTCAGAAATTGTTCCAGCAACACGATCAATCGCGGATCCACTTCGATCGCCGTCACCTTCGTTGCAAGCTTCCGCAACTCGCGCGTGAGCACGCCGATGCCGGGACCGATTTCGACAATGTGATCCCTTTCTTCGATCTCCGCTGTATTCACGATCGTCTCCAGAATGTCCTCATCGATCAAAAAGTGCTGGCCGAGGTCGGTGTTCAACTTGAGGTGATGCGCTTGGAGAAAGCCGCTGAGTTCGTTGTACAGACTGGACATTGGGCCAAGGGTGACAGTGCTTCTGTACCAAGTAAAGGCTCCTAGTGACGATTTCTACTTTATTGACATGCGTTCTTCTCTGAGTACAATCGCCTCACATGTCTCGTCAGACCTTTACATTCGGTTGGTATTTTACCTTCTTTACAGAGGGGAAGTCGCCGATGTGTCTGAACTAGCATAACTCACGACCCATTCGCACCTTCCCCCTGAACAGGCGGGAGGGCATTTGCCTGTGAGACTTTTATTTCTTTCTTATTTTTCTTCCCCACATTTTTATGGCCAATTCACGTCAGGTATCCGTCACTCTTTCTCCTGAAGCGCAGGCGATAACTGTCGATCGTTTAGACCGAGAAGCAGACCAGTCAACAATCGTTAGACGGTTGTCGGAACAGTCGGGTGTAAGTGTCGAAAAAGTTACACAAGCACTCGCCTTCGCAAACCAAGTTGCGAGCGATCCTCTTGTTCGAAACAAGCTCGGTCTTACCTCTACAGCTGAGTCTGATGAGGTTCAAAACTCTTAAATTTATTGAGAGTTGAGGATCAATCATTTGCCCTGATCTTTGACATCACCGGCCACTCGTTTCTGCACTCTTCGGAGGGCAGGCCACCTATGGCCGTGCCCCAGAGGAGGGGTGCGGAAGGCGGGTGGTTACACAATCATGTTGGATGAGGGAACCATGAAAGACAACGATCTGCGGTCAGCGTTTGAGAAAGTGGCGGAACGGATCGCGAGGAAATTCTTGAGCAACGGCTTCAAGCTCTCTGATGAGGCGAGGATGTTTCACGATCTCCTCGCCGACCGTCACAGCGTCCAGGACTTCACCTTCCTGGGTCTGATGGTGGCCTATGACAGCCAAGAACACCTTCACGGGCGTGGTCGCATGCTCTATCGGGCCCAACGTCTGTGGCACGCACTCAGGAAGCCTCAAGGGAAGTCGTCCGTCAACTCGGGCGGGAGGTACACCTTTGTCCGTTTGGCCGGTGTGTAATCACCATCCACCCCCGATCATCGCTTGTTCCCTTTACGGGGAGCTCATGATGATCGGGGAGTTGTCGTGCAGTAATTTTGTTGACCGCCGAAAAATGGGGGAGTAGCTTTTTGGGTAATGATCCTCAAGTTGCTCCGCGCACTTGGCCTTCTGCCGTCCTTCTGTTGCGTCGTTGCACATTCTGCACGACGTCGGTTCGGCCGGTAGTTCTCCGCTCCTCCCTAGATTCCAGCCCCTCCTACGTCAGCAGAGGGGTTTTATTTTTTGATCTTTGACATTGTCACTCGTCTCTCGCGCCTTATGGCTAGGGCGCGAAAGTGCGAGTGGTACACAACAGGAACTTCTCCATGTGTGAAAGCAGCGACGATGAGGTTCAGACTCTGGTTGCCGATCTGTCGGCGATTGTTGCCTGTACTCTCGAGGGCGATGTACAAGGAGCACCGCATCGCATCTTGTTCGATACGGGCGTGATTTTCCGCCTGCGTGGACGAGAGCACCCCGAGTTGCCTGACAGGGAGCTGCCTTACAAAACGGGCTACGGCTCTTTTGGCAATCTCAATGGGGCAAAGCGGATCCTCGCGAGAATCATTTCCAGCGACGAAAATCCTCTGCCAGCTCTCGTCGATGCAGTGGAGCAGATGCTCATTGCTCTCGCTGGATGACGGCTCAACTGTTACACCACTCTGCATGCCGGTCCTCCTCTCTTCGTAGAGGAAGGGCCGGCCTTTTAAATCGCGTTGACAGCAAAAAATCCTTTAAGGTATGTTTCCTGCGGTGCAAACCACTCTCTCCCTCCACGGCAACTTCCAGTCGACGGCCAAGCGCGTCGTCATTTGCTATGTCGGGAAGTGCGTGAGTTGAACCTTGTATCAATCTGATTACTCAGCCCTTCCCACAAAGAAGGGTTTTTATTTAGTTCTTTCACATCACTGCCGCTCATGTCTTGCATCTGTACTCAGAGTCCCTATGGGGCGCGATGAGTCGGGGGCAGGACGGTGGGTGGTTCCATTTCCAAACAATGTGAGGAGACGACGATGAGCGCGTACGAGACAAATCGTGTCCAACTGAACGAGCAGCGACGACAGCGGACGATCGAGAAGCGTCTCCAGTGGCTGCGGACTTTCTGGCAGGACAACCGCACATTCCGAGAGAACATCGAGGAATATCTGCGGCGTCAGCCCCAGGTGACAAAGATTGTCGCTCGTTGCAGTCAGTGTATTGCATTGAAAGGCTCGGAATCCGTTACCGTCATCAGGACGTTTCGGATTCATCTGCCGATCAACGATCAGCAAAGCTTGATTCAGTACCTCTGCAGTCTCGAGACGGTCGAGGTGCTGGCCGAAATGCTGGGTGATATCCATCTCGAGCTCAACACTCGACTGCATGATCTCCGCGGAGGTTCGCACAAGCGCCCACGACCGTACCAATTCCGATTTCGCTCGATGCGGTACGGAAACTGAGTGATGAAAAGCAATGTTACTGAAAAGGCCGCGGATCAACGCGGCCTCTCGGTGCCAAGGAATGGAATCCCCGCACACATGTGTACGCCGGCTTTCTCTTACAGGGAGGCCGGCGTTTTTTATTGTACCCCATCCCTAACCCTTCCCCCGCCTCCTCCATTCCGCTTATCAGCGAATCAGATACTTTTCAGGTGACATATCCTCAGTAACTTTCACGGGGAAGGGGGATGTGTGTTGCTTTGTTCTCTCGTCCTTCCCCGCGTTGGCGTATGGGAGGGCCGGGGAAGGTGCCTTGCAGGGCGGATGGGGTGCACGCTCAAATCATCGTCAGCGGCGCGATCGACAAGGCGAAGGTTTTACTCTGCCCGTTATCGAATTTGATCGTCACAATGTCGCCGCGCTTGCTGGTCACGTGGCCTTTACCGAAGGTGGGATGCGAGACACGTGTGCCTTCGGCGAAGGCGTCCTGATTCGTATCGTCGTCGGTCTCGAAATCCTGATTGAACTCCACGTCGATTTTGGGTGCGCCGGCCTGCCGGAACGGTTCCAATTTGCCGGCGCCGAAGTGCACTTGTCCGGCCTTCATGCGGCCGCTCTCGGATGCCCAGGCGAACGCGCTGAGCAGTTCATCACTGCGGCGCTCCGTCACCCCATCGGGCAAATCGTCCAGGAACCGGCTGGGAGCGTTGGCCTGTGTGTTGCCCCACAACATGCGATTGCGGGCGAACATCAGGACGAGTTTGGTTTTGGCGCGCGTCATGCCGACGTACATCAGCCGCCGTTCTTCTTCCAACTGCGCTTTGTCGAAGGCACTGTTGCTGTGCGGAAAGATCCCTTCTTCGCAGCCACCTATCATCACGTGTTCGAACTCCAGGCCTTTGCACAGGTGCAGAGTCATCAGCGTAATGGCGTCGTCGCGGACATCGTTGAGCTTATCGACCTCGGAGACGAGCGCAGCTTCTTCCAAAAAACTGGTGAGGGATGTTTGCGGATCAAGCGCGTCGTACTTGTGCATCACGCTGAGGAGTTCCTGGACGTTCTGCCAGCGCTCCTCGCCTTCCTCACTCTCGTCGCGCAGCCATTTTTCCATGTCGATCGAGTGCAGCAGATTCTCGGTCAGTTCCGAGACGACGACGCCTTTGGCGCGTTCCTGTGCCCGTTCAATCAACCCGACGAATTGTTGCAGGCGCACTTTTGTCGGTTCGTTGATCGTCGGCACGTTCTCGATATCCTTGAGTGTATCCCACAGTGTCAGTTTCTGGTCACTGGCATAGGCTTGCAGATTTCCAATCGTCGTCTGGCCGATCTTGCGGGTGGGCACGTTGATGATGCGCAGCAGCGATATCGTGTCGTACGGATTGAGAATTGCGTACAGGTAGGCGATCACGTCCTTCACTTCGCGGCGGGCGTAGAATTTGACGCCGCCGACGATGCGGTAGGGGACGCCGTTGCGCATGCAGGCTTCTTCGAACAAACGTGATTGGGCGTTAGTGCGGTACAGAATCACCTGGTCGTTAAACTGCACGCCATCGGTCCGCATCTGCGAGGCACGTTTGATGGCTTCTTCGGCTTCCTTCTTCTCGTCCGATACTTCCTGCACCGTCACCATCGGGCCTTCTTTACGGCTGGTCCACATCTGCTTTTCGGGACGATTTGGATTGGCGGCGATCACCGCATTAGAGGCGGTCAGGATCGGCTGGGCCGAGCGGTAATTCTGTTCGAGCTTGATGTGCAGTGCGTCGGGGTATTCGTTCTCGAACTCCATGATGTTGCGGATATCGGCGCCGCGGAAAGCGTAGATCGACTGGTCTGGGTCGCCGATCACGCACAGATTGCGGTACTTCTGCGCCAGCATCGAGATCATCAGATACTGGGCGTGGTTGGTATCCTGATACTCATCCACATGCAGGTAGCGCCACGACTCCTGGTACCGGTCGAGCACGTCGGGCACTTCGCGGAACAGGCGCACTGTTTCCAGAATCAGGTCGTCAAAGTCCATCGCATTCGCTGCAGCCAGTGCTTTTTGATACTTGCCGTACGCCACGATGATCTGTTGCATGCGGGCAGTAGTTGCCTGGCTTAATGCTTCTTGCGGATTTAGCGCTTCGGATTTCAGGCGGCTGACGTTACCCAGGGCGGCACGCGGTTTGATCTCTTTCTCGTCGATGTGCATCTCCTTCAGGATCTCCTTCATCACTTTCTCCTGATCGTCGCTGTCGTAGATAACGAAGTTGCGGTTACGGCCCATCCGTTCGATATCGCGGCGCAGCATGCGGACGCACACCGAGTGGAACGTGCCCATCACCGGCAATTTCCCCGGATCATTGCTCTTGGTCTCCGTTCCCTCAGTCAAATGCAGTAATCCTTTGATACGTGCCTTCATTTCGGTTGCCGCTTTGTTGGTGAATGTCACCGCCAAAATCTGCCACGGCGGAATACCTTGCTGCATCATATACGCGATGCGATGCGTGAGTGCTTTGGTCTTGCCGGAGCCGGCCCCTGCCAAGATCAACGCCGGTCCCCGAATATTCTCCACCGCTTGGCGCTGTGGTTCGTTTAAGTTATTGAAAATCAGATCAGAATTCACCCGCAAAGTGTAGCTGATCCGTTCCAAAATGTGAGAGATTTTCAGTCTTTTATGCTGCCTCAATCACCCCGGGAATATTTCGAAGAGCTTGTATAATTTCCAGTCGATTGTCTCCTGCCGCGCAACTGATACGAATACGACGGATAGGCTGGTCAGTTTCCTCTAATGCCTGATAACTGTAGCCACGAACTAGTGTCATGCCGGAAACTACGCCAAGTATTTCTTGTAATGCATCGGAAGAGTTGCGGATACAAATACTAAGCGGCTTTTCTGCATAGCTACTGTCCATATCTGTTTCCGAGTGTTCAGGGGCAATATTCATGGATTTGCAGAAAGAGCTGACAGCATAAACAAGAAGAAATGTGGGTCAACTAATTTTGACATCTTTGTCACACAAAGGCTTTCTATAGCAATGTCTGCACTGCATCCATTTCATTGTTCTTCTTCCGATTCAGTGCCTTCAGCGTTGTTTTCTCCATTACCGTATCAATGAGGGCCGACTTCATTTGATCTATGTCGCGAGGTTGCACAGCGACTTGTGGCGAAACCAACTGCTCAATTTCTTCCTCCTGGTTACTCAGTTTGGAGACCATACGCTTGATGTCCGCTGCGGCGAGCGATGCTTTGGCGTTCATCGGTTGTTTCTTGAGCGCCACTTCTTCAGCCAATGCTGGGTCCACGCGCTGTGTTTTCTGCAGCAGTTCGGTGCCCATTTTCGACATAATGATATCGGCGGCATTGCGCAGGTTAATGTGGAAGTCGAGCTCGGCAATCAGCTGAACCACATTCTCTCGCTGCTGCGGATCCATCTGCTCGGCGAATTCGTAGAGCGCAATGCGCTTGAGGCTGGCGAGGATGGGTACGACTGCTTCGGGCGAGATGACGAACACGGAGTAACCCTCGACAATATAATGATGGTTCTTCAACTCGCTGATGGCGGATGTGGGAACGATCAGGAAAATGGATTTGTAGATCTGCTCGTTGTCTTTCACTTTCTGCACGGTGTCCTTCACCTGATTATTGATGTACGTCTGCAGGCTCTTGGCCTTCGAGACCTTGGCATCGAAGATGACGTACTGGCCCAAAAATTCAATCATGAAATCGGGCTTGAGACTGCCGTCAAAGCCGGCAGGAAGATTCGTATTGTTGTAGGCAGTGAAGGCGAATTGCGGCTGTTTGCACAGATCGGTGAGCGCGGCGATCACCGTGTTCTCGTGATCAGCCCACATGCGGTCGCGTGCTTCTTCCAACTGTTTGCGATATTCCATGTCTTCCTGAATCACGCGCTCCTGTTCTCTGCGAAAACTCTGCTCGGCATGGGCGATTTTAGTAATCGAATCGGCATGCTCTTTTTCCTTGCGCTCGCGTTCGGCTTCGAAACGCGTCAGGCGTGACCGTAGTTCTTGGTTCTCTTTGGCCGTATTTTCCAAAGCCGCCTCGATCTGCTTATTCTGCGCAAACAGAGCTTTGCCTTTTCCTTCCTGTTGGTTCCGCTCCATGCGTTCCATCTCGTTCTGTTCACTCAGCTTCCCAATTTCTCTGGTTCGTTCATCCAAATGCGCTTTCAATGTCACGTTCTCCTCAATCAATTGACCGTATTGCTGATCAAAATCGGTGGCTGATTTCTGGAATTTCAGAAGGTAGATGACAGCGCCGAAACCGATGATCACAAACAGGGGAGTGAGGAATTCCATGAGAGAATAGAGAAAAGGACAGGGAGGAATGTGTAGTATCGGTGCTGTTCGTCGTCTGACACGATGCTAACGCCTGGTGCACGTATGTCCACTTATATTTTTTATGGCTCATGGCCTAATGCAATTCACCTCCTCTTGTGCAGCCAGAAAAAGGGAAAATGAACGAGAAGTATCGCAAATTTTCCTCCTTTCGTCGCTTGTCTCATTTGCGGTATTTTGCCCTTTTAGACCAATAAAACGGTGAATAACTTGCTTTTTGCCGACCTATACGTACAATAATGCTCCGTCCGCGCTCCGCACAACGATTTCGTTTGCGAGGCCCGGCACTAATCTTTTTTGTCCGGTTCCCATTCCTGCCGTATGTCCATCAAGCGCACCCAGAAAAAGAAGATCATCAACAAGCATCGTAAGCACGATAAAGACACCGGCTCCCCGCAGGTGCAGATCGCGATCCTCACGACCGAAATCGGTCTGCTGACCGACCATCTGAAGAGCCACAAGAAGGATCACTCGGCCCGCAAAGGTTTGCTCGCCAAAGTAGCCGACCGCCGCACCCAGCTGAAGTATCTGGAGATGAACAAGCCGACGGAGTATCAGGATGTGTTGCAGGCGTTGGGCCTCAAGAAGTAATTGTTCAAACTATGATTATCCAAAAGGGCGCAGGAGACTGCGCCTTTTTTCGTAGTTGACCCCTCTGGACCTTCTGAGTATTCTCGATCCTCTTTGTATTTCTGTAACGGTACATGAATTCAAATTCCACGCCACTGAGCCTGTTTGTGTCCCGCAATACCTTAACGTATTTGGGGGCAAGGACCGGTACGGATCATATAGATGAAGATGTAGCGCGGTTATGCACCGTACTGGGTATTTCCGAAGACATGCGCTGTCGGTTGGATAGGGCCTTGTTGCTATTTGAACTCAGACGATTTCCAAAGCCTACACCGTTCGATGAAGGTTTTCGTTTTGAGGCGACCGATAAAAATGAGCGTGTATTTGCTTCTGTCACGATGGGAGGGCAGCACCTGCGGCCGATGGCATCAATGGATGAGACTATTGCTCAATTTCTTGGGAAAAAGAAGCGCAAATGATGCTTCCTTCGCAGGTTAAAAAGAGTATACTTTCCGTGCTCTTTCCTTCCGTCGCTCTTACTGCTCTGGGTTTACGTTTATGCTTCGATGCTTGTCATGGTGAGCGGAGTCGAACCATGTATGTGAATCCAGCAACATCCATATGAGCGAAGGGAGAGGCAGGGTCGTTCCCGTATTCAGGGACGCCGTACCTTCCTTCCCATTCTTTTTATGTCCTCTTTCGCAGAGAAAGACCACGAGTATTCGCTCGAACTCGGTGATCAAAAACTGAGTATCAAAACGGGCATGCTGGCCACGCAGGCCAATTCCACCGTTCTCGTCCAGATGGGCGATACGGTATCCATGGGTAACACCACCATCAGCGCCGAGCCGCGGCCCGGTATTGATTTCCTGCCGTTGCAGCTGGTGTACCAGGAGAAGTACTACGCCGGCGGCAAGATCGGCGGCAGCCGCTTCCGTAAGCGCGAAGGACGTCCAAGCGATGACGCCATTCTGCTCGGTCGTGTGATCGACCGCGGCATTCGTCCGATGGTCGATAAAAACATCCGCAACGACATCCAGATCTTCTGCACGGTTCTCAGCTACGACTTCGAGAATGAGCACGATATCCTGTCGGCCAATGCGGCTAACCTGTCGATCGCTCTGTCCGATTGTCCGGCTGATGGTCCGCTCGGCACCGTCCGTGTCGGTCTTATCGGCGGTGAATTGGTTTTGAATCCGTCACGCGAGGCCCGCACACGCTGCGATTTGGACATGCTCCTTACTGCATCGCTGGATCGCGTCGTCATGATCGAGGCCGGTGCCAATCAGATTGCCGAAGCCGAGATTGTCCGCGCCATCGAATTCGGCAAGAAATGGGCTCAGAAAATCGCCCGGTTCTTCGCGGATATTCAGAAAGAGATTGGCCGTCCGAAGTTCACAGTCGAAAAGCCATTCATGCATAAGGAGGGCTACGCCTTCCTGGAATCATGGGTACTGCCCACTGTCACCAAGGCTGTCAAAGAAAAGCTGCGCAAAGGCGATCGCCGCGCGATTTTCAACGATCTGATGAAGCAGGCTGGCGACAAATTGAAGGAGAAGTTTGAAGGCAGCGTGACTGATGACAACCGCGAGGAGATGGAGAAGCTCTTCAGCTACGGCCGCTCGTTCATCGACCAAATCATCAAGGCCGAAGTGCGTCGTTTAGTGCTGGAAGAAGGTATCCGCATGAGCAGCCGCAAAGTCGACGAAATCCGCCCATTGGCCGCAATGATCGATGTGCTCCCGCAGCGCGTCCATGGCTCGGCATTATTCGAGCGTGGCGAAACACAGGGACTCACCACGGCGACACTTGGCGCGCCTGGCGACAAGCAGTTGGTCGAAGGAATGGAAGGCGAGCACAAGCTGCGCTACATGCATCATTACAACTTCCCACCCTTCTCGGTGGGCGAGACGTCCAACCGTCTGTCGGTGGGCAATCGCGAAATCGGCCACGGCGCCTTGGCACAACGCGCGCTGGAGCCGGTATTGCCGAAGGAAGAAGACTTCCCGTACACGATTCGTACAGTGACTGAGATTCTCTCCAGCAACGGTTCGTCTTCGATGGCAGCTACCTGCGGTTCCACGTTGGCACTCATGGCGGCCGGCGTGCCGATCAGCGCACCTGTGTCGGCTATCGCACTCGGTCTGATGTCGGATGAGTCGAAGGATCAGTACGTCATCCTCAGCGACCTGCAGGATGAAGAAGACTTCGGCGGCGATATGGACTTCAAAGTCGGCGGTACCGAAAAGGGTGTCACCGCTATCCAGATGGATATCAAGATCAAGGGTTTGCCGGATCACGTGTTTGCTGAGGCATTGGAGCGTGCACGCACCGGTCGTCAGTTCATACTCCAGGTAATGCTCAAAGCCATCGCCGAGCCACGCAAGGAGCTGAGCCCGTACGCACCGCGCATCGAAACGATGCAGATCAATCCGGAAGATATCCGCTTGGTAATCGGCAAGGGTGGCGAAATGATCCAGAAGATCACCGGCGAGCTGGGCGTGGAGATCGATATCGAGGATTCAGGTCTGCTCTTTATCACTTCGGCAAATGGCGAAGCCATGCAGAAGGCCAAGGAGTGGATCCAGGGTATCGTGGCCAAACCCGAAGTGGGCAAGGTCTACCATTCCAAAGTGACGCGCATCATCGACGGTGTGGGTGCCATCGTGGAATTCTTGCCCGGCAAAGACGGCATGGTCCACATCTCGGAACTCCAATGGGGTCGCACCGAACACGTCGAGGACATCCTCAAAATGGGACAGGAAGTGGATGTAAAAGTGATCGAGTACGATGCCATGGAAGGCAAGACGCGTTTGTCGCTCAAGCAGATGACCGAGCCGCCCGAAGGCTACCAGCCGCCGATGCGCAGCGGCGGATTCGGCGGACGACCCGGCGGTCCTCCACGCGGCGGATTCAGTCGCGGACCACGTCGTTAATCATCGGACTGATCATGACTATTCAGAGCGGCGATATCCATCGCCGCTTTTGATAAATGCTAGTTTCCGGCTCACTCGGTATCTGGTGTTTTAGGCAGCTTTTTCTTTTCGGCTCGTTGAATCTTTTCCTCCAGGATCACCGTGAATTTATCGAGCCGGTCAAACGCCTTTTGCTTGTCGGGACGCGTGGCATAGGGCGAAATTTTGCGCCAGGTAGGCATTGCCACCTGCAACGACGAGAGCAGCCCCCGCAGTTCCGCAGCATTGGTGTGTTTGATATGCCAATTGATTTTTGTTTGCTGGAAGACGCCGAGCAGTGAATCCAATCGCATGATGGTGCGGGTGACGGCGTCGAGCAGCAGATTCTCTCGCTTCTCATCGACGGAGTACAAATGGGCGTGCTCCTGATAGAACTCGGGAATGTCTTCCAAAAGGCCTTGGGCGTGGCGGTAGGCGATGGTGAGGTTTTCCCAATCGTGGTCCTGCAATGCCTGCTCCTCATTCATATGCTGGATGGCATTGTCGAAGTCTTTGCGAATGATGTAGAACCCTTCGCGTGTGCTGTAGAACACGTTTTCGAATATCAACCGGTATACCAATTCGAGGGTCATCTCCTGGCGGTGCGAGACGATCTTGGCGACGAAGAGCGCGGCGATGAAGAATCCAATGACGCTCTGGCTGGCGGCGACTGCACGACAGAAGCCTTGGGGGGTCAGGTCGCCGTAGCCCACGGTGGTGGAGGTGACGATGCTGAAGTACAAGCTGTTCCAGAATCGCGGAACCGATTCCATTCCCGTCAGACCCGTGATGCCGTTGATACTTTCCGGATAACTGAGGAAGAAGTATGCCAGCGCGTATGCAATGACTATCCCGGTCCACAGCGAAAACAATTGCCCGTAGGGGGCCTTGGTCAGTATCTCCATGAAATGGAGCGGAGCACGGTACGTGTGGCGCAGGTTATCCCGCAATCTCGTATTCATTCGCCACTATTGTGTTGGTAATTTCCGTTGGTGGGAAGCATCGCGACTTGTGCCGTACTCAGGCTGGTTTTGCCGTATCTTTTTTGGAGGGTTCCGGCGCCGGTTTCGATTCACTTTTTTCGGCGGCCGGCGCTGCAGGTGCAGTTGTCTCTTTTGGCGTCGGCGAGCGGTTGGCATCCGTTTTGTAGAAACCCGATCCTTTGAAATGAATCGCCGGCGGCGACATCAGCTTTTCCACGCGCTTGCTTTTGCACTTCACGCACGGCGGCAGAGTTTTGCTGCCGAAGGGCAGTGTTTCTTCAAACACTGTTCCGCATTTCTGACACTGGAAATCGAACGTGGGCATGGGAGGGGAGTATAGCAGGCTCAGGTGTCAGTGGTCAGCGCCCGGAGCCCAATGCTTTTTCGTACAAGACGCGGAGACCCCATATTCCCACTCCAATTCCTCCTGCAGCTAAGCCTAGCTGTAGGACGGAACATCCACCAATGTGAGTGTGTAAGACGTTGCCGAGAGCTGCAGCGGGGTGATTGAGTGGCATGTATGTCAGGCAGCTGTCCTGGAGACATGATCCACGCCGGTAAATTCTTCGATGACGTCTTGTCCGGCAGCGCCGATGATACCGAGGCCGGTGGTGATGCGTGTCGCAATGCCGGTGCCGCTTCCGAATACGATACCCAGGGATCGACGCGTCCTCGCCATGTGGCCGACCAATGGAGGCACCTCTTTGGTTGTTCCATCGATAGTGCGGGCGGCTTTGTCGATCAACAGGTCGGGTCCCTCCAACAGGATGCTTGTCACGCCAGCGACGTTCTTCAGGGGATCACCCAGGTAATCATCCGCTGCGCGGCTGCGCCATTCGTGAAGTGCCGATTCGTAGGCCAGTAGCCGATGTTCAGCGATTTGATTCTCCCTCACCCGTACAAACTACTACTATTTCGACAGGCAATCCCGGAAAAACTTGCGTTTTTTATGATAACTAAGTATAACAAAGCCGCTTTGCGCTTAGGCGCAGCTCCGCTCTTTCTATTCTCTTGAAAAATGACCGCCCTCAAAAGCGGTTATTTTTTTGTCTTTTTTGCAAGCGCTTCCCCATGCAGTTGCTCTCCTGCTACGATCAGCTGTCTTCCTCCCCCGCATGCGTCAACAACTCAAAAAAATTCTTCCGGAATCATGGCTGCACTACGAGTTTAATAATCGCCAGATGCAGTGGGTGCTGATTCTGGGAAGCATCATGCTGTCGATGCTGGTGCTCTTCGCAAGTATCTCGACGCAAACGCCACTCGATCTGTTCCTGTGGGGCGGATCGATCATCTTCATCGCTGTTTTCTGCTCGCCATCTCTCAGCTCGGTGCAGAACGCGTGTGGCAACGGTCTGGATGGTTTGTCGGACCGCGGATGGATGGTTGTCCATTTGCTGAGTAATGCGGTGTTCTACTACGTTGTTTTTCTGCTGCTCATCTTGCTGGTGCGGTTGGTGCAGAAGGCGGAGCCTGACAAGGCAATGGTGAAGGAGAAGATGGCATAGCCCCTCATCCCCGGCCCTTCTCCCTCCACACCAATTCAATAAGGTACATAACAAGCCATGGAGCTGGTATTTGCTACACGTGCGCTTACCGGGAGAAGGGAGGTAAGATAATATGAGTTGTGCGGGCTTTAATTTTCGACAAAACAAAAGACAAATCATTGATAACTTCTGTATTAGTGAAATGAATCACGCGGTATCCTTTTTGACTTAAATAAGTTTCTCGAAATGCATCATATTCTTTCTGCATGTCATGAATTGGTCCATCTATCTCTATAATAAGACTCTGCTCAAAACAAAGAAAATCAGCAATATACCATCCGACTGGAACTTGTCGGCGGAATTTTAATCCATCCAGACATCGGCTTCGGAGGGCATCCCACAAAATAGTTTCCGCCTTGGTCATACGTTTTCGCAGACGCTTTGCAAAGCGGGTCTTGCTTCGTCTCATAACTGTAGTATCGATTTGTACTACAAAATCATCTATAGACTCACTCCCTTCTCCCGGCAGGTTTCTGACGTTTCTTTGAACTGGCAGCGTCAAAATGAGTTCTATACTGATCTGGTACAGAGGGAGAAGGGCCGGGGATGAGGGGCCAGAGAGGGCTGCGCCCCCGCTCATTTTCATCTATGATTCCGGCCAATGCTCCCCAAAGCCTATTCCCCATCGGATACCGAAGACCGCATCTACCAGCTGTGGGAAGAGACGGGAGCGTTCCATGCCGATGCCAAGAGCAAGAAGGAGCCGTTTACTATCAGCATGCCGCCGCCGAATGCTACAGGGCAGCTGCACTTGGGCCATGCGGTGATGTTGGCACTGGAAGATATCTTCATTCGCCATGCGCGGATGCAGGGTAAGGAGGCGCTATGGGTGCCGGGCACCGACCATGCGGCCATTGCGACGGAGAACGTGGTGATTCGCCTGCTCAAGGAACAGGGGATGAAGGATCCGCGCAAAGAGCTGGGACGCGAAAAACTGATCGAGAAGATTGCCGAATTCGTCGAGCAGAGCCGTGGCACCATTCGCGGCCAGGTGCGCAAAATGGGTTCAAGCTGTGACTGGGAGCGCGAGCGCTACACGCTGGAGCCGGCGCTCAACCGCGTGGTCAACGAGGTGTTTGCCCGGATGTATAAAGACGGCCTTATTTACCGCGGTCACCGCATCGTGAACTGGGATCCCAAGCTACAGACGACGATCTCCGACGACGAGATCGCTTGGAAAGAGGAAACGGCGCCGTTCTACACGTTCCAGTACGGACCGTTCCAGATCGGCACGTCACGTCCGGAGACCAAATTTGGCGACAAGTACGTGGTGATGCATCCGGATGATGAGCGCTACGCCAAGTATAAAAACGGCGATACGTTCGAAGCTGAGTGGATCAATGGACTGGTGCGCGCGACGGTGATCAAAGATACGGCCGTCGATCCTGCTTTTGGTACCGGAGTGATGACGATCACGCCGTGGCACGACACAGCGGACTTCGAGATTGCCGAGCGACATGGACTGGAGCGTGAACAGATCATCGATTTCCAAGGCAAATTGCTACCAGTTGCCGGTGAGTTCGCCGGTATGCCGATCGAAAAGGCGCGGCCGCTCGTGGTCGAGAAGCTCAAGGAAAAGGGATTGCTCGTGAAAACTGACGAGAACTATCTTCATAATAAAGCTACCTCAAGCCGCGGCGGTGGGACGGTGGAACCACAGATTAAGTTGCAGTGGTTCATCGATGTGAAGAAAGAAGTAGTAACTTGGAAGGGTAAGATCATGAGCCTTAAGCAAATCATGCACGAAGTCGTGCATAGCGGCGATATTACGATCTTACCGGACCGTTTTGCGAAGCAATATTTTCACTGGATCGATAACCTGCGTGACTGGTGTATCAGTCGCCAAATCTGGTGGGGGCACCGCGTCCCTGTGTGGTACAAAGCCGATGAAACGTATGTAGGTATCACACCGCCGGAAGGAGCTGGATGGCAACAGGATACTGATACGCTCGATACGTGGTTCAGCTCGGCCATGTGGACGTGGAGTACGTTGCTCGATCCTAAATTGGCAGTCGACCACTCAGTTACGTTGGAAGAGTTACTAAAACGGAGTCCTGATTTTCAGAAGTTCCATCCTACAACGGTGATGGAAACGGGATACGATATTCTTCCGTTTTGGGTTGCCCGCATGATCTTGATGACGACGTACGCGGTGGGTCAGATTCCATTCGAGACGGTGTACCTGCATGGCCTGATCCGCACGCGTGACGGTCGCAAAATGAGCAAATCGGATCCCGACAGCATGATCGATCCGCTCGATATGATTGCGAAGTACGGGACGGATGCGCTTCGCCTGTCGATGATCGTCGGACAGAGCCCGGGTGCCGATTCACGCCTGTATGAGGAGAAGATCGGCGGTTACCGCAACTTCGTGAACAAGCTCTGGAATGCTTCGCGCTTCATATTATTGCAGTGCGAATCAGCCGAAATCGATCCGCACGATATTGAATTGTTCGATCAGGAAGGACTGACGGTGGCGGATCAGGCGTTGCTCTCTGCGTTACAGGATTTGGTGACTGACGTAACAGCCGGGCTCGCGGAATATCGCCTGAGCGAAGTGGGGGAGCGGCTCTACAGCTTCGTGTGGGATTACTTCTGCGACTGGTATCTGGAGCTCAGCAAAGGTGAGGCGAATTACGCCGTGCTGCTCCACGCACTTCGCACGTTGCTCAAACTCCTGCATCCGTACTGTCCCTTCGTGACGGAGGAAATCTGGACGCACGTGAAGCCGGAGCACGCCAAGCTCCTCATCCAAGAAGAATGGCCATTGGCCGACGAAGCGTTCAAAAATAAGGACGCGTTCGATCAGTTGCAGGTGGTGATCGACATTATCACGGCTATCCGCAAGCTGCGCACCGATCACCAGGTGCCGCTCGACAGTCATCCGGAGGTTGTGTTGGTGGTGCAGGGAAAGCAGGATTCATTAGTTGATCAAGTCGAGCAGATCGTGCGCATGGCGCGTATCGGTGCGCTCAAGATTGGATCCAAGCCGCCGCAGGGCGAAGTGGCGAGTGCATTCTTGTCCGGTATTGAAGTCCATATGTTGCTCGAAGGCTTGGTGGATAAAGACAAGGAAAAGGCGAACCTTCTCAAAGAGCAGGAGAGCCTGGTGGCTTATGCACAAGTGCTCAGAGGGAAGCTGGAAAATAAGCAGTTCATCGAACGGGCACCACATCAGCTGGTTTCCGCAGAGCGAGAAAAATTGGCCGAAACGGAGGAGAAGTTGAAAAAGATTGGAGAGCGATTGGGAAGCTTGTAAGGCAAGCGTCCGGGAGTAATACTGGCTGCATCTTCAATCCAGAACTAAAAGGAGGATTGCTGATGAAGAGATGGCTCTTTGCTGTGTTCTTCTTGAGCACAGCTGTCTACGCCGGCTACAGAGCGCTCACGGCGTTCCTTGTTGCCGATTGGGCAAAAATGCTCGTTCTTGGAGGCTTCGCGGCCTGTTCTCTCCTGGCGATGGTTGTCTCTTTCATGGCTATCGGGCAAACGCATCCGCGTGCCCTGGTCGATGAAGCTGACGAAGAAGAGCCAGATGACGAAGAAGAGGAAGCAGAAGCCCCAGAGACTGTTGCTTCCGATCAGCCGTCGGCTCCCATTGCGTGAGCTAACGTCCGGTCACCCCGGCGGACAATGTCCGCCGGTTTTATTCATACACCGACCAATTCAAAGCCGGCTTTGTCCCACTGGATATTTGTAATGCCGATCCACGGGTGATGGCCTGGCGTCCATAGCGCTCGTGGAGTTCATCGAGCGACTTCTGCAGTGCCTCGCGTTCGATGGCTTTCTGTGGGTCTTCGAATAGGGAGAACTGCTGGCCGCCGCAGACGCGTAGGTTCCAGAGGGCCAGTCCCACTTGGGTGTACGCATAGTTTTGTTCGTAGAGGCGTCGGAAGCAGCGCTCCACGTAGGGTCGGACGTGGTCCTCGGTATTGAACAGTTGGGGTAGAGAGGCATGGGCGCTTTCGTAGAGATACTTATTGTCGCGCAGCCACACGGTGATGCCGCGACAGGCCAGATCGTGTCGGCGCATCTTGAGGACGGTGTATTCCAGGTGACGCAGAGTGTGGGCCCAGAGGAGCATTTTGTCTTTGAGCGGTGCGAAGCTGCGGGCGCGCGAGACGGATTTAGGCGGCGCGTGGGTACGGGCAACAGGGGACAAGAGTTCACCCTGCAGCTCTCGCTGCATCTCTATTCCGCTCTTACCGAATTGCTGCTTCAGGAGGCCCGGATTCGCTGTCGCAATATCCCAGGCCGTGTGCCAGCCCAGTCGTTGGGTGTGCACTTGTCTCCGTGGTCCGATGCCGGGGATGGCCGCCGCAGGACGGTCTTCCAGGAATGCCCTCACCCCTAGCCCCTCTCCCTCCACGCCTATGCCTTCTGGGAGAGGGGAATTTAAGACGACAGTCACACCACCGGGCTTGCGGTACTCGCTGGCCATCTTGGCGAGCAGCTTGGAGGAGCCGATGCCGACGGACACCGAGAGGCCGGTGCGCAGCAGAACTTCTTGCCGGACGTTCGTCCCCCATGTGCTCAGGTTTGGAGGAACGCCGCCCATGATGCTGGGCAGATCGAGAAACCATTCGTCGATGGAGAACTGCTCGAAGAATGGACAGTGCTCTTCCAGGATCGTTTCAAGTTGATTCGATGCGACGCCGGTTTCGCGGAAGTCGGAATGGACTTTCAATGCCTCCGGACACAGCTTGATGGCATCAACCAGACGCATGCCCGTCCGTACACCTTTAGCTTTCGCTTCGTAACTGGCGGCGATCACACAGCCACCACCCATGCCGAGTGCCAGCAGCGGTTTTCCGCGCAGCCGGGGATCTTTTCGGACAAGAACCGATGCAAAAAAAGAGTCCGCATCAACATGGGCAATCATGGAGTATGTGGGGGAATGATCGATGGTGTACGTCCGACTCCGTTTTAGTACTTCCGTATAACGCCGCGTACCACTCCTGCCACTTGCAATTCGTCCATGGCATACAGATCGGGATACGCGTCGTTCTCGGCTTGCAGGTAGTACTTTCCTTTCTCCTTTCTCAGTCTCTTCAGCGTGAACTCGCCATCAAGGACACCGACGACGATATCCTGGACTTTGGGGGTGGCTCCGCGTTCGACAATCACCAGATCGCCTTCGTGGATACCGGCGTTGATCATGCTGTCGCCCTTCACACGGAGGAGGAACGTGGAGGCTTTATCGCGGACAAGATAGTTTTCGAGCGTCACTGTTTCCTCGGCTTGTTCTTCGACAGGCGCCGCAAAACCGGCGGAAATCGGACCGAAGAGAGGGAGAGAGAACGGCATATACGCCGCTTCGTCGGCACGCTCCAGGATTTTGATGCGTCCCTTGGGATCTTTATCCAGATGCCCATCACGGGTCAGTACATTCACCACTTTGGCGATGGCATTCTTACTACGTACACCGAAGGCAATCGCCAGATCGGCGAGCGAAGGGGAGTACCCTTTCTTCAGTTGGAATTCACGAATGTAGCTCAGGACCGTTCGTTGATGAGGGGTGAGGGACATCGGTGAGAGGGGGAACAATCGTCCACCAGTGTAGGTGGACGGGTGTACACTGTCAAACAGAAATGAGGTGACCGAAGAAGCAGAGGTGACCGATGTGGCAGACGATTGGGATGCAGAAGATAGAAGAGAAACTTTCCTCGTAATCCTTTCCTCGGTTACCTTTGTCGCCTCGGTCACATCGGTCACCTTCAAATGTCCTCCCCATCAATAATATGTAAATCCTTCTGTTTGTTGAGTTCCAAGAACGCCAGTGTCCACACTGTGCGACGGAAGACGTGGAGGTAGGCGAAGAAGTAGCTGGCGACGAGGATCAGGACCATACCGAGGAGGCCGGCGATGATGTACGTGACGAGTGGCGAGAGGAAGTGCAGCAGGACGACACCGACGCCGATCACAACGCCAGGAATGACGAGGACAATAATCGCATTGATGAAGACGCGGATGGAGATGATGAACAGCAGGAGCATCAGGAAGACGATATGTCCCAGATGGCTGATGAGGAGACGAAAGCTCCGTCCGATCGAGGCGAAGATGCCCATTTGGCGGATCACGATGCCCTGTTCGGTAAAGCTGGCCATGAATTTGAGCAGATTCGAGAGCAACCAAAAGGCGACGATGATGCCGACCATGAAGTACTTGATGCTCCCTTGTGTATAGCGCAACACGACGGAACACAGAGTGAGAGCCGTGGACCAGCTAGCTAGTACAAAGAATTCATGGGAGGCGAAGATAGGCAGGAAATTGTGCACGGCCAGAATAAGGCCGCCGCGTACCGGCTCACCTTTGTGCGATTTAGCGGCCAGGCCGATGATGGCGCCGGCAGCCAGATGCGGGAAGATAAGTTCGACGAGCAACAGCAGGCTGAAGCTGATCAGGATCGTCAGAAAAAACCAGAAGGGTACGTTGCTGTAGAGCCAGTCAAAATCATCGAAGAAGCCGACTTTCTTTTCGGTGATATAGGCAAAGAGGAAGTAGGCCTGGTAGCCCAGAAGTTTGATATCGAGGAACGTTTCGAAGAATGCCGCGGCGAACCCCCAGCGGCGCAGGGATTTTTCGTGGTTGGTAATCTTCCACGCTTCGGCAATAAGCTCACGGGGAGTCATGTGAAGTTATGCTAGCAGGAATGAAGAGGTAGGCGAAAAAGTTGCAGAAGGAGGAAACCGATGTAACCGAAGAAACCGAGGAGATTTAATTGTTTTTTGGTGAAGCAGATGAAGCAGATAAGGTTGATTCTTCCCGCAAGAGGGCTGGCAGCGACTTATACTGGTAGTCTTTTCCCAGCAGAATGGTGATCATACCGAGGCCGCTCTGGTCGAGTTCGGGTGGGGCGGGAGCGATGGGGATGTGGAGCATGGTACTGAGAGCCGGGGCGAGCGTTTCGCCGGTGCCGGTGCGGGCGATGATGATCGAGTGGTCCTGGTCAGGCAGTTTGCTGTTTTCGATCTTGTTCAGGTCGAAGTCGAAGCGGAGCAGATCGCCAGCCAGGGTGCGGGCAAGGCCGCTCTGCGCACCGGCGTTGAGGACGTCAATGGGCGGATGCTGCAGTAGAAGGTCGCGTGATGTGAGGAAGAATTGAGTGAAGATCCGGAGCGGTTCCCAAGTCCCGAAGCCGGCATGCGGAAGCGGCAGCAAGACGAAAGCACCGCTGAAGTCTTCCTTGGGTGGTATGTACAGGAAGCCGCCTGCCTCGGACGGGCCGTCGGCCTGGCCGCTGATATCGTTGATCTGAACCGATACCACGTTGTGCCGGTCGATCTCGGTACCCAGTTTGGCGACGCCCACCAGTTCTCGCAGGCCGAGTGTGCTCTCGGCATGCTGGCTCACCGTATTCCACAGCGACAGGATGGTGGAGGGACTCGACAGAATGCCCTTCTCCTTCGCACGCTGGGCCAGTGCAGTGATGATCTGCTGCTGACGGGCTGAACGGCTGAAGTCGCTGGTGGAGTGGCGGCTGCGCGCGTATTTGAGCGCCGTTTCGCCATCCAGATGATGCGGCCCGGCGTCGATGGCAAAGGTGACGTAGCTGTAATCCGGTCCGGGGTAGAGGGTATCGACCAGAGGCGAGGGCACGTCGACATCAACCCCGCCCAGCGCATCCACGACTTGGACGAAGCCGATGAAGTCGACACGTATCACACCATGGATCTGCACGCCGAACGTCTTGCCGATCTCGCGCGCCAGTTCCTTCATCGATTCCTGCGACGCCTCCGATTCGGACATGCCTTGTTTCCTCAAATAGCCTTTGTAATCGCGGTACAGGCTGTTTACCCGGCCGACGCCCATTTTGTCGGTTTTCGTGAAGTATAAGTCACGGGGAATTGAAATCATCGCCACGCTCTTTGTCTTGGTCGCATCGATGCTGGCGATCATCAGTGTGTCGGTCAGATCCACTCCTTCGTGCGATGCGTCGCCCTGACCCAGCAGCAAGAAGTTCGTGTAGCCATGTTCATCTGTCGGCAGGTCTGATGCAACCGTATTGATGACACTGCTGAGCGTGATGATTTTGTAGTGAAACAGCGCCTTGGCCACGCCGGCCAGCAGGAAGAGCGCCAGCAAGACGGATACGAGAATGACCAGAATACGTTTGAGGATTGATACGCGATGCTCATGCTGCTTCTCGATAGCTTTTTCCTGCCTATGCCGGCGGAACCACGCAATGAGCGGGTAGCCGAACTGAAGCACGAACAGTGTGCATTTTTGCCACGGGAATTTCTTGCGAGCGGGCTTGCTGCCACTCACAGGGCGCGTCGTAAAAGACATTGCGTGGAGTGTAGGGGATTGAGGCATTTGGCGAAAGAAGTCAGTCGGATTTCCGATTGATTTTGTCGGGCTTTTGGATGCTCAAAACACTGTGCAAGAAATGTGTTCTATATCCCCGAATCTTCAGCAGAATCCGATCTGAAAAATTGATGGATACAAGAGACTGTTTTGATCCTGTCGATTTTATCCAAGGATTATCTTCAGCAGAGCGAATATCATCGGCTGATGCACCAGATAAATGATCAGGGAATGTTTACCCGGCCACGATAGCTTCTCCAGCGCCGGACTGCTGATAGTCCAATGCCAATGCAATCGTGTATAGATGACGTATCCAGCCACATAGCCTAGGAGCACCGTTCCAAACCACGGAAACAGCGGAAAGTAATCGAGTGAATCGAAGACAGTGGGAAAGATCGGCAGAAGCAGGTGCGGCAAATCCCAGTCATTCGACAGCCAGCCGGTTAGAAATACGAGCGCAATCACTGCATTCCATTCTTTGAATTTGGCGAACAGCGGGAGCAGCAAAATACTGACGCCGATCAGGTGGAGGACGCCGAAGCGAATGAAGGTCGCGGGATCCATCACATAGGTGACAATACTGATGACCATTCCCCAGCCGAGAAGCATCAGACCGCGTCGCAGATACTTGTTGTAGCAAGGGGTGTGACTCCATGACACGGCGAAGCTTGCACCGACTACGAAGAGGAATAGATGGGCGGTTACGCGTTCGAAGATCCGCCAGGCGCCCACGGCGGTATCGATGTTCCAGTGGTAGAAGTACTGCAAATCGAAGGCCAGATGAAAGATCACCATCATGACGATGGCGATGGTTCGTGCGAGATCGAGCTCGAGATGTCGGATGGCTGGCACGGTCCTAGTGTATGCGTAATTCAAAAAAAATCCCCCGAAGGGGATTTTTTAAGAAATCGCGGTGAAGCTATCCTTATGCAGCGCGCTCTGCGGCGAAACAATCCTTGCAGAGAACCGGCTTGCCACCCTCCTCGACGGAGCGGGGCTTGAACGGAACCTGGCACTGATTGCCACACTTGGCGCACACGGCGTCGAACATCTGGCGGTCGCCAAAACGCTGCGACTTGCGTGCATTGCGGCAGTCCTTGCAGCGCTGTGGGGCGCTGAGGTTCTTGCTCGCGTAGAATTCCTGTTCACCTTCGGTGAACGTGAAGTTTTGACCGCAATCGCGGCACTGTAGCTGCTGATCAGCCATAAAACAGAAAGAAAGAAAATAATACAGCTGTTTTCCTTCTTCCATGTTTCTCGGTGACCGATATGACCTGTCTGAAGGACTAGCTTAGGGTAATTGTACAGGAAGGGCCGATTGTGTCAATGAATTCTGACATTTTCCCCCTTTCGCAAATCATCAGCGTGTTGCATCAATTGTCGCTCCGCCTTCGGCATATGGGGCGCTGACAGTAATTCTGCCGTTCTCTTTGTTCAGTATGATGCGGTAGTGTGTGTGGCCAGCCGGGGCTTGCGGGTCCTGTGGGATTGCAATCAAATACGTGCCATTGTCAGTCAGGGTACGCAAATCGACGCAATCTTTAACCGAATTGCTTGTTTTCTGAGTAGTCGATGGGCAGATCTCCTGGGCGGTCAGTGTGGGGATAGTTCCGGGAAGAACACCATTATTATCAATTCCATATTGATACACCGCATTCAGAATGGTGAACACATCGGCTTTGCGCTGTGTATTGCGGGCATCGCTCAGTTGGGCCAACGGCGATGGCGGCATCAGGGAGGGGAGGGATGGCAGGCCCAGATCAGTGCCGAACGTGCTGCCAAATTCCTCGATGGTTATGGCATCGGCCGTAGCGGTGACGGAGGGCGGTGCGGCCTTGGTAGCATTTATCACGATCGAGCCGTACGTGGTTCCTTGCTGGATCAAAAGGTACAATTTGGCACTCACCAATGCGTTATGACTGTCGGTCTCCACTTTCAACGATACGTCGCCGTCGGTTAATTGCGCTTTTCGTGCAGCGATGCGTTTGTCCTTGGCCGAGGCGAACTCATTCGTCATCGCGTCCGATGAGCTGCTGAGAGATTGCAGGAATTCAGCGCGCGCTTCGGGTTTGAGTGTCAGCTTGTAGATATGGCCATTTCCGGTGACGGTATCTTCGATGTTGAAGCGGTCATCAAAGCCGGACAGACCTTGCCGTATCTCATCCAGAGGCGAGGATGTCACTTCCTGATTGAGCGGCGTCGTAATCCACTTCTTCTGCAAGAGTGAAAATTTGCTCAGCAGGGCGGCGTTTTCGTAGCTTCCATCCAGAGAGGTGAGACGAAAAAATCCATTGGTGCCATCCGACAGTGCATCGAGTTTGATGCGGAGATTGAGTGCATTCTGCGCCTTGAGGTCGACAGTTGTTTTCCATGTCCCTTTGCCGGTTGTGCCATCCTGCCAGTTCACTTCCTGCGTTCCATTGACCCACGCCGCCAAATAACTTCCCTTGGTTGTATCTCCGGCATGCGCCTCGATGGAGACGGTAAGCGTTGGTGGAAGATTCGTCAGGACAGCCATCACATCACTGGGGGTTGCGGCATTGGCGATAGCGGGCAGTAAAAGGCTGCCGACCAGACAGAGCGCGAAATGGCGTTGCGTCATGAAGAAAAGGGGAAGTGCGTCCAGCGTAGCAGAGAGTGTGGCGGTGGTCATATGCTCTGGAAAATCGGTAATAATCGGCCGAAACATGCGTCACTACTGAGGCATTTTCCTCCGCTTCCCATGTACCAATACTTTTCGCACCTCGCTGCCCTCGGTCCGGTCCGCTATCGCTATCTTGCCCGTCTGCAATCCAAGCGTCGCCTCGTTCCCTCCAAACTGAAGCAGGAGGAAGACGTGATGGAGGAGACGGATGAGGAGATAGTTCTTTAGAAAGGTGACCGATGTGACCGAAGAAACAGAGGTGGCAGAGGAGTGCGAGTATGAGGATTCATCCTCTTTGTTTCTTCTGCATCCTATCCTCTGTCACATCGGTCACCTCTGATACCTCAGTTTCCTCAAAAAAATACCCCACCATCCGGCAGGGTATTCTTTTATCTACAGTAGACTTATTTGAGGGTCACCTTTGCGCCAGCCTCTTCGAGCTTCTTCTTCATTGTCTCGGCATCGGCCTTGGGCACTGCTTCTTTGACGATCTTCGGTGCGCCATCGACCATCGCCTTGGCATCGCCGAGGGCGAGGCCGGTGATTTCGCGGATCACCTTGATAACGGCGATCTTCTGGGCACCAGAGTCGGTCAGTTCGACGTTGTACTGGTTCTTCTCTTCGACTGCAGCGGCATCACCGCCAGCGGCGGGAGCGGCAGCCATGGCGGCAGGAGCAGCGGCGGAAATGCCGTATTCCTGTTCCATGAATTTTACGACGTTGTTGAGCTGAATCACGTTCAGCTTCTCGAGAGCGGAGATCACTGCTTTCTCGTCGGAGGAAAGCTCGACCGTTGCGGCATCAGCCATGGGAGTAAGGGGAAAAGAAGTGAGAATGGATAATGGACAATTAGAACTACGCAGCAGCAGAACCTTCAGGTGCAGCTTCGGCGTCGGTTTCGGTGAGAGCGTGGCTCTCTTCTTTCAAGTCCTCAGCGAGGACGACTTCGGTGCGGCCGCCGGTTGAAGGATCAACGGGGTCTCCGGTTGCATCGCGTTGGATGGCGTTCACGTTGGCAATCGATTCATCGGCAGCAGAGGTAGTTGGGGCAGCAGGGGATTCAGCGGCTGCAGGAGCAGCGGGTGCTGCGGCCTCCGGGTTGGCGCCACCTTTTTTCTCGAGCTCTTTGAGTGCGCGGGCAAAACCCGTGAGCGGGTTATTGCACATCGAGGCGAACTTCGTCAGCGGCGAGCGGATCATACCGGCGAAGATGGCCAGCAAGACCTGACGTGACGGGATCGTAGCAAGGGCCATAGCTTCCTGCTTGCTCAGTAACTTGCCTTCGAACATGCCGCCCAAGAATGTGATTTGAGGATGATCTTTGCTGAATTTGAAGGCGACCTGGGCGCCGCTGAGCGGGTCCTGGAAGCTGAAGATGCAGGCAACCGGTCCATCGAGCTTGTCTTCCTCCATCACCGGTAACGCTGCTTCCTTGGCGGCGATGGCCATGAGCGTCTTCTTGGCGACCTTCATTTCGGCACCCTGTCCCTTCAGTTTCTTACGCAAATCGGACGCATCAGTCACGGTCATGCCGATGTAATGGGCGAAGATTACCGACGAAGCGGTCTGAAACTTCTCTTTGAGTTCCTTGAGTTGAACGGCCTTTTGTTCGCGGGAGACTGCCATAGAATGCTGGGAAATAGGAGTTAGGACGAAGAATTCTTGAGCAAAGCCGGATAACAGATACAAAAAACGCTGGCTCCGGATGCCCGGGAGACCAGCGAGGAACACGGCACGAATCACCAAGCCGAAGCCGAGTGGCCGATGCTGTATTCCTCGGAGGGACTAATTTCGGTCTACGACCTTGTGCCCTCGGTCTTCGGACGTGCGGGTAGTGTACCAATTATTTTGGACAGGTCAAGGGCGAAAGGTAAGAAAGTGGCGACGATGACGTCTGGTAGGAGAAGAGCGGTATGAAGAATCAAGATCCAAGAATCAAAAACCAGGGAGATACGAAGCGCGAACCTCGAAAAAGAGGTTCTGAGTTCGTGTTTCCGATTTCGTGCTTATTTGCTTTCTGGCGCTCGCTTCTTCGTATTTCTCTCCGCTCTTTTCTCGTCGGTAGTTCCTCTTGGGTGTAGCATACGCATTCCTCTCCTTATGTCCGAGACGGTTACTTCTCCACTGGCCATGCTGCTCCCGGATCTCCGGCAGCGGCGCATCCTGACGCCGGCGATCGAGAGGGCATTTCGACTGGCCGAGGAACTCTATGTCGACGAGATGCATTGGATGGGCATGTCCCAGCTGGAGCATTCGGCGGCGGTCCTGAAGACGCTCCTTCCGTTCGAACCTGATGAGGAGGCTATCATTACGAGCGTGCTCCATCAGGTATTGGAGACGAAAAAAATTACGCTTCCCGAATTGGAGGAGCAATTTGGTGCAAGCGTTCGATCGCTGACCAGCGGTGTGCATCTGCTGGCGCAGGTGCAGTTGCAGACGAGCCGGAATTCCATCCAGAATCTGCGGCTCATGCTGCTCAGCGTGACGGATGATCTGCGCGTCATCCTCATTATTTTATGCGATCGCGTCTCGCTGATGGACGAGTTGTCGCGGGTGACGATCAAGGATCAAAAATGGTTGTGTCAGAATGCACTGCATCTGTTTGCACCGGTTGCGTCCCGGTTGGGTATTCACTCACTCAAGCAGCGATTGGAAAATGCGGCCTTCCCGGTTCTCTATCCGAATGACAGCGCGCTCATTCAGCACCAATTCAATCATGTGCATGAGCATTTTGGTGACTTTATGCCCGAAGCGGCCGCCCGTGTGCGTTTCTTTCTGGCGGAGCAGGGGATAACGCCGGAGGTCGACGGGCGCGAAAAGCAGATGTACAGCGTATTCATGAAGATGAAGAGCAAGAGCTTGTCGCAGATCGAACGCCTGCACGATCTGTTCGCCCTGCGCATCGTAGTCGAAACGGAAGAAGACTGTTACCGGGTATTGGGGATGCTGCACCGTATTGGCCGCCCGGCGGCGAACCGCTTCAAGGACTACATCGCTTTTCCCAAGCCCAATGGTTATCGCAGCCTCCACACAACCATGGCGAGGTTCCCCGGTGTGCCGGAGGGGCTCTTTCTGGAAGTACAGATCCGAACACGAAGTATGCATCGCGAAGCGGAATACGGTATCGCGGCGCACTGGAGTTACAAAGAGCGGGGGTCGGCGGCACGCGTGATTGATCGTGTGCACTTGCAGGAAGTGCTGGCCAAACAGCAATCGTTCGAGCAGGAGGATGGCTCATTGCCGATCATCAGTGATCATATCTACGTACTGACGCCCAATGGAGATATCGTGGAATTGCCAGAAGGAGCCACGCCGCTCGATTTCGCGTTCCAGATTCATACCGATGTGGGTTTGTCCTTCAGGTCCGCGCGGGTGAACGGCAGCATTGCGCCGCTTACGTACGAATTGGAGAACGGCGACGTGGTGGAAGTGATGCGCAACCGTACGCCACAGCCGTCGCCCGAATGGTTGAAACTCGTGAAAATGGCATCCTCAAAATCACGTCTCAAACGATATCTTCATTCACTTCATCGCACCGAGTATGTCCTGAACGGACGCAATACACTCAATGAGGAACTGCATCGGCATCATCTGGCGCTTCTCGACGGAGATTACTCGGTGATGCGCCTGTGTGATGGTCAGGAGTTGAGTATGCAGGAACGTGAGGATTTGCTGATGAAAATAGGGCAGGGCACCGAGAAAGCCGCTTTGATTCTGGGGCGTCTGGATATCCTGCATTCGATGCTCAGTCACCGGCAATTCAAGCAGGCGGTTCCTCCAAAAGCGGTGATGGGTCTGATCGTGGATGGCGGTTTACCGATGCCGATCCGGTTTGCGAAATGCTGCAAGCCGCAAGACAAACAGACCGACAGCATCGTCGGCATCATCGCGCGCAATGGATACATCATGATTCATGACCAAGAGTGCCGGATGATCCGTCAGGCAAACGTGGCACGAAAGATTGGGGTGAGGTGGGAGGATGAGAGTACTGGGGTGAGGAAGAAGCGAGAGTAGTGGTTGGAGGAAGCCGAGGGCTCCGACGGCGCCGAGGAATCCGAGGAGGGATGGAATTTGTTTATCACTAAAAAATAATCGTCGGAGTCCTCTTCTAAACGAGCATCATCTCCACAAACTTCTCCACTTTCTTCCGCCATCGGAGTTGTTCAAACTCTTCGGTGCCGGGGCCTTTCACGTGCGTTCGATCATGCTCGGGAAGAGTGGCGATCAGCTGTTGGACGTCGTCATCCGTTACCTCTATCTTCTTTTCCTCCAGTGCTTTCTCCAGACCGAAACGGAGAGTAAGGCGACGCTTGGCCTGGTCGCGCATTTCCTTTTGCAGTGACTCCGCATCGCGCTGCGTCTGCTTCAGCCAGTCTTCGATGGAAGCGCCCTGTTGCTGCAGGCGGTCGCGCAGATCAAGGAGAATGGCCCGGGCTTCTTGCTCTATCAATTCGTCTGCGAGGTCGACGGTTGTTGCTTTGGCCAAGGCATCGAACATTTCCTCCTCGCGCTTTTGCTGTGCCACGCCTTCTTCCTGCTGGCGCATGGAGTCGGTGATCTTGCTGCGGAAATCGGCGGCTGATTCGGCCTGAAACTTTTCTTTGGCCAACTCATCCGTCAGCTGCGGCTTCTGTACTTCTTCAATCTTCGTCACTTTGACCGAGAACGTAGCCGGTTTTCCGCGAAGGTGCTCGGCGTGGTATTTCTCGGGGAAGGTGATCGAGAAGCTCTTTTCCTGATCCTTGACCAATCCCTTCAGCTCTTCTTCGAAGCCGGGAATGAGCGTCTTGCTGCCGATCACTGCCTGGTAACCGCTCGACCGCGTGCCGGGAATCTCGTTCTTGTGTTCATCCACTCCGACGAAGTCCATCGTCACCTGATCACCCTCGATGGCGGCACGATCTGTTTCGGTCAGAACTTTATGCTGATCGAGCAGGTAATCGACCATGCGCTGCACATCTTTCTCGTCCACTTTCGGTTCCTTCTTCTCTACTTTTATCTTGTCGATGTTTTTGATCATGGCGGTTGGTTTCTCGATAAAGGTGAGCTTCACTTTAATCGGCGACACGCTTTCGACTTCGATCATCGGTGCCATGATGGGCTTCAAATCATGCTCTTTCCCCAGGTTCGCGATCGAGTCGGGGAGCAATGTGCGAATCGTTTCGTCCAAAACGGCTTCGTTCTTCAAACGCGGGCGCACCAGTTCGGTCGGTGCTTTACCCGGACGAAAACCCTGAATATTCACTTGTTGGCTCATCTGTTCCACCGCCTTGTCTTCGGCAGCCTTGCTTTCTTCGGCTGTAAATTCGACGGTGAATTGGGTCTTGGCCTGGGGTAGTTTTTTTGGCGGAGAGATTGTAGGCATGAGAGATCTGCATGTATCGAACTCAAATAAAATTCTCAGTTCATTTTGTCTTTCTCCAATAAATAAGAAGGGGTGTTGCAACGAAAAATGATGAGTATGTTCCAATAATGATGCCGAAGATCAGGGTGAGGATGAACCAGTGCACACTCTCGGGTCCGAAGAAGAGCAGGGCGAACAGCGTGATGAGCGTGCAGAACGTCGTGTTCAGCGTGCGGTTAAGTGTTTGCTTTAAGCTGCTCGCCGCCAGTGTGCCGAAGTCCTGGTTGCTGCGTTCGACGATCAGGTTGTGACGGATACGGTCGAAAATGATGATCGTGTCATTGACCGAGTAGCCGAGAATCGTCAGCAGGGCGGTCATGAACAGCGTGTCGACTTGAAATGTCGTGAACTGACTCAGGATAGTGAAGATGCCGGACGTGATCAGAAGGTCGTGCAAAAGAGCCAGCACGGCGGCGATGCCGAAGCGCATCGGACTGTACTTGCGCGGCACTTTGCGGAACGCGAAGGCGATGTAGAGGATGATGGCAATGGATGCGACGGCCAGGGCGGTGAAGGCATGCTGTTTGAGCGTGGCGCCGACCGTGGGTCCGATGGTGGTGAACTGCTGCTCCTCCAATTTGCCGAGCTTCGATTCCAGTTCTTTCAGCAGAAGCACATGTTGTTCGTTGGTGATGGGTGCCGTACGAATGAAATACGTATCGGTGGTGGTTTTGGAGACATTGGTGTGGCTGATGGCTTGCTTAAGGATCTTGGCATCCTGTGTGTTGCCGTAGGCCGCCGGATCGAAGCTGCTTACAGCCGTATCCAAATCTGTTTTCGTCTTTCCGTTCGGCAGATGGAGTTCGATAAGGGTGCCGCCGGTGAATTCCAGACTCATCTTGGGCCCCGGATACACCAACAGGATCGCGCTCGCGATCAGGAGGATAGCGGAGACAAAGCCGAAGAACCGGGTGAGTTGCTTATACGACATCGGGACGAGAGAGTAGCGGGTTTTTTGGGGGATCACAACTTCCTTTGGACCCCGCTGCCAGCCTGTATACTGCTGCTTTGCATGGTTTGGCCTGGAGCCGGGTCGATCTGGAAGGTCAGCAGTGGGCCGTCGCGGGTTATTGACCAGTCCATCTGAATATTTCCGGTCAGCAATGTGGGGAACAGAGCCTGTAATAATCCGGTGGAGAGGGGGGGACTAAGGAGCTGATTCAACCAAGGGGCTGACGTGCGGCCGGCTGCCACTACGCTGCGGCCCACGCCGACAGATGCCACGGGCAACGTACTGGTTGATTCGAGGACGGAAGACAAGAGTGCAGCATTGTTGCTGGTCAGGAACTGCGTTCCCATAGTCGCTGTGCTCAATCCCTCTGATGCACCGCTGCCGGTGATGCGAACGTCCCAACCGGCCACGTTTTTCTGCTGAATATTCATGTCGCCAGGTGTGGCTTCCAAGCCGCGGAACGAGAATCCATCTTTGGGATCGAAGGTGTGATTGACTACCTGTGATCCACTTGTCATTGATGCGGCATGCTGATGCATACGCAGAATCGTTGCGGCCAGCAGATCGCGGCTACTCGCTGTCCCGCGCAGGAGGAAAGAAGTTTGACCTGCAATCGGTGCGCCGATCATCAGTGTCATATTCCGATCCAGCAATGGAAGCAGGTCGTAGGTCAGGCTGACATCGCTGCTGATGAAGCGTTGTACCGCAGTTGCCGCTCTGGTTTCGAGAACGAGCTTTTCGGTCGGTGTCGCATTCTGCAACAGTGCCTGCCACAGCACGGCTGGCCTGTTCACGGCGATGACAGCTTCAAGGGGCTGCGAGGGGAGTATAACGGGACTGAGAGTAACACTGGTTGGAAGGTGTTCGTTGTAGGCAATGAAGCGCGGGCGTGTGTCCAAGACAATGCCGGCGAACCGGTCGACCCCCGCAAGCGCAGCGATGCGCCGATCATCATGCGACAATGTCTGAACACCCTGGAGATCAATGAATGCCCAGGCCACTCGTCCGACGTGTCGTGCAAGTGTGGCATAGGGCGCACTGGCCGACAGTCGGTTCTTCTCTTCTTTTAACAGAGCGGTCAGTTCCGGTTGCCCTGAGGTGACGAAGCCGAACAGGCCTGGCTTTGCCGGTAATGACACATGGAGATCGCCATTTTTTTCCACTGGGAACAAAACCCAGCCGTAAGCGCCGGTGGGTAGTTGCACGATGGCGATGTGGACGATGTCGGGAGTAGAGGGGAGTGCTGTCAGGATCGGGAACATCGTTTGGAACCGTTGCACATCCTGGACATGTACGTTCTGAAAGACAGCCACTGTACCGTGGAGCGGAAGGAAAACTGCGGGGGCCACATGCCGGTCTGTAGCCAGGAAAATAACTGCACACGCGGCCAAAATAGCGGTGGCGGTGCCAATAGTAGCCAGGAGAAGGGCGCGAAAACTCATAGTCGGCGTTTGGCTCATTTTCGCCCATTGTAGCGATAAATCTGCAAAAGTCCCGTCGACTACAAAATGTATTCATACAATAGTTCTGTCTTTAGACCATGCCAGTTCCTTGCGACTTCATTCAAGTCCGCCTACCATGACCTGATTTGCCAATGGCAGTTCGCCAGGTGAATCCCCTTCGACACCGCAGAGGGTAGATACACACAAACAGTCTCCGCCCTGGGGCTGACACAAAAATAAAGGAATCGTTCTCTCGTAGCACAGGCACCTACCAGTAGAGAGGAGAGTGGCCGCAGATTGCGGCCCATGTTCACCCCTCGTTCCCTTCGACCACCCACTTGCATCTTTGCAAACCCTGAAGACGGAACGACACCGTGATCTCCGTGCGCCCACCACCGCGTTTACGCCGCGGTGCCGTGGCCACCCTCCTCTCTGCTCTGCAATACCGCACACGACATGAGAGGCTGCTGT
>JBEPVF010000009.1:0-60614 GCA_041691135.1 Candidatus Peribacteria bacterium
TCATTGTCTGGAATAGCGAGCAGGTGAAGAGGTTAGGCGGCTGCAGCCGCCTGGGAGTAGTGGGAATGCAGAAAAACAAAATCCTCGGTTTCGTCGGCGCCGTCGGTTTCCTCGGGGTCCTCAATCAAGCTCAATCGCCCTTCCCAACGCATGTTCCAGCACTGTCCGATTGATTTCGCTGTACGTCGGATGAGCGTGGATGATATGTGTGACATCTTCGATGGGGGTTTCGAGGGCGATCATGTTGGCGAGCTCTTGGATGATTTCGGACACAGTAAAGCCGATGGCTTGAGCTGCCACCACTTGCTTGTCTTTCACCCAGATTTTTACGAAGCCTTCATCATTCTCTTCCAGAACGGCGCGCAGATTGTTTTTGAACGGCACATGCACGCTGTAGACGCTTTTGTCAGTTGGAACGGTGCCGACGGTGGCTATTTCGGGCAGTGTATAAACGATGGCCGGAATGACGCTGTAGTCCATAGTGCGCAGTTTACGATGCCCGTTCCAGGCCATGATGTTCTCGGCGCACACGATGCCCTGCTGCATGCCGACATGCGCCAGAATCGATTTACCCGTTGCGTCGCCGATGGCCCAGATGGAGCTGATATTCGTGCGCAGAGCATCATCAGTTGTGATGCCCCGATCGGTGTACTGCAGACCCAATGCATCGTATTCAGGAGCATTCAACACGGCACGCCGTCCGATGGCGACGAGCGTGCAAGGACAGTCCCATTCTTCAATCTCGCCGGTCTTCACATGTTCAGCACGGATGTGTCCCTTCTTCAGTTCCACAATCTTATGTCCCAGCAGCAGTGTGATGCCGGTTGCTTCTAATTGCTGTGTCAGTTCATGTGAAATTTCGGGATCCATGTTCGGCAGAAGTCGCTCGTTAAATTCCACGATTGTGACGCAGCTACCGAGATGGGCGAAGATAGTGGCAAATTCCAATCCGATCACGCCGCCGCCGACAATTGTCAGCTCAGAAGGAAGTTTGTCGATGGTGATCAGGCGATTGCTGCTGATGATTGTGGGATCTTTGGGATCAATGCCTGGCAGGTTGACCGGCGCTGAGCCGGTAGCCAGAACGACATGGTCGGCGACCAGCTCAAATGTATGGCCGGTCTTGTTCATGCGGGTTCCTTCGCGATCGAGTTGGCCTTCTTCTACGCGAACGGTTTGTGAATCAATCAAATGCCCTTCGCCCTGAAAAATATCTATATCGTGACGTTTGAGGAGTGCTGCAATATCGTCGCGTGCATGGGTGAGTACCTTGTCGCGTCGCGCAGCAACGGTTTTGAAATCCACGGTGATCGGTCCGGTACCGATGCCGTACTTCTTCGCCTCGCGTGCCATCTTCGCGATTTTTGCTGACTCAATCATCGCCTTACTCGGCGTGCAGCCCCAGTTGATGCAGATGCCGCCGATGTAATCACGTTCAACAACGGCCACTTTGGCACCCATTTGCGCTAAACGTACGGCACACGTGTAGCCGGCCGGCCCAGCTCCGATGATGATGGCGGTGTAACGGGGGTGGGACATGCGCGAGCGGTGATCAGCAGTGTGCATGATGGACAGGCGATGTCGTTTGGAATGTATCGTGAAGATAGGGTAGTGAGGAGAAAGTGTAAGAACAAGCGTGAAATTTGAGTGAGCAGAAAACAGTGATCGATGATTAGCAATTTGTCATTCCTTCTGTCTGACCTGTGATTACTGACCATTTGTTATCACTTTGTAGGCACCCCATTTGTCCCATCCTCTTGCGATGAACGTACTTTTGTATGTCTTCGACGATAATGAAGGCTTTACAGGGCTTTTCTTTTATCTCTATTCTACTTTTCTAATTTACTTCTTAGTTACTGTATGTCCATAGTCGACTCTGATTCTGCTCGGCCAGATTCAGCAACTGATGCAGGTCTCGAACACAATGTTTCTGGAAACGGCAAGTCTGAAGTAGTACGTGCTGCTCCAACATCAGTGGATGTGGGGCGTACAAAAATTGCCTCAGCCGCAAGTGCAATTGTCAGTACCATTGAACTGCCTAAGACTCCAGAAATCTATACTCCTCTTGCTAAAAATCATCGTGATGAGAGCGCTTATAAACACAAAGATGGAACTTTAACAGACGGAGGAAAAGAAGTACGTGAATCTTTTAATCGTAGGGGATGGCGGACGGATAGGACCTATAGTAACGACGTCCATCAAGCTGCGATGAGAAACCAGCAGAGTCTGGTGCCTGGTGCTGCCCAGATAGAAGTAATTAATAGAAGAATCGAAGCCAACCGAAGAGCGCCTAAGGCGCAAATTTCTCTTATCGAAGTAGGCAATGGAGATGCGGTAGCGGTGGAAGAGCGACCGGAAGAAATAGCTGCTTAATCATTAAGTCCCTCCCCGTCGACCGGCGGGGAGGGGAGAACTCACTGTCTCGCCATCTGGCGGCGAAACTCTGTGAGCGTCATTCTTCCGTACCTTTCATCGTCAGTTTCGACGATGGGGTTGGCCGGCCAGGTGGTCCAAAGTCTGTATAGACCGTAAACCACAATTCCAGCACCGAAGAAACCAGTCAGTAGTTTCATGTGTGACTCCGGAAGGGCCAAAGGAATGGGATAGGGTGAGTGTGTACTTGTTTGCCGTCATTGCGAGAAATTACTGTCAGCTGCGGCAAGGTTGCCGACCTCTACAGGAAAAGTCATCTACACGAAAAAAGAACCTATCGGTCCTTATTTCGTTGATCATTCCGTGAATCATCAGATTCACAGCATTGTGTAGTAGAGAAGTATTCCGAGTCCACTTCCCTTGCCCCTTAACGTAAAGGGAGAGGGAAGTGGCGATGCTCTCGGTCAATAGAATGACATGTTGGATATGCATCATCCATTGCATGTCTACTCCGATGGCAACAGCTTGCGCAGTGCCAGGAGCCAGGTTTATTCCCTGGTAAGGAAATGTTCCATCCGCAGGTTCTCCTACGGATACCTTGTTACGACTTAGTCCCAATCACTCGTTTCACCGTGGTACCGCCGCTTGCGCGTAACGGTGCTTCGGGTGCCCCGAGCTTTCATGACTTGACGGGCGGTGAGTACAAGACCCAGGAACTTATTCACCGTAGTATCGCTGACCTACGGTTACTAGCGATTCCAACTTCATGCAGGCGAGTTGCAGCCTGCAATCCGAACTGAGACCGGTTTTGGTGGGATTTGCTTCCCCTTGCGGGTTTGCTGCCCTCTGTACCGGCCATTGTAGCATGGGTGTTGCCCCAGGCATAAGGGCCACGCTGATCTGACGTCATCCCCACCTTCCTCCGCCTTGGAGGCGGCAGTCTCCCATGAAAAAACAACATAGGACGAGGGTTGCGCTCGTTCGCTGACTTAACAGTACACCTCAAGGCACGAGCTGACGACGACCGTGCAGCGCCTGTCTTCGGGTTCCTTGCGGCACCCCGACCTTTCGGCCAGGTTCCCGAGATGTCAAGCCTGGGTGAGGTTCTTCGTTTATTATCGAATTAAACCCCATGCTCCACCGCTTGTGTGGGTCCCCGTCTATTCCTTTGAGTTTTAGCCTTGCGGCCGTACTTCCCAGGCGGTGTGCTTACCGTGTTAACTTGGGCACGGAGATCAATTGAAAAATCCCCACACCGAGCACACATCGTTTAGGGCGTGGACTACGGGGGTATCTAATCCCCTTTGCTCCCCACGCTTTCGTCTCTGAGTGTCAGTATACAGCCAGCATCCTGTCTTCACTTTTGGCGTTCCATCGTGGATCTACGGATTTTACCCCTACACACGACATTCCAGATGCCTCTCTGTAACTCGATCCTACTAGTTTCCGGCACGTACACGGAGTTGAGCTCCGTGCTTTTACACCAGACTTGGCAGGACACCTGCAGACGCTTTACGCCCAGTAATTCCGAGTAACGCTTGCATCCCCTGTCTTACCGCGGCTGCTGGCACAGGGTTAGCCGATGCTTTCTCCTGAGGTACCGTCAAAAATTTCGTCCCTCAGAACAGGAGTTTACGCCCAGAAAGGGCTTCATCCTCCACGCGGTGTCGCTCCGTCAGGCTTTCGCCCATTGCGGAAGATTCCTCACTGCTGCCTCCCGTAGGAGTATGGACCGTGTCTCAGTTCCATTCTGGCTGATCATCCTCTCAGATCAGCTACCCGTCATAGGCTTGGTAAGCCGTTACCTTACCAACTACCTGATAGGCCGCAGGCCTCTCCCGAACCGCAAAAGCTTTACTCTTACGAGACCATCCGGTATTAGCCCACCTTTCGGCGGGTTATCCCTGAGTTCGGGGCAAGTACCAACGTGTTACGCAGCCGTTCGCCGTGGGTCTAAACCCACTCGACTTGCATGTGTTAGGCGCACCGCCAGCGTTCACTCTGAGCTAGGATCAAACTCTTCAAAAAGAAGAATTTCATCAGTAATCATAGTGATAAACTGGTGATTTTCTGCTGCACAGAGGTCCGAAGACCGTCTGTGACTGTGATGACCTTATTTTGAATCGCGTCATCAACGATAAATTCAAAGGAATTGGGTCCCATGCTTCTCTTGCGAGAAGATGGGCACACTTCTCTACTACACGATGCTGTGAATGATCTTTCGCACTTCGTTCGCTCGGGAGGACATCCTCTAAGCGAGTCGAAAACCGCCTCCGTATTGCATTTACCGTGCAACAAAGAAGCAGAGCCGGGTCATCTTACTCGATCTGGGCAATGGGTCAAGAATATTTGTAGCCAAATTGGAAAGGGAGGAAGGGGAAGTATTTGACTGAATATTATATAGTTTTATAGTATTAATTGTCTTTCACATCGGCGGAAACAGTTCACTTGTTCCTTGGCCCTGTTGGAGTTCATTCCGATGGAAGAGGAAGCATTGCAGTCTGCAAGATGGACATTGGGGGAAGAAGAGGCTCCGGCCTTCGAGGTGGCAGTCAGGTCCTGCCTTGATGGGGCGGAGCTGACTCCTGACCAACTGCAACTTCTGGCCACTGCATTTTCGTTGGTGGGACGGAAGCATGGAACCAGCATCATGATGCTGGTTCTGGTGACTTTTGTTTCACCGGCGACAATCCAGCAGATTGATCCGTTGCCTCAGGCGGTGGTCGACCGGCTGGAGACTGGAACGGCCACGGCCGAGGACGTTCGGGCGGCCCTCATGAATGGCATGTTCCTCAGTGGACTCTACGTCGCAACGGCACCCGGCCAACCCGAACCTGCCGAGTTGCCAGAAGCCTGTCCACGTTGTGGCGGCGGTGGCTGCAGCCTTGCAGCCGCGGTCGGGTACACCGGCCCGCTCTTCGTTATCCGGCGCGCGCAGGTTGAGGCCCTCACGGCCGACCACAACACGCGCAACTACGGGACTGATGGCGTTCCCGCTGACTATGATTTTGGAGACCAGGCGGTCTTCCAAGACTGAAAGACAACCCTTCCTCCCGCTCGTCGGGAGGACGGAGGGGCCACCACTGCGGTGGCCCTTTCGATGTGTCTGCAACTTCGATAATCTTTGAGGGATGAATTTTCTGCGCGAATTTTTTCGGTCGCTGTTTCTCTCGTGCACATCGCTTGAGTATTACAACGAGGTGTATCGCAAGCCAATGGCGTTTTCGTGGAAGTATCTGATTGTGTTTTACGTGCTCATCGCAGCTGTTGTTGCCGGTGCTTTTACGTATGCCTTCGAGCCGGTTCAGCCGTCGCTGATAGGGATTGGGTCGCCGGAATGGCGGACGATGGTGGGTATGTTTCCATCGGATCTTCAACTGTCGCTGGGAAAGACTGGCATACATATCAATAAGTCGCTGCCATACGCGATCCCGATCACCAAAGAATTACTGCAGCAGCAGGAGCCAGCTATAACGGATGCGCAATATCCGGTACTGCGCGAAGAGATGACGAAGCGGGGATTTCCGATCAATGCATTCACCTTCATCGATGCAGATACCATCAACACCGATACATTTCCTCAGTACCAATCGTTCGCGGTGGTCGCGCGACGGGAAGTGGCGATGAAGAAGAGTACAACGTCACCCTCCATCACTATTACGGCGATGCCCCACTTGAGTCTTCCATTCGCCATCACACGAACGCGGCTGGAAAAATTCACAGGGGTGGTGCAGGCATTCCATTTGTATGACCGCAGTGCATTCACCTTCTTCGTGTTCACTTTCGGAACACTGTTCCTGTGGATGGTGATGATGGTGGGATCACTTGTGCGTATCGGGGTTTCGTCGCTCATCATGATGGCGGTGTGGACCAAAAAGATTCGCTACAAAAAAGTCTTTCAACTGAGCATTCACGCCTATACGCCGCTTATCCTGGTGTCGTTCATTCCGGTGCCATCTTCCCTTCCCTGGTTTGCGACCATCCTACGTCTCGCCTATTTCGTGTGGATGTTTGTGATTCTGCAACGACTGGAGAGAGACGGAATTATTGGCTTGGATCAGCCGAAAAAAACAACGCCACAGAAAAAGAAGTCATGAATTTATACACAGGCCGTCTTAGCCTGCATGTCCTTCTGCACAGGTCGTTCTGAGCAGAGGGTTGGTCCTTGTTTTGTGTCCAGAAGGAGGATTGGCGATGAAGCCTCTGTTGACTCTACTGGCGAGCGCTGCGTTCATGCTGGCGTTGGCAGGTGTTTTTTATTCCTTGTCGAATGCGGAGTACGACAAAGAATTGAGATCGTACACGCCTGCATTGATCGTGTTTGTCATGGGTCTGATGGTGTCGGCGATGGCAGGGCTCGTCGTGGCTCTCCATTGGGTATTTGGTCAACCGATTGTTGCTCCCCAAAGCTCTGATCAGTGGATGACGGTTCTGAGGGCGAGTCTCTGGAATGCACTTGCCACGCTCTGTTACTTCACGGCTTACCCCCTCGGGGGTGATGCAGTGATGAATACGAGTATCATGGGTCTCATTCCGGCGGGAGCATGCCTCTTCCTGTTTCTCTGTTGCGGCAAAGTGCCCAAGGTGAGACAAGTGTGCGGCGTACTTCTGGCCATGGCTTCGGCTTTGGCCTTTGCGGCGCCACCGCCCAAAGACAGCCAGCACTGACTCATGTTTTCCGAACACGAAACTCGGACTGCCACGTCGCGCAAGCGACGTGGCGGTTTTGCCATGCCTATTTTCTTGACCTGCTTCGTCATTTTCTATTCTGTATGCGCACTGGTCAGGATGGCCCGCATCAACTGTTGTTGATACTGGTCTTGGACGACTGGTATCTGCTCATTGTTCTGACTGTGGAGTTTTCGACTGATGGAACGTTCGACTGCAGTTGAGTTGCTGAAGTCTCTCAAGGAGAGCGGAATCAAGTATTTCGATGACAACCCATTCGATCCGGTCGCAGAGCTCTATGTTGAACTCTGTCGGCAGGGCTACGAAACGCATCACAAGCTTCTTGTTGCAGTTGGAAAGCGCATCAGGGGTGTGAAGCCCCTCCGTCCATTGGGCCCACACAAGATGTGGCTGGATGGGCTCTGTGAAGGCAACAAAGATATCCTGGTGACTCTGCTGCTCCATCCCGACGGCGTCAAAGCGTTGGAGCGCTATGCCGTTGTACACCGAGAACGGCCCCATCACGTGTGTTGGGATTCCGTTGGGTTCGCAGTTGAAGCCACAGCCTGAATATCGAGCAGTTTCCGAGGCCCTGTCCTCGGACCGACGCCGCCCTCCCCACCGGGAGAGGCGGCGGTTTTGCATTATCCAAGTTTGCTTACCAATTCTTTTACATCGCTCACACTTTTTTCGAAGGCGGTTTTTTCATCGGCATTCAGCTCCACTTCCACTACGCGTTCCACGCCGTTTGATCCGAGCACGGCCGGCACACCCACGAAGTAGCCACCCACATTGAATTCTTTGTCGCAGTAGGCGCATGCGGGCAGCAGTCTTTTTTTATCGCGCACGATGGCTTCGACCATCTGGATCGTCGCCGCGGCCGGTGCGTAGTAGGCCGAACCTGTTTTAAGCAATGCGACGATTTCGGCGCCGCCATCGCGGGCGCGTTGCACGATCTCGTTCAATCGATCAGCTTTGATCAGTTGCGTGACGGGAATGCCGCCGATCGTGGTGTAGCGCGGCAGCGGCACCATCGAATCGCCGTGGCCACCCAAGAGAAGAGCGGATACATCTTCCATTGATACATTCAGTTCCATGGCGATGAATGTTTTGTAGCGCGCCACATCCAAGATGCCGGCCTGACCCACCACGCGGTTCTGCGGAAAGCCACTCGCTTTCCAGGCGACGTACACCATCGCATCGAGCGGATTGCTCACAACGACGAGGATCGCATTGGGACTTGCGACAGCGGCTTGCTTGGCTACGCTCTCGACGATCTTCGCATTCGTTACCAATAGATCATCGCGACTCATGCCCGGTTTGCGCGGCAATCCGGCAGTAATGACGACGACATCACTGTCTTTCGTATCATCGTACGAATTTGTTCCGGTGATGTTGCCATCGAATCCTTCGATCGGTCCGCACTGACGCAAATCGAGTGCTTTGCCCTTCGGCATGTCGCCGCTCTCGGGAATATCGAGCAGCACGATGTCGCCGAGTTCCTTCTGCGCCGCCCACATTGCCGCTGTGGCTCCGACGTTTCCGGCGCCGATGATGGAGATTTTTGGTCGCTTCATATGTGCCGATGATACCGAAAGACAGACGGTCGACGAAGCAGAATTGAGGATCGTGAATCAGGAAGCAGAATTCGTACTTTTCCCCATTCTTACCTCTAAATTCTTGATTCAACTTCGACAAATTTGACTCCCTTCTTTTGAACCGTAGAGTACCCGCAATGACTCATTCATCTTCCGTTCTCGCGCTCGTCTCTCTCGTCCTCCGGACGATCTGATGCGAGGTGTGAACGGAACTGACTCTCACCTCGCGCCGGGGTGGTTTTTGTATCTCTCCTCCTTCTCATTATGAATGCTGCCTTAAGGGCTCACCGTCCTGACGCGAATGAAGACACGCCGGCAGAGCCGACTTTTAAAGAATATCCCAGTGATACGGGCAACGTAGTCATCGAAGCGCAACTTGGAAAAGAAAAAATCGTAAGAGTCATACAGACGTATGGCAATCCGTTTGATACCACTATGTACCGCGAGGTCTTGGTTCGTGAGCTGCGTGGTGAGCCGCCTGCAAATACGTACCATCCCAACGGAAAACCGGATTATCCGGTAGAGGAAACGCTGCCTGTTCGTCAGTATCCTGACCGGGGCAATACTGCTTTCTAACGCCACGTCGCTTCAATCAATGCCACTGATGCGCCGCCCATGAAGAGCGTGATGAGCCAGCCGAAGATATTGGCCAGCGGACCGTTGGTGTGCTTACCCATGATCTGTTTGTCGTTGGCGATCATCAGAATCAGGAACATGAGCGGCGGCGCCACAAGGCCGTTGATCACCGCCGTGTAGTACAGCATGCGGAACGGCGGCACGCCGACGAAGTTCACCGCTAAGCCGATGAGTGTGGCTAACGCAATCACGCTGTAGAAGCCGGGCGCTTGGTAATATTTTTTGGAGAGCCCCTCGGAAAGTTTGAACGTTTCGGCGACGGCGTACGAGGCTGATGATGAGAGGACGGGAATGGCCAACAAGCCCGTTCCGATAACGCCGATGGTGAAGAGAAAGGAAGCGAAGTGGCCGGCAATCGGTTCCAATGAGCGCGCCGCATCCGCGGCACTCTTGATGGTCGTGATGCCCTGTCCGTGCAATGTCGACGCCGCGGTAATGATGATGAAGAACGCCACGAGGTTGCTGAATACCATGCCGATGAGTGTATCGATGCGCATTTCCTGCAGGTCGGCTGGCTTTACTTTGGGTTTTCCTACTCCCATTGCTCGCAACATGTGGCGGTCCACTTCCTCTTCCACTTCTTCACTCGCCTGCCAGAAAAACAGATACGGCGAGATGGTGGTGCCGAAGATGGCGACGATGTTCATCACGAAGTCTTTGTCAAATTGGATGGTGGGAACGAACGTGTTTCGCAAAACCTGAGTCCAATCCTGATGCACGATGAACGCCGTCAGAATGTAGGCGAACAACGCGAAGGTGAGATACTTGAGGAACTTCGCATACAAGTGGTAATCGACGAAAATTTGGAGCAACAATGTGCCGACGGCAAAAATGAGTAGTAACAAGGGAAAGGGAATACCGGTGATCAGTTCGCCCGACGATGCCATGGCACCCAAGTCCGCGCCAATATTGATCGCGTTGGCGGCGAAGAGCAGGAAGACGGCGACGTAGAGGATCGACGGCGTGTAGTGTTTGCGGATTACTTGTGCGAGGCCTTTGCCTGTCACCATACCGATGCGACCGCACATTTCCTGGATGGCGGTCATGAACGGAATGCTCAGGAAGATCGTCCACAGTTGCGTATAACCGAACTGAGCCCCTGTTTGCGTGTAGGTCAAAATTCCTGACGGATCGTCGTCCGAAGCGCCGGTAATAAACCCGGGGCCGAGGGAGCGGAAAATTTTACGCGGGTCGTACATGAACTTCATAATAGCGCTTCTTCCACAGTGAGAAATTGATAATTGAGAATGGAGATTTGCTTCTCGCCGTTCCTCTAAACAGCAGGTTGATATGCCTTTCGAGAGTGCCACAATTGCATAAACTATCCTTGACTTTCGTTTCTGTGGCCCTGTAGAGTCTCGTTCCACGTGATTCCCCAGCCTTTTTATAAGGTTGGGTTCTACCCAAGAATCCCATGCCAACCCTTTCACCTTCATCGGAGGATGTCCGCATCTATGAGTGCGCGGTCCTGTATCCGAACGACCTGTCCCAAAAGGAAGAGGCCGAATTGATCAAAGAGATTGAAGGCTACTTCGACGAAGTCGGCGCCAAACTCATCAGCAAAGATGCATGGGGCATGCGCGGACTGGCCTATCCAGTCGAAGGTCACAAAGAAGGCAAATACACCATCTACTACTTCGAGATGGATCCGGCCAAGCTAAAGGAAGTCGATCAGGCATTGCGCATCAATAGGAACGTTTTGCGTCACTTGTTCGTCAAACCACCCAAGCACTACCAGATCATCAAATACAGCGAGGCATACGAAGAGTGGATGAAGACGCGTGAGAGCGTTGAACAGGTCCGTGCACGCGAAAAAGAAGAGAAGGTGAAGGAGCAGGTGGCCAAGCGTGCCAAGAAGCAGGTAGAGAAGGCGACGACGGAGCGCAAAAAGGCCCCCGGCGACAAGCCTGCCCTCGAACACGGTCAGCTCGATGCGAAACTCGAAGAGCTCCTTTCCGATTCCACTGATCTCTAATGGCAAACCAGCAAAAGCAACAGCAACGGCGCGCCGATCCCCGTGGCAAGAAATGTCCCTTCTGCGACAAGAATGCTCGCTACCTCGATTACAAAGATTACCCGACGCTCAAGCCGTACACCGATTACTTCGGTAACATTCGCAACCGTTACTACACGGGCGTGTGTCTGAAGCATCAGAAAATGCTGCGCCTCGGCATCGAACGCGCACGCTTTATGGCGATGCTGGCGTACAGAAAATAAGAAGACTCAGAGGATGCGAGGTCGTTGTTTAGGCTGCAATGCGGCTCGGTGGATTTGCCTGAGTGTTCGGCACAGCTTCCGTTGTTCTACGCTCATCTGGTGCAGTGGGTCGGACTTCCGTTCCTTCGTATCGAACGGGGATATAAATTTCTAAATACTTGTCGTCTACGTTGGTTTCCGGGGGCAGTTTTTTTGAGTTATGAAGCCTAGCTGCTCGTTTGCGTGTCTCGACAATGTGATCATGGATAATTGTGCGATCACTTGAATCGACATTCTCAATTGTGCCTCCGTTTTGCAGAATAGTTGCTGCTCGCTCCAATGCCTCTTGGTAGCCTGGCTGTGGATAGTTTTGTTCGGGAATATTTGTCATACGGTTTAATAATTGGTTAATTTATATTGTACATTAATTTTAAATTATGTCAATATACTGCTTCAAATGATAGAAATGCGCTATCCAGCATAATGTAGGAGTCTGTTATGGAATGTCATTGATATGTAGCTCTCCGGGTGTGACTCCTGATATTCCAGCCCAGGGATTGTCGGCCTGGCTTTATGGTTGCCGTGTTTCTCCGTTCTCCACTCAGCAAGCATTAATGTCATTTCCTCGTCTACCCGTTCATTTGTAATCAGGTAAGGATCTATCTCTTCCAGTCTAGTTCGCAGAGCGTCTACCGCGTGTCGTACGTGAGACGTTAATACAGGTTGTGCACGTCGCTTGTTACAGAGAGCTTGTTCTGCAATTTTTGATAAATGATATTCACTATGTCTCATAGAAGAGAGAATAAAACGGCCGCCATACTCTCACTTGTTTTGGGCAAGTCAATTAACTGATGTTCTTAGTGGTAAAATTCGGTTCTATAAGCTTTTTGCACCCAAAATTTCTCCGCTATACTTTTTGCATGTCTGGCCATTCCAAATGGGCAAATATTCGGGTGAAGAAAACGGCGCAAGATGCCAAGCGTGGCAAAGTGTTCACGCGGCATGCACGATTGATCGAAATCGCGGCGAGTGCCGGCAAGAGCGGTGATCCGTCGATCAATGCGTCGCTGCGGTCGGCAATCGACAACGCCAAAGCCGATTCGGTGCCGAATGCCAACATCGAGCGGGCGATCAAGAAAGGCCTCGGCGAGCTGAAAGGCGAACAGATGCAGGAGATGCTGTACGAGGCGTATGGGCCGGGCAGCACGGCGTACATCATCGAGTGCCTGTCGGATAACCGGAACCGCACCACGGCCAACGTGCGTACTATTGTGACGAAGCATGGCGGGCGCATGGCGGATAGCGGATCAGTTGCCTATCAATTCGAACGCAAAGGAACGGTGGCCGCCGAATTCCCCGGTGGTAGAGACGCGATACCATGGCGTCTGCCGGACGACGTTGAATTGGCACTGATCGACCGCGGAGCCGAAGATATTGTCGCCGGCGACGGCATCGTTACCGTAACCACCGCGATGATCGATTGGTCGCGCATCCGAGATTTTTTAAAGGACAGTGGGGCCACTATTCATGCCGCTGGCGTATCGTTCGTCGCGAAAGCGAAAATGCCCGTCGACGATGTTATGGCGCAGAAGGTCGTCAATTTTATGGAGAGCATCGAAGAAGACGAAGATGTGAGCGAGGTGTATACGAATGCGGATGTTTGAAGGGATCGAGGATTACAGTAACCAGTAGAGCGCCATGCTTTGGCGCGATTGTGTTCTATGCCTTCATCATTCCTTGTCTTAATTTTTTCTAGGGGAGCGGGTTTGCTACCCGCGGATGTTCATGATTCCCTAGTACCAACTTCTCCAGTCACCAGTGGTGTCCTTTCTTTTTTCTACCGCAAAAAAGAAAGTACCAAAGAAAAACCCACCGCCTATGACCCACCTCACTTCAGGGAAGCGCTTGCGGCTTGCTTCCCTGAAGTTCGTAACCACCTATCCCCACCACATAGGCGGAGGGGTGTTTGCTTGGAAGAGCGAACAGGCGAAGAGGTTTGGCGGCCTCTAGCCGCCTGGGACTAGCGAAGGGGGTCCTCGGTTTCCTCGGAGTCCTCAATTATCGATCTTCTCCTGAATCCTCATCATCGGTCACCTCTGTGCCCTCACTCCACCGTCACATTCACTCTCGCCTCGCCCGTATTCCCCGCAAAATCTGTGGCGACGGCGCGCAGGACGTGCGGGCCGGGTGAGACATTTTTGAGCGGATAGGCGAGCTGGTAGGGTGCAACCGAATTGCGGGCAAGGAGAATGCTATCCAAATAAAATTCGACGTACCGCAGGCCGCCGTCATCCGTTGCGTCGGCTTGCATGTTCAAGGTACTGCCGGCGCGGACGGAAACGTCGTCGGATGGAATCAGGAATTGTACTTGGGGCTTGCCGGTGTCTTCGCCGAACGAGAACGTCGCTGTCTGACTCACTTGGTTGTAGTACGTGTCGGTGAGCGTCACCTTCAGTTGATGCATGCCGTCTTTGGAGACGGATCGCGGCAGCCGCAGCACGGGATCGTACGGAGACGTTGTGGCCGTCAGCAGTTCTTTTCCGTCGAGCATGTATTGCACTGACAACACGCCGGAGCCGACTTTGTACTGGATCTTCGGATTCATGGCCGGGTAACTGGCGATGCCGCCGTCGGTGGGCGACAGAAGTTGCAATGTCGGTTGCACCAGGCGGCCGGGGGTTTTGGAAATATCACACTTCTCGGTGGGGGCCACCGGAAGCGCCGAACCGGTACCGCTTACGCCTCCGGCCCAGCCTTGTACGCCTTGTTCCCACGTAGGCCATCGTTCGGCTAGGATGCTATGTGGCACCAAGAAGCTGCGCATTTCCTGTGCTTCCGCCGGACAGCTGTCGGAAGCGAGGAGACCGGTTACCTTGTCGACCAGTATAGATGCGCAGGCCGGATCGGGTTTGGTCGGGGCGAATTCCTTCAAGAAAATTTCCGGACGGCGCTGGTCGATGGGTGTGCACTCAGTCGGGAGTTCTCCAGACAACAACGAGATCTGCGGTTGGACGATACCGTCGGGCATCGCGAAGGTCTTCTCTTTGGGCTGAAGAACTTTGAGTGATTGGGTCATGAATTCTTTCCAGATCGGTGCAGCCACATTCAGGCCGTCGGCATTGTTTGGCAGAGGCGAACTGTCGGCATTACCGACCCACACGGCGGTGACGAGGGTTGGTGTGTAGCCGATGGTCCACAGATCACGTGGCTTGCGTGTTTTGCAGTCGCCGATCGTGACATCGTTCCATACGATGCATGCATCGCTGGTGCCGGTTTTCGCGGCGGCCTGGTAGCCGGGGACAGTGAGGGCACTGGCCCAGAAGTCGGTGGGTCTGGCGCTCACATCACTCAGAATAGAAGTGACTTCGTAGGCAACGCGCGGGTCGAGCACTTCTTTTCCCGTGGCGTTCACGTCAGCCTGGTAGCGGATGGACTGATTGCGATCGGCGATCTTCAGAATGCTCACCGGATCTTTTTCCACGCCGCCGTCGGCGAGCGTGCTGTACGCATTGACCATTTGATACAGCGGTGTTTCGCCGGCACCGATGGCCAGCGTGTAGCCGAAATCTTTTACCTTGCCGGCTTTCTTTTGATCATACGGGGCATGCGCACCCAAGTCGGCCACGAACTGCAGTACGCTGTCTTCGTTGCTGCCGCCGGCCAAAAAGAAGGCTTTGATGGCCGGAATATTGCGCGAACCGGCCAGAGCGCGACGCGCGTTGGTCAGCCCCCAATAGCCGCCTTCGAAGTTCTGCGGCGTGTTGTTGCCGAACTTCGTCTTCACATCATAGAGCACGGTGGCCGGACCGTAGCCTTTGGTAAAAGCATCGGCGTAGATCAGCGGCTTAAACGACGAACCCGGCTGACGCGGCACCTGCACCATGTCGATCTTGCCGCCGTTCTCTTGATCGCCGTAGTCGGAGTTGCCGACGTACGCGAGGATTTCCTTGGTGCGCGGATCCATCGCCATGATGGCGATGTTGTGAGCGCCATAGTTTTTCAGAATGCTGTCGCGTTTGTCGGCGACGATCTTCTCGGCGATCTGTTGCAGGCGCCAGTCGAGCGATGTCTGAATCGTCAGGCCGCCCTGTTCGAGCAGTCCTTTATTCTGTGCCGCGTCGAACAATGTATTCAGCTGATTTTTCATCCACAGCGTGAAGTGCGGTGCGCGAATGCTCTCGCGCTCGGGCTTGAATTGCAGTTGCGCCAATTGATCGAGCGCCTTCAGACGATCGTCATTGGAGATCATTCCCTGGTCCTGCATATTCTTTAATACTTGATCGGCACGTCCGCCGATGTAGATGACCGTCGCGCCGGTGCCAAAACTATTTCCAAGCAGTCCGGATGTAATGCGGTTGTCCGGGATTTGCGATCGCTCGGTGATGCGCCCGTCGGCAATTTTTTTGAGGATATCGTCGGTGAGCTGTGTGCGGACGTGCGTGCCGTACGGGTTGTAGTACGGTGGGCGCTGCGGAATAGATGACAAAATTGCCGATTCGCCGAGAGTCAGGTCTTTGGCTGATTTGCCGAAGTAGTTCTTGCTGGCCTGCTCCACACCGTAAATGTTGGGTCCGAACGGCACCCAGTTCAGATACAGCGCTAGAATATCGTCTTTGGAATAATTCCGTTCGATCTCGCAGGCGATCATGATCTCACGAATTTTGCGTGACACCGTACGTTCGTTCGTGAGGAGCGCGTTCCGGGCGAGTTGTTGTTCCAGGGTGGAAGCGCCCTGCGCTTGGCCACCAAAGATGGTGCGGAAGCCGGCACGGAGAATACCGCGCGGATCCACGCAGCCGTGCTGGTAGAACCGTTCGTCTTCGATGGCGACGATGGCTTGCTTGAGAGTTTTGGCGATGCTGGTGGCCGGAATGACGGTACGGTCTTCGTTGGCGAACAGACGATAGAGCTCCACGCCATTGCGGTCGGTGAGGACCGTACTCTGGTCGGGCAGGAAGTTGCGCGGGTCTTTGATGTTCGGCAACGTGAGCCACAGGAAAGACAAGTACAACACTCCGAGTCCGGCTGCGCCTACCACCACACGCAGGAGAAATCGTTTCCAGCCGAGTCTCCTTTTTTGTCCGCGTACCCAATCGATACACCGGCGAATAATGTCACGCAATCGTGCAAGTATGCCGTGAGTCGATGGTCGACGGGACGGGCTTCGGTTGCCGGTGGGCCGAATGCGTTGGGGCATCTTCTGCGAGCCGGCGAGTGAGCGCTTGTGAAATCCGTTGGTTTCCAACATGGGCATGAATACTACAGGAGTCTGGTGATACAGGGGAAGAAAGAGAGATAAAGTACGGAGGCACAGGTGACAGAAGTGACCAAGGTGATCGCAGAGGTATATTCTCTCATATTCTGATGTTTTGCCCCTTCCCATCAATCCCACAGCTTTCCGGAGTGCTATGGAAAAAAAGCCCATTTTTTGCTATACTAGGGAGATGACGGTACGCCGGTTCTCGCAGGCTGTCTCGTTGGCGCTTGGCCTATCCATTTCGACTGTTGCCTCCGCTCAGCGCACTATTACGCTGGGACTCGGCGTGCAGAGCTCAGTGGGACAGTTTATCGGTTATTTGATCAATTTCCTGGCCGTTATATCCGTGCCCGTTTGTACCGCTCTCTTCATGTTGGGCGCCTTCATGTTCGTGCTGTCGACCGGCAAGGAAGACCGGGTGAAGCGCGGCCGCGATCTGATGGTTGGTTCCGTCGAAGGCCTTGCCGTCATTCTGGGATCGTATGCAATTCTGAGGATGTTCTTGTACGTGTTGTATGTGAAGATTTGAGCATACCGAGGTGATAAAGGTGACCGGTGTGACCGAAGATAGAGATTGTAAGGATAATCCTCACTTTTGTATTCTTCTGCTTCCTCTGTTTTCGCCGACTATAAGCCCTTTCTGATAAACTGCATGACTTGGTAGCGTCCCCGCTTTCCCTTCAGTACACTCCCATTCCATGAGCACTGACGACCTGTCTTCCGATGTTCTCGAACGGCTCGAGCTTGCCGAACAGCTCAAGCTGGGTGGCAGTCACGATGAGGCGCTCGTGATTCTTGAAGATATTCTTTTGGAGGATCCGGAGAACGTGTCGGCATTGGAGGAGATTGCCGACAATGAACTGAGCCTCGGCCGCTACGACCGGGCCGAAACGGCGGCGGCGCAATCGGTGCGACTCGATGATCAGAGTTATACGGGGTACTACATCCTTGGATTTTTACGGTCGCGTACCGAGCAGTGGGCCGAAGCAGTCCGGCATCTGCGCCGGGCGAATGTGCTCAAGCCGAACAATGCCGAAATTCTCCGCTGTCTGGGATGGGCGCTCTTCAATGCCGGGCAACGCGCGCAGGGAATCGTCACCCTCGAGCGGGCTCTTAATTTGGATACGGAATCATCGCTCACGTTGTGTGACCTGGGTGTTTCCTATTTGCAGATGCAGAACTTCACCAAGGCGAAGTCTTTGTTCGAACGGGCGATTGATTTGGACCCGCAAAATCCACGTGCACGCGAGTGTCTGCAGATGGCAGAGCGACTGATGCGCTTGGCGGAACAGGGGCAGGAAGTGGTAGAGAGGCAGGCGATTGTATGAGGTTATAATAGATGGCTCCTGGCTCGTGTGATCGCTAGCCATTCTTTGAATTCTTGGGAAGCAGTTGATTCTTCATTTGCCATCTCATCTGCCATCGTTGGCCAATCTACGCCGTATGTTTCTTGAAGCCATGTGTAGGCAGCCTCTTGCTCAATACTGATCTGGTACGCTCGTGAGATTTCTTTTGCGCTGATTTGATGCTCATATCTTGTCCAAAGATCGATAGCTGCACGTACATACAACCGCAAGCGCAGGAATTCAATGGTTGTTAAATCTTCGACGCCAAATTTATTTCTCAGTTGATCTGCGGCAAATGTTACAAGAGTCCCAACGGTAAAGTTTTCTGTGCCATCAAATGTTCTTTTAAACAGAGTAAGGTCGCCGGTTGGTTCTTGTTCTAGAGACATAGAAAGAAATGGATGGTAATGATACTTTCCTGAAAGTAAAGAAAACATGCCTCATGAGCCTTTAATTTGTTTTTTTATATTCCTGTCACGATGAGTTTTTTGCTTCGCAATTGCGGAGCCAAGCCGAGCCATGCACCCAAGCAAGCAGTGACGGGAACCAACAGGAACTCCGCTCCAATGATAAGTGGCAACACGTCGGTGATAAGTGGTTGCAACTGCTGACCGAGTGCGACGATGGTTGCCCCTTGGGTCAGAGTCGGATCAACCATCGGCAGTAAATATACCGGCAGTACGTAGAGCAGGATGGCCAGAAGCAGCGCGGTGAAGAAGAGCGAAATAAAAAGGAGCAGTGTGGATTCCACGATGAACGGCAGAAGAATCGCTAGGTCCTGCGCACCGAAGAGCCGTTCAATAAACACTTCCTCACTCCGCATCAGCGCGCGTCGGCGCACCAGTTCCATCACGACGAACAGAAGCACGATGGCGATGAGACCCAGGAAGAATAAAGCAATGAACCGCATGGCTTGCGTCAGACTGATCAGTTCATGGATTCTGGTTTCCTGATCGGTCGATTTGGAGAGGAACCCAGGATCGACAACCGATCGCCATTCACTGCCCCGCACGAACTGGGCGAAGCGATCGTAGTCATCGAGGCTCTGCAGCGTGACGGCAAGTGTGTCCGGGAAGGGATTTTTGAGATTGAATTTCTCGAGGAAGCTCACCAGATCCGGATCCTGTGCGCGTTCGATGTCGTACGCCTTCTCTTTAGTCACGTACTGCACGTCTGCCACGTACGGCAGTGCTTTTATGGCGCTGAAGAATGCGAGTGTTTCTTTTTCGACAGCGCCGTCCAGAATCTCCAGTCGCAAGTCCGTCTCCGATCGTACCAAGCGTTCCATCGCTTGCGCCGCAAGTGCGCTGGTCAACAGCAGCTGTGCGATCAGCAAAATGCCGGTGAGCGATGCGAGCGTTGTTCCCCATCCGCGCTCGCGCCACAACGTGATGAATCCACGTTTGATACCGCGGCGGAGCAGGAGAAGAAATGTTGACACGGTGCGTAGTATAGAACACTCGGCATGCACAAGACGACTGTTGCTCGTTGACTCAGGCAGAGTAAAAACTCACTTTAGTAGAGTCGTAGGATTTTTGGCGCTGCCGCTTTCTCCGCGGGTGGTGGAATTTAGGTGATTCATCGTGAGCATTTGCCATACTCGCAGAGCGCCGTCTCTCGGCGCGACGCTGAGGTGTTTGCCTGCACCAACCTTCCCAGTCACCATGGGGAGGGTCCTCGGTTTCTTCGGTTCCGTCGGTTGCCTTTCGTCGGGCCGGGTGGGGGAATTATTTCCAAATTAACACAGGACCAAGCTCTCAAGTTTGCTATGCTCACATGTATGCCACGCTCTCAGTCCTATCACGCTATCGTTCTTCGCACGCATGATGTGGGGGAGGCGGACAGGTATTGTTTTTTGCTGACACGGGAACGGGGACGACTGTCGGTACGTGCATCGGGAGTGCGCAAGCCCACCAGTCGCATGGGCGGATCGCTGTTGCCGCTGCGGTGCATCACGGTGCAATTGCGCGAGTGGTCCAACGGCTTCATTGCCGAAAGTGCGGAGCTGAGTGCGCGCGATGCGTTCCGTACGTCGGTTGAATGGTTCTCGCAGGCGATGCAGGGTATCGAAGTGTTGCTGGCACTGACGCAAGACGATGAACCGTTGCCTGAGGTCTTCGATGCGACGGTGCAATTTCTGGAACAGTGCGGTGATCCCTCAGTGCCCATTGCGTTTGCGTACACGTTGCAGCTGCTCGATCTGCTCGGTTTTTTGCCCGACACCGCCGAAGTGACATCTGCTTTTTCGTTATCTCACGATCAAGCCGTATTCCTCGAAGCTGCCCGTTGCGGCTACGTCGCGGCGGATACGATGCCGTCGTCGCTGGGGCGACTGCAGGCAGCATGTCAGACATTTTTAGCGGATCAGTTGAGTGGACCGTTGCGGGCGGCGGCGGTCGCAGCTGAGCTGCGGTGACCGATGCTCGGTCACCTTTTATTGCCCAATCGGCACATCCCCGCTCTGGAGATTCGCTGTTCCCGGATCCACCGGTACTTCCGCTGCTATTCCTTCCTGATAGAACAGTGGGCGCGCCTGATAGGCGGAGTAGAAGCGTTCAACTGTATCGGCGGCATTTTCGTGTGCCGTAATCCGGTACCATACTGCTTTCATCCCGGGGACGCGTTCGCCTACTTTCTTGCGTTCACCAGGAGCCAAATCGGTCGTGTACTCGATGCGGTCGGGCGGCGGGCCGACGCGATCCCAGATGTAGGGACCCACGACCTGCACGTCACGATTATCGCGCGTGCCGTAGTAGATGAAGTAGGCGTTATCACCTTCTTCGTATGTTTGAATAAGCAAGGCGCCGGGGCTGTCGTTCTTGAACTTCATGTCCGGTGCCGGCGTGAAGACCGTCGCGTCGGTACCGACCGGAAAGTAGTGACTCACGATGTAACTGTGATTCGTGCGCGAGACGATGGGGAAGCCGTATTCCCAGACTCCGCGATACGCAGTGGAACTCACCTGGCACAGGCCGCCGCCGTAGTCCGGCACGGTTTTGTCACCTTTGATGACGAGTTCGCGCAAGTAGCCCGTCGCCGCGTTCACGGGGCCCAGAACATCGATAAACGAGAAGACTGTATTTTGCGGAATGATCGTGCCGTTGAATTTGCTCAGGCCGGTTGCAATATTGTGTTTGCGATTGGGCGGTGAGCGGCTCATATCGGATTCACCGATCGTCACCACTTCTTGTATGCCTTCGGCCGTGAGCGCCGGGTCCGTGACGGTGATATGCGGTTGCGTCTCGATCATGGGGAGGACGATTTCGATGATTCCCTGTTGCAGTGCATCAATGGTAAGGGCCGTCGCGCGATCCAGATCGACATCGCGGCCGGTCAGTCCCACGCCTTGGAACGTCACCTTCCCTGTCGCATCCGTGCCGATGGCCACGTCGCCGGGATCGCGGTGCAAAGCGGTTCCAATCTCCTGGTCCAAGGACTGACGAATTGCTCCCTGGTCATACGCTTCCACTTGCCGGCGTTCGAAGCCGGCGGGCACTCCCGGAAGTTGATCGCCGTCCACACGCAATTCCGTTGGGGGTACAACCACCTGCCCGTTATAGAGCCATTGTTCCTGGGTTGAATGCCACTGGGGAAATTTGGCAGGATCGAGTGTGAAGAGGTAATGCTCGTAACGGTATGTAATTGGACTGGCGGCTGCGGAGGCTTGTACGGGGAAGAATCCGACGAAGCCGACGGCGCCGAGGAAGCCGAGAAGGGCGATATGCTCACGCATCGGGCATAGTATTCAGGAAAAACCCCAATAAAGGAACCTGAGAATCTGAATAAAAAGAAGGTGAAATGGTTCCTACTCATCACCGGTACATCGGCCTGCTGGGCATCGTCGATCGCGCCCGCTCGTTCAATACTTTATTCACCAATGCATCGGCGCGATGATTATCGCTCCGCGGAATATGTTTGAAGATGATGTCGGGGTATTCCTTGCTCAGACGTTTGGCTTCTTCGAATAGCGGTTCGAGGCTGGGCATCTTGACTCGGTATTCGCCGTTGAGTTGTCGGACGACAAGCTCGCTGTCGAGGTGGCAGATCAGGCGATTCGGATGGTAGTGCTGCGCCAGCTTGAGTCCTTTGATGAGCGCTTTATATTCGGCAACGTTGTTGGTCTCGATGCCGATGCATTCACCGAACTGCTTGAGCAGCACGCCGCGCTTGGGGTCTTCCAGAATACAGCCGATAGCTGCTTCGCCGGGATTGCCGCGCGAACCGCCATCGGTAAAAAGGTAAAGCGTGCCGCCGGCCATTTCCTCATCCTCTTCATCATGCGGTTCGTCGGCGCTGTAGCCCTCGTCTTCTTGTTCATCAAACGGAAGCATCGGTGCGGACGATGATGATCCTGCATTCTTTCCGGCGAGCGCATCTTCAATCACACGTGCGACAAAATGCTCACGGTCGGCCTTGTCGGGGAACAGTTGCATGAGCCGGCGTTCAATCGAGGGCGGCAGGCGGAGCATCAGCTGCAGAATACTACAGAGTGAGCTATGGGGAAATGAAAGGACGCTGACAAATTGAGATATTGATAACTGAAAATTGCCAATGAAAAATTGGCAGTTGGAGTGTTGAACTTTCATTGTGTTTACCGGCTCTTTTTATTCGAGACACGCTTGATGTCACTGGCCAGCAGTCGCGGGTCACGCAGGCGGTCTTTTATTCCTTCGTGAATCGAATCAGGCACATATTTGTCGTACAAGCGATCTTCGATTTTATCGAGCGCTTTATCGGCTGCGATTTTCAGGATGTTTTTCAGCTGCTCTTTCGCTGATCCTCCCGCTAATGCGACTTTCGCCAATAATTTGGAGCCGGCTGTTTTTCCGGCACCCACAAGCGTGCTTCCGGCTTTACCCAAAACCTTATCCAGTCCGGGTATGGCCTTGAGTAACGCTGCTTCGATGACAATATCTCCCACGTCTTCGCTGCCGATTGCGTACCGTGTTCCATGTTTGAAAGCGAAATACACTGCGCCGCCGCCGGGTACCCGATTGGCTGCGGTGCTGGCAGCGACATCCAACACATGCACACCGACTTCGGCGACATCATAAGCGGCAATGAGCTGGTCGAGCTGTTTGTTCGCCTGCGTATACTGCTTTCCAAGCGATGAGATATCGGTGGGACGCATGCTCCGAACAAGCCGTACAATGGCTGGAATTTTGTCGGCAGACGGACCGTTTCCTTCCACGATCCGTTGCAGTTGGGTATACGCGTCAGCCGCACGGTGTTGGGTCTGGTTGAACGCTTCAAGCACAGCTTTGTCGGCCGCAGCAGTCGACGTATATCCGCGGGTGAACACAGAGTTGCCCGTCGCACTTAGATTTGCGAGGCCGGGCAATTGCGAAGTCAGCAGTTGCTCGGTTCCGTTTGCAATAAGCGCTTCTTGCGATGAGACTTGCGCATTTTGCTGTGCCCCGCGTGCACCACTTTCCGCTATTTTTTGCATTTTCATAAGCAATTGATTGGCAGTGGTCACCACTTCTTCGTAGTGATCTTGCGTCGTACGCAGCCGACGTACTTCTCTGATGGTATCCGCCTGCTCTTGGAGGCTGCCGCTGATCGGGAAGTCGGGAAGAGTGGCAGTTTGTACCTGCTGATGCGCACGCGCGGCCAAAGCAGATGACGGTTGCTGCTCACTGGAAGATGCAGACTTTTTTTCTTCAAATTGTTTTGCGAGTTCTTCGTAGGTTGCTCGAAAAATGTCGTGCAATTCCGTTTCGACCAATTGCTGCGCCTCGCGCTCCGCTTCGTCCGGCTCAGCATCTATTTCTTGCGAGACGGCTGCGAGTTCATTTGCATCCTGTTGCTTCTGCTGCTGCTCATGTGCCCGGATATTTTCGGCGGTGTGGCGTAATTTTTCACTCGCCGCCGTTGCCCGCTGTTCGACATTCGTCCGATTTGGTTCGTCGGACAAGAGTTTCTCAATTTTCTGATCTGCCTGATCCAGGGCATCGGCGAATGATCCCACTGCCCGTCTGAGTTCATCGTCTGATTGTTCTATGATTGCCTTACGTGCTTCCTCATGTTTCTCGGCGATGCTGTCGGCGATTGTAGGATCGCGCAGAGCTTCGACAAATCCAAGTACGCGTTGGTACCGGTGTTCCAGAGCGCCCATGCGTTTCGCGTCGACTGACCGACCCGTTTCGGCTGCGTCATTCTCCGTCCGACTTCCAGCTTCGAGGTTCCCAAAACCGATCAGCCGGTGCTCTCGGAAGCCGGTGTAGGGGATGTTGGCTTTTATCTAATATTATAACATTTTTATGTAATGTTGGCTATTATGTGTTTAGCGCATTCTTTGGCTTACAATCGCAATTTCCGTGGCATGCACACCCTCTCGCAGTCATCTCTTCGTCCAAATCCAATTTGAATTTCCCTTCGCGAAAATCGATCGTGCTGCCGCCGACGCGCTTGAGGGTGAGGCTTGATGCGTAGAGTTTCACATCAGGAACGTCACTGTTGTGGAACGTGCGGTCATCATTGGACAGTTCCTGTTGGAATTCCAGGCAAAATCCGCCGCGCCCGTCGGCGATGACGGCCAAGCCTTCGCCGAGCCGGCCTTCGGCCTCAGCGATGTCGCGAATTGCGTGCGCGGCAGGTGTCGTCAGAGTCAGGACTTCGGGTTTGGATGGCAGGTCATGGATGATCTGATTAATATCATCGACCAGTTCATCGACTTCATCGTCTTCGAAGCCGTGTGTACGACAACCGTCGATCAATGTCTCCTCGGCGTTGGCGCTGCAGTTGAAACAGTGCAGGCCGTATTCCGCGATCACACTCTCGGATTCCGGACACAACGTAATGATGTCCAGAACACGCATGTGTTTGTTGATGGGCGAGGCGAGAGGCATGGCTCTATTATACGACGAAATCCCAATCGCCAAGCCCCAATAATCAACTAAATTCCCATAGCCAATTTCGAATCACAAAATCCGTCAGTGATTGGCTATTTGGGTCTTCATTGGTAATTGAGACTTGGATTTTGGTAATTTTCTCACTATTTTCGATACTTTCTCTGCTGCCACTATTCCTCCCATGTTACCATCCTCCTCGTGTCCGACTCTGCTTTCCTCCGCCGCATTGTTGTCATCGGCGTACCGATCATTACGCTCCTCTTGGGGTGGCAGATGGGGGTGGGCTACGAACGACAGGTGCTGACGCCGCCGCCCGATGGGCCGTTGCGCACGGCAACAGGCGCATTCCTGCATCCCGAGGACCAAGCGGATCTGTCGCTGCTGTGGCGAGTGTGGCATGTGCTTAACGACCGGTACGTATCGCCGCAGGATTTGCAGGGCGACAAATTAATGGAAGGTGCGGTCGAAGGGCTGGTGCGTGCGGTGGGTGATCCGTTTACGACGTACATGAGTCCGGCGGAGACGGCCAAGTTCACCGAGAGCATCGGTGGCGAACTCGAAGGCATCGGCGCGCAACTTGCGGAGCGCGAGGGCGCGGTCATCGTCGTGGCACCCCTTAAAGGATCGCCCGCCGAGAAGGCGGGACTTCTTCCGGAAGATGTGATCACCGCCGTCGATGGGAAGCTCATTTTTCAGCAAACGCTCAATCAGGTCGTCAGTCTCATCCGCGGCAAACCGGGCACGAGTGTGATCCTCACTGTCTATCATCACAATGATCCGAACCCGCACAAGATTTCCATTGTGCGCCAGCACATCACCGTGCCGAGTGTGGAATCGAAGATCATCGATGCGCCAACGGGTCCCGTGGGTTATCTGGATCTGACGCAGTTCGGCGACCATTCGATTCAGGAAGTACGCACGGCGCTGGCAACGTTCGACGGTAAAAAACTCAAGGGTATCGTTCTGGATCTGCGCTACAACGGCGGCGGATATCTGGATGGCGCTGTCGAATTGGTGTCGATGTTCCTGCGTGAAGGGAAAGTGGTGTCTGTCGATCGTCGCGGGAACCAGTCCGAAGTGCTGAATGTGACCGGTAATCCGTTATATCCCGATCTGCCGATGGCGGTGTTGGTCAACGATGGCACGGCTAGTGCGGCTGAAATTACGGCCGGCGCTCTGCAGGACCACAAGCGTGCGACGATCATCGGCACGAAAACATTCGGCAAAGGCACGGTACAGGATATTGTCGCCCTTCCCGGAGGCGGTACGCTGCATGTGACTATTGCACGCTGGCTCACACCGAACGGAAAAAACCTCGGCAAAGAGGGCATCGATCCAGACATTGTGGTTGATCGTTCGGTGGATGACTACAAAGCGAATAAAGATCCGCAGTTGGATAAGGCAGTGGAAGTGGTGTCAGGAGTGAAGAAGTGAGCCATCAATCAGATGAATTGCGAAGCATGAAAATATCATGATTCGCAACCTCGATTTGTACATCGGCTCCTAGTACTCGAACAGTTCGTCGTCCCGGAAGAACCGCTTCACTTCCTCCGCTGCCGTTTCGTTGCTGTCCGATGCGTGGGCGACGTTCACCATCTGGTCGACGCCGAATTCGTTGCGAATGGTACCTGCCGCCGCTTTGCGACTATCGGTGACACCGAGCATTTCGCGCACGCGTTCGATGACATTATCGCCTTCCAGAACCAAAGCCACTACCGGTGCCGAGCCCATGAATTCTTCCACTTCGGGGTAGAACGGCTTATCGGCGATGTGGGCGTAGTGCTTCTTTAAAATATTCTTATCCAGGTACACCATTTTGCAACCGCGAATACGGAAGCCGGCGTCTTCGAAACGCGTAACTACTTTGCCGATAAATCCCTTGGTGAGTGCGTCGGGTTTGAGGAGGATGAGAGTCTGGTCCATAGATATAAGGGGAGGAGGTTACTGGTAGAGCTGTGAGCTCAGTGTATACGGTAGGGCGGAAATCCCAAAAACCAAATCCTACACCATCGTTTCCTCTCCAATGCCCAATATTCTAGGTTATTTGGTTATTGGCATACAATCCGTCAAAAATCCCTGGGGCAGGATTGCTCCTGCCCCGCTCCACCCGTTTTCCCTGCTCTCGTGCCGCATCGCCACTGTCGGTCCCGCCCCGTCCCCGCCATCAGTTATTAACGTGTGGTATTGGTGCTCGACACCTGTTGCTGGGCTTGCTCGCAATCCGTACGGCGGCGAGGCGACAGGTTTTGACACGCCTCGTATGCGGCGCGCAACTGGTCGATGCCGGTCGTAGAAATCGAGAGCGACGAGCCCTGATTTGTCGATGCACCGGTGCCTTGCTTTACCATCAGGTTTCCACTGGCGTTGTACTGGTACCAGATATTGTCGCTGCCCGACCACATGTTGTCGGTACTCAGTTCCCAGGTAATGCCGCCATCCGTGCTGCTCGAAAGATGATTGCTGTCATCGAATCGGTACCATGTCCCGTCGCTCGCCTGCCACGCACTGCCGGGTACCATCGTCCATGTGATACCGTTGTCCGAACTCCACAGCAGACGACCGTTCATGTACTTCACCCATTGGTTATTCTTATCCATCCAGTAATCCTGATTGCTGACCTGCCATGTACCGCCAAGATCCACACGGTCGCCGGTGCTGCTTTTTTCGGTCAGTACACCGTTCTGATCCAACGAGAACCAATGGTTTCCCTCTCCCAACCACATGTCATCATTCACCGTATCCCAGGTAGCACCGCCATTGGCGCTCTTCTGCAGTTGCCAGCTGTCGTCGAAGCGGTACCAGCCGTCGGGTCCTTGCCAGGTGCGGTTTGGAATATCAGTCCAGCTTTGTCCCTGGTTCGTACTCCAGACGAGTTTGTCATTCTGTACCTTGAGCCAATTGCCGTTGAGATCCTGCCAGTGATCCGGGGACAGCGATGTACTGCCTCCTACGGACGAACTATTACTTGTTGAACTGGAGGAAGATGAAGTCGAACTGACACTGCTGGTTGTATTCTCGATCGAGAGGTTATAGCTATTCTGCGCTGTTCGCAGCCAGTTCTGATACCACGCATGAAATACCCGTCGCCTAGCAGCTTGCTGAGCAGTGCTGAGCGGCTGCAGACAAGAGGTGTGTTGGCCGGTTGGCAATGTGTTGCAGTACTGGCTGTGCAAGTAGTTCATCAGGGCATCTTCACTGAAGGTGGCCGCAGCGGAAGCGGTTGTGCGCGTCGATGTTTGCACAGTGAGCGTGTTCGTCCGCGATACCGAGGATGCGCTCGCCGAAGAATCCGTCATTTTCTGAAACGAATCGAGTGTGTAGGCTGATGCCATGGGCAGCGCTGTCAGTATCAGAGTGCCTGTCATAAGCAGTCGGTGTGTATTCTTCATAAGAGATAGCGAAAGGAAATACAAAGAAACCGGATGGTTACGGGTGGATGACGCTGGGTAGTTGCCATCCTTACAGGTGCTGTCTTCCTTAACGGCTCACACAGAAACCCGTGCATACCTGTATGCAGCTATCGTCGTCGGGACTACAGGTCGACTGGCAATCACCTTGTTCAGTGGAGCACATCTGATTGCTGCTGCAGTCATCGCTCGAGAGACACTGCTGAGACGACGCATCGCTCATGCTGGTGGAAGTTTGCGGGTTGACGAACAGATCGAGCAGCACTGCCACTTCGCCGCGGGTGAGCGGGTGATCAGGATTATTCGAGACGTATCCGAATGCATTCATGCCATTGCCGGCATCGATGTAGGGGTCGTACCAATGGTCGGGCGCGCGGAAGTACACCGGCAACTGCGTGTTCCAGGCGCGCATCGCCATAGCCAGGCCTTCGGCCACGTTCACCGCATTCTCGCCGCGGAAAGTGCCGTCCGGATTACCGGTAAGAATTCCTTTTTCCTTCGCCTCACAGGCGTACTGCCAGTACCACTGCTGAGTGCCGGTGAAGTCAGTAAAACATTGAAAATCGGTCGTGGGCAGCGATACCACCTCTCCGCCGAAGCGAGCGAGCATCAACATCTTCAAGAATTCAGCCCGGTTGATCGACTGCATCGGTTTGAACTCTCCATTAGCGTAGCCGTTAATCACATTCTGTGCCTGCAGCCGGTCCGCCGCACCGGCGTATGGTGCGGCAGGTTGAATATCCGAGAAAGCGAGCACGCTGGCCGCGGGAACTGCCATGGTCACGACCGTTGCCGCGAGAAGGAGGCGGATTTTCATGGGAGGACAAGGAAGGTACTTATACTAACGGAGCGCGGGGCAAAAGGTTACAGCGACTAGAATCAGCCAATCAGCTCCTCCATCTTCTTTTCATCATTCTCCTTGCCGATCACTACCAAGCGCAGCTCCTCTTTTTTGATCAGACGGGCGGCGAGGGCGTTGATCTGTTTGGTCGTCACTTTGTCGACTTCGGCGAAGTATTCCGCCACGTCGCGTACTTTGGGGTAGAGCAGTTCCTGTTTGCCGTAGAAATGCGCGCGTTCCTCACTGTCTTCCAGCGAGAGTGTGATTTTTCCCTTTAGGAAGTCCTTTGATCGTTGCACTTCCTCTTCCGTCACGCCTTCGGCGGCGCAGGTAAGGTATTCGTGCTTGATGGCTTCGATGGCCTCATGCAAACGCGACTGGTCCACGCCGGCGCGAGTGGAAAGCGACCCGGCATCCAGATAATTGTCCGTCTCGGTGGCGATGTAGTAGCACAGTCCGCGCGCTTCGCGGATGTTGAGGAACATGCGCGAACTCATATTGCCGCCCAGGATCACCGACAGAAGTTTCAAGGCGAAGTGATCTTTGTCCTGCGAACTGACGCCCGGCATACCGAGCACCAGGTGTGCTTGCTCGGTGTTCTTGCTGCGCAGCCATACTTTTTTGGTGCCGTAGTCTTTGAAGGGCAAAAATGTTTCCTTGTGATCCCCGCTGATGGCGCCGAAGTACGTCTGTCCCAAACGCATGGCGCTTTCTTCCGTCACTTTTCCGGCGAACGTGACGACCAGATTTTTGGCCGTATACAGCCACTCTTTGTGATGCTGGAATTCTTCCTGCGTCACGCGGCGAATTACTTCTTCGGTACCGATGGTATCCCAGCCCAGCGGGTGATTGCCGAACAGAAGTTCCTCGAAGTCCCAGCCGGCGCGGTACATCGGCGTGTCCTGGTACATGCGTTCTTCCTCCATGATCACGCCGCGCTCCTTCTCGATTTCTTCGGGTGGAAAACTGGCGTGGAGCAACATGTCGGACAGTACGTCACAGGCGAGCTCCAAATCTTTGGCCGCCACCTTCACGTAGTACCCCGCATATTCTTTGCCGGTGAATGCGTTGAAGTCGCCGCCGACCGAATCGATGGCCGCACTCACTTCTTTGGTATTGATGTACTTGTGTCCGCCCTTGAAGAACATGTGTTCCAAAAAATGGCTGATGCCGCGGTTCTCCTGTTGTTCATACCGCGACCCGGCGCCGGCGAATACAAGGACAGTCACGGATTCGGTTCCTTCGATGGGCGAGGTGAGGACGCGCAGGCCGGATGCAAGTTTGTTGACGGTAAACATAGTGGAGGGAGTGTAGGGGAAAAAGTATGGCGGGACACATCTTCCTGGTACAGAGAATTCCGGCCATGGACAGCGAAATACACCTGGAGTGGGCTGGAATAGCTCAGACAGATGCCATAACGAAAGATTTTCTCTTGTCAGGCCAGGGCAGTCCTTGTAAAGTCTCCCGGCTATGTTGGGAAAACTTAAATGGCGTCGGCGTTTGCGTAAACACGGCTTTTTGGAGCGCAGCAAAACGGCCAATGGTCGCAAAGTTTTGTCACGTCGTCGCGCCACGGGCCGCAAGAGGCTGACGGTGCAGAAGAAGACAAAATAAGAATTCACTCGCTCTTCATCTGCAGACTTCGGCGAGGCAGCGAGATTTTAAAGTATGCGTCGGTGCCTTCTCTTTTTCTTTCAACGCAAAGAGCGATAGAATTGTTACCAGCATGCTTCTCTTTCTTCATCGCTTGTCCGCTTTCTTTTTCTACGTTCTGGGGACGAGTTTTTTTGTGGCGTACATTCTGTTGCGCAACGACCTTCAAGCCGAATGGGCTGCGCGATGGTTACTGTGGGCTGATCTTCCGCTGGCACTGACGACTGTTCTGTACGGCGGCCTCAGCTTCTATCGCAGTCTTACAACGCCGGGCAAAACATCGCGCATGCTTGCCGTGGCGATTGCCGTTCCACTGCTTGCGCTGTTTGTGTTACTTGTCCTGTTGAACTTCATGCCACTTTGGTTGGCGAAGTAATACGCTGTCTCAAAAGACAAAAATAGACGACATTTTGTTGCGCTGATTTTACACCGGAATTTCTTCCGCCCCGGCCTGTCTGTTCGCCTCGCGGGCGGCCAGGAACAAATAATCACTCAAGCGGTTGAGATAGATTTGTACCAGTGTGTTGATCGTTTCCTGTTCCATAAGCTTGCAGACGCGCCGTTCGGCACGGCGCGTGACAGTACGCGCATGATGCAGCAGCGCACCGCCGCGGGACCCGCTGGGCAGAATGAAATGCGTTTGCAGCGGCAGTGACGATTCCAATGCATAGATCCACTTTTCGATTTCTTCGATGTCGGGCTGAATGACGCGTTGAATGTATTTGTTTTCGAAGTCTGGCGTCGCCAGATCCGCACCCACATGAAACAGAAGACGCTGTGTGCGGAGCAGTTGTTCGGACAGGCGCGCATCTAAATTCGGTTCAGCCAGAACGATTCCTAAAATTGCATTTAGTTCATCTACTGTTCCGTACGCTTCAATCCGCGGTGATGTTTTGGGAACGCGCCCACTGCCAAACAATCCCGTTATTCCTCCGTCTCCGGTTTTGGTAACGACGCTCATAGGGTGAGTATACCTCGGTCTATTGCGTGAGACAGACATTAATTAAGCGTCGCGTCCTCTATTTGCTGATTCTGAGGAATTAAATTCCCGAGGACTGGGTTTGGGATCCTGAATGGTGCAAAACCAATATCACTTTCAATAAACACAGGTAACGTACGCATCAATCTGCCAAATGTACGCGTGACATGTAGCGAAGTTTCATGAAGCCGGGCAGCCAACACCGCTGCCTCTGGGTCTAAATCTTGCGGTACAGTGGCGTCACTGTCTTTAGAAGGTTTATTGACCATGAGAGAATGTTGACATTATGTAACTATATTTTCAATAATCCTAATCGCTAAGCTACGATTATGGCTTTCTGATGCGTAATTTTAGTTCTCAGCCCAATCTCCGGTTACCCTGGGTAGGGAGGAATATCCTTGGCTGTATCTCTGCAGGTCAAGGGTGAAGAATGAAACAGCGCGTAACATTCGCTCATAGTGTTAGCTCCCGCCTCTTTGTAGAATTTTCTTTCGTCTACCGTTGAACCGGGGAGTATCCGTAGCAGATCAGTGGATTCGCCTTCGTAGCGAGGCTCTGGTCGCTTCGAAAGAGGGTAAAACGAAGACATAGGATTCAGTCTATGCTCAATACTCTCGGCAGAAAAAATATTTCTCTCAGAACCTGAAGTTAGCCCAACTGCTGCGTCAATTTGGCATGCACCGCTTGAGCTTCGGTCTCCGTCAGCGTGCGGTCCGGGGCGCGGTACGTGAAGCGCAATGTCAAATTGTACTGGTCATCAGTAAGCGGCTTGCCGGTGTAGAGGTCGACGACTTCCACGCTCTCGAGCAACGGGTCCGAGCCGCGCAATTTTGTCACCATCGAACCGACAGCATCGCGTTTTGTTTTGGTCGTCGTCACGTCGTACTGCACCGATGGGAACTGCGGCAGCGGCCGCATCAATCGTGACGATGGCGGCAGGGCGAGGAGTGCTGCGAGATCAATTATCACAACTGCGGCGCGGCCGGGCAGCTCAAATCGCTCGCGAATGTCGGGATGCACTTCGCACAGCAGGCCGATCGGCGTCTGGCCGACCATCAGCGTGGCGGCGCGCCCAGGATGCGCAAAGCCTGGGGAGGTCGTCGTTTGCTGTTCGTGCACGACGTACCCAATGGCTTCCAGCGCCGTGTGGAGATCACGCTTCAGAAGCAGGAGCGGTTCGTGCTTGAGACGGTCCGATCCGCTTTGTTCATCGGCGAGAGTGCAATGCATCATGCTCAGTTCGGCATGCTCAGGAATGGATTTGCTGAACACGTGTCCGACGGTGAAAGTCCGGATGACATCTGCGGCTTGTAACCGATTGCGCTGCGCGTGCTCCAGCAGCGATGGCAACGTGCTCGTCTGCAGCAGGCTCGTCTCGTCACTGATGGCATTCTGCACGGTGATGGCATCCTGCGGATCGAAGCCGGCATGTTGCAGCAGCGTCGCACTGGTAAGGGACAACGGCAGCACTTCCCAGTAGCCCTCTTCCTTCAGATTATCACGCAGTACATTCACGCGAGTGTCGCGGGCCGGTGGTACGGTCGATGCATCGGGCATCTGTGAGGCGATATTGTCATAGCCGAAGATGCGTCCGATTTCCTCGATCAAGTCGATCGGTGATTTCAGGTCGGGCCGATACGGCGGCGGTGTCACAGCAAGCATTTTTCCTTTGCCGCCTTTTACGGCGCACCCGAGATCAGTGAGATTTTTTTTGATCGTCTCGGCTGGTATCTCCTGCCCCAACACGCTTGTGACGCGTGCCAGTTCCAAGTCGATGGTTGGGGATGCGCCCTCGTCGCCGGCTTCTTCCATCGACGAGATAATCTTTGCGCCAGGAATGAGTTCGAGCATCAGTGCCAGTGCGCGCATGAATCCTTCTTTTGCACGTATTCGCGGAATGCCTTTTTCGTAGACGGTCGACGCGTCGGTTCGATGTCCGGTGGCGACAATTGTGCGGCGGATGGTCACCGGATCGACGATGGCGCTGTGCAGATAGATGTGTTTGGTCGTTTCTTTGGTGGAGCTGCGCAGTCCGCCCATGATGCCGAGCAGATCGAAGACACCTTGCTGGTCATTCAGAACGATAGCCCCTTCGGGCAACGGACGTTCCACATGATCGAGAGTGAGGATCGTCTCGTCTTTTTTGCTCGTCCGTATGGTTATGTCGCCCACAAAATCATCGGCGTCGAAACTGTGCAGCGGCATGCCGAGTTCGGTTGCCACGTAGTTGGTGATATCCACGGGCAGCGAGACGGAGCGCCAACCCACTGCCTCCAGTCGTCGCTTCATCCAGTCGGGCGTCGTACCGAGGCTCTTGATTTGGACCAGGCAGGAACAGTAGCGCGGCATGAGCGTCGGGACTTCGTTGCGGATAGCGAATGGCAGCGGCTGTTTGCCGAAGGTGACGCGCTTCTTTTTTGATGGTTCTTTCCAGTCAGCCAGGCCGATGGCCACGCACTCGCGTGCGAAACCGATGTGCGAAAACAGATCCGCACGATGGGTGATGGCGTGGTTATCGATATGGAGAATGACATCATTGAGTCCCAATGCTTCGCGCAGCAGCGTGCCGGCGACTGCCGACAGGGCGCTCAGATCCACAACCGGCCGGTTGCCCTCGTCGGGCTTCGGCGGATAGAGCGACTCCAGTCCGATTTCTTCGGCCGCACAAATCATGCCCTCACTGTCTTGTCCGCGGATTTTCACTTTTTGTAGGGTGACAGTTTCGCCTTCATGGCCGCGCACAGTGGTTCCCACATGTGCGAACGCGACCTTCATGCCTTGATGCAGATTTGTGCCACCGCAGACGACCTTCGCGGTCCCCCGGTCGGTCTTCACATCACACACCGACAGTCGGTCAGCGTCCGGGTGCTTGCCGAGGCTTGTGATTTCTCCCACGACACAACCGTCGAGCAGTGCACCCTGCACTTCGACTTCATCCACCTCGGCCGTTGATGCCGTGATGCGCCGCGCGATTTCCTGCGGATTTTTTTCGGTGAACGTCACGAAATCCTGCAGCCAGTTCAGAGAGATCTTCATGAGGGGAGTATAGAAGGTTTGAGAAAGAGGAAGAAGTCGAGTTTTCTTGAAAGAGGAAACCGAAGCAACCGACGGAACCGAAGATAAAAATCTGATGATAATTCTTTCTGTGTCCGTTACATCACTTCACTATTCAATTTGGCCGTCAATTGCGACATTCGGCGTGGGCGCGTACTTTTTGGGTACTTTCCTCTGATCCAATGCTTTTCCACAAGAAAAAAACACCACACCAGGGCGCTTGTATGGCGCTTCATCTGGTAGTTGCCGGCCTGCTGCTCTTCGCCACCATCGCTGCATTTGTCGGCGTGTACAAAGCGCATGTGTATGATGACGGTCTCGCTTTCGGTACGACTGCCGGTTCACTCTCGCTGCTCGCGTTTGCCGTATGTCTGGTTCTCTGGATGCATCAAATGAAGGCGTGCGCGACCAAGTGCGAAGTGTGCGACATGATGCCGACGCCGTCGAAGAAGAAGTAAGGTGCCAAATTCACGGTAGAACGGGCTAGTTCTCCGTATTCTTTTATGTCATAGTGCGTCGGCTTTGGAGAGGTCGCATAGTGGCCTAGTGCGCGCGCTTGGAAAGCGCGTAGACCTGAAAGGGTCTCGGGGGTTCGAATCCCCCCCTCTCCGCCACGTAAAGCGCCTACGGCGCCACGTGGCACAGCCACAAGAATCGGAGCTTGTTTAACTTCGATGAAGCGCTTTTGTGCCACGTGACGGCGCAGCCGTTTTACGTGGCAATAATGTCCGCAGAACCGTGGCTGCAGTTATGTATCGAACCCCCGGTTCCGTCTTAGACCAATAAATATTCAAGAAATACCTACTTCTCAAAATGAGCCGACAAAGGCCGGAGGCCAAGTGCTCTGTAGATTTCTGGCAGTGCTTTGTTGGCTGCTTCTTTTCCGGCGGCTATAAATTCCAGTACGGGGATAGGAATTTTTTTACCCGAAAGAATATCGGTTTCTGTCTGTGCATATTTTTTCCCAACCACCGGCAAGCCTTTTCCAAAATTTGTGAGCGAACGTGTTCCCGATAAAATACCTCTGCCATCTTTGGATGTAATGACCACATCGCCCCTGTCTCTCAGGTTTGGTGATAGTCGATCTTGAATCCACTTGAGGGGTGCCAATACATCGGAATCAATGAATCCTACTGGAGCACCTATCACCGTGCTCGCGCCATTCTCTCGCAGTTGTTTCACTGCCGCTGACGTCGATTTGCGAGCGACACTCTTATCATCTGCATAGAGAATTCCATCAATCTCTACAGGATCCAGACCGAACTTCGGTTTCAAGGCAGCAGAAGCGGCGGCAATTTTCATGACACCTCCTAAGGAATCACCTGGCTGCGGCGTCAGAAATATTTCATTTTTTGTCGGTTTCTGCTTCTGCACTTGAGCCCAGTAACTGACCGCAGGTGGTTTCGTCATTAGTTGTTCGTAGAAGCCATCTTCATTGGCTGGGTTCAATAGCTTATCCAAGGGGAGAACGACTTTCCCGTCTCTTTTTTCCGACAGAGTGCTGAGTGTTCGGATCGTGACAGCAACGTGTTGTATGTAGTCTATGCCGTCGGGAGTCAGCTGATGGTTTTCGTCGATGAAGGCGGAGGCAACGCCGCCCACCAAAGCTCCCATACTTGCTCCGGCGATCATATGTATAGGAATGCCCTCGCGCTGAAGGACTTCAAGAACGCCGGCGTGTGCCAGACCCCATAGTCCGCCACCGCCCAGTGCGAGTCCGATTTTATTTCTCGTGTCCAGGATGTGTTTGCCAACTTGTAAATGATTATCCATTTGCACATTTTCTTGCTCTCTCAGCCGGCTTAATTTTTCTTCGATGCTCAACAGGTTCTCGCGAAGAGCACGAGCGGACTCGGGAATCGTCGTTTGATCTGCATCAAAAAATGCAGCAGTCGCCGCACTGATCTTTGCTGTGATAGTTATGAGGTCTTCGTGGGTGGAACTTTGAATTTTTATCCATTCCTCTGGATGCATTTCAAAATAGGAAAGGAGAGCGAGTAGAAATTCCACCCGCTTCATTTCGGGTTGGCTGAAAATTTGTTGCTTCTCCAATTGCTCACTCCACGAAGGTGTGGCTTCTATCTTATCAATCAACGATTGCAATGTGCTCTCCAGTGATGACTGTACTGATTCGTTCGAGTCGCCCGGCTGAGGTCTATTGACCATATTTATATTTTATTGCTAAATACAAAAATTGGCAAGACCATCTATCAAAATTCTTTTATCAAATGGCCTTATCTATTGTTTTACCAATTGGCGAAAATCCGTAAACAGCAGTGCCAAGGCGATGCCCTGAATCAGATGGTAGAGAGCGTTGTAGTTGAAGTAGATCGGATGCAGGCCGATGTGCATTTGTTGCAATACTAAGGCGAGGAACATCAAAAGGATTGCGATGCTGCCGATGACGGCTGCCTGTGACTGCCGTTGAACACTCAGCTTTATAAACAGACACAAGAGGGCGATGAGTGGCGGCAACGTGAATACGATGCTCACCAAAAAACGAAAGTCCACGAATAGCACGAAGAGAAAATATCCGCCGAGTGCAATCAGGACGCACGGCACGATCCATCGCTGCGATGTTTTCGTCAGCGCGCCGATGAGCAACCAGACCACTACTGTACACCGAGAAACATCAATCCGGAATGTCGTTGTAAGTTCGCCGGCAAAGAGCCGTCACAGCTTGGGCATATCCCTTCCCCTCAACGCCATGGCCAAACTGCGCACACTTCACGATCTCTTTATTCATGAGCTGAAAGACCTCTACGACGCCGAACACCAGATTCTGGAGGCGCTTCCGCTGATGATCGAAGCGGCCACACATCCGGAACTCAAGCAGGCGTTCGAGGAGCATCGCAAGCAAACCGAAGAGCAGGTGAATCGTCTGGAAGAAGTATTCGACATGCTGGGCGAAGAAGCGAAGCGTCAGACCTGTGACGGTATGAAGGGCGTGCTGAAGGAGGGCCACAAAGTGCTGACCGAAAAAATGGAAGATAACGTGCGCGATGCGGCGCTGATCACTGCAGCACAGCGAGTCGAGCATTACGAAATCGCCGGCTACGGCGCAGTCGTTACGTTTGCGCGATTGATGGAGCACGAGGAGGAAGCCGACCTGCTTCAGGAGACATTGGATGAAGAAGGGGAGGCGGATCACATTCTGACCGAGATCGCAGAGCGTGTAGTGAATGTGGATGTTCCGGTGGGCGAAGAGGAAGCCGACGACTCCGACGAAACCGAAGAAGCTGAAGAGGAGGATGAAGAAGATGCGAAAGAAGACGAGTAACGCGCACCTGTGGTTTCTGGTGTTTAGGAAAAGTGTTTTTTGAAAAAGCCGGCCCAGATCTCTCCGGTTGTATCGTTATTTATACTTTCTTTCCCTGTTGCATGCGCTTGGCGAGCGTGCGGAGGTAGCTCGTCGAGACGCGCATGGTCTTGTAGATACCGGTTTGAGGGTCAAAAACGCGTTTCTTCTGCAAATTTACCTTCCACGAACGGCGGGTGTGACGCATTGAATGGCTGCGTGTGTTACCAAATGAGGTCTTCTTGCCGGTTTTAACGCATTGACGTGACATAAGCTGGGGCAGTGTAGGGAGGCACGAACAGGCAGTCAATAGTGTTCGTTCGAAAGGATTTAGGGGAATCAGGCGATTTAAGCTGTTCAGAGGAAGTGATTCAGAGAGATTGCTACATGAGCATTGTGAAATTTTTCAGCAGGGCGCTGTCGCTTTCTGCGCGGAAAAGTGGCAGTACGCCGATTCATCGTGCGCTGATGCCGCCCTCAGTCGCTGAACGCTCCAGCCGGATGTGGAGGCAACCGCCTGCGATGAATCGAACAAATTCTCTCTGCTGCGGAGAAAGCGACAGCGCCAAAATCATTACACCGATGCCAGCTTCATTCCTGTCATAGCATTCTTGTATCCCTCGAATTCCGTCATACCGCTTGGGCTTTCGCACACATCCTTCTAGAATGACGGCTCTTCTATGACAGATTTTCTCAATCCGATTTACATCATCAGCATTCTGATCGCGCTGAGCGTGCATGAAGCGGCGCATGGATTAGTGGCGCATTGGTTGGGCGATCCGACGGCCCGTGATAACGGGCGGCTCACGCTCAATCCCATCGCGCACTTGGATCCCATCGGAACATTGCTCTTCATTATCATCGGATTCGGCTGGGGAAAACCGGTACCGATTGATCCGCGATACTTCAGTCATCCCAAGCGCGACACGGCGCTTGTTTCGCTGGCCGGGCCGACAAGCAATTTGCTTCTGGCGATCATCAGTTTTTTTGGTCTGTATTTGCTTGCTCCCCATCTGGGTTTGCCATCGGGTTTGGATTTGGTTGGAGGAGTGAAAACGGGTCCCGTCGGATTGCAGTTTCTGTCCCAGCTCTTCGGCAGCTCGCTGTTTCTGAATCTTGGCTTGATGGCATTCAACTTGCTGCCCATTGCGCCGCTCGACGGATCCAAGATCTTGGAGGCTTTCATTCCACTGCGCTACGAGCTTCAGTATTCACAGCTGATGCGACAGGGCCCGTTCATTCTGCTTGCTCTGCTGCTCATGGGTCGTTTGTTCGGCATAGACGTATTTTCCGGCTGGATTTTGTGGTGGATTGATACGGTGGTCGGAATTTTGGAGAAGATTGTCGGACAATAAATGAAAAAATAGTTCGACGAGTTCGCTCGGCAGATGCCGGTGCAGACTTTGTACATTTAGCATGGGCTGACATACAATGCGGAGCATGATGAGGGTGCGACCGTTGCGGACAATATTGGCGGTATTCTGCTTATTTCTGTGTACGAGCAATCCACTCGAAGCAGCGCGCACGGCGAGCAGCGGATACATCGTGCCGCTCGATGTGCAGGGTGCGGGTGGCGGCGACGAAGCGCGATCGACGAACTATCACCTCATCGACACCATCGGCGAACCGAATATCGGACCGTCGGCCTCGAATAATTACAATCTGCGTGCCGGTTACCGACAGACGACCAGCAGTGATGTGTTCCTCTCGATCTCGGGTTCCACGACGGTCAATCTCGGCACGATTGTCGGGGCTGGACAAAGGACCGGTACGGGCAAATGGACGGTGATTACCGATGCGGATGCGGGCTACTCGCTGAGCTGGCGCGCATCGACGGCCGCCATGGTCTCGGGCTCCGATTCGATTCCGGCCTTCGGTCCGTCAGTGGCGGACACGCCCGACAGTTGGAGTGTGGCTGCGAGCAGTGCCCGTTGGGGCGGTCACCTGAGCGTGACGAGCACCGATACGGCAGCCGAATGGGGCGCCAATGATGGAGTGGGCAGCAAGTGGTTGAACGTCGCGACGTCGAACCGCACCATTGTCACACGCACGTCCCGCACCGCTCTGGCCGGCTCCAACGAGTACGTCAACTTTCGTGCCGAAGTCGGCAGCACGGCGATCCAGCCGACGGGGACCTATACTGTGACGATCACAATGACGGCAGTATCGTTGTGATGGAAAATTCGAAATCCGAAGCACGAAATTCGAAAATACACCCTGTTTTTCGAATTTCGAATTTTGTGCTTATCCGAGTGATTGGGATTTGGTTTTCCTTCCGCTAGTATGATTCCCATGAAGGCAGTGATTCGTGCCCTGTGGCTTGTGAGTGTTCTTGCCGGAGCAATGCCGTTCGCCGCGGTTGCTGCAACGAAAGCGAATGCCATGCCGCCGATTGTGAAGACGATGGAAGAGGGGGTTGTGCCGGTGTCGAGCGATTTCGTGGTGGGGCCTACATCGTTTGACCTGGAAGTGGCGCCAGGCCAGGACGATGACGTGACGCTGCTGGTTATCAATCGTCAGGGAAAGACAGTAAATTTCCGCGTCACAGCCGAAGACTTTTCGGCTGATCCGCGCAACGATGGAACGGTACAATTATTCGGCGACACGGCCGGACCGTTTCCGGCGCGCAACTGGCTGCAGCCGGCGGCGACCGAATTCTCGTTACGCCATGGCGAGCGCGCGACGATCCCGGTCAAAATAGCGGTGCCTGCCGATGCGGATGTAGGCGATCATTACGCCGCGCTGATCATCGAACGCGTAAACGAAAATGTAACGAAGGATACGACTCACGTGGAAGTGATTTCGCGCATCGGTTCACTTTTTCTGGTGCGCGTACCGGGCACTGTTGACGAAGAAGGATCATTCCTGAGTTTGCATCCGCTGCAGAACGTCTTTTTCTCGTACCCGGCTTCCATTGCCTTGAAGGCGCAAAACACCGGGACGGTACGACTGAAGCCGATAGGCACGCTCACGATCCGGAACATCTTCGGTTCGGTCGTAGACAGCATCGTTCTCCATAATTGGACACTGCTCCGGGCATCGGAGGGGCAGCACGTGGTCGAATGGCATCCGCCATTTGCGCTGGGTCCCTACAGCGTCGAAGCGTCCATGACGCTTATCAATGGCCAGGAACCGTCGGTACTCCGCAGTTCATTCTGGATTCTTCCCGTCGTTCCGTTGCTGCTATTTCTGGTTTTGCTGGTGTTTCTTGCAGCTGTATTGCGTTTCTTACGCTCCAGATTCCGGGTGGTTATTCAGCGTACCTAGGCCCCGGACGCTCTTAATTTGTCTTTTTCCGACTTTTTTGCTATACTGAGACGAAAACATCTTCAAAAACACCCACATACTCATTCTATGAACCACTTACTCACCCCGGGGCGCTTCATTCGTATATGGACGGTCGGCATTGCCGCAACTGTGTCTCTCTATATATTGGTTGTATTTTTGGCTGAGCCGCTCCATGGATTGGCCAGTACGTCTTCCAGTTCCACGACGGTGGTGAGCGTGACGGTGGCAGCCGCAATCAGTAATTCCTGCACGGCATCGGTCTCACTCGGTACTATCACGCGCACGGGCGACACGAGCTTCAATACTTGTGCGGGCTACGGCTACTGCGCTACGAACGCATCAACCTGCACAATTACCACCAACAACACTCTCGGTTACACATTGTCGTGGCTGGTGGCGACTGGAACAGGAGCGGCGGGTGCTCGTACCGGTACAGGACATCTGAATGGATACGTGCCAGGCAATCGCATTAAAGCACTTAAGCCGGCTGTGTCCGGTACGCCGGAAGACTTCACCAACGAAACACCGACTGCCAACGTTACCGACGATGCGCGCTGGGCTGCACGTCTGTCTTCGACGAGCACGACGACCGGCGGAGCCGGCATTACATGGGGAGCTGACGGTACGCACGATACGTGGTTGAATGTCGGTACGGGTTCGGCAGTCAATATTTCGAACCGTTCGAACTACACATCGTCCGGCGGCGATCTGCAGAAGATCGGTTTCCGTGCGATTATCAACGGAACATCCATTGTTCCTACAGATACGTACAAGGCAACGGTGACGTTTACGGCGACGACCAACTAAAACCAAAGACCAGCTAGCGAATCCCAAGTGGAGCGTAGTCGGTAAAATTTGAATTTTGCGTTTCGTATTTGTTTGGTTCTTGGCTCTTCGCGTCTACTTTTCTTGAGTTGGTTTTCTTCTAGCCTTCTTATAGGATAGCAACCATGTCCCGTCTCTTGTCTTCTGCATGCGCGGTTGCGTTTGCTGCGAACGTGTTTGCACTTTCCTCTCCTTTTGCCTTGGCGGCATCAGGAGATGCCGTTGTGCCTGACATAGGAAGTGTACGGTACACACAGCAGCAGAATGCGCCCCAAACGCATGATTTCAGCATCGGACCAACGCGCTTTGAGCTTACGGTGGCGCCGGGGCATTCGCGTACGATTGAGATCGAATTGATGAGTCAGGAAGGCGAAGATGCAAACTTTCGCTTATACACCGAGGACTTTTCGGGCGGCGAGACGGCAGGACAAACGACCAAGCTCTACGGAGCACTCGACGGCCCTTTCCCCGCTAAAACGTGGGTGAAGTCGCTCATCGGGACGTTGGCCCTCAAACACGGACAGCGGGCGTTCATTCCGGTCACCATCACCGTGCCGCCGGATGCAGAACCAGGCGATCACTACGCCGCGCTCGTCGCGCAACGCGATCCATCCGATGCGCAGAAGAATGCACCGGGATTTCAGGTGATCGCGCGCGTCGCGAGCTTGTTCCTGATCAGCGTGCCGGGCGAGGTGGTCGAGAAGGGGCAGGTCACCAATATCAAGCCGACGGCACCCGTGTATTTCTCCTATCCGGTCCAAGTCACCGTGACCGGTCAGAATGACGGCACAGTTCACATTTCACCCACCGGTACGATCGTTATCCGGAACATTCTCGGTCTGGTCGTCGATGAACTGCCGTTGCGCGGATGGATCATTCTGCGACATGCGGTAAACACGGTGACGCTTGACTGGCAGCCGCGTTTCGCGCTCGGTCGCTACACGGCTACCACGAATCTGACCGTACTTGGTCAGACGCAGACGCTCTCGACGAGCTTCTGGGTGATTCCCGCGTTGCCGGTACTCATCGCTTTGTTCCTCATCTTCTTTGTGTCATTCGTGGTGCAGTACTTCTTCTCGAAATTTGAAATCAGGAAGAAGTAAGAGATGTGGTGACAGGGATGGAGACGAAAGAGCTTTTGTTGGATTCAAAAGATTCAGGTGATGGGGGATGAAAGGGATTTTTTCCTGTTAAATGAGCTAAATTCCTCAATTCTCTTGAGTATTTCAAGAGATACAGTTAATTCACACATAAGCAAATTTATGGTATAATAACCTGTTAAAGGCATGTCTCCACATACACATCCTCTACGGCATTCGCATGTGCAGCTGACATTGTTGCTGACTGTACTTCTGTGTGTGTTTTGGTTTGTCGACTCCCGGGCATCCGACGGCGCATCGACATCGTCGTCGACGTGTGTGGGCGTCCATGTGATCAGCGACGACGGGGTGGCCCTGTCGAATAATGATGACTGCGTCGGAGCAATATCGGCTTCTCCTATCGAACCTCCTCCTACGGTAGTGGTGACGCCGACGACCAGTGAGGAGAAAGTGCCGTTCGGTTTGTACCGCATCTCACGCGAATATATGCGCGATAAACTCAATGCGCTGTACGCAAAGCGTTTCAAACACGGAGCATCGCCCTCGTCTATTTCGTTGCCCGATCTTCCCCCGAATGTGCAGGTCGATGTCATCCTGCCACCGGAGCAAGTGCCCTCCGGTTCTGTTTCGTCGGCCCAAGTTCCTGTTCCAGGTCCACCATCACCGCCGGTTATGACGTTCACGACCGTCTTGTCACCGGAGGCATTGACCGGCCTATCGTTCGGCCCGGCATTGCGGGGCCTGTACGGAGCGGCTCCTTTCGTCAATCCGCAGGTGCCGATTCTTGTGATCACCCGACTGTCGGCGCACTATGATCCGTGCGATGAACGCATGTGCACGCAGGCAGGCTGTCAGCAGCGTGGAATCATCTGTCGCACCGCACGCATGCTCCAGACGATGCCGACAAACGATGCATTCCAGCGTGCACCGGGATCAGAACTAATTCTGTGGGGATTGTTCCTGATCTGGCTGGGTGTGCTGATGGATATCGGTTTCTTTTGGACCGAACGACATCTGCTCTTCCGTCATGTAGTGCTGATCAAAAGGTCGCTTGTGTCTCGAACTCTACTTTCCCATCCGGCCGCAGCAGCTGGATATGCTGCAGGTGCAACATCCGCGCAAACAACGATCCGATTGAACCATCCAGGCGGTTATTCCAATCCTGCACCTTCACGTTATAAGGCAAAAGCAGTAGGTTCATCTGCTCGTTCCCGGCGTCCTTCTGGAGCGTCGCGTAGGCGGCGGACAGTCGCATGGGATCGGTGGCTGTCAGCGCGCGATCAAGCTGTGTCAGACCGGTCTGTACGTGGACAATTGCATCGAGGACTTGGGATAGCGATTTCCCGTCTGTGGAAATAGAGGTACCGCCGATCGTCGCGAGCGCCGTTTGCACGGCCGGTGTTGGAGCGGTTGATGAACTGGCCAATGCGGGGGCCAGATCTTTTTGCAGAATCGTGTTGTACTCGCCGGCCACCGTTCGTGCTTGCATATCGATGGCACTCTGAAGTCGCATCAGCGACCACCACTGCCATCCTACAAACAGGACGGGAAGCAGAATAATAATCAAGACGATGAGTGGTCCGTGTGAACGTTTTGGCGTGTCTGTCATGGTGGGCACTATAGAAACAATCGGCGGTTTCATCAAACCCAGATTGAAGTGACCGATGTGACCGGGCAGCAGTGGAGTAAAAGTATGACGAATGATCCTCATTTTTCTCTGCGATCACCTCTGTTTTCCGTTTATAGGAGTTGTAGCCGCAGGTAGGCAAATACGGCGTTTTCTGCTATACTGTCTAGATTTCCCTCACTATGCCTTCACAGTACGGACGACCCCTCGGCGCGCTCCTCACCTGCCTGTGCACTGTGCTGTTACTGGTATTAATGGGTTCACATTCGGTATGGGTCACCGCTTCGGATGATGGGTCCGCGAAAGTAGCGGTCATTCCGAGTCAGAACAGCGAACCGGGCAAGACAGTCATCAGTCCTCTGACGCCGTCCATTGTCGATGAACATGCTCCGACCGGTGGCACCAGAGTAAGAGACAATACTTCTGACGTCGCAAGTGATGCTGTGTCGTACGCGACGATGACAGAAGGGGATCTTACCGCCTCGTTGGCGAACGATTCGGCAGCGTCGGATGGGACAGTAAAAGTGGAAGATACATCGTCGCGCGTCATCCGTTTGTTCCGGCGCCGCTGGGGACATGATCCAGCAGCAGAATCGCCGAAGCCTAGTTTTCCGCAAGACATAGCCCAAATAACGGCTGACGATCTTTCGGATACGCAGACCGTTTTCTCGCTCGACAGTCAGGAACACATCTCCTCTTCGTCGCTGCCCGAGTCGCAGGCCAAACAAGTACGCGTTCCGCTCGTGTACCAATTGCTTGCCGCTCCGGCCGCCGCACCGCTATGTCAGATTGATCAATGCAACGGCTGGTTCGTCTCCTGTCTGGTTGCCGCCAGTGTGTGTGATACGTTCATCGGTGTGCACAGCGCTGTCGTGTCGGCATCGCTGCCGAATTTTGCGTACATCGAACAGATGCCAAAAACAGAGGTTCTGGTGTGGCTCATCATGCTGACGGTCTTCGCATTCGCAAGTCACATGGTTCTTCTGTTTTGGAATCGACTGCGGCACGGTCCACTGCTGCCCCTTCCGGCACCCTTCATCACAGTGACGCGTGGCGGCCCGATTGTCATGACATCAGAAATGCCTGGCATGCCCGTGCCTCCGCGTCGCCGTCGCCTGCCCCTCTTCCGCCGAAAGCGACCAGTATCCTCGACTGATCCGTTTGATCACGAAGTTAGAAAGGCGACCTCTGTGGTCTTTCGTGAAGAATTACCGTGGGATTAGGGAGAAGAGAGGGGATATCGCAGAGTAACAATAGTGTGCTTTAAACATAGCTTAATAGACATTTTGTCATTTCTATATAATTACCATTAGAGCGCCATGCTTTGGCGCGGCTGTATTCAATACCCTCATTGTTTCCTCTCTTCACTCCCACCTTTGGAGCGGGTTTGCTACCCGCGGATGTTCATGATTCCCCAGCACCAACCTCTCCAATCACCACTGGTGTCCTTTCTTTGTCTCCCCGACAAAGAAAGGACCAAAGAAAGCGCACCGCCTATGACCCACCTCGCCCTGCTGTCGCGCCTGTGGGCATGCGACAGCAGGGCTCGTAACCACTCATCCCCACCACATAGTCGGAGGGGTGTTTGCTTGGAATCGCGAACGTGCGAAGAGGTTGGGCGGCGTAGGGCCGCCTGGGAGTAGTGAAGGGGCTTCGCGTAAACAAAACATAGACATCTCCCTCTCCCGGCAGGTCTTTGATGTTCAATCACGAACGAATGACCAAATCTTCCTTAGCGACAGGGGGCGGAGGGAGGGCCGGGGTGAGGGGGCTATCCAGAAGTTCACAACCCGCCTATCTATGGAAAAAAGTTCACTTAGATGCGGACACTTGTCCACGAGAGGGGACAGATGTTCGGTCTATTGGCGTTTCTTTGGCAAATGCTTTAGTTGGGAATTCAAAAGTGATTTTATAAAATATTACGAAAAATTGTGAATGTTATGATTACTATACTTTCACTCAGTAGTGTTTCTGGTTAAGAATTCAATTATTGACGAAAATTAAATTCGATGTTGAAGAGTAAGGACTTTCGTCCTCCGGCTGTGAGGCCAAGTGCACACTGATCCGTTGATCTTCTGTGCCAATTCTGCTACAATAATAAGATTTTTCGCGCGTACATAAAGAATGCACGCGAAGAAAAAAACACACATGAACCAACACACAATCACCATCGAACAGTTGCACTCGCTTGTGGCGAAGGGCGCTTCGGCGTCGCTGAGTGCGCGTGCGCGCGAGCGACTGGGTTGGATCATGTTCTATGCCGAGCACGGACACTCGGTGAGTGCGACGTGCACGCACTTCGATATTTCGCGTGGCACGTTCCACCGATGGCTCGAGCGTTTTGATGCCGAGAATTTATACAGTCTGGAAGAACAATCGCATGCGCCGCATACGGTGCGACAGTCGAACGTCTCGCGAGACATTGTGACACTCATCCGCGGCTACCGCGAGCAGTCGCCGCATTTGGGCAAAGAACGCATCACTGAATTGCTGAATACCGAGCATCAGATTGTTCTGTCATCGTCGACTGTCGGTCGTATCATCGATCGCGAGTGCTTGTACTTCGATGGGACACCGCATCACTGGAAAAAAAGATTACAACGTGAAGGCCGGGTAAACAGAAAAAATAATGCGGAGGAAATTCCAGAAATCAGAAATCAAAAAATAGAAACCAATTCCCCGTCCCCAGTTCCTCACGCTTCATGTGCGGGTTGTCTGTTCTGCCGCCTGCGTAGCTGGAATTGGCGGCCTCTGCTGGTCGTGAGCGTGTTCGTGAATATCGCTGTCCTCGCTCTGTTCGCCTTCGGCCTGATCGGTACGTGGCGTTCGGAGAAAGCCGAAGCGTCGAAGCCGGCTGTCTCCGAACTCCATTCCCCTCTCGCTACTCCTGCTTCTCCACACGATGGACGATAATCTCGTCATCCATCGGCACCAGTCTGCGCTCCTGATCCAGGAGACGGACATGCATACCAATCCGCCCGCCAAGGGCCGGGAGGATGTTGTGATCGATGTCGCATCGATGGTGGTGCGTGCGAAGCGCATGATCGCCGCGATGGTCCTGACGACTATCGTCTTCTCGACGCTGGTGCCGGGCGGCGACATCAACTTGCTCATCGGCAATACATTCGCGGTGCCCAAGGCCGAAGCAGCCACTGGCATCTTCAAACCGATCAGTTATCAGGGAAAGATCACGACGAGCGGAGGTGTGGCGGTAGCTGACGGCAAATACAATATGCGATTCAAGATCTACAATGCGACGTCCAGCGGCACGTTGCTGTGGACGGAAACATGGAACTCGGGGAACCAATTGTCGCTGACCGGCGGACTCTTCTCCGCTCTGCTCGGTTCGATCACGCCGATGACCGGTGTCGACTTCAATACCGACAATCTGTATCTGCAGGTGGAATTCGATCCGGCCAATGCCGCAACGTATCCGGAAGTCTTCTCGCCGCGCCGCCAGTTCTCGGCCGTGCCGTACGCGCACAATGCCGATAGATTGGATGGTCGCGACAGTACACAGTTCCTGTGGAGCGATGCGAATACGGTCGGTTCGGGCACGCTTACTATTCGTCCGCGCGATGCCACCAAAGTCGGCATCGATATCCAGAGCAATGCCGGTGCGGCGGCCACAGCGGCGCTCAAGCTGAGTACGCAGGGGGCGAATCACATCCTCTTTGGATCGGGCGCAGCCAACTACGATACTAACCTTTATAGGAGCGGCGTCTCGACGCTGAAGACCGATGGCAACTTGAAGGTCGGCGGCACGCTCTCCGGCGGAATCCTACATGCGGAGAAGCTGGTGACGTCTTCGGGCACCATTCTCTCGGCCGGTATGATCGCCAGCCGCGGCACGCTCTCGGGTGCGGCGATTACGATCATGAACGGCAACTCCTCTATATTGGGTAAGTTGGCCATCGGCAAGAGTGGAACACCAAATACGCAATTGGAAGTGGTTGGCACGATCTCCGGTTCGATTATTCACGCTGATCGATTACTCACTGCCTCCGGCAATATTTTGGCAACCGGCAATATCACGGCACGCGGATCACTCTCCGGTGCATCGCTTACAGTGAGCAATCTCATCTCTTGTGCGGGTATTCAAACAACGTCGGCTGGCGCCCTCAGTTGTGCGGCTGGCCTCAGTCAATCGTCACTCGACGCCCGCTACGTCAACACCTCCGGCGACACCATGACCGGTGCGCTCTCCATCAACATCACCGGTGGAGGCAAAGGAACCCTCGGTCTCATCGTGCGCAACACACTGTCTGGTGCAACGATCCACGCTGAGTCTCTCCTGACTTCCTCTGGAACAATCCTAAGTACGGGCAACATCAAGACCCGTGGCACCCTGTCCGGCGCCGCCCTCACTGTCATGAACGGCACCAGTTACCTGATGGGCAACGTCGGCATCAACAAGACGAATCCCGCCACCGCTCTCGATGTCCGCGGGACGATCTCCGGCTCGTCGCTCACTATCAATGGAAGTGCCACGGTCAACGGCGTCTCCATCTTTCGCCCTGGTATCGGCGACACTGCCCTCCAGACGTTAGTTGTCGGTGAGACTCTCGCCCGCTTCGCCATCTTCAACAACGGTCTCATCCAGTGGGGCCAGGGACTTAACAGCACCAAGGACATCCAGATCCAACGCTCCAACACGGGCACGCTTCTTCTCTCCGCTCTCAACAATGCTACAAGCACCAAATTCCAGATCCGGGGACTTGCCTCCCAGAATGCCAGCCTCTTCGAACTCCTCGACAGCGGCAATGTCGTTCTGGCCAAGTTCGACCAGTCCGGCGCCCTCACCATCAATGCGGCGGCTAGAGTCCGTGAAGCGCTCAATGTCCGTGGCACGATGTCCGGTTCGTCTCTCACCGTCTCCTCACTCATCTCTTGCGCCGCTCTCCAGTCTTCCGGCATTGGTGCTCTCAGTTGCAACACGGGCCTGACGCAGACTGCGCTCGATTCTCGCTATGTGAATGTCGCCGGTGATACGATGACTGGTGCTCTCCTCATCAACTACAACGGCATCGGTCTCAATGTAAATGGCTCGATGTCCGGCAGTCGACTGTTCACGAACAGTGCGGTCTTCACAGCATCCGGTGCATCCAGTGTTCCGATCACCATCCGCAGTGCCAACCATCAGACGGCGAACCTCGTCGAACTGCGCAACACTGGTGGCACTCTGCTTGCACAAATGGATAAGTACGGCTCTCTGCGCTACATGGTGCGTCCAGTCACTCTTGGTTCCGACATCGGTCTCTATGCCACTGGATCGGCCAACGGATCTGTCTCCCTCGCCGTTCTCGGCACCGACGACTATGTGCAACTCGGACCCATCAACTTCAACGTTACCAATGGTCTGCGGATTGGTAATGCCCTCTACAACGGCAATACCGGCAACGTAGGTATCGGTGGTGCTTTGAGCAATCTCACCACTACCGCTGCCAAACTGAATGTCTTAGGTACCGCCAAAGAAAAGATCGTGGCCGTATTCCAGGGAGTTGCCGCCCAGACCGGCAGCCTGCTCGAACTCCAGAATAATAACGCCACCGTTCTGGCCAAGTTCGACCAGTCCGGCGCTCTTACCATTACTGCCGCTGCCAGAGTGCGTGAAGCTCTCAACGTCCGTGGGACTCTCTCAGGTTCTTCTCTTACCGTCTCGTCACTCATCTCCTGCGCTGCGCTCCAAACCTCCAGTGCCGGAGCCCTCTCCTGCGCCACAGCTCTGACGCAGTCGTCTCTCGACGCCCGCTACGTCAACACGTCAGGCGATTCCATGACCGGTGCACTGAGCATCAACATCACGGGTGGCGGCAAAGGTTCTCTTGGCCTCATCGTTCGCAACACCTTGTCCGGTGCTGTCATCCACGCCGAAACAAATCTGACTTCTTCAGGCACGGTTCTCTCGACGGGAAACATTACCACGAGAGGAACTCTTAGCGGCGCTGCCTTCACTATCATGAACGGTGCCAGCTACATTCTTGGGAACCTCTCTGTCGGCACGAACGGCAATGCCGGCAGCGCCAAGCTCAACGTCAACGGCACTATTTCAGGCAGTCAGCTCTTCGTCTCGGGCACGGGCGCCAGTCCTCTTCTTTACACAAGCGGTGGTCGCGTAGGCGTCGGTACGACTGGACTGGGTGGGACAGTCAACGCACCTTTTACTATTCGACAGAACACAGCCGCATTCAATGGCAATACGGTAGGCTATATCGTCTCCGTTAATCGTATCAACAGCGACATTGCTGCTTTGGCATTTGGCGCTAATACGTCGAACAATGCCATCATTACCTCCAATAATTCGGATCTTCTCTTAGGCAGAACATCCGCTGGCACCTTCACCGAATCACTCCGCCTTCTGAATACCAATGGCAATGTCGGCATCGGGACAAACACCCCAGGTTCGCGTCTCTCTGTCTCGGGCTCCGTTATTATCGGGAGCAATATCGGCTCTATCGTCGCTAAGTCTGGCCAGGCGCTCGAAGTCGTCGGTTCGATGTCCGGTTCGTCCCTTACTGTCTCCAGCTTACCATCTTGCGAATCCATTAAGACATCTTCCGCTGGTGCTCTCTCCTGCGCCACAGCTCTGACGCAGTCGTCTCTCGACGCCCGCTACGTCAACACGTCAGGCGATTCCATGACCGGTGCACTGAGCATCAACATCACGGGTGGCGGCAAAGGTTCTCTTGGCCTCATCATCCGCAACACGCTCTCGGGCGCAGTGATTCACGCTGAATCTCTGCTCACGAGCTCTGGCACGATCCTGAGCACTGGCAACATTAGAACACGTGGAACACTCTCCGGCGCTGCGCTCACTGTCATGAATGGTACCAGTTACCTGATGGGCAACGTGGGTATCGGCAAGACGTCACCGACGACCAAACTCGATGTACTCGGCACGATCTCCGGCTCTGCCCTCACGATCAGCGGTGGATCCAATACGTCGTACGTCATGGGCAAACTTGGCATTGGTACGACTACGCCGCAGCAAGGTCTTGATCTTGCAGCTGGCAAACAGTTCGTCATGGAGATGTCTGCCCCAACCGGAGTCAGTGCTGTCATCGCTTCGGGTGGCACCCTCACTGCTGCAACGACTTATTACTACGAGGTGACGCACTTAGATATTCTAAGCGGTCAGACCGTCGCGTCTTCCGAAGTCTCGGCCACGCCAAATTCCGGCAGCCAATCAGTTACTGTCAGCTGGTCAATACAGAACGGCGCCTTCACGCACAAGATCTATCGGACAACGGTTGCCGGCAGTTACGGTGCATCATCTCTGATTGGCATAGCCAGTGGTGCCAATACTTTTACCGATACAGGTTCCAATGTATTGGCCTCCGGCACACCACCTTCTGTCACGACGGCCTACATGGTGCAGTTCCACAATCCGTCTTCCGGTATGGCCACCTTCCATGGTGCCAGCTTGGCTCTTGATAATGGCTTTGGCCTTTCGTTTGAGAACAGTGCGGGGTCGTTGTTCAGCGCACTCTCCGTTACGTCGGCAAACAATGTGGCGTTGAACGCACCGAGTATTGGTGGATCACTCCAACTGCAAACATTCGGAGCCGGATCAACGAATGGCATCTATTTCTACACCAATTCAAATGCTACTCCGCGTATGGGTATTGCCAACAGCGGCAGAGTCAGTATCGGGCTCGGCAACACGTTGCCAGGCTCTCTCCTGTCCGTCTCCGGCGCTGTGATCTTCAGTAAGACTGGCAACCTCGGCTCCACTGCCGCCAAAGCAGGCCAGACGCTCGAAGTAGTGGGTGCGATGTCCGGCGCATCGCTCACCGTCAGTAATCTCTCGTCCTGTGAATCTATTCAAACATCGTCGGCTGGGGCCCTCTCTTGTTCTACAGCTCAAACACTGTCGTCACTCGATGCCCGCTACGTGAATACCTCCGGCGACACCATGACCGGTGCCCTCTCCATCAACATCACCGGTGGTGGCAAGGGAACCCTCGGTCTTATCGTCCGTAACACACTCTCCGGTGCAACGATTCATGCAGAATCTCTGCTCACGAGCTCTGGTACGATCCTGAGCACTGGAAATATTAAGACACGCGGAACCTTGTCAGGCGCAGCGCTCACCATTATGAATGGCGCGAGCTACGTGATGGGCAATCTTTCCGTTGGAACGACTGGTAACGCAGGAAGTGCCAAGCTCAATGTGGCTGGCACGATGTCTGGCCGCCAGCTTGTCATCTCGGGTACTGGCGCAAGTCCACTCCTCTACACGAGTGGCGGGCGCGTCAGTATCGGCACGACTGCAGCAACGGCACGATTACAAGTTGCAGGAGCGACGGGCGACAATACCGATCTTGCTCTGAACATTACAGATTCAGGCGGCACGAGTCTCTTCTCTATCCGCAACGATGGAAAGGCTCTCTTTACGCCTTCGAGTACACAGGGTCTCACTGTGACCAGAAGTACAGACAACTCCGCTCTCAGCCCCTTTGATGCGCCGGCGTACCTCAGCTTACAGAACCTGGATTCTACCAATGGATCTCACATCACACAGAAATTCCTCCTGGCAGGCGGCGAAAGCGCCTACATCGATGCCGAGCGCCCGGTTGATGACAGCGCGGTCTTGAAGTTCGGCTTCCGCACCAGTCTGACCGTAACTGCGTTCGAGGCGATGAGAATCACCTCCAATGGCAACGTCGGCATCGGCACCACGGCGCCCAAAGGGAGGCTCAGTGTCGCTGGTTCCGGTTCCTTCACCGGCTCACTCTCCGGCGCTTCACTCACGATCAACAACCTCATCTCTTGTTCCAATCTCCAGACCTCGTCAGCCGGTGCCCTGTCTTGTGGCGCTACGTTCACGCAGTCGACTGCCGATAATCGCTACGTCAATACAAGCGGAGACACGATGACCGGTGCGCTCTCTATCAACATTACGGGTGGAGGCAAGGGAACTCTCGGATTGATTGTTCGCAACACACTCTCGGGCGCAACGATTCACGCTGAATCTCTGCTCACGAGTTCGGGAACAATTCTCTCCACCGGAAACATCAAGACGCGTGGAACATTGTCGGGCGCTGCGCTCACGGTCATGAATGGTGCGTCGTCGATTCTCGGAAACCTCACCGTCGGTGCGACGAGTAACCCTGGCAGTGCCAAGCTTAATGTGGTTGGCACGCTCTCTGGTACATCACTCACTGTCTCTTCGCTCATCACATGTGCTGCGCTCCAGACTTCCTCTGTAGGAGCTCTGTCTTGCAACACGGGACTAACCGGCACTGCTCTTGATGCTCGGTATGTGAAGAAACAAGGTGATTCGATGACCGGCGCCCTGCAGGTGCCGACAGCCTCGCTCTCGGGCACGTTGCTCGCCAGTAAGACTGGCTTCGATCAGTCATTCAACATCGTGAATGCCGGACTTGCCACCAATGGAACGACACGCATCAATGCCGCGGGAAATCTGGTCAACATCGCATCGATCCAAGCCGGTGAAGCAAACTTCAGCGGCGTCGGTACATTCTTGTCAAAAACAGACTTCACGACGGGAAGTGCGCCGATGGCAGTCGCTACGGCTGACTTCAACGGTGATGGCCGGTCGGACATCGTGACGGCTAACTATACGGCAAACAGTATTTCAATCCTTATCTCCACTGGCAGCAGCACGTTCACGGCGAAGACTGACTATACGACCGGCACCGGTCCGCGCGGCGTCGTCACTGCCGATATCAACGGCGACGGCAAACAGGATGTCGTCACCGCCAACAGCGGCGCATCGACGATATCCGTCTTCCTCAATAACAGTAATGCCGGCACCTTCGCCGCTAAAACCGATTACTCGGTCGGCCTTGGTGCTCGGAGCGTTGCCAGTGCGGATGTGAACGGCGATGGCAGGCTCGATATCGTGACCGCGAACTACGGTGCCGGCACCGTTTCTGTCTTGATCAACAATGGCAACAACAGCTTCGCCACCAAGGTCGATTACGCGACTGCTTCACGTCCCATCAGCGTGGCGCTCGGTGATCTGAATGGCGATGGCAGGGCTGATATCGCCGTGGCATCAGATACTCCATCATCGCTTGTTTCGGTACTGCTTAACAACGGCAACGGCACCTTCGCCACCAAGGTCGATTACGTCGATAACTCAGATGTACCTTCCTCTATAAGCATCGGTGATGTGAACGGCGACAAAGTGCCTGATCTGTTGGCAGGCCATGGAACCAATTCGGCATCCACCTTTATCAACAGAGGAAATGGAACCTTTAATAACGGCAACGGCAACATTAATGGTGACACGGGAGGCATCTCCTTTATCAGCGGCGATGTGAATGGTGATGGCAAAACAGATGCGCTCCTCGGCAGTTCAGATGGAGTGGGAATTACAGTCTCCATTGGAAATGGAAACAACAGATTCACCAGTCTCGGCACCGAATATTCGGTTGCAGCCGGCGGTCCAATTGCTATGGCTCTCGGTGACTTCAATGGTGATGGCAATCCGGATATCGCGTCGGTAAACGGTGTTTCCAAGGTTTCCGTCCTGCTCAATACAGCCAGGCCAATTCTGTACGCCTCTGCTGGTACGGGCGGAGTAGTGGGTATCGGTACGGCGACTCCGGGTTCACGCCTCTCCATTTCCGGCGCCGTCGTTATCAGTATCAATGGAAATCTTGGGAACAAGAAGGCAGCCAATGGTACGGCTCTCACTGTCGTCGGCACCATTTCCGGCTCGGCTCTTACGCTGAACGGGACAACCAATAATTCCTACATTCTCGGCAAACTAGGCATTGGTAAATCTGGTACGCCGAATACGCAATTGGAAGTGAATGGCTCTCTGTCTGGTTCCTCGCTTACGGTCAGCAATCTGATCTCCTGCGCCAGCATCCAGACCTCCAGTGCCGGCGCTCTGTCCTGCGCAGCTGGTCTCACGCAGTCGTCGCTCGATGCACGCTACGTCAACACCTCCGGCGACAGTATGACCGGCGCCCTCTCTATCAATATTACGGGTGGGGGCAAGGGAACTCTCGGTCTTATCGTTCGTAATACTTTGTCCGGTGCCGTGATCCACGCCGAGACCAACCTCACGTCTTCTGGAACGGTTCTCTCGACCGGCAACATTGCGACACGCGGAACTCTGAGCGGCGCCGCGCTCACCATCATGAACGGCGCCTCTTCGATTCTTGGCAACCTCACTGTCGGTGCCACATCTAATCCTGGCAGCGCCAAACTCAACGTCGTCGGCACGATGTCCGGTACATCTTTGACCGTCTCGTCCGTCACCTCTTGCTCCAACCTCCAGACGTCTTCGGTCGGCGCCCTCAGTTGCGGTGCCACCTTTACGCAGACCACTGCCGACAATCGCTACGTCAACACTTCCGGCGACACCATGACTGGCGCCCTCTCGATCAACATCACCGGTGGCGGCAAAGGTTCTCTTGGTCTCATCATCCGCAACACGCTCTCGGGCGCAGTGATTCATGCTGAATCTCTGGTCACGAGTTCGGGCACGATTCTTTCGACCGGCAACATTACGACACGTGGAACTCTGAGCGGCGCCGCCCTTACTATCATGAACGGTGCCTCTTCGATTCTTGGCAACCTCACTGTCGGTGCCACCGGGAACCCCAGTACCAGCAAGCTCAACGTGGCAGGCTCCATGTCGGGCCGGTCACTCACCATCACTGGCACCGGCTCCGCCCCGCTCCTGCGCACTAATGTCTCGGTCGGGACGATTATCATTGGATCCGGTGCTCTTTCCCGCGGCGGCTCCGGCGCAATGGCCCCGCAACTGTTCGTCGGCAGCCGTCTCCTTTCCACGTGGACAGGCTCCGGCGCAACGGGTTCGCAGCCACAATCGGTTGCTGTCCAAGGCCGCTACGCGTACGTCACCACTTACACATCACGGACACTTGAGATCTTCGATGTGGGCAATCCGCTCACGCCGCAAAAGATCAGCACGCTCACTCTGGCCTCTCCCAACCGTCCGTTTGCCATCTCCGTCCAGGGCCGCTACGCCTACCTGGGTGAGTACGACAGCAACCGCTTCGCCGTGATCGATATCAGCAATCCCTTCGCCCCCTTCCTCGTCAGCAGCATCGCCAATATCTCCGGCGTTGCTGCTGGTGCTGTCTACAACGCCGTTGCCCAGGGCCGCTACGTCATCGTCGGCACGAACAAAGGAGTGAAGTACATCGACGTCAGCGATCCGGTCAATCCGTTCGTCGTCGGATCCGCATCCGGCTCCTCTGTTGCCAACGGCTACCCCGACTCCCTCGCCGTCCAGGGCCGTTACGTCTACTACGCCGGCGTGGACAACAAGTTCCACGTCGTCGACGGCAACAACCCCTCCAGCCCCACCGAGATCTCCACGACGAATCTGCTCAACAGTAACCAGGCATTCTCCGTCGCCGTCCAAGGCCGCTACGCCTACGTGGGTGGCCGCAGCTTCGTCACTATCTTCGACATCAGCAACCCCGCAGCGCCCCTCCTCCTTGGAGAAACGCCCAACACCGGTCAGGATATCCACGCGGTCACCATCTCCGATCGCACACTCTATGCGGTAGGAGCCACCAACGGCATTCTCTACGCCTTCGATGTCAGTAACCCCCGTTTGCCGAAGATCCTTGCCCAGCAGACGATCGGATCCACCTTCACCGGAACGCAGAACCTGGTGGCCCAGGGACGCTACCTGTACACGAACAACCAGACGAACAACACCTTCAACATCTTCGACATCGGCGGCAGCTACATCCAGCAGCTGGAGGCAGGCGACATCGAGACCACCACTCTGTCGGTCAAGAACTACCTCTCGGTTGCCAACAGCGCTGACATCGCCGGGGGCCTCATCGTGGGCCGCGGTCTCCAGGTGCAGGGCGCCAGTGCCTTCACCAACACCTCCACCGGCGGCTATGCAGTGACCATCACGTCGAATACGGGTGGTTTGCGTATAGCTTCCCAGGCCAAGAACGGTGCCTACCATATCCTCTTCGGTACGGGCACCACCTTCGATACCAACTTGTACCGCTCTGCTGCTGCCACGCTTCGCACGGACGGTGGCTTCAAAGTCGGTGGAGCTCTGTCCGGTGCATCACTCACTGTCAATAACCTCGTCTCCTGTGAGGCTCTCAAGACCTCCAGTGCCGGCGCTCTCTCCTGCGCAGTCGGTCTGACGCAATCCGGTCTCGACGCACGCTACGTCAACACGTCAGGCGATTCCATGACCGGCGCACTGAGCATCAACATCACGGGTGGAGGCAAAGGTTCTCTCGGCCTCATCGTTCGTAACACCTTGTCCGGTGCGGTCATTCATGCCGAAACAAACCTCACGTCTTCAGGCACGGTTCTCTCGACGGGCAATATTACGACTCGTGGAACGCTAAGCGGCGCCGCCCTGACGATCATGAACGGTGCCAGCTCCATTCTTGGAAATCTCACCGTCGGAGCGACAGGGAACCCTGGTAGCGCCAAGCTCAATGTCGCTGGCACCATCTCCGGTTCTCTGATCACCATCTCCGGTACGGGTACTGCTGCCACACCACTTCTCTACGCCAATGGAGGACGCGTCAGCATTGCCACCAAGAGCACGATTGGCCAGCTGACTGTGGGTGGCTCCATCGCAATCAGCTCCAACAACGTCTTCTTCACCGGCATCCGCACCGACGGCACCATTGTCCAGATGCTCGGCATCGGCTCCACCGACTATACCCAGCTCCGCAGCGCTGGCGCCGCTCTCGGTGTCCAAATTATCAGCACGACTGCCACGCCGCTGGCAACCATACTCAACAACGGCAATTTCGGCATCAACACTATTACACCCAAGGCGAAACTCACGGTTGCTGGTTCCGGCGCCTTCACCGGTTCTCTGTCCGGCGCCTCTCTCACCGTCAATAACCTTATCTCCTGTGAAGCATTGCAGACCTCTTCCGTCGGAGCCCTCTCCTGCGCTACTGCTCTGACGCAGTCGTCTCTCGACGCCCGCTACGTCAACACGTCAGGCGATTCCATGACCGGCGCACTGAGCATCAACATCACCGGTGGAGGAAAGGGAACTCTCGGTCTCATCGTTCGCAACACACTGTCTGGTGCGGTCATCCATGCCGAAACAAACATCACCTCTTCTGGCACAGTTCTCTCCACGGGGAACATTGCGACAAGAGGCACGCTCTCCGGTGCTGCCCTCACGGTCATGAACGGCACATCGTACGTCATGGGGAACCTCGGCGTTGGTACGGCATCTCCGGGAGCTGTAAATCTCAGCGTTCTCGGCACGGGCACACAAGCCAGTCCCACAACGATCAATATTGGCGCGCCGGACAACGGTACAGCCGGTGACAGTCGTTTGACGCTCTCGCAGTCTACGGCCGTCGGTGACTTCCAGCTGCTCTACGCCGGTACTGATGCGCGCACCGACGGACGTGTCGGCAATGATGCCTATATCGAGCAGGGGCAGGGTCTCCATATTCGCACCCGCTCGAACGGCGTGCCGTTCGATTCGGAAATCCGCGTCGGCAACTCCACGGATGGAGCGATCAGCTTCCTCACTAATCTCAAAAATAATACAGGCACCACGCGCATGACCATCATGGCCACCGGCAACGTGGGTATCAGCACCACGACACCCAAAGCCAAGCTCAGTGTCTCAGGTTCGGGTACCTTCACCGGTTCTCTGTCCGGCGCATCGCTCACTATCAATAACCTGGTCTCCTGCGAAACGCTCCAGACCTCGTCTATTGGTGCACTCTCTTGTTCGACTGCCCACACCCTCGTCGCCCTCGATGCTCGCTACGTCAACACCTCCGGTGATTCCATGACCGGTGCACTCAGCATCAACGTGACAGGCGGTGGCAAGGGAACGCTCGGTCTCATCGTTCGCAACACCCTCTCGGGTGCCGTCATCCACGCCGAAACAAATCTGACGTCTTCAGGCACAGTTCTCTCGACCGGCAATATCACCACGAGAGGCACTCTCTCCGGTGCATCCCTCACGGTCTCGGGCGTCACATCCTGCGCCAATCTGCAGACGTCTTCGGCCGGTGCCCTCTCCTGCGGCGCTACCTTCACGCAAACAACGGCAGATAGCAGATACGTCAACACGAGTGGCGATACCATGACCGGTGTCCTTGCTCTCACTACCGCCGTGGTGGGATCACAAGCACTTAAGACCAGTGTTCCGGGCGACACCAATTCTCGCTTCATCCTCGACAATGACGGAACGATGCTATGGGGATATGGATTCGCGGTTGCAGATATCCAACTGGTTCGTGCCGGCACCGGCGTTCTGCAATTCAAAGGTGTAAACGGTGCTGCCAATACCAAACTCCAGCTTCGCGGTCTCGCCTCGCAGAGTACCAACCTGCTCGAACTGCAGAATTCCGCCGGCACCAACCTCGCTGCCTTCGATCAGTCCGGTGCTCTCACGCTCAACACTGCTGCTCGCGCTCGTGAAGCCCTCAACGTGCGTGGCACGATGTCCGGTTCGTCTCTCACTGTCTCTTCGCTCCTCTCTTGCGCTTCGCTCCAGTCGTCCTCTATTGGCGCGCTCAGCTGCAACACCGGACTCACCACCACTGCCCTCGACGCCCGCTACGTCAACACCTCTGGCGACACCATGACCGGCGCGCTCACCATCAAGAAGAACGCCGGATCCGCCACAG
>JBEPVF010000010.1:0-57454 GCA_041691135.1 Candidatus Peribacteria bacterium
GTAACGGATCTAATGGAAGCAATGGTTCGAATGGGTCCAACGGAAGTAATGGCTCCGGTTCCAGTGACAGCGCTAATTCAAGTAGCTCCACCATTGGTACTCCCGGTTTCAATTGTCCGGTCAATGGCCTATGGGCTGGTTCGAACGATCCTTTTTACTACAACAGCGGTCCACCCTGGACAGACATGCTGGCGCAGTACGATGCGCTGACCGGTTCTGATTTCGCTGCACCGCCGGCAAATACCACTGAAGCCTTCATTCGTTTCAATAATGTTCTGTATGCCGGTGGTAAGAGCGGCTTCTTCTCCTGCAATGGCAATGTTCTTGGCACTATGCTCGACAGCGGAGATTACCGTGCCATGACCATCCACGGAAATCAGCTGTACATGGCGAAGGCGAACACTGGTTCCTCCGATCCTAACCAGGCCATGAAGGTGGTGCGGTACGATCCGGCTAGTGGATTTACGACGATCGGGACGTTCCCTGTCATCGACTCGCTCACCTCTTTTAATGGGTCCCTGTACGCCGGAACAAAAGAGGCGGTGTATCGCTATAACGGTTTCAGTTGGTTTCAGGTGGGACAGAATTTGGTGGGAAATACCGCTGCAACTTCTGTGTCGTATACCACCAATGCGCTTACCGAATTCGGCGGGCAGCTTTTTGCCGCCACTGGCGACAGCAATATTCACGGCTCGGTAGCACCGGCGCCGTTGAGCGGTACGAGCAAGGGTGGACGCATCTATCGGTTGGATGCGGGCGCATGGACAGATATCGCATTACCTGTGGCGAATAGCACCGAAATCCGCACGGTGAATGCATTGCAGGTATTCAATAGTCGTCTATACGCCGGTGTGACTGCCGTGGTGACGGTTGGTGCGTCACGTCATATGGCCGGTTTTATCTACGCATACGATGGGGTGAACTGGTCGATTGTCAGCCAGGAACTGGGTACTGACGTCAATGCCTTCGCCGTCTACCAATCGAATCTCTACGCAGGCACAACGAATAATCCAGCCCAGACCTGCATGATGCCGAATGCACTCATCATATCGAGTTCATCATCACATAACATGTCGTCTACCGGTCCGATTTTCAATACGCAGCAGGGATACATGCCGCCGCAAGACTGGCGCAGTCAGTGGCAGGATTTCCTCGGCTCTTTCGTGCCGACGGCTCACGCTTGCGATGGTTACTCCAATGGAATCGTCTGGAAATATGCTGGCGGGACTACGTGGTCCATCTTCGGACAGTTTAACGACAACGTGCTCGCGCTTTTGGGTGATGCGGCTGGGACAGGAGTGGGAGGATCATCCAGTTCTGGAGGGGCGGGATCCGGACCACAATTGCAAGTGCTTGATGGGATGTCTGTTATTCCGAACGGTACAACCGTCATATTTCCCACCATTCGACCAAACGACGCCGCGACTAAAATCCTCCTCGTAAAAAATATCGGCGACGCGCCATTGGTGTTGAGTAATATCAATATCGATCCACTGTTGCCGCTCAGCCGTTTGAATGGACCTGATCAGACAACCATTCAACCGGGCGATACTACGGCAATAGCGTACCTCTTCGATCCGCGAGGCGCTGAGGGTACTATGCTCTCTCCTTTCTTGTCCTTCGATACGAACGACCCGGCTAATCCGAAATATAATTTCAAGCTCAGTGCCAGTTCGTACATTCCCTGCAAAGACGAAACCGCATTGCCGAACATGTGGATGGACGATGCCGAACTCGACGGCGCTTATCCGCTCCATGGCGGATGGACCACTGCGTCGGGTGTGGGGTGGAAAGGCAGCTTGCACCGTGTAAATAACCGTTTGATAGCCGTACCACAGGAATTCACGTTCTGCTTCAGTAATCTGACACCAGGTGCCAAGTACGAAGTGCGCGCCACGTGGCAGTCCCCAGTCGGCACACCGCCGGCAGGCAACGCACAGTTCCGGGCCTACGACGGACCGGTGACCGGAGCCAGTCACACTGCTGCAGGCGCCACAACTCCCGCATCGGTCAACGGTTTGAGTATGGATGGAAAAGTGAATGGCATTGCGCAGCCAACTGTCGCCGCAGGAGGTGCCACGTGGCAGACGCGTGTGTTCGACGCCGTTACTGCCGCTGGTACAACATTGATTGTCGATATGCAGGGCGACATGAGCGCTTTCCCGGATGGTGTGTGGCTGGTGTGGAACGGTGGCTCATCCAGTAGTTCCTCGGTGCCACCCGGTAGTTCATCTTCGGTATCACCTGGTAGTTCCTCTATGTCGCCAGGCAGTAGTTCCTCGGTGCCACCCGGTAGTTCATCCTCAGTACCACCCGGCAGCTCGTCGGTATCACCCGGTAGTTCCTCCGTGCCGCCAAGTAGCTCATCTAGCTCCTCGAATATCGGCGCATGTCTGTTGATGATTTCCCAAGTGCAAGTGACGAACATCGGCCAAAACAGCGTCATCATCACGTGGAAGACGGATGCTCCTGCTGACTCGCAGGTGGAGTACGGCCCAAGTGCTGGTCCGCCCTACCAATCCACCACGGCCCGCGATCCGAATATGGTGATAAATCACAGCGTCACTCTGACCGGACTGACGGCGAATACCATCTACCACTTCCGTGTGAATTCCAGAAAGTCGGCTTCCTGCGCCGTCTTCTACTCGTCTGATACCACATTCAAGACGGCGAGCGCGGCCAAGATCGAAGTATGGCAGGGAAGTACCTACATCGCGCCGGGCAGCACATTCGACTTCGGTGCAGTGCAGGTGGGTGCGTCGGTACCGCGCGTCTTCAAAGTGAAGAATGCCGGAACCGACACGCTGACGGTGAACAAGCTCATTTCTGTGCCAAGTGGATTTACTATCACTTCTCCACTTTCTTCCACCCAGGTTACACCCGGAACATACGCAACCTTCACGGTTACCATGGATACTAGTGACACGGGCACGCCAAATGGACCGGTGACTATTGCCAACAGCGATGTGACGAACAATCCATACGCATTCAAGATTCAAGGAGCAGTGACTCCCATCGCTGAACCGCACATTCAAATCCTCTTGGGGAGCGCCGACGTTGCGATGGGCAGCACGGTCGATCTGGGTTCGATCATGCAAAACTCTGCTGTAGGAACGGGACGCCAGACCTTCACTATCAAGAACATCGGTACGGCAGATCTCGCCGTTTCCTCATACTATTTCTCGGGTAGTCCATCGATCATTCCCAAGCTGACTACGCCATTCACTCTGGCACCCAACGCGACATCCACTTTCACGATGGAATTGGATCCTGCAACGCCCGGGGATTTTGTCGGACGCATCTGGATCAGTAATGGCGATCAGATTCGCACGCCTTACACGTTCGATGTGCAGGGCACAGTCATGTCTCTATCGCAGCCGCATATGCAGGTTCTCGACGGCGGTGTCGATGTGCCGTACGGCTCGACCTTCGATATGGGATCTACGCAGTCGTACAGTAATCTCACCAAGACCCTCATGATCAGGAACATAGGAACGGCAGATCTGTCGATCGGACCAACCTTCACCTTCGATCCTGGTTCGAAGTTTTCCGTATCACGGTATCCGACGACCAATACGCTCACGCCGTACAGTCAATGGACCAACAGTCCTTCTACCACCTTTGGTCTGACGGTAGATACGTCCGCAGTGGGAACGTATAACGGCTGGGTGAAGATCCAGAACAACGATCCATTCCGTAATCCGTTCTTCCTCAACTTGACGGCCGATGTGACAACCAGTCCGAATTCCAAACTGCAAGTCCTGTGCGGCATCGCCAAGGTGAACAGTAGCGATACGGTGGACCTCGGAACATCGCCTGTCGGAACACCTCTCACGCAGACATGTACGGTTAAGAACATCGGCGCAGCATATCTCGTCTTGCAATCCATTAATGCCAATAACACCGTTCCGAGCGGCTTCACTCTGGTGCAGGACTTTACCCAGACAAGTTTGGCGCCCAATACGTTCACGACGTTCAAAGTGAAGATCGATCCGGCGTCGGCCGGCACATGGACATGGGACCAGATGAAGATCGGTCATTCTGCTCCCAATGCGGTCAGTCCGTTCCTCCTTTCGTTCAAAGGGACTTTCAGTGGCGGTGGTGGCAGTAGTAGCAGTGGCGGTGGTGGCTCTACACAGCCCAAGATTGAAGTAAGTGCCGGCAACACAGTGCTCACGAACATGTCGACGACCTTCACGACGCACTTGGGTTCCACGCATCAGAATGATCCGTCGAACGAGGCGTTCTATACTGTCAAAAACATCGGTAATGCCGCGCTCACCCTGCAGCCGATCGAGCTTGGCAACTCTGCGTTCAAGATCACGCTCAACTATGACCAGGCAAAGATGACGTTGCAGCCGGGTGACTCCAACACATTCCACTTGGGAATGGACACTACCAAGGCGCCGAACTCGTACGCCTCAACCGTGACAATCAAGAGCAACTCCGTCACGAGCAATCCGTTCGTATTCAACATTGACGGCACGATCACACCTGCGCTCAAAGATGGCATACAGTTTCAGTTCCTTCAGGGCCAGATACCCAAGAACAACGGCGGTGTGAACTTCGGCACGTACTACGTAGGAGATAATATAGCGGGCAACTCGTACATTACGAATGTCGGGAACGTAAACATCACCGTGTATCCCAGTACGTTCCAAGTGATTCCGGGCAACTTCTCGGCATTCACGAATAATCTTCCCGATACGGTTCTTTCGCCCAATCAGTCGATGCCCGTCTGGATGGAGTTGCCATCATCAAAGACTCAAACACCCGGCACTTTGTCCGATAACGTCTCTTTCATATGGACCAGTAGTCTGGTGCCAGGTAACCAGTCCTTCGGCTTCACTCTTACCGGATCCATCGTCGCGCGGCCGGCGCCGAAAATACAGGTATCGGTCAATAACGGTGGCACATCGACTATTCTGACGAACGGTGGTTCGTATGTTGCGTATGGGACGACAGTGCAGGGGGCAACCATCACAAAAGTCTATACGGTGAAGAACATCGGTAACGCGAATATGAACCTCAGCAATCTCACCATTCCATCCGGGCCGGGCTTTAGTGTGGTCCCCAGTGGACTCAGCAAGACAATGCTTGTACCAAACGATACTGCAACGTTCAGCATTCGGTTCGATGCTCTCTACGGAGGATTAAACAATGGCACGGTGTCGTTGACCAGTAATGATAATGAGAATAATCCATTTGTTTTCTATCCATACGGGACGGTCCTTGCACCACAGATTCAATTGTTTGATGGACCGACGGAAGTGCTCGACAGTATCGGAACGGTGGACCTTGGCTCCGTTGCCATAACTAAGTCAGCCGGTCGTACTCTTACGCTCAAAAATGCCGGGAACGCGTCATTGACCGTGGGCGGCATCAATCCGTCCAGTCCGTTTGATGCCTCGGTATCTGCTTCTAACAGTGCGGCGTTTGCCGGCGCTACCCTCGCACCCAATGCGACAAAGACGTTCTACCTTTCGTTCAAGCCGACTGTGACAGGCGATGCTTCGACGAGCGTGAATTTCACGACGAACGATATGTTCCACAATCCGTTCGGCTTCACGGCGAAGGGCAAAGGGACGCCTCCGCCGGCTCCACATGTGACTGTTACGGTTGATAGTAATCCTCTATCAAATGGCGGTTCGCTTAATTTCGGCAGTCACGTATTCGGAGACACGCTCAGTAAATTGGTGACAGTTGCCAATGATGGCACCGCTCCACTCGTTATATCGTCTATAACTATTCCAGCTGGCTACTATCTTTCATTCAATCCAACCACTATCCAGCCTGGCGACGTCCACTCATGGTGGCTTACATTTACTGCTCCGGATCCTGCTCAAGATTGGAATGGCTTTGTAACGATCAACCATAATGCCCCAAATAATCCATTTACGATTTCGGTTACGGGTACGTCATACTGCGGTGTGCCCTCATACGATAACAGCGCTATGAACGCTCAGTGCCCTGGACTTGGCGACTGCACGCTCAACAATCCCAATGCTCCCATCTACGACGACATAGCTCTTAAGCCCACTCCCAATGGCGACGGCATTCTGCAGGTCGCCTCCGGCTCGAATTGGACACTGCGTTGGTACTTCCGCAACACGGGTAAAGCGTCGTTGCAGAACGTAGGTGTTGCGAAGGCAAATGTGCCGAACAACCTTTTCCAGGGTGGTGGTTCGATTAGCTGGAATCCGATAACCTGGTCGCAGGGACAGGTGTCATGGGGTGATTTCTCTATCCAGATGCCGGCAACACCGGGGTACTACACGGTTGGAGGTATTCTGCAATCACCCAGCTATGCCAATGGCGGGTCGGCACCATTCGGCCAAATCGCCGGTCAGTGTATTAAGGTTCAGTAGAGATTTAACGAAGATGCTCTCCGATTCCATAATCGGGGAGTTTCTTTGTAACATTTTCCCTCTTCATGTCGTTTGAAATTATGTCTTTCCTCAGTACGATGCCTATCTTACCCACTATCACTATGAAAAAATCTCCGTTCATTGCGCTTGGCCTGCTTCTTCCGATTGTCGTGCTGGCGCTCGATTATTCCGATGCGACCTCGCAGTACAAAGATGGCCCTTTTTCCACGGCCGATTCGGCGGGCATCAGTTTGCTGACACATCTCGATGTGTTACAAGGAAATAGCGATGGACAATTCTTGCCTCGACGCACGCTCAATCGGGCCGAGTTTGTGAAGATTGCTATTCTGCTCGATGACCAGAAGAATGGGACCTCGGTGTCGTCGGCATTGACCGATCGATGTTTCCCGGATGTTGCGCCGTCGGCGTGGTATGCTTCCTATGTTTGTGCCGCCAAGGCACGTGGAATCATTGCCGGGTACCCGGATGGTCTATTCCATGCTGATCGGTCCATCAATTATGTGGAAGCGGTAAAAGTATTGGTCAATACCTTCGGTTACGATGTGCAAAAGCAAACCGGCGACCAATGGTACACACCGTATCTGCGCGCCGCGCACACGCAAAAGACGGCTCTGCCGGAGACCGTTGCTCCTGATGCTTTTATCACGCGCGGCCAGATGGCGCGTTTGGCAGCGGCGTTTGAAGCGGAATCGAAAGGTGAACTTAATCTCTATCGCCAGGCGGAAAAAGGCGTCGTTCCTTCCTCATCACTCTCCAGTTCTTCTGTGGTATCGGTAGGCTCCTCCTCGTCTGCGGTCTCCTCCAATGCATCAGCCTCATCCGTTTCTTCTGCCAGTTCAAATCTTCCCAATGCCGCCTTCCCTGCCCGGAGTCATTTCCTCCTCTTGGGTCAGCGCAGTCAGCCGATTGCGACCGGTAACTATTTCCCGGATCTCGAACCGGTGCGTGTGCAGTCGACGACAGTGAAGTTGCGCAACAAAATTGATTCCATCAGCGCCATGTATCTTGTCGATTCCCTGGGAACACAAGTCGGACAACTGACGCTTGATTCAAATGACAGTCATGATCTGACATGGAAAGGATCGTTCCCCACCGGCAGCAGCGCGTATGTGATCCCGCAAAAAACGAGTCGTGATCTGGCGATCGTCGTTCTGCTTAACGATCGCGACCATGGCGGATACGGCGGCGAGATCGTCGAAGTCACCTCGTGGTCACTGGCTGGCGAAGGCGTGTGGAGCGGTCAGAGCTACGCACCCAGCGTGGCGGACTTCACTTTCCCGAAGCACAACACGGCCCAGGCGACGATCACGAATATCTACAATGCCCAATTGGGCACCGATGCATTGACGCCGGGAAGCAATCAAGTAGTCGGAGCCTTTACGGTGGTGGGAACGAGCATCTCGCCGGCCAAAGTAAAAGTGGAAGAGATGGATTTCCAGGTCGGAAAATCAGATACCGTCACGGTGACGAACTGGCAGCTCGGATCCATGGACGGTACGGATCTCGTCAATTGCACCACCAGCGATACGACCGTCAGTTGTGGCAGTCTGCCCGATGGCATCGGAACATTGCAGGATGGCAAGCGAACTCTGCGTCTGTACGCGACTGTGTCCGTAGCTCCCAATGCATCGAATCCGTACTTGCAAGTGAGTCTGGCCAAAGCTGGCACGCCAAGTGATGGCGGTTCCGTTCAATGGACCGACGGCCAGGGTCATTACAATTGGGTCGAACTCGATTCGCCGATAGCGAAGGGGACGCTGTGGAAATGATTCATTCATAAGGAATCCGACGACTCCGACGAAGCCGAGGACCAAGAATAACTCCTCCATTCGTCGGAATCTTCGGCGCCGTCGGACCCCTCGCTAAAGGACTGCCTTCAATTCCGCCGCCATATTTTCCGCCGCCTTGCCCGCTGCTTCCCGCCAGTCTTTTCCGCTTGAAGCATAGATGATACTGCGCGAAGCGTTGACGATGGCGCCGGTGCCGTCGGGCACGAATCCATGTGCCGCATCGGCGGCAGTTCCACCCTGGGCTCCGTAGCCGGGAATCAAGAAGGGCACGTGCGGCATCAGTGTGCGGAGATACTTCATTTCTTCGGGATAGGTGGCGCCCACCACTGCTCCGATGCTGGAAAAATTACTCGTTTCGCCCAGTACCGTTGTGCTCCAGCTCTCCACCAGCTGAGCCAGATGTTCGTGCACGACTTCATCGCCGATCGGCAGATCCTGCAAATCACCGGAGCTGGTATTGCTCGTCTTGACCAAAACGAAGATGCCTTTGTCGTTTTTCTGACAACGTTCGGCAAAAGGCCGAATGCCGTCGGATCCCAGATACGGATTCACCGTCAGAGCGTCGACCGGACTATCGGCATACAGGTAGGCATCGGCATACGCGTCGCAGGTCGATCCGATATCGTTGCGTTTGCCATCGGCGATCACGAGTAGATCTTTACTTTTGGCATACGCGCACAATTCCCAAAATACCTTCATGCCCTGCCAACCGAGGAGTTCGTAGTAGGCGAGCTGCGGCTTGATCACGCTGGCGATGCCGGCCACTACATCAACGATTCCTTTGCCGAAGATCAGCACGCCATCGGGATCGCGTGCGATACCCTCAGGCAATTTGTCGAGTGCGGGATCAATGCCTACGCATACAGGAGACGTCTGTCGCGTGGCGGCGGTGAGGGCGTCGGCAAAATTCATAGTCGAAGAATTAGCAGTTGCCGCGTCGGCGCGGACTGCAGGGGGTGGTGGGACGTATTGGCGAAGATGATGGTGCGGGAGTGACCGATGGCTGCATGCCACTGGACGATGGCAAGTGTGATGAGACGTCGATGGCATTCGTTGGAGCAATAACTGTGAGTGGTTGCGTGCTTGGTTGCTGGTTGCCTTGCAGAACGGCCGAGAAGTCGGAGCCATTCGCCACAGAGAAGTAGTATTTCAGTGACTGCAACAGTTCATCATTGTTGGATACTTCCGCTTTTACGTGAAGATTCAGGACTGGCACCGAAGTACTTCCATGCAGTTTGTCAGCCCATTCGCGCACCGAGGGCATTACCCGCCGGCGGAATTCACGGCTGAAAGTGAGCGAATACAGAGTAGTGTTCGTGTCCACAGTGGATGTCATTGTTAGCATCGTATCCAGCGACTGTCGTATCTCTTCGCGCATTTGATCAACATCGCTCTGTTGGCCGGTCGCGTTGGTGAGCGATAGGGAATACCATTGTCCTACCTTCACATCTGCCAGGCTGGCGGCAATCTGAGCGTTGCCACCCGTATCCAGTGAATCGACAATGAAGTAAGCGGTCTGGTCGACCACTTTCACGCGAGCCGTTGTCTTCACGAGCTCCTTATTCATCAGAACATGCAGCGTAAACTTGATATCGGCCTGCATTGTCGCGATTTCTGTTCCTTCTGCTGATCCGCTCATCCACAGCGAGGCAGCGCCTTCTTTGGCATCAATATGGCCTTCCGCGCTGAAGGTTTGTGCCTGTGTCTGCTGCTGCAGAACATCAAACAATTCACTGGGCTGCTGAAAGGCGGCCAGGGATAACTGAGGCACAAGCAGGATGCTTGTCGTACCGATGGAAGCGATGAGGCGACGCATAAGAGAAATGGAAAGTATAGATACTATAGAGAAGGGGCTGGGCGAAGGAAACAGTACATCAGAAGCCAAAAAGCAGAATCCAAAGCCAAAATGACCCTCTGCCTTCGTTTGTCGTGCTCTGGTGTGGTTTTCAACAAACCTTACTTCCCTGCCACATTGCACCGATACTGCAATGCCTCGGCCACGTGTTGCGGCTTAATCCCCTCGCTTCCCTCTAGATCCGCAATCGTGCGCGCCACTTTGATAGTACGGTGGTAGCTGCGAGCCGAGAGTCCCAGTCGTTCGACTGCCTGGTGGAGCAATGCTTCAGACTGGGCATCCAGCGGACACAATGTATCGATGTGTTTCACGCTCATTTCTTTATTGGTCGAAATCGACATGCTGCGAAATCGATCGCGCTGTCGTTCGCGGGCCAGCTTCACGCGTGCGGCAATCTGCACAGTGGTCTCGGCGCCATCCGATGGTTTTTTCTGAAGATCGCTGATCGGCACGGGCTTCACATCGATTGTCAGATCAATACGATCCAGCAGCGGTGCCGAAATGCGGCGCTCAATCTTCTTGGCTGATCCGGCACTGTATTCTGCCGGGTTCATCGCGGCGACCATGATGAAGTCTGCGGGAAATGTGATGCTCCCCTGCGCGCGGGTGATCGTGATGTGCCGGTCTTCGAGCGGCTGGCGCAGCACCTCCAGCACTTGCGCCGGGAACTCGGCGAGTTCGTCCAAAAAGAGCACGCCACGGTGAGCCAGACTGATCTCGCCGGGACCGGGGATTTGTCCGCCTCCCACAATCGAGACGCCGCTGGCCGTGTGATGCACGCGACGGAATGGGCGCGATTGAATGAGCGGAGTATCTTTGGGCAGCAGATTGGCGACGGAATAAATCTGTGTCACTTCTATGGACTCTTCCTGCGTGAGTGGCGGCAGGATGCCGCGAAAGGCACGGGCGAGGAGCGTCTTGCCGGAACCCGGTGTGCCGCTCATCAGAACATTGTGGCCGCCGGCTGCTGCAATCTCGAGTGCGCGTTTGGCTTGCTCCTGCCCGCGGATATCCGAGAAGTCGACGTAATCAGTCATATCGTATGCGGCGCTGGCCGGCGGATCGATCGGCGATGGTGCCCGCTCGCCCGTCAGAATTTGCACCAGCTCGGTCAGCGATTCCGGTGCAATAACTTCAAGACCTGGAATGAGCGCCGCCTCGGCGCCGTTGGCTGCCGGAACCACGAGACGTTTGATACCGTTCTTCACACAACCGATGGCCGCGGGCAGAACGCCGGATACGTGGCGCAGCGAACCGTCCAGTGCGAGCTCCCCCAAGAAAGCTGTTTCTCGCAAAACGGCTTCGGGAATATCGGCATGTCCCAAGTCCAGCATCACCCCCAGTGCGATGGGCAGGTCGAAGCGCGGTCCGACTTTACGGATGTCGGCGGGCGCGAGATTCACGGTAATGATGCGGCCGGTCGGGAACCGATAACCGCTGCTTCGAAGAGCCATTAAAACGCGTTGCTTGCTCTCTTGCACGGCAGTGTCCCCCAGGCCGACGATGTAGAATTTAAACTCCCCGCCGGTCGACGCCACCTCCACGGTAATTTTGGAACTATTGAGTCCTATATTGGCAAAGGAGGTTAACTGAGTGAGCATGGAAGTTGGGGAAAACAACAATGCGAGTGTACTCTCGTACACCTAATACGCAATGCAGTTCGATAGACAAAATTGAGTATTGAATGACAAATGCGGAATGTAGAATCGTCTGTCATGGAGAATATTTTTCGATACGTGCGCCGGCATTCGACTCAGCTGATCGGGACAGAAGGCGAACACATCGCCGCCGAGTATTTGCGAACAATCGGTTACGATATACGAGGCTGCAATATCAAAATCGGCCGCGACGAAATAGATATCCTTGCCCTCGATCCGGTTGATCAAGTACTGGTATTCGCCGAAGTGAAGTCGCGGGCCAAAAAAAGCGATGATTACCGGCCGGACATAAGTATGGACCGGCGAAAAATGCGAGCCCTCAGGCGTGCCGCCCGTTTATGGGTAGCGAAGCAGGACTATGAAGGCGGCTATCGGTTGGATCTGATCTGTGTGGTTGACGGAAAAATAACGGATCACTGGAAGCAACTCAGCTGGGAATGATGCATGCTCCTCACCACTGCGTCACCACGGTGGTTTTTTCATCCATCAAAGTCTGTGCCGGAAAACGGACGATGTCTTTGGGTGCATCGAGCATTTTTTCCCAGAGCATCTTTTTCTTATGACCGGCGAGGAAGAAGATGCGCCCAGTACTTTGTTCCAGAATGGGGAGGGTAAGACTGATGCGGTTGCGCACGGCAAAACGTTCGGTTTCGGTGTGGATCACCAAACGCGAACCGAGAGCATCATCCGTAAGCGGCGGGAAAAGCGAAGCGGTGTGGCCGTCTTCGCCCAGACCCAATGTGACGATGTCCGGTACGCCTCTCTGAAGGAGTGTCGCGAGCGCCGATTCGTACTGCTGAACACACTCGTCGATGGGCAGCGACGTATCGGGAAAGAGCAGTTGTTTTTCGGATACCTTTATTTTTGCCAACAACGATTCGCGTACCATTCGTTGATTGCTGGCCTGATGTGTGATCGGTACATAACGTTCGTCCACCAGAAAGATCGATACCTTGGTCCAGTCGATCCATTTCGATGTCGCCAGTCCTTCGTACATCGGCTGTGGCGTGGAACCACCGGACAGACCCAGGAAACAGCGATTTTTTTCTTTGATGCAGTGACTGACGCTCTCGATCAATACGTGTGTGCCTTGTTCAACAAACTGTTCGTCAGTCTGTGTTTCGAGAAGGCGGTAAGACATGACTCCAGCGTACTGTCCCCTCTGACGAAATACAATTTACGGTCGGTACGTCGATTTTACAGCCACTTCGCGCCGTGTTTCTCGATCCATGTATCCGCCACCGTCGGGCCTTGTGATCCGGCAGGATAGAGGTGCAAGGGCGTATCGGACTTTTGCAGATAGGCTTGTAACGGATCGATCATGCGCCAGGCCGTGTGGACTTCCTCGAAGCTGAGAAACCAGTGTTGCGTGCCGTGAATCGCTTCGAGCAGTAACAGGCCGTGTTCGGGCAGACAGTCGCCGTAGCACACGAGCGGATCTTCCATAATCAGCGGACGGTATTCGGGTACCATGCCGCCGACTTTCGTTTGCATATGCAGTCGCATGCCAGCTTCACCCTGCAGAATGATATCGAGTCGATTGGGTGTAGCGCCTTTGCCGACCGAGCGTGGTTCCTTGAACTGAATCGATACGCGGGTCTCTTTTTTTGCCAGTCGTTTACCGGAGCGCAAGAAGAAGGGCACGCCCTGCCAGCGCGATTCGCGGCTCAGAATAGTGAGGGCTGCGTACGTGTTCGTCAGGCTCTTGGCTTCCACTCCTTCCTCCTTCAGGTAGCCGGGAACGTTTTCATTTCTAATGATTCCATCGGCGTACTGCCCCTGCAACACCACATCGCTCAGGTCGATGGCCGGCGGAATGTAAAAATTTTTCAACGCTTCCAGTCGGCTCTCCTTTATATACTCATCGCCATCGCGCAGCCGCATGGTGAGCAGACAGCCCATCATGAACAGGTGGCTCTGGAACATGTCGCGGAACGTGCCGGAGCCCTCGAAGTAGCCGGCCCGCTTGCCAATGCCGTCATCTTCCAATGCCGTAATCTCAACGTGGCTGATCAGTGTATTTTTGAAGATTCGCTCGAGTACCGGATTGGCGTAGCGCAGATAGTAGATGTTACGCACGGCATCTTTGCCCAGGTAATGGTCGAGCAGGTAGATCTCGCTCTCCTCGAAACAGCTGCTGAGCTGCTCGCGTACCGTATTGAAACTGCGCAGGTCATGTCCCACCGGTTTTTCCACCAGACAGCGGAATGGCCGGCCCTTCACGTGTACGTTGCCCTCGCATAAATTATGGAGGACGTCCGAGAACACCTCGGGCGGCGTGGACAGGTACGCCAGTCGCACCGGCTTCTCCCAACCCTTTTCCAATCCGGTGATTTTTTTGGCGAGTGCGCTGAAGTCCGCTTCGTTCGTATATTGTCCTTGATGGTAGTGCACGTGACTCAGGAATTCCTGGAGCATGTCCTCGTTCACCGTCGTCATGTCGCGCTTGATGGAGTCGGCGACGAGCTCCCGGAACGATTCCTGCGACATCTCCGATCGCGCGAATCCGATGATGACGTATTCCTCGGGCAATCTTTTTTTGAGCGCCAGTATGTACAGCGCCGGATAGATCTTCAGCTGGGCCAGATGTCCCGAGGCGCCGAACAGAACGAAGGTGAAGGGTGAGGGGGCGGAGAGCATAGATTGAAGAGCGATTGTAGCCTTCTCTTTTTGTGAAGCACAACGTTCGACCGAAATTTGTTCCAGTTTCATCAGATGGAGCGCTGTCGCTTTCTTGTGCGCGTGGTCCTGGGTATTCCCTCCAGCAGGCGCTGTTTCCGTAGCTTATCGTATTGGCCTTGCCTCCCTTTTTGGTCATCAGTACCATTGGGTCACATCATCGTCTATCCAGAGCAGTGCGGAGGGATCTGGCCCGATTGACGCACTCCCCAACCCTTCCACGCGGAAGTCAGGTGGGAAATCCAGCCCCTCCGGGGAAGATAGTACACAGCAGTCTTCTCCGTCGCAGGAGAAGTTTTTTTCAAACGTGCATTCTCAATTCCCATTTCTTCCACTCATCTCATGTCCCACTTCTTTACATCCGAGTCGGTCACCGAAGGTCACCCCGATAAAATCTGCGATCAGATTTCCGATGCCGTATTGGACTACACACTTACCCGCGATCCCAACGCTCACGTTGGCTGCGAATGTCTGGCGACGACCGGCATGGTGCTGGTGGCCGGCGAGATCAAAACGTCGACGTACATTCCGCTGGCCGAAATCGCACGCAATACGATTCGCGACATCGGCTACGACGACGCCGTCTTCGGCTTCGATTACAAAGCGTGTGCCGTACTCGTCACCGTGGGCGAGCAGAGCGCCGATATCGATCAGGGCGTTTCCGAAGGCGTGGGTCTGCACACCGAACAGGGTGCCGGTGACCAGGGACTCATGTTCGGATTCGCTTGCGACGAAACGCCAGAGTTGATGCCGCTACCGATCTCCCTGGCGCATGGACTTGTCAAAAAACTCAGCGATGTCCGCAAGAAGGGAGTGCTCAACTATCTGCGTCCGGATGGCAAAAGCCAGGTGACGGTGCAATATAGCGATGATGGCAAACCGGAGCGCATCGAGTGCGTGGTCATCTCCACGCAGCATGCCGAGGGCATCGATCACGCGCAAATCTGCGCCGACGTAAAGCGCGAGGTGATCGAACCGGTGTGCGGCAAATATTTGGATGACAAAACTATTTTTCACATCAATCCCACCGGTCGCTTTGTCATCGGCGGTCCTCCGGGCGATGCCGGACTTACCGGCCGCAAGATTATCGTCGATACGTACGGCGGTTACAGCCGGCACGGCGGCGGCGCGTTCTCGGGCAAAGATCCCAGCAAAGTCGATCGCTCTGCCGCGTACGCGGCGCGTTGGGTCGCGAAGCACATCGTCAAAGCCGGCCTCGCCAAAAAATGCGAAGTGCAAGTGGCCTATGCCATCGGCGTCGCAGCTCCCGTCAGCATCCGTGTCGATACGTTCGGTACCGGTACGAAGTCGGACCGCGACCTGGAGAAAGCCGTGACGAAGACTTTCGATCTGCGGCCCGCTTCCATCATCCGCGAATTGGATCTCCTTAAGCCCCAGTACAAAGCGCTCGCTGCCTATGGCCATATGGGTCGCGAGGACTTGGGTGTGAAGTGGGAAGTGTGTGATCGCATCGATGCGCTAATTGCAGCAGTAGGTTGAGCATATTTGGCGGAGGAATTCCAAAGTCGTTGCATTTCGGTTCACCAGTTCTATTCTCTGATGTATGGATCCTGAGACTTCCACACCATCGGCAGAACTGATCGATACTCCTTTACCTTCGCGTGATAGAATTCACCTCGTGGAAACTTTAGTGCGTGAGTATCTTCAAAAAGCTCGAGTCGATGGAAATCCTGAGCGTGCTGCCTTCCTAAGAGAACAAGCAGGGACATTACATTAGATGATTTGTTCAATGATCCTGCCCGCCTCGAACGAGACGGACAACTATTCCAAGGACGGTTGGCAGAAATGCTTCTGACGGATCTGAACGTGACTGATGACCGGCCTGGTGCAGCTCATCCGTATCAAATTATTGCGGCCATTGCGCATGCGCCGGAATTCAGAGGGCTGCTGGAAGTTTTGGATCGGGAACGCACACGCCGACCCGATTACAAATACGCGGCTATTGTTGCGATTGCATCAGTCGATCCTCATCTGGCATCTGATTTGGAGCGCACTGAGCGTATTGCTGCAGGACAAGCTCCTGAGAAAGAAAGACTGCGAGCCTTACTGGGCTCGTTACCTGTGCTCCTAAGGGAAGAACAGATCCAGCATGGCTGTTGTGATCTAGGCCACAAATAGTAGGAGTACCATACGCACATGAATTTCCCGGTCGAACTCCCTATTCCGACACTGCAAAAGGCTCAATCGCTCGGTGTGCAACCCGAAGATATCGATGAACAGTTCGTCACCGGCAGCGGCAAAGGCGGCCAGAAGATCAATAAAACAGCCAGTTGCGTTCTGCTGATTCACCGCCCGACGGGCATTGAAGTGAAGTGCCAACGTCACCGCGAGCAGAGCAAAAATCGCATCAGTGCTTACAAGTTACTGATCGAAAAAATCGAACAGAAGATCCGAGGCAAAGAATCGGCACGGGCACAAAAGATCTTTAAACTGCGCAAACAAAAACAGCGTCGCTCGCGAAAAGCGAAGGAGAAAATGTTGGAAGAGAAAAAGAAACGGGGAGAAATCAAACAGACGCGCAGAGAGTTGGACGTTTAAAAATCAGGAAGCGGCTTCACTCATCGACAATTTTTGTCCCCGGATAATAGTACTGCAATATTTCTTCCGCCGTTTTGCCGTCATTCGCCTGTCCCTCGGCGCCGCAACCGGACATGCCGACGCCGTGGCCGGCGAGTTTCATGCCCTGGCACCATGGATCGGGTTTGCTCTGGAAGATCGAGGCGAATGGAAAATTACTGCCCAGGCCCGCTTCGCTGGGTGAACGCGTGTGGCCGTCATCGGACGAGAAGTACGGCGGCTTGATGATGCTGCCACTGTATTTAAGTACGAGGCCGGCGGTGTTCTTTACTGCCATCACCCAATTCGGATTCTTCTTCTCGGTCACGTAACCGGTGTAGAGCTGGAACTCAGCCGGACTATCCGAACCGTCATACGGTTTGTCGGGGAATTTGCGGTGATCCGGATCCAGGTACCAGGCGGCGTAGGTGCGGGCGGCAATGGCGAATGCGCGCTGTTTTTCGTACGGTTCGCCGTCGCCCTCTTCGCCGATGCCGGCCATGTAACTCTCGAGTGGCAGTTCATTGATCAATACAAGATTACCATCCAGAACACGACATTCAATGACGCCGCGGAATTGATTTTGCGCACGAGTCCAACTGGCAACCGTCAGAATGTCGCTGCCCGGATCGATGCGGATGACGCCGCTCGTCACCAGTTTGTTATTCATCCACGCTTCGCAGTCGCTGCCATTGGCGCGGACAAACACATCGCCGGTTACGTCGGAGCCATTGAGCGTAGTCCCGGATGGAATGGTGATGCTCGCATTTTGCGTATCAACCTGATATCCCAAGCGGATCCGGATAGCGGGGTTGCTTGCTGCCGTGCGCGCTTCGATGTCGGATGGACGCGGCGCTTGGGCGGACGCTTTTGGAACGATAAAATTCGTCAGCGACACATCGGAGCCGATCGTCGGCGTGGCCCGCGAAATAGGACGGTTGGTCGAAATGGTCTGCGGATCCCGAATGCGTCGGCCACCGGCTGAGAAGTTGTACGTCACCGGACCCAGAGCAAGCGTGTAATTTCCTTCTTTTGCCGGCAGCTTCACCCGTATGCGTGCGATTTTAAATTCGCCGGCGCGGATGAAGGTGGGAACAAGCAATTTGTCGCGCAGGCGCATTTTGCTGACTCCGTCTTCCACCCATACGGCCAATGTGGAATCGGACCGGGTGAGCGCGCCGGCTGACGAACGTTGTGCAAGCGGTTTGGTATTCGCCTGCAAGCGAATGGCAAATGTCACTTCACTGCCCGGCCGCCCCGACAGACTGGTGGAACCGATGGCCGAAACGAGTTGCGCCGGCGAAGGAGCTGATGGCTTGGGAGTTGGTTTTACCGACGGCTTTTTGACGACAATATCGGGGGGCGGCAGCAGTCGTACCACCGTATCGGGATTGCCGGCGGCATTGGCACGTACTTGATCGAGGACGCCGTAGGTGTAGTAGCCCGGACAATCAGTGTCCAATAGGTCGCGATGGCCCACGATGGTCGGGAGTGTTTGGCCATGGAATGTCGTCGTGCCGCCTAGGTCGATGTTGTATTTGCTGCCCAGATATTTAAGCAAATGCTGAAGCGCCTGCAGTTGTGCCTGCGGCGGCTCCTCGACATCAAAATTGCCCATCAGCGAAATACCAACCGTGCCGACGTTATGGCAGTACGCGTGGCCAGCCACCACGTAATCGCCGCCGGCACGTCCCTCGTAAATCTGTCCCTGGTCATCGATCACGTAGTTGTAGCCGATATCTCCCCAGCCGCGGTTAACAGCGTGGTATTGATAGATGGCCCGCATGCGCTCCGCACCCGAACGATCATCTCCCGCCACTTTCATCGCCGTGTGGTGCACCACCAGCATCTTCACTTGCGGTGAGTACGACTCGGGCCACAGTAGCGTTTTCCCGTCGTCCGACGTCGTTATTTTTTTGGGAGTCGTCTTGAATTCCTGCGGATAATTGCGCTGCGCATCCAGACAATCCTGCTCACGGCCACTCACGACCTCTCCTTTGCCGTCGGCATCATGGCTGTCGGTGGGCGCGCTGGAATTCGATACTGCCGATGAGGTACTGGAAGAATTGGAAGGAGGCGAGGAATTTCTTACGCGTAAGGACTCATCGGCGCCCCAGTCGGCGCGCGACAGAATCATGGGCGCGTCGAATTGACCGCGGGCAGCGGCCGTATCGTAGTGCAACGGGGCATCCGACACGCGGATCGGATGGGCAACCAGCGGCTGATTAATACCCATCACACGTACCGAGTGCGTTCCTTTGGGCAGCATGTACAACTTGCTCTCCGTTAGATTGGGATCCTGCTCATTTTCTACGGACACATCGTTTTCCATGGTCACCCACCGATTATCGGTCAACACTTGCAACGTTCCGATGCTCTGCGCTGACGGCACGGCAAAACTGATCGCATCAATCGCATCACCGTAATCGAATTCCTGCATCGGAGGTGTCTCGCCGATTGCTTTTGGCGAAAATACACTCGATACAACGACAAGGGCAACGCTAATGGCGGCTGCTCGACGCATAGGAATCCAGTATACGGATTCAGCTTTTGGCGGAAACCTTTTCCAGCATTTTTTCGTACCGATCGATCATCCTGTCGAGAGAAAATCGCTCGTGTGCCGTTAGCCGGCCTTCCGCGCCAATTCGTGTACGTTCCTCTGATTTTGATAATCGATGGAGCCCTTCGATAAGTGCTTGAGACGAGTTTGAGCTCACCACGATGGCGTCGCTGCCGTCAGTCACATAATCCGCAATGCCGCACTGGTCAGTGACAATAACCGGCACACCCATGCTCATGGCTTCGGCGGCTACCAATCCAAACGGATCGTGATCCCGCGAGGGCAAGACAAGTACATCCAGAGTGCGGTAGAACGTGCGTATATCTTCAGCTCCAGACTTGATAGCAACACGATCGCTCAACTTTTCCGATGCGATGAGTGATTGGAGAACTGATTCCTCTCTGCCTTGTCCGACAATCGACAGCTGAGCGTTGGGTATTTCCTTCATCGCCTCTATAAGAAGGTCCACCCCTTTATCCTTGGTCAGCCGCGCCACACAGCCAATTTGTAGTTTTTTACCTTCTGACTCCTGATCTCTGATCACTGACTCTTCAAACTCTTTCCCATCAATTCCGTTTGGAATCGCCACTATATCTTTCTCGTGCCATCCTAATGCCAGGTACAACTTGCGGCTCAATTCCGACACCGTCACTGTCGTCACGAATCGGCTCATGCGGCGCAGGCGTCCGAGCCAGGGATTTTGCCGGAGCCAACGGCCGACACGATCATGTTCAATCCATACGATCTTTGTGTTGGTGCTTGGAGCGATCAGAAGTTTTTCGCTCAGACTGAGCATGCAAAGAATAGTCGGATTAGCGTGTAAAGAAATCGCTTTTCTGAGCGTGCGGCGCATCGAAAATTGTCTCCACCAGAAGGAGATCGCATGCCAAAGCGTCACCGGCGGCGGGCCGATATGCAGTTCTGTGGTTGGAAAATTTCTTTTCCGGCACTCGGCCAATAGAATCGGGCAACTGCCGAGGAAGGTGACATCATGATCTCGTGCGCGAAGTCCCTCCATCAAACTCAGCGTGTGGATCTCCGCTCCGCCCATGGCGGACTCGAGTGGAAAACGAGTGAAGAGGATGCGCATGTCATTTCTTGAGAATTTTCTTCTTGCCGCCCATGTACGGCTGCAACACATCCGGCACCGTCACACTGCCATCCTTGTTCTGATACATCTCGAGGATTGGAATCAGAATGCGCGGGCTGGCGATGCAGGTGTTGTTCAACGTGTGCACAAATTCTTTCTTGCCGTCTTTCGTCACGTATTTGATGTTCAGACGGCGAGCCTGGAAATCGTAGAAGGTGGAGCAGCTGTGCGTTTCGCCGTAGCCGTTGCGGGACGGCATCCAGGTTTCAATATCATTTTTGTACACCTGTCCCTGTCCCATATCGCCGGTGCACACATCCACCACGCGGTACGGCAGTTTGAGCGCCTGCAATACCTCTTCGGCATTGTTGAGCAGTTCGGCATGCAGCTTGGCGCTCACTTCCGGATCGTTCTCGCACAGCACTACCTGCTCTACTTTCTGGAATTGATGGATGCGGTACAGGCCGCGTGTATCTTTGCCGTAGGTACCGGCTTCGCGACGGAAACAGTTGCTGATGCCACAGTAACGCTTGGGTAGCTCACTCATTTCAAATGTTTCGCCGCTGTGGTAGCTGGCGACCGCCACTTCGGACGTGCCGATCAGATACAAATTATCCGGCTCCACTTCTCCTTCTTTCTCCTTCCGCACGCCTACGGCGTAAGCCATTTCTTCGCCGCCGGGGAAATAACTGGTGCCCATCATCGCTTCCCAGTTGGCGAGCACCGGCGGAATAAAGGGCGTGTAGCCTTTCTTTTCCAAGTGATCCAACGTGAACATCAGCACGGCCAATTCCAATCGCGCGCCATCACCTTTCAAAAAATAACTGCGTGAGCCGGCGATCTTCACGCCGCGCGGAATGTCGATGATGTCCAATTCTTCGCCGAGCGCCACGTGGTCCTTGAGTTCAAATGCGAATTCCGGAATAGTGCCCCACTTTTTAATTTCCACGTTCTCGGTGTCATCTTTTCCTACCGGCACTCGATCGAGCGGAATGCCCGGCAATCGCAACTGCATTATCTCCCATGCTTTTTCCACGCCGCTGAGTTCTTCCTCTTTCTGCTTCAGTTCGTCACCCACTTCTTTCATCTCTTTGATGGCTTTCTCTTTCTCGTCGCCCTTCATGGTCGGCACTTTTTTGCTGACCGCATTTTTAGTCGCCCGCATGTCTTCCACTTTCTTGAGTAATTCACGGCGCTTCTCGTCGAGCGTCAAAAATTCCTTCACATCGATCTTGATGTTCTTCTTTTTAGCAGCATCCTGATAGGCATCGGGCCGTTGACGGAGGTCGGTCAAATCGATCATGGGCTGCTAGCTTACCGTAAGTATCCTAATACTGTGAATCGTCTTCTGATTTAGAGAAGAGGAGCGATGATTCAAATTCACTGTCCAAGGCTATTTGTCGGGCTTCTTGCATTGTTTTTACTACAATTTGCATGACTGATTCCATGTGCTCCTCAGTGTGACACGATGCTTCAAATCTGAAATAACCCGTTGCTTCACGCTCAAAGGACCAATTTCGCAGGTGTCCTTGCAGTGCTAAGACTGTCTTCTCACAAAAGTATCCGACGAAATAGTTAACACGTTGTCGTCGAATATCTGCTACATCTTCCCATTCCTTAGAGGTGATACCACGCCAGGCGACTGTCTCTTCGACAAATTCATCCTCGTGTATTCGCACAACTGCTGTATTGCTCTTTTTCATGGCGCGAGGGTAGGGATGGTTCATTAAGTGTCAAATAATTTATGTCGTCGCAATGGCGTCAGCCCGTTTCGTACACAGAAGAGCGAATGCTCGTTGTCGTAGCTCGCCGTAAGGTATAAGTAAGAGTGGTTCTCCTTCAAGATGATCAATCTGAAGTTCATAAAGATATAATAAAGTGACTTCCTCCAGGGCCTGCATTGCCTCGAGGCGCGTGATCGTTCCGGCGAATTCAGCCATGAGCTGCGTGATCGTGCGGCGCATTTGCTGTTGCATCTCTTCGGAGACAGCGGGTATTTCGATGTGGTCCAGGGCCTCCAATGGTGACTCGGTATGTTGCATAAAAAAGGGCCAAAATATTGCCTTCGATCTTGCACTAGTCAACCTTTCTGGCACAATAAAGAGCTTTTTCCGTATCTTCAGTCACTTTTTCATGCTCCAAAAGAAGCCATTCAGCCTCGTCTCGCCGTTCCAACCGCTGGGCGACCAGCCGGCTGCCATCGAAAAACTGGTCAAAGGCCTGAATGCCGGCGAAAAACATCAGACACTGCTGGGCGCTACGGGTACCGGCAAAACATTCACGATGGCGAACATTGTGCAGCAGGTGCAACGACCCACGCTCGTGTTGGCGCACAACAAAACATTGGCGGCTCAGTTGTGTTCCGAGTTTCAAGGGTTCTTCCCGGAGAATGCAGTCAGTTACTTCGTCTCGTACTATGACTACTACCAGCCGGAGGCGTATGTGCCGACGTCGGATACGTACATCGAGAAAGATGCATCTATTAATGAGGAGATCGAGAAGTACCGCCACGCGGCGACGTACAACCTGCTGACGCGACGCGATGTGCTCATCGTCGCATCAGTATCGTGTATCTACGGTCTGGGTAACGTCGAAGACTACGAAGCATTGGCCATCAAAATCGAGCGCGGCCAACCGATCAAGCGTGACCAATTGCTGCGCAAACTCACCGATATCCAGTACCGCCGTTCGGGGATGGATTTCAAACAGGGAATGTATCACGTGCTCGGCGACACGGTCGAAATTTTTCCGCCGTCAGCCGATACGGTCATTCGTTTGGAAGTGCCGTTCGACGAGATCGAAGTGATTCAGGAAGTCGACAGCTTTACCGGCGAAGTGCTCAACGAATTGCAGGAAGTGATGATCTTCCCGGCATCGCACAACGTGACGACGCAGGAAAAGATCGATCAGGCGGTGTCGCAGATCATAGTGGACTTGAACGAGCGCGAAAAATTCTTCATCGACAACCATGAACTCGTCAAAGCCGAACGTATCCGTCAGCGGACCGAGTACGATATCGAGATGCTCAAAGAAACGGGCTACTGCACGGGCATCGAAAACTACACGCGTTACCTCACCGGACTGCCGCCCGGATCGCCGCCGTCGACATTGCTCGATTACTTCCCTGATGATTTTCTACTGATCATCGACGAGTCACACATCTCGATTCCGCAGACCGGCGCTATGCACGACGGCAACCACAGCCGCAAACAGACGCTGATCGATTACGGTTTCCGCCTGCCGAGCAGCCACGACAACCGTCCGCTCAAATTCGCCGAGTTCGAAGAGCGCACGCCGCAACGCATCTATGTGTCGGCCACGCCGGGAAAGTATGAATTCGCCCACACGCCCAAAGAAAATATCGTTGAACAGATCATTCGTCCGACAGGACTGCTCGATCCGCCGGTCACCATTAAGCCGACCAAGCACCAGATCGACGACATCATCGAAGAGGTTACGAAGACCCTCGCCAAAAAAGAACGCGTGCTCATCACGACGCTCACGAAAAAGATGGCGGAAGACCTGACACAGTATCTGCTCGATGGCGGATATAAAGTGCGCTACCTGCACAGCGATGTCGAAACACTCGAACGCATCGAAATCCTGCGTCAGCTGCGTATCGGTGAAATCGATATCGTGGTGGGAATCAACCTGCTGCGCGAAGGGCTCGATCTGCCAGAGGTGAGTTACATCGCCATTCTGGATGCGGACAAGCAGGGCTTTCTCCGCTCACGCGATGCGCTGATCCAAACCATCGGTCGTGCCGCACGTAACCTCAACGGCCACGTGACGCTGTACGCCGACAAGATGACCGATGCAATGAAGGCGGCTATTGATGAAACGAATCGTCGTCGGACGATTCAGGATGCTTACAACAAGAAACACGGCATCACGCCGACTGGCATTCAGAAAGCAGTCCATGATATTCAGGAAGAGAGCCGCAAATTGGAATTGCGACGGCCCAAGCGCGATCATGTAAAAATTCCCAAAGATGAAAAGAAGCGTCTGATGGAAGAGTTGGAACAGCAGATGGAATTGGCAGCTCAGAACCTCGAGTTCGAAAAAGCGGCTGATCTGCGGGACGAGATAGAATTGCTCAGACGGGAGCTCACGACGAAATGATCGATGGAGGAAACCGAACAATTTTTCGTTGAGTAAGAGCAGGCCGAGCAGGAACTCGAGGCATAAAAGCTTCAATCGTCGGTTGCCTCGGTTCCGTCGGTTACTTTCCTTGCTTCAACGCTATGGACATTTGCTCCGCTTTCTTCAGCTCATCGGGCTTCAGAAGCGCTTTGATGGTTTCGAGCGGTTTGTCGGCATTCGTGTCGCCGCCGGCTTTTGCCAACAGGAACCAAGCGTAGGCGGTGGTCGGCTCGCGTGGTACGCCATTGCCCTCGTAGGCCATCACTCCCAAATTGAAGTACGCTTGCTTGTCGCCTGTTGCCGCCGCTTTGCGGAAGAAGTCGTAGGCTTTTGCGTAGTCTTGCGTCACGCCCTCGCCGCGGTAGTACATCGCACCAAGATCGAACTGCGCACGGCCATCGCCTTGGGCCGCGGCTTTCGTGAACCACTCGAAGGCAGCCTTCAGATTTTGCGGGCTGGCCTCACCGGTGTAGTTCATCAATCCCAGGTTGAACTGTGCCAACGGTTGTCCCTGATTGGCGGCTTTCGTGAACCACTCGACGGATTTCTTGAGGTCTTTGTCCACGCCTTCACCATCGTGGTACATCGCTCCCAAATCGAATTGCGCGTTCATGTCACCGGCATTCGCTTTCTTCTGGACGTCGGCCAGACTTTCTACCGACCGTGCCGACCCGATATTGTCGACAGTAGTCGACGATGTTGCGACGGATGACGACGAAGACGAAAGAGATTGCGTCAGTGACGTCTGTGAGGAGCAGGCGATCAGAGCGAAGACGAGTAGAGCTGGTAGCAAAAATGATGTAGGCATGCACAAATGGTAGTGGGTTCCAGGTCCAAGGGAAAGCGTGAAGCAGGAAAATGCAGAACAATTCCCTCTCGCGCAAACTGTTGATTGCCGTCCAGCCAGATGCGGCGGGGCTGTGCTATACTCCGGCCAATTTCCCCTCCTTCCTTTATGATGGCAGGTACACGCTACAGAGATTGGGGCCTACTCGTGCTGCGGGTGGTCGTCGGTATCATTTTTATTGTTCACGGCTACCAAAAATGGGGCTTCTGGCAGGGTGCGCCTGTCGGCATGCCGCCGCAAATCGTGCTTCTCTTTAAATTCTTGTCTGTCGTTGAACCCATCGGCGGTCTTGCGCTTATCTTTGGATTCCTGACGAGTTGGGCGGCGCTAGGTCTTGCGCTCATCATGTGCGGAGCCATTTATTTCAAAATCACCAAGATGTCGCTCGGCTTTTCTGAAACACAGGCGACAGGATGGGAGTTCGATCTCACGCTCCTGGCTGCCAACGTCGCTATTGCCACTATGGGATCGGGTTGCTATGGCATCGATTGTCCGTTGTGCCGTGCCAAGATGAAAGGGTCAAATGCTCAGTGATTTTTAAACAACGCAAAAGGGCCTTCCATTGGTTGGCCCTTTGTGTGTGAGTGTTGATATGGATTGGAGAGCCCGGGCTACCCAATTAACCGATCAACATCGCATGTAGCGTTTCGGCATTTGCAGAGAACTGCGTAGCCATGACCAATGCCAAGAAGGCAAAGGTGTAGGCCAGAGCCTGCAGCCGAGCGCTGGGATTTTCATAAGGACTGGTGCCCATATGAGTGTGTGTGAGGAAATAAACTGTACATATAATACCATAAATTATCTAATTTAGCAAATACTTACAAAGGCGCCTATCGCTAAGGATTCAAGGGAATCAAGAGATTCAGGCGATTCAAGGGATTTTGTGAGTGGGCAAAAATCAGTGATCAGTGGTCAGTAATTATCAGCCTGAGCGAGACGCAGGCACGTCCAAACGGCCGTCGGTGCAGTTATGCTTGTCCCTGGAGTATCCAGGTGGGTGACCGCAACCACGGACCACGGCCCGCAGTGATTAAGTCTCCCGTAACAAGTTTCAGAGAAGAAACATATCTGCCCTAACGAGACGCCTAGACAAGCCATCACTATAACCGATGACTTGGGTGAGGGTCTAGAAAATGAGAGAAATTTATTGAAGTACCAAATCCTAAGCTTCAATCACCAATGAAAACAAAATCATCAATCACTAAATGTTATTTGTACTTAGATAGTTGGACATTCATTGGTAATTGGGATTTGGTACTTGGGATTTTTCAGAGCAGCCTGCAAGCCACTATATTCGTATATCCCTCCTTCACTTTCTCCCGATCACCGCCGCGGTAGGTCCAATATTCTTCCGGCATGCAACGCGTGCAATCGGGCAACCGTTCGATGTGATTTTCCGGTACGCCGCAGGTAATGAGCTGAGCTGTTGCTGCTCCTTGTAAGTCGACATGTTTATCGTGGATGAACTTTGCCGGGAGAACTGGCAACTCGCGCGTGGGATCGGTGAAGTCGGCGCATTTTTGGCACAGCGATGGACCGATGCCGACGTATGTGTCGTGTCCGTCAATATCGAAATTTCCCTTCAGCGTTTTGAAAAATGCACCGACCGCATCGGCGAGCACGCCTTTCCAGCCGGCGTGCAGCACGCCGCAAACGTTTTGCTCGGGTGCATAGACGACCAAGCTCTGACAGTCTGCTGAACGCGTCGACAACCATAGATCAGGTGTCGAGGTGACCAGACCATCGGCTTGCTCGCTGCGGCTCGTCGCTTCGCTCACCACGATCGTTCGATTGCCATGCATCTGATGCAAGCTGGCGATGCGATCACTCCCGAGCATCGCCGCAAGTTCCGCGTCGGCATGAACGTCGTCTTCTTTTGTAATAAGCACAACCGAGAAGCGGTCAGCGAATTGTTTAAACACGGTGAATGGCGAGTTGATCATGAGCGAGTCAGCGAAGAGAGGATGGTCGAAACTTGGGCGATCACATCGCGCGTGGTGTAGTGATTGCCGTGCGTTTCGTAGAGTAGCGTGCCTGCCCGCTTGATTGCTGTCGTGGCAAGTGTACAGGCATCCACTGCATCATAGTTTTGTGCCCGTAGTGCCGCGATGAGCCCGGCGAGTGCGTCACCTGTTCCGCCCACCGTGAGTCCGGCATTCCCGCCGCTTACTTCGTGTATTTGCCCGTCGGATGATGCGATGTGATCAATCGGTCCTTTCACATGGATCGTCATGTGCCGCTCGCGCGCCATGCTGCCTATGTCCGGCGGATCAATCTGCATCCGCTCCAATTCGCCCAAGTGAGGCGTGACGATGACATCTTTGCCGCGTGCGACATCCAGTGTCCATTGTTGCAATGCGCTCGCATCCAGAACGAGCGGGCACTGTGCCGATGCGATCAGTGACCGTAATGCAGTCAATGGCTCGGCGGAGCGGCCGATACCGGGGCCGATCACTGCACAGTCGACGGTGGCTAAAAGTTCCAGCATCAGTCCCACATCACGCAGCATCAGTTCGTCACCGTGAAACGGATGCACCTGAAAATTCAAGCCGGTTGTTCGTGCGATTGTCTGGTGACATGCCGGCACCGAAACGAACACAAGATCAACGCCGCCTGCCTCCGCTGCCAGTGCCGAGAACAGCGGCGCACCATGTTGGAAACGCGAGCCGCCGATGATCATCACTTTGCCATTGTCGCCTTTGTGGGACAGAGGATTGCGCTTCATGGCACTATGGTAGCAATGATGAGGACGTGGGGCCTAGGACTTCGACAGAGGAAATTATGCCCAATAGAGGATAATTTTCTGCTAGAATGTCCGCTCGGGTGTCACAGCAGCATTTCCCCACCCGTCAGCCTTTCTGTCATGGCACAGCTTATTGCACTCTTCTTTCTCTTCACGTTCCTGTCCGGTTTTCTGGCAATGGTGGATTCCGCCATCCTGAGCATTTCGCGCGCCGAAGTCGAAGAGATGGTGACGACAAATAAAACCGGCGCCGCTGCCCTCCGTTCGCTTATCATTCGTCTGCCGCGTGCGGTCATCGTCATTGTGATGATCACTAGTGTGATCAACATTCTCGGTCCCATTTTGATCGGCGAACGTGCCATCGATCTGTACGGCCACGAATCCATCGGCATCATTACTGCCATCCTCACTTTCGTCTCGATCATTTTCGCCGAGATTATTCCCAAATCGCTCGGCTCGCATTACGCGCCGCTCATTGGGCGCATCATTGCTCCTATTTTGCTGGTGCTGGTCTACATCCTCTTCCCGCTGGTATATGTCCTGGAAAAACTGGTCGGGCTCTTCAAGCGCGGTAACCGCAATATCGGTACCGAAGATCAGATTCGCGCACTCGTCAGCATCGGTCGGCGTGCCGGACACATCGACGAAGACGAACGACAGATCATCCAGAAGGCGTTCATTCTCAACGATCGCCGGGCGCGCGACATTATGACGCCGAAGTCGAAAATCGTGGCGATCAAAGCATCCGATACCGTTCGCGGTGTCGCGCAAGTGGTGTTCGATCACTCATTTTCGCGCTATCCCGTCTGCGGAAAAAATATCGACGACATCCGCGGTCTTGCGCTTTCGAGAGACATTTTGGGTGCGCTGGCCACCGGCAAAGACAGCATGCTTGTCTCCGATATTATGGGCGAAATTCTCTTCGTCTCGGCCGCCATGCGCTGCGACGATCTACTTGGCTTCTTCCGGCGTCGCCAGATTCACATCGCCGTCGTGCAGGACAAAGGAAAGACGCTCGGCATCGTAACGCTCGAAGATACCCTGGAGGAATTGGTCGGTGAAATTAATGATGAGCGAGATAAGGAGATGGCGGAGGAGAATTTGGATGGTCAGTAATCTTGTAAGGTTGATTGCATCATGATTTAATCAGCCGCTATGACAACGAAGAGTTTCGCCAGCGATAACAATGCAGGTATCCATCCGGATATACTGAATGCCATTGTGAATGCCAATGTTGGTCATGTGAGTGCCTATGGAAGTGATATGTACACCGAACGGGCAGTGAAGAAGTTTCAGGATCTTTTTGGTTCATCCGTTGATGTATTTTTCGTCTTCGGTGGCACAGCTGCAAATGTCTTGGGACTACAATCTGCAACTCAATCATTCAATGCAGTTATTTGCGCAGAAACGTCTCACATTTGTGTGGATGAATGTGGTGCACCTGAGGCCTTTACCGGATGTAAACTGCTTTCCGTATCGACTGCCAACGGAAAGCTTACGGTTGAGAGCATTGCGAAACATATGCATGGGTTTGGTGATCCACACCATGTTCAGCCGAAAGTGATTTCCATTACCCAATCCACCGAAATGGGAACGGTCTACACGCCGGACGAGATAAAAAGAATCGCCGATTATGCCCACGAGCATGGTTTGTTCTTGCATATGGATGGTGCGCGCATTGCTAATGCAGTGGCAAGTTTGAATGTAGATATCAGGAAAATTACCAAAGAAGTAGGTGTGGATATCCTCTCCTTCGGCGGTACGAAAAACGGCATGATGGGCGGGGAAGCGGTCGTAATTTTTGAAAAGAAACTGTCGGCCAACTTTCCGTTCATCCGAAAACAAGGTATGCAATTGTCTTCGAAAATGAGATTCATCTCGGCTCAGTTTGAAACTTTATTGACGGATGACTTGTGGTTGCAAAACGCAAAGCATGCCAATGAGATGGCAAAAGTTCTTGCCGAGCGCCTCAAGAAAATTTCGCAGGTGACACTTACACAAAGCGTTGAGGCTAATGCGGTATTTGCCATCATCCCACAGCAGTACATTGCGCGCTTGCAGGAGAAGTACTTTTTCTATGTCTGGAATAAAGCTAAATCAGAGGTGAGACTAATGGCGTCTTTTGATACGCAGCCGGAAGATATAGAAAATTTTGTGCGATGCTTACAAGAGATCACCGCTGTCTAACTCTGTATATACAATCAATTAACCTTCTACAGCGCCCTCAAGTATCTGAACAGTTGGGAGATCCCTACTCATCAGCAGTGAGTGATTGGCCAGGGTTTTCATGAAAGCTTTCAATTCTTTGTTATTGCAAATATGCACAACATGCTTCTGGTCTTTCATAATTTCCATTGCTTCAAGAATCCAAGGATTCTGTTTTTTAGGGAAGTTCCAAATGACTCTTAGTATGAAGTGCAGATTTTTGTAGTCAGGACAATTCTCCGGCATTTCCGGCCGTGTTCCAAAGTGGCATTGAATATTTCTTTTTAGGGTTCTCCAGCCACTGGTGCTTCTGGGAAAATCGAGGAAGATAATTGTATCTGCACTCTCCATCAATTCTTTTGAAACACCATCAATGATCCATTCGTTATTGGCAATAAGTTGATTTGTTTTTGCCTCTCGTTGTTCGGGAGTTGGACGCTCCCAATTAGGTTGCCACGCAACTTGATCAAAATGATATGCAGGAAGATTCAGTATCTTACTTAACTTCCTACAGAGGGTGGTTTTACCGGAACCGATATTGCCGGTAACAAGAATCTTTTTCACGGGCAGAAGTGTAACTGACTATCATTTGTCAGAGAAAGTGCCGATCTTGCTGGGCAAAGTGCATTATTGAGTTAGTACTATCTCACAAACCGCTCTTTCGCTTTCTCTACAATCTCTTCCAGCCTCTCCCGAAACCTCGCACCCGAAAACTGCATCGCGTGTTTGCGAATATTCTTCGGATCAAAATGTAAATTTTCAAATTTGTGAATCGCATCAGCGAGCGCATCGACTGTTTGCTGCTGGAAAAATATTCCAGTCTCACCGTCGCGCACGCTGTCGAGTGCTCCGCCCACTCCGTAAGCAATGACCGGTGTCCCACACGCTTGTGCTTCTAGTGGCACGATGCCAGCATCTTCGAATTGTGGGAACAACAATGCTTTCGCTTGCGCATAAAGCGCCGGCAAATCTCCATCCGGAACAAAACCGAGGAACTTGACGGTTGGTCCGGCCATACGCTTGAGCCGCTCTTCTTCTTGTCCTGTTCCCGCGATCATCAGCGGCAACTGCAAACGGTTCGCGGTTTCGATTAACAAATCAAAACGTTTGTATGGCACCAATCGGCCCAGTGCCAGATAGGATGTGCGATCAGATGCATCGGTGAGTGCTGTCTCGAAAAAGTGATCCGCGACAGGTGGCGGCAACACTTCTGCATCGCGTGCGTAGACGGACTGAATGCGCTTTTGCGTTTCGGTCGAATTGGCGATGAACACATCCACGCGCTTGGCTGTCGACAGATCCCAGCGGCGCAAGTCGCGTAGGCGGTGCTTGATCATGGGTCGCAAGAAGCGGGGAATGCGAAAATCTTCCAGATACTGATCCTCCATCTGCCATGCATAGCGCATTGGCGTGTGGCAGTAGCAGATGTGCACGCTGTTGCTTGGTGGAATAATTCCTTTCCCAACGGCGTGCGAGGAACTCAAGATCACATCGAAGTCGCGCAGGTCGATGTCTTCCATGGCGCGCGGCATCTGTGCCAGAAGCAGCTGATGGTTGCCCAACAATTTATAGCGTTGCTGCAATGGCGTCGGGCGAATATTTACCGTTCCCAGTGCCTGCACTTTTTCCAATCGTGTCATGCTGGTGAATAGCGGCGCATCGGGCCACAAGCGTACGAACTCCGCAATCGCATGTTCGGCACCTCCAAAGGTGGTGAGCCAGTCGGCAACAATGGCAAGCTTCATACGATTAGAGTGCCACCGGAACACGAAATACCAAAACCCAAAAACCAAATCCCAATAAAAACCCGAATACACAAAGTCAAAAACAAACTATGGAGATAGTGAGATTTTGGAACTTCCTTGGGATTTGGCATTTTGTATCTGGTTTTTGCCGTCCGCTCATTGTTCTAACACCAAGAACCAACTTCGCATCTAGTATAGTATGTCCCGGATGTTAAAGCGTCCCAAGCGGCCTCTTCCGAAACAATTCAACCGCAAAACTTCGCCAGCGATGCGTACGTTTGTAAACCGGCGTCACGTGCGTCACAAACGCGTCGCCAGTGAGCGGTGGCAGCGGAGTATGCGACGCGTGCAGCACAAGGTTCTCGATTGGGTGAATTGGTTTCGTCGCTGGTGGCGATTGATGGCGGGCGGTATTGCCTGCATCATGATCGGCGTCATTCTTTTTTCTCCGGCGGTGGAAGTGCGCGCCATCCGGATCGAACGGCAGGATGCTCGATTGGATGTCGACGCGGCCCGCATGGCACTGGCACCTCTGTTCGGCAAACGTCTGTTATTTTTGCCGGTCCACGATGTCGACACATTGATTCGTCATTCGGTGCCCGATACCGATACGGTGACCATTCGTAAGCACTTTCCATCGCTCCTCATTGTTCACATTACGGAGCGGCCTATTGTCGCTCGTCTTACATTCACACAACCGCCGTCAGCCGCGCCGATCGCAGCGAGCGGATCCGGTACGCAGAAGACAGGTTCAGGCGTCGCGCCTCCGCGCGCAGTTGCAGCGCCGCCCGCAGGTATTGTGGATGCACTCACCGATAACGGACTGTACATGACCGTTCCAGCCGGAGGATCGGGGACTCAGTTGCCTACGGTGATGGTCACGGATTTTACGGCTCATCCCACGCCCGGGACCCGCCTGACGTCCGAAGACTTGCTTCTGCGCATGCAGCAGGCCGAGAAAACCCTCACCGCTCAATTTGGCTACCATATTACGAATCGAACGCTGTATCTGCGTGCCCGGGAATTTCACCTCGCCACCAGTCGCATGAGTCTGTGGTTCGATATGACAAGCCCCCTCGATGAACAATTCCAGCGTTACCGCACATTCCTTCAGGCAGTAGGTGTGAATGGGGTAGTGTCGTATGTCGATCTGAGATTGGCGGGGCAGGTAGTTTATAAATGACGGAACCGCAAAAAATTTAAGAGGATTATTCCTCACGCTCCTTCTCGTCTGTCACCTCGGTCATATCGGTCACTTTTCTCATGTAAATTCCTTGACGCCTCTGTCTATTTAATCCCTCAAAAACCTCTCCGTCTCTTTCCGCAGACGGCTCAAACGAGTACAGTACTTTCCGATGGTTCACTTCGTCCTGTCGGTGTTACTGATGGGCATGCTTCCGGTGGCGGATTCTTCTGACATGCAGCTTGCCACTCTGCGAAGTCTGCCGATTGCCGCTCCATCGCTGGTGATGGAGAGTTCCGGCTTGGAACGCTCTCTCGATGCCAATTTATCGGCATCGGGTGTTCTGATCAGCGATCTTGACAGCGGCCAGGAGATCTACGGGCGCAATGTCAGTACCGAGCGCGCCATCGCGAGTCTCGCCAAGCTGATGACGGCGAGCATTATCGTGCCGAATCATTCGCTCGACGAAGTGGTCGAAGTACCGCAGGACATTGGAATGGTCGAAGGGCAGGTGGCGCATTTGAAACCGGGAGAGCACTACACGGTTGGCACTCTTCTGTCGGCCATGCTTGTCTATTCCGCTAACGATGCTGCAGTCACGCTGGCCATGTATCACAGTGGAACGGTGGGGGCGTTTGTTGCGGCCATGAATGCACGGGCCAAAGAACTCGGTTTGCACGATACATCATTCGCCAATCCGATCGGGCTGGATGATCCGGCGGAGTATTCGACGCCCCAGGATCTGAAGTGGCTCGCCACATTCGCGTTACGACTGCAACCGATCGCCGATCGCATGGCCATGCCGACTGTGACCATACGAAGTCTGGAAGGGAATACCGAGACGCTGCGCCACACGCACGAGATGCTTCATCAGCCTTCTTCCATCATCATGGGCAAAACCGGTACGACCGATGAAGCTGAAGAATGCCTGTTTTCGGTGGTGTCACTTGCCGGACGAAAATACATGGTCGTTCTGCTCGGCTCCAGCGAGCGGTACAGGGACATGCGCATTGTATTGCGCGCACTTACGAAACTTACCGTCTGATCCTCTGATGTATGCGGACTTCCCTGCTTCGTCGGCTCTCCGTCCGTGTGCGCATACTCCTCGGTGCGGCCTTCGTCGTCGGATCGTTGCTGCCGCCGTATGTGCCGTCGGCATCTCTGTCGGGTGCGGATGACGAATCGGGTGGCACACCTACCCCGCAGTTCGTCTTCGTCGAGGAGGGATTTCTGATGAAATCATCGTCATTGGGGCAACAGGGAACGCGCTTGGCCTATGGCAAAGGCATCGTCCATACGGTGCAATCCGGCGAAACCGTAGCGGCTATCGCCAAGCGATACGGCATCGAACCGAAAACGATTCAGTGGGCCAATAATCTGCAACCGGGTGCCGCTGTCAAAGCTGGGCAGGAGCTCACGATCCTTCCCGTCGATGGCGTGGTACACGTAGTGCGACGCGGACAAACACTCGGCCATATCGCACAATTGTACGATGTATCAGCCGATGACATCAGTCGTCAGAACGCCGTGCACGGTGGCTTTATCATCGCCGGTCAGGAACTCATAATTCCGGGAGGACATCCGATTGTGAATCCCGACCTCGTTGCAACAAATCCGTCGGCAGTAGGCGGACTGCAATTCAACGATGGCTTACCGTCACGTAATCTTCAGTTGCCTGGTGCGGCGAAAAACGGAACCAAAACATCGGACAGCGATGTGTACAAAAAAGTCGCGCTCGAGACCGCACCGCTCTCGACCACACTCTTGCAGATGCCGTGTGCCAATTGTCAGTTCACGCAGTACTACCATGCCGGTCACTATGCGGTCGACATCCAAACCCGAGGCGGCGGACCGGTGTATGCGGCCGAAGGTGGCACGGTAATACGCGCCGCAACAGGCTGGAACGGCGGTTACGGTAATGTGATCGAAATCGATCACGGCAACGGTCTGGTCACTTTGTACGGACACAATAAGGAGCTCTATGTGAACGTGGGCGACAGTGTTCTACGCGGCCAAAAAATTTCCTGGATGGGAAACACCGGCTTCGTCTACGGCGTCACTGGCATCCACGTGCACTTCGAAGTGCGGGTAAATGGCGTAAAGAAAAATCCGCTCCTCTATCTGCAATAAAGAAGAATCGTTGGATTCTCCTCCTCGGTTCCGTTGGCGCCGTCGGTTTCTTCGAAGTCTTTCTTGTAGTACACTTCTCCTCCATGCCTCTATCAGACCGCCTCTCGGCTGCCAATGCTCTGCTCGCCTCCTATGCGGTTCCGTTGCAGGGGGCTCTTGGACGTACGATCGGCGAAGAAGATGACGAGACTCGCTTTGCGTTTCAACGTGATCGTGATCGCATTATTCACACGCAGGCGTTCCGGCGCTTACAGGGAAAGACACAAGTGTTCATCGCCGGTGAAGGCGACCACTATCGCACGCGTCTCACGCACACCATGGAAGTGGCGCAAATCGCGCGAGACATAGCGCGAACATTGCGCCTCAACGAAGACCTGACTGAGTGTATCGCTCTCGCACATGATCTGGGTCATCCGCCGTTCGGCCACAGCGGCGAAGAAACACTCAACGTATTGATGGATCGCCATGGTTTGCATTTCGAGCACAACGAACAAAGTGTTCGGATCGTCACGTTGCTCGAAGAACATGCTCTGCAAACCAAAGGATTGAATCTCAATCGGGAAGTGCTCGAAGGACTCGCCAAGCACGCCACTCTTCCTCATGCGCCATCATTGGAGGCGCGTGTTGCGGACTGCGCCGATCAGATCGCCTATACTGCCCATGATTGCGACGATGGAATGTTGGCCGGCCTCTTTTCTCTCGAAGATGTGCGACAAGTCCCATTGGCCCGCGAAGCGGCGGACCGCGCAAAAAAGCGACAAACGTCCCTGCGCGGAGCGCTCATACATCTACTCGTTACCGATCTGTACGCCGAAAGCGAGCGGCTCATGGTTGCACGGTCCATTCATACTATCGACGATGTATACGGTATGCGCGATTCGCTCATCGCTTTCTCGCCTGCGATGCAGGATGAATTGCAGGTGCTCAGGTCGTTCCTGTGGCAGCACATGTATCTGCATCCCACCGTTCAACTGGCCACCGAAGAAGGGCAGGCTGTCATCGAACAATTGTGGGCGATATACGAGTCGAAGCCGACGGAAAAAATACTGCAACTTCAGGAGCGGACAGGCTCATTGCTTTTCGACGCGATCAAAGACTATATCGCAGGGATGACAGATGCATTCGCCCGTGAACAAGCGGCGAGTCATTGATATCTGCAGTAACGTCGGTCGATTTTTTACTTCACGAACGCACTCACCGGCGGCAAGTAGTCGAGTGGGTCGACGGCTTCTCCATTCTTGTACACAGCGAAGTGCACATGAGGTCCGGTACTCTGGCCGGATCCTTTGTCCCCGGGAAGTCCGCCTGATTTTCCGATTTCCTGTCCGGCTGCCACGCGCTGCCCGACCTGTGCTTCTTCGTGATGCAGGTGTCCGTAGAGTGTGATGAGTCCGTTGGGATGTGTAATGGTGATGTAGTTAAATCCGTAACCGTTATCGACCACTTTCGTCACGATGCCTTCGGCGGCGGCGAGTACCGGCGTGTCGACTTCGATGGGCAGATCGACGGCGCCATGGTCGCGACCGAAGCGGGCTTTGTACGCTTCATCGTGGAAGTATGCAGAGATGCCGTGGATCGGTGTGATGGGATATTGCAAGTTAATGACACTATCACTTGTTGCGTTGATGGCCGCCGATTGCCGCAACGCGTCAGCATCGGCATCGACTTCCTGCTGGTAGTAACGCAGCAATGTCGCTTCGGCGAGCTGCTTGTCCTGCAAGAGCGCAGTAAGCTGTCGCGTCGCCTGGTTGAAATTCGTTTGCTGCTCGGGCGTCATCGGTCCCTTCTTGCTTTCCGCCTCAAGCGACGCCAATGATTCACGCAAAATTGCCTCGCGCGAATCGCGGATCGACTTCTCAGCCAATTGCTTCTTCATTGCCTCCTCTTTCTGCAAGCGTTCCTCCTCCGATTCCACTGTCGTGGACGAGACACTTTGTCCGTAGGCGACGTTGAATGCGCTGGGCATTCCGGTCGGCATGCCGTACTGAGCTGTTGGCATTCCGTAATACATTGGCGGAGCCCACATCGGCATCGGATAGGGATAGCCGTAAGGCATCGGTGGAATGGCAGGCGTTGCAGCCGGTGTAACTTGCGCTTGCGACATGTTCGTAGAATTGGCTGCTTCTGCAGGTGCTGATTGTGCGCTTGTGTTTGAATCGGCGATGAGAGAAGCCCTGAGCGGAACCGATGCGATGGTCGATTGCCATGGCTGCCAAAAGAGGAGCGCACCGCCACCAAGGAGCAGCGTCAGTAAGAGTAGCGGCCGGGGAACTTCAATTTCGATTTGCATTTCTTAGTATTATACCAAAAAAAGCTCTGTCAGACTATGCACGAGCCTTGTTTTATGTTATACGTCAAGTGCGAAGAAATACTGTAAGGAACGGCCATTCAGTTGCGTCATCTGATCACAAATAGCCCTCCCTCCCTTTTCTCTCATGAAAAACATAGTCATTGCCTTTTCTGGCGCCCGTTTCGAAGACGAACCATTTGATGAGTGGCAGTACGCTACTGCATACGGTGAATTGGCTGCAGCTATCACCGAACGTGGCCACGCCTTCTTTGTCGTGCGTCATACGGTTGCGTACCTGGGCGGGTCGAGTTTTGAGGGCGGATGGAAATGGCAGGATGGAAAATTTTGCGAGTGGAACCAACGCATAACGGCTGACCGCATCTTTAATAAAAGTTTGGACTTCGTACCGGACGGGTCGATCGATATGGTGAATCCGCTTGCGATGAATGCGATGTGTCGGAACAAATTGATGCTCGTGCGACGGTTGCCTTCTCTGTGTCCGGTCACACGGCTTGTGTCGCATGTCGACGAGCTCGATGCGGCCTTTGTCTCCGTTCAATCGGATCTGATCGTCGTGAAGCCGCTTAGCGGCAGCGGAGGTGATGGTGTATTCATCGGTACGCGTGAACAAGCCAGAACTTCGCTGCCGCCCTATCCTTTTCTGGTGCAGGAGTGGATCGATACATCGCAGGGAATTCCCGGTCTCGTCGACACGCATCATGATTTCCGTCTGCTGATTAAAAACGGCAATGTGATTCTCACATTCATCCGCAGTCCGCGAACGGGGAGTCTTATTTCCAATGTTGCCCGTGGTGGATTCATCATTCCCATTCCGGCCAATGAACGTCCTGCGGAAGCACTCGTACTTGTAGCGCCGGTCGATGAGTTGTTGTCACAACATCCTCACCGCTTCTACACGATTGATTGCGCCCGGGATCGCAGCGGAACGTGGAAGATAATCGAGCTCAATGATCAACCGGGGCTGATGCCACGCATGCAAATCGGCGACGAAGCCGACATTTACCTGAATGCGCTATGCGATTTATTGCTGGAAGATTAATCGGAAATAATTTTTGTTTTTCATGGACTGCTAATGCAGGACGGCCTTCACGATATCGTCGATCACCGCTTTGAGTGACAGTTGGAACTTGGGAAAGAACGCTTTGGCGCCCAGAGATTTGACGCGTGTGGCCGCATCGGGATTGGCCATGGAACTCAGAACAAAGACAGGTGTCGATTTGTTCTGCGTCGTACCAAGCGCCTTCAGGACATCAAACCCGTCGACGACTGGCATCATCAGATCCAATACGACGCCGTCGAACGTTTTGCGCTTAAGTACCTCGAGTCCCTGCGATCCATCGTAGCATTCCTCCACATCGAATCCGGCCTGTTGAAACTTCATTCGAAGCACGCGCAGCAGAATTTTGTCGTTATCAACCAGAAGAATCCGTTTGCCGTTCGAAGGCTTGTTCTTAGGGGCGACGATGTTCTTCGAACTGGCTGAACCCATCGTGCCCTTGGCGTTTTTTGCCGCTGATGCTTTGGATTTCGGCATGGGGTTAGTAAGGGTAGCGGGTTGTGACTGCGGCAATTCCAGACAGATAAAAAAAGAGGGTCATGTGCGCGAGGTGATCGAATCAATTACTTCTTTCAGCGGCATCTGCATTTTGACAAAGAAATCCGTCGCACCCAACTTCATCACCAGATCAATCGTCTCCTGCGTTCGCATGTCGCTCATCACGAAAGTTGGCGTGTCTTTGTTCAGGGTCGTCTTCTTATCCTGCAATACATCGAAACCCGTTTTGCCCGGCATGATCAGATCCAGAATTATTCCATCGAACTTCTGTTGCCGCATCGTTTTCAGCGCCATCTCGCCGTTATGTGCAACGGCCACATTACAACCGGCATTCTGGAACTTTAGTGCCATCACCCGAGACAAAGCCGGATCGTCATCAACGACCAGAATATTTTTTGCAGAGCCATTGGTATCTTGTTGTACGGGAGCATCAGCCGGTATCTCTTTCGATTTTTTACCCGCAGACTTCCGGGCTGGGGCGGCTGCTTTTTTGGTCGTTCGCTTGGTGGACTTCGGCTTTGGAGTCATAGAATATTATTATCATACACTTTTTTTGACATTGTAAAATTCTCTTACATTGTTTCCGCTTCGGTTTCCCTGAACAGCCAATTCAATACCATCGCTTCGGTTGGTTTGCAGACATTCGTCGAAAGGCATTCTTTGGCTATGCCCGGTGCATGAAAGCGGGCAATTTCCATAGCAGCGTCCAAAACAGTATCTGGTGAATGCGATGGTGGAATAAGGAGTGAAAGTAGAGTGAAGCGGCCGACTGGCTCAATGTATTCCACCACCGAATCGAACTGGCCGGTTGTTTTGGAAAAAGCATGTTCGATAGCCGCGCACTGCTCGCAGTTGAGAGATCCGTTTTCTTCGGCCATCACGATAATGAAGTAGCGGAGCCGGCCGTTTTTTCCGCCCGCTCCGGTAATGATCATGTCCTGCGTTTCGCCAAGCTCGTCTCGCTCCAGAAAAAGTCGGCACTCATCGAAACAAAAGCGGGCCCATGCCGCGAGGGCTGGGTCTGGATGGCGTAAATATACTTCTAGCGCCGTAATGGCTTCGAGTCGTCCGATGTGAGCAAGTAAAAAGAGAATGCGGCGCTTCTCTTCGATCGGTGTTTCCTCGGCAAAAAGTGCCGGCTGTTCGGCCAACGATTGTGTCTTTCGTTCTTCATCGGTGTACCAGTCGCGATCGATCATATTGTGGTACTCAATATACGAACGATACTCATCCAGAGGCACGCCGGCATTGTCGGGGATCAGAAAATCTCCAGTGGATACAGACGAAAACAGTTCGGTGGGGGACGCGTCATAATTCCGATCGCGTTCAACAAGAAACTCAAGCACTGCATGCCTCAACTGCGTGATGCGCGCCACACCTCCCATATCATCCTCGGAGCGAACATCGCGCAAAAGGATTTGAATATACAGATCGATGGTCCCCGGACCCATGGCTGCGAGGAACAGCGAGAGTTCGTCATTCGTCATATCGTCCAGCACCGCTCCCTTTTCGCGCATGAGTGTGTTCAAAGCCAAGTAGTCCTCGCATTTCTGCGCTTCCTGAGCGAAGGCGCGTATGGCGCTATTTTTAAGCGGAAAGACAGCCAGCCGGACTTCCCGGAATTCGGGATCGTCGATCACGTCCACTACCTCTGTCTCCGTAACCCATCCTTTCCGGAGAGGAATGGGGATGATGGAAAAGAGAGACAGTTCATCGGGCCGGAGGAAAAGTGTGCGGTCGTCAGTCATGGCAAAACTGTATGGCTTGCCTTGGAGCACGGACAAGGAGGTGCAAGATGGCAAAAAATTGAAAACGTTTTATGTGCCTTGGACAAGCTAAAAAAGACGTTCTGCCAGCGCAGAGAACACTCTTGTTTTCAGTACTTCTCTGATTTTTGTAGCCAGTGAGGATGCCGTAGTTTGACTCGAAACACACATCAAGATTTGATCAATGGCGCCGATCATTACTCTTTGTTTTCGAATCAGCTCAACGTTGTCGGCATCTTGTTCCTGGCCGATAATCGTCAACGGCAATTTTTTCTTTGTGTCATCGAATTCCAGCCGTTCTAAAGAAACAGCGAGGTCACGATTTTCAATATGTGTCTGCATCCGGCTATGCCAATGAGTCCAAGAAATCCCATCCAATGCGCCATAGTTAATGAGTTCACGTATCTCTTTGCCATAGGGGTCAGGAATATAGTTTTGTTCTTCCGGCATTACATGAGCGCACTGGGGACTTTGGAGACGAACTTCCTCTGGGCAAAGACAGGCTAGTGCTCCTCCTTCTGAGGGGTACTCGTCACTTCTGTTTTGAAGAGAGAGTCTTGCTAGCCTCTTCTCATGGGCATAGCGACATGCCCAAGGCACTTTCTTTTCCAAAGATTTTCGGATGGCAATCAATTGAAACTGTAATTGCTTGTATTGACGATAATTCGGTTCTGCACCAAGACGCCGTCCTTCCGTATCAAATAAGGGGTATCGACGTGCTAATTGCTTGTCATTTCTTTGAACATTTGGATGATGACGACTCATAGTAACGAAAGGTGGCAACCAAGAGCAGAAGTGGCTCAGGGTTGGTTCAACACGTTACCGACTCTGAGACGATAGTCACTGAAAAAGGGCTTAAGACACTAGAAATGGCGTCACAATCGATCGGAACTTAGAGTTCCTCTCTCTCAGAGAACCAAGTAAACTGGTATCAGCCAACCCCTAGGCGCGTAGCTCAGCTGGTAGAGCACCGGTCTCCAAAACCGGGGGTCGCAGGTTCGAGCCCTGCCGCGCCTGCCATGATTCGACAGGCTCATCATGACAGTCTGAATCATCCGCGCCTCTTCCACTTGCTCGGGCCGCGTTCTACCTTCTTTGCCAACATCTCTACTGCTTCCTCAAAGGTAATTGTCATCGGGTCGCGCTTTTTGCCGAGAGAGGCGTTGGTGGTGCCGTCACTGATGTAGGGGCCGAAACGACCATCCTTCACGAGTACCGGTTTCTTGGTCACCGGTGATTCGCCAAGCGTCCGCAGCGGCTGAGCGGCGCGTTCTTTTTGCAGTTTGGCCTCGACGAGAATTTCGCCGGCCCGTTCCAGACTTACTTCCAGCGGATTCTCACCCATCGGCAACGCGGCTTTTACATCGCCCCAAGTGAGGTACGGACCGAAGCGTCCGAAGGCGAGTGTGATGGCGTGGTCTCCTTTTTTGCCGAGGTCTTTGGGAAAGCTGAGCAGCGACAGCCCCTGATCCAGCGTCACGTCGTCCATCGACAAGTGCTTGGGAATCGACGCGCTCTTGAGTTTCACTTTCTTTTTACCTTTCTTCTCGGGCAGATCTTCCGGCTTGCCGAGCTGCACATATGGACCGAAACGGCCGGTGCGCACTACCACCTCGAGTCCCGTTTCCGGATCACGGCCGAGGGTGCGCTCTTTGAGTACGTCTTTCTTCTGAATCTCCTCCGTCTTTTCCTTCACCAGCGCGCTGAACGGGACGTAGAAGGCACGCAAAAATTCTTCACTCGTCTCTTCGCCTTCGGCGATATTATCCAGCGATTGCTCCATCTTGGCGGTGAATTGCAGGTCGACGACGTTCTCAAAATGCTCGGCAAGCAGGTCGATGACCATGAAGGCGATATCCTGCGGCACCAATTGTTTTTCCTCTTTCTTGATGTAGCCGCGCACCTGAATGGTCGAGATTGTCGGCGCGTAGGTACTCGGACGGCCGATGCCTTCCTCTTCCAATTTTTTCACCAGGCTCGCTTCCGTGTAGCGGGGTGGCGGCTTGGTAAAGTGTTGTTCGGATTTCAGTTCAATCAATGACAGGTCATCGCCTTTTTTCAGGGGTGGCAGCAGTTTGTCACCATCATTCACATCATCATCTTTCTTGGCATCGCCCTCGTCACGTCCTTCCTGGTAGAGGCGGAGGTAACCATCGAATGTAATCGTCTGTCCGGTGGCGCGGAAGGTGTAGTCGTTGGCTTTGATATCCACACCCACACGCTTGAGTTCAGCTGCGGCCATCTGCGTCGCCACCGTGCGGTTCCAGATAAGCGTGTAGAGCTTCAGTTGCTGGTGATCAAGTACTCCCGCCAGTGATTGCGGCGTGCGATCCGTTTCGGTGGGGCGAATGGCTTCGTGCGCTTCCTGTGCGCCTTTTGCCTTGGTCTTGTATTTGCGGGCTTCGGCCAGCAGGTATTCGCGGCCGTAGTGTTTTTCGATCACGCGGTTCGTATCTTCGATCGCTTTCTGCGACAGATTTACCGAGTCGGTACGCATGTAGGTGATCAGACCCATGTGGCCTTCGCCTTTGCCCAAACTCACGCCTTCGTACAACTGCTGGGCGATTACCATTGTCTGCTTTACGGAGAAGCCGAGTTTGCGGGCCCCTTCCTGTTGCAATGTCGATGTGGTGAACGGCGCCGGCGGTGTTTTCTTCAATTCGCGCTCATCAGTCGCTTCCACCGCGTAACTTGCACCGTCCAGATCTTTCAGAACTTTCTGTGTCTCAGCTTCGGAATGCAGTTCGATTTTCTCCTCCTTATATTTACTGAGTGATGCGACGAAAGATTTCTTGTCGGCCGTTTCCAGCTCGGCGTCGAGCGACCAGTACTCCTCCGGCACGAACGCTTTGATTTCGCGCTCGCGGTCGACGATGATGCGCACCGCCACTGATTGCACGCGTCCGGCGCTGAGTCCGCGGTACACCTTCTTCCACAAAAAAGGAGACAACGTATAACCCACCAGACGATCCAGCACGCGGCGTGCCTGCTGCGCGTCCACCAGTTTCATATCCAACGTGCGCGGATGGAGCACGGCGTCTTTGATGGCCGATTCGGTGATTTCGTGGAAGACGATGCGTTTCACGCTTTCGGGATTCTTCACCTTCAGAACCTGTGTCAGGTGCCAGCCGATCGCCTCTCCTTCGCGGTCTTCGTCAGTTGCGATCCATAGATCATCGGCTTGTTTCAGCGCGTCGCGCAGTTTTTTCACCACCGTCGCCTTTTCCTTGGGCACTTCGTACTCCGGCTCGAAGTGTTTGGTATCGACGGCCAGTGTGGAACTCGGCAAATCGCGCACATGTCCCATACTCGCTTCCACGATGTAGTCTTTTCCCAAAAAACGTTTGATGGTTTTTGCCTTCGCCGGGCTTTCTACTATAACAAGGTGTGTGCTCATGGGACGAAGGGTCGGAAGAAACAGAAGATGAAGGAGAACCGGAGGATTTTTTCCTCACATCGCAACGTTGCTTGTTCTGAATTCATTGTAAATAGTGAGGGGGAGACTAGGAACAACAAGGAGTGATGTCAAATGATGACACATCATGCGAATGATGATTTCTTACACGCGCCACAAAAGTTTGCCCACCGGTGAATCACCTCTCTCCACTCAGATTTTATGCGTATACCTCAGTTTGACGGCATGCAAATAATCTTCTCTTCTCTATGAAAATTTCATTTTTTTCGGTCTTGTAAAGTATTCTTTGTATTCAGACTTTTTGCCTCCTCAAAGCCATCTTCAAAAAAATATCCCTTACGCAAGCGAAAAAAACGCTATCCACGGCTTGCACAGCCTTATGGTCAGCGTACACTCGGCCGTATCCCGTATTTCCTTTTTCTTTCCCCTTATCCATATGTCCAAGCAGGATCTGATCGCTGCGATTGCCGACGCATCCGGTATCACCAAGCGTGCTGCAGCTGATGCACTCCAGGCTCTTATCAACCTGGTCATCAAGAACCTGAAGAAGGGTCAGCCGGTCACGATCACCGGTTTCGGAACCTTCAAGTTGAGCTCCCGCCGTGCACGTCAGGGCGTGAACCCACGCAATCCGACGCAGAAAATTTCCATCCCTGCAATGAAGGTCCCAACCTTCAAGGCCGGAAAGACACTCAAGGACGCTGTTCGATAAAAAAATTTACTAGTGAAAAAGACCTTCAGAAATGGAGGTCTTTTTTTGGATTCAAGGGAGACGAAAATGTGCAATCCCCTGAATCCCCATCACTGAAGTATTTGTTGCTCGAACGTCGTGATTCCCATCGCTCTCAACATCATCTGCGCAACCTCGGCACGAGTGATCGGCTGCGCCGGTCGCAAGTAGGCGTTCACCCTTCCATTCGCATCCATATCGCCGTTGGCGATGCCGAGTGATACGGCGATGCCGATCGCCGGAGCATAAGGATCGGCGAATGATACATCTTTCAGCATGCCTTGGTTCTGGTAAAACACGACCAGCGTCGGATCGGTCGAGACCGGGAAGCGGATGGCTTCGAGAACCGTTTGAATCACTTCCTCACGCGTGGCGACGGCGTGAATGTTCAGCGACGGCTGATCGAACACGGTCAAACCCAACATATGCGCAGCAGCGATGTACTGGTCTTCCCATGCTCCACCGTCAGCGGCGCTGTGCAGCGGATAGAGTTTCTGACGCGACAAAATCACGGACATCTTTGCCAGTTCGGCGTACGTCACGTTTCCCTGCGGACGGAATTCACCGGTCAGCGTACCTTGCGCATCACGGTAGCCGTCGGCGATACCGTACTGGATCATGCAGCCGACGTAGTCGCTGTACCAGGCGTCGATTGATACATCATTGTAGGTAGTGCTCGCGACGACAAGATTGCCGTTGCGATAGGTCGTGACGCAGGCCGGCGCAATGTCTTCTTCTACAGAAACGTTTCCATCAACGGGAATATCTTCGATGTTCGGCAGACGTGTCGATGCGATGCCGTTGATACGATGTCCCATGTTGCCTTCGCGCGGTCCGGTGATGAACTCAGAATTCACCGGTATGCTCGAGGAAGATGAATTTGAAGAACTGCTCGACGTACCGAGCACACTTGACGATGAAGATGACGAAGAGGAAGAAGAGCTGGGCGTTGGCGAGGCACTCGACGAAGACGAGCTGCTCGAACTGCTGGAGGAGTCATCGAAGGGGGAGGGCAGGCTGCTGAGATTGACCGAACTCGAAGTGTCTCCGTCAAAGGGGAGCGGAATGCTGCTGAAATCGAGTGAGCTGTCGGACGATGAGCTGCTGCTCGATGTATCGTCGAAGGGGAGAGGAATACTGCTGAAGCTGACGGAGACATCCGATGACGAACTGCTGTCGGAGCTCAATTCGCTACTTGCAGTGCTGTTGCTCTGCGCGTCACTTGCTTGGCTGCTTTCAGATGCAGAAGAGTTCTCACTGCTCTGGTCGCCCGTCGTTGCCGGAAGGCTCAGAAAATTAACCGGCTTCAGGACCATCAGTACAATCAGAAACAGGAACAGACAGCCGATGACGTTAAGAAGAATTTTGTTCATGGGTGTGTTTTTTGGGCTCAAGCCATCAGGAAATCATACCCGAAAACACGCTTCTTTGCCATTGCCGTAGTCGTCATTTTGCAGACATATAGCATCACAATGAAAAGATCTAATAGCGTCAAGAATACGCCCGAAAACATACATAGCAAAGAATGGACCTATTTTCTGTCATCAAAAGGGCCAAGTGTTCCCTTTCGGATCGGCACCCGCTATGCTCGACGCCACGTATGGATGCGCAACTGATTCAGACGATTCTCGGCGGTCTGTTGGAACATCTGCAGCTCAAATGCAGCGGTATCGTCGTGTCGCCGGATGATGCCGGCATCGTGCGTATCGAAATCCAATCGCCCGAACCAAGCCGCATCATCGGTTGGCATGGCGAAACACTCAATGCATTGCAACACCTGCTCAAGGCGGTTATCCGCACGCAGCAAAAACTGGAGAAGGCACCCTTTCTCGTGCTTGATGTCGATGGCTACCGCAAAGGACAAGAAGAGAAAGTCTGCCGTGTTGCCGAGCAGAAAGCCGACTTCGTTCGTCGTACCGGCAGCCGCATCGCTCTGGCACCGATGAGTCCCTACTTCCGCCGTGTGGTGCACATGTATGTGGCCAACAATCCAAAGCTGAGCGACCTCACCACCGAGAGCGTGGGCGAAGGTGATTATCGACAGATCGTGATGAAACTGAAAAATCCAAAAGAAGGCGGCGCGGGTAATCGCGACGAAGTGAGTGAAGAGCTGTCGCCGGTGATGGCAGACGACGACGGCCTCGGCAATTTGGATGTGTGATATCGGTGACGGGAAAATGGTACGATCGAAGTATGCAGTTTGCCGTATCCGATGAGTTCAGACAGAGAGTAGTGGGTGCGTTTGGCGAACACGGAAAACAGTGGCTCGACGATCTGCCTTCTATCGTGGAACGCTGTGAGAAATATTGGCCCCTCCGCCTTGAACAGCCGATTCACACGCTCTCGTACAACTACGTTGTCCCGGCTGAGCGCAATGACGGAACAAAAGTAATTGTGAAAGTTGGATGCCCAAACCGGGAGCTGTTTACCGAAGTGGAGGCGCTCAGAACATTTTCCGGGAACGGAGCAGTGCCGGTGCTCGATATGAATGCCGAATTGGGCGCGTTCCTACTGCCGTATCTAGAGCCGGGAACTACATTAAAGAATGTGCAGGAAAAAGATGACCGGCAAGCGACGGAAATCGCAGCAGATGTGATGCGACGACTACACTCCAACACATCTCACAGCTCAAATTTTCCGCATGTGAGTGATTGGGTAAAGACGTTCGAGCATGTGAAAGAGAGCGGAACTATTCCGACGCAGTTGCTTACGACGGCGACAGAACTTTTCCATGAACTTGATGCAACGAAGTCCGAAGAAAAATTGCTACATGGCGATCTGCATCACGAAAATATTCTCTTCGATCAACAGCGCGGCTGGCTCGCCATCGATCCGAAGGGTGTCATCGGCGATCCGGCCTACGAGACGGCACGTTTTCTGCATAATCCTCCGGGTTGGACGAGTGCGGGCGATCCTCTGGCAGCGGTAAAAATAAGGATCGATATTTTGGCTTCAGCAATGGGTTTTGATGCCAAGCGCATTGCCAAGTGGGCATTCATAGATTGTCTGTTATCTGCTGCGTGGACTGTCGAAGAAGGTGGCTCGGATTGGAGAAGCGGTGTGGCAGCTGCGGAAATATTTCAGACATTATTCTGAATACCATTCGCTGCCGTGATGTGATTAATCACTGCAACGCTTTCCATTCTTCAATCAACTTTCTCTCTGCCCGGCTCAGTTTGGTCGGAATTTTTATTTTCACCGTCACGTAATGATCGCCAGAACGGCTGGTACTGAGAACGGGCATTCCTTTGCTCTTCAATCTGAATACCTGACCAGGTTGTGTACCTTCTGGAATTTTGAGGGTCATGGTGCCGTGTACCGTATCAACGTCCGCTTCGGTCCCCAAAATTGCATCGACTGCATTTAATTCCAAAACAGACCGCACATCATCGCCGTCGCGTTCGAAGCGGGGATCGGGTCGCACGTGGATATGGACATACAGATCACCGGCTGTGGCGCCTCGGTGTCCGGCATCGCCTTCGCCGCGAATGCGGAGTGATTGTCCGTCGTGAATGCCGGCGGGTACGTCGACGTCGAGCGGTTCAGTCGCGCTGTAGCGGCCTTCGCCATCGCATTTATGACACGCTTTTTCCGGCACTTTGCCGCCGCCGCCACAACGTGGACAGATCGCGCGTTGCTGAATCGTGCCGAAGAACGATTGCGCGGTTCGTGTCACCTGTCCGGTGCCGTTGCATTCGGTACATGTTTGCATGCTCGTGCCGGGTTCGGTTCCTGATCCGCCGCACACGTCGCATTTCTTCAGGTGTCGTATGTTGACCGATCGCTTCACGCCGCTCACGGCTTCGGCGAGATCAATGGTCATTTCCACTTCCAAATCGGCGCCACGTTCTTCGCGCGGACGTGCCGCGCCGCCGCGACCGCCGAAGAAACTTTCGAAGATATCGGAAAAGTCCACGCGCTCGCCGCCCTGGAATCCCGAGAAATCAAATCCGTTGAACCCGCCTGCCCCCGCCCCTGCACCATTGGCATCCGCCGATCCGAATTGATCGTACATCTGCTTCTTTTTCGTATCGCTCAGTGTTTCGTACGCCTCATTCACTTCCTTGAATTTCTGTTCAGCCTCTTTCTCTCCCTTGTGTTTGTCGGGATGTAATTCCTTGCTCAGCTTACGGTACGCTTTTTTGATGTCGTCTTGCGACGCAGAGCGGGGAACACCGAGGACTTCGTAAAAATCGCGGGCCATGGGACGAAATTATAGAGCAACCTCCACGAGAAATCCCAAGGTCCAAATCACAATTATCAACTAATTTCTCCGTACCCAATACCAATAGTACTGAGTAATTGATGATTTGTGCCTTCATTGGTCATTGCGGCTTGGTTTTTGGGATTTAAAGAGTGGGGCTTTTCTGCTATAATAATACGAAAAACCAATATGACATTTCCCTCTCATTCTCATCGCGTTCTGGCGCTCTCGATTGTCTTCGCCAGTCTCAGCGTGACGGCGTGGAGTCTTGCATCGCCGACGACCGATCTGTCGGCACGTTTGGTGGTTCCGGGCAAGACACTGGTGGTGCCGTGGCGCACAATTGAGCCGGACGAAATCGTCGCCGGCGCCGTGGTGCCCGCCGATACGCAGACAATCATCAGATTGCCGCTCGACATGCAGCCGATCACCAAAGAAACGCTCTTTGGCCACCGCGGAAAAAACACGCGCTACTGGGGATACTGCTACCCGGAAGACTACGATCCGAAAGCGGCGACACCGTCGACCGGGTTTCCGGGCAAATTGTTCCTTTCCACGGCGGAGATCAACTATCGTCTCAAACGCCAGCAGGATCAGAAGCCGACGTTCACCATTTTGAATCCGCCGACGACGCCGCAAGATCTGGCACCCGTACCGGGCAGCGAAAACGGCCGCATCCGAAATCAAAAGGAGGTCTTCTATGGCGGCGAAGTGTGTTACGTGATGTCCGAACTGCCGCTGCCGATCGGCACGGACGATGATCGGGATGAATTGAATACGTGGGAAGAAAAGTATTACAAAACCGACCCGCAGAATTCCGACAGCGACGGCGACGGACTCACCGACGGACAGGAAGTGATTTATCTGCACACCGATCCGTTGCTGCGCGACACCGATGGCGACGGCATCATCGACGGCATCGAAGACCGCAACCGCAATGGGCGCGTCGACTCGGGCGAAACCGATCCGCTCAATCCCGATTCGGACCGCGACGGTTTGTGCGACGGCTACTGTCGTATTGATCAGACCGGTCAAATCTGTACCGGCGACACGGCCGCACGCCGCTGCACCAGCCTCACGCCGTTCAAATGGCGTGGCGAGGACAAGAACCTGAACGGCAAAGTCGATGCCGGCGAAACCGATCCTCTGCAATGGGATACCGGTGCCGATGGTGTCAGTGATCTACAGAAGTATTACAACTGTATTCTGCAGAGTAAGAATGATTGCTAGAATTTAACAAATATGCTATTATATCTATGAACATGCACATCCACTTCAGTCGCCTCCTCACCTTCCTGCTCACACTGTGCGTTGCCGTACCGGCATTCGCCTACGTCACGCCTGAGCAAGTGATGATCGACTCGTTTGGCGTGTCGACCACCAAGCACACGCAGCCGTCGCGCCGTGTAATCGAGGATCAAGCCAACCAAGCCAACGTCGTGCGCGTACAGAGTCATTTGGAGCCGGTACATGCCGCTGCTCCTGCATCCAGTGCGAGCTCCGTCTCCGCAGCCGAAGGATCATCGGCCTCTGCAACGGTTTTCGAGGTAGACGCTGTAACGTTACGTCTGCTGCAACGTATCATGAACGAACGCAAGAACCAGTCGGCGGTACAACCGGCTCCCATTCTCTACGCCGGGGCGCCGCTCGATCAGATGCAACCTGCCCGTCGTCCTCTTGCTTCAAGCGGTCCCGAGGAGGTTGTTCTACTCGGATTATTCATAGCCATGGCCGGAACGTTACTGATGGTGAGAAAACTGGAAGCACAGAATCTGTAGAGACAAACAAGATTCACTTCAAGGATGTATGGCAATGTGGCTTTCTTCGCCGTGAACGGAGTAGGACGGTGAGAGCGCACGATGAATCGGCTTATTTCCACGCATCGGCGCAGAAAGCGGCAGCGCCATACTGAAAAATCTCTCACAGCTCTGGACCAATAACGGCAGCGTTCTTTCGGTGTACGGAACGTCCGAAAAGTCTCTCCCAAGACCAAAAAACCTGCTGCGCGCTTTTTCTTTTATTCTTTCTGCGGCTGGCAACATGTCTCTGCTAGGATCCCAGTCACATGGCCTTATCTCTTACAGGTCGGCGTTGGCGCGTTCACGATGATTTGCGTGCATCAGTCGGTTCGATTGATCAACTTCTGGCGCGTCTTGTGCAGGAACGCGGTTTGTCTGATGGAAAGACGGGACTGTCGTCGGTCAACCTTCTTCCCGATCTTCCGCGCGCTATCGATCGCATCTGGGAGGCCGTCGACCGGCATGAATCAGTCACTGTTTTCGGCGATTACGATTGCGATGGCATCACATCGGCCGCACAGATGGCACGATTCTTTCGCCGTCACGGCGCGGAGCCACGCGTTCGTTTGCCGCATCGCCTGCGCGAAGGCTACGGACTTAAGCCGCATCACATCACCGAATGTGCTGATGCAGGGACGACGCTCCTTATTACGGTGGATACCGGCATCTCCGCGCTCGACGAAGTGCGCCTCGCGCGCCAGCGTGGTATCGATGTCATCATTATCGATCACCACCATCTGCGCGAAGAATTGCCCGATGGCGCTCTGTTGCTTCATCCGGCGCTGAGTCTTGCGTATCCGCACCCATACCCGGCGGCATCCGGTCTCACGTCACTCGTGGTGGCCGCATTGGAGGCGGCGCGTGGAAACATAGAATGGGAAGACCGCCAGACCGATCGTGCGCTCGCGGCACTTGGAACGGTGGCCGATCTGGTCGAACTGCGTGGCGAGAACCGTACAATCGTCGAACAAGGATTGGCCGCATTCGCCACCATCGGCGGGCCGCTCGCGCTTCTCAAAGAAGCAGCCGGACTCACCGGGGTCATCACGAGTCGCGATCTTGCGTTTCGTCTGGCGCCACGCATCAATGCTGCCGGTCGAATGGAGAGCCCCGATATTGCCCTTGCAGCGTTGCAGGGTGATCTCACGGCCTTGCATCACCTGGAAGAACTCAATCGCGAGCGCCAGGAGCGTGTGCGTGCCCTGTGGAACGAATTGCAGCCGCGTATCGATCGTGAGGCACCGATGCTCTTTGCTACGAGCGAGCAATACACTCCGGGAATCGTCGGACTTCTCGCCGGTAAGCTTACCGAAGCATTCGGACGGCCGAGTTTTGTCGGAAGCATCACCGATGGCATCTGCGTTGCCTCGCTCCGCAGCATTCCGGGATATCACGTTACCGAAGGACTGGCGCGTTACGCCGATCTGCTGGGTCACTTTGGCGGACATGCTCAGGCGGCTGGTGCTTCGTTGTCGGCGGATGCAGTACCCGAACTCACTACGCGCATGTGCGAGGATGTTTTGCAGTATGTGCGTGTTGAAGAGCTCATTCCCACGCTCGATGTCGATGCTATCGTATCGGCGTCTCAGATATCTGATGCGCTTTGCCAGGGTGTGCGTTCGCTGGAACCGTTCGGTCAGGGGAATCCGGAACCCCGATTCCTGCTGCACAATATTTCGCTTACCGAGGCACGCGGAGTGGGTGGCAACGGGGCACACCTGCAAGCCCGCATTGCCGGTCACAAGCTCATTGGTTTCGGCCTTGGCTCGCTGCTGAAAAACACAGATCAACCGCTTGATGTGGTGTGCCGTATGGGATTCGAAACCTTTCGCGGCCGCACGGCACTGCAATTGTTCGTTGATGATCTCAGAATCGCGGCCGGCGAACAGCAAATACCGACAAATATTCAACAAAATAACTATTCACTGACCACTGATCATTGATAGTCGATCACACTGGTGCCAGTTTTCCTTCCATAAAGAACACTTCCGTCACGTCGACGTTGAGTGCGCGGGAAATTTTGTAGGCGAGAAGGATGGAAGGATTCGTACGGCCACGTTCGATACTCATGATAGTTTGACGCGAGACGCCGGTGCGCAGAGCCAGTTCTTCCTGGGTCATATTGCGTTCGAATCGCAGACGCCGGATGGAATTTTTTAATTCAATAGTCGACATGCAAGGGGAGAGAAAGTATGCAGGATCAAAGGACGAAAGTCGATGCTGTTTTTCGCGGAAAAACGAAGCCTCGGCATTGTACTCACGCCGTTGAAACGAGCAAGTAAACGACGGACTTTCCGCTTGATGACGGCTTCAAATACACGATCATTCCTTCTTGGCGGCGCGCAGTAGTTTTTTCTCGGCACGGACGACAAAGAAAGCGCCTCCTGCAACGAAAATAACCGTGGCGGTGCCGATGAGCGAGAGGATGATGTGAAGATGTCCGCGCAGGAAGTAACCGATAGCCAGCAGGCATCCGGCCCACACCGCGCAGCCCAGAAACATAGCGACAAAGAAGAGACCGCGGCGCATATTGGTGGTACCGGCAATGAGCGCGGCGAATGGCCGCACGGCACCGACGAATTGCCCCAGAAAAATACTCACCCGGCCGAAGCGGCTCATAAACATATCGACTGTGTGCAGTCGTTTTTCAGTCAGATAAAAGTAATGGGCCACGTCGCGCCCGTACCGTCGGCCGATCAGGAAAAGCACAGTGTTTCCAAGCGTCAGGCCTGCGACGGCTGCGATAAAAAATACCAACCCGGTTGAAATATCCGACACAAGCGTACCGGCAGTGATCATCGTAAAGACGCCCGGCGAAAAGAAGCTGAGCGGAGGAATGACTTCGGTGAGGGCGAATGCGAAGATGAAGTAGCCGCCATAGCGGTGCACCGATTGCTGGATGTAATGCGGATCCCACAAATCCTGTCCATGATAATGATAGGCGAGCAACAGGAGGGCCAACGGAATCAGATAAAAGGAGAAGAGCGCCAATCGAATATGCCCGATGGTACGACGCAACAGCGACAGCAACAGTGAACTGGTGGCAAAGGAAGCGATGATCGACGCGCTTACGAGTGGGACGGTCACCGTCGCGTGATCAAGCGTCGCGTCGCGCATCGACAGAACGAGCGAGGCGACCAGGGTGGGAACAAGGAGCAGACAGGCGAAATCAAAACTATCGCGCCGCGACAAGCCCATGATGCGACCGCTGCCCGTCGCCAGAGCGATGGACGAAAAACCCGGAATAAGCGAGAGAGCCTGGAAGATGCCGATGACGAACGCGCGCGGGACAGACAATGATTCGAGTGCCGTGGCCGCCGGAAAGAATTCTGTAATCAGCAGAAAGACGCCCATCACGCCGAACGACCAGGCGAGAGATAGCGGATCGGGTTCGTAGCGTTGCAGCAAGGGACGATAGGCGAGTGCCGCAAGAAGGGTCGGCAGAATGGCTAACAGTATGAGGCCGAACAAGCGACGTGTAGCCGGATGACTGCGGATGACGGATGGACGGAGTCTGCTCCAGGTACTTCTGTAGGTTACGATGAGCGCGAGAAGCGTGCCGGTTTGCAGTGCGGGGAGAAGCGAGTGCAAGACGTCGACATCAATATCGATCGGCAGCACGAGTGCCGGTAAAAGAAGATGTCCGGATGCTGACAGCGGCAGAATTTCTCCGATGCCTTGGACGATCCCGAAGAGGACGGCATATAAAATAGTCATACCTGATCAGAGCATACGCGATGGTTGCCGAAGTTCGAAGGCCAACAACGATAGGCGGCCTGTATCCTTCCAGTCATCAGCGCATAACTACGCTGTGCTGACTACCTGTCCTGAATGGCCATTCAGAGACATTTTTGATACCATTCATGTAAATGACGTCCTCACCGTTCCACGGCATCTTCAGTTCCCTCGGCGAAGAGGACAGCGAAGCGAAATCAATTTTCTCGTTCGGTTCATCCAAAAAATCTTCAGTGCCACCTACTCCTCAACCTTCTGCCAATCATGCCGCATCACCGCAGGATGGCATTGGACGCATGGCAGTCGATATTTACGAGCAGGATGACTACTACATCATCAAGGCACCCATCGCGGGCGTACGCCTCTCGGATTTGGACATCGAAGTGAACGAGAACGTCCTGACCATCCGCGGGCACCGCCGCCAGACCGACATGCTTCCGCAGAATCAATATTATTTGCAGGAGTGTTACTGGGGTTCCTTCAGTCGTTCCATTACGTTGCCGTGCCAAATCGATGCCAAGCGCGTGAAGGCGACCTTCAATAAAGATTGCATTCTGAAGGTGCTGGTGCCGAAGGAGGAGAAGATCAAGATCGTGAGGATTGCGGAAGGATAATTGGTGATGAGGAAACCGACGAGCGTTCTTCATGGAACACTCTTCCTATTTTCATATTCCATCAGACAGCAAAGAAGCGCGCAGTTGAGGAGTACATAAAATCCTCGGTTCGCTGTTGGTTGTTCTACTTGTGCGCTCCCTTCTTCACCGTCTTCAATTTCTGATCCACTTCCTGAGGCAGATTCTGCAGCGCTTCATACACATCCATACCACCCATGTAGCGCCAGTCAGCTTGCTTCAAAACTTCTTTGAACTCCTTCACTTCGCGGCGCGTATCGCGGATCGTTTCGGCATCCTGAAGGTCCATGCGCAAGCGCTGAAGCAGCTTCACTTGCAGAACATACAGCGTGTGGACGCGGTCCAAGGCAGACAGTTTCGACATAGGATTTGGGTGAATGTTTCTGGTCATTGTAGCGATTTTGGCTCCCAGAGTCAATTGTAGCCCTCTTTTACTACGTAAAATCCGGTTTTTTGTGTCATAATAATCGAAACAGCCCGTCTTCATGGCGGCAGAGACATATTGTGATTTACCGGGAATTCCGCTTTCATAAGCGTCTCAGCCTAACTTTTGCACATAATCACCTCCAGAATGCAACTCACTCAAGCAATCTTACCTGTGGCGGGGCTCGGAACCCGGTTCCTCCCCTGGACCAAAGTCGTTCCCAAGGAACTGCTGCCCATCGGTAACAAGCCGATCATCGCGCTGCTCGTCGACGAATGTTTGTCGGTCGGCATCACTGATATCTGCTTTGTCATCAGTCGCGGCAAGGAGGCGATCCCGCAATACTTCAACGCCATGCCTGAACTTGAGAGTGAGCTCGAGAACCGCGGCAAGCTCCACATGCTCGAAGATCTGAACCGCTACGACAACATCCGCTTCCATGTTGTATACCAGGAAAATATGAAGGGCGATGGCCATGCGCTGCTGCATGCATTCGATTGGATCAACAGCGATCACGTAGCTGTGCTCTTTGGTGACGATCTGATCGTCGGCGACAAGAACGGTCTGCAGCAACTCCGCGATGCCTACGAACATATCTCATCACACGACGATGTTGCGATGCTGAGCCTGCAAGACGTACCGCGCGAAATGGTCTCGAAGTATGGCATCGCCGATCTCGATCTGTCACACATCACATCACATGAACGTTTGAAGAAAGTGAAAGGTCTGGTGGAGAAACCATCACCCGCCGATGCGCCCAGTACTTTCGGTGTTGTCGGGAAATACATCATTCCGAAAAGCGTGTTCCAAACGTTGCACACTATCGAAGCTGGATCCAAAGACGGTGAAGTGCGGCTTATTGATGCGCTTATCAAAGATCTTGGAAGCACGAACGTGTACGGTTATGTGTTCGAGGGCACACGATTGGATACCGGTACGCCGGAAGGATACAAAGAGGCGGTGAGGATGCTGGGGTGATTTTTATACAACCAAATAGTCCGTTGTTCCTGAACAGACTGCTGATTAAGTTTATGGCGGAGCTGACGGGATTCGAACCCGCGACCTCTTCCGTGACAGGGAAGCGCTCTAACCAGCTGAGCTACAGCTCCACATGAGTGGATTATAAAGGTGTTTTTGTGGAGCGCAGCGATTATTTCCCAACGCCTCGGTTGCGACCTCGGCTAGGCCAGCTGAGCTACAGCTCCACGTAAGGTGGAAAGAAAAGAACATCGGATGGAGCGCAGCGATTATTTCCCAACGCCTCGGTTGCGACCTCGGCTAGGCCAGCT
>JBEPVF010000011.1:0-55554 GCA_041691135.1 Candidatus Peribacteria bacterium
TGGGTCATAGGCGGTGTGCTTCTTTTTGGTTCTTTTTCTTGTCGCGGGGAGACAAGAAAAAGAACACCAGTGGTGACGGGAGAGGTTGGTGCTGAGGAATACATCAGGGACCACGCCAAGGCATGGCGCTCTCCGTAATTGAATTTATGCCACTCCCACCTCCTTCACGATTTTATCGAACACCGCCGGCTCATGAATAGCGAGCTCACTGAGGACTTTGCGGTTCAGGGTCATCTCCTTCTTCTTCATGGCGGCAATGAAACGCGAGTACGTGATGCCCTGAGCGCGCAGTGCAGCATTGAGGCGAATCACCCATAGATTGCGGAAAGTGCGCTTTTTAAGACGGCGATCGCGGTAAGCATTTACTCCGGCACGAACAACGGCTTCATTGGCTTTCTTGAACGCGGTCGAACGCATGCCTCGGTAGCCCTTGGCGAGCTTGAGGATCTTTTTGTGACGCCGATGACGAGCGATACCACGTTTGACGCGCATTGTGTAGGGGTTTAGAGGTAAGGGACGACGGCTTCCAGACGCTTTACATCACGGGAATTCGCCACCACCGTACGATTCAGACGCTTCTGGCGCTTGCTCTTCTGCTGCAACAGGTGGCTGCGACCGCGTCGCTTGAAGGCGATTTGGCCAGCTCCTGTGCGACGCATGCGTTTCTTGGCGCCGCTGTGTGACTTAATCTTAGGCATGGAGACAGTGCGAAATGCAGAGAAAAGTACCCTCTCTAGGGCTTGGGGACGGGAGTATAACCAGAGCAGATGCGAATGCAAAGGGAAAATGACCTGAATACTGCAGGAAAACTGCTCACTCGCTTCTGCTTCCGGGCTTACCGCTTTGGCCGGACAATCGCAATAAACTGATTGCCCTGCATCTTCACCGATTCTTCCACTTCAGCCACGTCCATCAGACTATCGATGATGCCACGCAGTTTGGTGGCCGCATAGTCTTTGTTCCCCAGTTCCCGGCCACGCAGGCGAACGGCGAATTTGACCAGATGCCGCTCACTCAAGAATTCACGGGCGCGTTGGGCCAGACGATCCAGATCGTGCTTCTCGGTCCGGAAGCCGAAGCGCAACATTTTGACTTCCACCTGTTTGCTGTGCGCCTTCTGCTTTTTCTCTTTCTTCTGCAGTTGGTACAAATAGTGACCGAATTCCCCGATCTTCACCACTGGCGGCGTTGCCTTGGGAGATACTTCGATCAGATCCAGTTCCGCTGCGCGTGCACGTTCCAGCGCCTCGGCGATAGTGAGGACTTCAGCAGCACCGTCATCGCTCACGAGCATGACTTCGGGAACGCGGATCTGTTCATTGAAGCGAGGACGCTTCTCGTGCCGCATCATGGGCACATGTTTCTGACGTTGACGCAGAGGACAAAAGGGGAAAGAGAATCAGTAATCTACGAGATGGAGCAGGAGGAAGTCAAGGAAGGCAGAATGTACAATGCACAATTGATAATGAACAATGAAGAAAATTGTTCATTGTACATTTCAATCATTAATTTGTTTTGCGTCCCTGCTTTTCCAGCACGAATGTCACCTTCTGCATGTCCTTGTCCGCCGGTTCCACCGTCATTTTTTGCAGCGTCACCAACGGCATAGGCCACAGCTTTTGATCCACGACCGATTTACCGAGATCCGTGCCGAAGAAGCGCACAGCTTCCTGGAGCAACGGGACGTCGAGAGCCGTCTGCACCGATGCACGGGCATCATCCGTCGCAAAAGCAGCCAGAAGCCGGTCACGTTGATCATTGGGATTGGACGCGTACATAGACAAATCGAGTGACAGAAACTGCTGCAATGCATCAAGCGCAGCCGGATTTTCCTGTTCCGTTTTCGAGAGCAACAGCTGCACATCCTCAGTCGGCAAAGCATCGGCAACCGTCACATAACCCATCAGATCGATGAGCGAGAGCCACGTATCCAAGCCATCCTGCGACACGGTGACGGAAAATGAGACCGATTGCTTCAGGAGCGTTTCGCCATGCAATGTGGCCGCCTCTTCCTTGCCCAGCACGATAGGGGCGCTGTAATCCTCTGCACCGCCTTTCTGCAGCGCATCGGATACGAGCGAGAAGAGTGACAGAAGCCGGTCGTTGGAAGAGGCGTCCGAGAGAACGTACATAGCAAGCCGTTCGCGAATGGAACCTGCGGTCAGCGCCGTCTGGAGTTGCGTGACATCAACCTGGCGCCGGAGCACATCGCGTCGGTGTTCAAGGCTAGAGACTTGTCCAGCCAGCGGCAAGGCATCCTGCTGCATGGCCTGCGCCGTACGTATATGTATCACGATCAGAAGAACGGACAGCCCAAGCAAAAGTGTGCTCACACCCACTGCCACGATTTCCTGCCGATGGCGCGGCCACTGCATCATCGGAGTGAGAGGGAAATAACAAACGGCGAATGTGGACCCGTCACCGGATCCTGCAGACGCGCATACGTTGGCTGCTCAAGTGACGAGATATTCGACATCTTGCCCAGCAGTTCGGTGAACTGTGCCAGGACCGTCATGCTCGATGTTCCCACGAAGCGTACATCGCCGGTTAAGACCAAGGTCCGTGTGGCAGGCACATACTCCATGCGATCGATATGGACCGCATCCGGCTTTTGGGAAAGTGCGTGCGCCTGGTCGACGACCTGTGCCAGAACAGTCGCGAGAAGCGGCGCATCCTGCTTTCCGTCCCGCAGAGCGGCATAGGTCGGATCGGCGGGCACGAGCAACGCATTACGTTTCTGCTGCAAATCCAGCACACTCGCATGCAGGGACATATCGTAGGACTGAAGCTCGGCAACGCTGTACTCCTTGTTGCCGATGGCCACACTCGACCATCGCGGCAAGACAAACAGCCACGAAAAACCGAGCAGAAGCGCCAGCAATCCGCTGAACCACATCGACGACATCGTCAGGCGTCGGAACAGAGCGCCAGGCGTATCAGAATCGTCGGAAATGACAGGCGTGAGAGACATACAGATTTCTAGATAGTATAGCAGAAATATGAGTCCCTGACTACAGAAGAAGGGCACAGAAAACGAGAATGGACAGGAAATTCACTCCCCCTGATCCCCCTGAATCCGCTGACTCTCTTGAATCCTTCCAAACCACCTTTCATTTCCTGTACCATCAAGACTCACATTCCCCCTTCCCGTGGAAGAGCTGCTCCAAAAATTGCAGGATTTGCACTCGGCCATCAATACGGGCAAGGACTCTCTTTGAGGCCCGTGGTATTCCGGAACAGATCAAAGAACTGGATGCGCAAACGCAGGATCCCAATTTGTGGAACGATCAGAAAGCCGCGCAGTCGCTGTTCGGCAAATTAAAAGTGCTGCGAAAGCAATGGGAACCCATCGCCGGTATTCATCAGGAAGCGACTGAATTACTCGAACTGGCAAAACAAGCTGATGAGTCCGACCTGCCCGATCTGGAAAAAGAATTCATCAAGTTGCAGACGCAGTGGTCGACGCTCGAAACGCAATTGTATTTGGGCGGCGAGTTCGATGCGGGCAACTGTTACCTGACCATTTCCAGCGGCGCCGGCGGCACCGAGGCACAGGACTGGGCATCAATGCTCGTGCGCATGTATCTGCGCTACTGCGAACGCCAGGACTGGACCACTGCGTTGCTCGAAAAAACAGATGGCGCGGAAGCCGGGATCAAGACGGCGACCTTCCACGTGATCGGCGAAATGGCGTACGGGAATTTGAAATGCGAACGCGGCACGCATCGCCTGGTGCGGCTGTCGCCGTTCAACGCCAAGAACCTGCGGCAGACCAGCTTCGCGTTGGTGGAAGTACTGCCCGAGATCACCGAGACGGACGAAGTGGAGATCAATCCGAATGACTTACGCGTCGACACCTACCGCAGCGGCGGTGCGGGCGGCCAGCACGTCAACAAGACCGACAGCGCCATCCGCATTACGCACTTGCCCAGCGGTATCGTGGTGGCGTGTCAGACCGAGCGCAGCCAGATCCAGAACCGCGCCCAGGCGATGAACCTGCTGCGCGCGAAATTGCTCGAAAAAAAGCGCGCCGAAGAAGAAGAGCAGAAGGCGGAACTGAAGGGCGCCACGCAAAGCGCCGACTTCGGGCAGCAGATCCGCAGCTATGTATTGCATCCGTATCAGATGGTCAAAGATCTGCGGACCGACACTGAGACGAGCAATACGACGACCGTGCTCGACGGCGATATTCAGATGTTCGTGGACGCGGAATTGAAACGGGAAGCGAGAGGTGAGTAATCAGTAATTAGAAGTCAGTGGTCAGTTTTCTTTCTCTCACTCTCGCATGCAAAGTAACAGGATCACTTCCGCAATCATTGCCTTCTGCGTGATGTTGAGTGGTTGCAGTGCTCAATCCACTTCACAGATAACAAAGCTACGGCTGCCGGATACACAGTACAACGAAATGTTGCTCGGACCGGACGGCTCACAATCCAATGATCTGACACCGGAATGGAGTGGCAGCGACGCTGTAAAACAACGAGAGAACCTCATTGGGAAAGAAAGCCGTGAGATTACATTTCAGTATGCCGAGCAGGACTACGAGGCGCCGTACAAACTCCATGCTCAGCATGTTATTCAGTCTTTCACGATAGGCAAGGATGCTTATACGTTGCGCACTCGCACCGAAAACCCGCCAGATCAACAGTATCAGTTATACAAAAACAACACTCAAATCTACGAGAGCCAGATGTGTTATGGCAGTGAACCTCCAATTGAGAATATCGCCATGATCGATGGAGAGATCGCGGTCACATTCCATCAAGGCGATTGCTCATCGGAGAATCGTAAGTCGGGGGATAACTGGGTGGCGATCTATTATCGTGGCAAGACCATCAACGAACAGGAGCACGTGCAGGGCGCCAGCACTCTCTTCGACTATAAAGGCAAGCTTGGATTCGTCGCAAAGATTGATGACAAGGACTATCTCTACTTCAACGGAAAAAAGGCATCGCAGCCTTTCGATATCATCCGCACCTACACATGTTGCATGCTGCCGCAGCCGTATTTGAAAGTGTACGAGAATGGCACGCTACTCTTCATCGGTGACCGGAATCATAATCGCTATCTGACTCAGGTAGATTTGAATCAGCATCTATAATCTCCTGAATCCTTTGAGTCACTTGTTTCCCTTGAATCTTTTTAAAAAAAGAAAGACCGACCCTTACGGATCGGCCTGTCTTGAAAGAACAATCTTGAAGGTGAGACTAAAGGTCGTCCGGGCGGACAGTCTTGCGACCGTTGGCCTGAGCGCGCTTAGCAGCCATCTTGATGGCGTTCTCGAGGTGAGCCGAAGCGGCCTCTGGGAAATCGCCGGCCGTCATCATGTCCTGCTTCTTGAGCAGCTCCTTGATAGCGGATGCAACAACGTATGACATAGAATTGTTGGAGGAAGAGATAAAACGGAAGGAATTCTAAGGGCTCCAAGGGCCTACGCAAGTACAAATCCTCTTGAAAATGGCAGTGGACGGCCTTCCTTAGCTACCAGACTGCATTTTCTGCTGTTGTACTTCTCCGAATTCATGTGGTGGATAGCCGAGTTTTTTGCTTATGAATCAGCATTTTAAGCCATACGTCAATATCTGTTCGGCCAAAGACAAGCGTCGCAAGACCCGTCTAAATCTCTGGATACATTGAAAATAGAGGGCAGTTCGACTCCGCTCACTGTCATTCGCGTCGGCAAAGAAGTGGCCCAAGCGCCAGAGTGCGAGGACCATGAGCGAGGCCCCAGAGGGCCGAGACAAATGGCGGAGAGAGAGGGATTCGAACCCTCGATGCCCTTGTGGGGCATACTCGATTTCGAGTCGAGCGCCTTCGACCACTCGGCCATCTCTCCAAGCGCCGACGTATTGTACTGATCTGTTTGAGAAAGCAAAACCTGTCAATCGATCGAACAGGGCTCCATTCGTTGCAGATCCGGGAGAATGGGGTGACAATCTGTCTGTGACCAAAGCCGATTCGCTCAAAGAACTCCGTCAGATCCCGGGCATCGGAAAATCAATCGCTGAAGATTTATGGAATATAGGTATCCGATCGATTGCGGACGTGAAGCGCAGTAATCCTGAAGAACTCTATCGGCGCTCATGTGAGCATCAGGGCTGCACCATCGATCGCTGCCTGCTCTACACCTACCGATGTGCCGTGTATTACGCATCGCATACAAAGCATGATCCGGAGCTGTTGAAATGGTGGAAGTGGAAAGACAAAAAATAAAAACTCGCATGAGCAGAAATTCACATCAGCTTTCGAATTTTATTCTGGCAGTTGTCCTTTTCGCTCCGTTGGATCAACCCACGCTATACCGAGCGCCTTATAAATATCCTCCTCCGTTTTCTGCGCGATGATTTTGTCGCCTTCCGACAAACTGTATTCGTTCAGTTTCCATCCGCGTTCGATGGCACGTTTGCGCAGGCTGATGTTGTGCTCTTTGTCGCCGGTAAAGTAGAGCAGTGCGCTTCCCCATTCGTTAGCCTTCACGAAACGGATATCGACGCGCAGCAGCGATTGCAGATTGAACGAGAGTTTCGTATCGCCTTTGGCGACCACCTGCTGCACCAGCGATAACTTGCTCACCGCATCGATTACACGTTCGCGGTCCGATGTGACGACCAGAATATCGATGTCCCCCACCGTCGGCTTGTGTCGCCGATACGAACCGGCGGCTTCGACTTTCTCTACACCTGGAACTGCCCGCAAAGCGGCAAGTAATTCCTCCACATCTTTCGTCACTTCTTCCCGCGGATAGCGCTTCGATCGCTCGGTCACCTGCTGGGCATTCTCCAGAATTTTTTTCTCCATGTGCTCCGACATGCGCGGCAGATCGCGCAACTTTCCTTCTTGGGCCGCCTTGATCAGATCGGGCACATCCTTAATGCCGAGTACTTTCTGGAACTCCCGGATGCGCTTGGGTCCCAGGTCTTCGATTTCCATTAGATCTGCCGGCAGATCGCCCTGCGCCACGCGCAGGTTTTCCAGATGCTGAATCTTGCCTGTCTCCAAGAACTCCAGAATCTTCGACGCGATGGCATCGCCGATACCGGGCAATTCCATCAGCTTCTTTTTGTCTGCCATCTCGGACACATCCTGCGCCAAATCCTCCAGTGTCTGCGCCGCCTTGCGGTATGCATTTGCTTTGAACGTCTCGCCCTGCTCACCAAGCAGTGCGGCAATTTGGTGGAACAGATGGATGAGACGGCGGTTGTTTTCCATAGAGAAGATTATAGCACCCCATCCCTAACCCTTCCCCCGCCACCTCCCTTTCTTTTGTTTGGAATACAGATTCTATACACGCTACAAAATCTCAGAGACCTGCACGGGGAAGGGAATGTATGTGTTTTGCTCTCTCGTCCTTCCCCGTGTTGGCGTGCGGAAGAGACCGGGGAAGGTGCCCCGCAGGGCGGATGGGGTACCGCGCTAGGCAATATTTTCCTCCCCTGTACGACACGTCCAATTTCTTCAATCACCACTGTGAAGAGACGTACGCACCTGTTCATTCTTGAAACGCAGAACAACAAAACCCATATCCAACCATGTTTGGTCACGTACGCGATCGTACTCCACTCTCTTGTCATGAATCGGACCATCAACTTCGATAACAAGCCGCCGTTCATAACAGAGAAAGTCAGCAATATATGCCCCGAGCGTCACCTGTCGCCGGAATTTCACGTCGAGAACTTGCCTGTTCCGAATCGCATCCCAAAGAATTTTCTCTTCAGGAGTCATATTTTTCCTAAGATTTCTTGCGAAGATAAGTTTGTCTCTCTTGTAGCACCACTGCTGAACTTCTTGCGTCATATATTCAACATAGATGGCAATTTATGTAAAAAATACCCATCATATAATGTATGAAATGGTTAGTTGATTTCTTGAGCAAACAAAGGACATGCCAGGTGTTCTATCCACATGAAGAACAAATTAAAGAGCCACCCCGCGCAGAACGCGGGGTGGGCGATCGATATAACACATCGATCTGTGCAGCTTAGGGCCTTACTAGGCCCTCAGTCGCGAGGCGGCGGACGACCAGCCATTGGCCAGAGGTACTTCCGCCTCATCGAACAGAGGAATTTACGCCGCATAGCGGCCTCCTATTGCTCGAAACTTCTTGCGGCAACCCGCCCCACGCGCATGGGGCAAATCGCTAGAAGTGCGTGCATCCTAGTGCTTCAATTCCATTCGTCAACCTATCAACACCCTGCAGGAATTTTTCCGCAGCAGGAAAAGGGGAAATCATTAAAAGCAACATGTAAAGCAAGTAGGGAATGATCCGCATTCTTAAATAGATGTGTCCCACGCCCCGAAAGTCGGGGCGTGGGACGAGTGTCAGTGACGGAAAACGGGCGAACGGCGGCGGCACTTGCGATCGTAGTGGCCGCCAGTGCTGGCGACCTGAGTCTTAACGAGCGGCGCAGAGGGGCCGTTACTGCCTGACGGCTGTCTACGGGGCCTGTGAGCCCCAGCCATGCAGCACGCAAGAACGAGGTCTGCCTGGACCTTGGGATCGATCCCTGCGAACGCCTCAGGGCCCACCTCTTTCAACGACTGCGGGCTGATCACTTTGATGCCCAAATGCGCTGCCACCTCGAGAACCGTTTGGCTCAACTGCATTTGCGACTCCGAGTTTTTTCGACACTGACTCACCTTACAACACCCCCATCCATTTGAGGGCAAGAAGGCGGATCATTCTCTTTCAAACAATGCTGACAAGAATCGATGTACTGGTAAAGCAGTACAATTTACTTCCGCGGAAGTCTATCCTTGTCAAGCTTCCGCACAACAAAACAGCCCTATGTAACAAAGATTTTGGCTTGATTAAGCCAAAATAATGTCGCACTTCGACTCAGTTTAGCGGACAGCTTAGGTGCCTTCTTTCCAACTCGTCAGATACTTCTGCTGCTCCTTTGTCAGATCATCAATCGTAATACCCATCGCCTTCAACTGTAATTCAGAAATGAACGTATCGATCTCCGGAGGCAACGTGATTACCGTTGCCTGCAGCTTGCCTTTGTTCTTCACCAGATATTCACACGCCAACGCCTGGCCACAGAAACTGAGACTCATCACTTCGCTGGGATGGCCTTCGGCGGATGCCAGGTTCACCAGGCGGCCTTCGCCGGCCAAATAAATAACGCGACCGTTCGGCAGCAAGTATTCATCCAAGTAATGGCGCACGCGACGCTTGGTCTTGGCGTTTCCTTCCAGGGCATCCAAGTCGATCTCGCAATCGAAGTGTCCGGAGTTCGCCATCACTGCACCGTCCTTCATCTGTTCCATGTGTTCGTAGCGGATCACGTGCAAATTGCCGGTCACCGTGATGAACAAGTCGCCTTCCTTTACCGCCTGATCCATCGGCAGTACACGATGGCCGTCCATGGCCGCCTGAAGCGCTGCGAACGGTTCGACTTCGGTCACGATCACTTGGGCGCCCATCCCTTTCGCTCGCAGCGACACGCCTTTGCCACAGCTGCCGTAGCCCAGAACAACAACCGTCTTGCCCGCGATGAGCAGATTGGTTGAGCGCAGAATGCCGTCGAAGGTGGACTGGCCTGTGCCGTAGTAGTTGTCCATGAGGTGTTTCGTCTTGTTGTCGTTTACGGCGATCAACGGAATCTTGAGCACGCCGTCGCGTTCCATCGACTTGAGGCGGATGATGCCGGTCGTCGTTTCCTCGCAACCGCCGATCAGTTTTTTGAGCACGTCCGGATACGTCTGGTGGATCTCGGTGATCAGATCGCAACCGTCGTCGATAGTGATATCCGGTCCAGTATCGATGACTGATTTGATGTATCGGTAGTAGTCCTCTTTCGTCTCGCCCTTGTAGGCCCACACTGTCACATCCTTTTCCTCAGCCAGAGCAGCCGCCACATCGTCCTGCGTGCTGAGTGGATTACAGCCGGTAATGGCAACCTTCGCACCGCCCGCCACCAGCGTCTTCACCAGCACAGCCGTCTCTTTGGTCACGTGCAACGCCATGCCGATGGTCAGACCGGCAAACGGTTTCTCTTTGGCAAATCTCTTCTGTACTTCCATTAAAGCACCCATACGGCGCTCGGCAATTTCGATGTTCAGCTTTCCTTGGGCAGCCAGGGAAGGGTCTTTGACATGGGACATGTGACGAGGGTAACAGAGAACCGAGCCGGAAGAAAATGTCAGTCATGCTGTACCATGCGGCTATGGATTTCAGCCAAAACGACCGGCTAACGTATTCGGAGGAAACATTCTCCAAACTCAACCTGATCGAAGCTGAGGTACGCGGAAAGGAATTCGACAAGTGCCGTTTCGAGAAATCCAGTTTCCTGCAGTGTGATTTCCAGGCCTGCCGGTTCATCGACTGCACCTTCAGCGGCTGCATGATCAGCGCCACCAAATTCAAGAGCAGCACCCTCGTCGATACGCTGTTCACCGACTCAAAAATTATGGGCATCGACTGGACGCGTATAGCCAACGCCCGCGGCTTCCAGTTCACCAAATGCGAACTGCTCAATCTCGGTTTCGGCTTCATGAAACTGCCGAATATGATTATGACCGACTGCGCGGCGCACGAAGTGGATCTGATGGAAACCGACTGCACGGGCGCCGTCTTTGACGGAACCGATTTTCACAAAAGTTTATTCCTGCGGACGAATCTGACGAACGCGAGTTTTCGCCGAGCCTACAATTACGCGATTGATTTTCATCACAACACGCTCAAGAACGCCGTCTTCACCATGCCGGAAGCGGCAAGTTTACTGCAGTATTTGGAGATCGTTATTGAATGATTTACGGCAGTTCCGGCAGCATCTCGCCGTACGTCGTCTCGGCCCGGCCCAGCACCGCATTGATGTCCAGCGAATCGGTGAGCGTACCGTCGTATTCCACCTCGAACGACGCGACGGATGCACCGAATCGCCCGCACTGTTCCAGCGTCCAACCGGCGGCAAGCCCGGTAATGAAGCCCGCCCGTAATGCATCGCCCGCGCCCGTCGGATTTATCACCTTCTCCGCTTTGCAGGCCGGGATGACCATCGTGCGATCATGACCATAGATGGTCAGACCGTCTTCGCCATGGGTGACGACGACAAAGTCGGTCATCCTGAGAACGTCATCGAAAGAAACATGCGCTTTGTCCGCCACCTGCGTCCACTCGTACGCATTCACAATGAGCCCGCTGCTGAGGCGAATTGCGCGGATGAGTTCGTCGGGACTGAGTGCGTTGGTCGCCTGACCGGGATCGAACAGAAACGGCACGGCGAATTCACTACACCATCGCGCACCTTGCATCATCATCATGACATTGCGCGGACTGATGATGGCATATGCAATATCGTCGCGCTGCTGCGACAGGTCGGGCCATTGCCCTTTGGCATCGGCACCGGGATGGAAAAAGCTGATCTGTCGGCTATCGCTGTCGGTCACGATGATCGCCGTCGCCGTCATGGCATCGGAAAGTTCTTCCACATGGTCCATCGCAATGCCCCGGGATTCCAGCAGCGCCTTGTACTCGCCGCCGTCCGTCCCCACCGTTGCCACGAGCAGCGGATCCTGGTTGAGCAATTGCAGATGCCATCCGATATTCGCCGCCGTACCGCCGTGGTGCTTCTCGAAGTGCGGCGTCAGGAAATTGATCGACAGTTCCTGCAGATTGGTCACGTCGATGCCGTCCAAAAATGAACCGTCATGCGTGAGCAATTGGTCATAGGCAACAGAACCGGTGACGAGAATGCGTTTCATCAAACGCATCATAAGCCCCTGACAGAGCAAAGACCAGCCGCTAGACTGCCTGCGCATGAAGATTGCCGTTGTCGGCACCGGCTACGTTGGACTTGTCTCGGCTGCCTGTTTCGCAGAGCTGGGGCACACGGTGTATGGAGTGGATATCGACGAAGCGAAGGTAAAGAAATTACAGTCGGGCAAGAGCACCATTTACGAGCCGGGACTGGAAGAAATCCTGCAGCGCGGCATCGCCAACGGACGCCTGTCGTTCACCACCGATCTGCCGAGTGTCCTGCCCGAGGTATCGATCCTCTTCTCCGCCGTCGCCACGCCGTCCGGCGAAGGACATAAGGCCGACCTGCGCGCCGTGTTCGCCGTGGCCGAAACCGTGGCAAAGAATATCGATCACGATTTGGTATTCGTGAATAAGTCGACGGTGCCCGTCGGCACGGGCAAGCAATGTGAGGACCGTATCGCCGCCATTCTCAAAGATCGCGGACTTGTCTGCCAAGTTCCCGTCGTCAGCAATCCCGAATTTCTGCGCGAAGGTATGGCCATGAGCGATACGATGATGCCGGATCGAATCGTCGTCGGCTTGAATGAAGAAGCGAATGCGAAGAGTGACTTTTCGGCACGCGAACTGATCGAAGAAATCTACCGACCGATCACCCGCATCTCCAAACCGATTGTCTTCATGAACCGCGAAAGCGCCGAGATCGTGAAGTACGCCAGTAATTCGTTTCTCGCCACCAAGATCAGCTTCATCAACATGATGAGCGAGCTCGCCGAAAAAACCGGAGCGAATATCCGAGATGTGGCGCTGGGCATGGGCCTGGATGATCGCATCGGACCGCGCTTCTTGCACGCCGGCATCGGCTACGGCGGCAGCTGTTTCCCGAAAGATGTAAAAGCACTGATGGCCACCGCCAAGGAATACGACATCGACCTCTCCATCGTCGACGCAACAGACCGGATCAATCAAAGGCAACGCCACCGCTTCTTCCAAAAAGTTCTCGACGCCCTGCCAGCCAAAGCAACAGTCGCCATCTGGGGCCTCAGCTTCAAACCCAAGACCGACGACATGCGCGATGCGCCAAGCTTGGATCTGATTCCGCTGCTCATCGAGAAAGGTCATACGATCAAAGCATTCGATCCGGAAGCGATGGAGAATGCGAAACGACTGATGCCGAGCGGCGTGGACTATGTGGACTCACCAATGGATGCCGCAAAGGATGCCGACGTCGTAGTGGTACTGACCGAGTGGGACGAATTCCGCGGCGTCGATTTGAAGCAGGTCAAAAGCACGATGAAAGGCAAGCATCTGTTCGACGGCAGGAATATCTATGAACCGAGAGAAGTACGTGAGGCAGGACTTGTGTATCAGGGAATCGGCATCAGTTCGCACGCTTAGGCTTTCGGCCTTTCTCGCTTGGAATTTGATGATAGACCCTCATGGCCTCTTCGCCCTTTGTTCTCATCCAGGCATAGAGTCGTGCCGACTGCTGGTCTCCTTTTTTCGAACATTTTTGCCCTTCTACCGACTGAGCAGCCAACATTGTCGTCACTATATTTTTGATGGCAGCACGCATAAGCGAATCGACATTCCCATTCCCATGTCCACAAGAGCCCTCCCAAAGTTTTTGCCGTACGGTAGCAATATCTGTTGGTGTTGGGACGAGTGACTTTCCTTGATATTTAACCTTTACGGCTACTGCCGCCAAAGCGTCATCGGTCCATCCATCGACACTTTTGATCCAGAAGCCGATACCTGGAATACTTCGTATACGTTCCCGGATATCCTGTTCCCATTCAGCGGTCCCTTCCGGGTGTGTCGTATACGGTTCGGTCGGCTTCGATTCACCCTTCGCATAGGTTTGAGCATCTCCATCAATATCAATGGAATCGAAATCCGCTAATGGATCGTCTGCCTCTATTTGTGGACCTTTCTTCATAGAAGGCTCAGCGTAGGAGAGAAAGCCAAATACACAAGCTCGTCGTGCTTTTATGGTCAAAGTTTTGTACATTATGCCTATTCCTATGAAAATTTTCCTCACCGGAGCTGCCGGCTTCATTGGCTTCCACACTGCGCTCAAACTGATTGAACGCGGCGATACGGTGATTGGTTACGACAACTTCAGTCCGTACTACGACCCGACACTCAAAGAAGCGCGAGCCAAGATCCTGAAAGATAAAGGCATCGACATTATCCGCGGCGACATTCTGGATCGCCCAAAATTGGCTGAGGCGATGAAGGGTGCCGACCGCGTGTGCCACTTGGCTGCACTGGCCGGCGTGCGATACGCGTTTGAACATCCGGAGGAATACATCGACATCAACATCACCGGCTTCTTCCATGTGATCGACGAAGTGCGGAAGCAGAAGATCCCCGGACTCGTCTACGCATCGAGCAGTTCGGTGTACGGAGGGAACGACAAGTTGCCGGCGAGCGAAGAAGACCGGACCGAGAACCAAGTGAGCTTGTATGGCATGAATAAGAAAGATAATGAGCTGATGGCCCATACATACCATCATCTGTACGGCATTCCGGTGACGGGCCTGCGCTTCTTTACCGTGTATGGCCCATATGGCCGCCCGGATATGGCGCTGTTTCTGTTCACCGATGCGATGCTCAAGGGCAAGCCTCTGCAGATCTACGGCGAAGGAAAAATGCAGCGCGACTTCACGTACGTCGACGACATCGTGTCGGGCATCGTCGCCTCCATCGACAAAAATTACCCGGAGGAAATCTTCAACCTTGGATCCGGACGCAAAGAGGAACTGATGGATTTCGTTTCGACCATCGAGAAGGAATGCGGCGTCGAGGCGAAGAAGGAGTTCTTGCCAATGCAACCCGGCGACGTGCGCGCCAGTTTGGCCGACGTATCGAAGGCAAAGAAGCTACTCAGCTATGAACCACAAACGATGATCAAAGACGGGATTCCGAAGTTCGTAGAGTGGTATCGCACGTATTACAGTCTGTAAGACGCCTGTCGATTATTTCCTCCGCTCGAATACGGGCATCGGTGTTTTACCGAGCGACTGCCACTCCGGTGGGATCTTGACCCCAATGCAGGCATCCAAACATACAATCGCCTGAGCGTGGGGCACGAGTGCCTGAGTGTATCGATAGATAGGAAACGAACTCTCGTATTGCCATTCGTGGCCGAAGGAACCGCTGATCAGAACATCGCCCAGTTTGTGTTGATCGGCAATCACCTGCATCACGGCACGAGCCGGCGTGGGATGCAGAGCGGGAATCGATCGCCAGACGATGACTACCGAGAGTGCGATTTCGATGACGAGTACGACTTGAAAAATCCACTGCCGGGAATAAAACAGCATGCCCGTCACGAGCAGCGGCAGCAGGAGAATGGCATTGTAATCGAACCGAGCGAGGAACAGGTACGCACTGACCAGCACGAACGACAGGATCAGTTCCCACTGACGCGATCGCGCAAGACCGATGGTACCCATCACACTCAGAATGAGGCTGCCGCTGAGCATCCATACCTGCAGGAACCCTGCGACTTTTTCGACGAGCGTCGTGTGCGTACCCTGATCCCCTTTGATCATGATCGCCGCCAGTGCGAGAGGATTGGTGAAGGTGTAGAGCATCAGGAGCAGTACAGGTACAACGATGTACAGGAACTTCGCCATCCGGTGGATCCGCACTTTTTTGATGATCGCCACCATCAGCGGCAGATACAAAATGGCCTGATAGGCGGTAAAGAGAGAAACAAGCCAGAAGAGCCCGACCCAGCCGGCCCATTCTTCCTTCAACTCTATTTTGGACACCAACCACAGCAACACCAATCCCTGCAGCGCCGTGAGCGGCGCCATCATGACGGTACCCGCCTGGAGCACCAAGGCACTGGCACAGAGCCACATAAGTGCAACGTACCGCCGCTGACGACGCGGCATGCCTAAGGTGAGTGCCCATACCAGCCACACCGCCTGTACGCACAGCGATGCGAAGACGATGCGCCAGAAGAATTCCTGATGCGACCATCCATCCGTGAGTCCGAGCAGCCATCGCGCCAGGGGCGGATGCGGATAGGGGATATTCAATAGATACTTAGCTTCGTCCGTATGCACGCCGCCGAGCGATTGCATGGACGCCAGGGCCACCGCGTAGGCCTCGAGGATTAGAGACAGGAAGAACCGCATGATTGAAGAACATGATGGGTGAAGCAGTACTGATGGCACTGCAGACTATCGCCACCGCGATGGTGCGGATGGTACTCGAAGGTCATGGATTGATCGGTGACATCGGTGATCGCCATATCCGAAACCAGCCAGCCCTGCGCCTCGGCAATCGCATTGAGGGCCGTCTGCGTTTGGGCACGCGTACCGGCATGCAGATACAGCGGCACAAGTGGGAGGAACCGCATGCTGAGCACCGCGAACACGCCCAGACTCACCAACGTGAAAGCGAGAGCGGAGAGGGGCGGGCGGGTCATACTTTCCACGTGATAAGCTGGCTCATCGTGTAGTTCCAGATCATACCGACGAGGGCCCCGAGCATGATGGCAGCAATCTTGGTGACGCCGTGATCGTGCAGCGAACTGGCGATTGAATAATTCGCTAACGCACCGAATATGCAGGCTGCATTATATTTGAGGAAACCGGTGAGCAGTCGCCTGCCACGGAGCTTCACCTGCGAGAACGTCCACGTATTGTTCAGCCAGAAGTTGAAGATGATCGCCGCCTCGATTCCGACAATCTGCGCCTGCGTATCGTCGGGAATAACCGACGAAGCGAGCAAGTACACGAGCAAATTCACCGCCACACCGATCGCACCGACTAAACAGTATTTGAAGAACATCAGCGGCAAGTAATGCCCGACCGTGACGTCGTAAAGATACTCCAGAAACTCCACCTGTACCCGCCGCGAGAGTTTGCTCTCGCCGTGCAGGCGGCTCCCGAAGGTGAACGGAATCTCTTCCGCCGTCGTCCCACGCGGCACATGCACGAGCAGATCGAGCAAAATTTTGAAGCCTTTCGGATTGAGATTCGGCAATGCCGCCTCGAACGTTTGCCGGTCGATGGCAAAAAAACCGCTCATCGGATCGCTCACCTTCACTTTGCATAGGCCCATCGCCATCCGTGTGGCTATTTTACTGAGTGTGTGGCGCCGCTCATCCCATTGCCCCACACTTCCACCTTCTGTGTACCGTGACCCGATCGCCATATTCTTGCCGCCATGCACTGACTTATAAAGCGCCGGCAATAGTCCCAGATCGTGCTGACCGTCGGCATCCATCACCGCTAGCACGCTGCCCTTCGCCGCCAAAAAACCTTCGATCACGGCCGAAGACAATCCGCGGCGTCCCACTCGGCGGATCACATGCAGATGCGTATTCGTTTGAGCAAGATCACGCACAATCTGCCAAGTCTGATCCGGCGAGTTATCGTCGACGACGATGATCTCGAACGGAATCTCTTTCAAAGCCTCCGCTATCTTCGGCAGCAGCACCGGCAGGTTCTCGGCTTCGTTATAGGTGGGCAAAATCACGGACAACATGTGCTGGGAGCTTAGCGTGAAACCCCTGTGGGGGGAAAATCCTAATCATTTGAATCCTTTAGGCTGAATCTGCTGAACCCTCTGGATCCCCTGCTTCCCGTTTTGCTATTTCCTCGTTAAGCTAGGACCAGATGCACATCCTTGTTACCGGTTCTTCCGGCACCATCGGCACCCGTCTCTGCGAAAAGCTCTTGCAGCGGGGCAGTGCTGTTACCTGTTTGGACTGGAAGGAGAACAAGTGGCAACCGACCATCGACCGTATCACCGTCCGCAAAGATCTTCGAGATGCACAGGCTCTGGATGATCTGCCCGGCGATATCGATATGATCGTGCATCTGGCCGCGAATGCACGTGTGTATGACCTCGTGGAAGATCCAACACAGGCGCACGACAACGTGACGACAACCTTCAATACATTGGAATTTGCCCGCAAGCGCGGCATCAAGAAATTTCTGTTCGCCTCGTCACGTGAGGTATACGGAAACGAACAAGCAGCTCCGAAATACACTGAGGACATGGTACATGTGGAACATAGTGAAAGCCCGTACAGCGCCAGCAAACTGGCCGACGAAGCATTCATTCATGCCTATACGCGCTGCTACGGCGTCGACCACATCATCTTTCGTTTCAGCAATGTGTACGGCATGTACGACGACAGTAACCGCGTCGTGCCGTTGTTCATTCGTCTGGCCAAGAAGAATGAAAAACTGACCGTGTTTGGCCAAGAAAAATGCCTCGACTTCACCTACATCGACGATACGGTCGACGGCATCATTGCCGCCATCGACAAGTTTGATGCGGCTAAGAACGATACCTACAACCTAGCTTTCGGCCAGGGTACGACCCTCCTGCAACTCGCCGAAGACATCAAGCGGCTACTCAAGAGTGAATCGGAGATCGTGATGGGCAAACCGCGTACCGGTGAAGTAGTGCGCTACGTCGCCGACATCTCCAAGGCGAAAACCACCCTCGCCTACAATCCTCAAACCGCCTTTGCCCAGGGCATCGAAAAAGCAGTCGAGTGGTACATGCAACACTGAGCTTTTACTTTTGCTATTTGGGATTATCTTCCCTCGCTCTACACTCAGAGTATGCGTGCGCTTTTCCAACGCCTGCAGGAACGTTCGGTTCTCGTGCCGCTCTTTTTCGTTCTGCTGTTCGCCGTCAGCTGGATCGGGTACAGCGCCTATGGCGTCTCGTGGGACGAACCGAATATGACGAATGTGGGCGAGTATGCGTATAACTACGTCTTCTTGGGTCAGCCGTGGGCGACCGAAGCCGCTCAGCGCTTCTACGGTACGTCCTTTGAGTTGCCGCTTTCCATCGTCCGCCACGTCCTGAATATCACCGACCCACGCAGCATCTTTCTGATGCGGCACTTGCTCACTTTTTGGCTGTTTATCGTGGGCGTCGCCTTCTTCTATCGACTCGCCTCCCGCCATCTCCACAGCTGGCGTATGGGACTTTTGGGCGCATTTCTGTTGGTCCTCAGCCCGCGTATCTTTGCCGATGCGTTCTACAACTCCAAAGACATTCCGGCCATGGTCAGCTTCATCATCGCCATGGATACCCTCATGTTCTTTTTGGAAAAGAAAACATGGCCGCGCACACTTGCACATGCCCTCGCCACGGCGTTCGTCATTAGCATTCGCATCACCGGCATTCTGATACCCGCTTTCACCGTACTCTTTTTAATCATCCATACCATCCGCGACGCACAGGAACGCAACGATGAGTTTTCGCAGTTCGTACCCGTGGGCTTTGGCTATCTCGTCCTCAGCGTCATCGCCACCGTCGCGATGTGGCCGTTTATGTGGCAGAACCCGGTCGGCCACTTTATGGAGGCCTATCACTTCATGAGCTCCATCGGCATCGACACCTTTTACATGGGCGAGCAGATCCATCATTTGCCCTGGCACTACGTGTTCGTGTGGGTCGGCATCACGACACCCTTGCTCTACACTCTGTTTTTCCTGACGGGGGTCGGCCGGATGCTGTGGCAGATTGTGCGTCACCCGATCCAGTTTCTGTATCACCATTCAAACGAGACGCTCTTCCTGCTGTGGTTCTTCACGCCAATCGCGGCCGTCTATGTGGCTGGCGCCGGCATTTTCGACGGCTGGCGGCACCTGTACTTCATCTATCCAGCTTTTCTCTTGATTGCCCTTCAGAGCATCCATGCGTTGTGGCAATGGCTTCTGAGTCTGGGAAAGACAAAGGCCGCACAGGTTCTCAAGCGCGTGACGGCCGGAATTCTGGCCCTCAACAGCCTGTACCTGATCAGCTGGATGATCAGCAACCATCCGATCCAGAACGTATACTTCTCGCTCCCCAAACAGTTCATCGAAGGAAAATTCGAACTCGACTACTGGGGCCTCAGCTTCCGCAAAGGCATCGAATACGTCTTGGCACACGATGATCGTTCGTCTCTGTTCCTGTCGTACAATTCCAGCCCCGGCTATTCCACCATCAACGTATTAAAGCCTGAGGACCGGGCTCGCATCAATAACCTACCGGCGGAATCGCCAGACGCCGATTATTTCCTGAGCGACTACCGTTTCCACTACACCAGCGATTACCCCTACGAACCATATAAGATTTTTACGGTCGATGGGATCAAGATATTGGGCGTATATAAAATGCGATAGCACGGACTACGCTTGAAGTGCCTGTTTTCTGGTTGTGGGTTTCCGATGTTTGCAATCAGCCGAATTGATCCATGTAACAAACGCATCGAGATCGCCCAGTTCAAGTACGATAGACCGAAGGTTCTTCTTGTATAAGTGACCGTCTTCAAAAGCGACTGACGGAATTTCATAATGGGTGCGGTTCTTCCCTGATATTTGCCTAGGACTCTCAGCCCTTACTTGCCAATGTGTTCCTTTCACGCGGTCAAAGGAGATATGTGCATGCTCCATAATTTCTTGGGCTTCATCGATCGGCCACGAGTTTTTATTCCTAGCAAAGAACAATCTCACTATTGTCTCGGATGCCGACAATCCATCACTCATTTCCTCCACGCCCCCATAGTCTCCATTTGTTTCTGCGTCGCCCATCGAACTATGAAGATGAGCAGACTCCTGCGTACCATTATGGCGGTCTTCGGATGAGGACATTTCGCCGTTATTCGTGGATAAACGAGCCCTCTCTATAGGCTCAGAATACATGACAATTATATTGGGTTTCGGCATAGACACCGACTCATTTGATACCTTGGGAGAGTGACCATTAGCCCGGAGACCAAAGAGAAGTGATCCCACCTGAGAGAATAATAAACTTTTTCGCAGTTTTTGTATTTCCTCGGGTGGAAGTTTTGCTGCTTCTCGCAGCTGTCTCTGTATCGCCGCAGGGTATTCTCTGACTAGCCGTGCTTGCACGACCCCATCATGAACAGTGCCATGTTTCGCCAGAATAGCTTCGATCACTTGTTGCAACTCCACTGGCAAATCTAACGCTCTCAATTCTACAAAAACCTCTTCTCGAGGCAACTTTGGATGCGACGACTCTTTGGAAAGAGCTCTCAGGGCTCGCCGATAACTCACAATCAAATGGTAGATGTGGCGTCCTAAAAGCGTACTACGAATTGCGAGCAACGCATTATTTTGAATATGCATAGCGAGAGCGCCATTCTGTTGTACGTCAGGGAGGGTAAAAAAAGTCACAGCCAGACGCGAAGGGTCATCGCCGTTTGCCGGCTGATACACCCATCCACTCCGCTCGATAAGAAGTTTGATTTGCTCACGGGCACTGTCAGTAATACCAAGCGCGACTAGCTCATTCTCAAGTGTCAGCCCCGGCACAACCGGAGAAGGAACAAACGTTTGAACAACGAAATTATGTCTAGCCGGTGTCACAATAATCACATCGTCCGGCCCTCCACTCGCAGGCATATGCATGGTATAATTATAAAATTGTACGACTAAAAGTACAGAAATTGCTGCGAAAACTCTCAAAAACTGCTTTGAGCGGCTTATTCTTCATACATTTTTACGTCTCTTTCTTCTTTTCCTCGTGATAGACCATATCCAGATTCACATCCCACAGGTTTGATTTGTCAGTTCTGCCTTCGATGATGTTATCCACCGCAATCATCGCTGTAAGCATGCTGTGGTCCTGATTATTGTAGCGGTGCATGCCGTTGCGGCCGATGAGGTACAGGTTCGGAATCGTGTTCACGAATTCCTCCACCACCTTCAGCTGATCGTAGCTGCCGATGTACGCCGGATACGCTTTGGGCATCCGCAGCACGCACGCATCCAGCACATCTTCGCCTTTGATGAATCCGATCTTTTCCATCTCGCGTTTGCCGAGTGTAATGAGCTCGTCATCCGGCATCACCCATAGGTCGCCACCTTCGTTGACGAAGTATTCGAGCCCGATCCACATCGTATTCTTGCGATCGGCCACCATGTACGGGCTCCAGTTATTGAATAGCTGAATGCGCCCCACGCGCACATCGCCTTCTTGAATATAGATCCAATTGTCGGGCACAAAGGCAGCCGGGGCTTTGCCCTTCTCCTGCACGTGTAGTTTTTTGAGTAGCAACCCAACCGTGAGAAAGTCGCGGTACGACAATCCTTCGGCCACTTCGGTGACGAGGGACGGCGGATGCGGCGTCATCATGCCAACCAGGTGCTTGATGGGCATCGTGGAGAAGAAGTAATCGCAGGCAATGCGCTCAAGCTCACCGGTCACGACGTTCTCCACCGTCACGGCTGTGACTGCGCCATTCTCGGTGTGTACACCCGACACACGGCGACGCATATGCACTTCACCGCCGCATTGTTTGACCTGCCGGGCAGTCACTTCCCACATCTGTCCCGGCCCGTATTTGGGATAGAAGAAACGCGTGATCAGACTCGTCTCGCGCTCGGCCTGCGCCTTTTGGAAATCACTGGAGAGCAGATCTTTGATGGCATGCGTCACAGCACGCTTGAGCGACAAGCCTTTGACACGCTGGGCGCCCCAGTCGGCACGAATCTGATTGCACGGCACACCCCACACTTTCTCGGTGTAGGCCTCAAAGAACGTGCGATAGAGCCTGTCGCCGAAGCGGTTGCGATAGAACGCATCCAAATACGTTTCGTCTCTGACGGGGAATATCTGGCGCCGGATATACGACAATCCGATCAGGAATGTATTCCACAGTCCCAGCCGCCGTGCCACCGTGATCGTGATGCCGATGGGGTATGGGAAGAAGTGTTTGCGGTAAAAAATGCGCGACAACCGTGGCCGCTGCAGCATCACCTCGTCCTCTTTCTCTGGATCCGGTGCCGGTCGGACAACACTCACACCTGCCGCCCCTTGGTTTCTGGTCTCTGTTTTCTGGTCTTTATCTTCTATGCATTCCGGACACAAATACTTCTGCACCGCCTCCACCGCATACTGAATCTCGTGACCTAATTCTTCGGTATCCGCCGACGGCTTGCCCTGCACGGGCAGCATATTGAACCACCACTTCATCACCCGATCGCTCTTGCTGAAGAAGCGGTGCCCGCCAATATCGATCCGGTTGCCTTTGTAATTGAACGTCTGAGCGATACCGCCGATGGTATTGGTGTACTCGAAGACAATCGGTTTGATGCCGGTACGGCTGATCAGTTCATAGGCGGCAGTGAGGCCGGCAGGGCCGGCACCTGCAATCACCGCGACTTTGCCGGTATGGGCAGCATGCGTCGACATGGGACTGGACTATAGGGGCGAATCAGCCCCAAGACTAGTCATCGGCGGCGCCAGAAAAGCCACGAATGCATCGGCTTCTGCGTCAGCCACAACAAGCCCGTCACAAGCGCCAGCACATCGGCCACGACGGGAATCAGGAACAGTGAAAAGTCAGGGAAAAATATGCCGCGGTACTGCAGATACAAGTAGACGAACTGGAAGTGTAACGAGAAAAGAATGACCGGCAGTAGGCGCTGGTACTTGGCCAACACCGGAATACCGGCCAAGGTGAGCAGCAGCACCGCCGCTTCGAGGTAGAAATGATCCATGTGATCGAGCAATGCCGCCAGGATGTAAGCAATGCCAATCGAGAAGGCGATGGCCTGTCCCAACCGACGGTCGCGCCAGAAGGTCGAGAGATACAGCAATCCGAAGAGTCCCAAAAACAACAGCAGTGGTGACCCGTGGACCAGATTCCCCGGCCCGGTGAGTGCCGGATCGAGCGGATAGTAGTTGTGGATCGAGAAGAGCATCTGGAATCCATGCACGACGTTGAGCGGAAACTTCCACCACTGAAACACGTTGGCTTGATCGATCGTCGGATGCACGCCAACGAAGACGCGACCAATCTGTAGGTACTCAGCTATGACGTAGATGAGGGGAAATACGAGCGCCAAGCCGAGCTGGCGTGACCCGTTTTTCCACGTCTGCTTGTTCGGATTCCACCACAGCAAGAGCGGCAATAGAGCGATGGAAAACGGCTTGATGAGGAACGATATGCCGAGCGGCAGCCACACCCAACCCGATCCTTTGCCGCGCAGTGCAAGCGTCAGCAATACGCACAGCGTGAAGGATGCGAAGGTGAATCCTCGCAGTGAAATGAAGAAGTAGAATGGCATCATCGCCATGGCATACGTGAATAGCACGGCTTGAAATTGATCGTTAAGGAACGAACGCGCCGCGAAATATGCGGCTGGAACAAGCGCGATCGCACACAGGACCTGAAACAGAATATTGGCATGCGGAAAGCCCGTGAGAAGATATAGCGGCACCGCTAAAAACGATGCGCCATGGAAGCCTGGAATCGAGAAGTCGACCCGCCCGTGCGCCAGCGTCTCGATGAACTGCTGGTATAGCGAATCATCGTCCATTGGCACGATGGTGGAGCGCAGGAAAACAGCCGCCACCGCGAGCGTCAGGACAGTGACGTGAAAGGCTGATGAGAGAAAAAGGGCGCGAAGGGAGCGCATGAGCGAAGCATAGCACTAATCCTCGCTTGCGGGCGTGCCCTCACCCCAGCCCTCTCCCTCCTTCCCACGCCGCAGGGAGTTGTGATCGTCTGCTCACTATTGAACATCAGAGACCTGCCGGGAGAGGGAGATGTGTGTTGTGTGTTTTATCCAATGAAGCTCTCTTAACTACTCCCAGGCGGCTGCAGCCGCCAAACCTCTTCGCATCTTCGCCATTCCAGGGAACAGTCCCTCCGCCTATGTGGTGGGGATAGGTGGTTACGAACTGTGTCACAGCAAGCCGTTAGGCGCTGTGAGACAGTGAGGTGGGTCATAGGCGGTGCGCTTCTTTTTGGTTCTTTTTCTTGTCGCGGGGAGACAAGAAAAAGAACACCTTGAGCGATTGGAAAAGTTTGTGCCGGGGAATCACCCGAGCATCCGCGGGTAGAAAACCCGCTCCCAATTTTGTCAGTAATCTAATAACAAAAAGACAATCAATACCTCAGAACCCGCAGCCGGGGACGGCTGCTGCTACGGATGAGGGTGAAGGGTGAGCATTCGCGGGTCTCCTTCGACTCCGCTCGGGATTACAGACCCGCTTTTACTTTTTGTTCCGAAAGACGAACGTGTGCGAAAAGAAATAATTCACCGGAATCATCACGCCGATTGCGATGACTTTGGACAGGAAGTAATGCAGACCGAGGAGCTGTAACCCATCAGAAATGACGCCGTTAAGGAAGATTGCCGGCCCGTAGACCAAGGCAAATTTGAGAATTTGAGCTCCGTAGTTGCGATCGGTATTGCGGAAGGTGAAGTGCTTGTTGAGGAAGAAGACTGTAATGGAGCCGAACAGACTGGAAACGTACGGCGCAACGTAGGGGCTCACATTCAGCAGGTGCACCATGATCGGCAACGAACCGAGATCCGCTATGGCACCGATACCGCCACTGACAATGAACTTCAGCGCCTGTTTAACATGCAAATACAACTGCGGCGAACGGATACGCAGCACCGAGAAGAACGCCTCGTGGATTTCGTGACTACTAAGATTGGAGATCCCGCGACGACGGTTGACGAAGATCGTCGGGACCTCGCCGATTTTGGCACCTTTGCGATGCAGCTGAAATGCCACCTCGGAGAGCACCACATAGCCTTTGGCGTCGATATTATCTATGTCGATCATCTCGAGCGCCTTGCGCGTGTAAGCACGGAAGCCATTGGTGTAATCGGACATGGGAATGCGTAAAACCAGCCGCGCATACCGATTGGCCCATTTAGAAAAGAAGGTACGTTTCGGTCCCCATGCGTGAATTTCACTGCCCGGCAAATACCGCGATCCCACCACCATGTCATTGTCTTTGATTTTTTCGAGGAACCTCGTAATCTCCTCGGGTTTATGCGAAAAGTCGCTGTCCATCTCGAAGATAATCTCGTAATCGCGCTCCAATGCCCATTTGAATCCAGCGAGCACGGCCGACCCGCGACCACCCTTCCCCTGACGCACTATCAAATTCAGTTTCTCCGGATGATGTTCCTGCGCTTTCTTCACCAAATCAGCCGTCCCATCGGGCGACGAATCGTCCACGACCAGCACATCAATTGTCGGGTATAACTCAAACAATTTGTCGATCAGTTGCACGATGTTTTCGGCTTCGTTGTAGCACGGGATAACAACGAGCACACGAGAAGCGGCCATGGGCAGGAGCCTACAGGGATCGCTGCAACAGGTCTACTTCCGTTTGGCTGCCGTGCTTGCTAGATTATCCGCCATGGACAGACAATTAATCTCGTCGGGATCCCCCTTCGAAAAGCCCATCGGCTTCTCGCGGGCGGTGCGGGTGGGAAATACGATTGCCGTCGCTGGAACCGCTCCTATTTCTGCGGACGGGACTACCGCGTGTATTGGTGATTTGTACGGACAAACCAAGCGCTGCATCGAAATCATACAAGAAGCAATCGAACAGGCCGGTGGAACACTGAACGATATCGTACGCACAAGAATGATGCTCACAGATATGTCGCAGTGGAAAGAAGCAGCTAAAGCCCATGGCGAGTTCTTTTCGGAGATTCGTCCGGCATGCACGTTTGTAGAGGTCAAAGGACTCATCAGCAAAGAATGGCTCGTCGAAATGGAGGCAGATTGTGTAGTCATTTAGCTCTTTAGCTCTCGCCCTTCCTCCACCACTCAACTGTTTTAACCAAACCATCCTCCAACGTTGTCCACGGGAATTTTTGGAGCGCGCTGTGGAGCGGCAACAGCGGAATGCTCAATCTTCCTTCGGGTTTCGATGTATCAAAAACGATAGGTAAATCCGGCTTCACAGCATTGCGGATATGCGTGGCCAGATCGCGGACCGAAATGACTTCGTGGGACGAGACGAATTGAATACCTTCCGCCTGAGCCTCGACGAGTGCGAACGTGGCACCGACCAGATCGCGCACATAGAGGAATGCCCGCTGCTGGTTGCCGCTTCCCCACACCGTCAGCTCTTTCTCGGCTTTATCGGCTTTGACGATCAGTGACGGAATTACGTTGCCCTCGTCCGAAAACGTATCGCGCGGGCCGTAGACACCTACCGGTCGCAGAATGAGCAGCGGGAAGTTCTGCTGTCGACTGAGAGCCATCCATTGCAATTCGGATGCCAGTTTGCCCATCACGTAGCCATCAATCTTGCCACTCTGAGCCAAATCGATGAATGAGATCGGATCGGGAATGTTGGCCGTACTGAAGAATATAACCTTTACATCCGATCGACCGCGAATGGCGTTGGTCAGTGCGAGCGTCATTTGGACATTGCCAGCCAGTACATCACTGCATCGCTCATGATGGAACTGCACGTTACGGCGGTACGATGCGAGATGGAAAATGATGTCGATCCCTTCGACCAGCGCGCTGCAGAATTCCGGATCGCGCAGATCGCCGTCCATCCACTCCACCTCGGAGCGGCGCGTGGAGAGACTGCGGTAGTTGCGCGAATGGAGCGGCGCCCGCACATGGGCACCTTTTTCGAGGAGATCTTCTACAAGGAAACTACCGATGAATCCCGTACCGCCGGTGACGAGAACTTTTTTGCCGGCGTAGTTCATGATGGGAGAGGAACTTCGTGCAGAGCAAAATCCGCCTCCATCATCATCTGTGCCAGATCGCGCAACGATGTCTTGGCTTCCCATCCCAGGATTTTCTTCGCCTTGGATGCATCGCCGATCAGCAGATCTACTTCGGACGGACGGTAATAGTGCGGATCGATGGCAACAATCGTTTTGCCGGAGCGTGTGTCGATATACATCTCATCTTTGCCGGAGCCTTTTCGTTCGAACGGAATGCCGGCGATCTCCAAACACAGTTCCAGGAACGCACGTACCGATGCCGTGCTGCCTGTCGCGAGCACGTAATCATCGGCCTTATCGTGCTGCAACATACGCCACATGCCTTCGACGTACTCAGCGGCAAAACCCCAGTCGCGCTTTGCTTCCAGATTACCCAAATACAAGCACTCCAATTCTCCAGCCAAGATCTGCGCCAAGCTGAGCGTGATCTTGCGCGTGACAAAGTTCTCGCCACGGCGCGGTGATTCATGATTAAAGAGGATACCGTTGACCGCGAACATGTCGTAACTCTCGCGGTAATTGCGCGTGAGGTAGAACGCATACGCCTTGGCACAAGCATACGGGCTGCGCGGATAGAACGGCGTCGTCTCGCTCTGCGGCGTCTGGACCACTTTGCCGTACAGCTCGCTGGAACTCGCCTGATAGAACCGAGCCGGCAAACCGCTCGCTCGCAGTGCTTCCAACAAACGCACCGTCCCCAGCGCCGTGATGTCACCGGTGTATTCCGGCATATCGAAACTGACCGCCACATGACTCTGCGCCGCCAGGTTATAGATCTCGTCCGGCTTTACGCTCAGCAGAATGCGCAGGAGCGAACTGCTGTCACCGAGATCGCCATAATGGAGGAAAATCGGATACTGCTGCTGATGAGGATCGCTGACCAGATGTTCGATACGGCCGCGATTGAACGACGACGATCGTCGGACAATGCCGTGTACTTCGTAGCCTTTTTGGAGCAGCAATTCAGCCAGATACGAACCGTCCTGGCCGGTGATGCCGGTGATGAGCGCGCGTTTCATGGAAGTGAAGTATAGGACGAGAATGAAGAAGTGAACATGCTCCTACTTCTTACTTTTTTGATGCCTGATTCTCAAAGAAGTTTTCGAACACAGCGGCAATGTACTCCAGCTCCTTCTGTTTAAACCCCTGATGACAGCCGATATAGAAACCGGACTCGTTCACCCAATGTGCCACGGGGAAATCTTCCTGACGAATGTTCATGGCCGCGTACACCGGCTGATTGATGAGCGGCAGCATGTCGCGCGTCTCGACGTTCCATTCCTCCAGATGCTTGATCATGTCCCACTTGCTGAACGCGGCGCCGGGTTTGATGACAATCGGAAACATCATGAATGCATGTTCCTGCACGGCCGGATCGAAGGATGGCAATTGCAAATAACTCTCGAATTTCTGCAGACGTTCGACCAGCCAAGTGGCGTTCTTCTGACGTTTATCCAGAATGCTCTCCAGACGTTCCAATTGCCCCAAGCCCAATGCCGCTTCCATTTCGGTCGCACGGAAACTGTAGCCGCGCCGCACAAAGCGGAACCGGCGCTTGATCACCTGCTGGAAGGCTGCGCCATCGATGTCTTTGTCATCATCGATGCTGATGTAGATGCTGTCGCGACCATGGTTGGCCAGACTGCGCAGAATCTCGGCATAGCGTTCGTCGCTGGTCACAGCCAAGCCGCCCACACCGGTCACGATCAGGTGTGCCACGTAGGTGGAGAAACAACTGATCTCGCCGAACGATCCGGCCTTCTTGCCTTTGTAGCGCACACCCATCGTCTCGCAACTGTCTTCGATAATGCGCAGATTGTGCTTCTTGGCGATGGCCATGATCGGATCCATGTCGGCCGTCATGCCGAACAAATGCACCACCATGATTGCGCGCGTCTTCGGCGTGATCTTCTCCTCGATCTTCGCCGGATCGATGTTGTATGTCTTGCTATCGCAGTCGACAAACACTGGCACCAGATTGTGATCGAAGACGACATTCGATGTGGCGACGAACGTGAGTGCTGGCACGAGCACTTCCTCGCCATCCTTCCAGCCCTCAGTTTCCTTTAGACACGCGACGGCAATCGAGAGAGCAGATGTGCCGCTGTTCACGAACACGCCGAATGTACTGTCATGCTTCTCGGCAAACTCACGTTCGAACTTGCGGCTGAACGGTCCGTACGAGAGACGCTCACTGTTCATCGCCTCCAAAACATAGCCTTTTTCCTGCTCCGTTAAATCCAGGGTTCCGACGCCGAGTTGCACAGGAGAACGTTCCATACGCGAAAACTATAGCGCATCCGCGCGACGCGCGTAGAAAATGGAGTTATGCGGTTCCGTAATCGTATAGCCCTGTTTCTCCAAGAATGACCTGAGCGCTGAAGGCGAATGCGAGGGCTCTTTGGAGAAGTGATGGTACTCGATGGCCAGGAAACGAATGTGCTGAAAATAGGAGTCTGGCAACCGATATAATGCATCGTATTCGGCGCCCTCACAGTCCATCTTGAGAAAATCGATCTGCTCCAGTTTCCAATCGTCCAGCAGTTGTTGCAGTGGAATTACCGGCACGGTAATCGCGTGGCTATCGGCGGTGTATTGGTAGAGCGAATTGCCGCGGCTGCACTTATCAGACACGTAGAACGGCAATTCTCCCGCTTCACCCGATACCCCACACTCACGCACCGTAGCTCGCGCATCCAACCCATTGATATGAATGTTGTCCCGAAGCACCTCCGCCGTTTGCGGATCGGGTTCCACGGAAAACAGTCGCGCAGTCGGTGCCTTCTTGGCCGCGTACAAAGTAAACACGCCGATGTTCGCACCGATATCGACAATGGTGTGGCAGTCGGCCCACGTGAAGGGAATATCGTATGCAGTCGGTTCGTATGCCCGGTCGATCCACACATCATTGATGGGCGAACGATCGATGGCAAACCCGCGCGTTCGTACGCGCAGCCCGTTCCAGAACCGATACTCCACCAACCGATCACGACGGCTCCCGATTCGGCACAAAAAGTACACCGGCCAATTCCGCAGTGTCGTCAGCAGTCGCCAAAAGATAATCGGCAATGGTGGCCGCTTTTCCATGGCAGTGAGTGTAGATGCAGGGTCGGATGTGAGCAATTGGTTGAAGTGTTCTATGAGCGAATAGAACATCAATCAAATCATCTCGAAGAGCAAAACATCGAACATAACAAATTATCCTCATACTTAGAGCGCCGTCTCTCGGCGCGGCAATAGCACAATATCTTCACGTCCCAACGCCATCCGATTCAGAACAATGCAACAATGCTGATCACAACAAATACAATTGATAGGAGACCAATATTCCAGAATGCAGCAGCTGCTCGCATTGCAATTGAAAAAATGTATACGACACAGCACTTCTACCCATTCTTTCTGTACGGCTTTGTAATCATGGAAGATCACTGTCATTTTCTGGTTCGTGTACCAGAGGACGGATCTATTTCAAAAATAATGAACACCTATAAGCGATATGTAAGCATGGATATTGGACAGCCTGTATGGCAGAAACGTTTCCATATACGTACAGTAAAAGATGCATATAAAGCTTTGGAATATATTCACCAAAATCCTGTTAAAGCGGGATTATGCGAAATACCAGTCGAGTACCCATGGTCATCGGCATCAGGAAAATGGGATGTTGCTGAGTTGGAATGGTGGCATATGTGAATTTTGAGAATCAAGAAATCGGGAACCACCGCGCCGTGAGACGGCGCTCTGAAGTTTGAAAAATGAGAACTATGGGCCATAGCAATCCCGTCCCAAACCAATTACCCTATCCTCATGGAAACGAAACCTGTTTTATGCATCGTCGGCCTTGGCTACGTTGGCCTTCCTCTAGCCGCGGCATTCGCGCGACATGGCTACGAAGTGCACGGCTACGATGTAGCGCAGAAACGCATCGACACGCTCAAGGCCGGGCACGACTGGACCAATGAACTGAGTAGTGACGATCTGACCAGCTTGACCATCGACTTCAGCACCGACCCGACGGTGATCGCCAAAGCGGATATCGTCATTTTGGCGCTTCCCACACCGGTCGACGACAGCAAAAAGCCCGACTTGAGCATCCTCGAAAGTGCCACCCACACCGTGGGAAAGAATCTGAAGAAAGGGGCCATTGTCGTGTACGAATCGACGGTGTATCCGGGAGTGACCGAAGAACTCTGCGGTCCCATTCTGGCCAAGGAATCGGGCCTGACGATGGGTACTGATTTCACCCTCGGGTACTCGCCCGAACGCATCAACCCTGGCGATAAAGAACATACTGTCGAAACGATCATCAAGATCGTCGCCGGACAGGACGAGAAGACATTAAGCACACTGGCCGATCTGTACGGATCGATCGTGAAGGCCGGTATCCACCGCGCGCCATCGATCAAGGTAGCTGAGATGGCCAAAGCCATCGAGAACGCCCAGCGCGATCTGAACATCGCCTTCGTGAACGAGATTGCGCAGCTGTGTCATCGCCTCGGCATCGCTTCGAAAGATGTGCTTGAAGCGGCTGGTACCAAGTGGAACTTCCTGAAGTTCCAACCGGGCCTCGTAGGTGGCCACTGTATCGGCGTGGACCCGTACTATTTGGTGGAAAAAGCGGCGCAGCTCGGCATGCAGACGGAAGTGATCGCCGCCGGCCGCGCGACCAACGACGGTATGAGCCGCCATGTGGCCAATCAGGTCCATGAACTGCTCGGTACGCCCGGCAAAATTCTCGTCCTCGGTGTTACATTTAAAGAAAATGTTCCCGATTCTCGCAACAGCAAAGTGAAAGATGTGGCGAACGCCCTGATCGAAAAGAAGCACGAGGTGAAAGTACTGGATCCGTTCTACAGCCCAGAGGAACTGACTGCCATGGGCTATGTCCCGGGAGTTCTGGAGAACGATGCCTATGATGCCATCCTATTGCTCGTGCCGCATAAGGCGTACAACGGAATCGAAGCCGACTTGATCCGCTGCAGCAAAGAGAATGGTGTGGTCTACGATCTTAAATCCATCGTAAACCGATCAGCGATTGAGCAGGGCAAGCGCAGATACCTCTCGCTGTAACTATGCTGACCGCACCTTCCGCCGTTGCGTCGCACTGGCGACCGATCGCGCTCTTTGTCGCAGCGCTGACGATTTTGATGGCGCTCACATTGGCACCTTACGGCGGCAATCCTTCATCACTATTCCACATCGACCGCACAATCGGTCCCGTCATTCCTCCGCACACGGTTGTTCTGAGCGTGCCTGCTTACGACGGCATGCAGTACTTCCAAGTCGCTTACAGTATCCCTTCGATGTTCAGTCCATCGGCTTGGAAGGAGAAACTCGTCGACGCACAGCCAACCGGTGTGTACGCCTATCAACGCTTCCTTCTGCCTCTTTCCGCCTTCATTCTCGCCAGTGGTCAGGAGTCACTGTTTCAGTACACATTCTTGCTGATCAATCTGGCGGCATTGCTTGGAACATTTCTGTTGATCCTGCGCCGACCTCAGACGCATTCGCTGTATGCCTTCGCTCTCGCACTGTCGCCGGCAGCAACCATTGGCCTGCACTTCTCATTGGCTGAACCGCTGACCCTCTTTTTGCTCACCGCATTTCTCCTACGCTTCGTTGAACGCAAACGCATCGACCCCCTCGACGTTCTACTCCTGAGCGCTGCCGTCCTCTCGCGGGAAGTAAATATTCTCTTCGTCGGCTTCACCCTTCTGTGGCTACTCTGGAAAAAGCAGTGGCGCGACGCGGCGTTGCTCCTGATCCCCATCGCTGTCTTCGTCGGCCTGCAACTGTGGATCATGGCCATCTTCGGCCAAATCCCGTTCTTCATGAGCACCGCCAAGCATGGCTTCCCATTTATCGCACCGCTGCAATTGCTGGTGAACGTCCATCAGTACAATCGCTACACACTCTCGGCAATCGCACTCTTGCTACTATTTGTACTGCCAACTCTTGTTCAAGTATTGCTCGATATGCAAAAATCCAAAGACCATATACCAGATACCAAACTCTCATTCATCCACCTTTTGCTGCTTGCCTTTCTACTCATCATGCTGACAACGCCAAGCTACATTTGGGGATCTATTACGAGTATCGGCCGCGCCATCACGCCGGTGTACCCCCTGTTCATCGTGGGAGCGATGATGCATGATCGGCTGGCACACCGCCTGATCGCGGGAAGCATTCTGCTGCTCGGCCTCGGCGCCGGCATCGGCCTGGCCTTCAGCGTGCATCCGTTCGCCTTCTCGCCTCTCGCATGACTCCCAAGCTCACCATTTTGATCCCCGTCTACAACGAGGAACGCACCATCGTCTCGGTGATGGACGAACTGGTACGCACCTGGGCCGACGCTCAGCTGATCTATATCGACGACGGCTCGCGCGACAATTCGCTGGCTCTGATGAAGCAGCACGCAAGATCGCAGGACATCGTGCTGACCAAACCCAACGGCGGCAAAGGCTCTGCCTTGCGCATGGGCCTGGAGCACGCCACAGGCACCTACACTGCCGTCCAAGATGCCGACTTGGAATATCACCCCAAAGAGATCCGGCTACTCCTCGACTACGCCGAACTGCACCCCGGCATCGTCGTATTCGGCTCACGGTTCCTGATCCCGAATCCCAATCTCTACAAGCGCTACCTGCTCGGCAACAAAGTAGTGACGATGTTCGCCAACGTACTCTTCGGCTCACAGCTGACAGACTCGTACACATGCTACAAACTCTTCCCCACAGAAGTACTCAAGGCTCTGCCGCTCCAAGGCCGCGGCTTCGAAATCGAAGCGGAACTGTGCGGTTACACTCTCAAAAAAGGCATCATGATCCACGATGTGCCCATCACCTATTCACCTCGAACGTTGGAAGAAGGGAAGAAGATTCGCTTCAAAGATGGGATGAAGGCGATGACGACGCTCTTGAAGATACGACTGGGAAAATGAGCATGCAATGACTCACAGACTCGGCGTGCTACTGGGTATTGATAAAACACATAACCAAAATCCCAACAAGAATAGAGCAAACCACGCAATGCTCCACAGTAATACCTGTGTAGCGCGCCGGTACTGCTTTTCGAAGCAGAGAAGAACCGGGTATGCGAGCACAGCTGTACCGCAAAAAAGAGCCGAAAAGACAAAAGTGGAGAGGAAGGCCAATATGCTGAATACCGGGGAACCGAAAACCCCATGCGCTGCCGTTAAAAACGGAGAAGTCACGATCGAGGCACCGGCCAAAATGTAGAGAATGACTATTGCTGTCTGCAGGAAACCGATTGTCCACGCCGAGAGAGATGCATGTTTTTTAAATAACTTCATAGAAAATTCAGTATACGACAGCGCGACACGTATGCAAGATTAGACGAATACTCACTTCATTGGCCCTCTACTTATTATTTCTTCTTCTTCAGTTTCTTTGGCTTTGGTACAGGCAACTCCGCTGCTGTAATTCTGATGAGCTCAGTGAGCCATTCTTTATCCTCCCACCGGTCTTCTTCGACGAGCCAGAATGGTTTGGATCCGGGATACGGCGGCGCTTCTTCCAAGGACTTTGCAAACTGTTTGCCCGCGTCTGTCGGCTTCACGAATAACTTATCGTCGCAGATGAGTGCCACGACTTTGTCGTTACAGTACAGCGCATATTCACCGAACATCTTGCGGCTGCGGATAACCCCGGCATCGGCTACTTGATCAGCCACATACTGAGCGATGGATTCTTGGGTGGCCATGCTGTCATTGTAAACGATCCCTTATGAATTGTGAGAATCTGATACAAAAAATCAGATACAATGCCTACATGCTCTATTTTCTCCTTTTGTTCATCGTTGGATTCATCGCGCTGATGAGCGGCTACTTTCTCCACAGTAAAATTGCAAAAATATCTGGCATTATCCTTATGCTGATTCCGTTATTACTATTTGGTGCAATGTTTGCTGGTGGATTCCCAGTACCTTCTTGAAGGTAGCGAGACTAACTCCTATGCTAACCAAGCATTTTCGTGTACAATAAATATAGCATCTTCAGTGTCCCTCAATTCAGCGAGATTATTGAGAATATTATCGCAAACGGTGACATCAATGCATTTAATCATGAAGTGAGTATATCACTGATAGAAATGAAAATACTCTCAAGCAAAACCTACCGGCGCGCTTGATTTTTTGACAAAAATGAATTACATTATAAGAGTATTACCATGAACTGTACCCCCTGAGGCTCGTCCTTAGCGGGGTGCTTTTCTATATTCTAACTTTCTTCTTTGATCGCTAATGAATGCGATCTTGTCGGCTGCTGCTGAATTCAAAAGCACAGAGTAACGCTTCTGATCTGGAATGAGTAAAACTCGTAGTTTATTTTGTTCGCGTAAGTGTTTCACCAGAGAATAAAAGTCACCATCACCACTAATAATGACCGTCTGCGAACATTCATGAATTTTAAGCATGACATGAAGCACTAGATCTGCATCACAATTGCCTTTCACGGTACCATCTTTGTACTTCAAGATAGGTTTGAAGATTAAAATGTAACCGTAGCTCTGGAGAGCCGCATACAAATCAGCGTTCGTCGGGACATAGCCCATAAGGATGAATGCTTTCTCTACATTATACTTCTCCTGCAGATATATTCTGAACCGGCGATAATCTAAATCCCATCCCAAACCCTTGATGGCTTTGTGCAAATTTTGGCCGTCTATGAAGGCATAATTTCCATGCTCAGACATACTCCAAACTGTACATCATCCGTAGCATTGGAATGGTCAATTTTGTTTCAAAATTTTCTGTAAATCCGCCCTCAGTTTTTTAGTAAACATCACACTCCCCGATGCGCTGTAATGCTGCCAATCGACGAAGTTGGCTGCGTGGGCGTTGAAGTCGGACACAAGATCGGTGTTGTAATCGAGCAATGGCAGCTGATGCTGTTTGGCGATCTGGGCCAGATCAGCAGATTGATCGCCCTGCTGGTCCATGGCCGCAAAATAGACCGGCGGTCGCACCAGAATCACACGAGTGTGATCGGCGGCTAATTCATCGAGAAGATGATTCAGAGCTGCAATGGCCTCCGGGCTCCGCTCGCTCACCACCGTCTCGTGCGGCGCAGGGCGATCACGCGGTGGCATCGGCAGATACCCTCGATCGAAGTCTCGCGCGAAATTCTCCTGCTGATCACGGCGAGGAATCAGCACATCGCGAATGCCATTCCCGCTCTGCAGCAGACGGAAACGGTTCGACACCATGGCTGGCAGGCTGATGCCCGGCGTCGTCAGGTACCGCGCAAACACATTCAGCGGGAGGAAATGACTGTCCGCTTCGGGCGTGCGGCCGGTTTGTTTGGATAGGCTCAACCAATCCAGACCTAGAATGACAAGCTTCGGCTTGGGATACGCCGGACGGAACACGAGCGGATACCAGTAGGAGTAGAAGATCGGGCGCCCGCCCAGCAGTGCGAAGTTGAAGATACGATGGAAGTCGATGGCATCAGCCTGGATATCGGTGAGCAGGCTGGGCTTGATGCCGTAGATGACAACCGACGATCCGAGAATCGCCACATCAGCCGACTGCGTGGGATGGAATACTTCGTGGTAATGAAATGTTTCGTTCATCGGATGATTCACATCGATGCGCCACTCCATGACCAAAAGAATGGCGACAAAGCCCACCATGAAGAGCAACGCGCGGCCGATGAACAGGAGGTGCGGTCGCATCAGAATTGGGCGTAGATGAAGGCATAACTCTGGTACGAGCCGTAAATCAGCAGAACCAGCACGAAGGCGTAGTACACACCCCATCGCGCTACAAGCGGCATACGCTGGAGCGGCCGCCATGCATGTTCACGTCGCAGGTATTCCCACAGTTCCATCAGGAGCATCACGCCGATGATGGCCATGAATGTGGTACGACTGAAGTTGAGCGTGCCCATGTGGGCACCTACATGCGCTAGTTTGCTGGGCAGCGCAGTGAGCGGGAGCAGATCAGTGGCAATCGCATGGACGATGAACAGTGCATCCGTGAGCGACGCGGCACGGAAGAAGATCCACGCAAAGAGGACCAAGTGGAAGGTGATGAGGATCGAGAAAAGAGTGCGAATAGCGACCGCTCTGTTCTTGAATACGCGCGTCCGCAGCGTCTCTCGCAGTGGCTGAAGCAGTATCGCAATAGCGATGTACGCACCGTAGATGCCACCCCACACGACATACGTCCACGCTGCACCATGCCACAGGCCACTCAGCAGGAACACGATGAGAACATTCAGGCAGCGACGCAGGATGCCACAGCGATTGCCGCCGAGGGGAATGTAGATGTAATCGCGGAACCACGACGACAGCGAGATATGCCACCGTCGCCAAAAATCACTGATGGACGTCGCCAGGTACGGCGAGCGGAAGTTCTCCAGCAGATTGATGCCAAAGAGCTGCGCGGTGCCCAGCGCGATATCGGTATAGCCCGAAAAATCGACGTACAACTGGAACGCGAACAGGTACGTGGCGAGCAGCAACACAAGGCCAGGATACGCATGCGGCGCGCCGTAGATCATATCGACCACCGGCGCGAGTGCATTGGCAATCACCAGTTTTTTGAAGAACCCCCACGCAATCCGCCGCACACCTGCTATGAATGACGATTCTTCGAAAGTATGAGGTGCCGACAGCTGTGGCAGCAGGTGGTGTCCGCGTTCGATGGGCCCAGCGAGAAGCTGTGGGAAGAAGCAGGTGAAGAGCGCATAGCGACCCAGATGCGATTCCGGCTCAGACTTTCGGATGTAGACATCGACTGCGTATCCCGTCAACTGGAGCGCCGAGAAAGATAATCCCAATGGCACAATCCATGAAAAGTGACATGCACCAGCGCTGCCGCTCAGTAACTGGAATAAAGACACGCAGAAGAAAGAACTGTATTTAAAGAAGAGCAATGAACCGATATCGATGACTATCAGACCCACCAGAAATGCCTTGCGACTCGTATCCTGACGCCTGGCCATCGCATGGACCAAATAAAAGTTGAATCCCGTCAGTGCCCACTGGAACAGCAGCAGTGCCGGAAAGGCCACCGCGTAGAAAACATAGCTCGCGACCAAGAGAACAATCCAACGCCAACTGGGTGGCATCGCGTAGTACAAAACCACGACCAGCGGCAAGAAGATGAGGAACGACAAACTGGTGACGCTCATGGCAGAAAGTATCGTAGCTGCTCAGGCTGAGGACTGGAACACAACCCAGTCAAAGACAGAGCCCTTGCAAGACTAGGAATGGTCAAACTCAGCAGTGATTTCTGCGTCGCTCCCGGAGCTAAATAGTATTGCAAGACGGTCTCGCTCCTCGGATTCTCTAGGTGGAAAATATCTATTTAAAAAATTAGGATCTCTCGCTAACTCTTGTTCTATTTGTTTCGCATGTTCCGGATGAACAGACGCAGGATCGGCCTTGTAAGCATCAATAGACTTTGAATTGAACTTCATAATGTACCTGCTGGTAATTTGCAGGAAAAAATTTTCTCTCTATCGACATAATCTGTCAATAAATTCTTGAGATCACAGACCAATAACGGCAACCTAAAGCGGCTTAGTTTTCTAGTAATTTTAGAATTTTCTCAACAATCTTAAGAGGGTCACCTCCGGTGTTATCTAATTTAAACTCATTTTGCACAGCCTCTCGTTCACGCACGCTTTTGTTCCAGGACAATGCCGCTCTGATGTCCTTAAATCCCTCTGTTCTAGCTGAAATTCTATTCTCCAACTCACTATCATCTGTGAGAAAAAGAGTGATAATTTTAAAATCCATTCCGGCAAAGATCTCAGGAATTTGCGTTACACGAAAATCTTGTAGGTCCGTCACCAAGATATTTTTATATCCATTCTTCAAATAGTGTTTGGTCATGAATTCTAATGTTTCAAATGACATGGCCTCCTCTTTTTCGTTTGCCAATGTCCACTGCCTATCCAAATGAAATTCACGAATATGACCTAGATCAACATGCGGCGGAAAACCGATTTTATCTTTTAAAAGAGCAGCAACGGTATGTTTGCCACTCCCTGGTGAACCTGCAATAACAATGATATCTGCCATCTATAAATCTAAGTATACAAGAACTGGCACGTCGAAAGGGAATCGACCCATCAGCTCCTAAACTTCATCTTCCGCGCGGCGAAGAGGAACATCTGCAGCAGAAGCACCCCATGCCGGAACCGCTGGATGTTCGTCGAACCGTAGGATCTTTCGCGATACCGCACCGGCACATCCACAATAGCCAAGTTCAGCTTGGACGCCCCGAAGAGCAGGTCGAAGTCGCCGAACGGATCGAAGTCGCCGAAGTAGCTACGGTTGGCAGCGATATGTTCGTAGTCGGTGCGCAGAAGCACTTTGGTGCCACAGAGCGTGTCTTTGACGCGCTGACCGAGTAGGAAACTGAACAGCATGCCAAAGGTCTTGTTGGCGAACATGTTGAGCAATTGCATCGCTTCTTTCTCGATTGGATACACCAAGCGCGATCCGTTGATGAACTCCCCTACACCGAGCGCTATCGCTTCGTAGAACTTGGGCAAGTCCTCTGGCGCCACAGTGAGGTCGGCATCGAGGATCATCAGAATATCGTGCGTAGCGGCGTCAAAACCCTTGCGAACCGCATCCGCTTTGCCTTTGCCATCTTGCTGCAGTGCTTTGACCGTGCGCTTGCCGTGCGACTGGGCCGCAATCTCCTGAATCACCTGCCAGGTATCGTCGGTGGAATGCCCTTCGACGAAGATGATCTCCTGCTTGAGTCCGAACTCCGGCAGCTCACTCAGCACACGCCGCAGATTGCCTGCCTCATTGCGCGCCGGGACGACGATGGACACCGAATACTCTTTGCGCGAGAACGGACGTGGCCGGGCCACGACGTACTGCACTAGGCATAGGCGACGAATCAGCGGCAGATGCGCCAGGAAGCTATTGAAGAAGGCCGAGATCAGCGGAATATAGACCGGCAGGAGCAAACGTTCCCCTTCGGTGACCACCTCGAAGTTCGCCAAATGCAAAAGTGACCGCACATCGTACCGCGAGAACCAGCTCTGCTTGGGCAGTGGCGTGGCGATGCGGAGTAGACGCGCCAAACGGAGCAGCGGCTCCCATAGGAAGTTGTAGAAGGTAATGACGATGCGTGTGCGATCGTGGCACAGCTTCACGCGCACCTGCGACAGCGCCTCCTGTACATCGCGCAATGAATTGATCGTGTCGAGGAGCAGGACATAATCGTACGATTCGCTGTGGCGCAGATTCTGGGCATCATCGACTAGGTAGGTCGTGGACGCATCTTTCTTCGCCGCTCGCTCGATCATGGCCGGCGACAGATCGATGCCTGTTTTCTGCTGCTGTGACAAAGCGGAAATCACAGTGCCGATGCCACAACCTAGCTCGATGACGCGGGCGTTCTTCGGAATCAAATACTGCATCAGGCGCTGCAAATCGCGGTAGTAGTACCAATGGCGTCGGGTGTAGTGCTCGCGCTCGGCAGCGAGGCGATCGAAGGTGTCGGTCGTGTTATGCATTGGCGTTGGAGGAGGAGAGATACCATTGATACGTCGAAGCAATACCGTCGCGAAGCGAAATTTTGTGCTGCCAACCTAGACCGTGCAGCTTATCGACGCTCAGGAGTTTGCGGGGCGTGCCATCGGGCTTGCTGGGATCGAATACGATCTGCCCCTGGAAGCCTGTCACCTCTTTGATAAGTTCACCGAGTTCCCGAATCGAGAGGTCTGCGCCGGTGCCGACATTCACGATTGTATCGCCATCGTACTGCCGCATCAGGTGCAAGCACGCGTCGGCGCAGTCATCGACGTGCAGGAACTCACGCAGCGGCGTGCCAGTCCCCCATAGCGTCACCGTCGCATCGCCGTTCACCTTCGCCTCGTGGAACTTGCGGATCAGTGCCGGGAGCACGTGCGATGTCTCCAGGTTGAAGTTGTCGTTGGGACCGTACATGTTGGTCGGCATGACGGAGATGAAGTTGCAGCCGTACTCGCGCCGATACGATTCGCACAGGATGATCCCCGCGATCTTGGCGATGGCGTAGGGCTTGTTGGTCGGTTCCAGATCACCGCCGAGCAGCGCTTCTTCGCGAATCGGCTGCTCAGCAAACTTGGGATAGATGCACGAGCTGCCGAGGAACAGCAGTTTCTCCACCCCATGCTCGTAGCTGGCACGCAGGATATTCGTCTCGATATCGAGATTCTCCATCAGGAACTCCACCGGATACGTGTTATTGGCCATGATACCGCCAACCTTTGCCGCAGCCAGGAAGACATAGCGCGGCTTCTGCACGCGGAAGAACGCATCGACCGCATTGCGATCGCGTATGTCGAGCTCGGTGCGAGGCTTGAGCAGTAGATGATTGAATCCCTCCGCCTGCAATCGCCGCACAATCGCCGAGCCCACGAGCCCGCGATGGCCAGCCACGTAGATCGGTGCATCGAGGTCCATCATGAGGGCAAACGTGAAGCAGGAACATCTTTGTGGCGCACGATGGCATGCACGGCAATACCGATGCCGAGCAAGAGCAGCATGCAGCACAGGAGCACAATCAGCGGTACAAAGAGCCACATGCTCCACGTGGCGAGCATCCACACCACACAGACAACCGAGAAGAATAGCGGAACAAATGCGAGGATCAGGAACATCTTGAGCGGGTTGTAGTACGCCACCGATTCGATAATGAACTGCAATGTCCGCAGTGAATCCGACACGATGCGCACCTTGGATTTACCCTCTCGTTTGCCGTACGACACCGGCATGTACATCACATACCGACCCGTGAGCAGATACGCCAACGTGATCGTCGTGGTGAAACTGAACCCGCGACACAGCGTGGGAAAGTACGGCGTCACCGTGCTCTTGCGAAACAGTCGCAGTCCGGAATTCACATCGGGGATCCGCGTGCCCGTCGTGAATTCAACGAGCAGCTTAAAGAACCATCGCGCCGGCATCTTGAGAAACGTGCCGCGGTAATGTTTACCATGCCGCGCGCCCACCACCATGTCGTATCCTTCACCCATTTTTTCCAGCAGTGGCGAAATGTCGGACGGCGCGTACGTACCATCCGCATCGATGATCGCAATCACATCATGTTTGGCAATGCTGATACCGTCTTTCAAACTCTGCCCATAGCCACCCTTAGCCGGATGTCGCAGCACCGTCGCCCCTTCTTCGCGGGCAATATCGCCGGTCTTATCCGTCGATCCATCATCCACAATCACCACCTCGGCATGCGGCAATACCTCGCGAACACGCTGAATCACGGCACGGATGCCCTGCTCTTCATTCAAAGCCGGAATGACGACACTGATCGCTTCCATGGAAATAGCATAGAGAAAAAGCACGAAATCCGAAATTCGAAGCACGAAAGGCAAATTCTTCAATTATCACCCTTATGCAATGATTTTTGTAGTATGGAACCAAAGATATTCATAAGCTCAAATGCTTCGTTTCGGAGAGCTTTTCGTTCTGCTTCAAGACCTGGTGATGGAATAAGATCTAGAAGTTCCAGCCAATACACTGATTCTTTTGCTTCTTTACGACTCGTGCGTATTTTCATCAAAAAATCTCCCCTGCCCAAGTTATCATTAGCTTCTCGGTAGTTCGCCCCTACAGAACCGGATGAGCGAATCAACTGCCTCAGGTCCTCATGATTACTCAAAGTACGAGGAACTTTTTTGGCAAAATTCCGGATATTTTTCGAAAAAATAAGCGTCCGTTGCTCAAGATCAAAAGGCGGTTTCACAAAAGTATTAGACATAGCAAAAGTATGAACGCGCTTGAATCTCCTATCACTTTCAAAAATGTATAACAGAAGCTATACAAGAGAATTTTGTTTCACCTCTAATAAAATAGATGTTCTGAGCCCGAGAAGAACAGGCACCAATTAACAAAAAATTTTCGAATTTCGTGCTTCGAATTTCGAATTTTATCTGACCTATTGTTGTCTGATCCATTCATCCAATAACAAGAGTGCCCATATATGATCGGAATAATCGATTTTTGTCGTTTCGTAGCGATTGATAAATTTTTCCAAAGCTGACCTTTCGAAGAACTGGTTCAACCCCGACTCTGCATCGAGTAGACGTCCCCGCACGAATGAACGCAACTCTGTCCGGAACCAACGGTCGAGTGGCAGGCGGAAACCGCGTTTCTTCTTCTGAAGTGTGTCGGCCGGAAGAATGTCTTTGAGGATTTCGCGGAAAATCCATTTGCGTGTGCCCTTATGGATCTGCAAATCAGCCGGCAGCTGCGCCGTCAGTTCGAGCAACTGATGATCGAGCAATGGACTGCGTACTTCGAGTCCATGCGCCATCGCACCTAGATCGACCTTCGGCATCAGATCGTCCGGCAGATAGGTATCGCCGTCCATGCTCATCGCTTTGTGCAGCATGTCGTGAGCGTGCGTGCGCGATGTCTCCGTTCGCTGGGCATACCACTGATCCGTCGGCGGGAACGAACTCTTGCCAGCGTAGAGGGAGCGTTTTTCTTCTTCTGTGAAGAAACTGAGGTACTGCAGATAGCGCTGTGGCCACGGCTGATCGAGCGTGGAGAGGAAACGATTGCCACGATAGAACTGTGTTGAAGGAAATAAGGAGAAGGCCGCCCGATTCCCCTGCATCAGGAATGCGCGCATAAATTTCGGAAGCCGCGCTAATCGCTCCGACAGTGCGAGGATGGGATACCGCACATAGCCGGCGAAGTTCTCGTCGCCGCCATCGCCGCTGAGCGACACGGTGACATGCTTGCGTGTCTCGCGAGCGAGCAGATACATCGCCACCAGTGACGGATCGGCGAACGGTTGATCATATGTGGCGACGAGCTGAGGGAGCAGATGCACGATATCCGGTTCCAGAACAATCGGGTGATGATCCGTACCAAACCTGTCAGCAATAATCTGTGCATCAGGCAATTCCGAGTCCTGGCCTTTCCAACCGATGGAAAATGTCTTTACCGGATGATCACTGAACCGACTCATCATCGCCACTGTGGCGGCTGAATCGACGCCCCCCGATAGGAATGCTCCCACCGGCACATCGCTGATCATGCGCAACTTCACGCTCTCTTCGAAGAGAGGTAGAATCTCGCGCTTCCACTCATCCACTGATCGTTTCGTATCCGTCTGATACGCCAGCTCCCAGTAGCGCCATGTCTTCGTCTGACCATCCTCAAGATCAATGGTCATCGCATGGGCAGCTGGCAATTTTTCAATGCCTGTGATTCCCGTGAGCGGCGCCGGCAGATACATCATCGTCAGGAAGTGATGAATCGCTTCTTCATCAATCTTTCGCGGACAGTCCGGCAAGGATTTGAGCGCCTTCAGTTCTGATGCGAAGGCAAATGTGTCCTTGGTGCGGAAGTAGACAATCGGCTTCTTGCCCACCCGATCGCGCGCCAGGAAAACAAGATTCTTGCGACGATCGTGGATGGCGAATGCGAACATGCCGCGTAAACGCGATAAACAATCAACACCGTACTCTTCGTACAACTTGAGAAGAACTTCTGTGTCGCCGGTGGAGCGGAAACGGTAGCCCTTCGCCTCCAATAATTTTCGTTCATCCTGAAAGCTGTACAACTCGCCGTTGAAGACAAGAGCGATCATTCCGTCGTCGGAAAACATCGGCTGGGCGGCCGCTTCGGTCAGGTCGATAATTTTTAAACGGCGCTGACCGAGTCCGACTGATCCATGCACACACGATCCACGACCATCGGGACCGCGGTGCTCCAAACGATCGGTGAGCACATCAAGCTCACGCTGGTCCACATTGCCATTGAACCGGACCATGCCGGCAATGCCACACATGGAATGATAGTAGAGCAGCACGCCGGACTCAGCTACCATCTGCCCATGCAGCAGAAACAATCCGAGTGGGCTTGGCAGTGGAAGAAAACGTACGACGACAATCAGTGGCTATTTACCGAATGGATCAAGCCGAACACGCTCGAGACGTTCCGGGACAAAGACGTTCTGGACTGCGGTTGCGGCGGCGGACAGCACCTCAACTTCGTCGCGCCGTACTGCAAATCGGCTCTTGGCGTTGATCTGAATGCCTTGGCCAGCGCAGCAGAACACACCAAAGATAAGCCACACATTTCGCTCAAAGAAGATGATATCGCCACCATGGATCTCGGCCGTCAGTTCGACATCGTCTATTCGATTGGCGTCCTGCATCACACGGATGATCCGACCAAGTCATTCAAAAACATCGCCCGCCATGCTAAACCGGGCGGCAAAGTAATCGTGTGGGTCTACAGCCACGAGGGAAACTTCTGGAATCGGACGATGCTGGAAGGATTCAAGCGCGCCATTGTGATGAAGCTGCCGCGTCCTATTGTCTGGGGCCTGGCGCATATACTGACGGTCCTCGTCTCAATTCCGGTCTATACGATCTACCTCCTGCCGCTCACGTTCTTGCCCTACTACGAATACTTCCAGAACTGGCGCAAACTCAGCTACAGCCGAAATTTGTTAAACGTTTTCGACAAACTGAATGCGCCGCAGACATGGTTTATCACCAAAGAGCAGATCACCGGTTGGTTCTCACCAAACGAATTCACCGACATTCACATCTCGCCGTACAAAGGCGTGAGTTGGAGAGGATCAGGAACACGGAAGTAACCAAGAGAACCGATGTGACAGAGGTGATCAAGGAATTATTGACTCATTAGCAATATTTGATGTGTAATCATAATTATGGGACTTACTCTCGTTCTGTCGGATGGTCATTTGGGCAAAGTATCTGATACGCCTCAGGCTCGGGAGGCAAAGAGCCAGTCGTATGAAAATATAGCCGAGTACACGCGCCAGGTACGACCGACTATTGTTATTGCGTTGGGAGATTTGTGGCATCACATGTCGGGCAACCTGCGAGACTTCGACGACGACTTGGCCATCGATCAATTGGGATCGTTCAGTGAGGAATGGCGACAACAGGGATTCACGCTTGTCGGTATTGCCGGCAACACCGACAAGCAGTGGCTGCAGTACAATAAACAACCATTTCATCGGTCACTGATACGGGACTTATTGTCAGATCCGCATGGTCGAGGAAATTTAAACGTTCCGCGCAATCCACTGTGGTATATAGCTGCCGAAGAACAAGATCCCAATAACACTCACTTATTACTCCACGGACATGAATTTGTTATCAACAGCATGGTACGCAAACTCTACGCCGTGCTCACTGGAGACTGCAGTTTTGGAGCAGAGTATGGCCAGCGTATTTTCGATACGATCCAGCCCAATGAAGAATTTCACCGATTGATTGTCGCCGAAAAAGGCAGCCATCGAATGGATTATCTATTGAGTGTCGCGCTCCGCAAAATGCTGAGCATGTCGCCCACTGTTGAACACGCTGTGTGGCAACGTTTGCAATCAGTGTACGGCGGTTTGCACACCGCAGCCCTAGGCCAAGCGGCAAAGATCATCGAGACAATCACAGAGAAAAAGGTAAAAACAGCCTGGATGGGTCACACGCATTTGCCATCCAATGACGGATCGCTGATTAACACCGGAACGTCCGGCGCAGAAAACAGTCTAATTGCAACGTTTGGTCAGCTGCATGACAACGGCCATCCCGAACTACTGCAGTCGTGGCACCCGGATTTGCCGAAACAAGTGATCCCCTGGCAGCAGCGAAGCTTCTGAGTCTTCTGAGTTCTCAAAAGATTGTGTAGATGAACGGAGCCAACACCGATGTCTGCGCGAAGATCAGGAGGAAGCCGAACAGAATCATGATGAGCAGAATCGGCGCCAACCACCACTTTTTACGCACACGTAGAAAGTCCCACAGGTCTTTGAAGATGGAGAGTTTTCCGTTAGCCATGCGGACATAGTAGCAAGGTGCGTGGGAGACGGCTAATTTTTGTAGAGAAAGGAAAATGAGGATCCCCTAAATCTCTTGTATCCCTTGAATCCTCTAATCGAGCTCAAACTTCTTCAAATGTGCCTCCCGCGCATCGCCTTTCATCAATTCCATATGGTCCTTCTTGGCCAGCACATGTGAGCCAAGAACCAAGTAATCCATGTCGGTGTGCAAAAAGCACATGAGTGCATCCTTGGGCGCGCAGACGATCGGTTCGCCACGGACATTGAAGGACGTATTGATGATCACCGGGCATCCCGTGCGTTCGTAGAACTTCTTGAGCAGACGATAGTAACGCGGATTCTGCTCTTCACGGATTGTCTGGATGCGGGCTGATTTATCGACGTGCGTCACAGCTGGAATTCCCTCTTTCTTCACGGGTGCCACGAGCAACATGTACGGGCTCTCGCGATCAAGATCGAACCATTCGGACACTTTTTCTTCCAGCACTGTCGGCGCGAAGGGACGGAACGATTCGCGGAATTTAATTTTGAGATTCACCTTCTTCCAGTTGTTCTCGTTGCGCGCATCGGCCAAGATCGACCGTCCGCCAAGTGAACGGGGACCGAATTCCATGCGTCCCTGGAACCAGCCGATTACATTTTCGCCATCGATATGGCCGGCAACGGCATCGAGCAATGTGTCTTCGTCGTCATACGTCGTCCAGGTGAGCGGACCGCCGGCATCTTTTTGTCCCGGGCCAGACAAGTACGTTGCGATTTCTTCATCCGAAAATTCGGGCCCATAGAACACATGCTTCATCGTATTTTCGGGTGTCTTTGGATTCTTCAGCACCGTATGCCACACGTACTGCGCCGCGCCAAGTGCTCCGCCTGCATCACCCGACGCCGGTTGAATGAAAATCTGTTCGAACGGTCCTTCGCGCAGAATACGACCGTTGGCGACGCAGTTGAGCGCCACGCCTCCTGCCATGCACAGATTCTTGCTCGGATGCTGTTGATGCGCATGGCGGACGATGCGGAGCATCAGCTCTTCCGTCACCACCTGCAACGAAGCCGCGATGTCTTTATGCTTTTGCTCAAGCGGCGATTCCGATTTGCGCGGCGACCCTCCAAAGAGCGTATTGAACTTGCCGCTCGTCATGCGGAATCCATATTCGTAGGCGAAGTACTCCATCTTCAGATGAAAACTTCCGTCTTCTTTGCTGTCGATGAGCTGCCACATTTTGTCGAGATACGGATTGGGATCGCCATACGGCGCCAGACCCATCACCTTGTATTCGGCACTGTTCACTTTGAATCCCAAATAACCCGTCACTGCAGAATACAAAAGACCAAGCGAGTGCGGGAAATGCAATGTCTGCGTCAGAACCAAATCGGATTCTTTGCCGTAGCCAAGCGTGGTCGTCTCCCACTCGCCCACGCCATCGACCGTGACGACCGCCGCATCCTGGAACGGTGAACTGAAGTACGCGCTGGCCGCGTGCGACAGGTGATGTTCGCAGAACAGGATATCGCCTTTGTAATCTAAGCTTCGGCCGATCTGCTGACGGGCCCACAGTTTTTTGCTGAGCCAGACAGTGAATGACTGCAGCATCTGGAAGTATCCGCGCGGCCACGCATCGAGCGCCGTCTGCAGAATACGTTCGAATTTGGTGAGCGGCTTGTCGTAAAAAACCACGTACGCCAGATCATCTTTGGTGATGCCCGCCTCGCGCAGACAATATTCCACCGCTTTGCGCGGGAAGTTTTCGTCGTGCTTGATGCGCGTGAAGCGCTCTTCGTGGGCGGCAGCGACCAGAACGCCATCTTTGAGCAGCGCAGCTGCGCTGTCGTGGTAATAACACGAGATGCCGAGAATGTAGACGGGCTTCGACACGGTTAAAAAATGCGATGCAGGGATTCAAGAGTGGCGGCCACCGGTTCTTTGTTGATCCAGTAAGTGTCGGAAGCTTTTTGACCGGACACCAATCGGCTGATTTTTCGAATAATCGCGACAGGTCCCAGGATGACGACATACATGACGGTCAGAATAATCCGGCCGTTCACCCAGCCAAGCACGTGCGCGAAAGCCATCCATCCGCGATAGAGCGGCGTGACCACCGTTTGAAGAGGCGCAGGCAGCCGGCGAATGTACCAGGGAATTTCGAGATCCATGAGGCCAGTAGGATAGCGAACAAGGAGAGAAGCACGAAATTCGAAATGCGAAAAATCCTGGCGCCGTGCTTCGGGCAACGAACATCGGTACAGTACGCACGTGCGAAACGCATCAACATCGACGAAATGGACGATCTGGCTCCTTCTCGGCTGCTGCTTGTTTGCGATCCTTCTCTGGCTGCCGGGCCTGCAGTTCCCCGTCGTGCGCGATAGTTCTATCTACGCGCTGCTCGGCCGAAATCTGTGGGACCATGGCCAATACAGCCTTCTTGGCGAACCCCATACGCGTTTTCCGCCGCTCCATCCGCTTGTCTCGGCGCCCTTCATCGCCGCTTTCGGCCTCTCGGCCGGCATCAAACTCTCGACGCTGGCGGCCGGTATTGCCGTGCTGGTACTGACCTTCTTGCTGTTAAGGCGCTCGATGAGCACAAACGTCGCTTTGCTCACAACATTGCTGGTGGCAATCCATCCCGGCTTTGTTCTGATGTCGATGCTCGGTGCATCGGATTTGCTCTTCACCGCTTTCTTCTTGGGATTCCTGTATGCCTACCTTCGAGCCGGGACGAACACTCGCTGGTATCTGTTAGCCGGCTTGCTCCTCGGACTCAGCTGCCTCACACGCTACAACGGCTTGCCGCTCTTCGCGCTGTATGGGTGTTACGCGCTCTGGAAACGCCGTGAGCATCTAAAAGTATCCACCTTCTGGACCGGACTCGTCATCGGCGGTTTTCTGTTCGCATTGTGGATCGGACGGACGTATCTGCTCACCGGACATCTGTCACAGACCGGCTACGGCGAAGAAGTCGCGGCACAATCACCAAACCTTTTGCTTCAGCTGCTGCGTAACATCGTCTACTACGTCAATCCGGTCCATAACATCTTCCCCTTCCTGTTTCCATTCGCGCTGTACGGGCTGTGGAGGTACTGGCAGCCACAAACATATCTGCTCTTGGGCATGCTGACGATCTGGCTGATCTCGGCCGTGTGGTGGGTGCAGGCGATCCGCTTCTTCTTCCCCGGTTATCCGATTCTGCTCGGCTTCGCCGCATTGGGCCTGCGCGATCTTTGGGTAGTCTCGCGTCGGTGGACAGCCGCGCTCATCGCCATCATCGCCATCGGCATCGGAATACAAGCGTTCTCGCTGTGCATCTACACCTATGGCTCCTGTAACAGCTGGTTCGATAAGCACGTGGGCATATTGCCCAAAGCAATGGGACTGAGTTCCGAAGGAATTTATACGTGGAAGCAGGGCATGGATAAGCTCAATACCATCGCCGAAAGCGGCGCTACCGTGTTCGTCCAATATCCATGGGATGCAGCTGTGTGGCAGGAAGATGGGGTGATCCGACCGGATTTGCATACCACCAATGATCCGAACGTGTGCCCGCTGTATCGGGTGGAAGCGTCACCACTTCCCGGTGATGTGACTCTGTTCGCTACCGAGGACGCGCCAGTCTCCCATGTCTACAGGCATGAATGCGCTCCGCCAGCGCCGAAAAAGGGATGAATGCAACGTTGGCTTCTTCTATGCTGCTGATATGAAGCTACTGGTAACCGGCGCATCGGGTTTTGTCGGCGCGAATCTGACGCGAACGTTGCGGGACCAAGGACATGATGTGATGGCAGTTGACCGAATGCCGCGTTCACCGGATGTCCAAGAGGCCGACGTGAGCACACAGGAATTTTGGCAAACATTGGATGGTGAGTTCGATGCGATCTTCCACGAGGCTGCCTGCACCGACACAACAGTGATGGACCGCAATTTTATGTGGCGTCACAACGTGACTGCGTTCGAGCACTTGTTACAGTGGGCCACTGACCACAAAACACGTGTGATCTACGCCTCATCGGCGGCCGTGTACGGCAACAGCCCCTCACCGCAGCGCGTGGGTGAACATGAACTGCCGTTGAACGTCTACGGTGAATCGAAGCTAGCGATGGATCAGAAGACGCGCTCGATCCTGGCTGCACCATCCATACCGATCATCGCCCTGCGGTACTTCAACGTATACGGCCCGGGCGAAGCGCACAAAGAACATATGGCCAGTATGATTTATAAACTGGCACAACAAATGCGTGAAGGAAAACAACCGCGCATCTTCTTCGATGGCACGCAGAAACGTGATCAGATATATGTGGTCGATGTAGTGGAAGCGAATCTATGTGCGCTCAAGGCGCCACCTGAGGCCAATGGCATCTACAATGTCGGCTCGGGAAAAGCCGTCAGTTTTAACGATATCATCACCGAACTGAACCGCGTGGTCGGCACAGACCACCAGCCTGATTATTTCGACAATCCATACAGCTTCTATCAAAACCATACCGAAGCGGATATCAGCGACACAACACGCCTGCTCGGCTACCAACCGCAGTACGATTTAAGACAAGGTATTGAGGATTATGCGAAGAGTGGACTCTTATAAAACTAAGAAAAGATCCCATTTTTCATTGTCCATTGTACATTTTACATTCTTCATTTCCTGCCGAGGACTTTCTTCAACCCCTCAAACACGGCATCAACGGATGTATCGCGAGCGCAGCGGAGCTGTTCCTCAGTCCCCTGCCGTGGCGTGAGCGAGACGAATACCCATGGCTCGCAGCCTGCGGGTGGTGGAATATGCACGATAGTCGCACTTTCGGGTGGCACTTGTTCGGCCGGGGAGATCGGTCCCAGGATGATCACGAGCGGCGTGCCCATCGCGAAGGCGACGTACAACGGTCCCGTATCGACTGATACGTGGGCGGCTGCATGCTTGCACAGTGCTCCAAGCGCACCGAGGGATAAGTTCGATCCATCGAATACGCTCTCGGGGCGATGTGCTGCCGAGCGAACGCGTTTCACTCGTTCGTGGTCCAACGTGGAAAGAACAATGGGCAGCTGCAACTCATTCTGAATACGATCGATCAGCGCAGCGAATTTGTCTGCCGGCCACTCCTTTACACTGTTGCCTGCCGAAAGGTTCACGATGATGAACGGTGTATCGGTAAGTTTATGCGCCGCCAGCCAGGCATCAACTTTCTCTTTCGCTCCCGCTGAGACGGGAAAATCCAATCGATAGTCCGTTGGTTGGATGTCCATCGGCGACAGGAGTTTCATGTAATGATCGAATGTCCGCGTGCGAATGAGGTACGGAAAATTCCACCGACTGAACATGCGGTACCAGCGAACCAGAATGCCATGGGCGTCGGATGACGTGTTAATTCGATTCGGGCACAGCGCCCACAGACCGATGACTGAGGCAAAGGCGCCGGGCATGCAATTGATAGTCCAACGGTAGCGTTCACCGCGAAGAATGCGCAGGAGCGACCAGCGTGGCTGCGCCTCATAAATATGGAGCGCATCGACGTACGGATTATCAACCAGAATAATCGCACTGCCGCGACGACACAGAACATGAACACTGGTCTGGGGATGAGCTTCTTTGATCGCCCGAAACATCGGCGTTGTACACAGCAGATCGCCTACTTTGCCCAGCTGAATGATGAGCACGGAATCATGGTCTGAACGACGTCTGCGTCTGCTCGACAGCACTAGAAAAGGCGACGAAATGATAGTAGCCAGTGCCCAAAGAAGTGCCTTCATGACGACGATTGTGATTGCATCTTCTGTAATCGCTCGGTCGTGGAACCGAGTTCGGGCTTCACGTCGACCAGCACAAGTTCGGCGCCGATCTCGCTGAGCACCGGCGCCTCAATGCAATCTTTACCATACGATGCGGCGTTCACGTGCACATTCGGACGAATGCGTTTGAGCCACGCTCGCGGATCATCATCGTCAAAAATGAACACTGCATCGGCATGTGCTGAGACCTTTGCCGCGCGAACAAGCTGTGACTCATAGGGTCGATCCGGGCCTTTGTAGCGGCGGACGGACGCATCGCTGTTCACCCCCACGATTAGAACATCACCCTGCTTCCTGGCTTCGCTCAGTAGGTACAGATGACCCGGATGCAGCAGATCGAACGTACCATTGGTCGTCACAATCTTCTGTCCTTTTCTGCGGGCTTCATCGGCGAAACGCACCGCATCATCGATCGTCACAAGAGAAGATACGGCAGTCAGAATGTCTGCCAGTTCTTCCAGATTTTGTATCCGGAAATCGGGCCGCGTCCCTCCATCGCCATGATGCGGATCAACCACGAGTGCTGTCCGACATCCAACTGCTTGGCCAAATTCGATATCCGACCCGCGATTCCCCACCATCCAACACTCCTCTACATTTAAATCGTATTTTTTTTGCAATAGTTCCCACATTCCTACGGCCGGTTTGCGGCATGCACACTTGTCTTCTGGTTGATGCGGGCAGTACGCGATGGCACGCAGTTCAATGCCTTCTGATTTGAGCCTGTCCGTGAGCCATTGATTGCACGCCTCCACGTTCTCGACTGTCGTGAGTCCTCGGCCAATGCCCGACTGATTCGACACGACGAACAATTGCCAATCGGACAGACGCTTCAACCCTTCAATCACACCCGGCAAAAGCTCCATTGTCTCGGGCCGATAATCGTAATCCCGCTCCACGGTGAGCACTCCATCACGATCGAGCAGAAGTGTCTTCATAGGACACTGCGTAATTCCTCGACATTCACACGTGCCGTTCCTGCTTTGCTGACAACAAGACCGGCTGCTCGGTTGGCCAAATCAACCACTGCATTCAACTCACCTTTTGCACCCAAGCCGAGTGCCAGCACTGCCGCCACCGTGTCCCCTGCACCCGACACATCCACGACCTGTTTCGTCTCGGCGGGAAATGATTTCGGTTTTGATCGCGGAGAGGCGAGGAGCATTCCCTCGGCACCCAATGTGAAGAGAACTGAACCGCCTGTGGCACGCACGCACTGCACGGCGGCATCGTCCAAGTCGTCAGCATGCCCTCCAGTGAGGATGCTTGCTTCCGGACGATTGGGAGTGAGCAGCGTCGCTCCCCTGGCGTGTGAAAGATAGGAGGCATCGCGGGGTTTGGGATCGAGAATCACCGGAATGCCGGCCTTGTTGGCGAGCGCAATGCACTGTTCCAGCATTGCCGGCGTGAGTACGCCCTTGGCGTAGTCGCTGAGAAGCACCACTTGATGACGCGGCAATTCTTTCGCAAACACGGTCAGTAGTTTCTTCTGATCAGCAACGCTCGGAACCTGAACGATTTCATGATCCACTCGGAGTAACTGGTGATAACCGCCTGTCACATAGCGCTGCTTTTCGATGGTGGATATGCGCCCATCAGTCTGCAGGAGCGATTTCACACCGGCTGACTTCAGTAGCTTTGTCAGGAATTTTCCGGACGCATCGTTGCCGATCATGCCAAGAAGGCTCACGCTACCGCCCAGTGACGCCACGTTGACGGCAGCATTGGCCGCGCCACCCGGCATCGAACGATGTCCGGTTGCATGCAAGACAGGAATCGGTGCTTCGGGCGACAAACGGTGCACGTCGCCATCGATGTACGTATCGAGCATCGCATCGCCCACCACCAACACTGCGACATTTTTGAATTGCCCCAGTAACTTCGACTGTGCGCCGTGGCGTTCCGGATCCACGTGCCCCGAAAATTCGCTGCGGTAACTGTCATCCTCCTGATGGTGCGTGGAGAATTCGATAATCTCGCTGTCGGCAAGTCCAGTAAACCGATGTGGAGCCTTGGCCGGCACATGGACGAAATCGCCCGGCTCGAGTGTGTACTTTTTGCCATCGAGCTCCAGCAGCACCCGACCGGACTGCAGATAGAACACTTCATCCTTCTCGCGATGCTCATGCATGCTGCACCGATGATTTTTCTTCAACAAAAGTTTTTTGCCGCAGTACTCCTTATTCACGATCCACTGCTCCTCACCCCACGCTTTTTTGACGCGGTGAACCTTACCACCCGGAAAGTAGCGCTGATCTGAGCCAGAATGGACGTATTGCTCCTCCATGGAGGTACTATACTGGTCGGAACGGGTAGGGCAAAGGACTCAGAAGGCCCTCACCCCGGCCCTCTCCCTCAGCCCGCTGTCGCGCAGGACCCTTGGTCATGCGTTCGTCATGGAACACCAGAGACCTGCCGGGAGAGGGAGGTGCGTTGTATTTGTTTTGTGCAATGAAGCTTCATCCACTACACCCAGGCGGCTGCAGCCGCCGAATCTCTTCGCCTGCTCGCTATTCCAGACAATGACCCCCTCCGCCTATGTGGTGGGGATAGGTGGGTACGAACTTCCTTGTCGCCTGCCCATAGGCGCGACAAGGAAGTGAGGTGGGTCATAGAGGCGGCCTGTCCGGCGTAGCCCGCAGGCGAAGTCGGATGCGCTTCTTTTTGGTTCTTTTTCTTGTCGCGGGGAGACAATAAAAAGAACACCAGTGGTGACTGATGCTGTTCGTGTAGGAGAATATTTCAGACAT
>JBEPVF010000012.1:0-47019 GCA_041691135.1 Candidatus Peribacteria bacterium
AAGTGTCTCTCCGCCCGAGAGATTCATCGCCAATGCGAGAGATTCGCCGCACTTCCGACGATGTTGCTGACGACTATCCTGCATTCGCATACTGTTTCGATCTGCAGAAGCAACCGCTCATCCTCGAAAATAAGCAGACGATCTTCTCGAATCACGGGTTCCGACACCCGGAGAAACATAAATGGGAGTGGAGCTGGCGATCATTCTACGCGGTTGTGCATCACTTCATGGAAAGAGTTGAACTGAGAGACATTCAGAATGGAGACGTAGTGGTCTATCTCGCAGAACCCTCGGATGACATCCGGCAGATGACCGTGATACATGCTGGGAAAGTCATGGACGGCAAAATCATCTCGAAGTGGGGACGCGGAAAGGAGGGGGGTGATAGCACAAATATTTGGAGTCACGATGTAGATCAAGTGCCGGACTCCTATGAGGATAAGACCGGAGACATTTCCGTCGCCTACTTCAGACCGAAGCTCAAAGACATTACAGAATACTTCCTGCGCGGCTGTGAGATACGACAAAAACCATTGGTGCGTTGATACGATCTACGGCACTTCAGGCGACAGGGTCTCTTCTGATGTTACTGCCCCTCTGGGGCGGGCAAAACTGTCCATAGTGAATGTTGATTTTTTGGCTAACCATAGCGGTCTTTTGACCATAGCCAGTGTTGGTAGCCCCACCGGGAGTCGAACCCGACTTTGCAGGATGAAAACCTGCTGTCCTAACCGATAGACGATGGGGCCGTGAGAAAAGAACAACGCCTGAGAGGCAGATGTGCGCAGAGGATACAAAAGAACGGCGCTGAGTAGAAGAGGAATATCGAGAGATATGCGAATAGGAGCCTTATTGTGAATATATCGAATGTATGGTAGAATAATAAGAAATATGACACACAAACCTCACCATCATTTTGCCCTCAAAAACGCGACGGTCACGGCTCTCGTACTTGGTATCGCGATCATTTCAACCTCCACAGATGCCCTGCTGACCGCCCAGCTTACGGAAGGCGGTGCGACAATGCTGCATGCGAGTGCTCCGATGCTACAAGAAGCAACGATCACAACGCCACTCTACGGCGCTGCGCCGCTCCAGACTGTTGATCCGTCCGTCCAGGCTCGCCTGCTTATTGGCATGCTGATGATCCTGCTCGGTTTTACCCTGCACCTGTTCAATCTCCGCCGCATGACGCAGATGCACCTGGAACCAGTGCAGGCAATTCAAACCAAGAAGATGTTCCAAATGAAGGCGTGGTACCTCAAATACCTCGATAGACATTTAGGCATCTAAGCATTGAGCCTCAATTTGAAGCAAAGAAAAAGCGGCCTACTGGCCGCTTTTTGTTGTGAGATAAGTAATGGTGCTTAGCAAGCGCCACCACAGCCACAACTTCCGGAGCCATCTGACATAAAATAAGGATGGAAAAAGAAATAACAACGAAATAGTAGCACGCCACTTGATGATTGTCTATCACTCAATACCGAAGAGTGATAACTATCTTCCAACATAGTCAGCAAATTCCCTCTCGAAAACACGAGTGGTACCTGAAAATTTTCTTTGCATTTTTCCGTGCGAAATCTCTCATCGGTTTTATGGCGACGTAGCGGGATCGCCGTCTTACCAGTTTTGTATTCGCCAAGAATCCCGCTATTCCCCACCCCGCGTAGTCGCAAAACCGTCCCTATTCTGAGGAACGGTGTTTGTGTTGGTTACTTGCCTGTTCCGTCTTGCGACCGATGCAGGAAATAACATACATATTATAACATAAATTAGTAATTTCTGCAAATAGACCGCCCCAGCCAATTCTCTGCTTTTTTACCTAGTGACCGCCCCCACTAACTCGCTCACATCGTTCACTCCCTCTTTCTTTCCCCACTCTTTCATCTCGTCACACACCGTGCGGAATACATCATCGCCGCGTTCCCAGATGGCAGTGCCGATAGCGACGAGACTGGCGCCGGCCATCATGAATTCAATCGCATCTTCGCCTGTGCGCACACCGCCCACGCCGATGATCGGCAATTTTCCTCCCGTCGCTTTATAAGCGTCCGCAATACAGCGTACGGCGATAGGTTTGACGGCAGAGCCAGAGACGCCGCCAACTTTATTGCTGAGGATCGGCTTGCGCGTCTTGAGGTCGATGACCATGCCTGGACCTAGCGTGTTGATCAGCGTGAGCCCGTCAGCCCCAGCATCGGCACACGCCTTAGCGATGGCACCGATGTTATCGACATTGGGTGAGAGCTTGAGAAAGATCGGAATCTTGCCTGCATGCTGCTTCACGATCTTCGTGACCGCCGCTGCGTCGACTGGGCTGCAGGCGAACGGCCGGCCGAGCTCATCGTGCACGTTGGGGCAGCTGATGTTCACCTCAAACGCATCCGGCTTGAACTGTGCAAACACCTCTGCCGTCTCACCGAACGCTTCGACCGATTCAGCCATGATGCTCTGGATGATGGGGACCGGACGCTCGGTATAGAGGGGCCCGAATTCTTCGCGAATCTTGTCCATGCCCGGACTCGGCAAACCGACTGCATTGAGCGTGTAGTGCTCTCCGCGCACGATGATCGGATCCGGATGTCCCGGCCGCACTGCCAGGCCAAATGACTTAATCGTGAGACCCCCCGCACCAGCCGCATACCGTCGACAATCTTCCGCATGCAATCCCCAAATGCCCGATGCCAGGAGGGTCGGGTTGACGAAGTCGATACCGAGGACGGTTTGCGCAAGGTTCATTGGAAGGAGCTTAGCACTAGAGAAGTATCCAAGGGAATCGAGAGATGCAAGGGAGATGCGGCAATTGCTCACGATGAATAGGCTCCCTCGCCTCAAACGACGAAGAAAGCGACAGCGCCATCATCAGACGACTGAAAAAGCTAGTCTTCACCCATTTCTTACACACTTCTCTTCACCGGAAACAACGTATCTCTTCGCCACCACACCGCGATCAGGAGAATAAGACCGAACAGCAGCAGGCGCAACGGACCCAAGGCTGTGATAGGTAGCGGCAGAAAGCGAAGCGATTCGCGGAGGATCGTCAGGGCGATTGTCGAGATCGTCACACCGATCACGCTCCCCGGTTTACCCGCGACAATGATGGCGATGTAGAAGATGAAAAATACGTACTGGAAATTACTGGGATGTACGAGCCGGAAGTACTGCTCGGAAATCAGATTGCTGAGCAGCGCTCCGACGGCAGCCAGTGAGAAGGCAACGATGTAGATCGTCGCACGACGTATGCCGAGGGCGCTGGCATACCATTCCTGTTCGGCCAACGCCTCCAGTTTGCGTCCGTACGGCGATCGATCGATCAAAAAAATAATGATGAACCATACAACCGCAATCACACACGAAACCACGGCGAACGACTCGATCGATTCCAATCCGAACATTCGCGGTACGTTCGTGATGCCACCGGCCCCATGCGTCACCGAAATCCAGGTAGCGACGACCGACAGCAACGTCAAATGCAACGCGATCGTCAGAACGCCAAGGCCGTCGGGCGCCAAGCGCAATGCCAGCAGCGCGATGAAGAGCGACAGGAGTAACGCCCCGACCAGACCGGCGGTAATGCCATACATGTAACTGCCCGTCGCTTCGACCACCAGATACATCGGATACGTGGCGGCAATCGATACGGCGACCGATCCGAAGTGGAAAATCTTCCCTTTGCCGAACACCAGGTTGATCCCCAGCGCATTGCATAGCGTGGAAGCAATGATAATGATGACATGCAAAATGTAGTCCATTCAGGCTGTGCGGGAACGGGGAGTAAACAAGCCATTGGGCAGAAAAAGCAGCACGACCATCACGACGACCAGCGCAACGCTCCCCTGATACCCCGCTGGAATGTACGACCCAAACCACCACGGCAAACCGACGGCCATCTGCTCGAGCAGAGAAATGATGTACGCGGCCAGAACGGTTCCCCACAGATTATCTTTGCCACCGGCAATCACGGCCGCATACGCGCGGATGGTGAGCGGGAATGAGAAGGCCGGCGAGATGTTCTGATCGATGCCCATGTAAATGCCTGCCAGTCCGGCGAGCACGCCACTGCTGATGAAGACAATGCGATGCAAGCGCCCCGACGCGATGCCCAAACTCCGTGCCGCTTCCGGCTGCTGCACACTGGCCCGCACGCGGCGACCGAACGGCGTGGCAAACAGAATCAATCCGGTGCAAGCCAGAAGAACGAGCGTGAAGGCGATAAGAATGAGCTGGTGATACGTGATCAGAGCATCGCCGATTGCCATCGTACCGCCGCTGGAATTGACGATGGATTTGGTGGATTCGCCGAAGAGCAGCGGGAAGAACGCATCGAGAATAATGCTGAAAGCGATGGTCGACACGAGCGGGAGAAACGGATGCCGACGGTAGAACGGTGCAATCGCCACTTCAAAACAAATCCACGTGACGAATGCAGCGGTCAGCACACCGCCAAGAATGCTCGGCACTAAGGGGACATGCGCTACCTGATGCAGCCACCAAGTCGTATAGCCTCCCACCAGCGCCAGTTGCCCGTGCGAAATATTGAACACACGCAGCACGCCATAGACCAACGTCAGCCCGCCTGCCAACAGCGCTGCAAACGAACCGCCGATGAGAGCGTTAATCAGGAGTTGCACGTCTGGGAGAATAGCGGGTTCTGAGACTTTGTGGGAAGAGTCCGAAGAAGCCAACGAATCCCTGGAATCCGAGGAAAGGATTCAGAAGATCTGTATGCCCGCGTTTTAGTCGTCGGTTTCCTCGGCGCCGTCGGATTCCGGGGAGTCCTCCTTAATCAATAGGTACCAACTCCGACTGCTCAAGCACTCCTCCCTTAAACTCCTTCATGGCGAAAGGAATGCCCTTTACATCGCCATTCTTGTCGAAGGAGATGGTAGCCGCAGCACCTTTGTACGGAGGCATCGCATAGAGCGCATCGCGGATTTTCTCGCCGTCGGTACCTGTCGTTTGCATCGTCTGGAGGATGATGCGTGTCGCGTCGTAGGTGAGGGCGGCAAAGAAAATACCGAACTGTGCATCACCGTACTTGGCGGTAAAGGCTTTGGTGAACGGGTCATCGCTGCTGAGCGATGGTACCGACAACGGCTTGAGGCCTTCCACCGCGTCCTTGGCAATCTTGCCAAGATTGACCGTGTCAGACGTATCGGTGCCAATGATCTGCTGTTTCATGCCAAGTCCACGCATTTGCTTTGCCATCTCGGCGACCGTCGCATCGCTCTGGCCATTGGCGAGGAACACGTCGAATTTTGTCTTCTTCAAACGCGTCATAAGAGTACGGAAATCTTTGGTACCCTGATCCACTGATTCATCGAAGACAACCGACGCACCGGGCGCCAAGTTCGCCTTCACCGAATCGCGGATACCCTGGCAGAAATCGGTATTCTCGCCGATGATGGCAATCTTTGTGTACCCAGCCTGCTTGAAGTAATTGCCCAAAGCCTTCCCCTTGAGTGCATCACTTGGGTAATTGCGGAACACAAAATCTCCGGCATCCGTCACTTTGGGACTGCTGGACGCAGGCGACAGCATGACGACTTTGGCCGCATCGGCCAATGGCGCCACGGCCAACGTTTCCGAGCTGCAGATGCCGCCGATGATCGCGACCACGTGATCGACGTTGATCAGTTTCTGACCTGCGGCAACGGCATCGCCGCTTTCGCAGCGTCCATCCTCGGCGATGATCTCGACCTGTTTGCCGTTGATCCCGCCTTGCGTATTCACCTCATCCACCGCCATCTTCACCGCATTGAGCGTATCGGCACCCAGGCCCGGAATATCACCGGTGAGCGGACCGACATACCCGATCTTGATCGTATCCGTCGCAGCACTAGTGCCGGATCCGGTGGATGTGGTTTGGCATGCGCCAAACAAGAGACTCAGAACCGAAACCGCAGCGAGAGAGCGCTTCATACAAAAGGGGGAAAGCACTACCTACGGTAGGCAATCCCCCTTTTCGAGGCAAGAATTATTTCACGGGCACCAACTCTTTCTGCTCCAGTTTGCCATCGTGGAAGACTTTGATGGCGAACGGAATGCCAATCACATCTCCGTTCTTGTCGAACGAGATATCGCCAGAGACGCCTGGATACGGCTGCATAGCGTACAGACCATCGCGGATAGCTGAGCCATCGGTACCGTCCTTTTCAATCACACTGAAGATGATGTTCGCCGCATCGTACGAGAGAGACGCAAAGTAGTAACCGAACTGGGGCTCACCGTACGCATCGTGGAACTGGGTCATAAACGTCTTACCCTTGTCGGTGTCACCCTGGAGCATCGGCACCGAAAGCACCTCGAAACCTTCTACGGCATCTTTGGCAATCACGCCCAAGTTCTGCGAGTCAGCTGCATCGCCGCCGATCATCTGCTGCTTCATACCGAGGGCACGCATCTGCTTGGCCATTTCAGCCACCGTCGCATCGCTCTGACCGTTCGGCAGGAAGATATCAAAATTCGTCTTCTTCAAGCGCGTCATCAGAGTGCGATAGTCCTTGGTACCCTGGTTCACCGTTTCGTCGAAGACAACCTTCACGCTGGCAGGCAGTTCCTTCAGGACCGCCTCGCGGAAGTTCTGAGCGAAGTCAGTATCTTCACCGATGATTGCCAGTTTGGTGTAGCCCTTCGCTACCAGATAAGAAGCCAAGGTCTTGGCCTTATTGGCATCGTTCGGATAGTCGCGGAAGACGAAGTCACCCGCATCGGTCACTTTGGGACTGCTGGACCAGTAGGACATCAACACCACTTTGCCCGCTTCGGCGATAGGAGCCGCGGCCAATGTCTCGGAGCTGCAACTGCCACCGAGGATGGCGGCGACATGATCCACGTTGACCAGTTTCTGTGCCGCACTTGCCGCCTCCGGACTCTGACACTGTCCATCTTCCACGATCAGCTCCACCTTGCGACCATTGATACCGCCCGTGGCATTCACCTGGTCGACAGCCATCTTGACGCCATTCAGCGTATCGGCGCCGAGCGTCGCCACATCTCCGGTAAGAGCACCGATGAAACCGATCTTGATCGGCCCCGTATCGGCGGAAGCGGATGAACTGCCTGTACCGGACGTTGCCGGCTGACAAGCGACAAGAGGAAATGCAAGCGCCAGGCTCAGTGCAAATAATCGCTTCATGGGAAGGGGGAAGAAGTTAGGCAAACGATAGGTGGTTTCTTGGAAAAAGCAACTTGATGAGATTCAAGGGAAGAGATGAAGGGGAAAGAAAAATTAAGAGATCCCCTGACTCTCTTGATTCCCCTGAATCTTCAGTCCGTTGGATCTGCTCCAAAATAAATCTCCTGCAGCTTCTTTTGCTGCTTCACCATCGCAGGCGTGTCCTGAATAACAATTTCACCTACATCGAGAACGATCACGCGATCGCAGATACGTGAAATAAACGGTAAATCATGTTCGATGATGAGGACCGTTTTGCCTGCATTCTTCAAGTCTTTGATCAGATCCGATACCTGCTGCGTCATTTTTGGCGAAACACCGGCCGTCGGCTCGTCGAGCAGAAACAATTCCTTCTTGCTCGTCAGCGTGCGGGCGATCTCCAAAAGCCGCATCTGACCGCCAGATAAGGAGCCGGCCTTCATCTTGGCACGATCACTGAGTCCGACCATTTCCAGTGTCCCCTTCACCACTTCCTTCAGATTGCCGAGCTGTTTGCGCTGCTCCCGCGACATCGCTTCGAGCGCCACCAGAATGTTTTCTTCCAGTGTCATGTCCCGAAAGATGCCGAAGTTCTGAAACACCCGACCGATGCCGGCATGCGCCCGATACGAAGGTGAGGCAGTCGTGATGTCCTGATCGCGCAACATGACAGTGCCGCTGGTGGGCTTGAGAAAACCGGACAGCACATTGAACAGCGTCGTTTTGCCGCTGCCGTTTGGACCAATGAGGCCAATCACCTCACCTTGCGCCACGTCAAAAGTCATATCCTTGAGGATCTTCTGGTTCTGGATGGCGAACGACAAATGAGAAACCGAGAGGAAGGGCATAGACGTAGTGTAGCACCCCATCTGCCCGCTGGCGCCCCTCACCCCGGCCCTCTCCCTCCGCCCACCTGCCCTGCCGGGAGAGGGAGATGTGTATGTTTTGTTTTTACGAACTCTCCACTACTCCCAGGCGGCTGCAGCCGCCCCTCTTCGCACCTTCGCTATTCCAGGGAACAGTCCCTCCGCCTATGTGGTGGGGATAGGTGGGTACGAACTTCCTTGTCGCAAACCGTTAGGCGCGACAAGGAAGTGAGGTGGGTCATAGAGGCGGCCTGTCCGGCGTAGCCCGCAGGCGAAGTCGGATGCGCTTCTTTTTGGTTCTTTTTCTTGTCGCGGGGAGACAAGAAAAAGAACACCAGTGGTGACGGGAGAGGTTGGTGCTGGGGCATATCTCAGATATCGCAGCGGGGATGGCTGCCACTACAGGTGATAGTTATTTTCTGACCACCTCCTTCATGAACGCCGCGAACAGCGGATGCGGCCTATGTGGACGCCCCTTGAACTCCGGATGGAACTGACTGCCGACCATGAACGGGTGATCTTTGACTTCCACGATCTCCATCAATTCGCCATCGGGTGACGTACCCGAGATGACAAAACCGCTGTTCTCCAGTCGCTCGCGGAAATCGTTGTTGAACTCGTAGCGATGACGATGGCGTTCCGAGATCTCCTTCTCACCGTACGCCTGGTACGCCTTCGTCCCGGGCTTGAGCACACATGGCCACGCACCCAGACGCAGTGTGCCGCCTTTCTTCTTTTCCTTGAACTGACCCGGCAGGAAGTGCACTACGTATTTGTCACGCGACAGCGTGCCGTCTTCGTCGAACTCTTCGCTCGTCAATTGCTGATCATTCATCGTATGACGTGCGAATTCGATGGCCATGATCTGCGATCCCAAACACAAGCCGAGGTATGGCACTTTGCTCTCACGCGCATACTTGGCCGCCGCGATCTTCCCTTCGATACCGCGCTTGCCGAAACCGCTCGAGACGATCATGCCGGGACACGCCTTGAGACGCTCCCATGTTTCAGCATCGTTCTGTTCCAATTTCTCCGAATCGATCCACTCGATCTCGGCCTTCTTCCCCTCGAACACCGCCGCCGTTTTGATGCACTCGATCTGGCTGAGATACGCATCGTCGAGACCAGTGTATTTGCCGACCAGCGCGATCTTCACTTCGTCCTGCGCCGCGTTGTGGCGTATCTCGCCCGCCTCCCACTCCTTCATATTCGGCTGCACCTCGCCGAGTTCCAATGCCTGCGCGATGATCTGCGCCATGTTGTGCGTCTGGAACTTGAGCGGCACATCGTAAATTGAATGCACCGTGATCGCCGGGATCACCGCCTCGCGTTTGACGCCGCAGAAGTGACTGATCTTATCGAGTAGTTCACTCGGAATTTTCTTGTCGGCGCGCGCCAGGATCATATCCGGATGGAGTCCGATGCGACGCAGTTCGCGAATGCTCAGCTGCGTAGGTTTGGTCTTGAGTTCCTTGCTTGCCGCCAAGTATGGCAGCAGCGTCAGATGTACATGAAAGAGACGATTAGATCCGAGCTCGGCACGCATCTGTCGCAACGCTTCGAGGAACGGCTCGCCCTCGATGTCGCCCACCGTTCCACCAATCTCGACGAGCATAATATCGGCCCCGCTCTTGATAGCTGCTTCGTGGATGCGGTCTTTGATGGCATTGGTAATATGCGGCACCACCTGAATCGTCTTGCCCAAGTAATCGCCATGCCGTTCATGCGACAGAACTGATTCATAGATTTGACCCGTCGTAACGGTACTCAGCTTGCTCATCGGTTCGTCGATGAAGCGCTCGTAGTGACCCAAGTCCAAATCGGTCTCCGCTCCGTCGTCGGTGACGAACACTTCGCCGTGTTGGAACGGACTCATCGTGCCGGGGTCCACATTCAAATACGGATCGAGCTTCTGCACGAACACCTTAAAGCCGCACGCCTTCATGATGGCACCGATCGAACTGACTGCTATTCCCTTCCCCAGTGAGCTGCAGACGCCGCCGGTCACAACGATGAAACGTGTGTTACTGGCAGCCTTGGGTGTCTCTGGGCTCTTGGGATTCATACAAACGAAAAATGGGCAATTCCTTCCGACGTGGGGGAGGAGCCCGCCGTGCATTCTACTCATATGACGGTAGATGACAATAATATTTTGCTGTTTTGCCGAAAACACATAAACAGAGCTCTTCTTTCAGGCACCCACCGCATCCAGTCCGTGTTTCTTGCAGGCTCGTCGCAGAGGCTCTGCAATGCGAAGACCTCTCATATGAGCCTGATGCACGCGACCTTCCAGTCCTTTTTTGAACGTTTGATCCGGCACACCCTTTTGCATTCGCCATACATCGGGGTCACTCAAAAATTCCCGCATGTCATTTCTCCATTTGTCAAAATCTGCGTACGGATCCTGTGACTCCAAATCCATGCTAAGTAGGTGCGGCATGAATTCGCCGCATAACCGCACTCGTGTCCCATCCACATCGTACGCAGTCGATTGATAGGCTAGCTGCTCAGATGTATGAAGCCAGTTATGCTGTCCACCCATGCGCACCGGATCGAGCATTCCGAAAGGCGCAGGGAGTGCCAGACCAACGTGCGACTTCACTGATCGGGTCGCGCGCTCTTGGTCGGATCCCACACCACCATTCAAGACTGCAGCGGCGTCAGCCGAATGCTCAAGTTCACTCTGTCTCACATCCAGGTCTCGTCCCTGGAAGACAGCGATGCCATCAGAATTAAAATCGGGACGAAGGTTACGGGCATCGTGGAAGACCGTCGAGATGCCGTACGACATCATGTCGAGTTCCAACGCAGTTTGACTGATCGTATGCATCAGGCCGGCGTCCTCGCCCCCATGGACGAAACCGATCTCGACTCCCATTTCAGCGGCATCTTGCGAAAGTTCGGAGAGTAAACGTACCAAGTGCGGCTTCACTTTTTCTTCCAGTCCTGGCTTGTGGGAGCACATGAACATGTAACGAAATGTGGTGCGCAGATGTCGTTCAAGCCTCGGCATTTTCACGAAGTTACGTCCATGGAAAACACGTAATTGCTCGAGGGGATCGCGCCAATAGAATTGCATTTTTCCTTCCTTCCATAAGCGACACATGGCCATGAACTGCTCGGCATCCATACCGAATTGAGACCAATCCTTTCCATTGATGGAACGAGGTGCCGTAAAATTTCCAAAGACCATCGAACCAATCCCTCTCTGCGTGAGTCGGTTGAAGTCCTCTACAGGCGGCAAACTCTCGCCTAAATACGTCGCATGATGGTTGTGCTGCGCACAGCCTTCCAATGCTTTCCGTAGGTTATGCGCGCCACCCGTCGGCAATCCGTACTCGCGACACAAATCATCAATCGAATTGGCGCGACCAGTATGTAACTGTTCAACCGCAAAACAGAGACGATCATGGAGTCCTTCGCGCGCTCCCGGCTGCACACGGATCATGGAACCGTCTTCGCCGATGATAAAAGCAAGTTCTCTTCCGGGCTGCAAAACAGCGTTCACGAACTCGGTGACATTGCCATTCCCCGCTTCGATCTGTCCGGGATGGGCCGGAAGTGCAGACAGACCCGGCGCAACGCTGACTGGTGTCGGTCGTTGCAACGGATACGCACTGATATTGATGCGCACGTCTTCTGCCAAAACAGGCGCGTCGCTATACAATTCGACATGTCTGGCATCTCCGCCTTTGGCCATTTCGATGAGTTGACTCGCGCCATGGCGAAGACCAGGAATATTCGTTTGTTCATCAACCAGAAAGACATGATGCCGGGTATCATGGAACGCCAACTCACCGGTATTGTTACCACCGATGCTCCTCAAGTTAAGGCGCTGATCTCCTCGTAATAGTGGAGATGATTCCTTCAATCGTCGCTGATGCGCCTGCGCGTATCCTTTTCCATCGTGAAGCAAATCACGATAGTCTCGTGACGAAAGAAAATCCCCGCCGTGATGCCATTCGATACCATCAAGTGGTACCGATAATTTTCCCGACTCCAGTCCTGATTCGCTGAATGTCGTTCCCCGTGGCATGGAAGCCATATGGGGTGACAGTTGATCATACGTCAATGACCGCACATCCGTTGGCAATGCGAATAATCGCCCAATCCTCACCTTCTGTGCCGCACTCAGCGCAGCAAAAAAAGGAAACCGCTCTTCGAGATCATTTGAAGTGACAGGTGCACTTTCGTGAAAAAGAAACGTGGCATCGGCTGCCAATCCTTGGCCGTCGCGATGTAAGCAGTAGTTCGTTAAATCCAAACCATGGCGCGCATATGCACTACGGAGTGAATGAATAGCGGTCGTGATTTGACCACTGGAAACAGCACCCAATAGTTCATCTCGTTGCCGGGGGTCTTTGCCGAGCATTGGTGGTGGATAGACAATCGTTCCGGCCACCCGCAAAATGCCGTGCTCATCGAGCAATGCACTCGATGCCTGGAGTGAAGCCAAGTACCCATCGCCTGTACGAAAAGAAGAATTCATGTGCTTTAGGGAGAGGACAGTTATAAGTTTTTTAGACGGAAAGTCAAAAAATCTGCTATTCGATAGGACGATTAGGCTGATTTGCTCGGGATTTCTTTACACGCTTTATACGAGTGTCTACGCTTGCAACCTTTCTGTTATGAGAAGTCCAGAAACTGCTTTCGAAGGTGGCATGTACACGATTGCCGAGGAACAGGAGAACGGCAATATCGGAAATCGCTTCGTTGTAGGCCCCATTTGGAAGACAAAAATCATAGAAGCGGCATCGGAAATGCCCGGTCAGTTAACCACAATCGACTTCGGTGGCCGATCTGGTTCAGCAGAAGTCGATCTTCTGCTGCGAGATATCTCGGAAATCCCAGGACTGGAAGAAATTGCTGACAAAGTCGACAGTTTTCGTAAGCGCGTAGTTGCAGCTCACGTACTTGATATCGATGACCATTCCCTGCAAATGGGACAAGAGCGTCTCCAGCGACTGGAAAGCTTTCATCCCCATGCACAAGACCTGATCAAGCTAACAAAACTGAATGTAGGAAATACACGTTTTGATCTGGACGATAACTCAGCGGACATCGCGCTATCACGGCATTTCTTGATGTATCCTTCGAAGGAAGAATTAGAGTTTCATTTAAATGAAGTACACCGTTTACTCAAAGAAAATGGCCAGTATGTGTTTGCCCTTCTTAATCCACAGTACGAGATTATGAAATGGAGAAAACATTATCCAAACCATCCACACCCCGAAGACCACGACCCCATTGATTTTCCTCATCATGGAACGAACGGCGACAGCAAAGAATTCATGCTCCCCCATCACTATCGTCGCCTGGTGACACATATGAAGATGATGCAAGCAGTCGGACTTGAACCAACATCCTTACAGAAAGCGATGCCCATCACCGATGCATTCAAAGAGAAATATCCTCGTTACTACGATGAGAGGTGCCCGATGGCAATTGTGGGAACGGCCAAGAAAGAACGTTGAGTTTTCAACGCTCCCGTATCAATCGCTGATGCCGATTATCAAAAAACCTGCGTCCCTTCCTTCGTATCTCGGTCTGAATATCCCGTAAGAGCATATCACCGTCGGGTAAGTACAACTGTGTAACGACTGATCTAACACCCGTACAATCCATCTGAGCAATGAGACGTGGCTGAATGCCAATCTCCCGCTCCAGACGTTCGGCGCCACCACTTCCCTTATCAGCAACCAACACAACACCCAGGATTTCATGCCGAGTCTGCTCGCGAATGGCACGGCACTGCGCCACCATCGTACCGCCCGTACTGATAAGGTCGTCAACAATCGCTACTTTCTTCGTCGGCTCACGTGTTGTCATGCCATCAAAATGCAACTGTGCATTTGCGTACTCCATTGTAAGCGGAATCGAAGGTCTATCTTCTTTAGGCTGCGTGACCCAGCGGGAAATTGCCAACGGCAAATTGACTCTATTCTGCACCGCTGCGGCCAGGATCGCGCCCCGATCTTCTTCGCTACTCAAAAGATCAGCGCTCTCAAAAATATCGCGTCCCACAGCATGCATAAGACGAGCTACCGCCTTGAGCAAGTATCGTGGAGTCGGCGGTGTTTGTTCGGTTAAGGAGTTCCATACAAAGTTGTGTGGCGTACCTGCTACAGACGTCATCTCACAATCATGCAACGCCTCATAGAGAATGTGTGCGTCTTGCCGCAAGTGCCGAGTGTCATAGGTATTGGAATCGAGTTGGGACATAGGAAAATGTTACGGAATGAAGAACTCACGCACGTGGCTTCCCTTCTTGAAATCCACTATTGGTTTGCACACCAATATGCGCAAAACGCCTGAACTCATCTAAGTTTTTGGCGCCCGCATAGGTCATGGACGAAGTAACACCATCCATAATACGATGAATTTTTTGAGCGACGGATCGTTCAGTCCCCTGGTAGACCCGAGCATTGCTCACGCCCTCTTCTCGTTCGCCAACGGTGCTTCTGAAAATTTGCATAAGATCATCCTCCAGCGCCCGGCGGCGGCGCAAAGTTGCTGATTCGCGTGAGGCCATACCGGCATGCTTCTTATAAGAACGGTTCCCGTCTGGCTCTAACTCTGGTGGACTTTCCAAAAGAGGTACGAAATCACTGCCGATCATCACCTGTGATGCTCCGGCCGCCAGTGCAAGCGCAACGTCTCGTGGATGTTTGATGCCACCATCGGCCCAAATATGACCACCGCAGATCTCTGCCTCTTCCGCACATTCCAGCACAGCACTCAACTGAGGACGGCCGACACCTGTTTCCATCCGAGTCGTACACGCAGCTCCAGGTCCAATGCCCACTTTCACGATATCAGCACCGGCCGCCAATGCATCACGGGTAGCCTCGGCTGTCACCACATTGCCGGCAATGATGGCAATACGCCTCCCACTTTGCTCAACAAGATCACGCGCGCTTTGAATATTCCTATACGGTATAAGTCCTTGGTCTAAATGCGCAGTATCCAACACAATGCCACGGACACCGACACTAATAAAATGCTTCATCCGACCAACGGGATCCTTATTCACCGCACCCACGGTCGCAAGAACACTGAGTCCGCCAAAATCCGCATCTACATACGGACGATAGCGCAATTGCATAGCAGCCGACTGTTCTGTGTACGCGCCAAGAACTTTCCCATCAGAACCAAGGACGGGGAGAAAATGAACATGACCCTCCTGCATTCTTTTTATGGCATCCTGTGGAGTGATACCTTCGTCTCCGGTCACAAGATTCGACGACGAAACATAGTCGGAAATAGCAGCATCTGGATTCACACCCTCCGGAATGTCTTTTTTTTGCAAGACACCCATGAGCTGTCCCTGCTGATTGACTACGACAGCCGCGCTGAAATCTCTTTTTTGAAGAACTCGGTGAAATTCAGAAACAGATGTTTGCGGCGTGACGCTAATCGCAGTCGGGTAGCGGGTATCTCGACTATGGATATAGTCAGCAATGCGTTCGATCTCGCTATCCGGCATATCCTGCGGCAAAGCTCCACTGCCACCCATGCGAGCCATCGCTTCCGCCATACGTTTTCCTGTAACTGTATTCATATTGGCGGAAACAATCGGCAGATTTCCGAATCCATCAATAGGAGAGACGTCGACATGGTCACGAGACGTGACGGTGACGGCACCCGGATACTTTGCACCGAGTTCTAAAACATAATCCCTAAACGCCCGGTGTACACTGAGTGCACTTTTTTGCAACGTTAGGTCTTTTGTACCCGCACGAATGCCTTCTAAAGCCACTGTACGCGCCTGACTACTTTCGTGATGTAGTGTATGTAATTTCGCCATTTCATCTCCCAAAGCATAACTTTGCAACCGATCCAAAATTGAATTATGAGGCACAAGAAACGCATCTTCATACGTCAGGTCTGGATGCCGTGCCGGATCGAAGAGAAGTTTTGGCATACGTAATGAAAATGAGAAGGATGTTGATTCTTCGATATAGTGAAATTAATGTCAATTCTTTCAAGGCCTTACGAGATTTAAGAACGAATGCGACACAAGAAAAGCACTTCGGAGGACCAAAGTGCTTTTCCCCATAAAGTACAAGTTACTTACGCCGCCTTATGCGGTTTCGGCATCACTTTTTTAACAACCTTCTTCACCGCCTTTGCCTCTTTCTTCATCATCGAGGCAGCCTTCTTGCCGCTGGACTTCATCATATCCTTCATGCTTTTCTGGGCTTCATCGTACTTCTGCATCGTGTACTTCTTGGCCTTCTCTAGATTCTTCTGCACGTCATCGCTCTGGACGAATTCGTTCACATGGTGAACCAATTTCTTGCTGTCTTTCTGCAAGTGCTTGCCGAGGATTTTGGCGCCGGCTTCGGCGTCCTTGGCTTTGGAGAGTTCCTGACGCAACGTCTTGTTACCGAGAACATAGGCACCGAGCGCGCCGCCGAGTGTGCCGAGGAGGAGTGAAACTTTCTTCATACAAGTGGAGGGGAAAGTGGAGAAAATCGTACGATAGTATGCAGACGTTTGCAAAGCGGAAAAGTTGCAGGGAAAGACTGAGTGCCAAAAAACTAAGATCGGGGAAAATTCGAAATTCGAAGCACGAAGCACGAAAAAATGGAACAATAAATTTTCGAATTTCGGATTTCGTGCTTCGAATTTATTCGCGGCCTATCTTGTCCCGTAATCCGATCAGCTGTGCTTCGTTTATGAACACCATCAGCTCTTGATCTGTCGCGCTCTTCATCGCGCTCACTGTCTTGAAGTACGCCAGCAGTGCACGCCTAGTTTCGTCGCCCATGCCCGGCACATCGTCGAGAACTGATTCCTTCACCGCCTTTAAGCCACGGCCTTCGCGGTGACGATTAGCCGAGCGGTGCGCCTCGTCGCGCAGGCGCATCAGCAGAAATTTCGCCTGCGAATCTTTGGGAAAGATTACCGGCTCCGATACCTCCGGCACGAACACTTCTTCCTCGCGTTTGGCGAGGCCGATCACCGAAATCTGCAGTTTGAGTTTGCGCAAGACGTCGACGACGGTGGAGAGCTGCCCCTTGCCGCCATCGATCACGAGCAGATCGGGCACCGAAGTGAACGATACATCGGCTTTGTTCTGCACCGCCTCGTACATCATCACGATGAGCGTATCGTCGGAAAAAGGCTGCAGGCGCTCGCGGCGCTCGTCGATCGGCTTCGGCGAAGTTTTTACGTACCGGAAGCCGAGTCCTCCGTACGACATTTCCAATGCCGACGGCACGACGGCGTACATTTTCCCCTTCTTCAGACTCCGCAGAATTTTGCGGACCATGAAGCGCGGCAGCATCGTCTGGGCAAGATCGGCATCCGCCCACGTGCAGCGCAGTTCCATCACATTCTCCGAATGCGAAAAACTCTGCACCGTCGCGACAATTCCTTGTTCGCGCCGCGCCAGCAGAAAACCATCGGGGTCAAAATGTTCCTCAGACTCATGGCAGTGCTGCAGAGCGAGTTCCTTCACGCGTTCCACTTCGTCTTTGTGCGCTTTGCCGAAGCCAATGCCTTGCTCTTTCCAGTTCTCCTCCTCTTTCGCGATGTCTTCGGTCAGATACCGCAGCCGCCGCGTGAGGACTTCGCGCAGCGCCCAGTAGTCGTCGATCTCGCCGCGCTTGAGCGTGCGAATGGTGAACGATCGGTAATGATCGTTGGCCGCTTTGCCCTTCCGCATCACCACCATACTGCCCACCGTTTCGGTGCCACCCAAATGCGAGATGTCGTAGCCTTCGATGCGCTCCGGAAGCGACGGCAGATTGAGACGTTCTTTCAGCTCTTCAAGTGCACTGTCGGTGTTGCGTTTGTCAGCCTCCCACTTCGCCTCCTGTTGCTTGGCTTTCTGCTGAGCGTTCTTTTCGGCGAGTAACAGCAGATTCGATTTCTTCCCCCGCTCCGGCACGACGATTTTCACCTTTCCACCGCGGCGGGCAGTGAGCAATTCCTGCAGTACGCCGAGCTCTTCCAGTTCTTCACCGATGATGATGACCGGCGGAATTTCGGCTTCTTCGTCGTAAAATTGGGCCAAAAACTGCGTGATGACTTCGGCCAGCGACTCGGCATTGCCGACCAGGTTGTAGCTATGTTCGCCGATCATGCGGCCGGCCCTCCGGTGGAACACCACCACATGCGAGCGATTGGCCAGCTGTGCGATGCCCACGATGTCGCTGTCTTCGCCGGAGGTGTCCGATACCAATTCGACATCGTCTTTCTTGTGCTCCAGATACCGTAGATGATTGCGCAGCTGCGCCGCGATTTCGAACTTCTTATCCGCCGCAGCCTTCTGCATTTTTTCTTTGAGCAAAGTTTTGACCGTATCTTCATTGCCTTTCAAAAAATTGATGACGCCCTCGATCGATTGGTGAAAATATTCCTCCGGCGTCACGCGGCCGATGCACGGCGCACTGCACTGATCGATGTGAAAATCGAGGCACGGGGTCTTGCGATCTTTGTGGTAGCAAACAACCGGAATACGTTGCGCTTGCCCATCCTCTTCCTCCTCTGCCTCGCCGTAGCCCGCAGGCGAAGGCGGGTCCGCCGTTTCTATTTCCATCTTACACGTCCGATACGGATAAATTTTCCGCAACAGATCCAAAATTGTCCGTGCTTCCTCCGCAGTTGTTTTTGGTCCGAAATATCTGGCACCGTCGTTGAAGATACGCCGCACGATATCGATGCGCGGATAGGGGTCCTGCATGCTGATGCGGATGTAGACGTAATTTTTATCGTCTTTCATCAGCACGTTGTACTTGGGCTTCAGCTGTTTGATCAGATGCGTCTCGAGCATCAGCGCCTCGAGTTCGGTATTGGTCACCGTGACATCGAAGTCGACGATCTGCTGTAGGAACGACTGCCGCCATGGCCCGATATTTCCCTTGGCCGGCACCACATACTGCGCCAGACGTTTGCGCAAACTCTTGGCTTTTCCCACATACAGAACATCGCCGTTCTTATTGAGCCACCGATAGATGCCCGGACCCAACGGCGCTTGTTTGACGCGTGTGCGGAGCAGCGACAGCGGATCGTTGGCGGAAGGAGAGGCTTTGCGAATCACAGGAACATCATACAAGAAAGGACGCAGAAATTAGGACATAGGGAAAAGGAAAATGAAGTTTGTCATTCTTTTGACCTGGTAGCGTCCTCAGTCCCAATCCCCAATTACCCCGCCCTAACCATCACTCCAATGACCTCTATTCGCCTTGGCATTGACAAATACATGCCCTCCCGTACCCTCTCCCTATTCTGAGATTCCGGGGCTCTGCTCCTTTTGTGTTTCCTCACCATCATTGTATGTCAGTCGCATCACTCGAAATATTCATTCCCGTCGTGGCCCTTGCCGGGCTCCTGTATTCACTCGTCTTTTGGAGCGGTGTTACTCATGCTCCGGATGGTAATGCTGCCATGCAAAAAGTGGCTGATGCCATTGCAACCGGTGCCCGCGCGTTCATTCGCCGTCAGTACCGCACGATCACCTTGCTCTCGTTGGCTGTCGGCGTGGCCATCATTCTGGTCTACGGACTGACCAGCGGTCACAACAATATCCTCGCCGGGGACGGCGTAGATCAGACAACCGCATCAGGTTGGCATAAAGGTTTGCAGGTCGGACTCTCGTTCCTGCTCGGTGCCTTCTTCTCGGGCTTGTCGGGCGTCGTGAGCATGGTCGTCGCCACCAAGGCCAACCTCAAGACAGCCGGTGCCGCACATAAAGGACTCAATGCAGCGCTACGGATGGCGCTGCGGGCCGGTGCTGTCTCGGCTCTGATCATCACGGCTCTGTCCATTCTGGGCGTGAGCGGTTTGTATCTTCTGTATGTCTACGTCTTCCATATCAGCCCATCGCAGATCCCCGCCCTCATCGTCGGTTACGGATTCGGCGCATCGTTCGTCGCACTGTTCGCGCAGCTGGGCGGCGGTATCTACACCAAGGCCGCCGACGTCGGCGCTGACCTGGTCGGCAAAATCGAAGCCGGTATTCCGGAGGATGACCCGCGTAACCCGGCAGTGATCGCCGACCTCGTGGGCGACAACGTCGGTGACTGCGCCGGTCGCGGCGCGGACCTGTTCGAATCGATCTCGGCCGAGAACATCGGCGCCATGGTGCTGGGTGCGACATTGGCTCCCGTGTTCGGCGCACAGGCAATTTTGCTGCCGTTGGTCCTGGGTGTCTGCGGCATCGTCGCCAGCGTCATCGGCATCTACTTCGTCAAAGCCAAGGCCAATGAGTCGCCGATGAAAGCCATGCAACGCGGCTTCTGGGTGACGACCGCTCTGATGATTGTCGCGCTGTTCGTGACTACGCGCTTCCTGCTGGCGGGTGCCACCATTCACTATCTCGGTCGCACAGCCACCACCGTCGGCACGGATGCATGGCGCTGGTTCTTCCTGGCCGGACTCGTAGGTATCGCCACGAGCGTGGCCTTCGTCTATCTGACTGACTACTACACCGGCAAAGACTTCCGACCGGTACGATCGATTGCTGATGCATCGACCACCGGGCACGCCACGAACATCATCGCCGGCGTGGCCATCGGTATGGAATCGACCGGCCTGACTGTATTGAGCGTGTGTGCCGCCCTCCTTGGATCGTTCTGGCTCGGCACGCACAGCGGCGTCCCTGCCGGCGGACTGTTCGGCACCGCCATCGCCACGATGGGCATGCTCTCGACCGTCACCTACATCCTGGCTATGGACATGTTCGGTCCGATCACCGATAACGCCGGCGGCATCGTGGAGATGTCGGGCGCATCGGAAGACATCCGAAAAGTGACGGATGAACTCGACGCCACGGGCAACACCACGAAAGCTCTGACCAAAGGCTACGCCGTCGGCTCAGCTGCCCTGGCCGCCTTCCTACTCTTCTCCGCATTCCTCAGCGAAGCCAAATTGACGGTCGTGAACCTGGCCAGCGTGCCGGTATTCGTCGGCGCCTTCTTCGGCGCGATGGTTGTCTTCTTCTTCACCAGTCTTACGATCCGCGCCGTCGGCAAGGCCGCCGGTGTGATCGTCGAGGAAGTCCGCCGTCAGTTCCGCGAAAAGAAAGGTCTGATGGATGGCAGCGAACAACCCGACTACGCCGCCGCCGTCGACATCGCCACCAAGTCCGCGCTCCACGAAATGATTCTGCCCGGCATCGTGGCAGTCGCCGCGCCGATTCTCGTCGGCGTCACCCTCAAAGCCGAAGCCGTCGCAGGCATGCTCATGGTGAGCACCATCGCCGGTGTGCTCCTCGCCGCGTTCCTCAACAACGCCGGCGGTGCATGGGACAACGCCAAGAAGCTGATCGAAACCGGTTACCACGGTGGCAAGAAATCCCCGGCTCACCAGGCATCGGTGACTGGCGATACCGTTGGCGATCCGTTCAAGGACACCGCCGGTCCGTCACTCCATGTGCTCATCAAACTGTTCAGCACACTGACGTTGGCATTGGCGGCGTTGTTTATGTAGAAACAACTCAAACTCTGATTAAGAACAAAAGGGTGACTCGGTCACCTTTTTGTTTGCCTGCTCTGCCTGCGGGCGTACCCCATCCGCTCTGCGGGGCACCTTCCCCGGCCCTCCCGCACGCCAACGCGGGGAAGGACGACAGAACAAAACAGAAACATTCCCTTCCCCGTGAAAGTCTCTGGAGAAGTGTTATCTGCAAAAAAGACTGATCCTCTCAGGAACAGAATGGAGGAGGCGGGGGAAGGGTTAGGGATGGGGTACGCCCGCAGGCAGAGCAAGCGCAAGAAACTTTATGAGGGGAGCCGAAAGAATCTTCGATTGAATCTGAAAACTTCTTATCATGAATGTAATAAAAACTATACATTATAAAGATAATTCAGAGAACCAAGCTGCTACACTCCCTCCAGATGAATCAGCCTCTCGTCTCCGCACTGGTCCTGAACTACCGCTCGCCTGCCGAGACGGTACGGTGCGTGAAGGCACTTCTGGCGCAGACTATCGCTGATCAACTCGAGATCATCGTGATCGATAATCATTCCAACGATGATTCGATCGGCCGCATTCGCAATAATCTACGAAGCTATCCGCAGGTACGCATCGTCGAGACGCCGCGGAACATCGGCTACGGCAAAGGCAACAATCGAGGCGAAACGTATGCGCATGGCACCTATGTTTTGATCATCAACCCCGACAATGAACTCGAAGCGAATGGTATCGAGCAGATGGTTGACGCCCTGCAGCACGACCCGGCCATCGGCATCATCGGACCGAAGCTCATGCATCCCGACGGCACGCTGCGCGATTCGCAACGCAGCTTTCCGACTCTTCTGAATGTCTTCATCAAGCGCACGCCGCTTCGTCATCTGTTCCGCGAACGCATGGAGCACTATCTGCAATGGAATCACGACAGCAACCAGGTCCGCGACGTCGACTGGATCGCCGGTGCCTGCTTTCTCATTCGCCGCGATTTGTTCGGGCAGCTTGGCGGCTTCGATCCGCGATTTTTCCTGTTCTTCGAGGACACCGACCTCTGCCGCCGCGTGTGGCAGGCCGGCAAGCGCGTCGTGTACTTCCCATTGGTCCAGGCAACCGATCGCAAGAAACGCCTGAGTGACGGCGGATTTTTCGCAATCTTCACCAAGTGGACGGTGCGGGAACATCTGAGAAGCGCCGTGCTGTATTTTTGGAAATGGCGGGGTCAATCTGCGAGCAGATCTCATTGATGTCTGGAAACAGACAGTATTGCAGTTTGATGATTTGGGCGCTGTCGCTTTCTGCGCGGTTATTGCAAAGAGCATATTCATCGCCGGCTGGTGAGCACCCCATCCGCCCTCTGGGGCACCTTCCCCGGCCCCCACACGCCAACACGGGGAAGGACGTGTGATCTATTTGTCTTACTATTAAAAAACATACAACACACATCCTCCTCTCCCGGCGGGTCTCTGGAGTTCAATCGCGTACGCATGACCAAGACTTCCTGCGCGACAGCGGGCTGAGGGAGAGGGCCGGGGTGAGGGCGCACCTGCTCACGATGAATCGAACAACTTGCACACACTGCGAAGAAAGCGACAGCGCCCTACTGAAAAATTTCTTAAATGCCCATGGAGCAACAAAATTGAACTCATTGAGAAAATAGGTTTATAAAACCCTCTATTCATAGGCCTAGAAGCTTATATTCAACTTGACCATGCCTTGTCTTCCCCTTACTCTAGCCGCCCATGGACATGATTCCCCTGTCTGTTTCGGCGCGTGATGCGCAGAAAACGGCGAAGCAACTTCGCACGTCCGGCCACGTGCCATGCGTGGTGTACGGCAACGAGGTCGAAAATATGTCGCTTCAAGCCACTGCGAAGGATCTACATAAAGCCTTCCAGAAGGCCGGCGAAAGCACGCTGGTGGAATTGGAGATGGAGGGAAAAAAGATTCCCGTGCTATTCAAAGACATCAGCTTCCACCCCGTATCCGGCGCCGAGATGCATGCCGACTTCTACGCGGTAAATATGAAGGAGGAGATCGAGACAGGCGTGCCGATTCAGTTCGAAGGCGAATCGCCGGCAGTCAAAGACTTCTCTGCCATCTTGGTGACGGCTCAGGACGAAGTGACGGTTCGTTGTCTGCCAAGCAACCTGCCACATGCACTCACGGTTAATTTGGAGAAACTGAAGGAATTCGGCGATGTGATCACGGTCGCCGATCTGACGCTGCCAAATGGCGTGACGATCACGAACAGCGCCGATACCGTCTTGGCCACCGTACAGCAACCGCGCGAAGAGGAGGTCATTGCTCCGACGACACCTGCCGAAGGTGCTGATGCCGCCGCAACGGCTGAGGGTGCTACTCCAGCGGAAGGTGCTGCAGAGGACAAGAAAGGCGAATAACAAAAGCACACCGGTTGGTTGGCCAGTTGCTTTTTGCCGAACGATCGGCATGATGCCCGTATGTCGAACTCACAGCGCACTGCTGCGCTTCTCGCGGTATTCACCTTTCTGGTCGGCGGACTTGGCGCCACGCAGCTCGTTCTTTCGACCCGCGCTCCGTCCGCTCTTGCCGATGAAGAAATCAACGATGGTTCGGCCGTGCAGTACCTGGCCAGTTTGCTACGAAGTACCGTTAGGCGCCGCCCCAAGCCAGTCACCAAGGCGAGCGTCAGTACGACTCGTCAGATGGTCGCCGTAATGATCGAAAATTCGGCCGACGCACGGCCGGTCATCAAAGGAATTGAGAAGGCCAAGATGGTCGGCGAGTTCACGGTGGAGGGCGGGATCACACGCCTCGTAGCGCTGTTCGACCGTGCTGATTTTCCGGATGTCGTCGGTCCGGTGCGTTCGATGCGCCTCTATTTCGCACAGTCTTTTCTGCCCTACAGTTCAGCCATGCTCTTCGCCGGCTGGAGCCCGGATGCCGAAGCATTCATCGCCAAAACCGTACAGCCGCTCTTCTTCAATGGACTGCAATACGGTAACAACTTCTACCGCGACACGACGATCCCTGAACCGCATAACTACTTCACCAACCGGCAGAAAGTAGAAGATCTTCTGGCCAAACAAACATTGCGATCAGTCACATGGCCAGCCTTCACCACGCCAGAACGCACGCTTACCGGTTCGGCGGCCACCACCATCGACGTGAATTTTTACGCCCAGCGTTCGAACGAGCAGTATGTCTATCAACCAACTTCAGACTCCTACACCCATACGACCGGCCACGACATCGGCGCCTCTCATCCTTCGACATTCATTGTCCTCGAAGTCCCCGTCACGGCAACCGGCGAAAAGGGCCGCATGACGATGGATCTCCTCCACGGCGGCAAACTCCTCTACTTCCGTCACGGCAAAGCCATCACCGGTACCTGGTCCAAACCGAGCATCGAGCAAGTCTTCACTTTTGCCGACAACACTGGCGCACCATTACCGATGGGAGACGGACAGATATGGATCTTGGCATTGCCTGATGTAGGAAGGGTAAGTTGGAAGTGAGAGGACTCCGAAGAATCCGACGGCGCCGACGACTCCGAGGACTCTCTCCACTACACCCAGGCGGCCTTAAGCCGCCAAACCTCTTCGCCTGCTCGCTATTCCAGATAATGATCCCCTCCGACTATGTGGTGGGGATAAGTGGTTACAAGCCCTGCTGTCGCCAGCCCACAGGCGCGACAGCAGGGCGAGGTGGGTCATAGGCGGTGCGCTTCTTTTTGGTTCTTTTTCTTGTCGCGGGGAGACAAGAAAAAGAACACCAGTGGTGACTGATGCTGCTCATGTAGGAGAATATTTCAGACATCGCAGCCGAGGACGGCTGCTGCTACAGAGAATCATTATTTGTCTTCATCCTTCCGCCTCAAAAACCCCGGCACCAACAACGGCGCTTTAATACCGGGCACTTTTTCAGCTAATTCCAAATCCTCAACCGCTACTTTACCGATGTACAGCCGCCGTAAATCACCGCCATTTTGCACAAAATTCTCCACGGCGAGCTGGCCGCGGAAATACACCAGTCCTTTGGTGAAGCTGCCAACCTGGCTGGTATCACCCAATCCCCGCTTAAGTTCGATGGCTTTCGTCACCGCCTTCTCGGTCGTATAGCCCAGCTCCTTCTCCAAATACTGTCGTGTCTCGACGAATGGATGGTGCAAGCTGTACTCCACAGCCAGCACGCTGCGCGCCGGACCGTAGCGCTTGTCTTCGAACGGCGGAAGAATACGATTCTGGTTATACACGGCCAATCCTTCCTGCGTATCTAGATAGTTGGCGAAGCCGCGCCGGAACAGTTCGTACGGCTGTTGCTCGCCATTTTCAAGTGTGAGCACATGTGTCTCGATCTCGTGCGCCACCAACGATGCCACATGCTGTTTTGTAAATCGCGCGTCGCTGCGAATGTAGAGATGCTTCCAGCCCACGGTGCAATCGGCAATCAACGTATCACGGATGGTGACGTGCCAATCGTGCAATCCGTAGCGACGGAAATGTTCTTCGAACAGAGGAGCGGCGCGTTCGGCCGAGAGCCACTCTTTGGCCGGCGGCGGTAGTTCACAGGCAATGCGTGACTGCAAGGCGGCATCGGCTAGCAAGAGGAGATGCGCAGTCGGCGCGCCAAACAGCGCCTTCGATGCTTCGGTAAACCGGGCGGCATCACCGCGACTTTTGAGCGCCTCGAGGCGCATCACCAGCTCCAGACGTTTCTTTTTAAGCAACAATCCCAAGGGCGATTCGTCGATCGAGAGTGACCACAGGCGCTTCTCCACATCATCAGGATCGAATTCCAGCGCGGCGTATGTGAATATCGGCGTATAGAGCGGATCATCTATAATTCTCTGGCGCTCATCCTGAAGATTCAACGGTTTCAAATGCCGCAAGACCAGAAGATCACGATCGAACTGACTCAGGATCCGGTCGACGGAGCGAAGATCGGACACCACGCGCGTCGGCACAACCGTGTTATCGACCGGTCGCCGCGACGGATCGATCAGAAAATCACGCAGATCACGCCGGCCGAGTATGGCTCGCACGCCGTCGATATTGATCGGCGACGATTCCACCACCGTCTGGATTTTGCGACCGCCCAGCGTGAACTTGGCCCGATACAAACCCGTTTCTTCATCGTGTTCGATGGCTTCCTGTTGCAGTAAATCCCGAATCAGATCGGGCGCGAACTGACTGCGTTCGTATACACCCGGTGCCAACGCCGCCCGCACTTTGATGGTGCTGCCGTCACCATGGATCAAAATGGATTCCTGCAATCCGAGGCGCGGCCGGTCATCGGTATCCTGTGATTTCTGCACGCGTTGACCGAACAGATCTTGGGCCAGGCGCACGCCTTTTTCGGGCGACCCGACATCGATGCCTTTTACGCGTTCCAAACGTGCCCGCAATGGCGCCAGATTCGCCAACTGCACGCCCAAACCGGCTCGTGCATTCACTTCCAGCAAGACAGGACCTTGATCTTCGTCGATCGTCAGATCCACCGCCAAATAGCCGATGTTCGTAATGGTCTGGATGCGCGACGCAATCAGCAGCAAGTCCTCCCAGAACGGAATGGGAATCCCCGCCACCGGCGCGCCGTGTGGCAGCTCTTTGATCAGATGATCGTACTGAAATCCATGCGTGGTGATTCCCTTTGCCAGATCGATGCCGATGCCGATCCCTCCCTGATGCACGTTCGCCTTGCCGCCGCTGAGTGCCGTGGGCACGCGCACCATCGCCATCACCGGCACCAGGTTGAAGACGATAATGCGAACATCGGGCAACCCGGCCGGACGAAACGGCGCAAATCCTTCGTGTGCCACCAGGATCTTCTCGAAGAACGCCGTATCCTCGCGGCCGTTCACCGAAAATTTTCCATCCAGAATATCTTCGATGTGTTCGCGAAGCCGTTCGTCGGTGATCGGCGTGCGACCGTTTTCGAAAAACACGCCGTTTTTTCGTCCTTTCAAAATCACGATCCCCTCGCCGCCGAAACCGTTGTTCGGTTTGAGAACGCATTCATCCGGCAGGCTGCCAAAATCGAATGCACGCAGCTGCACGCGATCTTCCACACGCGCATAAATCTTCGCCACCGGAATGCCGCGCGCCGAAAGATACGCTTTCGACTTCAGTTTGTTATCGGCAAACGCAACCGCCTTCTTGGGATTATAGGGCTTGAGGTAGAGGAGATTCCTCGCATTCAGACCGAGAACGCCGTGATTGGAGAGGAAGGGAAACATACGGGAATGATCAGCGATACGTGATCAGTGGTCACCTTGAGGAGAGCGAAAGGTCGAAGGATTATTCTTCTTGCAAATGACGGAACAGTTCCCTAAATCGGAAATATTCCACGATTCTGAGGCCGGTCCATTTTCCCAGAAACACATTGATGAACAGCGTGAGCAGAATGAGTTCCGGATAGGCAAGAATCAGCGACTGGAACGATGTCCACTGGACGATGAGCACGCACAGCAGCGCCGATAAGATCGTCTGTCCCACGCTGAACACCGCGCCGATGAAACCCTTTTCGGTCTTGGCAGTGAGGAAACTTTCGCCGAGCGTAGAGAGGATCAGTAGGATGAAGATGCTATCGCGCGAGAGGATGATGCCGAACGCCGCGCCAATGCTGAGCAAGACGAGAAGTGTGATACTCACGGCGGTGAGAATGATCGCCACTTTGGGAATGTAGAGCAGGCGAAAACGCTGCATCGCCGCGCGCGTCAGATACCCCGTCGCCAAGATGAAAATGAGGAAAAGCAATCCAACCCACCAGCCCAGCGCCAGGAAGCTGAGAGCCACGATAGATGGCGCAAACAAGCCAAAAGTCGTGAGTCCTACCACCTGCCGCAACAGCGCCAGAATCGTCGCAATCACCGGCAACATCAGCAGCAGGACGATGCTCTGACTCGAGACACCTTGGATGAGCATGTAGTTCACCAGCCACGACAGGACGTTCCACGGCCGTATCGAGACAGTGGTACTGTCGAGTACCAGGTAATCGATGCCACGCTCCTTGGCCGACACCAGAAAACTTTCACTGTTTGGGGACAGTAAGAAAGATCCCAATGCTTCGACACGCGTGAGGATGATGCGCTTGGGTTGCAGCACCGAGAACGGACCGTTGGCTGCACGTGCCAGCGTGTGCAAGTTGTGCTCGGTCACCAGGACGATTGTCTGCTGATGCATTTCGCTCAGCCCATCGACATTGTTCTTCACCGCTTCCATCAGTGCCTGTAACGCCGGAATACCTTCGGTCCACAGAATGACCGAATCGGCATTGCGGAAAATCGTCTCGTCCTGCGCGAGCAACGTCGCGAGCACTTCTTCGGGTCGGCGCGACAACGATGCCTCAGGCAGATTCAGCACGCGAAGATACGTCCCCGCTTGCTGGGCCGCATTCACCTGATAACTCAAACTGCTGGCCGGCACCGTCGCATCGGCGATCATCACGATTTTGCGACGATACGCGATCACCTGATGCACCGCTTCGGACCGCAATTCCGTTCCATTCTGCGACCACGTCATCACCAACCGGAATGTGAGTGTACCGGGTTGTTCGGGCGTGAAGATGGCATCGACTGCGCGGCTGATGGGATCTTTGCGTCCCTCCACGAACCACTCGTATTTTACCGGCCCGGGCGGGGCCAGACTTTTGGACGCATTCAGAATCATCGTACGAACCACCGGATTATCGTCGGGACCGTCGATGATGGCTTGCAACACGGGAGTGGGCAGCACCGTATCCCCCGTCGCAGCCAGAGCGGCAACCGGACTGATCAGGGCGAGAGCAAAAAGGAGAGGGAGGAGACGATTCATACCAGAAAGCAGACGGACAGGTGATAAAGAAGAATCAGCGTGACGGGAACGAAGCTGCGTCAGGCAGCCGGACGCGCGCGCTTGCCGAAGGCAAACATCGAACTGCGCTTCTTGCGATCAACCATCTTTTCCTTGTAACGCTTGATCTGCGGCTCCAGTTTTTCGATACAACGATCTAACGCATCAATCGGATTGGGGCGGCGCGACTCGGCGCGGAGCTTCTTGTGCGGCAATTCCACCGTGATCATCACCTTCACCTGATCACGCTCTTTTTTGGTGGCCCGCCGCTCGGCTTCGACCCGAATCGAAGACGCCGGATCACGCAGGCTCTTACAGTACGTCGCCAACTTCCCGATCTTCCGGGCCAGGAGGATCAAGTCGTCGCTGGTGTACCGGACCCCTTTTTCAAAATGTTCCACATGAATCCCCGTTTCAGGCTGTTTTGCTGCCATAGAGAGAAGGAATGAGGAAGAAAACTAGATGAGGATAGCACACTTTCGCTCCAGTTCGTCTGTTCTTGGAGAAAAAGGCGTTTTGTGCTATAATTATTGGAATTCTTCACACAAATACCTATGGCAGCTCCCGCAGGAATACCGCCGGAAAATCTGTTTGATAGGGCAGTGACTGAACTTGGGAAAATAAAGGACAACGTAGTAAATAAATTGCCTCTTACAGACGATACGGTCAAGGAAGCAGGCAAGCATATTTCGTCTGCCAGAGATCACATTAAGAAAGCTACAAAAGAGCGCTGGCATGAGCTTCAATCGCATATAGAAACCATCCAGCAGGCAGCTGAAGGAAAAATCGACGTAAACGTATTACAGGAGGAAGTAGGAAAACGTGTGATTAGCCTTATGGATGCCGCACGTGCGAACATGAGCGATATTTTAGACACGACAACGTCCACTGCTGCGTCAGCGCAAGAAGGATTGACCGGCCTGCTCGCCAAAGGAATGGAGCAGTGGGAAAAGGTATCGCAGAAAGTCATGGATTTTGCCGCCTCGATCGGTGCCGGCGGGCTGAATCAAATTGCCGATTTTCTCAAAATGATCGGCAGTCCCTGGGCCGAAACGGTCCGCAGTTTCGCCGAAACTCCGGCCCTGAAGCTGCGAGCAGTGTACAAAATGCTAGAAAAGGAAAATGACCTGAACTTCCTGCGCGCAACAAATGACAGCGATACATTCAACGACATTCTGACGATTTATACCGGCGTTGAATTCAACAAAGAACAGCGTCGCAAAACACCGCCCAATGATCCTAAGAATGCAGCTATGACCAAAGACCAGTTCTTTGAAATGCTCAAAACAAAGTTACTGGCAACAAAGGGAGCCAGACCGGCAACTCTTCTCTCGGATGTCAAAAAAGAGGCAGTGATCTACAGCAACGACTTTCCCCTGCCCATTGCACCAGCACCCGCCGTCGCACCGCCTGCTCCTGCACCCGTACCTCCGGTTGCGCCAGCACCGGCACCAGCTCCTCCGGCAGCTCCAGCTGCGGCCCCTGGCGGCGTAGAAAAAGATTTGATTGGAAATAATGTACCAGTCGAGGGCCATATCGCGATGGTAGATGGACCCCGTGGAATTGTTCTCATAGATGGTGCAAAAAGATGGAGACTCGAAGGACGAGGTGCTATGGGCGTCAAACTTTCTGTAGAAATTTTGGAAGCAAAACTAACTTCCGATGGGAACTTGAGCTTTAAATTGAAGCACCCTGTAAGCGGAGAACTCATTACAAAAACTATTCCTAAACCGAAGGTTGGAGAGCTTATTACCTATCTTTCGAACGATGCCAACACTGAATACCCCCTACCAAACATCGACGCGAGTGGGGCTGCCCTGCCTCCTACTGCATTTTTCGTAAAATTCTAATGACCGAAGTAAACGCATCATCTTCACCAGCAGAAACCGTTCTCCCTCAGCATCTTCAGGAATTCTGGAAACTGACGAAGGAGCTTGATGCGGCGGTGCGCATTAACAATGCCGAGGAGCAAGCAAAGGTGAATGAGCGACTCACATTTTTACTGGGTTCTCTATCCCCCGCTGAACGTGCCCAGATTCTTTCGGCGATTGAACAGGAAGGTGTATCGGCAAAGATCGCCTATACGCGCAGCAGCGCCCGAAAAAATATACTCAAGGTGATATATGGAGCAGGGCAAATTATGAGCGATGCTGCCGATATGGTTCCCCCACTGCTCGCAAAAACGTGGGAGCTGATTTGGACGACGATCATGAAGATTAAAAAGGCTCATCAAGAAGCATCTGCTGCCGCTTAAATGTTTGACCACATCGTCAGCCACCGGCTGTCCACACTGATCTGCGAACACCGTTTGCTGTTTAATAAAATTGATGTGGTGCCGGAGACGAAAGTGGAACCTGCTGTCGAAAAAAAGCCGGATGTCGCGGCTGGAGCTCCTACCATTGAAGCGGCAATAGAGCCGCCACCCGTCAAAGGAATCATCGACGCAAACTTACAAAATGCGGAGCAACGTGTCGACGCGAAGCTGGATGCTCGCCAGCAGAACCAAGGAAGGCGTGTCGACCTGCTCAAAAAAATTACAGAACCGCCGCAGCCGCTCAATGCCCAACCGGCTGTATCGGCCGAGCAAATGCAGGCCGTGCAGCAGACTGCCGAAAAACTGGCACAGAGCGCGCCGAACGCCACAGTCGAGCAAAAGAAGACATTTCTGGGACAGGTACAGAAGACGGTAACGGACGTGTACCAGGATTTCCGAACCGGATCCAATTGGAAAAAAGTCGGTTACATCACCACAGGCGTCGTAGGCTTGCTGGCTGTACGTTGGCTCTGGAATAGCATCAGAAATACCATCGTCGGTACGGACGAAAAAGAGGGAGCGATCAGCAAAACATTGGGATGGGGGTTGAGCCTGGCCGGGGCTGCCGCAGGTGTCTTGGGACTCAAAGTCGCATTTAATTTCGTCAACGATCCACTTGGATTCAAAAAAGCAATGGACTCCGCTGGTAACCCGGATAATTCAAAGGAACCACGCATCGGTGACCGCCTCGGTCTGCCAGGCCTCGATACGGCCATCGACGCAGCAGGCGCTGCGGGCAATCTGGGATTAGGCGCAATGGCTGCCGGGACAGAGCAAGGCAAAAACGCTCTTCCTATCGGAGCGGATGTGGCACGGCTTGCTGAGTCATTCAACGCTCTTCTATTGAGCGACAAACTGCCGGAAGCGTTTGCCCTGTTCGTTGCAAATGGCTGTATTTTGGCAAAAGATACGACCGGATTCGTATTGAATATAGGTGGGAAACAATGGAAATTGGCAAAAGAACTGCATGAAAAATTTGTAAAATACTGCGGCTTAGAAGAGAAGGCCGGCAATGTCCTCTTCGTATACGGTGAATTCGGCGCCACATATTTGATGTCTAAAGCAACGTGGCAACTTATCCTGACTGGAAAATTGCGCATTCCCTCGCGTATGACGGCTCTTCGCCTTCTTGCCAGTCCTATAATGCTCGCACGCGACACGATGAGCGGCATGCTGACCATCGCGACACCCAACGGTCGTAAGCTCTTGGCGTTACAGTTAAAACGCTACGGCCTTGCCCCCCTCTTCCAAAGTGTGATGGATTACCGCGATGCGTTGTCCGGTGATCCACAGCGCTTTGCAAGAGCCATTGAAAAATGGGCGCGTCTAAAGGAAGCAGAGAACATCGTAGCATTGAACCAAGAGGGTTTTCTCAAGGGACTCTCGTCCAGGCAGGCACTGGAGGGAATCACACGCGAGAAAAATTTACTCTTACAGCGCTTGCAAAAGGGGTTGGCAAAATTCAAAGGACGGACCGACTTACCCGAAGTGATTCAAAAACTGATGATGAAGGGCGAACTTAAAGAAATGCACAAATTTGAAGAATATCTGGATGCGACAAGAAATGAGTTGAAACTTGGCTCTGCCGTTGCAGACGATGCAATCGACATGGCTACCGCTGGGGCAAAAGGATCAGCTACTGAACTTGCCGACGATGTGATTGGGGACGCTGATGATGCGGTTAAAAAAACTCCTGTGGCCAAAGCGCCTCCCGCAAGCGGTGTCATTGATGATATTGCCTCCGAAGCAGACGACGTTCTTTCCAAGTTAAAGGGCCGCGCTTCGAATTTCGTCGACGCATTGGAAGCATCCAAACTCGATCCGGCTGACAAACTGAGACGTGCCCATTCGTACACGCAATTGCTTGAAAAATACGGCGATGAAGCAGCTGACTTACTGAGTGACAGCGAGTTCATTGAAGCATTCGTATCCCATGGCGATCACCCGTTGCTGCGCAAACTCATTCTCTCACGTGCAGCGAATGGAGCTGAAGGTCTGGAGGCAGGCATTCGGTCCTTCGCAAAATGGTCAAAGAGATTGAATTTCACGCTCAAGGGCGGCAAATATTTCCTACGTGGCTTAGGAGTCGTAGGAAGCGGATTCGAAATTGGCCAGGGTATTATGTCTCTCAGTGAAGCATATCAACTCACCCAACAGTTGGAAAAATTGGAAGCGGCTGGTCTGGATGTGGAGAAAGATGTTCAACTGGCTGCAGTCAGCACCATGCGCAATTGGAAAGCGGTTGCGGGCGTTGCGGGCGTTGCGGGTGGGGCGGTCGGACTGATTGGCTCATTGCCTTTCGTGGCTGCGGGAGTTGGAGCATGTGGCCCAGTTGCATTGGTCATGACACCGATTATCCTTGCGAAAGCCGGATACGAAATACGCCAAGCAGAATTGGAAACATTCAAGACGCCCGAGGAACAGCTAACGTATTTGTTCGAATTGATACAGAATAAATCGCCCGTCGAATCGCTGCGCGACGAAGAAGGACTCTCGTTGGCCGAGTACTTCGATATCTCGACAGGTTACTTGAAAATTGGATCACAAGGACTATCCAACCGCGCTTCGACACGCGAATGGCTGCATGCGCACATGCGTCAGCAAGAATGGCGCGAAAAAGTGATGCGAGTGATCGTGACGCGCGCCCTTATGGCTCGCGGAATCAATCTGCCAACGAGGACTGTACAGATCGGCAAAGAGCAGAAGCAAATCGCCAATATAGATAGCGTGTATCCCCTGATCGAAAACTACATTCGCATCAGTCTGTTTTCGGAAACCGGTGAAAAGGGAAATGCATGGGGCATGCGGCTCGGAGAAGTTGAAGATAAAGATCTTGAACATATCTTGAACGAAGCGATTGATCTGGCTGAACAAAAACTTCTGGTTGAACAGCTACAGAAAAGCGCTCCGAATTCACCGGAGCGAGTGACCTATGCCGATCGGGAAACCTTCCTAGGCACAAAGTTCGACAAAACAAAGGCATCGGATTTTGCCAATGCCGATGTCTTCCGTCCGCTGCGCGAATCAACAATCGAGCCCATCGCACCGTACCGCTGGGAACGCTGGTTTGGTAGCGAGAAGGCAAAGCTGTATGATGGTTACCGTTTGCGCAGTAAAAAAGAAAGTGAGCAATGGGAGAAGCAAATCAATAAATTCAGGACTAAAATCTGGAGCTCCGAGGGCTCTTCATCCGCCGCATAGTCCATGCATTCACTCTTCTCCACCTACATCTTCCTCATTCCCCTGCTCGTCCTCTTTTTGGCTGAGCTGACGAAGGTGGCCATCGAGATGATCCATGATCACACGTGGCACGAGAAGCTGTTTCAACCGGGTGGCATGCCCAGCACGCACTCGGCGTTCGTCACCAGTCTGCTCATCGTGGTGGCCCAGCGCAGCGGCACCCAATCAACCGACTTCGCCATCGCCTTCGTGTTCGCCTGCGTGATGTGGTACGACGCCATGAGCAGCCGCAAAGCCATCGGCGATCAGGCCAGAATCCTCAACCGCCTGCAGAACTGGGAACACTTCAAAGAACGTCTTGGGCATTCGGCAATCGAAGTGGCGGCAGGAATAGGATTTGGAGCAGTGGTGACATGGGTGGGAATGTGGATCTTTTGAGAGGTGACCGAGGTGGCAGAGGTGACCGATGGGACCGAGGAGATTTTTAGAGAAAAGAATTTCTGAGCTTGTAGAGAAGATAGCCGACACCATTGATTTGCGAGTGTAAGGCATCTTTTTGATCGGCTGAAATATAGGACAGATCATAAGAGAGTGTGCACTGATAGTGCAGTTCTTCCAAAGAACCTACTGCAATATCAATAAAATGTATTTTTTCCTTCTTCGACCGTCTCCCGTTTCCTTCAGCTATATTCGTCGGAACACTGTAGCCGGAGCGTCGCATCTGATTCGTAAGACCAAATTTTTCTTCGGCAGGGAATGACTTTGTCACTTGATAGATCGATACACACAATTCATGTGCCCTCTTCCAGACAATAAGTTTTTCATAAAGTCGTATACGCATATCGATAGAGTCTCTCGCAGCATGGAATTTAAAAAGGCGGTGAGAACAGATCGGAAAAGACAAAATTGTTTTTGCTTTTATATATGGAGCGAAAAACAGTTCTCTACATCAACAGAACGCCGATCCTCGGTCACCTCTGCCACCTCGGTCACATCGGTCGCCTTTTCTAGTCTCTCTTCACAAAATCCCGGCTGGCCTCTAGCCTATCCCCATGCCCCGCCTTTCCAGTCAATCCGACGATTTTTCCCAGTGGTACCTCGATGTGATCGAACAGGCCGATATGGCCGATTACAGCGATGTAAAGGGCTGCATCATCTTCAAACCGTACGGATATGCTATTTGGGAGAATATTCAGCGCGAGATGGACCGCCGCATCAAGGAACTAGGTGTTGAGAATGCCTACTTTCCGCTGTTCATCCCGGAATCGATCATGAATAAGGAAAAGGAGCATATCGCAGGATTTGCGCCAGAGTGTGCGGTGGTGACCATCGGCGGCGGCAAAGAACTGGCCGAGAAGCTCTACATTCGTCCGACCAGCGAGACGATCATGTACAGCACATTCGCCAAGTGGATCAAATCGCACCGCGATCTGCCGCTCAAGATCAACCAGTGGGCCAACATCGTCCGATGGGAGATGCGCACGCGTCCTTTTCTGCGCACCACCGAATTCTTGTGGCAGGAAGGACACACCGCCCACTCCACCGAAGACGAAGCGGATGAGATGGCCGAAGCTGCACTGCAAATGTACGTCGATTTCGATCGCGACTTCCTGGCGCTCCCCGTGATGCATGGCCGCAAACCGGATCACGACAAATTCGCCGGTGCCGAGTACACCCTGACCACCGAAGCGCTGGCCCGCGATGGCAAAGCGATCCAGGCCGGTACATCGCATGGCCTGGGACAGGGATTCTCCAATGCTTACGACATCAGCTTCCTCAACGAAACCGGCGAAAAGAGCCGCCCGTGGATCACGAGCTGGGGAGTTTCCACGCGTCTGATCGGTACTCTCATCGTCGTCCACGGTGACGAGAAAGGTCTGCGTCTGCCGCCAGCCGTCGCCCCGATCCAGGCGGTGATTGTCCCGATCTACAAATCCGAAACCGAACGCGAGATGATTTTGACTGCCGCCGAAACGTTGGTGGAATCGTGGAAGAAACGTGTGCGCGCCAAGGTCGATCTGCGCGCCGAAAAATCTCCCGGCTTCAAATTCAACGAATGGGAAGTAAAAGGCGTTCCTCTGCGCATCGAGATTGGTCCCAAGGACATGGCGGCCGCCTCCGTGACGATTGTGCGGCGCGACACGGGCACCAAAGAATCAATTCCCCTAGCCACCTGCACGGCTGAGTACATCGAAAGTCTGCTCGCCGACATCCAGGGGACGCTACTCGAAGATGCACGGCTGTATATGGAATCCCATACCCACGAAGCGCATTCGCTGGAAGAGATGCACAACTTCCTCTCGCAGAGCGGCGGCTTCGTCTGGGCCCCCTGGGACGGCTCCTCAGCCACTGCCGACCGCATCAAGGAAGCCACCAAAGCCACCATCCGTATAGTGGATCATGAGCGCGACATACGTGACAAAAAGGATCTGCTGTCGGGAGCAGACGCGAGGTACATGGCAGCGTTTGCGAGAGCGTATTAAAAAGTGACAGAGAATAAGACGATGAAGAATAATCCTCTTTTTTTGTTATCCTCTGTCACCTCGGTCACCTCTGCTTCTTCGGCCACTTTAATAATCACTCTCTTTCCGTTAATCTTTCCCCATGCCCGATCGCCCCAGTGTTGGCATTGCTGTGTTGATCCGCCGCGAAGGCAAAGTACTCCTCGGCTTGCGCCGCAATGCGCATGGCGATGGCACATGGGCGGCACCAGGCGGCCATCTGGAATTCGGCGAAGGGTTCGAGGAATGCGCGCACCGGGAAGTGCTGGAAGAAACCGGCCTAGAAATCGCACACCTGCATCAGGGCATCGTCACCAATGATGTCTTCGAAGACGAAGACAAGCACTACATCACCATCATTATGATTGCGGACTACATCGAAGGTGAGCCGACCGTTCTTGAGCCCGAGAAATGCGAAAGCTGGCAGTGGTTCCGCTGGAATGAACTGCCCGACAATTTGTTCCTGCCGCTGCAGAATGCCATGCAGGAAGGATTCAATCCGTTTGAAGAGAAGCAGATAACATCCTTTCTGTAGAAACCAGAGACCAATTGGCCTCTGGCATCTGGCTTTTTACTGCCCGGCTTTCTTCAGGTCCTGCCTGAGCATCTCTCCACTATGTTTTGCACGGCTTTCGATATCGTGTCCTGCCTGCTTCATCCGCTGAGCAACCGGATTGTGGCGGGCGAAATCTTTCACATCATCCGCTAGTTCATGGGCATGGATTTTCATATGCCGCTGAAACACTCGCATGGCGCCTGTAGCTGATGGAGCCTTCTGCATGTCTTTTCGCAGCTTGGGATGGCTAAGGACATACGCGGTAAACGCACCGGCCGTGGCACCCAAGACACCGACGGCGCCGTACAGATACATTCGTGGTTTCATAGAGGTAAGGGGAAGAATGCATATACTGACGGGTGATGCCAAAAAGACTTACGAACTGGAGCGGAAACGTGAGGGACACAGGACTTTGTGGACAAAATTTAATTAATATTTTACCGTTATAAAGAAGTCTGCAACCGTTCCATCACATCACCACTCAGAAAGCTCAGGATTCCCATGCGCCTCTCTACCGTGCTCTGCATGTCTTTAATGCTTCTTACGGGATGCATCGAGTCACCATCACCCGCGGAAACAGACCTGGCGGTTAGTATCTCGAGAGTTCTACCGCGTGTGCCCCCCACCATCAAGGCGGGGCCTCCGGAACTCTACAATTCTGTCTCGCAAGAGGAATACATCGAGCGGACGAAACCGGATAGAAGGCTTATTTGGTTTCGTACCGTCGACGGTGGTTGGCACATCGATTGGGACGCCGAGCGGGCTCCCTTTCGAAAAATCGTGATCCATCATTCGGCGACGGACGCCCAGGCTACGCCGAAAAACATCGACAAGCTGCAATACGACCGGCTGTATGTAGGCCGATACAATAGCAAAGACGATGAGCCTTACGTCAAAGGCCTCGTGCCCCACTCAGGGCACACTATCAACAATGAAGAAGCCTTCACTGGCTACCATCATCTGATATACCAAGACGGCAAGATCGTCACCACGCTGTCCCCGCTTTTGAAGAAGCAACGAGTACAGTACGGGGCCAAGGAGGACGGTACGTACGAGACGATCATTCCTTTAGATGAATTTCCCCAGAAACATCTGCGGGAAGACCAGACCTTCATCCGTAAGGTCGGCTCGCCACTCTACTACGTAGACATGGTCGGCTGGCACAGCGGCAAATGGGAAGTGAACTGCGAAAGCATCGCCATCTGCTTGGTCGGCGAATTTTCGACTCATGAACCAACCGACGCGCAGTTGAACGCACTAGCAGGTGTCATCGGCTACTACCGGGTGATCAACCCGGCAGTGACGGTTCACCCGCACAACGAATTCAAGCCAACGGAATGCCCGGGCAAGTCCTGGGATTCGTGGCGCAAGAAACTGGCGGCCCTCGCAGGCCTGCCACAATGATCAACAACGTGCAGACTTCACCAGCGGCTCCTCTGAATTTTCAGAAGGGCCGCTTGGACGATCATAGGTTTTCAATCGCCACCGGCTGCACCGGATCCGCCAACTCAAATTTGAACACGCGTGAGTAGAAGTAGAGTTCGCTATCCATGGCGTGTTTGATGTTTTCCGCTTTGCGGAAGCCATGCTGCTCGCCTTCGTATGCCACATACGACACGGGGACATGTTTTTTCCTCAGCGCATCGACCATCTTTTCGGCCTGATTCGGCAGCACGATTTTGTCTTCGAGCCCCTGGAAGAAAATCACCGGTACCGTCAGTTGATCGGCGTAGTGAATCGGCGAACGCTGTTCGTACAGCGCTTTTTCGGCCGGATACTCGCCCACCAAATTGATCGTGTACTGCGATTCGAACTTGTGCGTCTCGAGCAGCAATCCCTCCATGTCGCTGATACCGAAGTGGCTCGCACCGGCATTGAAGGTATGGCGAAACGTGAGTGCGCACAGCGTGGTATAGCCGCCGGCTGATCCGCCGCGAATCGCCAGTCGTTTCTCGTCGACCAAACCTTTCTTTACCAAAGACAAAGCAGCATTCACACAGTCGTCCACGTCCACCACTCCCCAATTTTTATTGAGGCGCTGACGATATTTGCGCCCGTACCCGGTACTGCCGCCATAGTTCACATCGATGACGGCAAAGCCACGGCTGGTCCAATACTGGATTCCAGCCGAAAAGTTGCTGCTCGTCGCATGTGTGGGCCCGCCATGGCTGAGCACCAACAACGGCGGTTTGTCGCCTGCGGGCGCAGCAAAATCCTTATTCGTAGGCGCGTAATAGAACCCATGGGCCGTGAGCCCGTGCTCGGTGGGAAACTCGACCGGTTCGGGAATCGAAATGTATCCCGGTTCGATGCGTATCGAAAGGGCCTGCTTGAGTACTTCTACCTCATGTGATGCGAGGTCCAACAGAATCACTGACCGCGTATGCAATGGCGAGCCGGCAATAGTGGCAAGTTTGTCCTTGAACAGAACGATGTCGTCGAAACTGTCGTACGGACATTCGATCTGGCGCAGCTTTTTTGAGACAAGATCGATCGAAGCCAACGACCATAGTCCGCGCTGCGTATAGGTGCATATCATTGTCTTCCCATCCAAAAAACCGTACGTCGTATTGCCGAAATTCCATGCCGGCAAACCGAATTCGGCATTCAGATCGACCACGTGTTCCACTTTTCCCTCGCTCAATCGATACAGGTTCCACCAGTCAGTTCGATCGGACACGAAGTACAGTATCCCATCCGGCGACCAGCGTGGATCGACAACAGATTCATCGTTGCCACCTGCGATGTGCGTCGGCTCGCCAAGCGATCCGTCCTCTAGCACATCGGCCATCCACAACGACGTATCGTCCCATGGCATATTCGGATGATTCCAGCTGACCCACGCCATTTTTTTGCCATCGGGACTCAGGCGTGGCGACATGTAGAAGTCAGCGCCCGACATAAGTATTTGCGGGTCTTTTTTACCATGAACATCCACGGCTACGATCGTGTTGTCGGGGTACTGTCCTTCCGTCGTGTGATCCTCGCGCACACAGATGAGCCTGCCACGCGCCTCATCCATTTCGTAATCAGCGAAGCGCCATTCTACATCAGGAGTGATCGGCTGTGGCTCGCCATGCTCAACACGATATACACGCTGGTCGTCGAAATTCGAAAAATACGTGATGCCGCTATGAACCAAGTACGACCCGCCGCCATATTCATGCACACGAGTCCGGGCATTCCATGGCGCAGCAATCACATCCTCTGTTTTCCCATCTGGCGTCCGGCGCACAATCACATAACGTCCGCCCTCACTCGGGCGCATTTCGAGCCAGTACACATTCTGCCCATCGGCATGCAATCCACTGAGCCCGATGGATGACTGGACAATGAGGTCGGAGGTGACCGGTGATTTCCAGGAGCCGTAGGGGGCAATCATAGGCAGATGATGCAGTGGACGGATGACAGATGCAACGCATTGCAAAACAAGTACGGCATGGAAGTGGCAGCGCCCTGGTGGTTATCACTTAACAGAGTAACGAATGATTACCGTCTGCCTCGAATAAATGCTTCGAAAGCCTCACGCACCTCATTGCGATCAATGCCGGGGCGAATCTTTAGGCGCTCGGGATCCCTAGCTTGGGCATAGGCTACGACTCCCACTTCAGACCACGCAAGTGCCTTATATACGTCTCTTGACTGAGCATTTCGCCCCATGGCACTGTCGTTGTCCCGTGCCTGTTCAGCGGCCCGCATGACAGCCTCTGGCGTCGGTTTTTGAAATACAACAATAAGATTCGCCATGACCAATCGCCAGTGGTTGATTCGTGCTTCCCATTCCGCTGGATTCTTTGGCGGATCACTGGTAGTAGCGGCTTCCACCGCTGCAACGCCGATGCACTCATTGCCTGTTGCCAAACCTGCTCGCATTTTTTCAGAGAGGAAAATACAAAGTACCCGAGCGTAGGTTGGCCTACATGGAAGGTCAACAAATGTAAGAGAAGGCTCTCGACAAAATCACTCCGCATCTCATAAACCGCCATCCACCATATCCGCATCTTCGCCGTCTTTTTGGCCCTCTTCAGCCGCATCATCCGCCGGCGACACCGTTTTTCCGGAGCCATCCGGATCCTCAGGGTAATCATAGTCAAACATAGAGGTACGGACGACTCTCGCTGATGACTCTTACCAGTCAATGGCGTGGCCAAACAGTACGGCAAAAGAATTTATCACCGCCGAAAAGCTCTGATGGTTCCAGACACGGAAACTTAAACGTACACTGGCTGTCGTCTCCTCTTCTCTTAGTTGTATGCGTAAATCTTTTCCCGCCTTGCTGCTCTTGCTGGTTGCAGCTGTTGCCGTGGGTTTGCAGTTGCCACCTCGCGGACAAACGCCGCAGGATGCATCGGTGGATACGGCATTGCTGATCAACAGGTTTCATCTGCTCTCCCACTCTTCCTCATCAGGAAAGAGCAAGATTCAACAGTTGGCTACGGCGCGCAAAGATCAACGGATCACCAACATCAATGCACGAAAACGACCCGACCCCCGCGTTCTCCACGGCGGCACGGGAACAGTTGTCCCGGCCACATTCGCGGATCTCAAAGAAACAGGCTGCGGTGACGGTCTCATCATCGGCAAGGAACAGTGCGATGACGGCAACCCGCAGAAGAGTGATGGCTGCAGCGAAACCTGCCAAGTCGAAGCCGGTTACCAATGCGGAACATCGCAACCCAGCCATTGTTGGACCGTCTGTGGCGACGGCAGCGTAGCCGCAGTTGAAAAATGTGACGATGGGAATATGGCCGACGGTGACGGCTGTACCGAATGTCGTATCGATGTCGGATACAATTGTTCGGGCTCGCCCAGCGTCTGCTCTCCTATCTACAACATCTCCAGCGCTTCATCGTCATCGTCTTCGTAGAAGAACAGTGAAGCTGTGTTAAAACGGCTGCGTAGCCTTGTATTTCGTCATAGAATGCCTCGGCAAAGCAGCGGAATCTGTGCTACCGTCTGCCACCATGGCCACCTACCCCGTCCTCCACCTCAAAACCGACCGCGAGATGCACCTGAAGAACAGGCATCACTCGGTGTTCAGCCATGCAATCGCCGAAGATCTGCGCACGTTCGAAACCGGATCGATCGTCGAAGTACGCAGCCACGACAACCAATTCCTGTGCTACGCCACCATCAACACGCGCGCCTACATCGCCCTGCGCGCCATCAGCTTCGAACCGGGCGATCCGCTGCAGACGCTGCGGCGCAACATCAAGCAATCGATTGAACTGCGTCAGACGTTTTTCCAGAACGAAGACACGACGGCCTTCCGCCTGGTAAACGCCGAAGGCGATGCCATTCCCGGTCTGATCGTGGATCAATACAACGACACGCTGGTGATCCAGCTGACGACACTCGGCATGGATCGGCTGCGAAGTTGGATCGTCGATGTCCTGTGGGAATTGGTCCAACCGGCCGCAATCTTCGAAAAATCCACCGGCCCGGGACGCAAAAAAGAGGGCCTCGAACCACGCGAAGGTTGGGCCAAGGGCAAAGGAGAAGGAACTGTCACGGTGACCGAACGAGGATTGAAGTATCTGATCGACTTGGAAGGCGGACAGAAGACCGGTCTCTTCATCGACCAGCGCGAGATGCGCTCACTTGTGCGAACGCTGGCTGCGGGCCGCACTGTTCTGGATGTATGCAGTTATGTCGGCGGCTTCTCGCTGTCAGCTCTGATGGGCGGCGCCGTCTCGGCTGATGCAGTGGACTACGACGCCCCGGCACTGGAGCGCGCGAAACAACACATGGTGATGAATGGCATCGCCGCCGACCAACTCAACACCTACGCCCAGGATGCCTTTGATTTTCTCCGCCAGCGCCCGCTCCCCCATCAGTACGACTTCATCATCCTCGATCCACCCGCCTTCGCCAAGCGCTCAACCGATCTGGATCAAGCCAAAGGCGCTTACACTGACTTGAATCGTCTAGCCTTCCAAGCGCTCACGCCGGGCGGCATGCTGCTGACGTGTTCGTGTTCGTACCAGATGGATCAGCAATTGTTCCAAACAGCAGTCTTCCATGCCGCACGACAAGCAAATCGATCAGTGAGAATTCTTCAGCGACACCGCCATGCGTTCGATCACCCGATCAATTTGTATCATCCCGAAGTGGACTATCTGAAAAGCTTATTGTTGTGGGTGGAGTAAATGAGGTAACCAAAGAAACCGAGGAGCTGGCCTCACCCGTCTGAGGAGTAGGTAACTATTTTTAAAAACAACACAAAAACACACCTCCCTCTCCCGGCAGGTCTCTGGTGTTCTATTGCGAACAAATAATCGCAGCTTCCTCTGCGACTGTGGATGTGGGAGAGGGCTGGGGTGAGGGCACACCCGCTCACGCTGAATATGCTTCAGCCCACCAACCGCGAAGAAAGCGACAGCGCCATAATGATCAAACTGCACTAACGTGTGTTTCTATTAAAACAGTTTCGTATATTCCCCATACCCATCCTTCTCCAAATCCTCTTTCGGGATAAACCGGAGCGATGCTGAGTTCATGCAATAGCGCAATCCAGTCGGCTTGGGACCGTCGTTGAACACATGGCCGAGGTGCGAATCGGCATGCGCACTCCGTACTTCGGTACGCGCCATGAAGAGTGAATTGTCATCCTTGGTCAGCACATTTTCGGGTACCAAAGGTTTGGTAAAACTCGGCCAGCCGGTGCCAGAATCGTACTTATCTTTGGAACTGAACAGCGGTTCGCCCGATACGACATCGACGTAGATCCCATCAGCATGATTGTTCCAATACTCATTGTCGAATGCCGGCTCGGTGCCATCGTTCTGCGTCACATCAAACTGCTCCGACGTGAGCTCCTGTTTGAGCGCCGCGGCATCGGGCTTGTGAAAATCCTGCCAGCCAGCAGCGGAAGAAGCATGATCGGTCATACGCGAAGAGGAAGAAAGAGACTGAACCGATGACGACGAAGCGGCGTCGGATGACACGACTGTTTGCTGGGTCGTGCAGGCAGTGCTGAGCAGACAGAGACTGAAGGCGAAGAAGTACAATAGCTGCATAGGCAGATAGTGTGCTCGTGTTTGTAAAATTTGAAAAGAATCATACGAAAGCCCCCTCCGTCGTCCCGAGTGGGAGAACGGAGGGGGCGAGTATCAGCAGGACAGCGAGTGCCTCAAGCCTTGGCAATCAGACGGCCCGTACTGATATAGGGCTCATCCCTGATGTGCCGAAGTGTTTCCTGAGGTGGCGGATCTTTCCGCTGCAAAGCATTGCGCGCGAAGCGGTCGGAAGCCCGCCTGGAGAGATAGGCAGGCACTCCGTGCGAAAGGACCGCCGCCCCCAAACGGTCGTCATCGAAGAACTCGAAGTCACCGTCCGCAGGCAGATCTTCAAGCCTGCCCCCATAGCGTCGACCGACTTCGCCCTCGTGGAGAAAACCCAGATACTGAGCCTGGGAAAGCGGAACGAAATGCGTCATGGCTGAACCTCGACTGTGACGATGTGACAAGAAACGATGTGCTGACTAAGACACATTTACATGTAATGTAAAGTATGTCGAACATTCCTCAGTTGCACGAGGAAAAATTGGCATCAACAAGATAAAAAAATGCTGTATCTAATTACGTTTACGCTTTCATTTTAGTGCTATGATAGAAACATGCGTCGACTCTGTTTTCTCTCACTGGCCCTCCTCCTCTGCAGCTGTACAGCACAGACAACGAATAACTCGTCCTCGTCCGCCAGCAGTGATTCCACGAGCACCTTATCTTCTGCCGAACCCGAAACAACATACGTCAGTCCAAACGATGGATACAGCATCAACTACCCCGCAACATGGACGGTGAACGGGAATGACACGCTCATTACGCCTGATTCACAACGGACCGGCACCGCGTTCATCGGCACCGACGTGCAACCCGGAACTGTCCTGATGGAGACGAAAGTCCATGTCGCCAAACAGTCGGGTACCTGCACATTGCAGCCGAATGAACAGACACAGGACCCCGTCACAATCAATGGCACGACTTTCAACCGCAGTACGTGGAGCGATGTGGGCGCCGGGAATCTGTACGAAGGCATGGTCTTTTCAACCGAGAAGAACGGCAGCTGTTACCTGCTCACACTGTTCACACACAGTTGTAACCTGGGTTTCGACTGCAGTGCGGGCCATCAAAACCCCGTGGACAAGAAGCTACTGGAGAAGAACTTCGTGCACATGATGCAGACGTTCACCCTTCAGTAAGGCTCTTGAATGGCTAAAATAGCCTCTCTGTGTTGATCCTTTGTGCTTTTTTCGTATACTTCCCTGGCTCTGGCCCCATCGTCTATCGGTTAGGACATCAGGTTCTCATCCTGAAAAGCGGAGTTCGATTCTCCGTGGGGCTGCCAACACTGGCTATGGTCAATAGACCGCTAGGGTTAGCCAAAAACTCAATATTCAGCATGGACACTTTTGCCCAACCCAGACGGGCAGTAACATCAGAAGAGACCCTGTCGCCTAAAGTGACCGTAGATCATATCAACGCACCAATGGTTTTTGTCGTATCTCACAGCCGCGCAGGAAGTATTCCGTGATGTCTTTGAGCTTCGGTCTGAAGTAGGCGACGGAAATGTTTCCCGCTTTATCCTCATAGGAGTCCGGCACTTGATCTACATCGTGACTCCAAATATTTGTGCTATCACCCCCCTCCTTTCCGCGTCCCCACTTCGAGATGATTTTGCCGTCCATGACTTTCCCAGCATGTATCACGGTCATCTGCCGGATGTCATCCGAGGGTTCTGCGAGATAGACCACTACGTCTCCATTCTGAATGTCTCTCAGTTCAACTCTTTCCATGAAGTGATGCACAACCGCGTAGAATGATCGCCAGCTCCACTCCCATTTATGTTTCTCCGGGTGTCGGAACCCGTGATTAGAGAAGATCGTCTGCTTATTTTCAAGGATGAGCGGTTGCTTCTGCAGATTGAAACAGTATGCGAATGCAGGATAGTCGTCAGCAACATCGTCGGGGCCGAGTTCAACGAGTTCGCAGGAATGGGCCCATTCACCCTGGAGAGCATCCATCGCAGATTCCTGCTCGTCGCGCGGTTCTTGATTGATCCTGCTTAGTGCCTGTCGTAATTCATGCAGCTCTTTGCTATCCATAGGCTTATTTTATTGTGTATAGTGCCTGTATGGAACCTTTTTCTATGAAGTGTCCGAAGTGCGGCGAATCTCTCGCATTGGCGATGAATCTCTCGGGCGGAGAGACACTT
>JBEPVF010000013.1:0-40913 GCA_041691135.1 Candidatus Peribacteria bacterium
TAGATCCTTCGTCATCGAGTTCCAGCGCATGTACCAGTGCTTCCTGTGGATCGTCATCCAGTGTCGAATGTGTCTATGGCTTTGAGTGCACGTCGGGATATTGCGTGGGAGGCCATTGCACCGATCCGTCGTCATCGAGTTCCAGTGTTCAATGTCTGCATAATTACGAATGCCCGTCAGGTGAGTGCCGCGAAGGAACATGCACACTTCCCTCGTCGTCATCATCTTCTTCGTCATCACCCGGCAACGGTGCCCAATGCACCGGCAACGAATGTGGCAACGGTGGCAACAGTACTTGTGCCCTGTTGAAAGGCACCGATAACCTGCCCATGCGCTGTGTGAACGACTCAAGCAATGTTCAATGCATACGCTGTGTGAACGCAACCGCTTCGTCATCATCATCGTCGTCTTCGAAATCTGGCAGCAGTTCATCCAGTTTCACTTGTCATGCCAATAACGAATGCAACAGCGGCCAGTGCAGCAATGGCCAGTGCGTCTCTAGTTCCTCAAGTAAATCACCGACAGGAAGTTCCTGCCTTGGCTACGAGTGCGATTTCCTGGGTGGCAATGAACTGTGTGCGCAGCAACATGATGCCCTCAACCGCCCGCTTATCTGCCTGCCTGATCCGACGCAGTACGCCTGTATCCGGTGCGCTCCGCCCGGCAGTTGCATCTCCAACGCGCAGTGCGGATCCGGCACGTGTCAGAACGGACAATGTAACAGCAGTTCTGCATCGAGCACACGATGCATCTCGGGAACACAATGCCCGTCCGGCCAATGTAAAAATGGCACGTGTACAGCCGTATCATCGTCCTCTTCTTCGTCTTCGTCCGCGCAACACTGCCAATCCGGCTCTCAGTGTCCGTCCGGTCAATGTGTGAATGGCCTTTGTCAGTCCGGCTCTTCGTCGTCGGGCACCGCCTGCCAGGCGAATGAACAGTGTCCGTCCAAAAAGTGCGTTGGCGGCACGTGCGTTGATGAATGCAAAATCGCCGCCGATTGTCCCTCGGGGCTCTGCATTAAAAACACTTGTATCGATTCGTGCCAGCTCTGTCCGTCGGGTCTGTGTAAAAATGGCACGTGTCTGACGACGTGCAGCGGAACGCAGCAATGCGCGACAGGTGTCTGCACAAGCGGCATCTGTTTGACGGAATGCACTGCAACCGTGCAATGCGCAAACGGCGCTGCATGCCAAAACGGTCGGTGCGATACCACGTTCCGTTGCGGCAACGGCCTGCTTGATACCAGTGAAGAATGCGATGACGGCAACACACGCGATCTGGACGGTTGCACCGCCGACTGCAAACTGGAACACGGTTCGTGCGGCGACGGGAAAGTGGAAGTGCTGCTCGACGAGCAGTGCGAACCGTCGCTGATGAATCAGTCGTTGCCGTACGATTGTGATGCCAAGACGTGTCATTTCCGGTCGAAGTTCTGCGGAAACGGAATGGTGGATGCCGGTGAAGTATGCGACAACGGCGCCGGCAACAGCGATACGCCGAGCACGACACAAAACGGCTGCCGCACCGATTGCTCCGCCCCGCGCTGCGGCGATCGCATCATCGACAATGGCGAGCAGTGCGACGACGGCAACCGCGTGGCCGGGGATGGCTGCGACCGTTACTGCCGCAAGGAATCGCCGGCCGCCGGGCTCGACTCCATCGTCAAAACCATCGATCTTCCGCTCCTCACCGGCCTGGCCGAATGCACGGCAAATGATCAATGTGTATCAGGCCTCTGTCTGCAAGGGAAGTGCGCCCAGTGCACCGATGGAAACCAGTGCCCGTCGGGCGAATGTCAGCAAGGCATCTGTACCGGCAAATTGAATGGCGCTACTTGTAACAACGGCACGGAGTGCCGATCGGGTTTGTGCGAAAACGGCATCTGCACGGCTCGGAAGAATGGCGAGAGCTGCACGCAAAACGCGCAATGCCTGTCGAACCACTGCATCAACAATATTTGCAGCGACGGGAGCAACCTCCACACGCCAAACGGCAAGCCGCTCACCGGATCCGGCCCGGGCGCCGTCGCCATTGTCGTGGCTGGGGCGGCGCTAGGTATCGTGCTGGTGAGACGAAGACTGTTAAGGAAGATTTAGGCAGAGAGATGTAGGAAAAATTCTTCAAGACACTCACTGATTTCTTTTCCTTTGAATCTCTTGAATCTTTTTACCGTACTATCTTCCATCCCTCCCCCACTTGATGCTGCGCCACATAGCCGGCGGGAACTTCGAGCGCACTGCCGACCGGCGCGGGAGATGGATAGAGAGCACAACTGCTGTCGTCATTTGATGTACAGGGCTGCATCGCAATGCTGGTGATGAATGAACCGTTCGCATCGAAGTACAAGATGTCCAACGGAATGAGCGTGTCCTTCATCCAAAAACTGACCGGCCGCGGCGGATCGAACGGGAAGAACATGCCAGCGTCATCGGCAAGCGTCGTGCGATTCATCAATCCTTGCTCCTGTTGTTCGGTTGTCTGTGCCACTTCGGCATTGATGGTCAGAGACTGACCACTCGGGCTCAGCAACTTGATCTGTTGAGTTGCAAAACTCGCTGACGAAAAGGCCGAGGAAGATACCATGGCATCTGATGCGGATGCAGAGGAAGCTGACTGCTCTTTCGTAGTGGTCGATGCACAGGCGACAAGCAACGCGCTGGTCAGGCCAAGGGCGATGTAATTCTTTTGCATACAAGCGAGTGGAATTGGAAATAAATCGGACTAAGAAGCTGAACCTCTCAAAGCCGCGATCGCTTTGGCCCGGTCCGTCGCTTTAAAAATATAACTGGCAGAGACCAAATTGTTGGCTCCGGCCTGCAGACATTGCACTGCCGTCTTGTCGTCGATACCACCGTCCATTTGAATCATCAGATCCGGTTTGCGCTGGCGTAGCACGCGCACTTTATCCAGCACATCAGCAATAAATGACTGGCCGCTGAATCCCGGGAAAACGGACATGACCAGCACCAGATCGACCAGATCGATCACGTCTTCAATCGCATCGACAGGTGTGCTCGGATTGATGGCGATACCCGCCGTCGCCTTCTCCAGGTGAATCGCTTCGATGAGAGCGCGCCGCGCTTCGGTGTTCTCGACCGCCTCGGCATGGAACGTGATGTTCTTGGCGCCGATCTCCAAAAACTCTCGCACGCGATCGGCGGGATTGGTGACCATCAAATGAATATCCAACGGCAATTTGGTGCGCACGCACTTCATCACCGGCGCACCGAACGAAAGGTTGGGAACGAAGTGTCCGTCCATCACATCCACCTGAATCCAATCCGCATGCGGCTCGATAGCATCAATCTCGTCCTGCAGATGGCCGAGATCGGCCGAGAGGACGGAGGGCGCGATAATGATCGACGAGGCTGTCATGTGGTTATAGTACAGGAGGGAAATTAAAAAATGATAATGGACAATTGATAAGTATGAGCATGTCTGTCCTGAGAATGTTTTCCTAACTCTCAAAGAACGGCACTTTTCCGCCCGGCTCAATGTCCTGCACGCGAGCAACGTGCCTGCCGCCTTCGAAGGGAGTAGAGAGGAATGCATCGACCATCGCGATTGCATTCTCAGGTGTCGTCATCCGGCCGGCAAGACTGATCACATTCGCATCGTTATGACTACGCGCCAGCTTGGCATCTTCCACCGTCAGACACCGAGCCGCACGAATGCCCGGCACTTTGTTGGCCGCAATCGCTTCGCCTTGTCCCGATCCGCCGAAGACGATCCCCGGCATCCCCTGCTCCACCACCCACGCGCACCCGCGACGAATGATGGCCGGGTAATCGACTGATTCCTCCGAAAACGTTCCCTCATCTATGACATCGAAGCCTTTGCCTACCAAATGGGCTTTAATTGCCTCTTTCAGCTTATAACCAGCATGATCGGTTGCAAGAACGATGCGAGAGAACTTCATGATTTCTATCCTAGCAGAAGTTCGCTCAGTGCGTTCCTTTTCATTATTCAGCACCAAAAAAGATCACATCTACTTGCCAAAATGTGATTTTTATTAAAATATGTCTCCTCATTCCATTTGCCCTATGCAGCAGTTCATCTCTTCGCCGCGCTCCCGTATTGGCCCTCGGGATACAATTCTTCCTCAAACGCCCGCTGAATCGCCGGCAACAGACACGACGCGACGTTCGTTCAAGAGCAGGATCAGTGGTTTATTCGGCAATGTAGCGACGAAAGAAAAAACTGCGACGATCCCGCAGGTACATGACAAACTGCGAGAAGAGCTGAAAGATTCCAACGGCAAGCGATTCTGGGTTTATGGCGAGGCAGCTGATGTTTTGGCCGAAAGTTTATTGTCCCAAGAGCAACCGACCTCCGTCGGGGTTGTGGCGGTTGGTGAACAAGCGAATAAGAAAATCAAAGCGACTATGGACGAGTTAGCTCAAGCAAATAGCGGCAGAGTCGTTCATCAGCACATCGCCAGACCATCCGATAAACAAGAGAAAATGATGAGCGATAATCCCAAACTGAAAAAAGAGATCGAAGCGTCGGTGAAGAACCAAAGCGAAATCTCAAGCGAAGTGATCTGGGATCAGCTGGCAGACTTGGAGGATCGCCTGGAAAGACTGCCGAACCTGCGTGTGCACATCGGTCATTTGCGTAATATGACAGCGAAACAATATGAGGAGTTGCAACGCCTCATGAAAAAATTCAATGTAAGACCTAAATGGAACAAAAAGCGTGTCATGCGGTTGGAGTATGAAGGGCCCGCGGTCAAACCGGTTTTCATCGTCCCAAAGCCTAAAAAAGGCTCCAAAAAAACTATCTGGCTCTCTGCACCTGTGAATCGTCCTAAGATTGAAGATAGAGATAAGGATGTTGATGAAGAGATGGAATTGTGGGTCGACAATGCAAGCGTGGAAAAAGATGAGCTAGATGATGATTTCCTCGATAATCTTCCTCGCGGTCTGTCGCATCGAGACGACAGAGCTACAGACGAGCACCCATTTCCGATTGATGATGAAGAGGACGAAGCGCTTAATGCAGAATTCGCATCCTCTGGCTCCACGTTGATAGGAAAGGACTCCGAAGTGAACCTAGAAGCTCTCTCAGGAATTGAGATCTCCGTTGAAGATTCAGGATCCGATTTCGAGCGATCTGCCAGTGATTTTGATTTCTCTGCGCTCTCTCCCAGTGATTCAAGTATCAATGCTCTTGATGCATCATTGGGCTCCTCCTTCGATGACTCTGCGAGGATTGAATTTGGTGACGATTCAAGCGCTGAAGTCACGGCATTGGCCAGTGAACCTACTAAGGTGGTACTTACGGCTAATGAAGCTATGAGCACGAGTAACCCCGAAGCGAACGGCCATGTTTCCCCCGTTCTCGCACCTGAAGAAATTGTCGATACGGAAAGCGATGATGATTTCGTCCGCGCACCTTCCGAGGAAATTTCTGAACCAGCATCAACGACGCTTGGCACCACAATCACGAACGAAAACGACGATGCTGAGCAGACGATTGATGGCGATGAAGCAGAGAGTGCTAGAGAAGACCCGGAAGATGCGCTGAGTGCAGTGCTACCGGAAGATTTGGACGGTGAAAATATAAGTGTTGAGGCACTGCTCGGTGAATTGTTCCCCGAGGATGTAAATAGAGATGCTTTGGGTGATGATAATGTAGAACACGTGTGGAACGACAACGTTTCTCTGGTGCACACGGGATCAGCTGATTCGGATCTTTTACCAAAATTTGAATCCTACATCCATGAACATTCGACAACGGATGGCGCTATGCATGAAACGAGCGGTCCTATGAGTCAGCTCAATGATAAGGAACTACAAGCACTACTTGCTCTCTTGAATGGAAATTCAACCGAGAGAATCCAAGCATTTTTTGCATCTGATGCAGTCAAAGATGCTACACCTTTTGTCGACTCCCCAGCGACGACTGAAGCGTTTGGTTCAAGCCATGAGAATGGCAACGGCCATATCTCGCCAACACCTGTAGCAAAGCCTACGTTACAGCTCACATGGAATGGAAAAGTTGAGACTCCCGAGGAAGTGATGGTACTGCCGGGCAACGGTCGCATGTCCCCCAGCCCAGCAGATAGGGAAGCAATTGCCTTGGTCGATCTTATGAGAGATACAAATGGAGCAATACATCACCATGAAGAAGCGACAGAAGCACCATTTCAACTCCAGCTCGAGTGGAATGGCATAGTTGCGGCTCCTGAAGAAATGATTGCATCGAACAGCAACGGCCATGCTTCTCTGCTTCAAGTGGATTCGCAAACAATTGCTCTGGCAGAAGCTCTGTTGGCCCGAGGAAGAAATGGAGCAACGAATCATACAGGAATTGACACTCCATCATTCTTGAAACAGCTCACAGGAAATGGAGTACGAACACAAGAAAAAGCAGGAACTCCTGCAGAAATGAAAGCAGTCTATAGTCCTCCGTCATTTCCGCCACAGATCACGTGGAATGGAGTAGAGACAGAAGAAGTGACCTCTGCAGAAGTACTGTCACCTCCGAGCAACGCTGTTTCAGTCGTGGCAGAAACCACGCACAATGATGAGGGAAATGATGAGGGAATCGAGGCTCTGTTGAATCGCATAGCACAGCAGCCGGGGACTTCCGTTGAAGAAGGACTGCTCCCATCACATAGCGGTGTTGTTGTCGAAGCTGTACCCAAAGAACTCATCGCGCCTGCTTCTGCTGATAAGGAGGTTGAACCACCGATCGTTGATCCCGTTGGACAACTGGAAAATATATATGAACAAGCCTCACAGGGAACAATCATGGATGTATCTCATGCCTTACTAAAGGCTGCTCTGTTCAATGAGGAGTCGTATGACAGAAGATTAAGAGCCGCATTTAAGCTGCTGCAAACATCTAATCTGCGTTACGAGAACGAGACTGATCGGGATAGGCTAATGCTCTTACATGGAGAAGCGTTGGAAGGAAGCAAATGGAAATTAAATCTTGATGAAGTCCTGGCATTCAGCAATGACGGGATTCTCGGTCTTGCGGATAAAGAGGAAGCGCAGCAGCTGGAGTCAGAAAGAATGAAACGCAAGTTATCAGATAAGGAAGATCCATTTGTAATATATGCACCGCAGTACATGCCAACTAAGCCATCAGTTGAACCGAAGAGAACAGGTCTTCGACGGCTCATAAGGTTCTTAGTACGGCGATAGCCGGGGGCTGAACGCGAGGATTGCCCTTCGACAAGGAACGGCCAGCTTGTATGATAGGTACCCGTACCGCCTATCTCATGCGAAAACCACTCATCGCCGCCAACTGGAAAATGAACCCCGCGCCGGATGATTTCGATGCGCCGGATACGCCATACCGTCCGACTGAACATATCGACGTTATCGTATTCGCAACGGCGACAGACCTGAGCATTTGCATCGCCGAAGACATTCACACTGGCGCACAGTTCGCACGGCCCGAGAACAAAGGCGCGTTCACCGGTGACATCAGCATGGCTCTGATTCAAGAGTTGGGTTGTCGCTTCGTATTGTGCGGACATTCGGAACGACGACGTTACCATCAGGAGACTGACGAGTTTATTGCCGAGCAAGCCAAGTCCGCATTGGCACATGACGTGCATCCTGTCGTCTGCATCGGCGAGACAGAGCAGGAGCGAGCGGACGGTAAAGAGAAAGAAGTAATCAAGCGTCAGCTATCGTTGCTGCCGAAAGGAATCACTATCGCCTATGAACCAGTGTGGGCCATCGGCACGGGCAAGACCGCAACGCCGGAACAAGCCCAAGAGATGCACACGTTCATACGCTCATTGCTACCCGATGATGTGCGCGATTCCACTCGCATCATTTACGGCGGTTCGATGAGTCCAGCGAACGCCGAATCGCTCCTGTTGCAGGCGGATATAGACGGCGGACTCATCGGCGGTGCATCACTTAAGCCTGCTGAGTTCGGCGAGATTGTGACCATTGCACGCCACACAGCAGAAAGACTGTAAAACTACACGCGAATCACGAAATTCGAATTTCATTCGTGCTATACTGTTTCTCTTGTCCCCCTTAATCGCCATGGAATTCCTGTCCTTCTATCCTATCGCCGTTGCCGTCGTCATCTTTGTGCTCTCGTGGATCAGACAGATCAATCAGTACGAGCGCGGGATCGTATTCACGATGGGAAAGTACAGCAAAACATGGAGTGCCGGTTGGCATATTCTGGTTCCGGTTTTTCAGCGACTGATGAAAGTGGATATCCGCGTCAAGACGGTGGATGTGCCGGATCAGGAAACGATCACGAAGGACAACATTCCCATTCACATCAACGCCGTGCTGTACTACAAGATCTCGAATGCCGAGAAGGCAGTGATTGAAGTCGAGAACTTCAACTATGCCGTGAGTCAGCTGGCGCAGGTGACGATGCGCAATGCAGTGGGCGAAGTGACGCTCAACGAACTGCTTTCGAACAAGCAACAGATCAGCGAGCGCATCCAAACGCAGGTGGATCATGTGTCCGAATCGTGGGGCATCGATGTGCAAAAACTGGAACTGAAAGATATCGTGCTGCCCGAGAGCCTTAAACGTACGATCGCCAAAGTCGCCGAAGCCGAGCGCGAAAAGCAGGCCGTGATCATCAATTCCGAAGGCGAAGTGGGAGCGGCGGCCAACGTCGCCAAAGCGGCCAAAATGCTGGCCGAATCTCCGGGCGCGCTCCACCTGCGCACACTCCAGAGCATCAACGATCTCAGCTCGGATCAGTCGAACACGACTGTGTGGATGATACCGATCGAAGCGCTGCGTGCATTGGAAGGGATTGAAGGACTTGCGAAAAAGGTAAAGTAATTTGCGAGTCTGGAACTCAAAGAGAACAGGATTAAAGCCTGTGGTTTCTGCAATGAATCTTGCAGATAAACGTCATAGCATCCACCTTTCCCCACTCTTTCTATGAACCCAGAATTATATGAACCCAAGGATCCTCAACCCGAGACTCGCACCGAGCCCGTGACGCATCCGAATCCAGTGGAAGAACCGGACATGAGGAACGAACTCGACGCAAAGAAAGAGCAAGCACAGAACACGGCACATGACGCATTGGATACAGCTGCTACGCTGCGTAAGACGACAGAAGAACAGGCCGAACGATTACAGCGTCGCGCCAAGGAAATGCAGGAGCGCGAAGAAGAAGTAGGACCGGTGCTCAAGAAAATCGAAACGCTGGGCCGAGCCGCGTAACGCTTATCCTCTCACCCACGATCCGCCGCCTACATTCCGTGCCGCCCCGCTGATTTCCAACATTGTAAGTGTGGCGGCAACGGTACCCGGATTCAATTTTGATTTCGCCACCAAGTCATCCGTCGGCTGCGGCATGGAACTGAGGAGACCGTACAGAATTTTTTCCTCGTTGGATGTCGGTTCGTAGGTGGATTCGGGTTGTTCGGATGCGACAATGCCCAGGTCGCGCAGAACGTGTGTCGCCGATTGGGCCAGCTTCGCCTGGCTGCGCATGATCATTTTATGACACCCGGCATAGTTGTCGTCGAAAATATGCCCCGGCACCGCAAACACATCGCGGCTATATTCGAGCGCCAATTCGGCCGTAATGATCGCGCCGCTTCCTTCCGGCGCTTCGGTCACCACCGTCCCAAGCGTTAGACCTGCGATAATGCGGTTACGCGCCGGGAAGGTGAATTTGTCCGGCGGCATCTCCAGCGGAAATTCGGAGAGGAGCAGTCCGCCTTGCTCGACGATGCGATTAGCCAGACGCGCATTGCTCGGCGGATAGATGCTACCGAGTCCGTGTCCGAGCACAGCGACGGTCTTGCCATTGGCTCGGAGAGTTTCTTCGGCCACTACTGCATCGATGCCAAGCGCCAGTCCACTGACTGTCACAAGTCCTGCACGAACGAACTCAGGCACAAATTCTTCGGTCACACGTTTGCCGTACGCCGTCATCTGTCGCGTGCCGACCACCGCGATACTCGGCTGCTCCAAGATCAACAGGTCCCCGCGATACGATAAGAAGACAGGTGGATCACCGATCTCGAACAGGCGGGCGGGATACAGAGGATCATCAAGCGCGACGATATCAACTCCGCGCTTCTGCAGTTCTTTCGCATACTGCGGAGCATTGAACTCTTCAATTCGAACGAGTGTTTTTTCAATCGTATCCGACCGGCAACCTAAAGCCTGCAACACATCCGGCGACAATCGTGCCAGTGCTTCGTCCAGCGTTCCGTACACATCGAGCATGGCGCGGTAGCGGTCTTTGTTCAGAATGCCGAGCGAGAACCAGGTGAGAAGCGCAGGAGAAAGCACCTCTGTAGTATTGATGGAACGGCACGGAGTGGAAAGTAGTATGAAGAAAGAATCCGGGCAAAATGCAGCAATTGCCAGCTTCCTGCTGCCCACAGCCATCCTGGACGTTCTACGCCCCTCCAGAACGCCCCGGTTTCCTTTATTTTTGTGGAATAAATCCTCTATACTGCGCGTCCCGCCGCTGTAGCTCAGCTGGTAGAGCAACGGTATCGTAAACCGTGGGTCACCGGTTCAAATCCGGTCAGCGGCTCCACGTAAAATCACGCACAGCGAAGTGAGCAACGGATTTTACGTGGGACATGCCGCGTATCCCTGCGCCCGATCACGTGACGCGACCTCTTTTCGCATCAAATCAAGTACTCACTTTTTCTGCCGCTGCAATGCGCGCAGCAATTCTTTCGCTTTCTTGTGATTGCAGTAATGCAGCCATTCGGCTGTCAGCCGGTTGTCTCGTCCGAACTGCACACCCACTGTGTCGCCATCGTGCAACGGTGTATGCAACGGATGCTCGCGTCCATTCACATGCACGAGCTTCGTCCGTGCGCTGCGCTCTCCGTAGACGGCACACAGGAAGTCGAGAACCGTTGCCGGTTTCTTGAGGTGGTACAGACAACTCTTCGTGTCGAAAATAGTCAGATGGTCGCCGCGAAAGTATGTGCGCAGTGCCGCTTCGAATTCTTGCGGCGAACGCGCTTCATCGCGCAATGTTCTGAGGCCGTTGAGAATGCTGACCCGGGATCCGCCCGATGACAACGCATACATCGCTTCTTTGTACGCGCCATGGGAGGCGAAGCCGAATTCACATTCGCGATCCATGTCCGCCGTACGCAGTTGAATTTCTATGGGTTGTTCTGAAACGCCCGGCAACGGATACACGACCGTATGGATCGATCGGTAGCCGTTCTCTTTGGGTGCCCCGATGTAGTCTTTCAGTTTTCCCGGTATCGGACGCATGCAGCCGTGCACGATGCCGAGTGCACGGTAACAATCTTCGATTGTGGGCAGAATGATACGCAATGCCAGACGGTCAGTCAGATCTTCGAACCGACGCTCCTTCAAGACCATTTTGCGATAAATGGAATACAATCCTTTCAAACGGAAAGAGAAGGAACACGATAATTCGGCTGCCTTCATTTTGCGCCGTAAAAAAGAAGTCGTATGACGAATGCATGTGCGATCCAGATTTGCATATTCCTGCGCTTTGCGTTGCAACTCCTTCGAAATTTTCACGTACACAACGGGAAAACATCGGTCCTCCATCTCGTAACGCCAGCGGTGCATGCCCACGCGATTCGCAATCGACGCATACATGTGCAGTGTCTCGTTGGCGATTTGTTTCTGCAGCGCCGTCTCAAACCGATCCAGATGTCGCACATCGTTCAGACGATGAGCCATACGCAAGGGCAGGATGCTCGTATTATCGATGAATGTCGTAATCACCTGATCCAAGTCGCTCGTGCTAGTATCGATATGCAGACGACGCAACATGTGCATCTGCTGCAGGAGCATGCGTTCGGCAGAGGAAATCGGCGCCTCCTGAAGCAGGCGTTCACCATCGGGATGCACAAGCAAGTCGTGCAACAGTGCGACGGCCTGTAGCGACGGATCGGCCGTTAATTCGGATACGACAGCGGAGACTTCGATGCCGTGCATTGCATAACTTTCGCCGCTGCGCCGCATAATGCCCGACAAATGTGTCTCTCCAAAATTGCGCACGCGCTCCAGTTTTTTGCGTGCAATGGCCGGAGAATCTGGCGCCAGGCGGACCATTGGTAAAATGGTACCTCATTGGACTGTAATGTCTCCCCTCATTTTCCAACGTCCGGTGTGCCGGCAATCACATCGTCCCGTAACTGATTCCTTTTAAAGGAACATCAACCATTTCCACCGGCAATCTTGCTGACTTCACTGCTGTTCAAAGCGCGGTTATAAATACGCACATCATCCATCTCGCCGCCGACGAAACCATAGCCTTTTCCGATGGTCACGCCGGTGACACCGAAACCAGTGGTAGCATCCGGTATGGTATTCTGTCCGATGCCATCAAAGTAAAACTTCGCGGTCGCTCCGTCATATGTCCATACGACGTGGTGATACCCGGTGAAAGGTACAGCATAGGTGGATGTTGAGATGAACTGACTTGTCTCGGCGGCACCGCTCCAGATTACCAGGTGCGGCGCAAACAACGCGGTACTTGCCGAATCATTGACCAACTGGAAACCACTGACGCCGGCAACGCGATCATTGAAGGGTCCGGACCACGCACGAATGGATTCGGAATTCCACCAGAAACTGATAGTGAATGTTGGGAGAGACGGCAGAGTTGGTAAGGTCACAATGCTTGATGAGCCGTTGAAATTGAGAGCTTCAGAATCAGAGAAGGAAAGGCTGGGAACCGTGGTTGTGGGACCGTAGCCTCCGCTGAAACTGGTAGCCGTGCCGTTATAACCGTTAGTGCTGCTGTCGAGCACCGTGCCATTTGCCGCGGTTTCATCCAGCTTCCAGTATCCCACCAAGCCAGTGGTAATCACGATTTGCCCGGCTTGTCCCTGATACGTATCCGTCACAAGCGCACGACCGTTCTGTGTGTTTATTTTGTATCCCGACAGATTCGGGTTTCCCTCGCTGCTATCAAGCGGAATGTCGACCATGTATGTCGGAACAAGGGCATCCAGAGATACACAGGATGACGTGCCATTGGGGATTCCTTTTTTGCAAATCGGCAGCGCATTTGCACTGCCCTCTTGGATAGAAGCCGCCGATGGGAAGGCACCGTTATCGACAAGATACTGGTACAACGCATTCTGCAGTTGCTTGATGCTGCTCGCACGGCCCGCATCCTGGGCAGAAATAATATTTTTTTTCGGACTGACGGCGACAAGAACCACCGAAGCCAATATGCCGATTATTCCGATAACGACCAGGAGCTCAATAAGAGTGAATGCGTTGCGTTGGTTGTGTCGGAAAGAGAAGGAAGGAAAGCGATGAACCATGTCCAGTATCGCATGCTAGCATTTTGCAGGTCTGGAAAACAAGAAGTACGGGTAGCGAGGCTAAATTTTCAGAATCCGGCAACTGCACCAGTATGATCTCTCTTTCATACAAGATCCAAAATAAAAGACAGTACCGGCAAAACCTGACTTTCATCCTAATCGACACACGCTGTACCTCTTGCTCCTTCCGGTATCAGCAATGCTCATTTCTTTCCGAACAGAAGGACCGCTCCATCGATCCACTGATTCAGTTGATCGAGCGACGACACATAGCCGCGAAAATTCTCCGTCGTCCCCCGATGAATGCCAAAGTGCAAATGCTTTCGCTCGCCGTCCGTCTCCGTGCTATATCCTTTGCCCAGCAGACCCACTGGCGCCCCGGCTTGCAGGTCATCTCCCACTCGTGCGGCAAGAGATCGCTCGTTTAGATGGCCGTACAGAACCGTGACCGGCTGATCCTCATACGTGCATTGCTGGATCAAAACGCCGCCATAGCCCGACACCCGTCCGGCAAAACGCACCGTACCCGCGCACGCTGAAACGATTGGCACATCGACCGATTGTTCCTCCGGGAATGTTTCGAAATCCACACCCGTGTGATAACCCGAAAAACGCTCGGGTTGCACCGGCGAAGAAGAAGGCGTCACATGCGTGCCGAAGAATTTTTTGGTGACACGTTCCTGCGCCCGGGAAATCGGCGGCACAAATGCAGCGGCAACATGTGAGGAAGAAGTTGCGAATGAGTCTCCATCGCTTGATGATGCCGACGAAACAGACGTATGTGGCGGAACATCTACTGCTCTCTGACATGCTACAAGAGCAAGTGCGATCCCTATCAGGACAACCTTCTTCATGGCAACTTAGAGTACTCTTTTTTCTGCCGTGATGAGAAATCACTCAGACGAACTTCATGATGAGCGCCACGACCAGACCGTAGATCGCGACCGCTTCGGCGAAGGCGATGGACAGAATGGCGAAGGTCTGAATACGGGCGCCTGCTTCGGGATTGCGGCCGATTGCTTCGACGGCTTTGGCGCCGATAAAGCCGATGGCGAGAGCCGGACCGAGTGATCCGAAACCGATGGTCATGGCGACGGGGAAGTTTGCACTGGCGAGAGCGGATACTGCTGCCATAAGAATAAAGGAAGAAGATGATAAATGATCATCATGTACGCACAAATGGTCTGGATTTCAAGGGTGTAATTCGAAAATTACTTCACTATGGCTACAAACTGCTCTAGGTAGAAGTATTGAACACTTCAAGAAGATATATTGCAGAAATGCAGCTTTGGCTCAATATTTTGCACCTACTGGAACATTGTCTGTCTGATGTAAAAAAATATAAATTAATCGGCGTTTCTACCGCACTTCTATCGGCAACACTGACACATGCGTTTTGCCAGCTGTACGGAATTCCCCGAAGACGAGACATAGTGACCGGGTGTCAGAAAGATAACGTACGTAACGAGCGCCGGTCCGAACGTGTCCGGCAGATACTGATGCACATGACACCAGTAAGGACGAGCGGAAAAATGCATAATGAAAAAAGAAAGAGTAGCCGTACTGTACTCATTGGCCCGAGTCGAAAGAAACAGGTATGTAGCCATTGCAAATGAAATATTATTGCATTAACATTCGTCTCCATGACGAAGACTATTATTGATCTCCTAAAGCAATCGGGCCTCAAAGATACGCAACCGCGTCGCCTGGTTGTCAGAGCACTCGAGCGTATCAAGCAACCGTCGTCTCCGTACGACATTCAGAAATGGATCGCCAAACAAGGTGACAAGATTAATGCAGTGACTGTGTACCGCATTCTTGAGGCATTCGAAACATTGAACATCGTGCACCGTCATGCATGCAACGGTCAGTACTCGCTATGCAGCCAACCGGACATCGCCGGACATCACGGATTCCTCCATTGCCAAGACTGCGGTAGAGTCGAGGAATTCGCCGACACCGCTTTGTGCCGGGCAGAAAATGCCGTAGCTCAGCGCGCCGGTTTCCGCCCGATTGAACACGTAAGCGAAATTCTCGGCCTGTGTCGCACTTGTACCAGATAATTTTCTCTCTCTGTCATGCGTGTTTCTCACTGGATTCTCGGCTGCAGCCTGCTTCTCCTCACCGGATGTTCCACGGCAACCCCGCCCCAAACTTCCGATGATGTGAATGTGGCGGCAAGTTTTTATCCTCTGGCTTTCTTTGCCGAGCAGATCGGCGGTGAATACGTTCATGTTACGCAGATCACGCCGGGCGGCGTTGAACCGCACGATTATGAGCCGTCACCGGCGGACATTATTTCAGTAAGACAATCCCGACTCTTCCTCTTCAACGGCAACGGCGTGGATGCATGGGCAGATAAGATCAAAAGCGATCTGGATCTGGCGGCGATCCGGACGCTGCGCATGGTGGACGTAGTGGGCGGCAATAGCAATGATCCGCACATCTGGCTCGATCCCGTACTGGCCGAAAAGGAAGTGCAAGCAATGCGTGATACGCTGGTGCAAATTGATCCGGCCCGTGCGGAAACATATCGGGCGAATGCCACCACACTTTTGACCAATCTCGATCAACTGGATCACGATTATCGAACGGGCCTCGCTCACTGTCTGCTCAATACGGTTATCGTTTCACATGATGCGTTTCAATATGTATCAAAACGCTACGGATTTACCACGCTGCCCATTGCAGGTCTTTCACCAGATCAGGAACCGGCGCCCGGCACCTTGGCACATGTGGCGGATATCGCTAAACAGAAAAAAATTCCTGTCATCTTCTTCGAGACGATGGCAAGCCCCAAACTGTCAGAGACCATTGCCAACGAAGTGGGAGCTCAAACGATGGTGCTCAATCCCATTGAAGGACTAACGGCGGAGGATCGGAAGGCGAACGCATCGTACATCACGATTATGCGAGACAACCTGGTCGAATTGCGAACAGCAATGGAATGCAATTAATGAGACTAATGCGTGCAAACGCCGACTGTAAAAAAGCCGTATTTTCTGCTATAATTAAACGAAATACCCATGTCATTCGTCATTCTGCTTCTGGCCGCATCGCTGGTGGTGCTCTGCATCGCATTGCTGCATTTGCGCCATAAAAATCGTTTGCTTCGTTTGAGAGGCGATGAACGGACGACGATGGTCGCTCTGCTGTCGCATCGGTTGCGTTCGCCGCTCAGCGCCATCAAGTGGAATACCGATCTGTTGCTCGAGCAGGATTTTGGAACATTGCAGCCGACGCAATTGGAAATGGTACGCGATGTCAGCGCGGGTATCGACAATGCAATCAGTGTGCTGAATACATTTTTGAGTGCATCGCAGGCCGAGCGCGGTCTCGCCATGTCACCCGTCAAAATCGATTTGCAGGAACAACTCGACGTCATCGTCGACTCGCTGCGCATTGAGATCAAAAAGAAGCATATCGACTTCACCTACCGCCGCTTACCGCAACGCATCACGGTATTCATTGACCCGATGGTGTTGCACACGGTGATCGAAGTGATTGTGCGCAATGCGATTACCTACACACCGGATGGCGGTGCCGTCATGCTGACCGTCGATGACACACAGCCGATGGTGACGGTCCGCGTCACCGATTCGGGCATCGGCATATCCGTGACGGACCAGCTGAAATTGTTCACCAAATTTTATCGCAGCAAACGGGCGCAGCAGATGTCGACGACGGGCAATGGACTTGGCTTGTATCTGGCCAAGCACATGCTCGACATGATCGGCGGCTCCATCAGCTGCGACTCGCGCGAAGGCACCGGGACGACGATGGCGATCAGGATTCCGCGAGAATGATAGCCAAAAGCGAAGAGACTTTTTATGAATCTTCGTCTGAATCAGCAAAGGGTTTCGCTTGCCAATCTTGCAATGTTTCGGTGACCGATGCGGGCGGAACGAACGGCTTCCACAATTGGCTCCCGGGCTCCGGAAATGTTCGTAATGCAGCGCAAACGTCTTTCAGCTTCTGTCGCGTCTGATCGAATGGCCCGTACACAATCGACTGAGGAAGAGCCTTCTTTTTTTCTTCGTCCGACTCCTCTGTTTTCTTTCGTACATGTACCACCTTCTTTTTTACCCATACCATTCCCTGCTCTGTGACGCTCTGGGAAGATGTCATGCGTACGCCCATTGCTGAGTGGCACAAGTTATAGATCGTGTGACGAACGCGCTGGCACATCACGAGAATTTCCACCGACTCTCCTTTTTGAGTGTAACCGGACACGCGGCAGTAGAGCGTATCAGTTTCGGACTCGGCATACTGCCTTCTCTCTTCCGTTTCCGAATCATGAAACGCGACAGCGAATGTTTTTGTGTGAGACTCCGAGAGCATCGACACACCGGCAACAACCGCTTCACTCGCGTGAGCGGCTCGTTCGAGAGGCGATGTGGCGGCGCCAATGCGCTCGATTGCGTCACATTTTCCTCATTCTCGAAGGCAGGTCAAGAAAAATCTTCGTTTTCTGGACCTCTCAATAAGGAGGAGCTGGTTTCTCTCCTCCTTAATTGATTGGCCTACAGACTATTTTTTCTTTGAACGATGTTTACCACGTGCAGCCCGCAATGTCTTTGCAGCGGCTTTTTTCTCGAAGTGATGCAACGGATTCCAGCTGTCGGTCGCCAGTGTCTGGGCAGCCTGATGCACCTCATCCTGTGAAATATTGGATTGCTCCATATGGTAAAAGGGGAAAGATATGGCTTCTTTGACGCAAGAAAGCAGGGTGAATTACGGGATTCTCAACTATTAATTTATAACTTTTATTGTTACAATCATAACATGTTGAAAGTAACCGACGCCTTACGTGAAATCATTGAAGGAGAGCCCTTGCTGCAATTCGGTCTGCAGCACGGGCTGCTGAATTTGTCGCAAGTCGCCAACTACATCCGGCCGCACATCCAGGTACGAACCAAGAAACCGCTCACATCAAGCGCAATCGTGATGGCGCTGTCGCGGATGCAGAATGATATCCGGCGTACGACTCCGCAGCGAGACGAGTACTACATCAACCAAATCGCCATCCAAGCAAACCTGTGCACGTACACCTTCAACAAAACGAAAGATGTACACCGTGGCGTGCAAAAACTGTATGAGCTGGTGCAGAAAAAAAACGGCTACATGACGCTCTCAGAAGGCGTATCGGAAATCACGCTCATCATCGACCGCAAATTTCAGTCCGACGCAATCGCACTGATCGACGACAAACCGACATTCAGTCACGACACGGTGGCCAGCGTCGGTATCATGTTCGACGAAAAATTCACACGCGAAGTACCGGGCTTTATCTACATCATCTTGCAGCAACTCATGCTGCAGGGCATCAACCTGATTGAATTGTCGTCGACGTTCACCGGACTCAATTTGTATCTCGATGAAAAAGATACGAAGTTGGCGTTCGAAACGTTGTATGCGTTGTTCAAGCGCCGTGAATCACTTTCAAAAGCCTTATGACGAAGAGCAGTCCCGCTCCTCAGTTGGCGTTCGAGAGACCTTCACGTGACCCAGGGAAAGCCATAGCGGTCAACGAGTTTCGCAGACTCATTGATGCGATTCGCACACAACAAGATCAGTCTTCGCTTCATACATTTGGGATGCTAAAGCGTATGGGCATCCTTCGTGATAAGGATATTCAAGAAAAAAGAATGCGCCAATTGACCAAAGTAACTTTAGCCGACAAAGAAGATACTGACTTTGTAACACGCGTATCCGTTTTTCTCGCCTATTTTGTACGTAAAAATGCCCAGCAATTAGACGAAGTATTACATATGGTCGATAAAGACGAAGAACCATCATTCACTGATGCTATAAAACGAATACATGATCAACAAGAGGAGGAGGCTTGTGAACGCCGTGAAGCATTCGCAAAAATCCTTGGTACAAAATAAACGTTATTTGGCTACGAATGCCGTCGCCCCCAGCCATGCCAAATCGAACACCGCTTTCATCGTTCGGGCAAACGTAGGGCTTTCCACAATCAACCCGAGCAGTTCGTCTGCGTTGAGCGACACGATGCCGACGGAATTATTGAAGATGAGCACTTCGTTCTCGAATAAAAACTGATCGCGGTTCACCAGCAGGATTTCGGTGAGGTTCGGATCGTGGTTCTTCGGCAAGAACGGGTCGAGCACATGCACGCTCTCGACGGTCGTCGGCGACAGATACCGTGTCTTGATTTTCTTCTTCAGCTTGGTGTGCGTGTACTCCTCGAAAAACTTCGGGAAAAACGTCGTCACGTTCTTAAGGTTTGTGTAGCCGAGTATTTCACCTTTGGCTTGGAGCGATTCGCTGAACACTTTTTCGACGCCGTCTTGTCCTTCGTAAAAACGAATCTTGGGTTTGAATGCAAGCGCACTCACAAGCGAGCGCAGTTCGGGCAACAGTCCTTTAACGATATTCATCTGCTCTTCCAGAAGTTTCTGCAATTGTTCGGGCGGCTCGGGCGCGAAGTACTTCACGCCGTTCTTGTTGTACTGGCTCAGTAATTTCTTTTTGAGCAAATTCTCAAGCGTGTGATAACAACTGACACGATGCACACCGGCTTTTTTGGCGATTACGGACGCCGGTCCGCCGTTCACTTCCAGGCACGCGATGTATACTTTCGCTTCTTCTTGGGACAAGCCGATCTTGAGGAGTTCGGAGAGCATATGCGGGAATGGTAGCACTGTTGTAGAATTTTTTCTACACAATAAGAATACTACTATTTGGCTTACCATAAGCTAATAAATACAAACATATCACATCATGTTGGACGATTTTGACTATACGTGGAACACTGTCAACGCTGCGCAGAAGTTCTATGTTCAGCATTTTTTGTATGCAACGATCCTGTACACAGTGCGGCCAGACCTTCGATCTCCCGGAGACGGACCTGGCGCTACTCGATCGCCTGGCTCCGGTCTTCGCCGAAAAGAAGGAACTGATTCCTCCACCGACGCTATGCCCGGATTGCCGCTGGCAACGCCGACTGTGCTTCCGCAATGAACGCAAACTTTATCATCGCAAATGCGACCTGTCGGGCCGGTCGATGATTTCGATGCATCCGACGGGCACGTCGTTCCCCGTCTACTACATCACGGAGTGGCTGAGCGACAAATGGAATCCACAAGACTCTGGCCGCCCATTCGATTTCTCGCGTCCGTTCTTTGAACAGTTTCAGGAGCTGTGCAACATCGTCCCTCATTTCAATCTGTTCATCGATCCGCATTTGGATCAGAACTCCGAGTACACCAACTGCTCCAGCGAAGCCAAGAATTGTTACATGATCACTCAAGCCGAAAAGAACGAAGACTGTTACTACTCACGTGGCATTAACCGTTGTAAAGATTGTTGCGACTGTTTGCGCATCAGCGGCAGTGAACTGTGTTATGAGTGCATCAATGTGACCGATTCATATAAATGTACGTACCTCCAGGACTGCGACAACTGCAACGACTGCCACTTCGGCAGTGATCTGCGTGGTTGTAAAAATTGCTTCGGCTGTCACGGTTTAGCGCAGAAGCAGTACTGCTTGTTCAATGAACAATTGAGCAAAGACGAGTGGGAAGCCAAAGTCGGTTCATTGACGCTGACACATGAAATCATAAAAGACATGCAGGCAAAGAGCATGGCTGCCAGACTCAAAACTCCACAACGCGCCTCACATTTGCTGCAATGCGAAAACTCCACCGGTGATCACCTGACCGAGTGCCGTGATGCTCACAACTGTTTTGATTCCCGCAACTTGGAGACCTGCGCGTACTGCTATGAACTTCTCAACGGAGCGAAGGACTCCATGGACTTCTCGATGTTCGGCCTCAACTGCGAACTTGATTACGAATGCAACGGCTGCGGGTACAACGTGTACCGCACGCTCTTCAGCAATCACTGTTGGCAAAATGTGACCGACCTCCTCTACTGCGAATCGTGCTTCCCCAGTGTGAAGAATTGTTTCGGCTGCTTCGGCCTGCGACAAGCTGAATACTGCATTCTGAATAAGCAATACACGAAGGAAGAATACGAAGCACTCGTCCCGAAGATCATTGACCATATGAGAGCGACCAAAGAGTGGGGCGAATTCTTTCCACAAAATATTTCCGCATATGCATACAACGAATCGCTCGCTGGAGAGTTCTTCCCACTGACCAAAGAAGAAGTTCTACAAAGAGGTTGGAAATGGCACGAGGAAGAAACGGAGCAAGATCAGTATTTGGGGCCGCGTGTCGATGTGCCTGCATCCATCACCGAAACGAGCGATGAGATTTGTAAGCAGATTCTTACCTGCTCACTCACCGATAAACCGTACAAGATCATTCCACAGGAACTCTCCTTCTATAGACAGATGGGACTACCTATCCCAACTGTATCGCCCCAGGCACGGCATTTAAACCGCATGGCACAGCGCAATCCACGACATCTGCGGAAGAGGCAATGTGACGAGTGCGGGACGGAGGTGGATACGACTATCACTCCCGAACGAACTGAGCGTGTGTTGTGTGATGGGTGTTATCTACGTTCCATATAAAAGATGGAAAAAACTTGTTTCCAATGCCGGCAGTTGTTTGAAATTTCCCCCAGTGATCTGGCATTCTACGAGAAAATTTCGCCGGAATTCAACGGTCAAAAGGAGTTGGTTCCTCCGCCGACTTGTTGTCCGAATTGTCGTGCTCAAAGGAGGTTAGCTCGACGGAATGAGCGATCACTCTTCCATCGCAAATGCGATAAAACAGGCTCGCAGATCATTTCGATGTATCCACCGAACAGCCCGTACAAAGTCTACGAAATGACTATATGGCATGGTGATGGATGGGATGCGATGGATTATGCGCAAGACTTCGATCTCGATAGTCCTTTCTTTACACAATTCCAAAAATTGATGCTCGCGGTACCGCGGATGCAGTTTGTGCGCGAAGGAACGATTGTCAATTCCGATTATTGCAATCGCGTTTCGTACGCTAAAAATTGCTATCTGCTCTTCTCCAGTAATATCAATGAAGATTGTTACTACGGGACGCGGGTCGAAAATTGCAAAAATTGCATGGACTGTTATGGCATCTATCAAAGCGAATTGACCTACAGATGCATCGACTGTTCTAACTGCTATCAATCGGCTTGGCTGCAAAATTGTACGAATTGTTCGGACAGTTATTTTCTTCACAACTGCAGCAGCTGCAAGCATTGTCTTCTTTGTACGAACCTCAATCAAAAAGAGTATTGCATCCTCAACAAGCAGTACACAAAAGAAGAATATGAAAGAGAACTCTCAAGGATCGACTTCGGTAGCCATACAACGATTGAGTCGTTGTCAGAGCACTATAGGAATCTAAATTCTCAATTGATCGTGAAAGAATACAACGGCTTTTCGAATGAAAATTTCTCCGGAAACTATTTGGATCACTGTAAGAATGCTCATGAGTGTTTCGACTGCCGCGAAGCGGAAGATGTCCGCTATTGCCAATCCGTGACCGGTGCTAAAAATTGTATGGATTATAGTTACTGGGGACTCGGCGTGGAACGTGTGTATGAGACGCATGCCTGCGGCATCCAATGTCAGGACATTCTGTTTTGTAATGAATGCTGGGAGGGAAATAGCAATATCCTCTATTGCGACAGCTGCATCGGCTGCTCTCACCTATTCGGATGTGTCGGCCTCAAAAAGAAGCGCTACTGCATTTTGAACAAACAATATACAAAGGAAGAGTATGAAGCGCTGGTGCCGATGATCATCAGACACATAAGGAAGACGAAAGAGTGGGGAGAGTTTTTCCCAGCCGAAATAAACCACTTCTCATACAATGAAACGGTCGCGCAAGATTACTTCCCGCTAGACAAGCAAAAAACCGCAGCACTTGGTTATAAATGGCTTGATGAAGAGGAAAAGACAAATCAATACCTCGGCCCATCTATAGAAATTCCGGATGCCATCGACGATGTAGATGATTCTATTTGCTCAACTATCTTGCAGTGTGAAGTTACAAAAAAACCATACAAAGTAATTCCACAGGAACTCGCATTTTATCGACTGATTAAACTTCCCATCTCCAGAAAATGTCCTGATATGCGACATAAAGAACGAATGGCATTACGCAATCCTCGTCAGTTAGGGAAGAGACAGTGTGAAAACTGCAACAAAGAAATCGAGACGACGTACAGTCCACAAAGACCGGAGAAAGTGTTCTGTGAATCGTGCTATTTCGCTTCCATTTATTGAGCATGAATGCAACCTGCGCCTTTTGCCGGCAAGCATTCGCCACTACAGAAGATGATCTGAAAATTTACACGAAAGCATCTCCTGTTATCCGTGAGAAAACTTACACGATCCCCCCTCCCACTCTCTGCCCAGACTGTCGCGTGCAACGTCGCATGGCCTGGCGAAACGACCGGACCTTCTACCATCGCAAATGTGACCTGAGTGGGAAACAAATCATTTCCATCTATCCGGAAAAAACCGTCTTTCCGGTTTACCATCAGAGTGAATGGTACAGCGACAAATGGGATCCTATAACTTACGGACAAGCCTTTGATTTCTCGAGAAATTTTTTCGAACAATGGAATGAGCTGATGCAATCAGTTCCGCGACTCGGGATGGATTTGGTGAACTGCGAGAACAGCGATTACTGCAATTACTGCGGCGACGATAAGAACTGCTATCTCGATATCGCCGGCGAGGCGAACGAAGATTGTTATTTCGATCTATTTACTAAGTACAGCCGTAACTGCGTCGATTGCACTTTCGCCTACTCCAGCACGCTCTGTTACGAATGTATTCAATGTTACAACTGCTACAACGTCCGCTATTCCATGTCGATGGACGACTGTAGCTATTGCGCTTTCTGCGTAGACTGCAAAGGCTGTCGCAATTGCCTTTTGAGCATCAACTTGCGAAATAAAGAGTACTGCATACTCAATGAACAACTGACGAAAGAAGAATACGAACAACGCGTGCAAGAGTTGAACTTGTCGTCGCATGCTTCTGTCGAACATCTGAAATCAACATGGCAAAAAGAACGCATCGCAAAAGGGATCTACCGCGACAGCAATGCAATCAACTGTGAGCAATGCTCCGGAGATAATCTAAAGAACTGTAAAAACTGCCTGCACTGTTTCAACGCGAGCGGATCGGAAAACTGCAAGTATCTGTACGACGTCCTTGATGCAACCGATTGCCACGATCTGAACTACTCACTGTATAAACCCGAGGCTGCATATGAACTGATCTCGACACTAAACATAGTGTGTAGTGCTTTCAATATGGCATCGCATTATTGTTCCAATGTGTACTACTGTGACCTGACGAATAACTCCAAAAATCTTTTCGGATGCATCGGATTGAATCGCAAAGAATATTGCATTCTGAATAAGCAATATTTAAAAGAAGAATATGAAGAATTTTTACCGCGGATTATTGAACATATGAAACAAACTGGCGAGTGGGGACAGTTTTTCCCAGTGAACTTGAGTCCATTTGGCTACAACGAAACTGTCGCGCAGGAATATATGCCTATTTCGCAGCAAGAAGCCGAAGAACGTGGGTGGAATTGGTGTGAAGAAAAGTATCCCGGTAAGCAATATCTGGGCCCGCCGGTTCTGATTCCCCATCATATCAACGATGTGACTGATGATATTTGTAATCAAATACTGCTATGCGAAATCACGGGAAAACCTTACAAAATTATTCCACAAGAACTCGTCTTCTACAGGCAAACGAAAACTCCCTTACCGCACCGATGCCCGGAAGAGCGGCATCAAGAACGCAACATGCTGCGCAATCCTCGAAAGTTATGGCAAAGAAATTGTGACAACTGCCGGAAAGAGATTGAAACGACGTATGCGTCGGATCGACCGGAAAAAGTGTTCTGCGAAGAGTGTTACCTCGCTTCCATCTATTAATCATGAGTATCACTTGTCAGCAATGCCGGCGTCCCTTCACAATCGATGATCGAGATCTCGCTTTCTATGAAAAGGTATCGCCCGTAGTTGGCGGACAGGCAGTCGCAATTCCCCCACCGACGCACTGTGCAGATTGCCGACGACAACGGCGACTGAGCTTTCGCAATGAACGCACTCTTTACCATCGCAAATGCGACATGAGCGGCAAACAGATCATTTCGAACTTCGCACCCAATGTGCCGTTCCCGGTGTACGGGCATGATGAATGGTGGAGCGATCGATGGGACGCGCGGTCGTACGGCAAGGACGTGGACTTCTCACGTCCATTTTTCGAGCAAATTGCAGAGCTTGAGCGGGCTGTACCGCAACTTGCATTATCGGTCTGGAATTCCCAGAACAGCGACTACTGCAATTACGTGGGAAACGTGAAAGACAGCTACCTTATTTTTGGCTCTGTCTACAGCGAAAACTGTTACTACGGTTCGCCCTACTACTCACGCAATTGCGTCGACACATTGCTTGTACGCGAATGCGAACGATCGTACGAGTGTGTCGACTGTCGTAAGTTGTATGAGTGCTTGCATTGCCGCGACTGCCACAGTTCACAGAACCTGCTGTACTGCTACGACTTACAGGGCTGTCACGATTGCATCGGCTGCGCGGGATTGCGCAAAAAAGAATTCTGCGTGGGCAACAGACAACTGACGAAAGAAGAATTTGAAATGTACCGCCAGTCGCTCGACTTATCCGATTCAGCAACTCATGAGCGACTGAGACAAGATCTTGCGGAACTCTCGCTACAGATTCCACACCGCTACATGCAGGGCAACCAAGTGGAGAATGTGAGTGGCAACTATGTCTTTCAATCGAAGAATGTCCTTGATTCGTATTACGCAGACCGCTGCGAAGATTGCCGCTACTGCACGCAGGTCGTGGACTTGAAGGATTGCTACGACAACAACTTCACCGAAGAGAATGAACTCTGCTACGAATACCTCGGCGCCTATCAGGTGAGTCGCGTTCTGTTCTCGCGCTTCTGCAACAAGGTGCACGAGAGCATGTACGCAAATAGCTGTTTCAATGCGCATCATTTGTTTGGCTGCAGCGGCATTCGAAACGGCGAATACTGCATCTTGAACAAGCAGTATACGAAAGAGGAGTATGAAGCATTGGTCCCCCGAATTATTGAGTTGATGAAAGAGCGCAACGAGTGGGGTGAATTTTATCCGTCGAGTATTTCACCATTCGGCTACAACGAAACAGTGGCACAGGAATATTTTCCAATGACCGAAGGAGAGGTACAACAAGCAGGGTGGCATTGGCGACATGAAGACGCTGCTGCCGAAAAATATCTGGGACCGCCAACGGCGATTCCTCAGTATATTAAGGATGTCGACGATGGTATCTGTAAACAAATTCTGCTGTGCGAAGCGACGGGTCGACCGTACAAGATCATCCCGCAGGAGCTGCAATTTTATCGAGACATGCACATTTCGATCCCACGATTGTGTCCCGATGAGCGCCACCGTCGCCGCATGCAATTGCGCAATCCGCGCAAACTGTGGACGAGAAAATGTGATTCGTGCGGTAAAGATATACAGACGACCTACGCTCCCGGTAGACCCGAAAAAGTGTTCTGCGAAGAATGTTATCTCGCTGCCGTGTATTAATCATGACCCAATCCTGCACTCACTGCGGCAACTCATTCGACGTCACACCGGACGACCTTAAATTCTATGCGGATATCTCGCCTACGTTTGACGGACAACGATTTGAGATTCCTCCGCCGCAAAAGTGCCCTAATTGTCGCTTCCAAAATCGCCTGCTCTTCCGCAATGACCGCAATCTGCATCACCGAAAATCGGATATGAGCGGAAAGCAGATCATTTCGATCTATTCACCGGATAAGCCATACAAGGTGTTCGATCAAGATGAATGGTGGAGCGACCGATGGGATGCAATGGACCACGGTCGTGATTTCGACTTCGAGCGTACGTTCGGCGAGCAATTCAAAGAACTGACATTGGAAATTCCGCACAACTCACTCTTCACCACCAACGCCGAGAACAGTTACTACACCAATCACACATTGAATATAAAGAACTGTTATCTGCTCTTCGGTGGAGGGAATGATCAGGATTGTCTGTACGGAAAGTACATTGTCGACAGTCATGATGTTCTTGATTCGATATGTCTCTATTCGTGTGAGTGGTGCTACGAAGGCATCGCCTCACATGGCTGTTACGAATGCGCGTTCATCACCAACGCACGCAACTGCAGCAATTGTCTGATGGTCGAAGACTGTGTCAGTTGCAAGAATTGTGTCTGTTGTTTCGCCTTACAGCAGCGAGAGTATTGCATCCTCAACCAGCAGCTGACAAAGGAAGAGTATGAGCAGCGACTGAAAGAACTCCAGCCGCTCACGACACAGACGATCCACACGCTTCGTGAGCGGTTGAATGAACTGAAGCAATCTCTTCCCCATCGCATTGGCAACATCGTCGGCAGCGAAGACTGCACCGGTGATGCCATCTTCAATAGTAAGAATTGTACTTGGTGCTTCGACGTATCTGATTCGGAAGACAGTAAATTTCTCGCCTACACGCCGAAAGGGATTCACAGTTACGATGCGACGTTCACTGCCCCCGACGGAGTCCAGTGGTGCTACAACGTCGCTTCTACCGTCGGCATGACGAACTCGATGAGTACATTTCTCTGCTGGTACGGCGATGCGATGTACTACTCACGTGAATGCCACAACTGCAAAAACTGCTTCGGTTGTGTGGGACTCAAGAACAAACAGTACTGCGTCTTCAATAAACAGTTTTCAAAAGAAGAGTATGAACGAACAGTCGCTAGGATTATTCAGCATATGCAACAGACACAGGAATGGGGAGAATATTTTTCCCCACAGCTGAGCTTGTTCGGTTACAACGAAACGAACGCACAGGAACACTTCCCGCTCAGCAAAGAAGAAATCCTGAGCCGCGGTTGGAATTGGTTCGATGATCCACAGCCGCAGCAGAGTTACATGGGTCCGCCTACCGATCTTCCGGCAACCATCGATCAGGTCGATGAATCCATCTGTCAAAAAATCCTCGCCTGCGAACTCACGGGAAAGTCCTACAAAATCATTCCGCAGGAACTTTCTTTTCTGAAAAAATTAGGCTTGCCGCTGCCGCGTCGTTGTCCCGATCAGCGACACCTTGATCGCATGAATGCACGGATGCCCCGACAATTATAGAAGACGCAATGCGATAATTGTAGAAAGAGTATTGAGACAGTTTATGGCACTGAACGGAAAGAAAAGATTTTGTGTGAAAATTGTTATTGAACATATGAAATGTTTTTCTAACAAATCGAAAGCGCCGCTCTCGATGACCGAAGTCACCGAAGGCGGCGCGGGTCCCATCGCACAGATGGGCAGTACGGTATGTCAGGCCGCTTCGGTCCGGACGCTGTCAGCACGAGTGGCCAATACATGGTCGATGGGCCACAGTTTTTCGTGCCACGGGTCGAGCGAGATCTGCGCCAGTGGCGCGCTTACCTGGATCGCAGTGAGCAAGGCCTGCAACCTTGCCTCACTGTCGCGACCCGGCCTCAAGGTAAAGGTAGCGCGCTTATGGCAGAGCTCAATGGAGCAGAAACCATCCGGGCCGTGGAGAATGAATTGACTGCCACGGGCAAATTGGGGCACCTGGATGGGCCCAACCGCCGCCAGAATCACAGTCACGGGAATCGGACCTTCGGTCCTAACTCCCAAGCGTACAGCTTGCATTCCAGTAACCTCCGGTCAACAAAGCAATGCAACATCACCGCACTCAATTCTCCGTAGAGAACTGGCTGCGATGAAGCAAAAGGTTAAAGAGCGGTACCGATCATAAGCACAAAAACCATATAATCAAGTTTTTTGCCTTCTTGTGGCCAAGATACCAGCGCAGTATTCTAAGAGTCCATGTCAAAATGCGTTCAATGCGGTGTGTCATTCGTCCTCACAGATTGGCAGATTGATTTGTGTGATCAGGCTGTTTGAAAGAGGTGTACTGATATTCTTTACAGAACATGCTTCGAGCATAGAATGGGCACCTTTTGTATGCTTGAACACCCCACTGGACCGGAAGGCTCTTCAAGTATAAACAAGGCATTGATTGCATTTCAGGAGAGTCTTACCGATGACTTGAAAATGTTTGCTCAAACTAAACTATGGGTGATGAGTGGCCGGACAGCTTTGTTTTTCAAATTTGTTGATTCTTTAATGCAAGACCCGGAAAAGTTCCAAAATATGATGATCGACTTTATCGGAATAACTTGGGACGCCTTTCGAGGCCAATTTCCTATCAGTGTGGCAAACCTGAGTGCTGAAGATATTTTCAACGGCTTTATGCAAGTTAATATTCCAAGTCATCTCCAGGTTTCTATCCAAGCAAATCATAACTTTTATCAAAGATTACTGTCAGTTCATAGGCCTGATGATACTGCATCGAATTAGCGTTTCATAGGTTACAGTATTCTGCCATTATTCTTTTATGACACATCAAGAATCTTCTTCCCAGAGAACCTGCCGCCAATGCCAGAAGAGTTTTGATTTTTCGGATGCGGATAAGGCGATGCAAGATCATCTGTCGCCACAGATAAACGATCGCACATTTCCTCTATCCGAAGCCACACTCTGTCCCGACTGTCGACAACAGCGTCGCTCGGCGCATATCAACGAAATGAATCTCTACAAAAGAACATGCGACCTGACTGGAAAATCTATTATTTCAGATATCGCAGCGGATAGCCCATACAAAGTGTACAGCGTCGATGCATGGAATTCGGATGCATGGGATCCACTCAGTTATGGACGTGACTACGATTTTTCCCGACCGTTCTTCGATCAGCTGAATGAAGTGTGGCGTGCTGTTCCCTTCCCCGCCGTTCTCCCCATCACCTACTTCGACGAGAACAGCGAATATACCAACTACGCCGGAAAAAATAAGAACTGCTATCTGATCTTCGACTCTGATGAAGATCGTGACTGCTTGTACTGCTACAGCTTGAACGGTTCACACGATTGTATGGATTGTTTCCGCATGCGCGGCAGCGAGCTGTGCTACGAGTGCATCGATTCGTATCAGTGCTACGGTTCGAGCTACCTGCAAGATTGCAGCAACTGCGCGGATTCTCTCTTTCTGAAAAACTGCGTCGGCTGCAAGAATTGTTTGATGTGCAGCAACATGCACAATAAAGAGTATCACGTCGAAAATAAACCGGTGACCAAAGAGCAGTTCGAGCAATACGTGGCATCGCTGAATTCTCATTCCGCATTCGACGCAGCCAAGAATCGCTTCGAAGAACTGAAGGTGCAATATCCACAAAAGGCACTCCATGGCACGCATAACGAGAATGCGTTTGGTGAATATTTGACCGGTTGCAAGAACGCGTATGAATGCTTTGACTGCGTAGATCTATGGGACTGCCGCCACATTTACCGCTCATTCATGCCAGTGAAGGATTCGATGGACTGCGAAGCACCGGGCGACGGCGAAAAACTTTATGAATGCAGCGTGGTCGGCTACGGCGCGAACACTGTTCATTTTTCGGCCAACAGTCTGGATCAGGTATCGAACCTGCTCTATTGCAACTTCTGTTTTCACTCGAGTAATCTATTCGGCTGCATCGGGCTACGGCGCAAGCAGTACTGCATTCTGAACAAGCAGTACACGAAAGAAGAATACGAGAATCTGGTACCAAAGATCATCGACCATATGAAGCAGTCAGGCGAATGGGGGGAATTTTTTCCCATCAGCATCTCGCCGTTCCCGTACAACGATTCGCTGGCGCAGAACTATTATCCGCTGACGAAAGAACAAGCAGTCGTAAGCAATTATCCGTGGCGTGACAAAGATCCCAAAGAATATTTGCCGCAGTCGTATCAGATTCCAGATGCGATTGCCGATGTGCCGGATCAAATTGTGAATGAAATTCTGGCATGTGAAAACTGCGGCAAGAATTACAAAATTATCAGCCAAGAGTTGGCATTGCTCAGACGGAAAAATCTGCCCATTCCTCAGCACTGTTTCTCGTGCCGGCATGCGGAGCGGATGGCGATGCGCAATCCGCGGAAGCTGTGGGATCGGGAGTGTGATAAATGTAAGGCGTCGATCAAAACTTCCTACGTCCCAGAAAGACCCGAAATCGTGTACTGCGAAAAATGTTACTTGGAAACAGTGTACTGATGAGTTTTCCTTAGAATATGGAACAGAAAAATTGACTTTCATGCTTTGCACCTTACAGTTCGCGTACCTCTTTTGTACGAGAGGGAATCGACTCTAGCTCCCTTTTTTGTGAGGTGAACCTTGAAAAAACGGCGTCGAGGACAGCCCAAGGGCCACAAGCACGTGAAGAGAAGAAACAAGAAGGGCCCAAAGTTCTGAGTCGTCCCCTGTGCCTCATGGAAGAGGCACCCAGCCGCGACCACTCGTCGCGGCCCTTTTTTGGCTTCATTCTATGGTTTTTGGCTAAAATTCTGCTAGAGTTAGCCATATTCTATGGCTGATCTGGCCTTCATCCATATCGTCGTGCCCCAAGGGTCGCCGGGCAACAATAAACTGGAATCCAAGTTCCAGGAACTGCTGCTGAACCTGTGGAATACGGAACGCGGCCGGCCAGTGGCGTTGGAGTTCTTCGGTTACGCGCAGTACACGTACTTCTTCGTCGCCGTCGAAAAGGACATGCTCGAAACGGTGGAGGGTCTGATCTACGCCACCTTCCCGGATGCCGAGATCAAGGAGACGCAGGATTATACGTTGAACTTTGATCCGAAGAAGCGGGCGATCGCCGGCGCGGTGATGCACCTGCATCATTCGGACATCTATCCGATCGTCACGTACGATGCGTTCGAAGATGACAGCTTGTCACGCTTGTTCTCGGTGATCTCCAAAATTCCGAGCGGCGACGAAGCGTGGGTGCAAATTATCGCCGAACCGCGCGAGGACACCGGCATGTTCCACTTTTCGCGCAAGATGGCTGTTCGCATGGCAACGATGCACCACTTCTTCAGCATCCGTGATCGCATGCGCAGCGGCGGCCGTAAGTCCATCAACACCGTGCGACACGAAAAGGCACACACGAAGGGCGAACTCAAACCGTTCAAGGTATCGATTCGCTGCGCGTACATCGGCGCAAATGAAGCAGCAGCCAACAGTAAGCTCGGAGCGATCATCTCCAGTTTTTCGCAGTTCAACGACCACGACATCAACGAATTCGGATCACACCATGCCAATGGCGAGCGTTTTTTGGCTCAGTACAGAGCTCGCTCGCATGCCACGCCGATGATCATGAACGCGAAGGAAGTGGCGACGATGTACCACCTGCCGAACGCCGATGAAGTGCCGCATGTGGTGCATGTGCTGGCACGCAAATCCGATCCTCCACAGGATCTGCCGCGCATGGGCGAAAAAGGAGTAAGCGCATTCGGCGTGACGAACTACCACAACAGTTTTCTGCCTTTCGGCATTCGCCGGGCCGACCGTCGTCGTCATCTGTATGCCGTGGGAAAATCCGGTTCGGGAAAAAGTAAATTGTTGGAGCTGCTCATCAATGACGACATTCAGAACGGCGAAGGCATCGCAGTGCTCGATCCGCACGGTGATTTGATCGACGCCATTATGCGCTATATTCCCGAACATCGTATCGACGATGTCGTGCTACTCGATCCGGGCGACATCGAGTTCCCTATCGCCTTCAATCCGCTGGAGAAAGTAGACGAAGCATTCAAGATGCAGGTAACGATTGGATTCCTTCAAATATTTAAAAAATTATTCGGCTCCAACTGGTCTGATCGTTTGGAGCACGTGCTGCGCTACACCACGCTCGCATTGCTCGACAGTCCCAACACGACGGTGCTCAGCATCCTCAAAATGCTCACCGACAAAAACTACCGCCAGAAAATCGTCTCGCGCATTCAGGACTCGGTAGTTAAAAGCTTCTGGGTGTCGGAATTCGCAGCCTGGAGCGAAAAATTCGATGCCGACGCCATTACGCCGCTGCTGAATAAAGTGGGTCAATTCGTAGCCACAAACATGATTCGCAACATGATCGGCCAACCCAAGACAAAGTTCGACATCCGCGAGATCATGGATCAGAAGAAAATTCTGCTGATGAAAGTATCGAAGGGGCTTCTTGGCGAAGAGAACTCGTCGCTCATCGGTTCGATGTTCATCACCAAGTTGTACCAAGCTGCCATGAGTCGTGCAGACACAGCCGAAGACAAGCGAACAGACTTCTACCTGTACGTCGACGAGTTCCAGAACTTCGCCACCGACACCTTCGCCGAAATTTTGTCGGAGGCCCGCAAATACAGATTGAACCTGACCATCGCCCACCAATACATGGGTCAGCTGAGCGACGTGGTGCGCGAGACGGTGTTCGGCAACGTCGGATCGATGATCAGCTTCCGCGTGGGCGCCGAAGACGCACGGATTCTGGAAGGCGAGTACAACCCGATCTTCAAGGAACGCGACATCATCAACCTCGGCGTGCGTGAGTTCTATCTGAAAATGCAAGTGAACGGCGAGCAGCGTGAAGCGTTTTCCGGCCGCACGCTGGACGCGCCGAAAATCGAACATGACTACACGGCGCAGATTATCGAACGCTCCCGTGCCAAGTACTGCATGCCGAAAGCGGCGGTGGAGGAGAATTTGAAGAAATGGGACGAAGCGGCCTCGGCACCGCCGAAAAAAGAGGAGATCTCAGCGGAAGAGACGTTTGAGGAACCGTTAATATAAGGTGACCGAGGTGACAGAAGACGAGGAACCTGAAGAAGGATCCTCTTGAATGTTTCGTATCTCTATCCTCTGTCACTTCCCCTCAAGGAGTAACATGAATGACCTTCAAACATTTCTGTCCAAAGTAGCCGTCCGGATGTGCTTGGGTTGCCGTCCTTTGCATTTGTACAGTGATGGAGTGGTCGCCTGTGCCGCTTGGCATCCCTACTTCTCCCTCGAATATTTTGTTGTCATTTGGCGCAACGTTTCCCGATACCGCAGTCATGGAACTGGCAGCCGAGACGCCGTTGACGCTTAGGTTGTAGCTGCCCTGCGCACCCCATGTCGTGTTGCCGAAGTTCTTCATATTCGCTGTCATCATCACGAAATTAGTCATGTTGGCCGGAATCGAATCAGACGTAAGCCACACGCCGGCTGGCGTTTTGTATTTGAACGTGATGCCGGCGCACAACGCATCATCGTTGGCAATGTCCACAGTCGGCGGGCCACCAACTGTAATATTATTCTGGCAACTGCCGGTGGGTACTGTCACGCCGTTGCGCGTTATTTGAGTCACGACCTGATAGGTGCTCTGCCCTTGCACATCCGGACCGGCGAAGGAGAACTGGAAGGTAACAGTCTGGCCGGGCGGCACATGGTTAGGCAAGGAGATCTGATTCGGCGTCATCTTCAGATTGTTACCCGGCGGATTTGATTGCGTCAGCTTATAACCATCCGACGCTTTCCACGTGCGGTTCCCGCCGTTCTTGAATCGCACCCATGCCGTGCCGCCGTCTTTGGCCGACGAAATATTCATCGGGTCTCTCACTGCATCGCAGTAGGCAAGATCGTCGTTACTGCCGGTGCCACCGCCACCGCTCATGTCCACTGGATTCTCGATGAGCTTGGAAAGAACACTGTCAGCCGGTTGATCGACCCACATGAAGGGGTACGTATCCGCATCGGAGGAATCCCATACGATATGGCTTCCCAGTGCGCCGTACTGCAGATTATCGTGCAGACTGTCGAGCGTCACTTCGATGGATGCCGGCACACCCAGTTGCGTGCGCTCATTCAGAATCTCGGCGAGCAGTTTGACGTCACCCAAGCCGGGACTCGGGAACATGTTCATGCTCACCTGGCACGAAACCGCGAAGGTTCCGGTGACATCGTCGTTCAGAACTGGATCGCCTATCGGCGTCTGTACGTTACAGGGAAAATCAGTCGGATACTGCGCCTGGTTGGCGTGAATTTTTCCAGTGAGGTCATAACGATCGTCGTGCACGTTAAACGAGTTCGTCTTCAAACGAATATTCTTGGCATTCACCGTGAACAGAATGTTATGCAGCGTCACCACCAGCTCGGGATGAATGACGAAGTGACCGACGGTGCGCACGCCAAGTGGTGAGGAAGCGTACTGACTGCTCGGAAAAGGAGCCACCTCGCCATCGATTGATACAATCTTGCTGTACACAGTCTGATCTTCCGGCCCCTGCACATAACCGCCCGCCGCCAAGCGCCCGATCATGATTTTGCCCGTCGCGTTGTCTGTTGTCAGACTGAGCGGCAAACGAGATACGATTCCCGTCGCATCGACGCTAGGCAAGTCATCTTTGACGGATGTGAATACCGGTTGCTGATCCGTCAGACTCAGCTGAAGTATTTCTCCGCGCGAAAATCCCTGACCTCTGTCGCGCAATTTGGGACGAACTGTGAACGTGGAAATTTGATTCTGTTTCACGACAAACGATACTGAACGAGACAAACAGAAGGGCATTTTGCCGTAGTCCTTGGGATCAGTCGTCGTGGTCAGACAATAGTCACGCGACAGGCGTCCGATAGGCTGCGTGTCTTCCTCTCGGTACAGGTCGAGATATTCAATGGAATAGAGGCCACCATCCGCCGGGTACAAACGTAAGGTATTCACTGTTACATCTTCGTTCTGGGCCGTCATCTGGAGTTTCAGAATTGCGTCGCCAGCCTGCTTCGGTTCGTACTGGCGGGCAGGAATGTCCACCGCCTGGATGGCGAGATTTCCCTTCGCCAGAGCCAGAGACGATGAAGCCGCGGAGGAGGATGGCTGTGACGAAGACAGGGACGCGCACTGACCATCCGTACACTGTCCGCTCGAACAATCGGTATCGAGGGCGCATTCTGCAACCGATTGCGCACTGGACGATGAAGCGGCCGAAGACGAGATATTCGTCGAATGGATATCAAGCTCGCCACTCAATGGTTTGGACTGAGCCGGATTAGCCGACAGCGAAATGGTGAGCGGCGTATCGGTGAAGACGTAGTACCGTCCGCCCATCGTCCAATGCTCGAGCAGAGAAAAATTCTGCAGGGCAGGATGAGCGCTCAAATACGCGGCGGTCGCGAACAGCTTGCCGGTGAACGCCTGGTGTCCCTGTTGACCGGAAGCCAGGTGATCCGCCTCCGTTCCATCGTATTCATACACGAGTACCGCGGCACCGCTGCGCAAGAGCGCGTCACTGACCAGATGATCGCTCTGCTGGTCATTGGCATTCACCGCCGGCGCATTAAAGAAGGTATGCGTGTTGGCGGCAATTGTCGCGGAAGACGTGATGGTGTGCAGATCCAGTATGCTTGGGACAAGCTGCGCTCTAAAAATAGAAGACGACAGTTGTGCCTGTACTCCAAACAACAGAAGAGCCGTCACCGGAACGATGACGAGGAACAGCGCGAGCGGCGGACGGCGGGAGGGGTGTGGCACGTGGATCATTTGCGAATTTTGGCGATGGGATTCGTGTAAGCGTTATTGAAGATATCAATGTGTCCGCCGGCGGCATACAGGCTCTGGGCATCGACGGCCATCGCCCTGGTTTCGCGCGGCACCGGCAGCGCATCGGCATTCACCGTCCACGGCAGCAATCCTCCGACATACGGATCAATGACGCCTATTCCCTGCGGACGATCCTGGTTGGCGATGCGCGAGAACGCCCCGCCGATGTACAACTTGAAGCCGTCGAGCAGGAACGACCACACCGGACCATTGGCATCGGCAACAATACTCATGGGCTGCGCGGATGGCGCATTGATCGTTGCGAAGTTTTGGCGTGGTTGTCCGGCGACATGCGAGAAGGATCCGCCGATAAAGACATTGGTTCCATTGACGAGCGCCGTGTATACCGGACCGTCAACATCCGCCTTCCACGGCTGGAAATCACCGGTGCTCGTACTGACGAGGGCGAGGTTTTGATGCGAAGTCCATATGCCCGGACCGAAGTGCGGGCCCGATGTATTGCTGACCAGATCGAACGATCCGCCGACCAGTAGATTTCCGCCCGGCATCGGGTACAGCACGTTCACATAGTGATTCACTCCCGGACTCCATGTCGTAATATCGTCACCGGTCTTCTTATTCCACGCGATCAGACCGCCGCGGAAATTGTCGCCGCCGCCGTAGAGCGTATCGCCGATGACGACGAGTGTGTTGATGGTGGATGGTGTCGTATATTCCTCCGTACTGTGGCCCGGATTCCAATCGAGCAACGTACCTGTCGTCGCATCGATCGCAGCGGCGCGGTTGCGCACCTGTCCGCCAACCCACGAAAAGTCACCGCCGATGTAGAGCGTGTTGCCATCGAGCGCCATGGCGTAGACATCGGGCAAGGGATGCAGGCTCAGATCAAAATCGGCGTTAGGATTCCACGGCAGCACATTCCCCGTCGTCGCGTCGACGGCGGCAACGCCGTAACGCGGCTGGTTGTCGACTTCGCTGAAGGTTCCGCCGATAAACAAGGTGTTGCCGAGCTTCTTCATCGCCCACACGTTGCCGTTCGCCTGCCACGGCCCGGTCAGACCCGATGGTCCGTTATTTCCGCCACCCGCACCGGCATTGGCAATCTGCCACTGAGGTGTATCGGTGAGCGTGACAGCGATATCACATGACGAATCGGAGCATGTTCCATTGGTACGCACGCCGGACAGGCTGCCGGTCGTCTGATTATTTGCCGATACGTACACATCCGTAAGACCGTACTCTTTGGACGCAAAGCGGAAGCCGAACGTCGTGGTCGCCGTGTAATTCTTGATGGCCACCCGTACTTCACAGCTAACCGTCTTGCCCGCTTTCAGCTGATAATGATCGCCATTCGGCAACAAAAAATTACTGAGCTGTATCGTCGGCCAATTGGTCTTGAATGTGCTCGTGAGCAACTGATCGGGCGTTCCATCGTCGTTACTGTCGCACCATAATTTCGCATCACCCACCGGCCACACATCGATGATATCGGGATTCATATCGGCTTCCTGCTGGAAGAACATGCTGCCGATGTATAAGTCTTCGGTGGATGCCATCTGGAAACGCAGGATCGGCTGATCATCCTTTCCACGAATGAGCGGACCAGTCGGCTGCAACGGAAGCTGACTGATAACTAACCGTGCTTCATCCGACCCAGTTGTCGGCGAAGAACTGGTTTGAGTGGGATTTCCACTCGATGATTGTCCGCCAAAGTCCGGAATCAAAAGCTGGCAAACATTGTCAGCAGAGCAACGGAATCCTCGCGCAACCTGGCAGTCCAACGTGCAGCCCAAAGTCGTATTATCACCATGGTCACATACTTCCAAACCTTCTTTCTTTCCATTGCCGCAATGTTCTCCCGATTGGGGGATGACAATCTGGCACTGACTATCGCACATATCAGTGTCGTCTGTGTTCCCATCATCACATTGCTCTTCAGAATGATTCAGTCCGAGCGTGTTGATAACCTGCTGTGGTTCCACGATAGCATCGCCGCACCGATACACCGGTGCAATAAATCCTTTGAACGCCGGATCAAGGAGTGACGTCAGAACAAGCGGCACATCAGTCTTGATGTCGTATTCTCGATTGGCAGTGAAATGTTCCAGTTTGGGTAGGTTTGCCAGTTGTGGGTACTGCACAACAAGTGCAGTCGAAAAGTACCAATTGCCGCCGAACGCATCCAGGCCGGTCTTACCCGCAGCAAGCTGCTGACCTTCTTGTCCCGTGTATTCATACACCATCACATTGGCATTGCTCATCGTAGGCAACACGCTATCCGTGACACCGTCGGACTGTCCCGTACCGTTCGTTGCGATAAAAACTGTATGCGTATCGGTGGGAATCCTGGCATTCCCATTCACCACTCCCAGATCCATCCCGCCGTTGCCACCCGACACCTGTGCCAAAAAAGGACTGAGCGGACGCTGATGACCCGCGATATCCCCAAGAGCAGGCAGAGGCAAACTGGCAGTGGACGTTTGCTTACATCCCACTAACACCAAAATGGCAGCACCGGACACAAGCGACAACAGAGCGAATCCCGACGAACGCAACACGTGTCGATGCAACATGGAAGAAAGCAGGGGGCGACTTTTCCGTCATTGTAGAGCAGATTCTCCCAAAGACAATCACGTGAGCTGCGTGCCGAGCGACGTGTCGAGTCGTAATTGAACGGACTTGTAGACGACTAGCGTAAAGCGCTAGGCTGAGGCCTCAATTCTCCAAAAAATATGACCGCATTCCACGCGCTTCTGCTCGGCATCGTCGAAGGGATCACCGAGTTTCTGCCCATCTCCTCAACAGGCCATCTCATTTTGGCAAATCACCTGTTGGGGCTGTCCGAAACGGATTTTCAAAAGAGCTTCGACATCGCCATCCAATCCGGCGCGATTCTGTCGGTCATCGTCCTGTACGGGCGCAGTCTGCTGCGTCGACAGGAGGTACTTTTGCGCGTCCTGGTCGCCTTTTTACCCACTGCCATCATTGGTCTGCTTGTACATGGAATCGTGAAGAAGTACTTACTTGGCAACGAACAAGTGGTGCTGTGGTCGCTGCTGCTTGGCGGATTGGTGATCATCTTGTTTGAACGCACACACCGCGAAAAAAGTACCGCCATCCATGACCTGTCCGCCATCACGTATAAACAAGCCGCACTCATCGGTCTGTTCCAATCACTGGCCATCATCCCCGGTGTCTCGCGCTCGGCATCGACAATTATCGGCGGATTGTTGCTGGGCGTGTCACGCGAAGCGATTGTTGAATTTTCATTTCTATTGGCCATCCCAACCATGCTGGCCGCCACCGGACTCGATCTGCTCAAATCCGCCGGCAGTTTTTCCGGCAACGACACATTCAATCTGGCCATCGGCTTCGTGACCTCCTTCGTCGTCGCCCTGTTCGCCATTCGCTGGCTGCTGAAATTCATCAAAGGACACTCCTTCACTCCTTTTGGCATTGAACGCATTCTGGTCGCCCTCGCCTTCTGGCTTATTCCGCTGCTCTGATGCCCACCGATAGCGTCGCTCTGCTCAAGAAGCTGCGTGCGCTCGGCAGCAAAGAACGCCGCGAGAGCATGCTACGTTTTGGTGTAGTCGTCTCGAATGCGCATGGTATTGCCATTCCAACCCTGCGCAATATTGCCAAAACACTTCCGAAGAATCATGTCCTCGCCAAAGAACTATGGGCATCAGGCAATCACGAAGCGAGGATACTCGCCGCATTGATTGATGAGGCGGAAAAAGTGTCCCAACGACAGATGGATCAATGGGCAGGCGATTTTCGTTCGTGGGACCTATGTGACCAGGTGTGTGGAAATCTGTTCGATCGCACACCATTCGCTTTTTCCAAAGCCAAAGAATGGACTCACCATCAGAGTGAATTCGTCCGCCGCGCCGGTTTCTCACTCATGGCGTGTCTCGCTGTACATGACAAAAAAGCAATCGATTCACAGTTTCTCCCATTCTTCCCACTAATCGAGCAATACGCACATGACGAACGGAACTTCGTGAAGAAAGCGGTAAATTGGGCACTGCGACAAATAGGAAAAAGAAACGTCAAGCTGCACAAACGCGCAATCAAATCAGCCGAACGCATTCTGAAACAGAACACACCGTCTGCCCGCTGGATCGCTCATGATGCACTCAGAGAACTGAACAGCGAAGCTGTACAGAAGCGCTATCTCTAGATCGCCCTATGAGCATCGGAAGAATTTTCAGTATGGCGCTGCCGCTTTCGGCGCGGTTTGGTGGAAGCTGGTCGATTCATCGTTGGC
>JBEPVF010000014.1:0-38337 GCA_041691135.1 Candidatus Peribacteria bacterium
GGTACGCGAGCTGGGTTCAGAACGTCGTGAGACAGTTTGGCCTCTATCCTCCGTGGTCATTTAGAAACGTGAAGGAACCTGCTCCTAGTACGAGAGGACCGGAGTGGACGAACCTCTGGTGTACCTGTTGTCGTGTCAACGGCATTGCAGGGTAGCTATGTTCGGCGACAATAACCGCTGAAAGCATCTAAGTGGGAAGTGTCTCCTGAGATTGCGTTTCTCCATAAGCCCGCCGGAAGACGACCGGCTAGATCGGCTGCAAGTGTACGCACGGTAACGTGTTTAGCTGAGCAGTACGAACGGGCAATTGAACATTTTTCTCACACTGCTTACTGTTCGTGTGCTACAACTTGGATATTCCAAGCTGTAGAATACACGAGCGAACTACAGTAGTTTATTCTTCAATTTTTGATCTTTCCGTCCTGGTGCTTTTTGCGACGGGGTCACACCCGATCCCATACCGAACTCGGCAGTTAAGCCCGTCTGCGCCGATGGTAGCTGGCCTTATGGTCCGTGAGAGTAGGTCGGTGCCAGGACAGAGAGATCAAGTTATCCAACGCAAATCTGGTCCAATTGCTTCTTAAAGAGGTTTTTTGGGTATCAGTGCATTTTGCCATTAATTAAAAAATATGTTAAAATATATAATTGTTTTCCTTCCACATACATATGCAAATCATACGAACCGACAGCCCAGAAGGTTCAGGCAAACCTCATTTGAACGAACTTATTAATCGTCTTGATCCTGAACATGAAAGAACGATACGCGGTTTATTGCATCATAAGAGAGCTCAGTACCAGGGAGTACTGCCTCAAGAAGAAGAGGAACAATTAACCCAGATTGCCGTGGGCTTCATTGCCGTACAAGAGGGTCGTGAAAGGAGAAGGAAAATGAAATCGGAGTGATGCGTCGTAGGACAATCACAGCAGCAATTATTGGAGGAAAATTCGAGGCATGATGGATTATTATTTTTTGTATTTCTATTGTGGGTGCACCAAAGTTGTTTTGCCCAATTGATCAATGCGCTGTTTTTCACTGTGTACGAATTGATATGCCCAGTACACGCCGATGATGATCGCAATCAGGAGAATGTATTTAATCATCGGCGCAAGAATAGCTGCTTTCGGTACTACATGCACTTATGTGTCGGCCAAAATATCTTTATGACTTGTTTCATTTCGTATGTGTCAATTCTTTCTACTAACGCGACGCGATAGAGCATATTTGTTATTCAAGTGACGACATTTGCCTTTGCACCTGTGCTGACTAAGGATGAATGCTTTCGTAGTCAAAGCATGCTATGTAGCACAATACTGTAAGTGCATCGTTCTGGTAAGGCCACTCGCTTGAACCTTCCTAACTTAACGGTAGCTTAGACGAATCCATTACTCCCTCCCCTTTTACTATGAGTATTCGCTCTCTTTACTTGCGCGGGCATAGCCTTCGTTTCCGCGCCAAGTCCATTGCAAGTGCGGTGGTCGTTCTTAGTATGCTTGCCACGAATGTGGAAGCGGCGACTTACTATTGGGTGGGAACAGGCTCAGCTGATCGCTGGGAAGATTCCAGCAACTGGTCCACGGTGACCAAAGGTGGAGCCGGCGGCAGTCACGTCGTGCCGACTGTGCTGGATAATGCAGTGATGGTGTCATCAGGAACAACGGTGCGAATTCGCAGCGCAGCCAAAGTCCGCTCACTCACGATGACCAACACGTGGTCAGGTTCTCTCCTTATGGGTACCGGCTCGTTGCAAGTCGGTTCGGGTGCGAATGTGACCGGCGTGCAGGTAAGGATTGGAAGCGGAAAACTGATCGGCGGTACGGGAAATATTTCCGTCGCTGGTAACTATACGCAGACAGGAGGACTCGTCTCTGCACAGGGCACGCTGTCCGTTTCCGGAAGTTTGTTCCTCGCCAATGTACTGACGAACTTCACATCTACGGGCACCATTGCCCTGACTGGATCCGGCAATCAGACGCTGACGCTCGGAACGGCGCCTCGTGTTCTAAAGCTAAACAACCTCACGCTGCGCAATGCAGGACAGTCCACCACCAACTCGATTATTGTGGCCAGCGGATCGCTCAACTTGTCAGGAGCTCTTACGATCAACCAAGGCAAACTCGATCTGGCGACAAACTCAAAAAATCTCAACTATCGCAACGGACTGACAATTGGGAGTAACGCTCGCGCTTCTCTTTCTACGAACAGCAACGTGACAAGCTCCGGTACCATTTCGGTAAATAGCGCAGGCGGTGGACTCAGTGTGACGGCCGGTACCTGGACGCTGCAGACCAAGGGCAATGTGTCACACGATTTCGGTGGATTCAAAGTGGTCAACCTTACAGTCAACAATACGGGTGTAGCAGATTCCAATGTCGTAACTATCACTGGTAATCCGCTCAACGTTTCAGGCGCTCTTACCGTCACTCAGGGACAACTCAATCTCGCGACAGCATCGATGGCTCTTGCTGTCCGCAGCGGCATCACAGTCGGTTCCAACAGTCTTGCCTCACTCAAGACCAATAGTAATATTGCCCTTTCCGGTTCACTGACGGTAAACAGTGCCGGCGGCGGTCTTAGTGTTACAGCCGGCATTCTGACTCTTAATGGCAGTGGTACACAGACAATCAGCCTTGGTGGCAATAGGCTCTACAGCATGACCATCAACAATAACGTCAATTCTTCCACCCAGAATACGGTGGTGGTATCTGGCAGTGATCTGCTCCTATCCGGTTCGCTCATTATCACCAAGGGTCGTCTGAATCTGAACGGACAAACATTGAATGCGGATGGCAGCGTCACGCTGGCCAATAGTTCGCTGGTGACATTGTCGGGTTCCAGCATGAACATCGGTGGTAACCTTACCGTCAATGGATCCTCTACTTTCACGCATCCGTACGGAACAGTCACGCTTGATGGATCGAATCAGACACTCTCGGGATCCATCAGCTTCTACAACCTTATCAAGTCACCGGTTGGCTCCGACACCCTCAGCCTCTCAGCCGGCAAAACCATTACGGTGGCGGGCGGACTCACATGGGTTGGCCCATCTTGCACCAGCAAGCTGGCCGTACGATCTACGGATACTGGCATCCAGTGGAAGATTAATCCAACCGGCAGCACTAATCTGACCTTTGTTGATCTCAAAGATGGCAACAACACTAGAGTTCAGCTGTTGCTTGCCAATGGTGCTGACAGCGGTAACACCACCAATATGGGAATTGAGACATGTGCCACGTCCTCGAGTTCGGGCGGCACTGATTCGAATACAGGCAGTGGCGGTGGTGGAGGTGGGGGTGGCAGAGGTGGCGGAGGTTCTGCAGCGACGAAGACCATCTCGTCAAAAACCTTGGCTCCTAAGTTGAAGCCTGGTCAGGCCTCACCCAAGCTCATCAAAATGGTTCCGGCTAAGCCCACGATCGTAAAGACACCAGTAAACATCAAAGCTGCAGCCGATAAGATCAAGGCAGCCGCCGCCGCACGCGTGGCTGCACGCAAGGCAAAGCTTGCCGGCAAGAAACACTAAACGCACTATGAATAAGGAAACGCGGGCTCCGGCCCGCGTTTTTTATTGTCTCCTTCGTGTATGCTCGACGTATGTTCTCCGTTTGCTCCCTCAACGGCCGTATTGTTCCCTTCGATTCCGCAGCAGTGAGCTTGGCCAATGTGGAGTACGCGTATGGGTTCGGCGTGTACGAAAATATTCGTGTTACCCACAACGTCCCTTACTTCTTGGGCGAACATGCTGAGCGTTTGCTGCATTCGGCAACATTGATTGATCTGGTACATCCTTATGCCGTGGATGACGTGGAGCGGTTTGTACGAGAACTCCTCGAGCAGATCAGCGTCGAGACGATCAATCTTAAAATTCTCCTGATTGGTGCGCAGGAAGAGCAAGATGTACTTCTGGCTATTCTTCCACTGGCGCCCTTCTTTCCCGAAAAAAAGTGGTACCGCGAGGGTGTCAAAACCATCACCGTGCCGGCTGAGCGCCCCTTACCGCAGGCTAAAACTCTGAGCATGCTTCCCAGCTATCTGGCCTACCGTCAGGCTCGTCGCAATGATGCCTATGATGCTCTGCTTGTCGATCGCAACGGCAATATCACCGAAGGAACGCGTACCAACTTCTTTGTTCTCGATGGTTCCACCATTGTCTCCCCGCCGACCGATGCAATCCTTAGTGGAGTCACGCGTGCCGTGCTTCTGGAGACTGCGCGTAAAGAAGGATTCAACGTCATCGAACGTCCTATTCCTTTGTCATCACTCAAGCGGATAGAAGCGGCTTTTCTGACAAGCACCTCGGCGAAAGTGCTTCCCATTCGTCAGGTGAATGAACAGCTACTCGTTGTTGATGATCGACATCATCAGCTCCTGAAACTCTACGATGCCCGCTTGGACGATTTGCGTGTGCGGTAAGTGGCGGTTGGCTTGCGGTGCAGCGCCCGCTGTTGATCTTCTCGTTCGCGATGAAGGTCACCTGCATTCATTTCCAGCCAATTGCTGACCGGTGCAAGGAAGTAGAGCGTTGTGACGCAGAGGAGTGTTACGAAGATCGCGACATACGATAAATTGACTGCGACAGCCATGCCGATACCCGAGACGACCCAAATGTCGGCTGCGGTGGTAAGGCCGCTCACATGGCCTCCACGATGGATAAGTGCGCCTGCGCACAGGAAACCTACGCCTGTGACAATCTGTGCTGCGATACGACTGGGATCTACAATGCCGGCATCGGACTGAAATCCATAGATCGACAGAATCGTAAACAGACACGATCCGATGCAGATCAGCATATTGGTGCGCAAACCGGCTGCCCGACCGCTCCACTCACGTTCCAGACCGACCATGCCGCCAAGTAGAGCGGCCAGCATAATGCGTCGGATCAAATCCAGTGTGAAATCAAGGGTCATAAAAGTATGTGTATGTCTTACACAGTATAGCATAGATTTGAAGAGTCAGGAATGGAGGTTTTGCTCTACTGTAAGGGCTATCTGTAAATTTTTTACGCTCCTGCCATACAGGGGATTCCGTTCGTCTGAATCCTTGGATCTCTTGATCCCTTGGGTACTCACGCTCAAGAGGGATTGCTTCTATAACCGCTCTTTCCTGTGTATTGTGGCCACCTATGCAAGAACGTCTGCAGAAAATCCTGTCAGCCCGTGGTATCGCATCTCGCCGAAAGGCCGAGGACTACATCGTGCAGGGGCTTGTGAAGGTGAACGGCGAAGTGGCGACGTTAGGCCAGAAGGCTGATCCGGAAGTCGATCAGATCGAAGTGGATGGAAAGGTGCTCGATGCGCGGAGCGAGATGCTTTACTACGTGATGAACAAGCCGGTCGGATTCGAGACAAGCAATGTGGATCCGGCCACACAAAAAAAACCAGAGACCAAAGATAAGAGACCGGCATTGCATCGACCTACTGTTCGTGAGCTCCTTCCACCTAACCTTCGCGGGAAAATTTTCCCGGTTGGCCGTCTTGATAAGGATTCCGAAGGACTGTTGCTCTTCACGACCGATGGCGTGCTCAGCTACCGTCTGACACATCCCAAATTCACGCACGAAAAGGAATACGAAGTTGTGCTGGGCAAAGCGATCGAACCGCTGGCTCTCAAAAAACTGGAGGAAGGTTTCGAGCTCGACGGATCGATGACCAAGCCGCTGAAGGCCTGGAAGATCGGGCCGAATGTGGTGCGAATAGTCCTCACCGAAGGCCGCAACCGGCAAATCCGCCGCATGTGCCAGAATGTCGGCTACACGGTAAAAAATCTTAAACGTGTACGGATCATGACGCTGCAAGATGATCGTCTTAGGCCGGGTGTCATTCGTCTTCTGACTGAAGCGGAGAAGTCTGCGCTGCTGCAGTCTGTGGGAATTGAGCAGTAGCAGAAAACTTTAATGCGTTTTGGATGTTCTCCCTGAAGTCCGCAAATCTTTGTTGAACCTTTTTCTTGAGGGGGCTCTCCGGCAATTGAGAGGCTAACAACTTTTTGCGATAGAGCCCGAGTGTTTTTATTGGACCAGCGTTGTCTGCACCACCGAGAGCGAGGATGTACTCATTACAGTGGACCAAGAGCATTTCTAGCGTAGCTGGGTCGTCACTGTGAACCATGAACATAGACTGACAGAGCGCCAGTTCGGTATCTAAAATTTGGACGATTTTGGCCTCATCAGTCGCTTTTTGTGCAGAAGCGGAATGCTCTTTAATTCCATATGTAACCCCAGCGCCAGCGCAAAAACTGAGCGCAAGAAACATTGCAGTGCGCATTTTTTCACGCATGTAAGAGGGCTGAGGCGATTCCGGTAAAGTGGACTCAGGCTGTAATTCTCTTCTGAGGCTCAAGGGAGGAATATTCACGCGTTCACTATGACTCCTTAAAAATGACTGTCAATAAATACGCCAGTGGCCAGCAGGAAAGTGCCATGTCTCCAAGGTATTCTTCACTGCTCTTACCTGAATGGCGGAGGAGGTAGTGGAGCAGGTGGCATAGAATCGGTTGCTTCTTCCGGCGGTACGTTCGCTGATTGGGTTCTTTTCAACTCCGTTTCGAGTTCCTGAATGCGGTGCCTTGCTTCATCCAGGGCTTTGGCTGTATTAAATGGTTCGGTGACAGGTGATGACTCGGAACGCATAAAAATTTCACCCGCGGCTCCCAAGAGAAGGGCACCAGTAATTGTAAGGTATATCCGCAGCTTTTTTCGTGTATGCCTAGCTTCCATGAGTAATGTCTCTGCCGTTGTGAGTTGCTTCAAATATTCCTTTGCTCTTTTTTCCGCATCGCTTAATGATTGCACAAGAATATCTATCGTTGCTTCGGCTCTAATCCTTTCGTCGATTGCCTCGCGCTTACTCTCGAAGAGGACTGACAGCGTGTCAGTATGTTCTTGCGCTGAATAACCATCTCCGCCCCAGGTATTCTTGTTAGACATGACATATTTATAAAACTTTAAATTAATTATGTCAATAACTAGCTTGGTTTTTCATTATCCTGCACACTGGGAACCATGAAGATTATTCCCCACGGTGCCGCGCAGGAAGTCACCGGTACTTGTCACGAGATTCAAGTGAACGGAAAAAGGATCCTCCTCGATTGCGGCCTATTCCAAGGCCATCGCTTGGAGGCAGCCGTGAAGAACTCATCCTTCGCTTTCGATCCGGCCAAAGATATTGATGCGATGATTCTGTCGCATGCACACATGGACCATGTGGGTCGTGTGCCGATGCTGTACAAGAAAGGCTATCGCGGTCCTCTGCACTGTACGTACGCCACCAAGGACTTGGCTGAAGTGATGATGAAGGACGGCGGCTACATCCAGGAGAAAGATGAGGAATTCTTCTGCAAGAATCTTTCCAAATCAATGATGCAATGCGATGGGCCGCTGTATACCCAACAGGATGCCATCGATTGTATGAAGATCTTTCAGGGCAAGAATTACGGCGAGTGGTTTGATGTTGTCGACGGTGTTCGTGCGCAGTTCCTGGAGGCCGGCCACATCGTGGGAGCGGCGATGATTGTGTTCGAAATTATCGAGAATGGGAAGAAACGCCATATCGGTTTCAGCGGTGACCTCGGCCGGTCCACACTGCCGATCATTCGCGATCCGGCTGCCATGCCGCCGTTGGAAATGCTCATTTGCGAAAGCACGTACGGCAACCGCAAGCATGAGGATATCGACAGTGCCATGAGTCGCCTGAAGGAAGTGATCGTGCGAACAGTCCAGCGTGGTGGCAAAGTGATCATCCCCGCGTTCTCGCTCGAGCGGACCCAGGAGATTATTTATGATCTACACTTGCTATGGGATCAGAAAGAGATTCCGGCCATTCCCATCATTGTCGATTCACCGTTGGCGTCGAGTGTCACCGAGGTCTTCATGAAACATCCCGAATGCTACGATGAGAAGATGTTCGAAAACTTCCTGAGCCGTGCCCACAACCCGTTCCAGTTTTCGCTGGTTAAATACACCGCCACGGTTGACGAGAGCAAGGCGCTCAATGGTAAAAAAGGGCCGATGATCATCATGGCCGCATCGGGCATGTGTGAGGCTGGTCGCATTCGCCATCATCTGAAGAATGAAATTGAGAATCCTCTCAATACGATTCTGGTTGTCGGCTACATGGCTCAGGACACGCTGGGGCGCAAAATTGTCGATCCGACGATTGCCGAAGTAAAAATCTTCGATCAGGTCTACGAAAAGAAAGCCGAAGTCGTGCAGATTGATGCCTATTCGGGTCATGCTGATATGGCCGATCTGGATCACTATGTGCTGGCAGTCGAAGATCTGAAGAAGGTCATTCTGGTGCATGGTGAACTGGCACAGATGCAACCATTCGCCAAGAGACTCGAAGCGGCGAAAAGCGGATTGGAAGTTCGCATGCCCATGCGAGAAGAAGAGATCGTAATATGATCAACTATTTTGTTCATTTTAAATCTTATACAGTGGAGATAAAGTCTATTGTATCAAAATTAATAATCGGAATTTTCTCTCCCAGAAAATACATTTTTCTCCTTAGAGTCCAAGCTGGTCGGCGACCGGCTTCATCGCATCGAGAGTAATTTGGATGAATTCATCCAGAGGAACACCCAGAAGCTCTTCGCATTTTTGGATCTGCGACCGATCCACCTGCGCGGCGAATTCTTTCGTCTTCAGTTTCTTCGTTACACTCGATACCTCTACGTCGGCCAGTTTTTTACTCGGGCGGACTTTGGCAACGGCGATGATGAAGCCGGTGAGTTCATCAACGCAGTACAAACATTTTCGCAACATCGAATCCAGAGGATATTGATCACCGAACTTCATTGCATAGTGCGCACGGATATCGCCGATCAGTTCAGGCGGAGCTTGTATCGATGCCAGCATCTGTTCCAGCGTAGTACCACAGTGCTCTTCCCAGTCTTTATCCAATTTGTCCCAGTCCAGATCATGCAACATGCCGGCGACTTTCCAGGTCTTCGCATCGCCGCCGAACTTTTTGGCCAATGCTTCCATCGCAGCACCGGTGGCAATCAAGTGCGGTTTCGTTTGAGCGGTATTATCTTCCATGAGTGACTGGGCTGCCGGCAGAAGGTGACCGTACTGTGCATGTTCCATCAGCAAATGATCTTTGTCTTCGGTGAGCGCCGGAATAACAGGCGCTTTCTTGATCTCCAAAGCGGCTGCAGGAGGTGGCGGAGTCGGAGCAACAATCGGGGGAGTTGGCGTGGGCTGTTCGACAGGTTTGGGTGGTATCGGTGCCGGTTTGGGTTCAGATGGCGGCAATCCCAATGCTTCGGCAATAGCCGGTGTAGCGACGTCGGTAGGCGAAGGTTCCATCCGGCGCTTGAGGTTAGATTTCGGCTTCTGCAAGGGCTCTTTGGATTTTTCAGCTTTCTCAACGGGTCGCGACGGTACGAACTCAAACGTCGGTGTTTGCTCCTCGGATGCAAAGGTCGATTTCTTCATTGTCATCGGAGTACCGGGACCTGCGATCTTCGATGCGGCAGGTGGTTGAGCTTTGGCTGTTGCCGGTGCTGCTGGCGGTGGGTTCGGAAGTGGTTGGTCGACTGGAAGAGGCATGGGGGCTTCCTTCTTTGTATTCGTAATGGGAGCAACAGGTGGCATAATTTTTGCCACCGGTGCCTTTGAAACAGCAGCCGGCGTAGCAGCTGATGCTTTTGGGTCCTTCTTTTTTAGCTCGCTTGCATGCGCAGGATGTTCTTCGAGTGGCTTCATTAATGGGAAGAGCACTACGTCACGCAAATTCATCTGCTGAGTGATCAGTGCCACGATGCGATCGACGCCCATACCCCAACCGGAGCAAGGTGGGCAGCCATAACTCAGAGCCTGCACGTATGAGTCATCTTTGCGGTGCGCATCCGCATCGCCGCCGGCGTGGGCTTTGGCTTGGGCTTCGAAACGCTCGTTCTGATCGACCGGATCGACGAGTTCGCTGTACGCATTCACGATCTCCCATCCGCCCACTACCAGCTGGAAACGGTCGGTAATCTTGTCGCTGTGATCATTGCGTCTGGCCAAAGGCGATAGCTCAATGGGATGTTCGATCAGGAAGGTCGGTTGCACGATATCCGGACGCGCCACTTTCTTATAAAGCTGATCGATCAGATTACCAAAACCGAGCTGGTCGATAGCCACATCGAGCTGAATTTTTTTCGACTTTATCTCTTTAGCTAGGGCTGAAGGCGAATCGAAATCCATGAAGTCGATCCCACTTGCCTTCTTGATCGCATCCCGGATGCTTATCCGTGGCCAGGGGGCACGGAAGTCGACTTGGACCAGATTGCCATCGCGATCCGGAATGCTCACCAGCGTAGATCCGGTGAGTTCTGTGATGAGCGTACTGAGCATCTGTTCAGTGAACTCGATGTTCTTTTTGTAATCCCAGTAGGCTGCGTAGTGCTCCACCATCGTGAAGTCCTGCAGGTGGCTCGGATCCAGGCCCTCGTTGCGGAAGACACGCGCCACTTCGAAGACCCGATCGAAGCCGCCGATCAGACATTCCTTTAGGAACGTTTCGGGAGCGATCCGCAGAAAAACATCGAGGTCATATGCTTCGTGGTGAGTACGAAAGGGGGTGGCGAGCGCGCCCGAAGCGGCATTCACCAGCACCGGCGTTTCGACTTCAATAAACTGATTCTTCCAGTAAAACTCCCGCAGTAGACGCAGAAATTTGCTCCGTGCCTCGAACCGCTCCAGCGTCTCACGATTGCTCAGCATATCCAAATACCGCTGACGCCAAGATATCTCTTGATCCGCAATCCCATGCCACTTTTCGGGCGGTTGGTTGAGGGATTTCGTCAGCATCACCCATTCTTTGATGAGCAATGTCGGTTCGCCTTTCTGAGTCGTGAACTTCTCTCCGTGTACGCCGATAAAATCGCCGCGATCGAGCAGATGGAGAAGCTCTTTGTAGGCATCTTTGCCCAATGTGTCCTGCTTGAAACAAATCTGCAGTCGATCGGTATGGTCCTGCAGGGTGGCGAACGTCAGCTTGCCCATATCGCGCATCAGCATCAGGCGACCGGCCACGTGTGCGACCATTCCATCGGTGAGTCCTTTTGCTTCGCCAAGTGTATGCGTACGCTCGAAACTTGCCGCGTACGGCTGCTTGCCGCTGTCACGCAACTTCTTCGCCTTCTCGAGTCGAAACGGATCGATGTCCATGGCTGACAGGATAGCGAAGTTCGGAGGTGCGACAAATGGAGAACGTCATATCAAAAAAACGGACATGACGAATCAGGGATGCTCACTGTGATTTTTATGCCGTGATTTTTGTCTCCTCAGTGGCGTGCAGTGCGAGCAAAAAAACCATCAGTCCGCTCACCAGATAATAGTAGTTGCAGTAGGCACGTGCACCGAACAGGAAGATGGCAAAGGTGGTGATGGTTGTGGCGAATAGATACCCGCGCAGAGGAGGGAGACGACGAAAAATAACGAAGGTGAGAAGTCCCGCGGCGATACCACTAATCAGACTAACCGTGCTGCTGAGTTCGATCCCGTACTGCATCAAAAGCGGAGCGAAATTTAGACTGTCGGCCGATGCGCTTCCCTGCAGGTTATAGAGAATGCCATTCTCCCACAGGCCGTGTGGCGAAATCAGCAGGAACGGAATAGCGGTGAGGATCGCGGTGCCTATCATGATCCCCAATTGCGTCCAACGCCGCTCCAGCAGGAACCAGTGCAGGACAAAGAAGATCAGGTATTGCTTGAGACTCAGCATGTATCCGTAGACAGCCGCCGACCAACGTTCACGGCCGTTCTGTCGCAGCAGGAGAAAGACCGAAAACATGAGCAGAATAAGCGGGTCGAGCCACGCTTGTTCCAGTACAAACAATGCGCGCGGATGAAACAGAAAAATCAGCGTGAGCAATTGGCGCCGTCGCATGCTTTGTCCTTTTGTAAGCGACCAGATCGTCCATGCCACGAAGAGTTCGGCGAACACGTAGATGTAGCGCGCATCTTTGAACAGCACGTAGGCGATCGTGTGGAGATATAGATCGGCGGGCGGATACACGTATCCTTGCAGCACAGGCGTGAGACTGCCGTACACGTCTCTTACCGGCGTGGAGTAGGGGTCCAACCCGTTGAGCATGTGCGCGACGGATTCCTGGATGTCTGCGAATACATCGATCACGGGCTTTGGCGATGCAATCGGCATCAGGATCCGATAAGTAACGGCAAGTACGATGGCCAGAATGAAAAAGCTGCGCGTCATCGTAGTCCGCTTTGTCAGAAATGCGATCGGTGCGAGGAGGGCCAATAACACTGTCGTCAGATGGACAAAGAGTACGTAATTATTGTTGCCGATGTAGATGCCGGGCGGATGAAAAAGCGACAAGACTAAAAAGAAAATGAAGGCGGCCGTCAGAAGCCGGTCGGAACCGGCTGCGATCCGTGTCGGATATTTGCGCGCCCAAAAGCCTGCAATACACACGCCCAAAAAACTCAGACACACGCACGCCAAACCGTACGGCGTATACGCGGCGTTGTGTTGGAACATGGCGAACGCCAACAGGGTATACGAGCCGACCAATAAGCTACCTGTCGTCATACAGTCAATTGGATGTCAGTCTAACAATGTGTACGCTGATCTCCAATGTTGTGGACGCATCGTGCCGGCATGGCTGCTGCTTTCCTAGGATCGCTCCTGTTAGTGACTCCTGCTTTCGCCGCGTTCTCCGATGTCCCATCCTCACACGTCAATGCTGATGCGATTGCATACGTGCAGACGAAAGGAATCGTGCAAGGCTATGCCGATGGATCCTTCAAACCGGATGCGCCGATCAACCGGGCCGAGTTCGTACAGATTCTGATGAATGCCATCTATGGTCCAAGTGCGGTGCCCATGCATCCGACATGTTTTTCGGATGTCGACAGTGCGGCGTGGTACAACCGAGCCGTGTGTCTGGCGGTCGACAAAGAAGCGGTCGGTGGTTATTCCGATGGGACGTTCCGGCCCGCACAGAACATCAACTTCGCTGAGGCGGCCAAGATCATCACCAATGTGATGGGCAGCGTCCATGTATCGCCGGACGACATCAGTCCGTACTTTCCGTGGTACAAGCTCTATATTGATGCGCTGGCGAATCAGCAGACGGTTCCCACTGATGTGATGTCCTTTGATTCGCCGCTCACGCGCGGACAGATGGCTGAGCTGATTTTCCGCTTGCAGATGCAGAATATCTCCAAGCCGTCGAAGACGTACAACGATCTGGCCGGCTCGAAAGCCGAACTCATTCCGTTCGAGAATATCGACATTCCGCTCTCGTTCTCGTACCCGATCGGTTGGGGTGATGTGGAGAATAATCCCTTTGCTCCGAATACGTACACGTACCAATTTTCAGAATTGAAAAATTCTCCGAGCATCGAGATCGATCTGCTCCCCTACGACACCGGAGTCCATCGTTTCGTCACCGAGTGCCAAGGGTGCGGCGAAGGATCGAGTGCCGAGCAGCATGATCTGATTCAGGAAAAAGTCGATCTGGAAGCAAAGACAAATGTGACTGTTGCCGGCTACAAGGCACTGGAGAAAGATTTTTATTCGGGTGAAGGAGGAAACCTTTCGCGCAGCTATGAATTCTTTTCGAAGAATTATCGTGTGCAAGCCTATGCCAACTATGGGATTGATCCGGCGGTCATCTATCCGAATGCCACCGGTGGCACATCAGTGACAGAGCTGGTACAGGCCGAACTTGGGTTAGAAGCCAAAGATCCTATCCATCGTCTCATCCAGAAACATCCGGATCAAAACGGTATGAAGCAGTTCTACGATAACTTCGACGCGTTCGTACAGACGATGAATTTCTCTCACTAGTCAGCATAATGAAGAGCTGAAGAGATGCTGATGCGCCCACCTAAGGAAGCGTTTCTGACTGGGTGGTCTTATTCAGTTTACGAAAAAAGAAGTTGACTCTGCTGCTGTTCTATCACTAAACTGCCGGCGCTTTCGAGTCGTGTCTTCGTTTTGAAGCCACGCTTGTGTTCCAGTCTGCCTTTCCCTTGGGAAACAAGCCGACCAGACGAACCTCCAAGCTTTCATTTTTCACCGCCTCTTTTGTGTCTAACGGTCTTATTGCCAAGAAGGTCGGCATGTCTCGCATTTTTTTGCCCACGGGCGAAGCGATTGCCGTTACCTACCTGGCCGTCGAGCCAAATGTGGTCGTGCGGACCAAGACCAAGGAAAAGGATGGCTATAACGCCGTCGTATTGGGTATTGGTGCCAAAAAGTGGAAGAGCCGCAAGGGCAAGGAGAATGTCCGCTATGCGCATCAAAAGGAATGGAAGGTCGAATCGCTCGAGGGACTCGAGCCAGGAAAAGAGGTGACAGCTGACATACTGCCAGCTGAGACCATAGTTACCATCACTGGAACGTCAAAAGGAAAGGGTTTCCAGGGAGTTGTGCGCCGCCACGGGTTTGCCGGCGGTCCCAAGACCCACGGATCGCACTTTAAGCGTGAGCCGGGATCGGTCGGAATGCGCGCCCAGCCAGGACGTATCTTCAAAGGACACCGCATGGCCGGACACATGGGTCACGAGACCGTCACGGTCCAGCATCGTCCTATTATGCGCGCCGATCTGGAGAAAGGAGTAATTGCCATCAAAGGCCCGGTTCCGGGACCGAACGGTTGCACCGTGTTCCTCACCAAAGAATCATGACCATCGATGTGTATTCCGCCACCGGCAGCAAGAACGGAACAGTGGATCTCCCGGAGACGCTCTTCGGCGCACGTATCAACCATGGCCTGATGCACCAGGCAGTTGTGGCTCAGCAGAGCAATCGCCGCACGGCCATCGCCCACACCAAGAACCGTGGCGAAGTGCAAGGTTCTACCCGCAAGCTGTACGCCCAAAAGCACACCGGCCGCGCCCGCCGTGGCTCCATCCGCAGTCCGCTGCTCCGTGGGGGCGGCAAGGCATTCGGTTCGCGCAATAACGAGAATTTCATTAAGGATATGCCAAAATCCATGCGTCGTGCGGCTCTGTTTTCCTGTCTTTCGTGGCAGGCTAAGAAAGGCGCGATCCTGGGCCTGGAAGAGTATCCAGATACCGTCAAAACCAAGCAGATGCACGGCCTGCTGACCAAGTTGCCAGTCGATATCGGCCGCAAGATCCTCATCGTACTTCCGGCTCGTCATAAAGGTATTGAATTCTCGACGCGTAATATTCAAGGCATCAAGACGATTACCGCTGCCTACCTCAATCCCGAAGATATCCTCAATGCCCGTCACATCATTTTCGTCAGCGATAGCATCAAGAAGGCCGACGAGATCTTTGGCACCAGAGCATCGAAGGTGAAAGTAAAAGAAGAGGTGGCCAAGGTGGCAACCGAAAAGAAGGTGAAGAAGACGGCTACGAAGAAATCTCCTGCAACCAAAACGAAGAAACCCACTTCTAAATCTGATTCCTCCGCATCCTAATGGATCTTTCTCGCGTCATCCTCGGCCCGGTTGTGACGGAAAAGGCAGAGCGCTTGAAGGCAGATGCCACGCATCGGACATACACGCTGCGCGTAGTGCCGGAGGCGACCAAAATCGATGTCACCAATGCCATCAAGCGATTCTACGATCTGGAAGTCGAGAGCGTGCGTGTGCTCCACACTCGTCCCAAGGTGCGTCAGATCGGAAAGGGGACTATGGAGAAGCGTCATCGCACCAAAAAGGTAATGGTCACGCTCGTATCCGGGAGTAAGCCGCTCGATCTTACTGCTTTCCATACTGCTTAATTACCGCGGGCTGAATGCTCGCTCTCCAGATTCCTGATTTATCTCTCATGCCTATCCGCAAGCCTAAACCAACGACTCCCGCACGACGTCAGATGACGATCGCGGATTTCTCTGGCCTGGCGAAGAAGCGGCCGGAGAAGCGTCTTTCAAGCGGCAAGAAGCAGAATGCCGGACGCAACAGCATGGGACGTGTGTCGATCCGTCACCGTGGCGGCGGACACAAGCGGTTGCTGCGCGAAATCGACTTTAAGCAGCTGCACAAGATGAACGTGCCGGGTACGGTCGCATCCATCGAGTACGATCCGAACCGTTCGGCCCGCATTGCATTGATTCACTACGCCGATGGCGACAAACGCTACATTCTGGCGCCGGAAGGTCTCAAGGCCGGTGATCAGGTGATGGCTGGCAAGCGCACCAAAGTGAAGCTCGGCAATCGCATGGAAATGCAGTACATCCCGGTGGGTTACCGTGTGTACAATGTGGAACTCAAACTGGGCAAAGGCGGACAGATCGTCCGTTCAGCCGGTACGTCTGCCACTCTGGTCGGCTTCGACGGCGACTACGCCATCGTCCAATTGCCATCGAGCGAAATCCGCAAAGTGCGCAAGGAGTGTGCGGCATCCATTGGAACGGTCAGCAATCCTGAGCACAACCTCATCACGATCGGCAAGGCCGGACGCATGCGCTGGATGGGTTGGCGTCCCACTGTTCTGGGTAAATCCATGAACGCAGTCGACCACCCGCACGGCGGAGGAGAAGGCCACAGCCCGATCGGTCTGAAGGCACCGAAGACGCCATGGGGAAAGAAGGCACTCGGCGTGAAGACACGTCGCAAACGCAAGGCAACCGATATGATCGTTCGCCGCCGCACGCGCAAAAAGAAGAAACGCTAGATCAGTGATCAATAGGCAGAAGACAGTAGTCAGTCTGCTTACGATCCTCCACTCCTTTGACCACTCACTCCTGACTTCTCTCTACTCACCCTCATGTCCCGCTCTCTCTCCAAAGGCCCGTACGTCGACCCCAAGCTCTTTAAAAAGGTCATGAAGATGGTCCAGAATTCGGAGAAGAAGATTATCAAGACCTGGGCGCGCGACAGTGATATCCCACCGGAGTTCGTCGGCTTCACCTTCGCTGTCCACAATGGCAAAGACTTCGTGCCGGTGTATGTCACCGAACAGATGGTAGGGCACAAACTCGGAGAATTCGCCTGGACCACCAAGTTTAAGGGCCACGGTGGCAAAGCTGCCACCACCGTCGCGCCGGTTGCGTCACCGTCTCCTGGTCCCAAATCCTGATACCTGACGCTTCATTCACGCGTCTCTCTTCCATTCACCCATGAAAGCTTCCGTCACCTCCATCCGCATCGCTCCCAAGAAGGCAAACATCATTGCCCGAATGGTCCGCGGCATGCCCGTGCCGGTCGCCATGGAAGCGTTGCGACGCACGCACAAGAAGGCGGCGCGCATCGTTGAGCTTCTCCTTCGCTCTGCCATCGCCAATGCATCGCACAACGACAAGCAGAGTCCGCAGACGATGGTCATCAAGACAATCGTGGTGAACCAGGGTCAGCCGTTCCATCGCGGTGTTCCGATGGCTCGCGGCCGTATGCGCCCGATGAAGAAATATCTGAGTCACATCTCGCTCACGCTCGGATTCCCGGGCGATGAAACTCCGACAGGGAAGAAGGCAAAGGATTCGACGGCACCGAAGAAATCAACGGATAAATCCGGTAAAGCATCTTCACAGTCGGCGAAAACTCCTGTAAAAACGTCACGCTCACCTGCAAAAGCAGACAAGAAATCCGCGACTGCCACGAGCAAGTCTTCGGACTCCTCGGTTTCGTCGGATTCATCCGCTTCTCCTTCCGCCTAACACATGGGTCAAAAAGTTAACCCCAACGGCTTCCGCATCGGATTCACGCGTACGTGGCCGAGCACCTGGTTTGCGAAGGGCCCGAAGTTCAAGGAGCTCTTGCTCCAAGACGTGAACATCAGGCGCTATATCCGTGATCGCGTGAAAGAAGGTGGTATCGCCGATATCGAAATCGATCGCAGCAAAAAAGTCACCGTTACCATCCACACCAGCAAGCCGGGAGTTCTGATCGGCAAGCAGGGTGCCGCTATCGAAGAGATGCGCAAGGATCTCGAGAAGCAGTTCACCGGATCGTTCCTGGTGGAAGTGCAGGAAGTGCGCAACCCGGATGCCAATGCCGATGTGATCGCCGAAACGATCCAAGGTCAGATTCAGCGCCGCATGCCGTACCGCCGCGCAGTCAAAATGGCCATCGAAAAAGGCATGCAGGCCGGTGCGATCGGCGTGAAGATCACCGTATCGGGTCGTCTGAACGGCGCAGAAATCGCTCGCGATGACCTATTCAAGCAAGGCAACATTCCTTTGCAGACCCTCCGTGCGAACATCCAGTACGCCAAACGCCATGCCCTCACCAAGTTCGGCACGATCGGCGTTCAGGTGTGGGTCTATAAGGGAATGGTGTTCAAAAAGATACAGCAGGCACAGTCCGCCAGTCTTTCATCCGGTTCCCAGTCGCAGGCCGCGTAACGTAATTCATTTATTCTCCACCCATGTTAGAACCCAAGAAGCTCAAACACCGGAAGCAACATCGCAATCGCGGTGCCTTCAGTGGTAAGGCATGGCGTGGTGCTGAACTGGCATTCGGATCGATCGGTCTGAAGGCCGAAAATGGTGGTGAACTGACAGCGCGCCAGATCGAAGCGGCTCGTCGTGCCATGACGCATAGCGTACAACGTGGCGGCAAGATCTGGATCCGCGTGTTCCCGCACAACCCGGTGACCAGGAAAGCAGCCGAGGTACCGATGGGTTCCGGAAAGGGATCGGTGGAATACTATGCCCTTATCGTGCGTCCGGGATTGATATTGTTCGAAATGGATGGTCTGAGTCACGAGGCCGCCCGCAAGGCCCTCACGCTCGCCGCACACAAGTTGCCGTTCAAGACGAAAATTGTTTCTGCCCGTCACCTCGCCGCCTAATCATGCATGCCACTCTCACTGCCACCGAGCTTCGCAACATGACGGTCGCCGACTTGCACCGCGAGATTGCCGATCACATGGCTGCGCTGGGAAAGACCAAGATTGCCGTGCGCTTGAATAAGGAGAAGGACACGGCCAAGGTCAAAAAGACGCGCCAGCTCCTGGCACGGGCCAAGACTATTCTGGCCGAGAAACTTATGAACGCAGAGGTCGCCAGCCCGAAGAAAGAGGTCAAAGAGACGTTGAAGAAGTCACCGAAGACCAGTACAGTTCGTGCCCCCAAGAAATCATGAGAACCAAGAAAGGGATCATCACATCGGCGAAGATGACAGGCACCGTGACGGTGACCGTCCATCGTTCTGAATTCCATCAGTTGTACAAGAAGCGTTTCCGCGTCAGCAAGAAATTCCTGGCCGATAGCGCCGGTATGGATCTGGGCATCGGCGATTCGGTCGTTATTACCGAGTGTCGTCCGATCAGCAAGAACAAGCATTTCCGTGTCACCGAAATTCTCAAGTCCGCACCGCGCGTGAGTGAGCTCAAGGAAGAGGCGGGTTTGGATGAAGCGCTTGGTAAAACTAGCAAAGAAAAATCCGCTGACTCCCCTCAATCATGATCCAGACTCAATCCATCCTCGACGTGGCTGATAATACGGGTGCCAAGATAGTCATGTGCATCCGCGTGCTCGGTGGCACGCGACGCCGCTACGCCCGCGTGGGTGATGTGATCGTCGTGGCTGTCAAAGAGGCCGCACCGCGCGGAACGGTGAAGAAGAAAGCAGTGGAGCGCGCCGTCATCGTCCGTTCGCGCGCCGTTACCCGTCGCAAAGACGGATCGGGCATCCGCTTCGACGACAACGCCTGTGTCATCATCCAGAAAGACGGCTTGCCCAAGGGCACCCGTGTCTTCGGTCCCGTTGCCCGCGAACTGCGCGCCAAGGGATACCAGAAAATTATCTCCCAAGCTCCTGACGTTCTGTAATCATGCGTATTCATACGGGCGACACCGTCCTCGTCATCGCCGGCAAAGATAAAGGGAAGACCGGCACCATCATGCGCGTGCTGGACGACCAGAACCGCGTGATCGTCACGGGGATCAACATGCGTACCAAGCACGTGAAGAAGACCTACCAGCAGGCCGGTCAGAAACTTCACTACGAAGCCAGCATCCATGCCAGCAATGTCATGATTCTGGATCCGAAGACCAAGAAGCCGGCGCGCATCGGATTTAAAATGACCGAGAAGGGCAAGAAGCGCATCTCCAAAATCAGTGGCGAAGAGGTCGTCCGTGTCAAACCGGCCAAGACTCCCAAGAAAGAGACGGCCAAGAAGACCGACGAGAGCAAAGCGACCAAGGAGACATCTGCTGAACAGAAATCAGCGCCAGCCGGTGGCAAAGGCAAGCAGCCGTTCTGGAAAAAGATGGCCTTCGGCGCCGAGGCGATGGAGGGAGCGGAGGTCGATGAAGGCTCACGTATGACGCAAGATCATTCCATTCCCGATGAACAAAAGCACGTCCGCAAGGGCGCTCGCGGTTCCTAACTCCTGCTACTGTGGCTTACGCAACTCTCCATGATCGGCTCCGAGGTCCCATCGCTCAGAACTTGAAGAAAGGTCTGAAGATCGAGAATACCTTCGCACTTCCGCGCATCGATAAAGTGCTCGTCAACGTTGGTATCAATAAATCCAAGATGGACAGCAAGGATATGCATGAGTACGTTGCCGATACGTTGGGCAAGATCACCGGTCAAAAGCCGGTCTTCACCATCGCTCGCAAGGCAATCTCGAACTTCAAGACACGCGAAGGCATCGTTGTCGGCTGCAAAGTGACCCTCCGCGGTCAGCGTGCCGAAGCGTTCCTCGACCGTCTGATCAGTTACGTTTTGCCGCGCATCCGCGATTTCCGTGGTCTTTCTTCCAAAATGGATGGCAACGGCAACTACGCAATCGGCCTGCGCGATCACACGATTTTCCCCGAAGTCCCTCCTGCCGAAGCCGGCAAAATCTTTGGCATGCAGATCCAGATCACGATGAAGGGCGGCAGCGACGAAGCGTCCCGTGCCCTGTTGCGCGAGATGGGAATGCCCTTCATTCGCAGCAAGAAAGATGCAAAGTCGATTGATCAGACCGCCGCTGTCGGCAATACTCCTCCCTCCGAATCCTAATCTTCCTTTTTTACCATGGCTCGTCTCGCCCTTAAATTGAAGCAACAACGTGGCATGAACCGCTACATGCGCGACAAGCGTGCCGGTGACAAGACGCCGTTCCCAACGCGCGTCTACAACCGATGCGGTCTGTGCGGTCGTCGCCATGGTTACATGCGTTTCTTCGGTATCTGCCGCATCTGCTTCCGCGAACTTGCCACCAATGGCGAGATTCCGGGCATCACCAAATCCTCCTGGTAACATGACCTACGTTAACGACCCTATCGGCGATCTTCTCACTCGCATGCGCAATGCGCAGCACGCACGTCGAAAGTCGTGCCGTGCCCCACACTCGAACATCAAGGTGGAGTTGTGCCAATTGCTCAAGCGCGAGGGATGGATCGAAGACATCGAAATCGTGGGTGAAGCACCGAAGCAGGAAATCGAAGTCACCTTTTCCAAAGAGAAGCCGGTCCTCAGTATCCGCCGCGTGAGTACGCCGGGACGCCGCTACTACACTGGCGCCCAGGAGATCAAGAAAGTGGAGAACGGTTTCGGCATCGCCGTCATCACGACCAGCCAGGGCCTTATGACCGATCGCGAAGCACGCAAAAAGCATATCGGTGGCGAAATTCTCTGTACCATCTCCTAATCATGTCTCGAATTGGTAACAAACCAGTGGCTATTCCCTCCGGCGTCACTATCGACGTAAAGGGTTCCGATATTACCGTCAAAGGACCCAAGGGTGAGATGAAGATTGTCATCCTTCCCGAAGTCTCGGTGAAGATCGAAGACAACCAGGTGATCGTCTCGCGCCGCGATGACGAAGATGCGTCGCGCGCCCGACACGGTCTGACGCGCATGCTTATCAACAACATGGCTGTCGGCGTCTCCAGTGGTTTCCAGAAGACCCTCGAGATCATCGGCGTCGGTTACAAGGCGCAGATCAAAGGCAAGACGCTCGTGCTCAGCCTGGGTCACTCGCATCCGATCAACGTCGAAATCCCCGATGGCATCGAGATCGCACAAGACGAGAAGAACAAGAACATTTTGTTCATCCGTGGCATCGACAAGCAACTCGTCGGTCAGATTGCCGCCGAGATCCGCTCGCTCCGACCACCCGAGCCGTACAAGGGCAAAGGTGTTCGCTACTCCGATGAGCATGTCCGTCGCAAGGCCGGTAAAGCTGCCACCAAGGGCGCATAACCATTCTCCTCCATGACCAACTCCAAGACCCACCTCCGGCAAGCCAGACAGCGTCGCATCCGTGCCAAAGTGCGCGGATCGGCTGCACGTCCGCGTCTCTCCGTCTTCCGCTCACTCAAGCGCATGACCGTTCAGCTGATCGATGACGATGCCGGCAAGACGGTTGCTGCGGCTTCCACATCCGAAGTGAAAACGAAGCTGACCAAAGAAGGTGCCAAGAAGCTCGGTGAACTCATCGCCGGCAAGGCCAAGAGCGCCGGTGTTACCACCATTGTCTTCGATCGCGGCGGTTACAAGTATCACGGCCGCGTGAAGGAACTGGCCGATGCGGCTCGTGCCGGCGGCTTACAATTCTGATCTCTCAAGACGCCATAGCATGGCGTCTTTATTACCACTCTTCTCTCTACAATCTCTCCCATGACAGCCAAGACGTCCCAACCCGATCGCCGACGCCGCAATGACCGCGGTGATCGTCCGCCAAGCGAATTCGCCGAGGCGACTCTGAGCGTCGACCGTGTGACACGCGTGGTGAAGGGAGGCCGTCGTATGCGTTTCCGCGCCATCGTGGTGGTGGGCAATCGCAAAGGCAAAGTGGGACTCGGCACCGGCAAAGCGTCCGAAGTACAAGCAGCCGTGAAGAAAGCTTCTGCAGCCGCCAAGCGCGCCATGATCCGTATTCCGCTTATCAACGGAACGATCCCGCATCAGGTTGAACTCAAATTCAAAGCTGCACGCATCCGTATCCTGCCGGCCACGCCGGGCACCGGAATTATCGCCGGCGGCGCGCTCCGCACGATCCTCGATCATGCCGGAGTGAAAGATGTCCTGAGTAAGCGTTACGGCAGCCGCAACAAACTCGTCAACGCACAGGCGACGATTTTCGCTCTTCAAAAACTGAAAGGTACGGGCAAGGTGGAAGAAGCAGTCAAGAAGCCTGCCGATGGAACGGAAGCCGAAGGCAGCGAGGGCGTGAAGGTGCAGGAAATCTCGCGTGCTGATGTTGATAAGAAGTATACGAAGAAGGGCGACATTACGGGACAGGAATAAGAAGCACAGTAAATGCTGCGTCCGCAAAGAAGATTTTGCTATGATTTTCCTATGTCCAAACTTGCTTTGCTCATCATTGCCCAGGAAGGTTTCCAAGATATCGAATTGAACGGCACGCGCACGGGGCTGGAAGAAGCAGGATTTACAGTCGAATTGGCTAGTAAAAGTCGCGGCTTGTGCGTCGGTAAATATGAAGCCGAGGAACAGGCAACCGTTGCCATCGCGGATGTCGATGTGTCGCGGTACGACCGCATTGGATTTATCGGCGGACCGGGAGCACATGCGCTTAAGGATGATCCGCAGGCCCACCGCATCGCGCGCGAAACGCTGGCAGTCGGCAAAATTTTGGGGGCTATTTGCATCGCCCCGACCATTCTGGCCGAAGCGGGTGTTCTTAAGGGAAAGCGGGCAACCGTGTGGAATCAGGGCGGGGAAGAGGGGATCTTCCTGATCGAGCGCGGGGCGGACTATACGGGCGAATCCGTGACAGTGGATGGGCACATTGTGACAGCCGACGGGCCGGAGAGCGCGGAGGAGTTCGGACAGGTTTTTGCTGCGACAAAGGCGTAGAAATTCCCTTTACCATTGCTTTTTTCCCCTTTACCATAGCGCTCCAATGCTTCACACCCTCAAGCCAGCACCGGGTTCTCGTTTCAAGCGCAAGCGCGTCGCTCGCGGCAACAGTGCCGGTGGTGGTACGACTGCGGGAAAAGGAACAAAAGGCCAGGACGCTCGTTCCGGCAAGGGAAAGCGCAACCCGGGATTCGAAGGAGGCCAGGTGCCATTGGTCCGTCGTCAGCCAAAACTGGGTGGTTTCACGCGTCCGCGCCGTGTCACCTACGAGCCGCTTAATTTGGATACGCTGGAAAAACTGCTCGATGCCGGCAGTTACGATGTAAATGCCCTGCGTGTGAAAAAAATCATCCGCTCCAAGAATCCAGTGAAGCTTCTGTCACGCGGTTCCATCACCAAGAAATTCGATCTCACTGTCAACGCTGCCAGCAAGTCAGCCAAGGAAGCGATGAAGAAGGCAGGTGGGACGCTGACCATTGTGAAGCAGTAGTGTTTCGAGACGCCTTTTGCCGTGTGGTTATGTATGCCATCTGAGAGCTACGGGCTCCTTAGTAATACACGTGTTGAATGTTTTGTATGTGCGTATCATTTCCCTTTGACCTGTACCGGTAAACCTATAACAATAGCCTCCGCTCTATGCTCACGTACCTTCAGCAGATTTGGCGCTCGGAAGATCTTCGCAAGAGGATCATCTTCACATTGGCACTCCTCATTCTGTATCGCCTTGTGGCGCACATCCCGGTGCCTGGCTCCGATCCAGTCGCTCTGCGTCAGTTCTTGTCACAACGTGGCAACACCGGCGCGCTTGGTATCTTCGCGGCCCTCACCGGCGGCGCGCTCAAGAACTTCTCGGTGATGCTGCTCGGACTGTCGCCGTACATCAATGCGTCGATCATCATCCAACTCTGCACGGTCATCTTCCCCAAGCTCGAAGCGCTCAGCAAAGAAGGTGCTCAGGGTCAGCAGGAGATTAACCGCTACACGCGTTGGGTATCGTTCCCTCTCGCATTTTTCCAGAGCTACGGATTCCTCGTTCTGCTCAGTCAGAGTCAGATCCGCATTGTCGATACCGCCTTCCCATACGTGCTGGCTCCGATGTTGTTCGTCACAACCGGTTCGCTTTTCCTGATGTGGCTGGGTGAACTGATTACCGAGAAAGGAATTGGCAATGGTACGTCGCTTATTATCTTCACCGGTATCGTCGCTGACATCCCGCAGACGATCAGTTCATTGTTCCTGGCCGGTCAGGACAAAGTTGCGGCATTCTATTTGTTCGCCATCGTTTCGGTTGCCATGCTCGTGGCGGTCGTGCTGTTCACGGATGCACACCGTCTGATTCCGCTCACCTACGCTAACCAGGGCGCCGGCCGCGGAGTGCAGGGTAACATTCCGGTTCGTCTGAATCAGGCCGGCATGGTGCCGATCATCTTCGCCATCTCCCTGATCACCTTCCCGGGGATCATTGCGCAGTTCTTGTCGACGGCGAAGCGTCCATCGATTCAATCATTGGTAAATTTTATCAAGACGTACATGACATCGCAGAATCCAAGTTGGTTCTACATTGCCGTCTACTTCATTCTCGTCATGGCCTTCACTTTCTTCTACGTGTCGGTCACCTTCAAACCCGACGAGTTGGCCGAGAGCATCCAGAAGCGCGGCGGCTTCATTCCCGGCGTGCGTCCCGGCGGGCAAACTGCCGTTCTCCTTAAGCAAATCAGTAACCGCCTGAACCTGTGGGGCGGGATGTTCCTAGGTATGGTCGCCATCATTCCGCTGCTCTTCACCAAGTTCAGCACGCTCAGTTCACAGGATCTCATTATCTCCGGCTCGGGACTGATCATCATCGTCGGTGTGGTGATGGAACTCATTCGGCAAGTAAACGCTCAGCTGCTCGCACACGACTACGAGAAGCTCGTTTAATTTCCAACACCCCTCACATGCGTACCCAGGCGATCGCTCTGCTCATGGCCGTCTGCGGCATCGTCGTGATTTACTTTTTGGCGCAGCGTTTCATTCATCCGCCGGGAAGCATTTCCCGGCCGTTTCAAACGTTAAGCGGCAGCACAGTCAGTTCACTGCCGGGTGCATTTGCCGACATTGCCAGCGATGCTTCGTCTGAGACATCGACGGAACAGGAGTCATCGGCTGCTCCTTCCACATTACTCAGTGATGTATCTGCCCAGTTTGGACAAATGAATCTGCCCTCCGGTGCAAAATACAAATCTGAGGCGACATATATCTTTGAGCCGCCTGCTACCGAAACATCGTGGCCTGCATTGATGGTGCGAGTCGATGGCACCCTTACCTTTCAAGGCAAAGAAATAACAGTTCATGGTTTTTTCGAACCTTCCAGCAATGTAACGGCCGATCAATTGCAATCGCTCTTCCCCGGAGCGAAACGCATGGAAGCCAATACGGATTTCGGCATGGGAAGCGAATTGGATTTGTTCCAGAATCCTACGACCGATGTCGACCCGTTCACGACACAGCAGGGTCTGCAGGGGCGAAAGTTCATCATGGATTGGGGCAGCGGCATCTCGTCTGATATCGCGTCGTATCTTTTGCCTCAAGTACCGTTGCAGCAGTTCAACCGGGTGCTCATCGATTTCGTCGACGTCTGGCCGGGTACGGATTTGCCTTCCACGCTCAACACCAAGTTCATCAATGATCTGACGGCGTCTAACGATACGCATGCCCAGCCGTACAGCATGCTCGATCAGCTCATACAGTCTCTCCAATTTTAATTCTTCTTTATCGTATGGATCTCATCTTCTTCGGTATTCAAGGCTCGGGCAAAGGTACGCAGGCCAAAAAATTAGCAGCCGAATTTGGCTACGATATTTTTGAAGCCGGCGGCGAATTGCGCAAAATCGCGGCGTCCGGTTCGGAGCTTGGCAATCTGGTGAAGACCTATGTCGATGCCGGCAATCTGGTGCCGCACGAGATCATCATGCAAGTCGTGAAGGAAGCCATCCTCAGTCGCCCCAAAGATCAGAAGATTCTGTTCGATGGCATTCCGCGCGATACGAATCAGATGAAGGATTTCGATGACATCATGCAAAGTGCCGTGCGGGATTTCGTCGTCATCTATTTTGATCTTGATCGCCAGACGGCGATTGAGCGGCTCAAAGGCCGGGCATCGATCGAAGGGCGTGCCGACGATGCCGATGAGCAGGCGGTTCTCCGTCGCTTCCAGATTTTTGAGGAAAAGACGAAGCCGGTGTTTGATGAGTATAAGAAGCAGGGGAAAGTGAAAGCAGAGATCAAGGCTGATAGATCGGTGGAGGAAATTTATGAGGAGTTGAAGAAGGTTGTTTCGTAGAGCGCCATGCCTTGGCGCGATTCTAAGATGTTTGCCTGCACCAACTTCTCCAGTCACCAGTGGTGTTCTTTTTCTTGTCTCCCCGCGACAAGAAAAAGAACCAAAAAGAAACGCACCGCTTATCCCCACCACATAGGCGGAGGGGGTCATTGTCTGGAATAGCGAGCAGGCGAAGAGGTTGGGCGGCTTAGGGCCGCCTGGGAGTAGCGGGCAAGAAAGTTTGAGAGAGGAAAGAATGTCACTCCCCTGAATCCCTTGAATCCCCTCACCTCGGCTGGAATACAAGAATTGCCTTCAGCAGTCGAACGCGTACACTTTGTGCAATGTCTCCCTTTCAGCTCTTCACCGCCGATGAGATTGCCTCGCTTCGAAAAGGGGGAAAAATTTTGCGTGATTGTCTGCAGGAAACGGCCAAGCATGTGCGACCGGGCATCACGACGAGGGAATTGGATGCGATTGCCGAGGAATTCGTGCTGTCGCATGCGGGTGCGCGGCCGGCGTTTAAGGGGTACCGCGGATTTCCCGCCACACTCTGTACGTCCATCAACGAAGAAGCCGTGCATGCCATTCCGTCTGATCGTGTTTTGGAAGACGGCGATATCGTCTCGCTCGATGGCGGTGTGATTTTCGACGATCTGTACACCGACGCGTGTCTGACAGTACCGGTGGGAACTATCTCGTCAGAAACGCAGGCATTTCTCGCTGCTACGGAGGAGGCATTGCGTTTGGTAGTCAAAATGCTTCATGCCGGTGTTCGGGTGGGGGATATCTCCCACACCGTTCAATCTTTTATTGAAGGGAAAGGATATAAGTGCCTGCGGGCCCTCACCGGTCATGGACTCGGCAAGACACTCCACCAGTTCCCGGATGTGCCGAATGTAGGCAAGGCTGGCACAGGCGCAATCATCCCCGCCGGTACCATCCTGGCCATCGAGCCGATCACGTCCATGGGATCCGACGAAATTCGTGAGGCTGACGATGGCTGGACCCTCTCGACCCGCGATGGCGCCCTGGCGGCGCATTTTGAACACACACTGCTTATCAATGAGGCGGGATGCGAGATATTGGCATAATGAAAGAACAGAGGTCCGATGCCTCTTCAATCACCCCGGTCACCCGTTTCTGGCTCTTTAGATGTATTTAATACCTGATAAAACATTTTTAATAAGTTGCAAGTCCATTTTCTTTTCCACATCCAAAATACAGGGCTTATTGCTTGAGAGCAGGCACTTCTCTCTGTAGGATTCGTCGGCTTTTGACCCCGCACTTTTCTCTGTGTCTAAGGATGTAATCGAACTCGTCGGCATTGTTATTGAGAGTTATCCCAATGCCACGTTTCGCGTCCGAGTGACCAGTGACCAAGCCAAGGATCACGAGCTGCTTTGCCATCTGGCAGGGCGCATGCGCGTTCATCGCGTACGCATCCTGCCAGGCGACAAGGTGAAACTCGAGATGACACCATACGATCTGAACAAAGGCCGCATCACCTACCGGTTCTCGGCAGGCGGCCCCGGTCCCGGCAGCACGCCTCCGCCAAGTGTTCCCGCTGTTGCCCCCATCGATTCTCCCGCCACTCCTTCCTGAAGTCCCATGAAAGTCCGTCCATCCTGCAAACCCATCTGCTCCAAGTGTCGTCGCGTCCTTCGTCGCAACGGCAAGGGTAAAGTGATCCGCCGCATCGTCTGCGAAAATCCCAAGCACAAGCAGCGTCAGGGTTGATTCAATCCGTACTTTTCTTTTTCTTCTCATGATTCGTATCTCAGGCGTCGTCCTACCGGGTAACAAACGCATCGAAATCGCTCTTACGGCGATCAAGGGCATCGGCCGTCCCATGTCCAAGCGCATCCTCAATGAACTGAATGTAAGTCTGGACATGAAAGCTGATGCATTGACCGAAGCCGATCAGGCCCGTCTGCGCTCCCGTGTCGAAAAGGAACTCACCGAAGGAGAGCTCGCCCGCAAGATATCGCTCGACGTGAAGCGCCTGCAGGACATCGGTACGTGGCGCGGTTACCGTCATCGCCGCAAATTGCCGGTTCGCGGCCAGACATCCCGCCGCAATGCACGTACCAAGCGTGGTAAGAAGCGCACAGGCACATCCGGTCGTACGGTTCTGACCAAGACATAATTCTGCATTTTCAATTCTCAATTCTCAATTAATTCATGGCTGATACTCCTGAACTCTCCGTCGATACGACCGCCATCAAGGCTCCCGAGCCCAAGGCCGGTGCCCGTAAAAAGAAGATCAAGCGTAATCTTCCCAAAGCACGTGTCTGCATCAAGGCTGGGGAGAACAACACTATCGTCACATTTACGGATCTGGAGGGAAACGTGATTGGCTGGAGCAGCTCAGGCTCGGCCGGCTTCAAAGGAACACGCAAGTCGACGCCGTACGCCGCCAAAGTTGCCGCCGAATCCGCGGCTATCAAAGTGAAGCCTTTCGGTATCGAATCGGTGAGCGTGGAAGTAAAGGGTCTCGGACCAGGACGCGAACAGGCGTTGCGTGGACTCCAGAGCAGCGGCCTGAACCTGGATGCCATTGTCGATACAACCCCGATTGCGCACGGCGGATGTCGTCCTGCAGGTCGACGTCGCGTGTAATTCTCCATCTGTCATCTCACCTTTTATTCACTCTCTCGTCTCTCCATGAAATACACTGGTCCCAAAGCGAAGCGTTGCCGACGACAGGGGATGAACCTGTACGGTACCGATAAGTACGACAAGATCCTTCAGCGCAAGCCGCAGGGTCCGGGCAAAAGTCCGCGTGCGCAGACGAGCAAGCCGTCCGAATTCGGCAACCAACTGCGCGAGAAGCAGAAAGCGCGCGATATGTACGGTCTGTCCGAGAGTCAGTTCCATCGCTTGTACCGAGAGGCGTCCCGCGTGAGCGGTCAGACGGGTGAGGCTCTTAAGCAACTGCTTGAGCGTCGTCTGGACAATGTCATTTATCGCAGCGGCTTTGCGATGACCCGCATGCAGTCGCGCCAATTTGTAAATCACGGTCTGTTCCTGGTCGACGGCGTCCGCGTCACCACTCCCAGTTTCCAGGTGAAGCCGGGTCAGGTGATTACGGTTCGTCCGCGCACCAAGAACTCAGCCGTTTTCGGTCCTATCCAGGCGGCCCACGAGAAATATAATGCCCCGGGCTGGCTCAAAATGGATCGCGTTGCCATGCGCGTGGAGGTGGCGGCTCTTCCCGCACCGGATGACGCCGAGAAGGCGATCGACACCCGGCAGATCATTGAGTTCTATTCGCGCTAATCGCGCTCCTTCTTCCTCTCCTTTTCTCCTTCTCGTTATGCATATCATTCAGGAAGAAATCGGTCTCCCAACCTTTACGGTCACCCCGGTGAAGAAGGGCGACGATACTCATGCCATTTTCTCCATCGCCCCGCTGCCTCCAGGCTATGCGATGACGTTGGGCAATGGTTTGCGTCGTGTGCTGCTCTCCAGCTTGCCTGGTGCTGCGGTGACTTCGGTGCGCATCAATGGTGTCCAGCACGAATACACGACCATCAAGGGCGTGCGCGAATCGGTTCTCGACTTCACACTCAATCTCAAGGGCCTCAAGATCCGCAAGCATCGCAAGGAGCCCGAAGTGATCACCCTGGAAGCCAAGGGTCCGGCCCGCATCACAGCGAAGGATCTGAAGGTGACGTCCGATATCGAGATTCTCAATCCGGAACTCGAATTGTTGACGCTCGAGAAGGGTGCATCAGTCGATATGCAACTGACGATCGAGAAGGGCGTGGGATACATCTCCGCTTCCGAACGCAATAAGAAGCAGAACGAGCCGGGTCTGATCTACATCGACGCGATCTACTCGCCGGTGATGAAAGTCCGCTTCGATGTCGAAGCCGCTCGTGTCGGTCAGCGCACCGATCTGGAAAAACTGAGCTTGAACGTGAAGACCAATGGTTCGCTCACGGCTGAGGAGGCGATGCAGTTCGCGTCGCAGCTGCTGCAGAGTTATTACGGTTACTTCGGATCGGATCAGAAGATCGTGGAGCCCGAGTTCATCGCTGATTTCTCCCGCTCGGCTGCCGCCCACGTGGACGACAATACGCACACGCCGGTCAAAGAGACCTACACGCCGATCGAAATCCTCAACTTCAGCCCACGCACGCTCAACGCACTCATCAATGCCGGCGTCGGTTCCATCGAACAGCTCACCAAGTGCACGGAAGCCACGCTCAGCAACTTCCGCGGTTTCGGTGCCAAGGCGCTCGACGAAGTGAAGGCCACCCTCGGTGAACGCGGACTCAAGCTCGCTTCCGACACCATCGAGAGTTGATGCGCTCAGGAATTGACAAAACTGCCCTAACCATAGACTATTCTCGCCCTCTGAATCTCCCCCATGCGTCACCGTCACAATCGTCTCCGGCTCCGTCAAAAACCGCCCCATGCGCGTCTGCTCAAGCGTAACCTCGTCACGTCCCTCTTCCTGTACGAAAGCGTGCGCACGACCAAAAAGCGCGCCGAAGTGATCCGCCCGATCGTCGATCGTCTGATCACGATCGTAAAGACCAAGGAACCGATGAACGCCATCCGCGCGATCAACATGGTGGTGACCGACAAGAACGCCAGCCGCAAAATGATGGAGGTGATGAAACCGCGCTACGCCAAACGTTCATCCGGGTTCACCCGCATGACGCCGCTCGGTGCACGCCGGGGCGACGGTGCGGAGCTCGTCACACTCGCCTTGTTGGAAGGTGAGGAAGTAGTCGTGGCAAAGAAACCAGCCAAAGAAAAGACACCGAAGACGAAAAAGACAGAGAAGAAATCCGTAGCATCATCCACTTCTTCCGCATCATGAAGACGACGACTACTCCCGTATCGGCTCCCGCCTGGCATCTGGTCGATGCCGAGGAACAGACCATCGGACACATCGCATCCAAAGTCGCTCATGTTCTGCGCGGCAAGCACAAGCCCACGTTTTCGCCGCATCAGCTGTGTGGAGACCATGTAGTGATCGTCAATGCTGACAAGATGGCCATCTCGGCCTCCAAAGCGATGAAGAAGCTGTACCGCGATCACACCGGCTATCCCGGTCATCTGCACACCCGCACGCTTGGTACGCTTATGAAAGAAGATTCGAGCGAGGTCATCGAGCTCGCTGTCAAAGGTATGCTCCGCAACAATCGTCTCCGACCCCAGATGCTCAAGCGCCTCCATATCTTTAAAGGTGGCGAGCACACCTACGCCGCTCAGAAACCCGCTCCCATCAACCTCTCCGCCCTATGAATCCTTCCGACACCAAGCGCCAGTACTTCTATGGCACCGGCAAACGCAAGACAGCCATTGCCCGCGTCAAACTTTTCGACGATGGTAAAGGCGATCTGACGGTGAACGGATTGAAAGCGAAGGAGTACTTCACGCCGGATCAGATCGAGAATGCAATGGCACCGCTCGTATTGGCCGGCAAGAAAGGACAGTTTGATGTCGAGGTCATCCTGGTCGGCGGTGGCAAGTCGTCGCAATCCGATGCGTTGCGCCACGGTATCAGCCGCGCGTTGCTGCTCATCAATCCCGATTATCGTACCGATCTCAAGCGAGCCGGATTCCTCCGCCGCGACAGCCGCATCAAAGAGCGCAAGAAGCCGGGACTCAAGCGAGCCCGCCGCGCACCGCAGTTCAGCAAGCGTTAATCACTATTTATGCGCGATGTCGTTGGTCCACTTGCCGATCCGGACGGAGTGGCGGATATTAGGCATCTTCTTCCTGAGCATTTTCGTTCCTGTAGCCTGGAGAAACTGCAGTTGGCTGTGGAGCGCATACGAGATAGAGACACTCGTGCTTTTCTTAGTCAGTTGCTCAATGAGGTGACTGTTTGGGAAAGCTGTAAACTGCCGAAAGATAAGCACGTCCGATGGTAAGCAGGATCTCGCTTATTGCAGACTGATCATACAACCTTGTCGGTGCAGATTCTGAAGCTGACTGATAGTCGCAGCAGGATTTTTCACCTCATTCATTTGAATAGTGCGTTGGTTGTCGGGACCTTGCAGTGAGAAACTGACCTGAAATGATTCCAACTGATCAACAGCGGCATCGTGAAAATCACCTTCTGCACCGTTTTCCACCCTCTTTCGAAATTGTTCCGGGAAGATAATGTTCATAATTATCGGATGACGCGCCGACACAATTGCGTCGATTATTTCCGGATCCAGTAGCATTTCTTGCTCAGGAGCTTGAGGTTCGATGTCTTGAAGCGTGTCTGTTTCAAAAGCTGCAATACTCATGATAAGTGGAAGAAAGTTCAGGCATGATTCCTTCGATGAGTCAAAAACCAAAACAACTTGCCGTTTTTCTACTATTTAATCCATTTATGTTATAAACATAACAAAAAAGGTCCTCGGTCATCTCGGTTCCTTCGGATTCCTCTCAAACAACTGCCATCTTTACATAATACAAACTCTTGCCGTCGTCCGTATCCAGGATGAATTTTGCATCGAGTTCACTCAATTGCAGGATTGTCTGACACATCTTGAGCAGCATATGGGCAGGCAAGCTGATGCCTGATTCCAGGCAGGTGGCGCACAGGCCGGCGGCGTCTTTTGAGCGGAGATACTTCTCGCCGCGTTCCAAAATCACGTTGTACATCGATTCCTGGACCTGCAGCACGAACTTCTCGACGAAGGTTTCCAGTTCCTCAAACGGAATATCCTGCATCTGCGGCAGAACCTCCATGATGTCGAGGTCAGTGTGGATCGCATGGGCGATGCAGGCATCGATTGTCATAGGTGTTTGGGGTGTTTGTGTGTGATTCGAACGAATCCAGATATGATACCAAAAAATGGCCATTTGCGGTAGGGCCAGATGCTGAAAACAGCGAGAGTGTCCTTGCGTAAAAATGAATATGTTTTGGAGTTGCGAATTCAGCACTGAGAGGCGTCCCATGTCTATCAATTCGTTTGCTCTCCATCATTCCTTATTCCGGATTCAAGCTGCTCGTATTACAGTAATCGCATGTCTCAGTCAGAGTTGCCATCATTGCCTCAGCGATCCGTTCTGTTGTGGATTGTTGCCGGATTCGTCCTCTTGCTGTTTGGTATCTACGGGGCCTCGCTCCGGAACGATTTTGTCCGCTGGGATGACGGTCTGCTGATCTACGAGAATCCTGCCATGCGGCAGATCTCACCCACCACGCTCAAGACAATCTTCACCACGTACGACCCGGAGCTCTACATCCCGCTCACTTTCCTGAGCTACCAAATCGATTATCAGTTGGGTGGCGTCCATGCCTTTGTGTATCACCTGCAGAACTTGCTGTGGCATACACTCAATGCGTTGCTCGTCGTGTGGTTGCTGTTTCTTCTGTCGCGGCGCGGATGGATCGCGATCATTGCCGGTCTCTTGTTTGCCGTTCATCCGTTGAATGTGGAGGCGGTGGTGTGGGCATCGGCGCGCAAGGACCTCCTTGCGACGTTTTTCTTTCTCGGATCCACCATCGCCTATCTATGTGGGCGCGACCGGCGCAGTGGCCGGTTATATTGGCTCAGTTTGGGTCTCTTTCTGCTCGGTCTTCTTTCCAAGGTCGTCATAGTCACACTGCCTTTGGCGCTCCTGCTGATCGATGACCTGCAGGGACGAAAATGGAATCGATGGATTCTCCTGGAGAAACTTCCCTATTTTGTTCTCGCTTTGATCTTCGGGCTCATTGCACTGGGCGGAAAACATGATCAGCTGACAGCCACGCCGCTTCTCACGATGCTGTTGCTCGGCATCAAGAGCAGCGTGCTCTACTTGCAGCTCCTCTTGTGGCCGACACATTTTTCAGTCCTGTATCCCTACACGGGTGTTGTGTCTTTGTTGTCGGCTGATTTCTTCGTGCCACTGATCATCCTGTTCGTGCTTATCGCCACGGCGTTCGTTCTGCGCCGCCGGGCGCGCGTCCTCTCGTTCGCGATCATGTTTTACCTGCTGACGCTGATACCGACGTTCACCAATCTCGCCAAAGGCGAAGATACATACTTGGGTTCCGACCGATACGCCTATATCCCATCGATTGTCATCTATTTGCTGGTTGCGACTGGCCTGTTCGTCCTTGTCCAACGTGTACATCAAAAAAGGATGGAGCAGGGAGTGAACGGTGTCGTGGCAGTACTGATCGTTCTTCTGGGGGCCAAGAGCATGCAGCAGGCAACCGTGTGGGCCGATACGACAGCTCTTTTTCAGAACGTGATTGCGCAATATCCCGATTCCGAGATCGCGCACAACAACTTGGGCAATGCGTACCGGCGGCGCGGGCAACTGGATGATGCAGTGAAGGAGTTTCAGATTGCCTTGAAGTCTGCATCCACTGCACGTCGGCATTCTTCGGCCAAGATCCACAGTAACTTGGGGGCGGTGTACCGCAAGCAGGGTCAGATGGATGCAGCATTGGAACAGTACCGCCTCGCACTGGCTGCGGATCCCAAGAGTGATGAAGCCTATTTCGGCCAGGGCATCGTCTATGCAGCGATGGATGAAGATGATCAGGCATTTGCGTCCTATGCCAAGGCCCTTGCCATCCAGCCCGATTATCCGGATGTCTACATCAATCGCGGTGCATTGCATGTGCAGCGTGACGAGCTGGATGACGCACAGAAAGATTTTCAGCAGGCCATTGCACTGGAACCGCTCTATATGCAGGCACACTATAATCTGGCCGTGTTGTACGAGAAGCTAAAGAAGCCCGCCGAAGCGCAGAAAGAATACGAGACAACCGTCAGTTTGCAGACCGACTACACGCCGGCGCGCATCAACTTGGGACTTCTGTATTATTCTGAGCACGATATCCCGCGCGCACGGGCGCAATTCGAATCGATTCTACGCTACGACCCTGCCAATGCCGCTGCGCGGTCTGCTCTCGCTCAGCTTCAAGGAACAGAGTAGGATCAGTCATACATGAAGCGTCGGTTATTCTTTGGCGTTGTTGTTCTCACCGCATTTCTCTTTGGATGCGACGCGCGTTCTTTGCCAGTGCAAACCGATCAGGCATCGAGCAGCAGTGATATGCCCATGCATTCATATGCCGGGCCGGAAGGGATCTTCCTGATTTCGCTGCCTGCCAACTGGACCGCCTTCACCCCGCAGACACACGAAGCGGTTCCTATTTCTCTGGTCGGCGATACGCTGGAGTATGGAACGAACAATCACACGCTCATGACCGTCGAAGTGGCCCGGGCGCAAAATGCGACTCTGCAACCGGATGAAACGTGGTTGCAGTTCTACATCCGTACTGCCGTGTCGCCGCGAAACTTTAAGTGGGAGAAAGTAACTGAAGGTGACAATTCCTACGATCAGATCGCTTTCACCGAGCCGGCAGACGGCTTGATGCAGTATCACTATCTATTGGCTACCCACGACGGAATCCTCTCGTTCGGCTTCCCGCAAAAATCGGGGCTGGCCGAGGAGATATTGGGGTCAGTACAAGTACTGCGATAGGATTCAAGTGATTCAAGGGATTTCGCATCTTTCTTTGAATCTTTTCACTTGAATCTCTTGATTCCCCTGAATCTTTTGAATCCATCAACTGTTCTATTTTGATGAAAAAGGTTACTATTTCTCCATGCAACCCCTTGTCGCCATCATCATGGGCTCGCGGTCGGATTGGGAAACGCTGCAGCATGCGGCCGATCAGCTGACGCAGCTGGGCATCCCGCACGAGACAAAAGTGGTATCGGCGCACCGCACGCCGGATTTGTTGTTTGCCTATGCGAAGGCGGCTGAGGAACGCGGCTTGCAGGTGATCATTGCCGGCGCCGGCGGCGCTGCACATTTGCCGGGGATGGTAGCGAGCATGACCGTCTTACCGGTGCTCGGCGTGCCGGTAGAAACGAAGGCGCTTAAAGGGATTGATTCGTTGCTCTCTATTGCGCAAATGCCGGGCGGCGTGCCGGTTGGGACATTGGCAATCGGCAAAGCCGGTGCAATTAATGCAGCCCTACTGGCTGCGGAAATCCTGGGTCTCGCCCATCCTGCTGTCCGCGAAGCAGTGCGCCACTTTCGCCACGACCAAACCGAGAGCGTACTCGCCCATCCTGATCCGTCGGTACAAAATGCAAAAGAGGTGAAGAAGAAACCGAAGTCTTCCGCCAAACGCCGATGACCGTCGGCATCATCGGCGGCGGCCAATTGGCGCAAATGTTGGGGCTCGCCGGTATTCCGTTGGGACTGACATTTCGTGTGCTCGATCCATCCGCTGATCCACCGGCACGTTCGATCGGTACATTTATCCATGGTGCGTACGATGATACCGATGCGCTCGTCGAACTGGCTCGTGGATGCGATGTCATCACTTTCGATTTTGAAAATGTTCCGTCATCGTCAGTCAAATTCGTGCAGCAGCACTGTCCGGTTTTTCCCGCGGCTGACATCCTGGCTATCGCCCAAGATCGTTTTGACGAGAAGACAACATTCGAACAACGCGGCATTCCAACTCCCGCCTTCATTCGTGTCGATTCGATCGACGATTTGCAAATCGGCCTGCAGGAACTGCATTTTCCGGCTGTCCTCAAGACGCGCCGCCAAGGCTACGACGGTAAGGGGCAAGCGGTCATTCGCACGCCTGACGATATCGAGCCGGCCTGGAGGCGACTTGGTGGTGTACCGCTCCTGCTTGAACAGTTCATTCCCTTCGAACGAGAAGTCTCGATCCTCGCTGTGCGGGGACAGAAAGGAGAGACGCTGTTCTATCCTCTTATCGAGAACGTTCATCGCGAAGGCATCTTGCGGGTTTCACGCGCACCGGCAAAAAAAATCGATACTCTACAGTCCCTTGCCGAGAAATATGCTCGTTCTATTCTCGATAAGTTCCAGTATGTAGGGGTGTTGGCTATGGAGTTCTGTCAGTATCAAGATCAACTCCTCGCCATCGAGATGGCACCGCGTGTGCACAACTCGGGACACCTGACAATCGAGGCTGCCGTAACCAGTCAATTCGAAAACCATCTACGTGCTGTCTGTGGCTTACCGCTGGGCTCAACAGAAATTCAAGAACCGTCTGCCATGATCAATCTGATCGGCTCTCTTCCCGATCTCACAGCCGTACTCTCGATTCCTGGAATCCATGTACACGAATACGGCAAACAACAGCGGCCTGGGCGCAAGCTTGGCCATGTGACGGTGACCGGTAAGACATGGGATGAGGTGGAAGAGAAAGTTGCCAAAGTTGAGGCTCTTTTGTGAAGCTTTAATTCATTGAGTATGTGCCGCACCCCGCAGAGCGCCATGCTTTGGCGCGGTTGTGTTCTATGTCTTCATCATTCCTTGCTTCAATTTTCTCTAGGGGAGCGGGTTTTCTACCCGCGGATGCTCGGGTGATTCCCCGGCACAAACTTTTC
>JBEPVF010000015.1:0-30706 GCA_041691135.1 Candidatus Peribacteria bacterium
TGATCGCGCCGGTGGTCAGCATCTCCGTATAAAGCCGCGCACGCCGCGTCAGGTGGCGATGGAAGACGCGGCAATGCCGGTCGGTCCAATCCATCATGGGCGCAATGCTGAAGCGGCGGCCTAAGTCATTCATATAACTAATCTTTTTTACTGTCTGTCGGTCCAATATCCTGTTGGACCGACAGACAAATTAGCCCGCAGTTTATAGCCAACAGCCGCATCTTCTACGATTTTGTTGGCGTGATTGGTGCCCTTCTGAGCGACTTTTGCTTGCGGGTGCACACGTGGAGCACACGGCACACGGGCATATCATCTGCATAAACTCGCGCATGGCCGGCGCGCTCTCCGCTGGGGCCATCGAGTCAACGAGTAAATGGAGCGACAGGATCATCAACGCGCCCGCGATATTGACCAGAACCAGGCTTCCCACTCTTACGCCTCCAGTCGAGGTGCCATCGATGCCGGCGGTTCGCTACGAATCGCCGGCATGGAGTTCATGCTGCCCACGGCAACGAGAACGTCTTCAGGTTGGTGTATGCCTTCATTGCTTCGACAACGCCTTCCTTGGTACCGTTGCCGGAGTCTTCGATGCCGCCGAAAGGAGACATCTCAGTGCGATAGCCCGGTACTTCCCAGATATTGACGGTGCCGACCTTGAGTTCGTCTATGAAACTTGTCGCATGATCGAGCCGGTTGGTGCAGACACCGGAGGAAAGCCCAAACCCTGTGCCATTCGATGTCGCGATAAGAATATCGATGCCATGACAGCGAATGATCGGAATGACCGGACCGAAGGTCTCTGCCGGCGAGGGCTCGAAGGCCCCTGCTCCGAATTTATGGCTATTACGCGTGGAGCTCCTATTGGGCTTGCAGCTAATACGCGAGCGGCTACGGCTTTATGGGTTCCGGGATCGCTTCATCGCTACGCGACTTACAGAGCAGCAACACGTCGCAACGCGTCGTCAGGCAAGAATGTCGAAAAACGGAAGATATTGTATGGCCGGCGGTGAGCGTGGAGTAACCCAGCAATCTAGCTTCTCGACGGCAAGCAGAGGGACAGACCCCATATGTCGAATCCGACATACGACAGCCGGTGAATTCCGGAGTCCCCCACCCGTAACGCGTTGACGATTTGCCAGCTAGTCGAAGGTACGGTTCAAATGCCGGATGCCGAGCTCACGAGACCGACGATATCCGGAAGCTCGCGAAGAATGCTGGCACGTCTACTTCGGCGACGTGCGCGCCGGCACGCTCGCCAACCGCTCGGGCGATCCACACGACATCAATCCGTGGGAATGGCATTGCGGCTTCTATCCGGATCCCGTCCGGACGGCAGGCATTCGTCAGCTTGCTTCGCAAGTATCCCCCAACCATGAGGCGGTAGCGTAATCTCGGTTGCCGTTCCCTTTCGGCGGACCGCGATGTCCCCGGCCAGCCTGGCTATGGCGGTAGGGATCGCGCGCACGATCGGCGCGTCGGCTAGATTCAGCATAATCCACAGCCGATTTTCCTCGTGGAATGCCTCGAACGTGAAGTCGGTGTTGTGAAGTTCCGTTACTCTGGTACGCGCTCTGTGAAGCCACGAATGCCGTCGCCGCAACCCGATCAGCTGTTGATGAAGCCGGTAGGTCGGCCAGCCGAACGGCGCTAGATCCCCTGACATGGCGGGAAACGCCGGACGGATCGCGTCGTCGCCTCCAATCCGCGACTCCTTGATGCCCCGAAACCCTTGTTCGTCGCCGGCATAGATCGACGGCAAGCCGCCGCATGTCATCAAGACGACCAGCGCGTGGGCAAGGTGACGTTCATCAACCAGCTGGCTGGCGATACGCGTGACGTCGTGATTACCAATAAATGTCTGCGGCACGAACGTATCGAGCATCGCATTGTGCCGCCCCATCGCCCAAGCGAGCTCAAAAAAGTTGCGCTCGTTCAGCGCGCTCCAGATCGCTTTCCATAATTCATATTGCGTAACCGAATCGACGCCAGTCTCGCGAACGAATCCGGCATAGTCACCGTGGATCACCTCACCAAAAATATAGGCGTCCGGATGGCGCGCCCGGACCGCGGGCAAGACGCCGGCCCAGAACCGCTTCGGAACCGCATAGGCCGCATCGAGCCGCCAGCCATCGGCGCCATGATCAAGCCAATGGGTCATTACACGCGTGACATAATCGGCGACGGCGGGCTCGGCATGATTGAGGGATATGAGCTGGCGATGGCCTTCAAACGTCGCATAATCAGGTGCTTCATCCGAAGCGCCGTCCGCTGGCTGGGTCAGGCAAAACCACGCGGCTTCCGGTGAAGATGGGCCATCGGCGAGTGCGCGCTGGAACAGCGGATGTTCGCGGCCGACATGATTGAACACGCCATCGAGAATGATACGCAACCCGCGATCATGAGCCGCCTTGATGAGCACGTCGAAATCGACTTCGTCGCCGAGCCGCTTGTCGATCTGAAAATAATCAATCGTGTCGTAACCGTGGGTGGATGAGGCAAAGATCGGCCCAAGCAAAATGCCGGAGACGCCGAGATTGACTGCGTAGTCTAACCAACCAACAAGATGATCGAAACGATGCATCACGCCAGCGCAAGCGGAAACCTCGCGCTCGGCTCCAACGAAGCCGAGCGGGTAGACCTGCCACCAGATCGCCCGCTCGACCCAGTTTCGCAGGCGCTCCCGCGGAGAATGTTCACTCCTCAAGCCCATTACCGCCTTTCACGGGGCACGAACGGTGCCCGCTTCCCCTCTTCGACTGACTTTTCCTAATTGCCTTCATGGCGTTGCTACCGATACCTGTAACGATCTGCCCCCTCGGCCGATTCACCGGCGGCATGCCCGTCACCCAAGAAGCTGCTTTAGTCGAGGGTGCGGCGGAAACGCGTCACCGCCACCGTCATCGCCAACAGCATTAAGACCAGCAAGGCAATTGAATCGTATTGCAGGTTTTGCAGGGTCGCGCCCTTTAGCATGATGCCACGAACGATCCTTAAGTAATGCGTCAGCGGCAAGCCCTCCCCGATATATTGCGCCCAGACTGGCATGCCCGCAAATGGAAACATGAAGCCAGATAACAGAATGCTCGGCAGGAAAAACATGATGGACATTTGCATCGCCTGCAGCTGGTTTTTTGCAATGGTAGAAAAGGTGTAACCGATCGCAAGGTTGGCGGTAATGAACAACGCGCTGAGCGCCGCGAGTAACGTCAAGCTGCCCAATACCGGTACCCCGAACAGCACCACGCCGATGCCGATGATCAGCATAGCCTGAACGAAGCCGACCAGTACGTAGGGCACGATTTTGCCAAGCATCACCTCGACTGGAGTGATTGGCATCGACAGCAAGTTTTCCATGGTCCCACGCTCGATCTCGCGCGTCACTGAAAGTGCTGTGAAGATCAACATGGTCATGGTCAGAATGGTACCAGCCAGGCCTGGAACGATATTCAACCGCGAGGACGACGCGGGGTTGTAACGGGCGTGGACCCGGATTTCGAACGGCTGGGATGCAGGATCGCCTACAAACAGGTCGTGCGCCAGCGCGGTCTGCACAATGACGCCTAGCGCCGACAGCGCCGCACCGGCCGCTACCGGATCGGTGGCGTCGGCTGCGACCAAAAGCGCTGGATCATCGCCGCGTCGCACCGCGCGCTCGAAGCCGCGCGGGATTTCCACGCCGAACAGAACCTTGCCCGACAGCAGCAGATTGTCGAACTCCTTGACGTCGTGCACCTCTCGGGTGAAGTGGAAATAGGCGGTGTTTTGCAGCGCCTTGAGAACCGAGCGTGCAAGGTCGCTGTCTTCCTGCAAAAGCACCGCCGTGGGTAGGTTGCGCGGCGTGGTGTTGATGGCGTAGCCGAACAGCAATAGCTGCATGACCGGAATCATCACGATCATCGCAAAGGATACCCGATCGCGCCGGAGCTGGATGAACTCCTTGACCATCATCGCATAGCAGCGCCGCCAGAAGCCGAATCGTCTCTCGGGAATTACGGAGGAGACCAGGTCGGCACCGTCTGCAGCGCTCATTGGAAATTATCTTTGGAGCGGGTCATCAGTTCGATGAAGACATCCTCGAGCGATGGCTCGCTGTGCTGCCAGTGCACGCCGTGTTGTTCGCGCCAAGGCGCAATCGTGGCCTCGAGCGCTGACCTGTCTCGGCCGGACACATGCAGGCTGGTGCCGAACGGCGCTACCATGTCGATGCCGGGCTTACCGGTAAGGGCAGCCGAGATCGTAGTTAGACTATCGCCGGTAACGGTATAGGTGATCAGTGCTGATTTTGCTATCACCTCGTCAACGGTTCCGTGAACCAGCAGATGGCCATGAGCAATATAAGCGATCTCATGGCAGCGCTCCGCCTCGTCCATGTAATGGGTGGAAACCAGTACCGTCAGCCCTTGCACCGCCATCGCGTGGATCTCGTTCCAGAAATCCCGTCGCGCCTTGGGATCGACCCCGGCAGTCGGTTCGTCCAGCAGCAATAATTTCGGATTGGACAATGTGCAGGCGCCGAGTGCAAGGCGCTGCTTCCAGCCGCCGGAGAGTTCGCCCGCGAGCTGCCCCTCGCGGCCATTGAGATCAAGCCGCTTGATCATCTCGCGCGCCGTGGCTCGCGCATCGCGAACGCCATATAGCCTTGCGACGAACTCAAGGTTTTCGCGCACCGAAAGATCCTGATAGAGAGAAAAGCGCTGGGTCATGTAACCGACCTGGCGCTTGATCTTGTTGGCGTCGCGGCGAATGTCGTACCCGAGGCAAGTACCTTCGCCGCTATCAGGGGTCAGCAATCCGCAGAGCATGCGGATGGTGGTGGTCTTTCCGGAGCCGTTGGGGCCAAGAAATCCGTAGATCGTTCCACGTCTGACTTGCATCGATAGGTCATGCACCACCTCACGCCCGCCAAAGGACTTTGACAATCCATGGACGTCAATCGCGATATCAGCCTTGGAAAATGTCGCCGCGGTCATCACCGGGCCGCCAGCGGCGTCTTGAGATTGAGGTAAACGCTGATCGGCTGGCCTACGCGCAAGGACGCGGACCGCGAGGGCCGTGCCTGGATCAGATAGACGAGCTTGCTCCGCTCATCGAGGCTGTAGATCACCGGCGGGGTGTATTCGGCCGAAGCGGCGATGAAATAAATTCGTGCGGTGAGACCAGAAGCGCAGTTATCGCAGGTGATGCGGATTTCGTCACCGATCGTAATCTTGGGTAAGTCCGGTTCCGCGACGTAAAATCGCACTTTTATGTTGCCTGGCGGCATGATCGAGAGCACCGGCCGCATTGCCGGCACCGTCTCGCCAACGCGAAAGTATATCTGCTGAACGGCGCCACTCACTGGCGCGTAGCCGATGCGCCTCGCCAACCGGGTCTTTGAGGTATTGACCTGCGCGTCGGCCACCCGTAGCGCCGCGACGGCGGCGTCGAGAGTAGCCTGGGTACCGGCGCCGGTCTTGCTCAGGGAGGCGGCGCGCTCGTAGCTCTGCTGGGCGTTGGCCAGTTTGGCGGTGCTCTGGTTGAGATTGGCTTGTTGCAAGTCATCGTCCACGGCGTAGAGTTCTTCGCCGGCCTTGACCTCGTCGCCCTCACGTACGTTGAGCTTTGTCACCCGACCGGACTCGTCGGGGCTAACAAAAATCACATCGGCTTCGACCCAGCCCTGATAGCCGGGATCACGATGGCCATCGCAACCGGATACCGCCACGGCGACGGCCAACCCAGCCAGCGTTCTCATCGCTTTTTGCACTGGGCCCTTCTCACTCAGCGACCCCGTCAAGCTCTCTTGGCATGTATCGTCTGCGAAACTACAAACATTCATTTGACCAATATATGCGGCGTTTAGCTAACGGAGGGCTCTCCCAGAAAGAGCGGTCAGCGCGATGCATCCAGATGCGGAGTCATCCGACCCTCCTTCAAGAAAGATGTGCCGACTATGCGTTGCCGCCTCGGTAGCGAACGCAAGACCGGCAAGAAAGGCTCGGAAACTACCTAGACGCCGGGGGTCGCACCGTCTCCGTTCCAATCCATGGCCGATGTCCGATTTGTCTCCGTGAGGTGGCATCGAGCGGGAACGTAAATGGCAACCGATCGTTCTCGTCGGTTGATCCGCATCCGCCTCCAGTCGCTCATAGACCATCCCCTCCGGTCGGTGACCGCCCAGCCAAACCGCTTGCATTGACAGAGAGACTCCAGATGAGCAAAGAAAATTCGCTATCGCGGCCTGAGCTCGACGATCGCATCGCGATACTTGAAGATAATCTTAGGCAATTGGTGGAACAGGCAGCGGGGGCCTCCGGTGGCCAGACCGAGGAACGCAACGCAGATCGTATCGCGCAGCAGCAGGAAGAACTCGATCGACTGAATAAGGAGCGCGACGCCCGGTTGAAGCAATAGCCCAGTCATGGCGAACAAGCGCAGCGGCCTTCATTTGGCAGCGGATTTACTCTTCCCGGACCTTGCCTGGCAGTGGCCATGGCCTCCATCAAGGTAATCTCAAGGCTTTCGTCCCGCCGTGTTATCTACGCGGCGATCTTGGGAGATTTGCTGATCGGCCTGGCAAAGCTGATCGCAGCGTCATGGACGGGAAGCTCATCCCTGCTCAGCGAGGGCGTGCATTCTATCGTCGATACCGGAAACGGCTTCCTGCTGCTTTACGGATTACACCGAGCTGCAGTTCGGCCGGACATCGAACATCCCCTCGGATATGGCCGGGAAATCTATTTCTGGAGCTTCGTGGTCGCGGTATTGCTGTTCGCATTCGGCGCCGGCGTCTCACTCTATCAAGGCATGCTCCATGTCTTGAACCCCGAACCGGTTCAGCACGTAATGGCCAGCTACGCGGTTCTCGGTATCTCCGCGCTGTTCGACGGCACGACATGGTGGCCCGCGCTGCGTAACTTTCGCGGCGAACGGCGCTATTCCGAGATTATCGACGCCATAGGGGAAAGCAAGGACCCGCCGTCCTTCATGGTGCTGTTCGAGGATAGCGCGGCGCTGGCCGGCATTCTGGTTGCTTTCATTGGTATCTTTCTATCAGTTCATTTGGATCTTCCGCTGCTGGATGGGGTTGGTTCTCTCGTGATCGGGCTGATACTCGGCGCAACGGCATGGCTACTGGCAAAGGAGACCAAGAGCCTTCTGATCGGTGAACGCGCCGATCCGAGTATCGTCGATTCCATCCTGCTCGTTGCCGCGCAGATCGACGGCGTCACCCACGCCAACGGCGTTTTGACGGTGCACCTTGCGCCCCAGGAAATGCTAGTCGCGCTCAGCCTGGAATTTGCCGACGAATTGAGAACGCCCCAAATCGAGGCCAAGGTGATCGAGCTCGAGCGATGCTTACGGCTATCTCATCCGGAAGTCGTTGCGGTCTTCGTCAAGCCGCAAAGCCCCGAAGGCTTCAAAGAAACCGCGGCGCGGCGTTTCGGCAAGTCATAACGCCGCTAATCCGATCAGATGCGCGCACCGAAAATTGCACCGATAGCGGCGGTCACCGCCATCGCAAGCGCACCCCAAAAAGCCACGCGGATCGCTGCCTTCGCCATCCTGGCTCCGCCCGCTCTGGCGCCAACGGCCCCCAGCACAACAAGAAACACCAGAGAGGCAACCGAAACGGTCGCGGCCTCGAACCCTGTCGGTGTAACCAGCACAATCAACAAAGGAGGCGCCCCACCCGCCGAGAATGCCGCCGCGGATGCCAGCGCCGCCTGGACCGGCCGGGCCGCATTCATGTCAGAAATTCCCAGCTCGTCACGGGTATGCGCGCCGAGTGCATCATGCAGCATCAACTGCTCTGCCACCTTGATGGCAAGCACCGTGTCCAGACCGCGCTTGACGTAGATGCCAGCCAGTTCCCTGGTCTCACCGGCGCGATCATCAAGCAGTTCCTTGCTTTCGCGCGCAATATCTGACCGCTCGGAATCCGATTGCGAGCTTACCGATACGTACTCTCCTGACGCCATCGACATCGCACCGGCAACCAGCCCCGAGACACCCGCTATTAATACGCTTTGATGGGTGCCATGCGCACTCGCGACGCCGATGATCAGGCTGGATGTCGAAAGAATTCCGTCATTAGCTCCAAGAACGGCCGCCCTGAGCCAGCCAGGACGGTTAATCGCATGACCTTCCGCGTGTATTGCGAGGCGAGCCATCTTTGTTTCCTTCCGCGCCGGCGCCATGGCCGGCAGTGACGCGGGGCAATCAGATGGCTCCGCTCGCGAACGTGATCGCCACATCATGCGACTGATTCATGACACACTCTGTGTAGCGGCACGCGAAGCAGCCGGACACGAGGCGAGTCCCACGATTGCAATCATCGATGCCCAATGCAGAAAGGCCGCGCAAAAGGGACTCTGCTCTCGACCCGCAGGGCTTTGATGCGTGCAAGAAGATTACGGATCCGCGGGCGCCATATCGGCATCGACACGCTCGGCCTCTTGATTGGCGTGAGCGTCCATGCCGCAGATATTCAGGAAAGGGACGGCGCGGATGATCTACTACGCCGTGCGCGGCGGCGCTTTCGCTTCGTGGAGCGGATTTTCGCCGACGGCGGCTATTAGGGACCCAAAATGGCGAAGACCGTCGCCGCGACGGAAAGATGGAGATCGTCAAGCGTTCCGATCTCCATCGCGTCGTCGGGCTGCCCAAGCGCTGGATTGTCGAACGCACTATCGCCTGGACCAGCTGTAATCGTCGCCTGATGCGCGCTTTCGAGCGCGAGGACCGTCGCAGCCTCGTCCGCTCGCCGTGATTCGCATCATGCTCAGGCAGATCACACGCTCAACCCAATGCTCTTGAATCCAATTTTTCTTGGATCGATTCTTAGGGCTTTTTCAATTTCGTTTTACCAAAAGCCGCCTCGACGTCATCAGCTTTTATGCGGACAGAGGGATCTCCGGTCTGATTCAAATTCTGCTCTTCGGTACCGTCACCCATCATTCCAGGGTGGGCTATCTTGGCCGATTTGTTTGTTGCCTTTACGGCTGGCTTATTTTTCACGTGGATCTCCTTGTGTATTTGCGACGATGCTTCCGCTCTGTCCAACGATCACGTTAGCAGTGAGCAAGTATGCCGAGTCAGGGTCGGAAACTACTCAGTTCGGCTTGCATGCCACCGTCGCGCCCGTGTACCAGCCCCGTGTAGACCTGACGCGAGCTTCGTTGAACCAATCTTCCCGCGAGTTCGTCGAGCTCAAACCGCGCAGCCTTGAAAAGGGTCTGCTCATTGCCAGCTGCTGCAGACGCCACACCGGCGAGTGCGACGGCGAATGCTTCCGGGCGCTCAGAACTACCGACCGCCTTCGAAGCCCGCGCCCAACTAGCGCTGGTAAGCATGATATCGGCATAGCGAGGCGATGACTCGAGCAATGGTCAAGTTCAACCCTATTCCGACGTAAACCGAACCGCATGACGCATCTCCATCAGTGTCCTGCGCATGCCGTAGAGCTGATCGACCAAATGCAGGATCACACCGACCCCTTCATCGTTCACACCAAAGTCAGCATGGAGATCACGGATGAGCTGCGCCCTTGCGATATCGATTTCGGAAAAGGTCATCTCGACCGACGAACCGCCGGGGATTATCCACTCCTCCTCAATCCAGGCATTCAACGTGTTATGTCCCATGCCGGAGAGCGATAAAAATTCCGATTTGCTAAATTTCATGGCACCAGCTCCCCTCGAGGGTTGTACGTCCTCCCGCTCTCCCAACCCGAAACGAATGTTTCAAGCTCCGGGTTCAGCTCTTTGGGCAGCATGACTTTCAGCTTGACGAACTGATCACCGTGACCGCCGACATGGTTGGGGGCGCCCTTCCCCTTCAGGCGTAACATGGTCCCGGTATTTGACCCTTTCGGTACGGCCATTGTTACCGCACCGGTTGGAGTAGGAACCTTGATCCGGGCACCGAGAACGGCCTCCGTGAGGGTAACGGGCAGTTCCAGATAGATGTCGGCGCCCTGGCGCGTGAACGAATCATCGGGTCTGATTTCGACCTCAATGAGAGCATCCCCAAAGCCGCCCTTGCCTGATCCGGGCGCACCCTTGCCGCGCAATCGCAGAACTTGGCTCTCAGTGATGCCGGGTGGGATGGCCACATCGAGCGTAGCGCCGTCGGGCAATGTCAGGCGCTTGTTCGCACCGGCGATTGACTCAATAAATTCAATTGGAAGCCTGTATGCAAGATCATGCCCGCGCCGGTTTGCTTGCGCCCGTGCGCCGCGTCTCAAGAGTTCGGCTAACCCGTCTTCCGAATCCATGAAATCTGTAAAGCCGGAATTATCCGCATACGGATGATTCTGTTCGGACGATGCGTAATCCCTGTAATAATCCTGCCGGGGCCGTTCGGCTCCTGCGGCGTCAATCTCACCCCTATCAAACCTCTTGCGCTTCTCAGCATCGCCGACCAAGTCATATGCTCCGGCGATCTCCTTAAACTTCTCTTCGGCTTCGGCATTGCCGGGATTGAGGTCGGGATGCAGTTTCTTTGCAAGCCTTCGGTAAGCTTTTTGAAGGTCGTCCGCCGAGGCGGTACGGGCGACGCCCAAAATCTCATATGGGTCTCTCATACCTTCTCCGCGTTCCGCATACCGCAAGCGCCGTCATGCGCGATGAGAGACGTTTTAACATAAGCATTTCTGGTTGCACGCTTGGCCGGATGGACCGCTGCCAGATCCGAAGGCGCCAGGTCCTATCTCGCCCTCGCCTAGGCCGATTTCTTTTTTCCCGCCTCGTCATCCACCTCAGTGAAGTCCGCGTCGACGATATTTTCCTTGCGGTGTTTCGAAGAGCTGTTGGAGTTGCTAGATTCGTTCTGGGATTGAGCGGCAATTGCTTCTCCCAGCTTCATCGAAGCTTGCGCTAATTCATTCGTTTTCGCTGTAGTTGTCCCGGAATCATCTCCCTTGAGCGCTTCCCTTAGACCCGCCATGGCGTCCTCGATCGCACGGCGCTCGGATTCGCCAACCTTGGCTCCGTGTTCAGCAACAGTCTTCTCGGTCGCATGAAGAAGGGCCTCACCGTGGTTCTTGGCTTCCACCCCTTCTTTGCGCTTCTTGTCCTCGACTGCATGTGATTCAGCCTCTTTAATCATCTTGTCGATATCATTTGGGGTTAAACCACCAGAGGCCTGGATTTGAATTCTCTGCTCTTTGCCAGTTCCTTTGTCCTTCGCCTGAACATTTACGATGCCATTCGCATCGATATCGAACGTAACCTCAATTTGGGGAGCGCCGCGAGCAGCCGACGGAATGCCCATCAGGTCGAATTGACCGAGTACTTTGTTGTCAGCCGCCATCTCGCGTTCCCCCTGGAACACGCGAATTGTGACAGCATTCTGGTTATCTTCGGCGGTCGAGAATACTTGACTCTTTTTAATTGGCACAGTGGTGTTTCGCTCGATCAGACGCGAAAATACTCCACCTAATGTCTCGATGCCGAGCGAGAGCGGAGTGACATCGAGCAAGAGCACGTCCTTGACGTCGCCCTGCAACACCCCGGCTTGAATAGCGGCGCCGATAGCGACTACTTCGTCCGGATTAACCCCCTTGTGCGGCTCCTTACCGAATAGCTGCTTTACGATCTCCTGAATTTTCGGCATGCGTGTCATGCCACCGACGAGAACGACCTCATTGATTTCGGCAGCCGAAAGTCCCGCATCCTTGAGCGCATTCCGGCAGGGCTCGACCGTTTTTTGCACGAGATCATCAACCAAAGCCTCGAATTTCGCGCGGGTCAGCTTGATCGCGAGATGCTTGGGTCCGGATTGGTCAGCGGTGATGAATGGAAGATTGATTTCAGTCTGCGTCGTTGAAGACAATTCGATCTTGGCCTTTTCGGCAGCTTCCTTGAGGCGCTGCAGAGCTAGCTTGTCGCTGCGCAGGTTAATGCCCTGCTCTTTTTGGAACTCGTCAGCGAGATAGCCGACGAGGCGCATGTCGAAATCTTCACCGCCAAGGAAGGTATCCCCATTGGTGGATTTCACCTCGAACACGCCCTCGCCAATTTCGAGAATGGAAACGTCGAACGTGCCGCCGCCAAGGTCATAAACGGCGATCTTGCTTTGCGCCTGCTTGTCGAGGCCGTAGGCCAGCGCAGCTGCGGTCGGCTCATTGATGATGCGCAGCACCTCAAGACCGGCAATCTTACCAGCATCCTTCGTTGCCTGACGCTGGGCGTCGTTGAAGTAAGCCGGAACAGTAATAACCGCCTGATCAACCTTTTGGCCGAGATAGGCTTCTGCGGTCTCCTTCATCTTCTGCAGGATAAACGCAGAGACCTGCGACGGAGAATACGTCTTGCCGTCAGCCTCAACCCACGCGTCACCATTGGAAGCTTTCACGATCTTATAGGGAACGAGACCCTTGTCTTTTTCAACCATCGGGTCGTCATACCGACGGCCAACGAGCCGCTTGACTGCAAAGATCGTATTCTCGGGGTTGGTTACAGACTGACGCTTTGCCGGTTGACCAACCAGCCGTTCGCCACCTTTCGTAAATGCGACAATCGATGGAGTAGTGCGCGTCCCCTCGGCGTTTTCGATGATATGGGATGTCTTGCCATCCATTACAGCAACGCACGAATTCGTCGTGCCGAGATCGATGCCAATAATTTTACCCATGGTTTCTACGCCTTTTCTGATGTTCGATTCGTTTACGAGAGCAGTCCTCGAACGAGACCCGCCCGCCTGATGGGAGAGGTGCGATGACGATTAGGGGAAATCCCGGAATCATCGAACAACATCTGCGCGTTCGCCGGGCAAGCCTCCACTGGACCTAGCCATTAGGCGATCAGGAGCGACAGACTCGGAAACTACTCAGAACCGGCCCGGCATGATGCCTTCGCCATGCAGCGTTATCAGTCTCTCCTAACCGCTGTACGGTTGTGTTGGCCCACGTTTTTCCAATCTGGCCAAAATCGTGTCGCTCGATTTACAGGCGCGTCACTACCTGTACGGTCGGATCTCTCGGACTCTTGCATGCATCGATTCGAATTCGAGCGCCCGATCGACGGCTGCAACACTGAGTAGTTTCCGAGTCTACCCTCGAAAGTCCGTTCCCGGCTATCGTAGCGCGGTAAGGCAACACCGTGAATATGACCCTGTAATAAATACTCCGCTGAGGCCCACCCGAGCGTCGGTGCATCACCTTCCGCCGCGTGCCGGCTTGCAGACGCGATGCGTACTTAGGGGAACCTTCCACGATCCTGACAGGAGAACGAGTGCCGAATACAAACCGAGACTGCGGCTTCCGTGCGCATGCATTTGCTTGCGTTGCAATACCATGCGCTGTTGACGGCGAAGACGCCGGACGCGTGGAAGCTATTCTTGATTGGCAAGGCCATTGAGTTCGCTACCCGTTCTGGGAGAGACAATCCACGGTGATACCTTGGAGCTCAGTCCGAGTGGATCTGGGACAGCCGCGTGCGCTGCTCCCCTCGAGATTTTTTTCGATACGGTCTCGCCGAAGCTACAGCAAACCACAACTTTGAAGATTGACATGACCGACGTGCGCGAGCTCGACACGCTTGGCGCATGGCTACTCGAAAAGATGTCACGACGTGCGCTGGAGGCCGGTCATCCCGCAACCGTTGTTGGCGTGGCCGACCGGTATACAGGCTTGATCGAAGACGTTCGGCAGATCAACCGTCGTAAACCTGCGAGCCGAGCGGTTCAAAACCCCATTCTTGAAAGGCTGGAAGCCATCGGCCGGTCCACATTCAGCGCGGCGGAAGACGTATCGGTCTTTCTGCAGATGCTGGGTGCTCTCGGCTCCGCAGGTCTCGGCGTAATGCGGAGACCGCGTTCGCTTCGGTTCAAGTCTCTGGTTTATCATCTGGATGAGGTAGGTTGGCAGGCCATACCGATCATCGCTCTGGTGACGTTTCTGATCGGCGCAATCATTGCCCAGCAGGGCATCTTCCATTTCCGCAAGTTCGGCGCAGAGTCCTTCGTCGTCGATCTCGTCGGCATCCTCGTACTTCGCGAAATTGGCGTCCTCATCGTCGCCATCATGGTCGCTGGACGATCGGGAAGCGCCTACACCGCCGAGCTAGGTTCGATGAAAATGCGCGAGGAAATCGACGCGTTATCGACCATGGGCCTCGATCCCGTTGAAGTCCTGATCCTTCCTCCACGCATCATCGCTTTGGTTCTGGCGCTTCCGATTCTCGCATTCATCGGCTCAATGGCCGCGCTCTTCGGCGGTGGCGTGGTTGCATGGTTTTACGGCGGGATGTCCCCGGCGATCTACATCGCGCGCCTTCATGAAGCCGTTTCTGTGACCCATTTCGAAGTCGGAATGATCAAGGCGCCTTTCATGGCGCTGGTGATTGGTATCGTTGCGTGCAGCGAAGGCCTGAGGGTCAAGGGAAGCGCGGAATCGCTCGGTAAGCAGACGACAATCTCGGTGGTCAAGTCGATCTTTCTTGTGATCGTGCTCGACGGCGCCTTCGCGGTCTTTTTTGCATCGATCGGAATGTGACGATGGAACAATTTGCCATTCGCGTGAGCGATCTCGTGGTGGGCTTCGGCCAATAGACCGTGATCGACCATCTGTCGCTGGACGTTCGCAAGGGCGAAATCCTCGGCCTGGTCGGTGCATCCGGCGGCGGCAAATCCGTGCTCATGCGAACGATCATCGGGCTCATTCCAAAACGCAGGGGCCATATCGAGGTTATGGGTGTCGATATCGACAAAAGCCGCGACCGCGACATTCACGTAGCCGCCATGTGGGGCATCCTGTTCCAGCAAGGCGCGCTGTTCTCATCCCTGACGGCGTTGCAGAACGTTCAGTTTCCGCTGCGGGAAAACCTCGTCCTCTCCGAATCGCTGATGAACGAGATTGCTGCCGCCAAGCTCGAAATGGTTGGCTTGACGCTGGAGGATGGCGACAAGTTTCCGTCCGAACTCTCCGGGGGAATGACAAAGCGGGTCGCGCTGGCGCGTGCGCTCGCGCTTGACCCCGCCATCGTATTTCTCGACGAACCGACATCGGGGCTGGATCCCATCGCCGCGGGCGACTTCGACGATCTAATCAGGACGCTGCACGAAACCCTCGGGCTGACGGTATTCATGGTCACCCACGACCTCGCCAGCTTGAACACCGTCTGCGATCGCGTCGCAGCCCTTGCAGACGGCAAGATCGTAGCGATCGGGTCGATGGCCGATTTGCTTCGGTCTGACCATCCATGGGTCACGGCCTATTTTCACGGGAAGCGCTCCCTGATGCTGCAACCAGAAACGAGCTGAACTCAATGGAAACGCGCGCTCCTTTTATCATCGTAGGCGCCTTCATGCTGGCAGCCATCGGTGCGGTCTTCGGATTTGTATATTGGCTACACAACACCGCCGGCACCAGCGCGCGGACCACCCATCATGTTCAATTTGAAGGTTCGGTTTCAGGACTGCTGGTTGGCGCTGCGGTTCTGTTCAATGGAATCCGCGTTGGCGAAGTAACCAATCTGGCCTTGGCCGCCGACAGTCCGCGGAGGGTTGACGCGACAATCGCCGTGGCCGCTGACACGCCGGTACATGTCGATACCAAGGTGGGCCTCGATTTCCAGGGACTGACTGGCGTTCCCGTCATTGCTCTGGAGGGGGGCAAGGAGATTGGCGCATCGACCGGGCCACAGACGCTCATCGCCGATCCGGCAGCCGGTCAAAGCATGACACAGGTCGCGCGCAATGCGCTCGGAAGGGTCGATTCCGTGTTGGCTGAAAATGCCAAGCCGCTCAAGAGCACGATCGCCAATCTGAAGACGTTTACCGATGGGCTTGCCAAGAATACCGGAGGGCTGGACTCTATTGTGGCCGGCCTCGTCAAGATGACGGGAGGTGGCGAGCCAGCAATCCCCAAGACGATCTACGACCTCAGCCTTCCGTCTGACTTTGCGTTGCCCAAAAAGCCGCTCAAGGATCAGCTTGTGATGCCGACGCCGACGGCGATCCTGCTGCTCAACACTCAGCGATTTTTGCTGGAGCCTAACAAGGAGCTTCCGGGATTTGCAAACGCACAATGGGCCGACAGCATTCCAGCTCTGTTGCAGATAAAGCTCATTCAAAGCTTTGAAAATTACGACGTCGCCCACGCTCCACTTCGTGCAACGGACAATCCCGGAACCAATCCACAGCTCCTTATCGATATCAGAAGCTTCCAGATCAACACCGATTCCGAACTAACGGCTGAGATCGGATTTTCAGCTCGGATATTGAACAAGGACGGGCAAGTTGTCGCTTCACGTCTGTTCCAGCAGCGCAAGAAACTCGACAAACCCGATCCGGCCTCCGCTGTCGCCGCGTTTGATGACGCTTTCGGAAGCATCGCAAAGGACCTGATCACATGGACGGCGGGCGCGCTCTAGCGTCCGGCGTTTCGAGTAACCATAATCGGAACCCTAGCTACTCAACGCGCGTAGGGTCGCCAGGATAGATCGTCGGACAGCACATAGATCATGACCGCCGCTAGACACAGGACAACGCCCACCCAAAATAGCGGCGAATGATGGATGCGCCTCCAGTCGCGCCGGCGAACCTCCGGCTCTTGCGCATTTCGCTGACTGCTTTCGCCATTCACCTCTGTTTCCCCCAGTGCTTCAATCGACGGCGACCGCCGCCGCATCACCAAAAATGGAAAGCGTGCCGGTGGGACGGAGATGTGCCGCTGGCAGGCTGTCGTCGCCGCCGCGAAGCCGATCGACGATCGCCCGCTTCCCTTTCCCAGTGACCAAGAAGGCCGTGTGCCGGCTGCTCTCAAGCGTTGGATATGTCAGCGTGATGCGCGCTTCGGCCTTCGTACCTATTACGGAAGTAACCCACCGGTCACGCTCAGCGAGCGCCGCCGTTCCAGGAAACAACGAGGCTGTATGCCCATCCGGTCCCAGTCCGAGTAAGTTTACATCGAAAAGTGGGCGAGCGGGATCGAGACACTCCGCGCCGTAGAAAGATTTGAGCGCGCTTGCATAAGAACATGCCGCCGCTTCAGGGCTGATACCTTCCGTAGGAATGGAATGGATGTTGGTCGCGGGGACTGGCGCACGTGATAGCAACGCTTCTCTAACCATACGATAATTGCTCAGTGGGTTGTCGTGGGGCACAAAGCGCTCGTCGCTCCAGAACCAGTGGGTGCGAGACCAAGGGAAGGCATCGATGTAAGGTGGCCCGGCGAGACATAAAGTCCCTGCGGGGTCGAACCGCCGGAGAGAGCGACGGAAAAACTGCCATCCGTCGCCATCGCCAATTCGAGCATCCAGTCCGCGTCCCGGATAGCTAAAGCCGCTGGATCGACAAGGATTTCTACTTTAGCCTCGGCCGCGCTGATCATTTGAGTACCCTTCCCGCTAATGGCTTCGGGTGTCGCGGATCGTGGCGATCGCAGCGGCATAGTCAGCTGATCCAAAAATTGCGGATCCGGCGACAATAGCGTTCGCGCCCGCCTCGATCGCCTGTCCGGCGCTTTCATGATTTTCTCCGCCGTCAACCTCGATGATTGGATCGAGATCACGCTCTTCGCAGAGCTGGCGCACCCGACGGATTTTCGGCAACATCTCCGGCAGAAATTTCTGGCCGCCGAAACCTGGGCTGACTGTCATGACGAGAACGATGTCGCAGAGATGGAGAACGTATTCGATCAATTCGGTCGGGCTTGCCGGATCGAGGACCACACCAGCCTTCATGCCGAGGTCGCGAATTTGCGAAAGGACTCGGTAGAGATGGATCGTCGCGGATGACTCCGCATGCACGAGGAGGTGATCGGCGCCCGCCCTGGCGAAGTCGGCGAGATAGCGCTCCGGCTCAACGATCATCAAGTGCACATTGAGCGGCTTTTGCGTGCAGCGGCGCACCGCTTCGACGACCACCGGCCCGATCGTAATGTTCGGCACGAAGCGGCCGTCCATTACGTCGATATGAATCCAGTCCGCGCCCGCCGCATCGACGGCGCGAACCTCCTCAGCGAGACGTCCAAAATCCGCCGACAGAATCGATGGAGCGATAATGATCGGCTTGTGCACGACCGCGTCCGGCATCGCTGAAGCGATGTTCATTGGGTTTGGCCCCTGTCTGCTGCATAAATGTCTATGACCGCAAGCATCCGGAGTTCCGCTTGCTTCGAACGCTGGAACGAGTTGCGGCCAGTTAGGGAGCCGAATCCCCTCGCAAAATCGCGGAAAACCGCTTCCGGAAAGCCGAGCGCCGCGAAGTAGGCATTGCAGCCCGCTTCAATACCGAGTTCAAAATGATATCGCGGATCGTAAGCCGGCGGATTGGGCGCAAACGAACGCGCAAGCCTGTGCTCGTACCTTTGATCGACCGGCAAACTAAGCAGTTTCCCCCTGCCCCGGATGTGGTTCAGTAGCCTGGCAAGTTTGGCCAGCGTTCCCGAATCATCTGCACCGTACTTTCCCATAATTTCTTCTGCGCGCGGTCTCATCGTCCATCGCCCGTCGAGTCTGTGGATCGGTCCCATGTGGTGTCGCCTTCATTATGCCGCGCCGAAGTGGCCTGTATGGTCGCAAACGGAAGATACCTAATCGACATCGGTCGCTCTTTTCTCGTTACGACCGGCAACAGTCGAGGCTGTTTGCTTCTTGTCGCCGTATCAGTTCCTCCTCAGGCCACCGGATCCGGGATCGGATCCAGCGAGCCCAAGAGGAAGACGTACGCCAGGATACCAACGATCAGGACGACACCAGCGGTCATGAACGCTCCGGTGAAAGAATGCGTAGCCCCAACGATGTAGCCCGTTGTGATCGGCGCCACGGCACCCATCAGATTGTTCAGGAAGTTCATGATGCCGCCGATCGTACCGGTCCCGCCGCGTGGCGCGATTAGCGATGGGATCGACCAGCCAACTGGCGCGGCCGCGGCCAAGCCGCTCAACGCGATTGAGATCCAGACCACCGCCCAGACCGGGCTGGTGGTAAGGGTGGCGCCAAATACGGCGAGGCCTAGCAGCATGCCGCACACCAGCACAGTCTTGCGCACGGGCGTCTCACGATAGCCCCGGGAGATCAAATGGTCGATCAGCCAGCCGCCCACGACCAGATCGGCGACCGTGGCGCAAGCCCAGGGGATGGCCGAGAAGCCAGCAGACTTCAGGATGCTCATATGCATCGTCTCGACGAGATAGTTCGGCAGCCAGGTCAGGAACAAATAGAAGGAGTATCCATACGCCGCGAATCCGATCGTCAACCCCCACACTTTCCGGTTGCGCAGGAGGTAGCCGAGCATTGCGACCTCGCCGCTTTGTGCCGGTCCCTCGGCTGCGGCTCCGCCCGCATGAATATATTCATGCTCCTCTGCGCTTAGCCGCGGATGCTTACTGGGATCGCGGTATATGAAAAAGAACGCAAGGAAATACAGAAAGCTCAGTCCACCGGTGATGCCGAATCCCCACCGCCAGCCGAAATGCACCACGGCCAGCGCTACCAGCGGCACGCCAATGACGTTAGAGAATTTCGCCGCGGCATCGAAGATGGATGTGGCAAGCGCTCGTTCCTGACGTGGAAACCAGTAGCCCGTCGCCTTCGAGCTCGCTGGAAAGCCCGGAGCCTCGGCTACACCCAGCAAGACTCGCGCGCCAAAGATAGTACCGAATCCGCTCGCGAACGCGGTCACGGTGGAAAAGAGTGACCAGAAGAAGGTGCTGACGCGATTGACGCCGGTGACGCCGAAGCGATCGAGAATCATACCGGTCGGAATCTGCAGCAGCGCATATGACCAGAAGAAACCACTGAAGAGCCAACCCCACTCGCCGTCGGTCAGGCCGAATTCGTGCTTCAGCTGCGGCGCGGCCACGGAAAGATTGATCCGGTCGAAATAATTGATCAGGACGCCGACGCCGAGCAGCACGCCGATGCTCCAGCGCAGCCTGGGAACGCGCCGGGTGGCTTCGCCACTCCCTTCTCTTGATTCGGAAGCGGTGTTGGCAGGGTCCCCGGAGCGGTCGAAGTCATGATGTCGTTCCTCCCGATTTGGACTCTTTGCGACCATTACCGTGTTGTCTTAGTTCCAGCTGGCGCACGATCTGCTCGGCAATCTCGGCGGGCCGGCCGCCGACATCGACCGAGACCGGATGCTCATCCGGCGTCGGCTCCTGCAACGTCGCGAACTGGCTGTCGAGCAGCGCCACCGGCATGAAATGCTCGTGCCGCGCTGCCATGCGCCGACGGATAAGATCGTGTGACCCCTTGAGGTAGACCAATGTCACATCCGGCCGGTCGCCGATGATGATGTCCCGATAGGAACGCTTCAGAGCCGAGCAGGTCATCACGCCGGATTCTCCGCGCGCACGCCAACCGTCGATCTCCTCGGCGATCTTTTGCAGCCACGGCCACCGGTCATCATCCGTCAGCGGTGTGCCGCCGTGCATTTTCTCCACATTCGCGGCTGGATGCAGATCGTCTCCCTCCTGGAACTGGCACCCGAGCGCGGCCGCCAGCAATACTGCAACGGTTGTTTTGCCAGATCCGGAAACCCCCATGACAACGGCAACGACAGGCTTGGTTATGGTGTGCGCGAGCGCTGCGGACCATATGCGCTGGGGCGGGCGGTCAACCTTCATCATACTTCCCTCTCTGGCGGCGCTGACATTAGCCACGCAGACCGCGTGACTACCTGGTTCAGGAGTTGACCGAGCGCAGGACAAACTTTCGTATCGCTTTGGCAAACCCTTCGTCCTCGTTGGTGTCGGTGACCGCGCTCGCCTGCGCCTTCACGTCGCCGCTGGAGTCCCCCATGGCGATGGAAAAGCCGCTCTTTTTGAACATGAGAATGTCATTTGGCATGTCCCCGATCGTGGCGATCTGGTTGGGCGGAATGCTCAAAACCTTTGAAAGGTAGGCCACGACCGTTCCCTTGTTGGCTCGCGGATGGGTCACGTCGAGATAGTAAGGCTGCGAGCGCGCCGCACTTGCGTTGCCGCCGAGTTCGCTCTGAGCCAGCTTCTCGCAGGCGGCGACCCGGTCAAGATCGTCAGAAACCCCGACGATCTTCACCGCATGCGCCAGGTCTACGTCCTTAAAGGACGTCACGACCCTGGCATCGAACTTTACCGTCCAGGTCTCCCGGGCCACATGCGGCGCATTCGGGTCGCGGATCAGCCGCTCCGCTTCTGTATAAATCCATGCGTCTAGCCCCTGATCAAGGATTAAGTTCAGAGTCTGCTTTGCTGCGACGGGATCGAGCGTGTGGCTCTCGATGACAGAGAAGCCAGGTTTGACAAAGACGCCGCCGTTGAAGCCGGCGATAGGGGTCCGCAGAGCCAACGGATCGATCAACATCGCCATACCTCGCGGCGGCCTGCCGCTGGTAATCGCAAACGCAACGCCCGCGGATCGAAGTTCGATTGCGGCCATCGCAGCCTGGGAGGTCAGCACCTTCTCTGACGTAAAAAGGGTGCCATCGACATCGGCGAGAACGAGTGCGAATTTCGACGCGTCGCGAGCAGAGCCGGTCATAGGCGGGCTCCTGCTTGCTCTGCCTTAGCCGGAGCGTTCGAGCGATGACCACCGAGAATAAATCTCTCGATCGCATTGGCGAATCCATCATCACCGTTGCTATTCGTCACGAAATCGGCAGCCTGCCGCACCGCCGGTTTGGCGTTTCCCATGGCAATACTGAGACCGCTCCGCTCGAACATCGCAACGTCGTTGCCGCCGTCACCAATGACGGCGATCTCCGCAAGCGGAATGGCCAACAGTTTTGCGAACTCCGATAGCGCGACGCCCTTGTTCGCGAGCGGATGGGTGATGTCGAGATAATAAGCCTGTGAACGCACGACGGAAGCCTGCCCGGCGAGCAGGGCCGCGACATCGCATTCACAGCGTGCGAGAAGCGCGAAATCTCTGCTCACACCAACGATCTTCGCGGCCACATCGAGAGCAGATCCAAAGCGCTCGACGATTGTCGGCTGAAATCCCACCGTGCGCTCTTCAAGCGAGACATAGGGATCATCGGCGTGGCGTATCAGCCAGTCCTGACCGCTAAAAACCCATACCTGCGCGCCCTGTGCTGTGAGCAACTCGACCGCGCGCCGCGCGGTCTCGGGTGACAGTAAGCGTTCGCTAATGATTGCAAGATCTGGGGACGTCAGCACGCCGCCGTTGAATCCGATCACCGGCGTCGTGATTTGGAGCGACCCGAGCAGCATGAGCAGGCCGCGCGGCGGCCGGGCGCTGATAACGCCAAATATGATTCCGTTTGCCTGCAGTTTGGCAACCGCCGACCGGGCACGCTCCGTCAAAACCTTATCATCCATCACCAATGTGCCGTCTACATCCGAGACGACGGCCGCAATCTTGGTTGAAGGAATTCGGGTACACGTCGTCATGAAAACGTTCCAGCGTCAGTCCAATCGATGCTTCGCCAACGTCGGTTATCACTGGCCAAAAGCGGATCCGCTTGGCTTGGTCCCGAGCTTCCCGCGGGATAGGACGGCAGTTCCGTCGCGCGGTCGGCGGACCAAGCATCAAGAACCGGCTGCACGATACGCCAAGTCTGCTCCACCATGTCGGCACGCATAAATAGAGTGGGATCGCCGATCATCACGTCATAGAGCAGCGTCTCGTATCCAACATTGGGCTTCTTCGGGAACCAGTCGTTGTATCGGAAGTCCATTTTTACGGCAGCAAGATCAACCACTGGCCCGGGACGTTTGACCTCGAATTGCAGGGAAACCAACCAATTGGGCCGCAAGGAATCGACTGGCGTATCTTTGAATGACGCGTAAGGCGCCTGCTTAAAGCAGATCGCGATCTCCGTATTCCGCGCCGCTAAATGCTTGCCGGTTCGGATATAGAAAGGCACTCCGGCCCATCGCCAGTTATCGATCTCAAGCGCCAAGGCAACGTAGGTTTCTACCTTGGAACCTGGTGCCACATCAGGCTCCTGACTATAGGCCGTCACTTTCTTGCCCAGCACCGTGCCGGCGCCGTACTGGCCGCACACTGCGCGTTCCGGCTTCACGGAAGGCATCGCGGCGAGCACTTCGACCTTCTTGTTGCGGATAGCCGGGGCATCGAAACCCGTCGGCGGCTCCATGGCCACCATTGAAATCAGAGAAAACACATGGTTCGGGACCATGTCGCGCAGTGCCCCGGTCGACTCGTAAAACTTGCCGCGCTTCTCTACGCCGACAGTTTCAGCCACAGTGATCTGCACATGATCAATCCGATCACGATTCCATATCGGCTCGAACAACCCGTTGGCGAAACGGAAGGCCATGATGCTCTGGACCGTATCTTTCCCGAGAAAGTGGTCGATCCGGAAGATCTGGTCTTCGCCCAGCGTGCGCTTGATCAGTGTGTTCAGTTTGCGCGCTGAGTCCAGGCTATGGCCGAACGGCTTCTCGATCACGACGCGACGCCAGAACCTTCGTTTACCGTTCAGATCCTCGTTCTGATTTGCGAGCTTCGCCTCGCGTCGCCGCGTTGCCGACAAAACTTTTTAGCGCGTAATAAAGATGATTCCGCCAATTTTCGACGGTTCCCACCGATCGGGCCACGCCGATCAGCGCAAAATTTTCGGGCAGTACCTTCGTGCGTGCGAGATTATAGAGTGCCGGTATAACTAGGCGTTTGGTGAGGTCACCGGTTGCGCCGAAAATTACCATGGCGCAGGGATCGGTTGGGTTGGGCTGGCGCCGCGATGCAGACTCGCTCACCTGCGGCGCCGGAAGGGAACGGTTGTCGGGCATGTACTACTCCGCAGCGTCCTGCACGGATCCTTGCCCTTGCGATTCCTTGGCACCTGGCTCGGGATCAATGGGCTCCTTGCCTTCGATGTGACCACCGAAGCCGAAGCGCATGGCCGAGAGCATCTTCTCGCCGAAGGTGTGCTCTTGCCGCGAGCGAAAACGGGCATAGAGCGCAGTCGTAAGCACGTCCGCCGGGACCGCTTCCTCGATCGCGGCCTGCACGGTCCAACGGCCTTCGCCGGAATCCTGCACGAAGCCAGAGAACTTCTTCAACTGCGGATCCTTCGCCAGCGCGGCGGCGCCGAGATCGAGCAGCCAGGATGAGATGACGCTGCCGCGCCGCCAAACCTCGGCGATATCAGGCAGTTTCAACACGAACCGCTCATCCTCAAGCAGATCCGTCGAATCCTTGTGACGCAGGATGTCAAAGCCCTCGGCGTAGGCTTGCATCATTCCGTATTCGATGCCGTTGTGCACCATCTTGACGAAGTGCCCGGCACCTGAAGGACCGGCGTGAATGTAGCCGCGCTCGGGACGCGAGTCACCTTTCTCGCGATCCGGAGTGCGCGGAATATCACCCAGCCCCGGCGCCAGCCCCGAAAAGACCGGATCGAGGTAGTCCACCGCTTGCTTCGGGCCCCCAATCATCATGCAATAGCCGCGCTCAATGCCCCAGACGCCGCCAGACGTACCGCAATCGACGTAGCGAATACCTTTCAACGCCAATTTTTTGGCGTTGCGGATGTCGTCCTTATAAAAGGAGTTGCCACCATCGATGATGATGTCATCCCGCTCCAGAAGCCCACCGAGTTGCTCGACCATCTCTTCCGTGACCTTGCCCGCAGGCAACATCAGCCAGATGGCGCGTGGCTTTTGCTCAAGCTTTTTCACCAAATCCGGTATCGACGTTGCCGCTGTGGCGCCGTCCTTCGCCAGCGCTTCGCGGGTCTTGGCGGTTCGGGCGTAAACCACGCACTGATGTCCTGCCTTCATCAGCCGGCGAGACATGTTGCCGCCCATTTTACCGAGTCCGATCATACCGATTTGCATGTGCTTCTCTCCTTGAGACCGTTCCCATGTCGCGCCACTTCGGCATCGATCGCTCAAGTCGGCTTGGACAACCCGGTTTTGATTCAAATCGCATGTCGAACGCTTCATATCCGTCGAAAGAACGCGCGCGCCATCGCACTCAGCGTATTCGACTGCCAAGATGGTTAGCTGCAACGGGTCCGCCAATGTAGACTCGGAAACTACTCAGGGCCGGTCCGATATCGTGGCTGACCCATTTCCCGTTCGCTCGATGAGCGCAAATGACGAAGCGTGCTTCGGGGAGAGTTGAGACGGCTTCACTCATGCAGGTACGACAAAGGGCGATTTTGTCGCGAATGGAAAGCGGGCATCGAAACGACAACACCTGTCCCGACTGGAAATATCCGCAACGAACTCGTCAATCAGCACGACGCAGTGCATCGGAGTCCCTGAGAGCTTCGCCGAGCCGCTGGTAGACATCAAGCGAACCGCGCTCGTCGATTACCGATAGCACATTCGGTACTGAGCGCCGCGCGCTACCAGTCCTCACCGACTAGGTAGTTTCCGAGCCTTCCGCCGTCCGATCACTGCTGCGCATTGTCGATTCTGCCGGAAAATATGTGATCCGAGAACTGCGCTTATTCGATCGCATGCCGCTTAAACCCTTAAGGATTTCAGATGGGACGCTCCCTCGTTAATGCGGATACTTCGAAGAAGAGTCCAGATGCTTCAGCGGCGCGCGACTTAAAGCCACTCTTTTTCCTGGCTTGGCTCCTATGTGCGATTTTCTATTTTTTCCAATATGCCGTCCGCTCGGCACCGGGAATTATGCAAGAGGAGTTGACCGCGGCTTGGGGCGGCAATCATATCGGCGCAATGATATCGGCATACTATGTTGCTTATGCAGTAATGGCGCTGGTCGCGGGCGTGCTGCTCGACCGCTACGGCGCACGCCGAACCATTCCCGGCGGGATTGTGTTGGTTGGGATTGGTTGTCTAATCTTTGCGCAAGGCAGCGAGGCTGCTGGGATGATTGGGTTTGTTCTTCAGGCAATCGGCGCCATCTTTGCCTTCATCGGATCCTCTTACGTCGCCGCCCGCTACCTGCCAGCTCGCATGCTGGCCTTTTTCATCGGGCTCACACAATGTCTCGGTATGGCAGGCGCCGCGTTCGGGTCGAAGCCTGTTCATATGGCGATCGATCCTGCCGGCAGCTTTCAAATTTCCTGGCAATATGTCTGGATTACTTTTGCAGGCGCCGGCTTCGTATTGGCGGCGGCTACCTGGCTTATCATGCCGAAGGAGAACGGCGACAGCCCCAGCCATCATGGCGCACTGTCGGTCGCCAGTCTTCTGCACCCGTTCAAGATCGTGTTCAGCAATATCCAAAGTTGGCTCGCTGGGATCGTTGGCGGTCTCCTGTTCCTGCCTACGACTATTGGAGCGCTGGTGTGGGCAACGTCCTTTCTCCACGCGGGCCAACATATGTCGATGGCAGCGGCCGCCTCGGACGCTTCTATGGTGCCGATCGGCTGGGTCATCGGGTGTCCGCTGCTCGGCTATCTCTCTGACAAGATCGGTCGCCGCAAACCAGTGCTGATCGGCGGCGCGCTGATTATGTTAGCAGCTGGATTGACCGCCATCTACGTTCCAGTGGGTGTTTTGCCGCGCTATTCGGTGGCGCTGCTTCTAGGTATAGCGTCCGGCGCAGCGATGATTCCCTTTTCCATGATGAAGGAAACCAATCCATCCCAGGTCAAAGGCACTGCCGCGGGGGTGATGAATTTCCTTGTTTTCGTAACCACCGGAATAATGTCGCCGTTCATTTCACGTCTCATGTTACCCAGTCAGGATGCGCCACTATCCTTAATCGGATTCCAACAGGCATTTCTACCACTTGTTGGCGGGGTCGTGGTCGCCATCATTCTCAGCTTTTTTCTTCACGAAACCGGCCTGGGACACCAGACGTCGCTTTCGCAGGACAATTTGACAGTGCCCAAGGTGGCTATTCCTTGATGGCCTTCTGTTAACGGAGCGCGACCGCGCGGCGAGCTCAATCCTGATACGCCAGCCACAGACCTTACACTTACCCGTGGATCGCGATTAATCTTCATTCAATACCCCCACAGTAAAGGACAACTCCATGGATGTGGCAGTCTTTAGTACTAAACCCTACGACCGGCAATTTATGGAACCTGCTGCCGCAGACCGCCATCACCTCATCTACATCGAGTCCCGCTTGACGCCGGCCACCGCTGTTTTGGCGCGCGGCACGCGAGCGGTCTGCGTGTTTGTGAACGATCAGGTGAACGATGCCGTTCTTGATGAATTCAAGCACATCGGCATCGGCCTGGTCGCTCTGCGTTCGGCTGGATTTAATAACGTCGACCTCGCGGCAGCGAAGCGTCGGGGCATTACGGTTGCCCGCGTGCCTGCGTATTCGCCGGAAGCGGTTTCGGAACATGCTGTCGCTCTTATCCTGTCATTGGATCGCAACATCCACCGAGCCTACGCTCGCGTTCGCGAAGGAAACTTTGCACTCGAAGGGTTGCTGGGATTCAATCTTCACGGCCGAACGATAGGCGTCGTTGGCACCGGTCGGATTGGCGCAGGCGTCGCACGCATCATGACGGGCTTCGGTTGCAAGATCGTGGCTTACGATCCCAAACCGGATCCCACGTGTCAGGCTATGGGCATAAGTTATTTGCCGTTTCAAGAGTTAATCGCCACATCGGATGTTGTGACACTGCACTGTCCACTTACACCAAAGACGAGGCACATGATCGATGCTACGGCGATCGAAAACATGAAGCGGGGCATGATGCTGATTAATACCAGCCGTGGCGGCATCGTTGATACGCACGCCGTTATAGAGGGATTAAAGAACGGTGTGATTGGTCATCTCGGCCTCGACGTATACGAAGAGGAGGCTGACCTTTTCTTTGAAAATATGTCCGATCAAGTGATCCAGGACGATACATTTGAACGCCTTCTTATGTTTTCGAATGTTCTGGTCACGGGGCATCAGGCCTTTTTCACAAAGGAAGCATTGACTGCGATCGCCGAAACGACGATCGCTAATATCGCGTCTTTTGAGAAGACTGGGCGAGCTCTTCATGAGGTCACCTGACAATTCCGCATCTGCGGCAACTCCCTCTCTCTCCGCTATGCGTAATCTCTTCCAACACACTTCTGCTGGAGCCATCCTGACCGCGTGAGCCACGCGCGCCGCAATTCAACAATCCACTAGGGCACGTCCGCTTTACGAGCGATGTCTTACCCCGATTGCTGAAGGCAATGGTTATATCCGTAAGCGCCACAGTGATGCTATCCAATTTTCAGCCGGCCTCTAAAGCTTGCTGAATAGCCCGGACCAGTTCCGATTCGCGAAAAGGCTTCTCGATCGCCACTGAACCCGGCTTCCGAGCCAAAACCTTTTTGATGTTGCCGCTAACGAAGAGGTGCGGAATGAAGCCGGTGCTGAGGATTTCATTGATCGCCGCGACGCCATTTCCATCCCTTAATTGCCCATCGACGATGATCAGGTCTGGCTGACATCGGCGCGCGGCCAATACGGCGCCGCTTTCCGTCGTCTCCACACTGCAAACCGCATGGCCCAATTCCATGAGTGTGTCTGCGAGAAGCATGGCTATGAGAGAATCATCTTCTACCACGAGTATCTGCAGCGCTTTCATTGGTTTGCTTCCCCTCCCGCGCCACCTTCGTTCACCCAGGCTTCGATCCGATTGTGAAGCTCCAACGCTGCATCCGCAGGTGAGGCAGCACGAACTGTGTTGAGCAAGAGCGTTCGCATCGCTCTGGTCTGTCCAGTTTGTCGTGAAATGAGGTCGAAAAAGACGCTGGTCTTCGTGCTGTGCATAAGCTGACCCCAAGGCGCGGCCCTAACAGTTTCCGATTCCGGTTAGCCGCTGCGGGCCATGCGCTAAAGCACGCCACTACGCGGCGTGTGATGGAAAGGACTCGTGACCCCAATCATAGCGAAGTTAAGACAGCAATGAGCAGGCTCGGAAACTACTCAGGCGCCGCGATCAAAGTTGCCGGTTGCTCTCGTTCTGAACGATGCGGCGTGCCCGGGCGGCAGACATGCTGCCAATCAACCTGGACGATGCTTAACCAGGATTGAGTAGTTTCCGAGTCTACCTTGTAAAGTCCGCTTTCGGCTAACGTTCCATAGCAGGCAAATCTCCGAACGCGATCCTACTCCGGTAGCCACTCGGCTTGCCGTCCCTGTTCCCTGTTCGCCAAATATCGCCTTGGCCAGAAAGAGCACAAAATGAAATCTCTTGACTCAGTCATAGCCGTCTTCGCTGACCATCCCGCGGCGGAAGCAGCAGTGAAAAAACTGAACGCGGCCGGCTTCGAGATGAACAACCTCAGCGTCGTCGGCAAGGGATATCACACCGACGAAAAAGTCGTGGGCTTTTACAATACCGGTGATCGAGTCAAGTTCTGGGGCACGCGCGGTGCATTCTGGGGCGGATTTTGGGGATTGTTCTTTGGCGGCCTGTTCATGGCTATTCCCTTCGTAGGGCACGTCGTCGTGCTCGGATATCTCGCGACCATCGCGATCGCCGGCCTCGAGAATGCCGTCATTGTTGGCGGGCTCAGCGCGCTTGGCGCGGCCTTGTATAGCATCGGCGTGCCGAAGGACAGCGTGATCCAATACGAGACCGCCGTAAAGGCTGACGGGTTTCTGGTGATGGCGCACGGTTCGACGGAAGAAATGGCACGCGCAAAGACGGTCCTCGCAGAGGCAAAGCCGTCGCAACTCGACGTGGTCGCAGGTGTCAAGGCACCAGCGCCTCTTGTTGCTGCAGGCGGTTGATTTTCGGTCCTGCCAACAATCCGCCGCGGCCCACATCGCGGTGGATTGTTGGCGACATGAACTCAACAGAGTCTGCAATCGCCCGGGCTGAGCCTTGAGCAACATAGGAAGTATCCAGGAAATGGAAACCGCCACCGCGCAATCCAGGACTCTGAAATCGGGACAAAACACGAAGCCTCATTCGACCGATGATTTGAAGTCTTTGCCACTCGATGAGGTGGAGAAGAAGCTGCGATCATCGCCGGATGGCCTCACTCAAGCCGAAGCCCAGAAACGATTAGCCCAGTATGGGCCGAACGAGATCGAAGAGAAGAAAACAAATTCGTTCCTGAAATTCCTCACCTATTTCTGGGGGCCCATCCCGTGGATGATCGAAGCAGCCGTGGTTCTGTCTGCGATCTCCCGGCATTGGCCGGATTTCGGCATCATCTTGCTGCTGCTTTTGGCAAACGCCGTCGTCGGGTTCTGGGAAGAACGCCAGGCGGGCGACGCCATCGATGCGCTGAAGGCGAAGCTGGCGGTCAAGGCCCGCGTGAAACGCGATGGAAAATGGATCAACCCGCTGGCACGTGAACTGGTGCCGGGTGACGCCATCCGGTTGCGCCAGGGCGATATTGTGCCGGCGGATGCCAGGCTGCTGGCAGGCGATCCTGTCGAGGTGGATCAGTCGGCATTGACGGGCGAATCGCTGCCCGCCACGCGAAAGCCCGGCGAAGCCGTATTTTCCGGTTCGATCATCCGTCAGGGCGAAATCGGCGCTCTCGTTTATTCCACAGGGACGAACACCTATTTTGGCAAGACCGCAGAACTGGTGCAGGGCGCGCATACTGTCAGCCATTTTCAACGCGCCGTTCTGAGAATCGGCAATTACCTGATCATCCTCGCGGTGGTTTTGGTGGCCGTGATTGTCACCGTCGCGATCTACCGCGGCGACCCGATTCTTACGACGCTGCAGTTCGCCCTGGTGCTGACCGTGGCCGCAATTCCGGTGGCGATGCCCACGGTTCTGTCGGTAACGATGGCGGTCGGTGCACGTCTGCTCGCCAGAAAGCAAGCGATTGTGAGCCGATTGGTCGCCATCGAAGAGCTGGCGGGAGTGGATGTACTGTGTGCAGACAAGACCGGCACGCTGACCCAGAACA
>JBEPVF010000016.1:0-28468 GCA_041691135.1 Candidatus Peribacteria bacterium
AAGAACCAAAAAGAAGCGCACCGCCTATGACCCACCTCACTTCCTTGTCGCGCCTATGGGCTTGCGACAAGGAAGTTCGTAACTACTCATCCCCACCACATAGGCGGAGGGGGTTATTGTCTGGAATAGCGAGTAGGCGAAGAGGCTCGGCGGCCTCTAGCCGCCTGGGAGTAGTGAAGGGGATCCTCGGTTTCGTCGGCGCCGTCGGTTTCCTCGGAGTCCTCAATTATCGATCTTCTCCTGAATACCCGGCAGCGATGGATCGAGTTGTAATGCTTGCTCGTACGCTGCCTTCGCTTTCTCCGTATCGCTCATCTTTTCGTATACGCTGCCAAGGAGTTCGAAGGCTTTTCCGTCGGTCGGCCATTTGGTTGTTGCCGTCGTCGCGGCAGCGAGTGCTTCGTCGTTGTTTTGCAGCGCGAGTGCGACAGAGACGACCGTCGCCTCATCGGCGAGGGTTGCATCTTTATCGGCGGCCAATGCTTTGTACTGCTGCAGAGCAAGACCCTGATCGTTGGCTTTCACTGCTTCGCGGGCCAGGAATGCATGCACTTCTTTCTCCGGTTGAAAGCCATTCTTGAGCGCATACTGGGCGAAGGTGATTGCGTTCTGATGATCATTGAGTGCGGCGTGCGCGCGAGCCAGAAAGTACTGCGTCTCGGGTTTTTCGGGATCCAGATTGTAGGCTCGTTCCAGCGATGCGAGCGCCGTTTCATCGCGTTCGGTCGTCAGCTCGCAGAAGCCTTTCACGATCCAGGCATCGCGATAATCATCCTGCTGACTCACGACTTGCGTGAGCAGCGGCAGAGCCAGTTCACACTGTTGCGTTTCGGCCAGTGCGCGGGCGAGCAGCGTGACAAGATGAATATTAGGACTGTCGGGAAACAGCGCGTATTCGTCGTACGCATCCTGCAATACTTTGGCATATGACCGCAGTACGGGATCCCAGCCGCCGATCACCAAGGCGAGTTCCTTCTTCGCATTCTCGTGATCCGCTTGGACCAAAAACAACAGCGCCTGCGCATAGTGCCGTTGCGGTGATTCCCCTCCGCCATTGATCACGTCCTGGGCTTTGGATAGTTCACCACTGCGAATATCCAGGATCGCTTCCAGAAGGAGCAGATCTTCGGCTCGTGCGCCGGCGCTCTTCAGTTTGACCATCGTCGTCCGCACACCATCCGTCTCGCGACGCTGCAGCTGCGCCTGTGCCAACTTTCGTAATGCCGTCACGCCGCCGCCCTCGCGTACCGCCTTCTGATACTGGTCCTCGGCGTCTTTCCAGTTTCCCTGCAGCGCTAGTAAATCACCCTGACGCAGTGACAAAAGCGCCTCGTCGCCGGCGCCAATCGGCGTGTCGTCCAGTGCGGAGGGGAGAGGTGTGCTGTCCACGCCGCCGATTCCCTGCAACTTCTTTTGTAGTTCACTGCTGGTGTTGTTCATTTGATACCACAAGAAGCCCAAAATGCCGCCCGTGACGAGTACAGCGGCAATCACCGGCAGTAGAATGCGTGTGGGAAATTTCATCGAGGAAAGAATACAGGGTTAGGCGAGATTCATCTACTCACGAAAAGTGACCGATGTGGCCGAAGTGGCAGAGGGGACCGGGGATTGCTCGTCACAATTCACTTAGTTTTTTGCTTTCTGCATTCATGGATAAGTCTTCAAGATCATTGACAATAATCAGTTGTAATTTTAGCCTTTAGCTATGGACAAAGCTGATAATTATTATTCTCTTTCTGAGGCGCAGAGAGCGCAAGTGATTGCCTTTGCGAAAGGCAATTCCGACCGGTTTAGAGAGTTGAACGAGGTGACAATAAGAGAGCTCAGTGCATGTTTAGCCGGTGAAAGTGATCAAGATCTGCTTGAGAGGGTTGTGCGGGAACTCAAAGATCCGAATTCGCCTTCTAGTAGGGAACTCGAGGGTGCGCGACGAAGCATACAGGGCTTCTAACATTTTGTGTTTCTGCCCGTGGCTATCTTCCTGTTAGTCCTCAACAGCCGGGCTCAGTTCGCCATCTTCACTCAACGCACGTGAGACTGTCGATTTAGCGGCGGCATCGGCGAGGTGCTTGGGGAGGACGGCTTCGATGGCGCCCCATTTGGCGTCGCTGTCTTGAGGCAGAAGGATAGTCACCTGATCGCCGACCTCGGCGCGGTAGAAGGTGACGGAGGCCAAGAGCACGCGGAAGGCTTTGCCTTCGGCGAGGACTTTGTACTGACCGTCTTCCTGAATCAGCAGGCCCAGTGCCGTGCGGCGGGGGATGGGTGCGATTTGCTTGTAGATGAATTTGCCTTCGTCGGTGATGGTCAGTTTCATGCCGTCGCTTTCGACGAGCTTGCTCTTGGAGGCGTAGTTGGCCGGAACTGGATACGTCTGGCCGCCGGAATCCACCATGTTCTGGCCGTCGAAAATACCTTCGATGACTTTGCCACCCACTGCGGACGACATCGTGCCGGCGCGGAGCATGTGCTTCTCGCGGCCCGTGTCGATCACGCCTGTCATATCACGAAGCAGGGCATGTGCCGTTTTAAGAGACGACATAGCACTGTCGATCAATTCCTGCACTTGGATGAGCGTATCGTCGGACATGGGACGGGAGGGAAGTGTATTACGAGAGCGACGGGAGAACCTCGACGTCCAAGCGAACGGATGTGAGTCTGCGTTGCATCTCGGTGTCTGTGAGGAGTCCCTGCTGTGCTCCAATGAAGGAGAGGACGCTCGCAGCGTTTATAGTACCTGCACGGAGGCAATTTGGCAAGTCCCAGCCCGAGGCCAGCCCATAGGTCATTCCGACTCCGAATGCATCGCCGGCGCCGGTCGTATCGACGATTTCGCCGTTGCGCAGAGCGGGGCAATGGTAGAAGTGCGTACCATCGTAGGCGAAGGTGCCATTCGCACCATCGGTAATGCTCACTACGCGTGGTCCGAATGAGGCGAGGCGCTTAAAGGCATCGGCCACAGTCAACTGGCCGCTGAATGCCAATGCCTCCTCTTTATTGAGCAGAAGAAGCTTTGTATTGGCCATCAGAAGGCGATTGAGTTCGTAGTCGACTCCCTGTTCGATCTGACAACCGCCCGGATTCCAGGTGAGGCCTGGTCCCTTGACGATGGCGAGCAGGGCGATCAGGTCATCCTCGATCATGCAACTGCGTTCGTGCAGGTGGTTCAGATAAATCCAATCCATCTGCGCCGCCGCCTCGCGGTCGAATGTGCTGTCCTGCAAGTGCACGTTGGTGCCGGCAGTGTAGAAGATCGTGCGTTCGCCGCCCTTCGTGCCGACGATGATCGAGAAACTGGTCGTTTCGTTCTCCACTTGTGTGGCCAGATCTGTCTTCACGCCTTCGCGCTTCAGATTATCCATCAGTTTTTCGCCCCACTGATCGCAGCCGAGGACGCCGCAAAATGAGGCGTCACAGCCCAAGCGCTTGAGTCCGACCGATGTGTTCGACGCGCCGCCGCCGCATGATTCCTTCACTTCCGACACGGCGATCTTGCTGCCGATCTCAATCGTCGTGAGCGTGCGTTCGGTGTGGGCCAGAAGGTCGAACGTGGCACCGCCGATGGAGAGAGTGTGAAGTGGGGTCAAAGGAATTGAGAATTGATACTTAAAAATGCAGAATGAAGGAAGGGTCCTACGTCTTGTAACGGTCGTTCATCATTCTGGCGAACGCGCGCATCTGCTTCTTTGTTTTGCGCTGTTTGCGGTGGAACGAGAAGCCGAGAATCGTCAGGAACAGCGCAGTCCACCAGGCGATGGGCGGCAGGCCGACATGGGGATTCTGGGCACCCGGATGGAGAGTGATGAGCGGCGGAATATCATTCTTATTGATGGGGGATTCCTCGGCCGGTGCGGCGTGGAAGATACCGGTGCCGGTGGGTGTGCCCTGCGTGCTTGCGGCAATTTCGATAAGCTTTTCGCCCGTAATTGTCACCGGGACAAGTTGTACATAGTAGAGGACGCCGGGCAGAAGATCAGTCAGGCGATACTGCTGCAAGGCAGGATTGATCACCCGCTGTTCGCTGAGGTCGTCCGGCTTTACGCCGAACAATACGACGTACGCACCGAGCGAAGGTGCATCCGGAAAATCCCAGCTGAGGGTGAGGTCGCTCTCGCCGGGGATCGCTTGCAGACGGATGCCCTTGGGCGTGGCCGAGACGGTGTCGCTGCGAAGCGTGCTCTCGCGATTGCCGAGCAGTGCGGTGACGGCGAACAGGTACTTCACGCCGGGCGAGAGACCCTGCACGATGGCCGATGGCGTGTCGTTGTTCGTGTCCATCGTCTTGGCGAAGACGGGTTCCTGATTCGTCTGGCTGTCATCGGCTTGTCCGATGTAGATGCGGTACCCTTCGACATTCTCGGGGACGGCACTCCACGAAATCTTGGCACCGTTCACCTGCGCGTCAGCATGAACGCTCTGGACTTGCGACAGTCCTTTGGGTGCCACGGTCAGCGTTTGTTCGAGCGTGGTCGCGTTACCGGCATCATCGGTGGCCGTCGTGATGGCCGAATATTTATCTTCGCGGCTGGGAGCGACGAACAGGGTCTGGTACATCGTCGGATTTGAGGGGTTCTGGGCAAACATGGATGTTTTGCCGTCGATGACTAGTGCGATGCTCTTCAGATCCGTATCACTCACTTGTGTCATAGCCAACACGTTTGCACCTGCTTCGGGTGACGGCGGCGAGAAGGTGATGGTTTGGAGAGCTGGAGCGCTTGTATCGACAGTGAAGCTCACCGTTGCCGGCGAGAGTACGCCCTGCTCATCCGTTACGGTTAACGTTGCCTGCTTCGTTCCGTCGACAAGGTCGACGAAGGCGGCGAACTTTCCGGTCTCATCGGTCTGCGTATTCACCGGAGCTTTGCCGCCGGTCACCATCAGGTTCGTCAGTGGCGCGGCTTTCCCGCTCACCTGTACCTGCATAGTGTTGACGGCATTGTGCGGCGACGTGATCTCGATGCGGCCGCTTACTCCCGTGTCGCCATCGCTGCTGACCACTACTTTTATCGTTCCCTTGATGCTCGGATCGTTGGCATCTTCCACATGGATTTCGTGCACGCCGGGGACCGAGAATGTCAGTGCCGCCGGTACATCCAGCTGACCCTGCGATTGGGTGAGGAACTTGAGTTTTCCGAATCCGTTGCGGTCGCTGTTCACGTCGCCGGGCAGGATGGCGGTGGCATCGTTGGTGACAGACACGTACACCGATCCGTTGTAATCGGGAACCAAATTGCCTTTGGTATCCACGGCACGAATACTGAAGGCGAACGGTTCGCGGACGGTCACCACTTTCGGCGATTGAACATCGAAGCTGGTGATGACGGATTGGGCATAGGCCGTCGGAATGATGCTGGCCATCAGACTGTCGCCGCCGATAGCGGCCATGCCGCCGACGAGCAGCGTGAGGCGGGTGTCGATAACCGTATTGCTCAGAACATCGATGGCACTCAGTGTCGTTTGACCGGGTGCCGTGCTTTCCACATAGAAGCGCTGCATGCCGCTCGCATCCGTTGCCTCCGTCAAAGGCGTAGCAGTATCGGTGGCACGCGTCGTAATCAAATTTGCCGGACGGCCAGATAGGGGATTGGCGTATGCGTCACGCAGCGTCACGCGGATCTCGGTGCCAGCGGTATGACCAAGTCCGATCTGCATTTGCTGTGTTTCGATCGATGAATTATGAGCGTCGACGGCGCCCGGTCGCACGGCGAAATGTGCATTGGCCGGAAGAGCCTGGCTGTTCTGGTCCACTGTCACGGCGTACACACCCGCTTCCTGTACGCTGCTGCCGGGAATGTTTACGGTTGCATTGCCCTGCGCGTCAGCCTGTGTGTGCAGCACAATCTCGGCGCCGGATGGCGATTGCACTACGACATCCATCGGATTGAACGAGAAACCGGACAGGGAAACGGACGTGCCGATCCCTGCAAAGGTATCGCTCACCTGCAAGTTGCCCACCGCCATTGCTGGCAGGGGAAAGGAGCACATGTGTACGACCAGAAGAGCGAGGAAGAGTTTTTTGTGCATAAATCATATAATTATAGCAGAAACAGCCGTTCGGCTCAATGCAGACAGGCCAGAGGAAGGCCCGACGGGCAAGCAGGCCCGGAAAGGCAGAACGGCTTGTTAAATTTGCCTTTCCTGCCCTCTCTGCCTTTCCTGTCTTCCGCATTGTGCGCTATCCTACGCGCCATGCGACGTCTTCCGATTCTCCTGTCTTCTGTTCTATTGCTCGTAGCCTGTAGCGGCAGTAGTAAAACCTCCGGTGTTACCTGCAAAGAGCAATTTTGGAATGGATCGGTCGGGACGTGTCTGCCGGTCGGTTGGTCGGTGGTCCCGCGCGAAAAGCTGACCGAACGCGGATTGCCGGACGAGGTGGTGGCTGCTTTTGAGCGCGAAACGGCCGCAGCCGGACAGACGCCGGTTGTTCTCGTCACCAAACAAACACTCGCACAGGATGTGGATGCCAAGACGTACAGTGATGCGAGTATCCGTTCCGTCACCGGACTGGCCGGCTACAAACTAATCGACACGCGTGCTCTTAAAATCGATGGCCAGGATGTACAGATTCACATCTACACCGCTCAACCGAATGCCGATGAACCGGCGCACCGTTTTTACCAGCTGAGTGTCGCGACGAAGGGCGCAGGTTACACCTACACGGGCCTCACGCCGCTGTCGGTGGATAGCACGCTGGAGAGCGAGGTCTTGCTCATGATGAATAATGCGACGCTGGTGGCGCCATCGACGAGCAGTAAATAATGGTGATAGAGGATTTCCTTTATGAGGAGCGTTGGTGTTGCTAGGACAAATTGGTTACACTTTAGCCGCATTTATTGGTGCCGTAGCCAAGTAGTAAGGCAGGGGTCTGCAAAACCCCCATACGTGGGTGCAATTCCCACCGGCACCTCCATTCATAGAGCGGGCTTTCTCCCCGCGGATGGTCATGATTTCCCAGCACCAACCTTCCCAATCACCAGTGGTGTTCTTTTTCTTGTCTCCCCGCGACAAGAAAAAGAACCAAAAAGAAGCGCATCCGACTTCGCCTGCGGGCTACGCCGGACAGGCCGCCTCTATGACCCACCTCACTTCCTTGTCGCGCCTAACGGTTTGCGACAAGGAAGTTCGTACCCACCTATCCCCACCACATAGGCGGAGGGACTGTTCCCTGGAATAGCGAACGTGCGAAGAGGCTTGGCAGCCTCTAGCCGCCTGGGTGTAGTGGAGAGAACTTAAACACACACATCTCCCTCTTCCGGCAGGTCTCTAATGTTCAACGACGAGCAGACGATCACCACTCCCTTTGCGGCAGGAGCTGGAGGGAGAGGGCCGGGGTGAGGGAGCACCAGCTCACGATGAATCAACCAGCTTCGACCAACCGCGAAGAAAGCGGCAGCGCCATGCTGAATATTGCACTGATGCCCATGCAGCAATCTCTCTGTGGCTACCTCTGTTCTGTATACTTCGCATCAATCGCAATGCCGCCGCGCACGTTGAACCGCACCGTCACATCCACCGACAACGGCTGCACGAATTTCATCATGTCTTTGCCGATATCGATCGCGAGGTGTTCGTGGAACACGCCTTCGTTGCGGTAGCTTTCCAAATACAGTTTCAGTGATTTCGATTCGACGACGTACGTGTCCGGTTTGTACGTGATTTCAATCTCGGCGAAATCCGGTTGCTTGGTGAGCGGACAGATACACGTGAACTCGGTGCAGTGAAGCGTCACTTCCATCTGACCGGGTGCATGATTGGGAAACACCTCCAACGTGCGTGATGCAGCGGCTTTGTTGCCGAGCTTGGTGAGTGATGCCAGGTCTTTTTTGGTAGTTGTCATCAGTGTTCGGAGGGCAGTGATCAGGCTTGAAAGCTGAGAGGGGAGAAGTTGGTATCGATATCGTAGTGATCCATCTGATCAGCGCGCTTCAGGTAGCCGACAACGACATACGTGAGCGGCGTGGCGATGGTTTCGAAAGCCACTTTAAACAGCCACTGGGTCAGAATCACGGTTGGGAGCTGTGATGCAGGTAACACACCCCAGAAGGCGATGGAGATGAACAGGAGCGAGTCGAGCCCCTCACCGACGATGGTGGAACCGATGGTGCGCATCCACAAATACTTTCCTTTGGTCTTGATCTTCATCTTCGCCAAGATGTATGCGTTGGCAAATTCTCCTGCCAGATAGGCGACGAAGGACGCGCCCAAAATACGCGGGATTGCGCTGAGCACGGCTGCGAAGGCGCTCTGTCCGTCGTAGAACGGTGCCGATGGCAAACTGATGGCAATAGCTATGATGACGACGGCGATAAGGTTGCAGACGAATCCGAGCCAGATCACCCGGCGCATCGCGGCATAGCCGTACACTTCGGTGAGCACATCCGACAGAATGTAGCTGACGGGAAAGACGATCACCGCTGCCGGCAGAAATAATCCGCCGAACGCAGCAATTTTGCCGGCGATGATATTGGATACCAGCAGTGTCATGATAAAGAGGCCCGAGAGGACCTGAAAATTGCGCGACGAGGACATCGGAGGCGTAGGGATGAGAGGCATGCGCCCATGGTAGCAGATAAGGCGGTAAAAGCTGCAGTAGACCGTATATTGCTAATATATTATTTTTATAGTATAATATTATCAAATACACATCCTTCCCTCCTCTTCTCATGAAGAATCATCACAGTGGCTACGTGGCCTTCGGTGCGACATTCGCGCTTCTGCTCCTGATTACGGGGCTGAGCACGCAGTCGACGATCGCCAGTGCATCGTCGTTCAAGTCCTTCCAGGACCAGTCGCAGGTGAACCGCGTGTTCCAGCGCGGCAAAATCCTCCGCATTCGCGATGCTCTCCCAGCCTATGATCTGCCTGATGCCGTAACAACGCCGGACGTCGATCCTTCTCAATCTGCTGCGTGCGGAGTGGCAAAGGATATCGTTGGCAGTTTGTCGGTATCAGTCACGCTGACAAGCGCTACCAAGGCTCAAAAAGCTGATATGCAGGATCAGATGGATGGGTTGCTGGCCAAGTACTGCTCCTAGGGAGGCAACCGAAGTAACCAAAGAAACCGAGGAGAGAACGCCTCGGTTTTTCTATGTGAAGCGGATACCGTTCAGTTTCATCTTTTCCGAATGATCGTCGGTTCCCTCGGATTCGTCAGTTTCCTCTCCACTACTCAAAAAATAATAATAAGGACATTGTCTCCTCGAGCCACATCTGCTACTGTCTGCAAAATACCATGACGAGCACCTCTCCCGCTCCGGCTTCGAAGAATCCCAAGGACTTCGTCATCGCCACCATGGGCAGCCACAGTGCGCTCCAGATTCTGAAGGGCGCGCGCGACGAAGGGATGCGCAATCTCGTCATCTGTAAAAAGGGAAAGGAAAAACCCTACCAGAGCTACGGTGTTGCCGACGAGATTATCCTGATCGACGACTGGTCGAAGTGGGATGACGCATTGGAAGCTGAGTTGCAGAAGCGCAACGCGATCATGATTCCACATGGCTCGTTTGTGGCGTATCTGGGACCTGAACGCATCTGCAAGCTCAAGACGATGTATTACGGTACCAAAGAGATTCTTAAGTGGGAGAGCGACCGTACGATGGAGCGCGAATGGCTTCTCAAGTCCAAACTGCAACTGCCGCGCGTGTTCGAAAAGCCGGAAGACATCGACCGTCCGGTGATCGTCAAATTCCACGGAGCCGGCGGCGGATTCGGCTACTTTGTCGTCAAATCGGCCGAACAATTCTACGAAGTGAAGAACCGCAAATACCCGGATGAGCATGACTTTGTGATCCAGGAATACATCGTGGGTGTGCCGGTCTACATTCATTACTTCTACTCACCGATCACGGGTGAACTCGAGATCATGAGCTTGGATAAGCGCTACGAATCGAATGCCGACAGTATCGGCCGCATCCGCGCCGAGGATCAATTGGCCGCCAATATCCACACCAGCTACACCATCGTCGGCAACATGCCGCTGGTCATCCGTGAATCGATGCTGCCGGAGCTGTTCGATATGGGGCAGAATGTAGTGAATGAGAGCCAGAAATTGTGCGGCAAAGGCCTGTTCGGTCCGTTCTGCCTGGAGACGATTGTGACGCGCAAGCTGCAGGTGATTGTGTTCGAAATCAGTGCTCGCATCGTGGCCGGCACGAATCCGTTCATCGAAGGATCGCCGTACACGGCGCTGAAGTACGATGTGCCGATGTCCACCGGTCGCCGCATCGCGCGCGACATCAAGCAGGCTATCGAGAGTGGGAGGCTGGCGGAAGTGCTTGGATGAATTTTTGAGCATGGTGGCAATACTCAAAGAGCGTGACCGTCCAATCCTCCATTCTTCATTCTCAATTTCAGCTCCTATCCCTACACTTCTTCCATGGATTCCACCTCCCTCCTTTCCGGTTACGATCAGAAGAAGCTGACGGTGGGAGTGCTCGGTGGCCATAGCGCGTTGGACGTATCGAGCGGCGCAAAGAAGCATGGGTTCACCACGCTGACTGTGGCGCGGAAGGGCCGCGAAAAAACGTATACGGAGTACTACCGGACGCGCGAAGACCGGGGCTGTGTCGACGAAACAATTGTGCTCGATTCTTTTCAGGATATCCTCAAGCCCGAGCATCAGAAGACGCTGCGCAAGAAGAATACGATCTTCGTCCACAACCGGTACTTCTGGGTATACTTCGACGATTTTTCCAAGGTGGAAAACGAGTTCGAGGTGCCGATCTTCGGCTCGCGGACGCTGCTCAAGCTCGAAGAGCGCAATCAGCCGTACAATCAGTATCATCTGCTGAAAGATGCAGGAATCCGCACGCCGAAAGTCTACGACAATCCGGATCACATCGATGGGCTGTGCATCGTGAAGGCGGCGGAGGCGGCGCGCAGCTACGAGCGGGCGTTCTTCCTGGTCACCGATAAAACAACGTGGCTTACCGAAGGATCGCGGTTGGAAGTGGCCGGCAAGATCAGCAAGGGCTGGGAGAATGCGCTGATCGAAGAATTTATCATCGGCGCGCACGTAAACTTCAATTTCTTCTACTCGCCGCTCACGGGAGAACTCGAATTACTGGGTACTGACATACGGCGGCAGACCAACCTCGATGGCTTTCTGCGCATGACGGCCGATCAGCAGCTGAAGGCCCTGACGTATGCGGATGTGAAGATGATCGAGACGGGACATCAGATCTGTACGGTGAAGGAATCCATTCTGGAAAAAGCATTTGAACTCGGCTGGAAGTTCGTGAAGGCGACGCAGAATCTGCCGAAGGAGCTGGATCCATCCGGAAAGGGGATCGTAGGACCGTTCGCGCTGCAAGGCGCAGTCGTCGCGGACGAAGGCAAAGAAGATATCGTTATCTTTGATGTCAGCTTCCGCATCCCCGGTTCACCGGGTCTGGCTGCCACGCCGTACATGCAGTACCTCTACGGCAAACCGATGAGCGTCGGCGACCGCGTGGGCATGGAAATCCGCAATGCGGTGGACGCCAACTGTCTGGAGAAAATCATTACATGACCGTCCGCCTGCCCCGCATGGGGCAGGCGGTGGCGGTTTTACGATGGGGTCGCCGGCTTCGTGGCTGGTGGCTGAACATGCGCGAGAGCCTCCTCACGATTTCGGCTGATATGGAACCGCCGATCGAAACTTGTGGTTCGAAAGAGCTGGTATGGCACCTCCGAGATGTTGTAGAGCGACAGTTTGCCGCCACTTCTCTCGACGCGCCCCTTCAGGAGAATCAACTGGGAGAGACAGTCTGACGAGAGCAGACAAACTTCCTCCAGATCCAGTGTAACTCTCAAGAGCTGATCGTCAGGAAACAGTTTGTTCAACTCCGCGAACGCCGGCCGGGTTGCGCTAGTGTCAAAAAGATGACGGACTTTGCAGCGGAAATTGAAGACGTCCTCTGGGGTACCAGGGTTCGCTGTCCAGTAATGCAACTTTTCCACGATAGTTTCTCCTAAAGACCTGAAGCGACTAGTAAAACCGCCTTATAGTTACCATAGATACCCAGAAGATCTTGTCAATTATTCCTTACTTCGCTGAGCTCTTCATCGTACTCACAAGCGAACACGTCACTCCTTCGTCCTCGCCAGTATCGTTACAGCCGGGGAGCGGCTGACACTGCGTTGCGAGGCCGTTGCTGTACAGAATGTAGCCAGTCTGCTGCGTTTGGCACTGCTTCAAACATTCATTGGGTCCCACGGTGGAGCCGTCGTAGGCGTAGTCAACTTTGATGGGTGTTCCTTGGCAGGGGATGCCGCTGTCGGTCATCGCGGGGCGGCTTGGTGCCGGTGGATTGATCGGCATGCTGGTATCGCGGAATGCCTGAAAGGCGACGATCAGCAATATGACCGAAAAGAAGACGAGCGGGATACGGCTTTGGGACGTACTCATAGATCTAGCATAGCTTTGGTGAGCTGGAAGTTAAAGTCACGACGGTTCATCGGTACCTGATAGCCGACTATCTCACTGTTGAGGAGTCAGAGTTATGACCTCAGTCAGGGTTGCTTTCGATCTCGGATTCTTTCCACTCAAATCCAGCGAGAGATGTGCGATGACAGCCGTGATACTTCCCTGTGTTGCTTGGGCAAAAGCATCCGTTTTCTCGAAACACGGTTCAGGACCATCCGTGCCAACGAGCGTGGGAAGTAGGGGATCGCTGTTATAGCCAAAGATACACACTTGGTTTCCTGTGATGCTATACATACCGGTCAGAGTCACTTTTCCATCAAATTCAGCCGTATTTCCATTCAACGCCGTGACAATCATTCCTCCCACCTGTTTGCCCACCACTAAGTCATTTCGGTTAAAGACGTCCGTGCGATCCAGAGTCCTGTAGCTAGCTGACGGCCGATCGGTAATAACGGCGAGTAAACGGTAGCGAATTTCGGCCATTTGTCCCCTGGTGAGCAGTTGATCAAATGATGTGATGTTCGTAGGGATGGCGTGCTTATCTGCCAGATACGTAACATATACCTTGTACCAAGGCTCAGAAGCAGTGTCCGGCAACGTATCTCCTTTCTGATCCATGTCGCTCAGGACGATGATCTTTGCTGCTTCCACAAAACTAATCTGCTGCGAAGGTTTGAACGTCCCATCGGCATACCCAGAGATGATCTTTCTGGATTTGAGCACACATACCGACGGTCCGTACCACGCATCAACGGCAACATCCGGAAAAGATTGCACCGTAAGACACCCAGAGGGATTGAAGTCGCCTGGATCCAGAATCTTTGCAAACTCTGCCCGGTTCAAGGTGCTGTCTGGGCGAAATGTGCCATCGGCATACCCACTGATGACGCCTCTCTGCTGCAAGTATTCGATTGCCTGTGCATTGGCATGCGTGGAAAGGACATCCGAAAATGCAGCGAATGCCGTGCTCTGGGAAACAAGCCATAGCCCAAGGCTGGCACTTGTTATGAAGGCGGAGCGTGTCATGAATGAGGGGGTATACGAGAAGTGTAACAGATGGCAGCCGCCACCGGAGATATAATTCAGTGGCGAACTCATATGAACTCGTTATGATGTCCCGGCTTGGGGTTGTAGCTCAATGGTAGAGCACCTGCTTTGCAAGCAGGGGGTTAGGGGTTCGAGTCCCCTCAACTCCACCACGTTATATAAAGAAATACCGACTTTTTGTTTATCTGAAGAGCAAAAGTCGGTTCGAAGAAGAATAGCTCGAGCATCCAGGATTTGAACTCAGTCGAGTCCAGAGAGTTGCAATCTTTGTACAAGAGTGCGACAGATTGCTCACTATGAATGATTTTAGAGAGAAGCTCCCTGCGAAATGGAAAAACTACGATTTCACGAATGCCATTGGTCTTCTGCTTCTCATGCAGGAAATACAAAAACAGGAACCACTAGATGAAACTGGTGTTATAAAAATTGATGAGGATGGGACGCGATTGTACTGAACGCTTGTGAGCTATTGACAAATATAGTTTACATGTGTAATTTACTATTAGTGAAAACTTCTCGCTCCTCCACAGTCTCATTCTATTACAGCCGCTCTAAACGGATGTGAGCGGTCTTGTGCCTAATCTGAACTTCAAGCCCTCGCATCTGCGGGGGCTTTTTTTTATGAAATTTCGTCCTTCACCATTACTGGCTTCGCCGACCTATTACGAACTCATCTGTGATGTGGGCGGCTACAGCTATACCTGAATTCTCCCGAATTCTCCTGAATCCCCTCACATCTGAGGGGCTTTTTTTATTTATTTTTTCTCTTCATTACCATGAAATCATCCCTTGGAATCATCGGCAACGTCGGTGTTGATGGCACCGCTGAATTTTTGAAAGAGGTCATCAAAGAATTGGATCATCAGAAAGTTGGCACACTCCCCCGCATCATTGTAGAAGGTGTTGAAGTCAATCGTGCTGACGAGAGATTGCTGCTTGTGCATGAGACAACTCACCCTTTCAAGAAGCCGCTGCAGAACAGCGCTCAGCGACTTGCTGAGGCGGGAGCAGACATCGTTGTTTTGGCTTGCAATACCTTACATGCTTTACAGGCAGAAATACGTTCCGCTCTCTCAGGAAAACAATGCGAATTCTTCAGTCTCACAGATGCAGTTTCTGCCCACTTAGCAGAACAGGCAATACAACGTGTTGGCATTGTCGGCACAAGTGTCACTACAGGATTATTTGAGAACACATTGAGGCAGAAAAATATTCAGCAAGTTTTGCCAGAGGAGACTATTCAAAAACAACTCAATGAATCTATTCGCCGCATCGTTACGAGTGAAGCTCGCAGCGATGAGTGGAGACACACGCAAGATGCGATAGAAAACATACGAGAAAAGGGCGCAGATGCATTTCTTATCGCATGTACGGACCTTTCCCAACTATCTATAAATTCATCAGGAATCCTCCAATTCGATTCCACTCCTATTCTTGCAAAGGGAGCAGTGAGACGGCTTATGGAAATTGATACAAACTAAAATATTATCCGTGAAAGCAGCCAGACTCTATGGCTGCTTTTTCATAGACCCAAATAAATTCTGGGCAAATTTCTGATAAAATATGAATATGGCTAATCAGATACTTGTCCAGTTCAACACATTCGGTCCGCCGCTTCGGAAGGAGGAAATTCCAAGTATCCTTGGTAAGAAGCCAGAAAATCTTTTTGAGGAACATAGGAACGAGACACTGGAACATTTTTTCGGAATCCCGGCGGCTGGGTTTACTGAGGATTTACTTATACGGTTCATCGAGATCACGGATAAGGAAAGTTTTACGAGCATTGTTCCTGTCATTCAGCCGATTGTCCGTCCTTTGGTTTCAGCCAAGCGGAATTATTGTTTTGGAGACTATCCTGCTGCTATCTCTTCATGTGGCACAGCAGGAGAAATGATGGCGATTTTTCTCTGGCGTACTGCGAATATCACCCTAAAAGGACAACCTATGACCGAGGAACATGAAACACAATTATTTGGAACCACCTTCGAGAAATTAGGCCAGGAAAGGCGTATCGACATTCTGAGTGCAATGGGAACAATCGATGAGAAGCAAAGTCAGAAATTCAACGACATCCGTGGTGTCCGTCGTCGATCTCTCCACTACTGGGAACCCTCTGAGAGCGAGCAGAAAGACGCTCTAAGAATCACAAAAATTGCTCTTGGTCTTGCAAAAGATATCGCTGATATCCAGCTGGATGAAGGTAAAATCAAGAGCGTTAGCGCATTTCTTCTGCGGTGGTTCGACGGGCAGAAGATCGAAGAGCCCACTAAAGATTCGACACCTTCTCATCCTGCTACTTCATAAAAGTGAAAGTTCGAAACTTGTCCCGACAGCTCATTGACAGTGCATTGCCTTTTATAGTGTGAGAGTACATTTCATCATTTCTGGATCAATGAGAACGGATTTTATGAAAATCAGAGAATTCCTTAGCCCGATGAGCTTTTCTGACTGTTCAAGTGGCTTCACTTTCTGACGGCTGTCGAGTTCGAAGTTTGTCCCGGCATCTCCACCATCACGAACTTCGCACAACAAAAATGCCATTTAAGGCAGAACTATGATCTTTTGTATTTTCTAGGTCTGACAAACAAATCCCCCACATCCGTGACATGGAGGTTGTTTTCTTTGTGTATACGTTACTTGATCTCCGTCATCGTGTTGCCCGATTGATTCACTTCGGTAGGCGTAATGGTTTCCTTGATCCAGATGAAATGACCAGCATGATTACTGAGCGTATTATTTGTGATCGAGAGATTCTTCACGAGACCGAGAACTGAGTTGACGCCGATACTGTAGTCACCGCCAGTGACTTCGTTGCCGCTGATTTCTCCCTGGTCGATATCATTTACCTGTATTGCCCCTTCCTTGTTCGGAACATCGTAGTAAGTGACTTTATTATTCTTGATGATCAGTCCGTTTACTCGACTGGCACCGATACCGCCTTCGCCGATCACCGTGTTATTGGTGATCGTCACACGTTTGTCGATGATCTGCTTTACGGCGCTATTGGAACCGACTGATATACCGCAGCCGTAGTTGTCCTGGAATGTGTTTCCGCTGACTAGAATGTCCTGCAGGATATCGCCTATACGGTTGGATTCGATGTCGATGCCGCAGCCGCCTGCAGCGGTACCTCCGCCATGGGTGGCTACGTTGTTTATGACACTCAGGCGCTGTCCCTGAATGAGCGCGATATTTACGCGGTCGTTGTTATCCAGGGTATTTCCCTCGATGGTGATGTCCTGAGGCACATATGGAGACGTGCCTGCGACGTAGATGCCATCGCCTATGGAGCCAAGGATGTCGGAATCAGGCATATTCTTGATTGTCAGACCTTTTATCAGGACAGACTGTGCACCGGTACCGATATGGATACCGTAACGGCCAGCCGTCGGTGATGTTTTCTTGTCACCATCGATCATTCCAGGTCCCAGAATACTGACATCGGTGGCACATTCGATGCGGATCACCCCTTTCCAGGTCAGAGTCGGTCCAGCCTTCAAGATGGCTCCATCAGCCAGGGTCACCTGTTTATAGCTGGAATCGATATAGATTTGCGTGCCGATAAGATACGTACCAGCCGGTATCAGGATATTTCGGATATTTTGAGCTGCAGCGTACTTTATGGCTGCATTGATAGCAGGTCCATCGTCTGTCACGCCGTCTGCTTTTGCTAGCAGGATAGGAGTGCTTCCGTCGGGGTTCTTGTATCCTTTGACATTCAACACCTGGTCGCTGACCTGAGTTGGCGGGGGAGGCAGTGGCTTGCACATGCCGGCTGCGCTGTAGACGGTCGGTGGCAGTGAGGGGGCGGACGTTGCGACGGAAGAATTTGTACCAGATGTGACGGAGCATGATACTTTTATCGGGTCGGAAGCGGCTGCATTGTTGATGGTATTCGGATCCTTGTCCGGACCGCTCGCAAGTCCTGTCATTTTTTCGATCTGTCCGGTGCACATGCTGATGGCAACGTCAAAGGAGATAGTGGAAGTAGAAACTGCACCTACAGCCAGTGCAAGGCCTGTGCTACAGGTCAGTATCCTGCCGTTCACGCCGCACAGAGGGTTGTCCGAACTGTTGAATGTCAGGCCGTTTGGAATCGGTAGGCTGAAGCTTGCCGGTTTGGTGGCATCCTGCGGACCTGCGTTTGTGACAACCACCTTATACAACGCAGCCTCCGATCCATACGACACCTGTTTGCTCACAGCGTTGATGCCGAGTGTGATATCGGAGCCGACGGCTGCGGCTGCGTTCACGTTCACGCCGCACGGAAAACCGATGTTGATGCCGTTTTGCTGTACCTGGTAGACGACTGTTTGGAAGTCCGATACCTTTGGCGTATACGTCGTATGGAATGTGATTTTGCCACCCGGTGGTACCGCTTGCGGCAGCGGAACGTTTGTCGAGAGTCCCATCTGGTGCAACTGATTGCCTTGGGGAGTCCATGTACTGTTGCCCGTATTCTGATAGGTGATATCGATAGGCAATGGAACACCTACTTTCGCATCGAGTGTTGTTGCGGAGATTGGGGAACACGTCGCACCGAGCAGGTAGTACTTGTCGCTGGTTCTTAGTACACGTATGCCATCGGCCATCACCTGCCCGACTGCGCCGGCATTGCCGATTTGCACCGTAATAGTGCCGTCAGTACTTGCGGCCCAGCCGATCAACTGCCATACCGCGCCATCCACCGTATCGCCTTGCGGAGGGATATTCTGGCCCACTGGCGAAAGACTGACATCCTTTTTACCGGTATTGATAAGGTAGGACGCATTCCAGGCAAAGCTCTTTAGAGACTTTGCATTTGCATTCCACGTCGCAAACACTTTGTAGCTCCCGATGGGGAGCTTTGTAAACGTCCACGTTCCCGTATTCTTAGTATCTGTCGGTATTAGATATCTATATTGCTGTTTGTAGGCGAGCGGATCGTTGGCTACATGCCAGTCGCCATTTTGGGCCGTGAACCCCGGCGCGCCCATGCTGTCATCGATGATGATACTGCCGTCTCCGCCGATGAGGCTCGCTTGGAAAACGAATACAATACTGATGATCGTCACTGCTACAACAGACGCGAGCAACGCAATCATCAAGTATTGTTTTTTCCTGAGACGCATACGTGGATTGGGTATTGATATTAAATAGATTATATCATTTTTTTAATAAAATAGCCATTACGTGCCAAGGAAAGGCTCAAAAATTGAAACTTATAGTCCAACTGGGGTCGTTGTCTGCGGCTGTATCCCCGGAATCAAGGAGACAATCGGCCACAGCAGAAACTGCAGTGTGTCCGTCATGTACGCCACGCTCCAGAAAAAGCCGATGAGTCCCAAGATAATGACGAGGTTGTAGACGCCGCCTACTTTCTGCATCCATTCGGCGTCGCCGATCATATCGCCCACCCGTTCGCGGTACTTCATCATGGCGAACGATGCCACAATGCCGAGGAGACCGAAAATGATGCGCATCAGGCGATGGCGGATTCGACTTCGCTCTTCATATCTTCCTTCGACTTCGCGCCTACGAATTGCGCGCGCATTTCGCCGCCCTTGAAGATGACGAAGGTGGGAATGCTCATCACGTTGTACTTGCCCGGCACGGTATTGTTTTCGTCGACGTTCATCTTGGCAATCTTCACCTTGTCGCCCCACTCTGCGCTCAACTCCTCGATGATCGGATTCATGGCTTTGCAGGGGCCGCACCACGGAGCCCAGAAATCAACAAGGACAGGCGCATCTGCCTGCAGGACTTCTGTATCGAAGGTGGCGTCGGTGACATCGTGGGCCATGAAGGTCGGGGGAAATTGTTCGAGAAGTATAGGCTTCTTCGGATGAATTGAGAACTGAATCTCATTCAATGCCTCGCGTCAGAATGCTGTGCGTAATTTGCTTTCCCATTTCTACGCCCGGTTGTCCGTACGGATCGATGCGGTAGAGCTTACCCAGGAAGGCGGCTTCGGTGAGCATGATGAAGAACAGTTGTCCCAAGTGGTACGCGTCGAGACGCGGGAGGGCGATGGTCACTGACGGACGCTTTACATTGGCGAGTGCCTGGCTGGTGCCTTCGTAACAGGCGTCGAGCAGTTGGCCGAACGTCTTGCCGGCGATGAACTTGTAGGCGGGGTCGATATCCGACGGCACTTCCAGACGCGGTTTTTCGATCTCGGTGATGAACAGGTGCCACATTTTGCGCGGGCCCTGCATCCATTGCTGAAGTAGGGAATGCTGATCCTGTGTACCGATAGCGGCGAGGGGGATCGGATTCCAGGTTTGCGTCTTGCCCAGGCTTTCGGCAATCAATTGCTGATTCCAACGTGCAAGCGATTGCAGACGCTGGCTGTAGGGCATGATCACGCGCACAGGATAATCGCGTTTGGTGTCGAGCAGGAATTGCATCGCCGCGAGCATCGCCGCCGGATTGTCATCTAGGTTCGGTTCCTGACATAGGGTGTCCATTTCTTTGGCACCGCGCACAAAACCGTCGACATCCGCTTCCAACAGCGCCAGCGAAAGCAGGCCAATAGGCGTGAAGATCGAGAAGCGCCCGCCCACGGCCGGTGGCAGAGGCAGCATGTGAATACCTTGGTCCAGGCAAAAATCATGCAGAAAACCTTTCTCGGGATCGGTGATCGCAATCACACGTTCGTAGGCTTTGTCTTTGCGTACTTTTTTCAATTCTTCGTAGCACAGGAAGAACAAGCTCATCGGCTCCAGCGTCTCGCCGGACTTGCTGGCAATCACCACCAGTGTCGAGCGCCAGTTCACGATTTTCATCATTCGAAGGAGCGCGGTTGGGTCCAACGTATCGAGGACAATGAAGTCCACCGATTCGGGTTCCTCGAACACTTCCTGGATCACGCGCGGTCCCAGGCCCGATCCGCCGATGCCGATCCAGACGATCGTCTGAATACCTTCGCCTTTAATGCTCATGGCGGCTTCCTTCACTCGATCGATTGTCTGTTTGTCATACGGATCCATCGACCAGGCATGTTCGCCTTTTTGACGTTCGCTCAGCCAATCAGTGATGTGCCGGCGCATCGGTGTGTGGAGCGCCGTCAGCTCCTGGTCGGGAATGCCCATCGAGGGCGTGATGGCTTTTCCCATCGCGAGAGCAGTGTCTAAGTGAAGCATGGGGGGATGATAGCAGAGGTAAGGTCAGGAGGGAGAAAAAGATTGTTACAAAAAAGTGAGAATTGAAAATAGAGAGGAAGAATCATGGCAGTTATTCTACTGCGATGATTGCTTCCAATATTCTCAATTACCGAGGTCTTTCATAATGATCGCAGTGCTGCTGCCACTCTCTCTTCGGTCGTCGCGACATCCGCCGGTAAATCTTTGAGCACCTGCAGAATCGTGGGGGTGTCGTAGCCCAAAGAGGTGAGGGCCGACACGGCATCCTGGTCGTATTGGGATGCGCGGGGCAGGTCGGGACCGTTCTCGCCGAAGATGTCGGGGTGTTTTTCCACCAGCGAACGCAATTCAATCAGCAGTTTTTCGGCTGTCTTTTTGCCAATGCCTTTGACGGAGGTGAGGATACTTTCGTCCTGCGTATGAATGGCGGTGAGGAGCATGCTGCGTGGCACGGCGCATAACTCCAGCGCCAGGCGCGGGCCGATGCCCTGTTTCTTGATCAGCTCCTCAAACAATGTGCGGCCGGCACGGTCGGGAAAGCCGAATAAATCCAGCCGATCTTCGCGGATGTAGGTCGAAATCCAGACCATCTGAATGCTTCCTTCCTTCAGCAGATCCCACGCGTCGATCGGCACAGTCACGCGGTAACCGACGCCTTGCACGTCGACGGTGATTTCGCCGGGATCGAGTCGGTGGATAGAGCCGCGGAGGTGAGCGATCATGCTACGAACGGTAGCAGAGGTGACCGAGGTGACAAGAGTGACCGAAGAGAAAGATTGTGAGGAATTAGGAGGAATTCTGTTCTTCGTTTTCCTCATCCTCTGCCACGTCGGTCACCTTTGTCACATCTGGATCGGTATTTTCGCATTCTAGTGTAGAAGCTATTAATATGGTATAATTGTAAGAAATGCACATCAATTCCTTCAACCGTACCGTCGTGGCAGGCGTTCTGCTGACACTGTTGGTGCCGGCGCTGGGTTTGGCTGATACGGTTGTCACTTCGCTTCGCTCTACCAATGCGCAGGATGCGCAGACGCTCACGCAACAGCTGCTGAAGGACAGGAAGCAACAGGTACAGAACCTGGCGTCACGCAAACGGTATTTGCGCCTGCACATTGTGCGTCTGAATCAGGAAATTGCGGTGGATCAGAAACGCTTGTCGGGAGCGCTCCTTCAGCTGGAGACGACGCAAGTGGATTTGGATAGCGAGACGAAGCGCCTGCTCGAATTCATTCGCTACGTACATTTGCGTCAGCAAACGACAACCGATGTAGGACCACGTGCCGTGCGCACGCTCTTCAGTACGATGATCGGTCGAACACTAGGCCAGCAGGTGGATGATGATTTGCGCAGTACGGCACTCCGCCGGGCGCGCGAAGAATTACTGTCATCTCTGCAGGGATCGACGATCGACGAAAAACGCCTGTTGATTCAGTTGGATTCCACCGTCGTGGCGATGTCGGCGGATCTCGAAAAAACACGCAAGCAGTACGCCGATGTGCAGAAGAAATATGACGAGGCATTCCGTGGATTGCAGGTGGCTCTGGGCCAGGCCGATGTGTCGGACGAAGCCAAGCAGGAAGAGCGCGCCGTCGTTGCCGATATCCGCGGAGAAGTGGCGCGTGCGCAGGAAAAATTGCAGCGTCTGCAAGTGCGCAGTGAGCGCGATGCAGAGCGTGACCTGTTCCGCCTCAAACTGTTCGATCCGCGACCGGGCACACACTTGGAAACAGCCTCGCCGGCCGACAAACTGGATTTCATGTGGCCAGTCAACGGTCCGGTCTCGGCCGGGTTCAACGATGCGAGTTACCTCAAGCACTTCGGCTTTCCGCATCATGCCGTCGACATCGTGACGTACCAGGGAACGCCGGTACAGGCGGCGGCCAAGGGAGTGGTGTTCGTGGTGCGCGATGGCGGAGCAAAAGGCTTCTCGTACATCCTGCTCGGACACGCCAATGGCTACACCACCCTGTACGGACATCTGTCGGTGTTGAGCGTGCAGGCCGGACAGGAAATCGATAAGGGACAGGTGATCGGCTACAGCGGTGGCACGCCCGGGACGCACGGCGCCGGTCCATCCACCACCGGACCGCATTTGCACTTCGAAGTGACGCAGAACGGTGTGTACGTGAATCCGATTACAGTGTTGCCGTAAGTATTTTCTGAGGATCGCCTCAGTAAAAATCGTTCAGAAGTTGTTTGTATGTTGACATTCCGTCAGTGAATTTTACCGTAGGGACAATGGACAGTGCTGAATCGTTATCGGAAGGCAAAAGCAATATTTTACTCTCGCCGAATGCGTCGTCGAAAGTAGTACGTAACGTGCAGGAATCACTGCAGGAGGGTTTAAGAGATGTATTGCGCACAGTACATCTGAACGCCGACAATCTAAGAGCGAAGACTCGCCTGGTGAAAACGCCAGAAAGAAAAAGTCGTAAGGCTCGTTTCCGCTTACCAACCCAGCAGCCGCATGTGTGGGTCGTTTCTTGTAACGATGCGCCTTATGAATTGCGAGATTGCTTCCGGTATATTGTTAATTGCCAAGATTACCCGACACTCGGGGTAGTCATAGAAGAGATTCGTGCGGCCTTGCAGCGCTTGCCTGCGAATATGCATGATGCTTTGCTCGACTGGCAGCAGGAATTTGGAGATATGTACGAATTGGATGCGGAAGGCCGGTGGCCTGCCGGTGTGTGCCAGGTCGAGTACGATGAATTCTGCGCGATAGAATTGGCAGCTGATTCTGATGAATATTTTCTGCATGAAGATATATTTGATGCCAGTACAGAAGAATCACCTAATAAACACGGATCATCACCTTTTCTCCAGAAAGTCACCGCTATTAAAGAAGCCCGGCAGCAATTGATTGCGGCGATGGAAGAAAGTCAACATGACTGCGAGTTACGTGATCCGGTCTATCTTGCTTTTCCACCAGATGAAGCATGGAGGGTACACATTAAATATACGTGTCGTCTTTCGGATTACGCCATTCTTAAGAATAAACTATGCAAAGAAGATTCCTCTCAGATTTTTTTCGTAGAGCAGTTGCCATGTGGCCCTGGCGTCATTGAAGAATTCGTATTTTCTCGTGAGTATTGCCTGGAAAGAAGCTTCGGTTGATTCTCTATAACTTGGATGTGCCTGTGACCATGTGTGGAGCGTACGGTAGCAGGGGAGACCCCATAAGTTACTTATGCTGGTCCGATCACCACCACAAACTCGCCTTTTTTTGTTATCTGCAGCGACGAAAGACGTTCTACAGTTGTCGATAACACCTCTTCGTATAGCTTGGTCAGTTCGCGTGCCACGACGATGGGTCGCTGAGGCTGATCTTTGAGCGCCTCGGAAAGCTCGTGGAGTGTTTTTTCGATGCGATGGACGGATTCGTAGAAGACAATTGTGCGTTCTTCGTTCTTCAACGATTCAAGCAGTGTCTTGCGTCCTTTTTTGAGCGGCAAGAATCCCAAGTACATGAATTGATTGATCGGCAGTCCGCTGGCGCTGAGTGCAGCCAGAAAAGCCGACGGTCCGGGGATCACTTCGATCTGTATTCCTGCCTCACGTGCTGCCGAGACGATGGCATAGCCCGGATCACTGATGCCCGGCGTACCCGCGTCACTCACCAGGGCAAAATGTTCTTCTTTCCTTAAGCGTTCAATGAGCCATGTCACTTTGCCCGCGTCACTGTAGCCGTGCAGGCTGATGAGTTCTTTTTTGGGAATCTCCAACTGCTTGAGCAGATTGCCCGTTACCCGCGTGTCTTCGCAGACAATGGCGCCACATTTCTTGAGCGTTTCGATAGCGCGGAGCGTGATATCTCCTAAATTGCCGATAGGTGTCGAAACGATGGAAAGCATAGGCTACTAGCATACGCGATTGGCACTTCCTTCATAGTTCATACACACAATGAAGTGTGTATTTCTTGCATTCCGTTCTTTCTTGATGAAAAATGCCCGCCCAATGTCTCTGGAGCAATCATCATTTGGCGCCAATAATAAGAAAGAAGCTGTGCTCAGTCAGGCAGAGATTGCAGCGAGATTACATCAGATGGCCGATAGCGGCTCACGGGGCTATGCATGTCTTGTGAATTTTGCCAGTCTCCGTGGTCAGGACTATGCGCCGGATCAAGGAGTACTCAAAGAATTGCTTGATAATGGTATTATCAATCGCAAATTTGATTTCTTGGTAGATCCTGCAACGCTTCAGTCTGTAATGGAACAGAGGGAGAAAATGGATTGCTCTTTCAAAGGTCAAAGATTTATTGGAGTGCCTCGCAATGCCACGCCTCGAAGCTGGGAAATAGACACACCGCCCATGATTCGTCTCTTGGATCAGTGATCGTGAAAAGAACACAATTTTGCCTCACACGCTTGGATTTATTGCGAAATACGCTATTCTAATCTGGAACTCACCCGCCTTTTCTTATGCCTGCAAGCGAACCGTCGAAGAATCAACCGGAGCTCGAAGGAATCTCCCAAATCGGCAAGATCGAACCGCGACCCATCGTGGCCGAGATGGAGGAAAGCTATTTGAACTACGCGATGAGCGTGATCGTCGCCCGCGCCTTGCCCGATGCACGTGACGGACTAAAGCCGGTGCACCGTCGCATTCTGGTGGCGATGCAGGAAGAAGGGCTCACGCCGAGCCACCGCTACTCCAAATGCGCGGGAGTTGTCGGAGAAGTGCTCAAAAAGTATCACCCGCATGGCGACTCATCAGTGTACGACGCGCTGGTGCGTTTGGTGCAGGATTTCTCGATGCGCTATCCGCTGATCGACGGACAGGGAAACTTCGGTTCAATCGATGGAGACAGCGCTGCTGCCTATCGTTACACCGAATCCAAGCTCAAAAAGATCGCAATGGAGCTGCTCGCTGACTTGGATAAAGATACGGTCGACTACCAGCCGAACTACGATGGATCACGCCGCGAACCGCGCGTATTGCCAAGCAAGATTCCGAACCTGCTGCTCAACGGCACTGTCGGCATTGCCGTGGGTATGGCAACGAACATTCCGCCCCACAACCTCAATGAACTCATCGATGCGACGCAGTATCTGATCGAAAACCCGGAATCAACCGTCGAAGATCTGTTGAAGTTCGTGCAAGGTCCGGACTTTCCGACTGGCGGCATCGTGTACAACAAGGAGGCGTTGCGTCAGGCGTACCTGACCGGTCGTGGCAGCGTGGTCGTACGTGGCAAAGCAGAGATAGAGGAGGGGAGCGGCGGCCGCTATTACATCCGCATCAGCGAAATACCGTATCAGGTGAACAAATCAACGATGATCGAGAAGATGGCGCAGCTGGTCACCGATAAACTGATCATGGGTATCTCGGATATCCGCGACGAATCCGATCGCAATGGCATCCGTATCATCATCGAACTCAAGAAGGATGCGTATCCGCAGAAAGTGCTCAATCAATTGTTCAAGCAGACCGAACTGCAGAGCAGTTTCGGCTACAACATGATCGCGCTGGGCGATGGCATTCAGCCGCGCCTCCTTAACCTGCAGGAGCTGCTCCAGATCTTCATCGAGCACCGACGGGTGGTGATCACCCGCCGCGTGACGTACGAACGCGATCGCGCCAAGGAACGAGCGCATATTTTGGAAGGACTCAAGATCGCGCTCGATAACATCGACGAGGTGATCGAAACCATCCGTAAGAGCGAGACAAAAGAAGTGGCGAAGATGAACCTCATGAAGAAATTCAAACTGAGCGACCTGCAATCGGATGCCATTCTGCAGATGCGTCTGCAGACGCTGGCGGGCTTGGAGCGCAAGCGCATCGAAGATGAACTGAAGGAGCGTCTCGCCTTCATTGCCGAATGCGAAGGGATCCTGCGCGACCCGAAGAAAATCGACGGCATCATGCGGACCGAGCTGGTCGAAGTGAAGAAAACATACGGCGATGTGCGCCGGACGACCGTCGCTCCATTCGAAGTCGGGCAGTTCAGTGCCAAAGATACGATCCCGAACGCGCCGATGATGGTCACCCTTACCCGTGGTGGATACGTCAAACGTCTGAGTCCGCTGCAATTCCGCGCACAGCATCGTGGCGGCAAGGGAATCAAGGGTCTGACGACCAAAGATGAAGATGAGGTGATGTCGCTCCTCTATGCGATGAACCACGACGATCTGCTGTTCTTCACGAACACGGGTCGCGTGTTCAAGGCGCCGGTGTACGAAGTGCCACAGGCCAGTCGCGTGGCCAAGGGTCAGGCGATCGTGAACCTGCTGCAGTTGCAGCCGGGTGAGCGCATCGCGGCCATTCTCAAATCGAATTTGGAGGACAAAACGCACCTGTTCATGGCCACCAAGAACGGGACGATCAAGCGGACGGAGCTCACGGAGTTCGATAACATCCGCAAATCAGGATTGATCGCCCAGAAGATGCATCCTGGTGACGATCTTCAATGGGTGCTGGCCACCAGCGGCAAAGATGAGATCTTCCTGCTCACCAAGAAAGGGAAGGCCATTCGTTTCAACGAGAACGACGTGCGTGCCATGGGACGTGCGGCTGCCGGCGTGCGTGGCGTCAAACTCGGAACCGGCGACGAAGTGGTGGAGGCAGCGGTGATTTCGGATCAGGACAGCAACCTGCTGGTGGTGATGGAGAACGGACTCGGCAAGATGACACATGTGGATGAGTATCGTTTGCAGGGGCGTGCAGGCAGCGGTGTGAAGGCGGCGCAGCTGACTGCTAAGACCGGCGATATCGTGGGTGGGGCTGTGCTCAGAAAGGGGGAAGATGGCGACCTGCTCTGTGTCTCCAAACAGGGTCAGATGATCCGCATGCGTCTGTCGGACATTCCGTCCCGAGGCCGCGCCACACAGGGTGTGATCGTCATGCGCCTGAATGCGGGCGATAAAGTGGCGTCCGTGAGCGTGGTGCTCGAGGACAAAGAAGCCGAACTTGCCATGGAACAGGCTGCTCTGGAACAGCGCGAGGGCGAAGTGGAAGAATTGATCGAAGAAATCGAATCGATCGAGGAAGTTGCCAAGAAAGCGGCGAGAAAGGCGAAAAGAGCGGCTAAAGCCGGCTAAAGTGAGATTTGAGTCCTTTCGTCAATAACTTGCACCTGCTTCAAAAATAAGTACAATCCTCCAGCTTATGAAGACCGGTATCCATCCTCAGGTATTCCAAGACGCCAAAACAACCTGCGCCACGTGCGGGACCGTCTTCCAGATTCCAAGCACGATCGAAACGCAGTCAGTCGAAGTCTGCCGTATGTGCCATCCGATCTACACCGGAAAGCAGCAGAAGGATCTCAAGGGCGGACGCGTCGATCGCTTCCGTCAGAGAATGGCGAAGAAAGAAGCGTAGAAGGAACCTTCGAATTCGATGTACGAAATTCGAAGGCGGTCTTTTTTTCGTACATCGAATTTCATACGTAAAGAGTGAGAAATTTGAATAATCCGCAGAGTGCTTTGGTGAATGCTTTTCGCATTTAGTGTGACAACTAAAGTATGCTTTTTAGAGATGTCATGTTCACTTGGTTGATTGAACACTTAAAGTGATCAATTATACATCTTGGCTTATAGAAGCCATGAAACTGTTCACAAAATATATTCAACACATCTGTTCGTGTTCTGGCGATGCCAACTCGTTGCGGCGGATAAATCTGACCATTACGCTAATACGATCCAGTTAGTTCAGGTCTGGATTACACCCACAAACAATACAGACAAACACGTTTCCTTTTGATCCCTCACACCACCGGTCATCCGCAGAGAGAAGGGTAGCCATCGAGCCAGTTTCGCTCGTTCCTCCCGGCCACACTTCCATCACCACTTCTGGACCACACTGGGTATAGGCACGTGACCGTGCTGCTCAAAGGTGGCCACCCTCCTCTCTGCTCTGCAATACCGCACACGACATGAGAGGCTGCTGT
>JBEPVF010000017.1:0-26195 GCA_041691135.1 Candidatus Peribacteria bacterium
GCCAACGATGAATCGACCAGCTTCCACCAAACCGCGCCGAAAGCGGCAGCGCCATGCTGAAGAACCTCATCAATCTCTTGATTCTCTAAACTCTTCTCCTAGGTCCCATCGGTCACTTCTTATTACGCCATATCAATCTTGATATCCACGCCACTTGGCAAGGATAACGATTGCAGGCCTTCGATCGTCTTCGGCGTTGTTTCGCTGAGGTCGATCAGGCGGCGGTGCGTGCGCATTTCGAATTGGTCGCGAGCGTCCTTGAATTTGAATGTGGCGCGTTGCACGGTGAATTTGCGGATGAGGGTTGGCAAAGGGATGGGGCCGTGGACGATAGCGCCGCTGCGTTCGGCCGTCTCCAAAATCTTTGCGGCTGCCTCGTCGAGCACAGTATGGTCAAAAGCGCTCAGGCGAATGCGGATGAACTGCTTGGATTCCTTTTTATCTTTGGCTTTGGTTGCCTTGTCGGCTCCCGCAGACGCGTCAGCTTTCGTGCCCTTGGTGGCAGGCTTCGTTTTCTTCTCGACGGGTTTTTTCGTGGGCGTCATGGAACGGGAGGGGAAAGAGCAGGGGAGCGAAGGAAAAACTTCGCAAGGGGCGCCGAAGCGCCCCCGGAAGTGATGTATTACAGAATTTTGGTGACGACGCCGGCACCGACGGTGCGGCCGCCTTCACGGATAGCGAAGCGTGTACCTTCTTCGATGGCGACCGGAGAACCGAGTTCAACGACAAATTTGAGGTTGTCGCCCGGCATCACCATTTCCACGCCGGCAGGCAGTTCAACCGAACCGGTAACGTCTGTGGTGCGGATATAGAACTGAGGCTTGTAACCCTTGAAGAACGGCGTGTGGCGGCCACCTTCCTCCTTGCTGAGCACGTACACTTCGGCCTCGAACTTGGTGTGAGGCTTGATGCTGCCTGGCTTGGAGATGACCTGACCGCGCTCGATATCCTCGCGCTCAATACCGCGGAGGAGAAGACCGACGTTGTCGCCAGCCTGTCCCTGATCGAGAAGCTTGTGGAACATTTCGACGCCGGTGACGATGACCTTCTTGGTGTCGCGCAGACCGACGATTTCGACTTCTTCGTTCACTTTGACGATACCCTGCTCGATACGACCGGTGGCGACGGTGCCACGACCCTTGATGGAGAAGACGTCTTCGACCGACATCAGGAATGGCTTGTCGAGTTCGCGGATCGGATCAGGGATGTACGTGTCGAGTGCAGCCAGAAGATCCTTGAGTTTCTGAACGTTCTCGGGATCGCCTTCGACCGCCTTGAGCGCGCTACCCTTGATGATCGGCGTCGTGTCGCCGGGGAATTCGTATTTCGTCAGCAGTTCGCGGACTTCGACTTCGACGAGCTCAAGCAGTTCAGGATCCTTCACCATGTCGATCTTGTTGAGGAAGACCACGATGTACGGCACGTTCACCTGGCGGGCCAAGAGAATGTGTTCGCGGGTCTGCGGCATTGGACCATCGGCAGCCGAGACAACGAGGATGGCGCCATCCATTTGAGCGGCACCGGTGATCATGTTCTTGACGTAGTCGGCGTGTCCAGGACAGTCGACGTGGGCGTAGTGGCGCTTGTCGGATTCGTATTCGACGTGGGCCGTGTTGATGGTGATACCACGCTCGCGCTCTTCCGGAGCGTTGTCGATATGCGCATAGTCCTTCTTCTCTCCTTCTGGTGAGAAGTTCATGGAAAGAGCCGCTGTAAGCGTGGTCTTACCGTGGTCAACGTGACCGATGGTTCCCACATTCACGTGGACTTTGGAACGATCAAACTTTTTGGCGTCTGCCATAGCGAAAGGGAGAAAAGAGAGGTAGGGGAAAGCTAAGTGGAAGAGAGAATAGCCTCTTTTAGCCGCGGCAGTCTAGGGAATATGCCTAGTATTCGTCAATATCACTTTGTATCTGTACAAAGCGTTCTTGAAGAAAAGTGAGGAGCAAGGTCCAAGCCACTCTCCGGATTCAAGAGAGGGGACCAAAGGATAAAAGGAATCCAGAGTGTTTTGCATTTTTTTGCGTGAATCCCTTGTTTCCCTTAAATTTCCTGAATCCTTGACTGAATCAACGGTGGCAGACAAGCCAAACTACTCCTCCGCCAGCATCCCCTGGCTCTGGAGCTCGACCATTTCGCGGTAAATGGCGCAGGTTTTCATCAGCTGTTCATGTGGAGCTACATCGATCAGCTCTCCTTTATGGAAAACGGCGATGCGGTCGACGGAGCGGACGGTAGAGAGACGATGGGCGATGATGCAGGCCGTGCGGCCTTCGACCAGACTTCTGATTCCTTCCTGCACCTGTTTCTCGGTCACCGAATCGAGTGCGCTGGTTGCTTCATCGAGCACCACGATCTTGGGTCTCTTTAAGATGGCGCGGGCAATTGCCACACGCTGACGCTGTCCGCCGCTCAGGCGGATGCCGCGATCACCGATCAATGTATGGTATCCATTCGGCAACGATGCGATAAATTCATCGGCCGCCGCACGTCTGGCCGCCTCTTTTACTTCTTCGGTTGTTGCATCGGGACGCGCATAGCGGATGTTCTCCAGAATCGAATCGTTGAACATGATATTTTCCTGCAGCACCAGTCCGATCTGACTGCGCCACCATTCCATGTCGAGCTCGCGCAGATCCACGCCGTCGATCAGGATCCGTCCCTTCGTCACGTCGTAGAAACGATTGATCAACATGGCCAGCGTCGTTTTGCCGGCGCCGGAGTGTCCTACGAAGGCGATGTGTTCGCCGGGTTTGATGACCAGATTTATATTGTGCAGCACTTCGCCAGGATGGCGGTCTTCTTCGTCGGGACATTCGATCGTGCTGCTCTTCTTCTCCTTGTCTTCGTGGCCAGGAATCGCACGCACCAATTCTGCATCATCAGACTCTTCGTCCGTCGGCTTTATATCAATCGCTGGCGTGGGTGCTTCTTCGCTGGTATCGACCAGGACTTTTTCCGCAGCATAGGCAAAACACACATCTTCGAAATGAATTTCCCCTTTAAGCCCATTCGGCACAATTGGTTTTTCCACGTTCTTCACGTCCACTGGCATCGAGAGGATTTCTTCGGCCAGCCGTACGCGGCCCACGCGCTTGTTCCACTGTGGCATGATCCCGCCGAGCATTTCGAATGGAGTGAGGACGCGGAAGAACGACGATTGGAAAAAATACACCTCACCCAGCGACAGCAAGTCCTGCGTGTATAAATAGATACCGATTGAAATCAGCAAGATGCGCGTGAGCATGAAAAAGTTCACCGCTTCCACCATCGCCCAGCGCCGGTTCACTTGTTTCTGTTTGCTGTAGGTTTCCAAGTGGGTCGCATGCATCGTCGATTCTTCCCGGTCTTCCTGTGCGCCCGACTTCACCGAATAAATATTCGTGACCGCGTCGTACGCGCGACCGATGGAAGTGACCCATAAACGATTTGCCTCCTCCTGGAACTTCATCGTCCGGCGCGTGCCGATCACCGCAATCAACAGAAAGAAACCGATGCTTCCGATCAGGATGAGAGCCAGCAGGGGATTGATCAGAAAACCGATGACCAGGAAGACGATGGCTGACAGGAACGATGGCACAAACTGCACGATCAGTTCGCGTTGGAGGTCAGCCATGGTGTCGGCTGCATTGTCCAGAATCTTCACCACTTCTCCCGACTTCTGACGCGTGTGAAACGAAATGCCCAAATGAAGCACGTGATTGTAGATGCGTTCGCGATAATCAAGGATCAACCACTCGCTTAATTTCCAACTGATGAATTTTTCGGTCGTCTGAATTGCCGACATCAGCACGAACAGGCCGGCCCATGCGCTGAAGATCATCTTGTAGTTCACCGCCGCGCCGGTTTTGGCCAGTAACATCTGATCGATCGCGTAGCGCGCGTACAGCGGCTCGGTAATCCAGATACCTGCTGTCAGTAGAATAAAGATGAATAGCGCCGCATATCCCCCTGGATAGCGCCTTATTTGTTGCCGGATGATGTGCAGAATTACGTTCAACTTCTTAATTGTTAGAGTATCTAACAATGCCTTACTTACTCTTAATAATCAATAAAAAACACCTAGTACAGACGCCATGGTATTGCGTCTCAGCTACACTGATGCCTATGAAGCATGCCGAACGTTCAGCGGAATTTTGCCAACGAATGTGGCAATGGTTCGAGACACACAAGCGCATCCTCCCATGGCGTGATCTGCAGATTAGCGACGACACGCAACGTGCATACATGATCCTCATTTCCGAGGTGATGCTGCAGCAGACGCAGGTGCCGCGGGTCGAAGTGATCTTCAAGCGATTCCTCGGACAATTTCCCACGATCCATGATCTTGCGCGTGCGTCGAACAAAGATGTCGTCATCGCGTGGAAGGGCATGGGCTACAACTCGCGTGCGCTGCGGTTACGCGATGCTGCGAAGGTCATTGTCGAGGAACATGGCGGTATTTTTCCGCGTGAGCTCGGTCAGTTGTTGCATATCAAAGGCATTGGTTCCTATACCGCAGCGGCAATCCGCAATTTTGCCTTCAGCTTGCCCACGCCGTGCGTCGATACCAACATTCGCCGGATTCTGCATCGGGTCTTCATTGGTCCCGATCAGGCCGATGGAACATTTGAAACATCCGATAAAAAACTTCTTCCGCTTGCGACGGATACGTTGACGATCGCGCTGGAATTACAACCGAAACTGACAGGTGCCACCTGGCACGCTGCGCTGATGGATTTCGGCTCGGCAATTTGTAAAAAATCGAATCCGCAATGTGCGATTTGTCCGATGGCGAAAAATGGCCTGTGCAAATCGGCATTCAAGATCAACGGCCGTACGGTCCAACGAAAATCAAAGACGGAACCGGGCCGTCTGGTTGGCTCGGTGTTCATCCCGAACAGAATCTTCCGCGGCCGCATCATCGACGAATTGCGCCATGCGCCAAAGGGCCTGACGTTCGCGGATATCGGCAGCCGGATCAGTGTTGATTGGAATGCGATTGAGCATGCCGAATGGTTGAAGGGTCTGATCGATCGTTTAAAAAAGGAGACATTCATCGTCGAAAAACAGTCAGTCTTTCATTTGGCCGAATAAAAAGCCCGATGGTATCGGGCTTTTGGTTCTAATTGACTTATGGCTGTTTATCGGCCGCCGCTCATTCCGCCGTATCCTCCTGAGCCGTACATGCCGCCAGCATTCGTGTAGTTGGTGTTCGTGTTGTTGGCTGATGGCGTAATCGGACAGCCCTGTGGTCCGCAGCCGTCGCCATTGCTTGTTGCCGAATCTTTTCCAAATTTTGTTGAGAAGAACGGACCTCCGATATTCATCTGCGTGTGTTCGACACTTGATCCGCTGTCGGCGTCGAGCCAGCTGAAAGGGGCGACATCCGTTCCATAGATTTCTTCGCTTGTATTGTTGCCCAGTCCCGATAACGAGAGCATGACCTGCAAATGAGAAGAAGCATTGGGGGCAATGACTTTCGCCTGTAATCCGAATGAAACGGTTTTGTCCGATTCAATCCCGCCAGGCAACAGCGTGTCGACATGCTGACACTCGACAATGATGTAAGACTGCGTGTTGAGCAGCGCTGTACGCGGCGTACAGGGCAACTGCCTGGTCGGATCCACTGAACTTACCAGGTTGAATGAATTGCTATCGAGGCCGACATTCATCGCATTGACCTGAAAAATAAGCGTCTTGAAGATCACCCTGTTCTCGCCGTTCTTCGTATTAGTATTTTTTGACGCATCGATCTTGAAAGCGCCGATCATTTGTTTGCCTTCAATGGTCAGAGGCGAGCCATCGGGCATAGACAAGCCGTTCTCGACCGATTTGATCGATGATAGAACAACCTCGTGCGTCTGGCTGACGATGCTGTAGTTCGGTCCGGGTGCGTCTGTTCCAATCAGGACTTCGCCGACGGCATTGTTGTCACCGTCATTCGTGCGCAGCTGCGCACCGCCGTTCACTTCCGTTGCGCTGAACGAATCAGGCTGCAGATGCAACTGAATGAGTTCGCCAGACCGTGCGCCGTTATTGTCATCTTTCATCTGAGCGACGAACAAGATATTGCTTGGCTGTGACATCTGTACGGTAAGTGGCACTCCGCCTTCGATGCGAATGCAGAACGGCGTGTCCGGACCATTTTTGAGTGCATCAGGACAATCAGCTGTCGTGCCGATTCCCATCACCATGTGTCCGTTGTCGGCACTGAGGATGGATATTTGTTCGATGCTTGCCGGTTTGCCACTCACGTATACGGTGATGGCATGGACATCCACGCCCGCGGCAGTATCGGTCTTGAGTTGCAGATTCCAAAGCGATTCGGTCTGCGTCTTTCCGCCCAGCAACTGCTGAGGGCCGGTGTGGTTACTCTCCGTAACGAACAAATTGCTGGTTGCTTCCAACTTACAGATGTTTGAACAACCGTCGTTGTTCGTCGTATTACCATCATCGCATTGCTCACCTGTCGTAGGCTCCAAGGTACCGTTACCGCATTTTGATTCGCAAATGAGCTTGCCACATGCGCAAGGGTCAGCGCCCTTTTCATAGTGACAACCCACGGGAGGCTGCGCACACATCGCAATGCCGCTGGTGCAATGGATCGCCGAGCTGGAACTCTGACCACTACTGTCGCTTGATCCGGTTTCTATGAGCATCACTGCATCGGCCATCGCAACATTCGGTCCGGCATTGGTCATGGTTACGGTAATGCTGTTCGTTGCTCCGTGCGCGGTAAATTTGCCGAGTGACTGCCATGGGCGATCTTCCACCTTGTCGCCCGAGGGCGGACTCGTTTCATCGATCGTGACGGTCTGCGCATCAGATTGTCCGCCATTTACCGTGATCTGCAGAGTGTTCGACAGAAAGAAATATTCTTTCCAAGTCAGACGAACGTCATATGTCGTACCTGCCTTGAGTTTGTCGAAGGTCCAAGTGGCCGAGCCGTTGGCATTTGTCCAATGGAAGTTGTTCTTGTATCCCAACGGTGACTGCTGAGTTTTCCACGTCCCTACTGGAAGGGAAAAAGCAGGTGTCGCATCGCTGTCATCAATAAGGAGCGTAGCAGCGGTTGTTCCTGCGCTGCTTCCGTTGCTGCCCGGAACCGGTGGCAAAAAGCCCGGAGGCAGCTGACCGAGGAGAAGGTGACCGGACACGCTGATCAGACTGAACAGCATGAGACCGGCAGAGGAGTACGCAAGGACAGCGTGCTTCGAATGAGACATAGAGGATTTTGGTATAGATTTCTCCTTATTATAGCTTAATCTGACATTTTAGACAATAACATGCTTACTGAGGTAACCGATGTGGCAGAGGTGGTAAAGGAGAGGGATTGCTCATTGCTTTTCTTTTTTTCCTTAATCCTCGGTCACATCGGTCATTCCTATCACATCTGTCGGCTTATTTCGCTGTTTCCTCGATTCGTCGTTCGCGGATTACATTCACCTTGATGATTCCTGGGTAGGTCAGTTCCGCTTCGACTTTCTTGGCGATGTCCTTGGCTAACTTTTCCTGCTCCAGATCGTTAATTTTGCCAGTATCGACATACACACGGATCTCGCGGCCGGCACTGATGGCGAACGCTTTCTGGACGCCAGGGAAGGTCTTGGCTACATCTTCGAGTGCACGCAGACGCTTGAAATACTCTTCGATTGATTCGCGGCGAGCCCCTGGTCGAGCGCCGGAGATGGCATCGGCAGCGGCGACTACGAACGCTTCGGGCGAGGCGATGGGGATATCTTCATGGTGCGCGGCCACACAGTGGATCACTTCGGGTCGTACTTTGAACCGCTTGCAGATCTCCACGCCGATCTCGACATGCGTGCCAGTTACCTCATGGTCGAGGGCCTTGCCGATATCGTGCAATAGACAACCTTCCACGACGATCTGCGGATCAGCGCCGATTTCCTCGGCCAACATGCGACCGATGTGCGCCATCTCTACCGAATGCTTCAAAACGTTCTGTCCGTAGCTGGTACGGAAGCGCAGACGCCCGATGATCTTCAGCAGATCGGCCGGGTAGCCGGCGATACCGAGTTCCTCAGTCGCGCGCTTGCCGAACTCAAGCATCATCTTGCTCACCTGCTCCTTCACCTTCGCCACGATTTCTTCAATTCTTGCCGGTTGAATGCGGCCATCCTGGATCAGTTTCTCCATCGACAGCTTCGCCACGTAGCGGCGCACCAGATCGAAGCCCGAGACGATAATGGCGCCTGGGGTGTCATCAATGATGATATCGACGCCGGTTGCCTGTTCGAAGGCGATAATGTTGCGTCCTTCTTTGCCGATGATCTTGCCTTTCACGTCATCGCTCGGCAGCTGCACCACGGTCGCGGTCGATTCACTGGCTACTTCGGCGGCGTAGCGCTGCATGGCTTCTGACATCAGGTTCTTCGCTTTATCTTCGACCTCCTGTTCCATTTCTTCGCGTCGAAGTTTCAGTTGTGATGCGAATTGGGTCGAGAACTCTTTTTCCAGCTCCTCCCAGAGCTGCTTCTTGGCCTCTTCTTCGGTCAACTTGGCAGCCGCCTGCAAGGCTTCGCGGTGCTTCTGGCTGGCGCTGGAAAGTTCCAGTTTCAGCGCTTCATTTTCCTTTTCCTGTTCTGCCAGATGAACGCGCTGGCGCTCCATCTCTTTTACTTTGGTATCGAGGCCTTTCTCTTTTTCCTCCAGCCGCCCCTGTTCTTTTTCGAGCTTGGCTTCCATTTCGGTGGCCTGGATCTTCGCTTCAGTCAAAATATCTTTGGCAGCTGCCTTGGCTTCGACTTCAGCTGCTTTAATCTGATTCTGTGCTTCCGAGATCTTGGACTGAAGTTTTTCGAGTGTACGTTCCTGTTCCAGGATCTGATTCTGTAACGTCGAACTGATTTTCTTTCCTTTACTAAAGAAGAACCAACCAGCGGCGAGTCCCAGGAGGAGTCCTCCAAGGAGAAAGGGGATATCGATGATGAAATTCATAGGACATGAGGGGCAGTGGATAGTGGAACTGCCTCTCCTCAAAAATTTTTACTTCAAGGGACGAGCCGTTGGAATGCGAGAAAATTGAGCATCGTTCTTAAAGGGGAGATTCGTCAGTTGAGGAGAGAAGTGACTGGAGTATAGCGATGGAATATGTCCGGTGCGAGCCCTGACCGTCAATTTTACAAAAATGGCTTAAGGAAGGGCTGAAATTATTTATACATTCCCAAGTTGCCAAAGCTGTTCCGTGATACCAAAGAACAGTCTTTATCCTTTCTGGTAGCCCGAATTTTGAGCTATATGCATTAAAGAGAGTCAATTGTTCTCCGAAAAGTCCATAGACACTGATTTCATTCTGGTGTGCGATTTTTCTCTCCCCTCCACGATCAGCTTATCAATTTTGTCTGCTTTGCCATCTTAACGCTTGGATTTTGGCATATTTGCCATGGACAGGCCGTAATCAACGAAGTGATGTGGATGGGGTCTGATCTCTCCACGGCCGATGAGTGGATTGAACTTCTGATAACCGGAACGGGTGCAGTCGATCTTTCCCATTGGTCACTCACATCCCTTGATTCCAAAGGCAAAGAAGCAACGATTGCTCAATTGGGTCTTGGGACAACACTGGCGTCTGGTCAGTACTTCATGATTGCAAATTTTACGGCCGATCATTCCAGACTCAGCGCCGAGCCCCAGTTGGTGAGTACATCCATGTCTTTGCCCAATACGAAATTGCTGCTGCGCTTGCGCAATGCATCCGGAATGTTGATTGATGAAGTGGATGATGGAGTGGGCAATCCGTTCGCCGGTGCCAATGGCTCACAGCTGTGGGGAAAGGCCAGCATGGAACGAATCAATCCATTGTCAGCCGGCAATGTGCAGACCAACTGGCGCACTGCGACAACCATTGCCGGTTTTGATGATGGCGTGCGTCTGTATGGTACGCCGGGTGCTTTGAATGGATCAGGTCCTGCAGCCGACATCTATGCGCCGCTCGAAGCGACCCAAGTGGCTGGCAGTTTGCTTGCCGTGGGAACAGGTGCTTCGCTGCATATTTTATGGCAGCCAAGTACATCGCTCGACCTGATAGCACAATTGCTGACTATAACGCCATTATCCGGCAGCGGATTCACCCTATCATTTGGACGCACAGCCACTGGCACGACGATCACGAGTTTGGCACTGGCTTCAGACTATATTTTTGTCCTGCGTTCTCGGGATGATCTGGGCCATACGTCTACCGGCATCACGCTGCATATTCCAGCACCGCTCACAGGCTCCGGATCAAGTAGTAGCGGCACGGCACATCTGCGCATCAGCGAAGTATTGCCCGACCCTGCCGGTATCGATACCGATGAATGGATTGAACTTCAGAATACGGGCGATGGCCCTGCATCGATGAATTCCTATCAGCTGCAGGTGGGAACGCATCTCTATCAGCTTACTGGTGCAGCGTTGCAATCAGGTGCTTTTGCAGTTGTTTCGAAGCAGCAATCAGGTCTTTCGCTTAAAAATACAGGTGATACGGTCATTTTGAAGCAATCAGGCACGGCAATTGATACAGTGGTCTATCCGCCATTGCCCGAAGGAGTTGCTTTTGGAATTGTTGGATCTGGGCCTGAGCAAGCACTCTGTGTTCCGACACCCGGCTTCCCGAATGGATCTGTCGCGTGGGACGCTGCTCTTGTGTTGCAGAGTGGGGCGCAACAGGGCGCAGGGAAAGTGACACTCAACTTGATCGTTGCGGCGACCGGCTCACTCGCCGGTGCAAGTTGCCGGGTGGATTTCGGTGATAGCGCCGGGAGTGCCAGTTGTAATCCACCATCGCATAGTTTTAGCCGTGAGGGTGACTATACCGTATCGCTGAACGTTTTGAATTACTGTGGTACTACAGTAATACATCAGCTAAATGTGCACGTATCACCCAAAGGTGAAGGTGGCCGTAAGATTACGGTGAAGAGTCTGATGAACTGTAATCCGCATAGTGGCACTGGCGTCGTGATCAGTGAATTTTTCCCGAATCCGTCGGGCAACGAAGGCAGTGAAGAGTGGATTGAACTTCGGAATATGTTCGACGAGCCGGCTGATTTGTGCGGCTGGTTCGTCGATGACCAGGATGGCGGCAGTACACCCTACGCACTCGACGGAAAGGTTATAGCTCCCAAGAGCTACTTGCTTCTCCCTCGTCAGCAGACACATATCGCTCTCGATAATGGCAGCGACCGGGTGCGCTTGCTCGTTCACGCCTCTGGATCACTTACCGGCGGTCAGGAAGGTGATTCGCACCGCACAGTGGTCCAGGAAGTCCTCTATTCGCATGCAGAGGAGCAGAAGAGTGATGCATTGCGCGATGATGGCGTATTTGTTTGGACGCCGTACCTCACGCCCGGATTCTCCAATCGCTTCCCCGACTCGATAGTACCGTATGGCAGTGAATCGCTGCTCTTATCGGCCTTACCCAAGCCCATCGATGGCAAGCAGGCACACCAGTGGATCGGTATCACCAATACGACGGAGCAGGCAATTGTGATCGCCGGGTGGTCGCTCGTGTCATCACGCAATGGAAGCAAACCCTTTGTCTTCGATTACTACTACATCTTGCCGGGTCAGCGCTTACAGCTGCGTGGTGATCAAACCAATCTGGACTTGAAGGCATCCGATATCCTTCGTTTGTCGGATCGAGATGGTCACCTGATCAGCGTATTCGCCTGGAACAAGGCACAAGCAGGCATGGAGTACTCCTCGCGTACTCCACTTATGACCGGCACGTTCATCGGGAATATTGATACCACACGATTCGCTTTCCTTTCCGTTCCGGACGAAAGTTCAACCGGCACAGTGATTGTTCATCTGCCTTGTGTGAGTGCAGTCGTAGATTATCAAAAAAATTATGAACAACAAAAATATGAATTAAGCCTTAATAGTAATGAAAAATATGAACTAAAAAAGTATTCTTTAATATCAGACGCATCCCCGGAAACCATTGCAGACATACTGACCAAAGATCAGGATTCTCTTACAGTTGAGCTGCTTCGCAGCGGCAATATCATGGTTGATACTGGTTGTCCATCACCGTACCGTGAAATGTTCGAGGTATATGAAGCGGCTGCCCGGAGCGCCAGACTGGGGCTATGGGCAAGTGCGGAACGCGTACAAAAGATTGATCAGCTGCGTCTCCAGCAAGCTCTTGAACGCCGTATTGATGCCGAGGGATTACAGGTAAAGATCCGACCCGAATCTGGGCTCGTACAGAAAGGCAGTGGTGTGACTCTGTCCTCGAATATTCCGGCTGATATCTATGTCTCTGTGAATGGCGAATCGTATCATCGTTCAACCGGGAGTATCATTATACGAAAAGCGACAGACATTCGTGCCTATGCAGTACTGAGCATTCCTACAGCGACTGGATCTCGAAGGTTCTCATCTGCCTTTGCCATTGGTTCGTACATTCCGCGCCAGGAACATTATGCAAACAGCATCGTCTTTAGTGAATTGTATCCCTCACCACTTAAAGTAGGTCACAATCAGTTGCTGGATCGCGAATGGATTGAGTTGCGGAACAAGTCACTTCAATCGGTTAATCTAGGAGGCTGGAGTATTGGCGACAACGCCGGCAGCGGACATATTGCTCAATTGCCTCCTACACTTACAGTCGCTGGGAATGGCTTTGCGCTTCTCTCGGCACATGAGCTAAAAATCACATTAAATAATTCAGGTGATAATTTGATTTTATACGATCCAAATAAGAAAATAAAAGATCATATAATGTATTCAAAAGTGTTAGCTGGTATGGCAGTAGAAGCCAGTGTTTCTTCATCAGACTCTTCCGTTTGTATCTCCAATGCACCGACACCAGGAGCTAGAAATAGATGCTTACATTTTGAGCCAAAAGCGCTTCTCGATTCGGATCGTGACTTAGTGAGCGATGCAGAGGAAAAACTTCTGTTTCATACCGATCCGTATCGAGCCGATACAGACGGAGATAGCTATATAGATTCCTTTGAAATTTATAATCAAATGAGCCCTACTGTAAAACAAAATACTATCTATAAGTTCGATGAAGAGTATAAAAAATTTATTCTAGATAAGATGGCCGTCAAATGGGATATTCTGAAAACCAAAGGCCTTAGAATTCGTACAAAAGTAGCACCGATTCAATCTGCTGAATTGCATTGGGAGCCAGGAAATTATACTCAAAAAGCCATTCCTGATTCGGATGGCTCATTTACCGTCTATCGCAATGAGTATCTGAAGGCTGGCATATATCAAATCTCTCTTATTGTAGTGGATATAGTGAATAAAAAAATAATTCTTCAAAATGCTTTATCAATAGACCTAAAAGATAATTTTTATCCAAAAATTACTTCTCGTAAAAAAGTAGCGAAAAGCAAAACTGCAGTGAAGCCAAAGGTATATATAGTCGCAAAGAACCCTACTACAGGTGTTGCCTCGTCGTTTGCCCAATTCGGTCGCACTATGGTGCTTCGGCCAAGCTACTCATTATTCCTGGCAGATATTTTGATGATAGGTGCTCTTATGATGTCGATTCTCGCTGGAGCTGGGGTGGCGTGGTTTTTTGGCCGGACACAGGTGAAAGGTAAGAATAAAGCGATCGATCCGTCATAAGATGTCAAGTTCCCGACGAACTCCGCTCTCCTTATTTTTTTTAAGATTTTTCACTATGGCTACCGCCCTGGATTCATCAACTATGCCAGAACTTAATCTGGCTGCCGAAGAAGCAACGATTCAAGAAATTGTCTCTCAAATGAGAGACCATGAAACGCCCATAGAAGTCCTTGATAGTGCATTGGCGCGTGGTATCGAAGTGATTAAGCGCATCAATTTACAAGTAATGGCACTCGTGCAGGACACTCGTATGGACGTAAAACAAGTTCTCGCAAACAGTGTTCGCACAGTTGATATGATGGTGGATCTGCGCAATGCAGGCCTTGATGCCGTGCGTGAACGGGCGGCAGACATGCGAAAGGCAGTAGATGGCGAGGTAAGTTTTATTGCCTATCTACGGGATATGGGACAACGAGAAGGGTTGAGCGAAGCAGAAATAATACAGAAAATCCAAGGACTTAATGCTCAGGGTCAGCAGAAACGGCATGAGGTCTTAGTTCCATTGATGACATTTGCCGATCGTTTATTGGCATTACAGTCAGAGATGGACCTAAGTGTGCAGATAACCGGTGACGGTACAACAACACAGCGTCAATTGCCGACTGTTCGTCAGGAGCAATTTTTCGTCGACTGGGTTCAGGGGGTTCGTTCTCATGGTGCAAAGGAGATTAGTGATGATGACGTGGATCAATATTTGACGTCTCTGGATGATGATCAAGTTGCAGCGGCCTATGGCAGAATTCTCGATGCAATTGAGTCGATGCCTGCCGATTTTCGCGCAATGTATAGCGGCAAGTTGCCCACATACCGCGATTTTTTGCTGGCGATGTCCGAGAAGCGTCGTGATCAACAGACCGAAAAACATACGATTCATCGTTTGCTTGTCGGTGCGGCAATCGGTGAACGAGTTGAAGGCTTAGAACCTGATGCCGAATGCTGGCTGGATATTTTGAGAAAACTGGATGAGGTACGAGGTTATATTTTAGATGTCTGTACTGATACTGGAAGCAGAGCTTTACTTCAAATTCAGTCGCCTGATCATGTAGAGGTACTGCGTGGACATTTACCTACGCGATACCCTACGCAAAATGTATTGGAAGGTCTCGAACTGGAGCAGGATACTGACTATGTTGACGTCCCAAATAGCAAACCGCTGTTTGTTCATAAATACAAACTTTCCGAAATCCGCGAATCACTCCAGCGACTGCCCGAAGGACTGACGGTCGATTTTATGCTCGTGTTTCCAGAGAACGAGCGTGAAGCTGAAAAAGTAGAATTAGTGCGTGATGGAAATGGCATTCGCTATGTGACACCACAGTCGTATTACCCTTTGGTCGAAGAGCTCCTCGAGCATCCTGGCCGTCACATCATTCCTATGTCGCTCACGTTCACTTTTAATCAGTTGCTCGATCTGGAACCCTCCAAAACTGCATATGTCCAACCTGCTGCACGAGAAACTGAGTGATGCGTTCATAGATAGCGCGTCGGATCTTCTTCCCACTGCGACGGCGATACGTGCCACTTCAGATGAGGTTCGTCGACGTTTTGCGCAGCACGTGATGGAAACCATCGTGAAGAATCAAAACGAAGGCGAAAAATTATCCGACGAGCACGATGCCGTAACTAATGAGGCGTGGCGCATGTTTACAATTTTTGAACGTGGCATTGCACAGCTTGGAAATCGCCGAGATCGACTTTCCCGTTGGCTGCGCTCTTTGGCTACATCGATGCATTTTGTAGTCCCTGCATCCGATGATGAATTCCTACGACTTGTGGCGAATAAGAGTCCCGGTGTTCTGCAGGGAGCTTTGTCTGTAGCTGATATTATAAATGGAGAAGATCTTGTTTTAAGTTCGTCACAGTTGTATGCCGCACTTGCGCTGATGATGGATTCATTGGTGCAGACAACTTTAGTGTCCGAGAATACCAGCAAAGCTACATTTACCAGTGTTAGACCGGGGGAAGAAGTAAATATCTCGACATATATAAATGGTGGGTCAGATGACGTTGCAGTGCACAGAACTTTTTCTTCAAATGTTCTTGTGTCTAATGCTGAACATTCTCAATCAGCTCAAGGGGAAGGTATTCATACGCAATCACATTCTCCATGGGAATTAGAAACTAGTAATCAGGTAGAAAACGCAGTCGATGCGTCTGTAGCGAGAAAAAAATTGGAAGTTTTACTTAGATTCCAAGGGCCATCAACTCTTATTGGCGGGCCGTTGTGCAACTTGCTTCGCTACTACGGTAAGGAATTCCGGGACGGAAATATTCAACTTATTGGTGAAAAACATGCTGCATAAAGAAATTGCTATAAAATTGATTTTAGTTTACAATAGATGTTGATGTCTGATTCAGCGCACTACGAAAAATCGGCGAAAAAGGATGTTTCTGAAGGGACTACTGATTCAAAGGATAAAGCGCAAAGTGCGGAGCCTGAGAAGAAAAAAGAAGATAAGAAACACAATAAAGAAAAACATGACGAAAAGCATGATAAGCCAGAGCATGTGATAAAAGCAGGCAATTCAGTGCGTACTAAGTTGGAAAAGCTTTTTACTCTTCATGGACCTCACTCTCCAATCGGTTGGGTTCTACGCTACATAAAGTCAAAATTTTTGGGAATTCCAATGGAAATCCCTATGGACACCACAAAACCTACAGAGGCACCGAAAGATAACAGTCATCAAGCTCATGCTGTGCATGACCACCCCCAAGGGTCTCATATTGGCAAAAATAACCCCAAGCCCGCAGATGCCCACAGTAACCATGGGCATGGTCACTGAAATACAGCAAAGATAGTAACTTTGCTTAAATATTAGCGTCAAAAAGGATCTTCCCTTACTGCCTAATTTTTGCTATAATATTAAGATTTTATGACTGATACACACGAACCAATATTGTCGCCCGAGAATCCTGATGCATACCGAATAAGTGTGCGACAAGAGTATAATTTGCTAGCGGACCAACTAGGACTGCCTACTTTTGCTACATTACCTGGATTAAGTGCTGCAGATATCGAAGCAGGAATCTCTAAAATAGTAGACACTATGGCAGGTGTTCGAGGCTCAATTTTTACTATTCTTGAAAAGAAATCTGCTCTTGCGAAATTAAAATCAAAATTCGAACAAGAGATAAGAGTTTCACCCATTAATTCTTTTGAGTTTATCGGCGATGCTGAGAAGTTGGCATTTGCAAGAGCGGATGCACTACTCAAGATAGTGTATGAAAATTTCCGCAATGAGGATATACAGACATTGCTGACCACAATGAGTACAGCTATCGCAGATCCTCGTGTGCAACTTATTCTCGATAGTAATATTGATGATCGGCAGAAAGTTTTAGCTTTGTCTACAATTCAGAAGCACGGTACAGCGCTTGATATTTTGAATAGCTCAGCTACCAAAGAAAAACATGCACGTCATGAGCTTAAAGAGAATCAACATTTGATGCGTATAGCAAGTAACGTTCAGCAAATTGGATCTTTGGAGTTGCCAGCTTATAATGAGACTGAGACAAAGGTTGGAATCGCAGCGATGCGTGTTGTAATGGATAATGCTTTAGCAGCATTTGGGCTTAATAATGGCGATCTGATTAACTTGTACGATAGGCTGACTTCTGATCAACAAGATATTGCGAGAGATGCAAATGTACCTCAAGGATTTCCTCGAGTGGATCTTCCAGCGCAGTCTGCAACCACTGATCCTATAAGTCTTGTTACCACGCCCGCGCAATCTGAGAGGACAAATAACCAGCGACTGGATAATATTATCGAGTTGGCAAAGAAACAAATGGCTGAATACGATGCTGCACGTAAAAAGTCCTCTCAGACAATAAAAGTTTTGGAAGAAATGGGAAGAAATCTACAGGATCAACATATAGCTCACGCTGCTTTAGGTAATACTGATTACCCGAACATACACAGAGTTTTTCAAATGTCAGGCACTGCTCCTTATGATGTACAAAGGGATAATATCACTTCGGGTAAGGTGAATCTTGCACAGTTGATGTATGAATATAAGCGTGCTTTGCATGAGGCGAATCCGGCTCATTCGGTTGACCTTCAACCCGAGGAACATTACAAAGAGCATATTGATCATGCGAAGAAAGAGTTAAATGAAATTTTGCATAGTAAAAAGGATGCAGGACCGGTGACGGCTGAAACCATATGGTCGATTGTGCGCCATGGACTATTAAAAGAAGGTGTTCGTGGACCAGTGCAAGACTCAACATTGGCATACATGCAAGCAAGACTTGATCTTACACCTGAGAAAACTTTTCAGATTGAAGAGATGAAGAGGCAATCTTTCCCTGATTTACATATAGAAGGAGGAGAAGCCACTAAGCAACGGGTTGAGGAACAAAAAGTGTGGGCTGAAGCAAATGGACTCAGCTTCTCAGAAGAAAGCAAAAAAAGGTATGAAGTGTATATGAATCGTTTATTCTCGAAGGGATTCGTTGGAGTGGGTCTGACTGAAAGAAACTTTGGGCGTCATAGTTTCCCTGAACTTATTAATGCTTATTTTGCAACGAGGTATATTTATAATTTACCTCAGAACCACAAGCTGCGAATCCATAATAGCAGCGTGACGCAACTATTAGGGAATTTACACGATGCAATTATCCGGAGGTTCAATGTCAATTACTCACAAGCACCACAGCAGGTAGGAATGAGTCCTAAAGAGATGGAGGTAGCCCTAGGCGAGGATGCCGCTGCTAAAATAGAGTCTGTTCCGGCGGCAGTGCGGCTCGAAGCTTTCAATGCTTACCTAAATAGTGATGCCTACTATTCAAATACACGTCGAGGTGAAATCGAAACAATAGCTATACGTGCACTCAGACCTATCCAGGAAGAGACTGATAAGCGCAAAAAGAAACAGGAAGCCTGGAGCAATAAAAGAAAAATAGCTACTGACGTAGTTACATATATTCCTTCCAAGACTCTAGGGTTTTTGAAGAACACGTCCAAAGCTGCCTGGAATAAGCGCAAGACTATTGCTTGGTATACCACTTTAGGTGCAGCTGCAGGTTCATTTATTCCTATATTCGGCACTGCAATTGGCGCAGCGGCTGGTGCCACAATAGCAGCTTTTTCTTCATCTGAATCTCATTCAGGTCATGGACATTAACACTATGAAAACAACAAACACATACACAGCTTTCTCTCAGAACCCACTCGTCAAAGAGCGGAGGCTGTGTTTTATGGCATTTGGTGTACCAGGTGCCGGTGCCGAAATATTTGGTAGTGGAAAGGAAGGGTCAAAAGAATGGGCGAATCGTGGTATCGCCGGGAGAACATTGGATTTTCTTCGCGACTCACTTTTACTTTCCAGTTTGTTAGAGCAGCGGCTAAAAACAGTTGATTTTCATACTGCCGAAAGATTAATCGATCAGGAGGAATGGATTGATACATTTCGCGATACTCGAAATGATGTTTTTGCTCCACCCAATGCAGTTCCGGTCGATGAAACCAAGGAGTTTGGACCGAGAGAATTCCTTCTTTCACTCACGCCGGAAGATCGTCAGAAAGTGTATCTTGAGTTCATTGATAAATATATTCCTGAAAGTGTTCAAAGAGATCCGGCAAATATCGGTATTTTTGATCCTGATAATCGAGCAAATCCAGCTGTTCGTTTTGCGAACTTAAACAAGCCTGCTAGTAAGGCCATTGTTAATGATGCACTGGCAGGGATGTTTGATCTTGAAGGTATAGCATGGAATGGAAACTCAAAGGAAATCGCAAAAGCAAGTTTACAACAGCACTACAAAGCTGCTCCCAGTGGCAGTCTACGGCATTCCTTAACTGATGACTTTAAGGAGGCTCTTCATTATCAAAAGGAAGTTGCTGGCAATATGCGTCCGCTAACCCCGGATACACTTCGTTCAGATATTCCTGCATCACTGCTTCGGGGTGCATTGAATCCAGAAATCGGTGTGATAACTCCCACTAGGTTCAATACTCTTACAAAGGATCTCCAGCGTGTTGCATCTCAAAGAGATTTGGAAAAAGGAAAAACACAACGCGAGGTTGGTAAACTTAGAGGTGAAGCCGAAGCACGTCTGGAGCACGAAACTACCGAAGTAGCAGACATTTGGAGGAACATGAATATCATTCAAAAAGGAGTCCTGATTGCTGGTGTCGTATATTTGGCTACTAAATTTAAGAAAACAGCCACTGTAATTGGTATTCTGGCAGCTTCCGTTTATTACGGAAGGGCATTTGTTTTCAAAGATAAGACACCCGGAAAAACTATTTCTGATTATACTCTAAAGCCATTGGGAGATTGGGCGTCCCAAATGTTCAATAAGAAAATGGGCGTAGGTACAGGGGCCCAAGGGGCAGTACAGCATACTGAAAAATTGTTCTCATTTTTAGATGCATATCAGAGAAACAAAATGGAAGAGGAAGCAGCCGGGCTTGCCCTCATAAATGATGTAAAATTTAAGGATATTGTTGCAAACTTCGATATGACTAAACCGCATGTTTCTAATTGGCGGCTCGATACGAGACGCGGAGGACAGATTAATGGGTTTATTCAAAAGGACATGGAGAACAGGGGTTGGGATGGAAACTATTACAAGTACTTCGAGAACGCAGATAACGTGCAGCAATTGAGTCAAGTGGTTGCGTTTGCTTTCTACTTAGCTGCGAGCAAGGAACCTCGCAATCTGGAGCGAATTCAGCAAGTAGAAGGTGCAATGCGGAAGTTGGATGCAAATAAGACGTATAACGATCTGACTGATCCAGCTCTTTCTACATATATGGAACTTGCTCGTGAGGGCGCTGCGATGTACGCGAACAATGATCAGACGATGGGCGATTTTATTGCTGAATCATTACAAATGCGTGAAGCAACTGCCATTACAAATGTTGAGAAGAATAATCCGAGTGCCGACTTAATTGAACGTAAGAAAGTTGCAGCGAAAGGCATTGCCGCTCGAGAGTTTGGCTATCCGAGTTTTATTATTAAGATTAAAGGCGACAAAGTGTTGTATGGCCAAGATGGTTTGGATACTGCAGAAACACCCGTAGAAACAATCCGTGGTGCCACCGCTAAACAAATTGTCGAGAAGTATAATCGATGGGAAGAAATGCCAGCACCTAGGGCAACGGACGATCCTTTCGTACTTTAAATCACCCGGACGCATACTCCTTCTGCGCACGGGTGAGGTCTGTCTTCCGACGGACCTAGGTTACTTCACGTCGATCACGGAATGTCTATCACAGGATCCCCGATTGGGGGAACGACACCCCCGAAAGCGGCGCCATTTTTGCCGTGGGCGGCAGACTCGATACGTATCCTCTCCTCGATGTGCTCAGCCATCTTACTGGCCCAAGCGTTGGGGTCTTCTCCTACAGGAAACTTCCTGATGCTCATGAACTTGTTCTTGTCGGTGGCGCTCTTACAGCCGCTGAAGACTACGTAAGCGAACAGTTCGTCGCCGTTCAACTTGTAAGTCACGTTGTTAATGTGCAGATCCGTCGCGTTGTTCTTCTCGACGACGAGTCTCTTCTTAAGCTCGTCTCGCCAGTAGTTCCTTACCGCAACTTCCAACTGGTCTTCTGCGAAGGAGACTTCGAAGGGTGATTGTTTTGCTTGGAACCCCGCGAGCCCGGCCCGGTTCGCCTCGCGAACTTTGAGCACCAGATTGCCGAGGGGAGGTGCCAAGATCTTGGCACCACAGTTGATGACGAGGTACAGGCCCGAGACAAACAGCACAATTGACAGTATCCCGAGCAGAATTGCCATGAAAGGCTGCGCTCGGTCTACGGTAGTCGTCGACCCAGCCGATGCGTCTGGTGTGGCCGCCGTCGCTTGGGCGGGTCTTCCCTGCCACCATGACCATGTTGGGTACCACTCGAGTTCGACTCTGTCTTGCATGGCCTCCCGTGTTGCCCAAAAACCGAGGAAGGAGATCAGTAGTAGAACGATTCCGCAACCGCAGGAGGGCCAGGCTATAAGGTCCGGGAGCCATCGCCAGTTGGGGTCTGCACCCCCTTGACGGAGGAGCAATGGACCCAGCCAGCACAGGAACACGACGGCCAGAACCAGGGCGAAAAAATTCAACAAGAGGTTCTCGCGTTTCCTGGTGTTTGCCCATGCAAGAAGCATGAGCACCAACAGGATTCCGAGGATTTCCAGGATGATTCCTACCACCAAGGCTTGCTGTGCGCCGATCATTCTCGAATCCCTTTCGGCTAGTTTACCAATCACTACTGGCACTTTGGAGCGATTCCTTAGTGATCTCAGTGAAGTGAAGGAGCTATTTGTAAATATAGTACAAATTTTTATTTTGTCAATATATACTGTTATATCGCTCTAAAATGGCTTATTGATTAAAATAAAGAAAAAATGTATAATAGTAATCAAATGACACAAATATCTACAGATGCTACGGCGCTGCCCGAACACTTCATGGAAGATCTCTATGACCTGCTAATGTGTTCTATTGAGCCTGAATTGATGAGCGCTATCATACCGCAATTGGATACCCTTTATACGGAAGAAAAAAAGTCTCAAAAAAAGAAAAGGTTGCAGCGTTACCTAAAGGCATTTGAGACTTTTAATCAACGGTTTGATGCGGTGTTTGCTTCGTGGAAAGAGCAATTAATGGAGCGTAGGAATAAAGCGCTGAATATTTATAAAACTCAGGAGAAAAATAGAGAAGACGAGCAGATAAAAAATTTAGAACATTCCTTTGACCTATGATGATACATCTACTTTTTAGCCAAAGGCGTTTCTCTATCTCTGAAAATAGATTGCTCCATATGGCAGATCCTGAACAGCCACGGCAGAAGGTAGTCGATGATATTTATAGTAACTTGAGCAATTCGGATTTACCGGAGGAGCAGCGGGATGAAATAAAAAATAAGATTACAGAATTGTATGCGGAAACTAAATTCGCTCGCCAAGAACAGTTAACAAATTTTCTCAATCTATTGCGCGGTACTCTTTTAAATGTGGACCCCAAAAATGTTGTACCCATTGATGTTACTGCAAATGAATTGCAAATGATTGTTGTGAAGATGGGTTGGACAGATGAAGTGTTCAGTGCAAAGCTTGCCGACGCTCGAAAGGCGCCAAGAGTTGCCATTGATGAAATCGGCAAGGCCAAGTGGGATGCTTACTTGAATAGAGCTAAATATATTGCGGCAGACCGACGTCGCCCTGAAATATGGGAAATCGCAACTAAAGTCTATTCGATTGCTCAACGTTATGGCTTCAGTCCTGTCATTCAAGGGGTGACCGTGGAGCAGTTCATGGGTGAAATCGAAAGTGCCAATCGTCCTCTCCGTTCGAAAGCTATCCCTCTTCAGCGACGCCCGGCTGAACCGAACTTAACAGGTGGCACAGTACTTGGAGAATACCCATACGATGTGCCAAGCGATTATCGCGGCCAAGAATTTCCCACATCACATGTGCCGTCTGGCTATGAGCAAAGATCTGCTCAAATGCGTGGGGGGATGCGCGGACAGAATCGTCGCCAGTATGTTTCTACTCCTCAAGGTGAAATGTACCCGGTGGGATCAGACATCGATCCTCAGCATCCGAATTCGGTTGTTCGTAATTATGGCGATGGCCCTGTTGATAGAGCTGGTCGGCAAAACAAGCTGAACCGCGCTAGAGGCAAGTTTCAGAAATCAGTAGCTCCCGACGGCACATATGATCAGACAACTGTCGGCGGCAAAAATATGGCTGCTTACGAACAGCAGTCAACTGACTATGCCAATCAGCCTGATGCTGATCCGGACGTGATCGACAATAAGCGTCAACATCTGGAGTCTGCGAAGCGACAGTATCTAATTAACGAGCGCTACAATACCGAGATCATGGCAATCAACGAGGAGTTGAATGGAAAACAAGTGTTTGCAACGGCAAACACTAACGTGGTATCAACCGATCCTTTTTCGTCAATTGTCATCAATATACCTGATACGAAGCGATTGAATCCTGTCACAGATCTTGCAGAAGGTGAAAGCCTTCGAAAGTTCGGTGTATCGAGAATTGTTATCCAGCCAAATAATCCGCGTTCGTCAGTGGATATTGATCAGTTGAGACAGGCGGGGGTTGCTCTGGAGGCGGAATACGCATTCGATGGAAAAGTGCGAGCGGTCAAACTCACATTTACGGAGCCAGGTGAATTCACAGTGAGTCAGGGCAATGCCAATACCGGCGCGCGTGGCATGGTCGGACAAATCGATAAGGCGGCGGCCGGCACGTACGAAAGTCCTTTGGCTAAAGAAAAAGCTCGTTTAGATTTATGGCTGAATGAAGCGAAAAATGAGGCAACCCAGAAGTGGGCGATTCTCTCGAAGGATAAAGGAACTTTCGATCGCGCTACGAAAACGAATGTGAAATCTAAGTATTACTACCAGCCCGCAAATGCCGATCAGGGAGAGCTGATGTTTGTTGTTAACGGTAACACAATGAGCGTGTATGACCCGGCTGTAGGGAAAGTACAATTGGTAACCGATCAATTTATGACTTCCATTGAACCTGACCTTGGTGTGAAGAAAACGTGGGACCGTCTCAATAAACCACGATAATGAAGACCCCCGGATCGCTCCGGGGGCAGAGAGAGAATCACTGGTACGCCACGACGCGTCGTACGAGCGAAGGGCTGTAGTACAGGATCCGTTTGCCGATTTCCGGAACGCGGACCCATTGGTCGACGATTTCGTATTCATATACCGGCTCGGTTGCCAGACTAAGGGGCACTGCTCGGATATAAGCAAGATCCGTTTCGATCACGTCCCACTCAACTCGATTGAGGGGATAGCCAACACGGATTTTTTCACTCCAAGTGAGGAGCCGCGCTACACGCTCCGCAGCCGGATATGGGTACGTGCAGTGTGCCTGGACCGCCGCTCGAAGTGTGGCCGTTTCCGTCTTGAGCGCGGCCAGTTGCTTGTCATGGTCGTTCAGCCGTGCATCGTGCTCGGCCAGCAGATTGTTGGTTGCGTTTTGCGCCGATTCGAGGCGGGTGACTCGCTGTTCCAGCGAGAGTGCTGGCTCTGGATTAGGCGGCGAGACGACAACCTGTACGGCGGCTTTGACGATCGGCGCGGGTCCGCAGGTTTCGATGATTTTTCCCTGTCGGACCAATTCCTTGTAGGCCCGTGCTGCTTCAGCATCGGTGAGCCCGGAGACTTGCCCGATCAGTACACATACAATCGCGACTGTTCCCATCATGGCGTGTTCCTTAAATATGGTTCTCTCCCACGAGTCCCAACTTGTTCGCGAAGCCGGATCCCGAGAGATAGGCTTCCTGACAACAAATCAGGGGGCGTGGGAAAATATGTCAAAGAGCAATAATTGTGGATCCTATGACGTTGAAGTCAAAAATCCATTACATACTCTGGCGCGTAGCACAGATTCCTGTACCCTACCGCGGACGCATGGCTACGCTCATCCTCCAAGACGGAACCCGTTTCGCCGGACAATCATTCGGCGCCAAGGTCGATTCCGACGGAGAGGTGGTTTTTACGACGGGCATGGCGGGATATCCCGAGAGCATGACTGACCCGAGCTTTCGCGGACAGATCCTCACCTTCACGTATCCGCTGATCGGCAATTACGGTGTGCCCGCCGATGACAAGAACGAGTGGGGTTTTTCCAATAACTTCGAGAGCGAGAATATTCATCTGCGCGGCATCGTCGTGTCGCAGTACAGCGACGAGTACAGCCACCACGCGGCAGTCAGTTCGCTCGGCCATTGGATGGAGCATCATGGCGTGCCGGGAATCACGGGCATCGATACGCGGGCGCTGACGAAAAAATTGCGGGAGCATGGGGTGATGTTGGGGAAGATTGTTCAGGATTCAGGAGAAACAAGAGATTCAAGTGATTCAGGGGAACTCCACATTAAGGATCCGAATGAACTGAATCTTGTTGAAGAAGTATCGTGCAAAGAAGTGATTGTGTACGAGCCAAAGACCAGTGATCAAAAACCCGTCACGATCATTGCCTACGACTGCGGTATGAAGCGCAATATCATTCGCAGCTTCCTCAAGCGCGGCGTGCGCGTTGTGCGGGTGCCGTGGAACTTCGATCTCGATTCATACGACGGCAAGTACGATGGCGTGTTCTTCAGCAATGGGCCGGGCAATCCCAAGACCTGTGTGCCGACGATCGAGAACTTGCGAAAGGGGATTGAGAAAAACATTCCCACGTGGGGCATTTGTCTCGGCAATCAGTTGATGGCTCTCGCCATCGGCGGCGATACGTACAAACTCAAGTACGGTCACCGCGGAGCGAATCAGCCGTGTGTGGAATGGAAAGACGGCAAAGCAACCGATCGCTGCATCATCACCAGTCAGAACCATGGCTTTGCAGTGGATGGCGATAAACTTCCGAAAGGTTGGGATGTCTGGTGGCGCAACGCGAACGATGACACGGTCGAAGGACTCAGGCACGAATCCGGCCGCTTCGCATCGGTGCAGTTCCATCCGGAAGCAACGCCGGGACCGGAAGATGCAAATTATTTGTTTGATGAGTTTCTGGAAGTGGTGAGAAATAAGAATTAATTTGTGAAAGAGAGCGCCATCTCTTGGCGCGATGGTCAGACTTCAACTCGGCACAAACTTTTCCAATCGCTCAGGGTGTTCTTTTTCTTGTCTCCCCGCGACA
>JBEPVF010000018.1:0-22421 GCA_041691135.1 Candidatus Peribacteria bacterium
CTGTTCGTGTAGGAGAATATTTCAGACATCGCAGCCGGGGACGGCTGCTGCTACGAGGGATTAATTATGCCTTCTTCTGTCCTCGATACACGAGCGGACACGTCTCCACCACAATCCGCCACGGATACCACAGGTGCAGATATTCATAGGACAGCGGCAGACAATCCGACCACCGGTGCGTCAGACGAGCTTGGAGAATACGCAGTGCTCGCAAAGCCATACGCGTCAGCTTGTTCCACACGAGCTTCAGCCAGACGATCCAGCCGTAACCACCAGCAAACCTCGCTTCCAAATCCAGATAGCGTCGGAACTTTCGCCGCATATCAGCCACCGGCTCCAGCGGCACATATTGAACGCCCGGCAATACCGTCGCGGTCACACCAGACTTTAAATCAGGTCGTTCATGGATAAATTTGACGAAGCCATTGATGGCATCGTTATTCCACAGACGGATCTGCCAGTTGGGATACGTGGATGCATGTTTAATCACATGATCGTTTAGGGTGTAGAGGCGATCGACGTAGAACGCACCCGCTACATTCGCCTTCACTTTCTTCGTCATTTCGTCGACTAACTGCTGGTCGATGTACTCATCGGAATCAATGATCGTGATCCAAGGATACGTAGCCTCGGCAATTCCCTGATTGGTGATGCCGGCGTAATCGATGATCCGCCCTTCGGCGTTCAAAAACTTCTTATCCTGTAGCACCACACGACAGCCGTATCTCTTGGCCAACTCCAACGTGCCATCCGTCGATCCGCCATCGAGCAGTACATGCTCGGCACAGAAGAGACCTGATTTGAGGCACTCTTCCAGCGTCGCAACACTGTTTTTGACAAAGGTGAGAGCCGTACAAGACAGATCTCCCCGTTTAACCGGCGTCGTTGGCGTGAGGCGCATGGAGATATGGTACCGGGATGAAGCACGAATAACCACGAACCAAGGAAAATTCGAAATCCGAAATCCGAAGCACGAAAAATTAGGTTTTTCGAATTTCGTGCTTCGTGCTTTTCTCAGCTCCCTTGTCTTATATATTTATCCATTTTTTCAACCAGTCCTTTCAAACTATGTCGTTCTTCGACAACTTTATGAAGCTGATCGGCATCGATAGCTTTGAATGACTGGATGAATGTTGCGATCGCCTCCGGTGTGTCTTGCGACGGAGCCATGTGAATCCCAATTGCCTCGGCGTTACGTTTTGTTGTCATGGGATAGCATCCGCAGGTCATTGCTTCGAGCATGGTTTTGTCGATCGTTTCAGATGCCATATTGAGAATCAGATGATGATGCTGGTAGATGGCAGGTAATTGTTCCATCGGAATCGTGCCTTTGAACATCACACGATCTTGTAGTTGCAATTCCAAAACCAAGCGTTGCAGCTCAGCTACATAGTCCTGCTCAGCTGGAATGCCGTACACAACCATCGTGTATTCCTTTGGGAGCAACGTGAGTGCCTGAATACTGAGCTCCAATCGCTTCGACCGGGACAGACGGTGCACGATGAGTAGCTCTTGCCGAGCAGCCGCCAGATTCGGCCGCATCGGCCATACAGCCAGATCAATCCCGTGACCAACTACCACTTTCTTCGGCGAGCCTTCGTACTGCGGCAAGCTCTGCGGCGTCGCGCAGAACAGCCGCTTGGCATACCAACCGGTGACGCGCATCGAAAAACTCTGCTTATAGTGCGTGTACCACAGGTACGTCGGGATTCGACGCAGCGCAAACCACCAAAAGCCGAGCAAGCCCCAAATCGGACTCATATGAATGAAGACACGATCGTACGAAAGACTGGTAATGAGCCGCTCAAACTCCATCATCTGACGAAATTTGCCATAGCCTTTTTCTTTGCCCATCGAATGGATCTTGAACAGCTGCGGCGATACACGGTCTTCCAGACACAGCACTGTCACGTCGTATCCCTGACGACGGAATTCATTCACCCACAGAATAGCGAACGCATCTTGCTGGTGAAGCTTCTGCGTAATGAAGAGAAGTCGCATGAGAATATGGTACGGGGAGAAGAATAAAGAACCAAGAACCAGGGGAAAATCCGAAATTCGAAGCACGAAATACGAAAAGAAGGTGTTTTTTCGAATTTCGATATTCGTGCTTCGTGCTTTATTTATCAATCAGACCCTTCAGGAACTCAGCATACCCCTTCACCAGCTTCTTCCGCTCAAACGTCTCGGCGATCTTCCTCGCTTCCTTCCCCATCCGCACCCGCTCTGCATCAGCCGAAAGTACACGGCAGAGTACTGACTTCAAATCATCCTTTGGGCCAATGAGTATCCCGTTCTCACCGGAACGGACCACATCCGGCATCACGCCAACACGCGTCGCAACCACCGGTAAACCCAACGCCATCGCCTCAAGCGCCACACGCGGCCCGCCTTCGCTGTGCGAGTTCATGACGAACACATGAGCCGTCTGTAACGCCCGAATCACATCCGCCTGCGTCGGCAGCCAGCCGGTAAAAGTGACACGATCCTGCATGGCCGATTTTTTCACGAATGATTCAGCTCGCAATCGCTCGGGGCCATCGCCGATCACGAGCAGCGACATGCCGGGAAGCGCGGCAACGGCTGCCAGTAACTCATGCAAACCTTTGTTGGCTACCAAACGTGCGCAGAAGACAAGATCGTAGGTTTTCTCGACTGTCGCATCCGACTGCAATGCTTCGGTATCCAAGTAGAAAGACGGGACAACGGCAATCTTCTGATCAGGAACTCCCCAGCTACTCAGCACCTGCTTCACTTCGCCATTCACTGTCCGCACCGCCTTTGCCGCGCGTACATCGTGTCGCAGATAGAACCGCGACAAGAAATATCCCACGCGTTCATGCCAGGAGCTCGCAACGGGATAGCCCACAATATGATGAATTTCGACCGCATACGGCGTCCCAGTAGCCTTCGCCAATCGCACCGCACCCATCCCGTTATAGTACGGCGGATATTCATGAACCGTCATCACATCGTGATGGTATTGATTGATCAGCTCTTTCCCTTTTTGATTGATCCAGGCCGATTGATGCAGAAGGCTCCAGGGCGAGGGATGGAAATGAACATTTCCAAATAAGACAATATTTTGGCCGGTCGATGTGGGACAAATGACATCAATGCGATCCCAATGCTTCGAGAATTCCTCCAGCGTATACCAAAAAGCCCCCTTCTTGCCCTGCACCGTCAGGCGGTCGCCGGAGATCATCAGCAGTTTCATGAGGAATGCAGAATGACAGAAATACTTTTTGAAGTATCAATTCTCAATTTTCAATTCGTTTTGCGTCCGGGGATGTGGCGGGCAGAATTTTTTCGAATAAATGAACGAATTCCTCGGCCACATGCTCCCACGTGCGTTCCGGAATCGGTTGCATGGCCTCGGTCGCAATCTCACCGTAGCGCTGCTCCACTTCCAATACCGCCTTGGCGATCTCTTCGGATGTGCGGAGCGGTCGCACCACCATTCCCTGGGTCAATGCATCACTCAGACCGGTTTCCTCGCTCAGCAGTACCGGCATGCCGTTCGCACGGCCCTCAAGCGCACTGTTGGGACTGATCTCGGTAAGCGACGGCAGAATGAGCAAATCGTGGTCGGCAAACACCGCTTTCTTCTCCGACTGGCTGCGCGGCGCCGAAAAATTCACGCGCTCGATAATGCCCAGCTTCTGCACAATTGCTTTAAGCATCTTGGTTTGCGGACCTTCTCCCACGAAGGTGAGAGTGACATGAGGCAACTTCGCGACTGCCTCCAGCAGCGCCTTCAGGTTTTTGAATCCGACGAAGCGGCCGAAGTACAACAGTCGCAGCCGGCGGCCACGCAATTCCTCCGATCGCATGTAGTGCACCGATTGCGAGAGCGTCACTTTTTCGGGAAACGCATTCTCGATCACCGAATGATCGGGCAACACCGGATAGTACAGCCGGTAAATCTCCTCCTGGAACTGCGTCGAGAAGACAATGTGATGGAAGGTGGGTAGAATCGGCTTCATGAAATGCGTGTTGAGCCGACGGGTAAGCGTATAGGCCGCCTCGTCGGTGATCACATGGCGCTGACGGTAGGGGCGCAGTTTGTACCACTCGCGCAACGTGCGCAGTCCGCCCATCGCCGTGTACCGTTCCCAAAAATAATCGCCGCCGAGGCGCAGAATACGCACAGGCTTGCTTAATTTGGCCATTTTTAACGGCATGCCGACGCTGATCGACGAAAATGCAATCACCACATCACTTTGTGCCGCATGATCCCGCAGTGCTTTGGCATACCGGCGCCAGCGCACAATCGGCCCGCCGCTCTTTGATACGCGTACAACCGTTTTGCCGCCCTCCTGCGACACACTGATGCCTTTTTCCTCCTTGGCATACGTAATCACCGTAATATTGTCTGCCCCGCGTCGGATAAACTCTTTGGCCAAATGCTCCACATACGTGGCCGGGCCTCCCACATCAGGCGGAAAAATACCGGTGGCGAGCACAAGTTGCATGGGGAGATCATAGCGTTAGCGAGCCACGGAAGCGATGGAAGACGATAGTATATTGACATATTTTATAAAGTATTTTAATTATATCAGTATGGATATGTACGACGATCTGTTTGAACTGGCATTGAACATAAAGATTGAGAAAGAAACGCTTACGGAAGAAATCCAAAGCTATATTCACGAAATGTGCACTGCACTACGACAGTTACTGGAACAGCCAGAGAACGATTGGGAAGACGACGAGCAGACAAGTGCTGATCCCATTATTTTAAGTGAAATAGAACGAGTACGTGAGAGAGCGACCGCTGCATTTGATGGTATCCCATTCCTGTTTCTGGAGGCTGACGAATTAACCCTCAAAGATCTGAACCAATGGCGAACGATACGGCAAATACGACGTCACTTCGGTGACAAGAACCGTACCGAAAAACAAGCGGCTATCGAAAGTGTGAAAAATACGTTCCGCGTGCTCTCTCAATTTTCCGTGCAACAAGCAGCATACATTGATGGAACAAGCGGCTCCGAATATAAGAGCCTGCGCAGGCGCACGATGCAACAAGTCTATAATTATCTTATAGACACCAATCTGAGGCGCAAAAAGAAATCGTAATTACGAAGCACGAGAACGGTACCACTCCACCGTCTTCTGGATTCCCTCCTCAAAACTGACCTTGGGCGCCCAGCCCAGTGCCCGTGTATCCGATGAATCAACCGCATACCGCCAGTCATGTCCCGGACGATCGGCAACGAATTGAAGGAGACTCTCGGGTTTGCCGAGGATTTTCAAAACAGTCTTTGCCACATCGATATTCTGTCGCTCTTCGTTGGCCGAAATGTTGAACAAATGCGTATCGGCCCAATCGGTCTGTAAAATTTTCTCAATCGCATCACAGTGATCGGCAACGTACAGCCAATCGCGCTTATTCTTGCCTTCGCCGTAGATTGGAATCGGTTTGCCGGCCAACGCGTTGCGGATGACGGTGGGCAGGAATTTTTCGGCTGCCTGATGCGGACCGTAGTTGTTGGTGCATCGACTGATGCGCACGCGAATGCCATAAGTGCGCGCGGCAGCGAGGAGAAGCAAGTCGGCCGATGCCTTTGTCGCCGCGTACGGCGAACTCGGCCACAGCGGATCTTCCACTTTCCGTGGCCGCTCGCCCTCCAACTGATCACCGTACACTTCGTCACTCGAGACATGATACAGAAGCACTGTCGGATTTTTGCGGCACACCTCGATCAGACTTTGCACGCCGATGATGTTGCTATGAATGAACGGCACGCTGCTCTCGATGCTCCGATCGACATGCGTTTCGGCCGCGAAGTTTACAATCGTCTCGATGCCGTAGGTCTGCACCAGCTTGCTCACCAATTCCAGATCGGCAATATCGCCCTCGATAAAGCGAATGCGCTTGATCACCGGCTCGAGGAATTTCTTGTCCGCCCCATGGCTCATCGTATCTAGCACCACGATCGTGTCGTCGGGATGGCTGTCGATATGCCGCAGAACGAAATGCGAGCCGATGAAGCCGGCAGCGCCGGTAACGAGAAAATTCATACGTATGAAAGAAACAGAAGTGACCGAAGTGACAAAGCTGACAAAAGAAGAGAGGCTACGGATAGAATACTGATGTACCGAGCTGGAAGAAAGCATGCTACGGTACCACCCATTCCTCTGCCACCTCGGTCACCTTTGTCACTTCGGTCACCCTTCCCATGAAAGGAGTCCTCATCTGCGGCGGCACCGGTTCACGTCTCCGTCCTCTGACGGAGATCACCAATAAGAGCCTGTTGCCCGTATACGACAAACCGCTGGTTCTGTACCCGTTACAGATTCTGCTGGATGCCGGCATTCGCGATATTGCAGTGATCACCGGACCCGAACACATGGATCAGATGGCCGCCTTCCTCGGCTCCGGCAGCCGTTTCGGCTGTACATTCGCCTTCATGGTCCAGGAAAAGCCGCTCGGCATCGCGCAGGCGCTCAGTTTGGCCAAGGAATTCGTGGCCGGCGAACCGGTATGCGCGATTCTCGGCGATAACGTCTTCTTCGATGATCTCACCTCTATCATCAAAGACTTTCGAACCGGTGCGCATGTGTTTGTAAAAGAAGTGCACGACCCCGAACGATTCGGCGTGGCCGAAGTTGTAGCCAGTGGCCAGAAGTCAGCGGGCACTGTCAGTGTTGTATCCATTGAAGAAAAACCCGCTCATCCCAAAAGCAACTTCGCCATCACCGGTTGTTATCTGTACGACGAGCAATGTTTCGACCTGATCCAAACTTTGTCTCCGTCAGCCCGGGGAGAATTGGAAATCACTGATTTAGACGCATTGTATTTGGCAAAGAACACGCTGTGCGCCACGATCCTGGAAAAGGAATGGGTGGACGCCGGAACATTCGAAAGTCTCTTCCGGGCCGCACAACTGGTCCGTCAGAGTAAAAATCTGTGACCTTTAGCGTACCGCTCCGCTTCGCGAAAGCATCGCTTGATACACTTCTGCGTACTGCGTGGCAATCACTGCCCAGTCATATCGTTCGGCATGGGGAATGGCCCGTGTCGTCAGGCGCATACGTGCTTCAGGCGCCTGGAGCAATTGAGAGATGAGCATCCCCGCCGCCTGCGGATCATCGGGCTGCAAGAGCATCCCCGTTACTTCTTCGTGCACGATATCGGGAATGCCGCCCACGCGCGTGGCAATGACCGCGCAACCGGCAGCCTGTGCCTCCAGAAACACATTGCCCAGCGCCTCGCTACGCGACAGGCCGGCGAATACTTCCGCCTCGGCATACTCGTGATACAGGCGCCATCCCGACAAGTAGCCCTGGAAGCGCACGCGATCGTGTAGACCGAGCGACCGGCACATCGCTTCGAGATGCGCACGTTCGGATCCATCGCCGACGATATGGAGTGTTGCATGCGGAATACGGCGCGCCACCAGCGCGAATGCATCAAGCAGCGTATCGACACCTTTCATCGGCTCCAGGCGACCGACATACAGAACACGGCCATGCATTTTGTGCGCCCGTGCACAGGCCGCCTGCAGTTCGTGCAAGGGAATGCCGTTCGGAATAAGCGTGACCCGCGGAAAACCCAGCACGCGAGCGCGCTCGATCAGAGCTGTGCTGATACCCGTGATGCGATCCGCAGCGCGATGAATCTGCCTGAGGAACAAACGCGTATTCGTACTTTGCAACGTAAGAATCCGGCGCATGTCCGGACACAGCCAGCTCACAAAGACGAGCGCCAATCCGGCATATGATTCGAGCACAGCGTGCACGATGGTGGGACGCAGCTTCTTGATCGCCAGCGGCGCCAGAAAAGGGAACAACCATTTATCGAGCGGCCAGCCCATGCCAACCCGCAACACCGTCACTCCGGATTCCAGCGTATCGTGTTTCGGCAATGATCCCTGCAGACGCGCAGTGACAATGATAAATTCATACAAATCCGACAGCGCTGCCGGCACTTCTTCGGCGCACGCTTCGGCCCCACTGCGAAACGGCGTCAGAAAAGCCGATACGATTACAATGCGTGGACGAGACATGGGAGAATAGACGGTTGGCGATTGACAATAGAAAATGAAGGAAGCTCTTCAACATAGGACCTTCCGCCGCCATTGTACATCGGACATTGTACATTTTACATTACATTTTTGTCCGGAACTCCTCGAACAGCGTCTGATACAGGCGACCGACCCGATCCCAGCTAAATTGCTCATCAATGCGCGTACGTGCCGCTTCTCCCAATGCCCGGGCTTTGGGCGGATCATCGAGCAGCCGCCGCACATGGGCTGCCAGGGCCTCGCGGTCACCAGCCGGGAACAGAAAACCCGATACGCCGTTCTGGAGCAGGAAACGGTTGCCGCCCACATCGCTGGCCACGCAGGCACAGCCGCTCGTCATCGCTTCCATCAGTGCGTTGCTGAGTCCCTCGCTGTAGCTCGCCAAGACGAAAATATCCGTCTCGGCCAGTATCGCCGGAATGTCGTCGCGCAAACCGGTGAACTCCACATCATGTCCATACTGAGTGACCAGTTCATTTTTCTCCGTAAACCATCCCACTACGCGCACATGCAAGTGTGGAAACTGCTTCTTGAGCGGCACCACCGCGGCTAGAAAATTATCCACGCCCTTCACGGACTCCAGCCGTCCGACATATGTCACTGTTTGGTGACCGGACACATCAGATTTTGTTTCCGATTTTTGACCTTTGGTCTTTGCGTCCTGGTAACCGGTCACATCAATCCCGGTTGGTATCACTTCTGTCTTCTTCCAAATCCCTAGTTTTTTCAACAGATCAGGCGATTGTGGATGGAAGGTAATGAGTCGTGTACACAGTCGCATCAGGAACCAGCCCACTGTCCATGCGCCTGCCGTCATGATCACACGCGGGAAACGGCCGCGCGGAAACCACGTCATGCCCACAAACGCATCGGTCAGCAGGAGCACTCGATACCCGCGCAGACGCAAACCTATCAGTGACAACGAGCTCCAGAACAGGATTTTATTCACAATAATCACGTCAGGTTTGAGCGATCGCGCCAACCGCGCAACGTAGCCCGAAAAACCGACCGCAATGCCATAGTTCAGCGGATCCTTCAGAAACAAATCCTTACGCCGGTGAATCGTGAGCGTCGGCGACACTACCTCGATACCGGTCTCGGATCCCATACACACGACGACAACCCGATAGCCAAGCCGCTGCCACAACTCCGCCAACTTCACCGAACTCACCATCCAGCGATGGGGTTCTTTCCAATACGGGCTGATGAGGAGAATGGTCTTCATGGATATCGAATCAAGAGATTCAAATGATCACTCATTTTCTCTTTCCCTGAGTCCCTTCCCTTGAATCACCTGAATTTTTTGAATCATTCAAAGTACCTTCTTCCAGTCCCGCTGCCCGCAACGCAAGCATACTGACCAACTTCGCATGTCTCTGCTCCAGTTCTTCCAGACGAATAATGATGTAGAACACGATGAAGAACAGAATGCCCATGAACGTAACAAGGACCGCATTCTCCTGATTCGCAATGCCCGTGATAGCCGACAGGTACGAGAGCGCATTGGGAAATAAGGCAATCAACGCCACAAAACCCCAAAATATTGTCCACAATCCCGTTTCCCAAATCGATTTTTTGCCACGCAGGACCAGATTCCATGCATAGACAATCGCCAGCATGGAGAAGAGCGGAGCCGCAATTTGGTACGGAGTCAGGTGGATGGGAAAAGCATAGCAGGGAGAGAGAATCGGAAATAGAGCTATAAAGCACGAAGAACCAAGAAGCCAAGAACTAGGAAGATTCGAAATCCGAAGCACGAAATTCGAAAAAACACCTCTTTCATTTTTCATTGGTATTTCCCTCCGCTATCGAAGGAAAGATCTCAAAAGGATCTTCAACGCGGTCTTCACTCCGTTCGCGAACGACTGCCCCTTTGCCAGCGTGTATTCCGAATACAGAACTTTGGTGGGAATTTCGTCGGTGCGCCAATGATGCTGAGCCGCTTCCCGGACGATCTCGGTACAGAATTCAAAACCACGCATGCGCAATTCCACTTCGCGCAGCGCACGCGGGCCGAATACTTTAAAGCCGCACTGACTGTCGCTGACCCATTTGCCGGTGGCGAACAAGGTGACCACGTTGCCGATGCCGTTGAACGCACGGCGGATGGCGGGAATATGATTACGTTGACCGAATCGGTTCGCGAAGACGATATCCGCCTGATCATCGGCAATCGGTTTGAGGAGGAGTGGGATATCCGCCGGGTCATGCTGACCATCAGCATCGAGCGTAACGACAGTCGTGGCGCCCATCGCACGCGCCGCATCGATACCGGTCATGGTCGCCGCGCCGGCACCGCCATTCTCCAGGTGTTGCACGACGAATGCTCCTTCTTTCTTTGCGATTTCTCCGGTCTGATCCGTCGATCCATCATCAACCACAATAACAGTATGCACGTATCGCTTGGCATCGCGCACGACCTGAGCAATACGTGAAGCTTCGTTGTACGCGGGAATGACGGCGACAATCATGGAAACGGGCGTAATTACTTACGGAAGCATGAGGAATGCCACGCCCGCGTTGGGATCGTTCACGACAATCTGCAATCCCAGTTTCGGATCGTTGGCGAAGTCGAGGAACTCCTGCACTTTCTGATGCAGAGATCCCTGAGGATCGCTCTCGATCGTCTGCGTGTTGGTATCGAAGACGATGCTATTGAAACCGAGTGCGTTGATGCGTTTGAGCGTCAGCTCATGATTGTTCTCCTGATTCAGACAGTGGAACAGATCGAGTTGCTGGTCGCCGATGCCGATGATCTCCAGGTTCCGTGGAATGAAGTACGGAATGAAGGTCCCGATGCGGTACAGATACGGTCGGTCCGGCATCGAATCATGGCGGCTCACGATAAGATTACTGATCTGATCATAGTGCTGGATGGTTCGCTCCTTTAATGCATCAGCCGAAATCTTGCCCATCGGATACTCGAAGAGATTTTTCTGCTGATCCCACTGCCACAACCGGAGTGAGAAGACACACATCAGTGCAAGAGCGATCAGAATGGAAGCGGTGGTACGACTGGGCACATCCGGCGCACGTGCCACCAGTGCTTCGAGACACACGGAGAGGCCGAGAAACATCGCGATACCGTACCAGGGAATTCCATTGGCCAGGAACATCCACTCGATAATCAGGAAGGTGGTCCCGCCTGCCAACCACCGCAGCCAGCGACCTTGCGGCGTCCAGAAGAAGGGCAACAAAAGCAGCAGCGGGAACAGGAGCAATGCAAAGCTCGTCATCACGTAGTAGCCGCTGGAATCCAGATTGAGCACGCTGCGCCATGGGAGCGTGGCATAGTGTTGCCAACCTTTGTCGAAGCCCCAGTAACGATCGAGTTCTTCGCCGGACCCCGACGGTTTGCAGGCCGGATTACCGACATCCACCGCCAAATCGGCCGGAAGAGACCGGACGTTCTGGCCCGTCTGCGTTCCGCGCAGATCAATGGACGGAGTAAGCGTATTCGGCAAACCGAGCACCAGTTGCGGCACGACATTACCGCTCACGATATTGTTGTACCCGATCCACGGTGCCAGCGAGAGGAAAAATCCTCCCAGGAAGCATGCCAGCGATAAGCCGAACTGTTTCCATTTGGCGCGATTCCAGACGGTGACAAGCAGCAGACCGGCACCGAGAATAAGACACAGTGCCATGAACGCCTGCGGCGACAACGGCGAATCGCCGCCGGTGATGCGCGCGCCGATGGCATTGATGTCCAATGTTCCTTTGTAGGTGAAAACCGCCAGTGCGAAGAGCGCCGCCGACACGAACGAGAAAGGATTCAATGTCATTCCCATTAGGAGTGCACCCAAAGCCATCAGCAACATCGCTGCCGTCACTTTGATGCCGAACGCAAGACCGATGAGCCCGCCCGAGACGCCGATCCAGGTAAGTTTTTCACGCGTCGTGATCTGCTCGGCCTCACTAACCGGCGGGAAGAAGGCGTAGAACAGAGCAAATGTGGCCAGTGCGCCGATGGCGAACAGCGCATTGTCGATCTTCATGTCGGCGAACGAGAAGTGACCGACCATCGGCAACGTGTAGTACAGCAATGCCGAAAGGATCCCCCGATTGCGACCGAGGAAGGTGCGTGCGAACGTGTACACGGCGAATATGGCCAGCACCCCAGCCGTCCAGTTCATGATCATCGCCGTCGTTGCACCGAAATAACTGTCGTAGCCAAATAACAGGAAGCCCAGTGAGGTGATGTACTCCCACTGAAAGCTCGCCATGCCGAAAATGAAGTGTCCGTAACTGACCAATAGTCGCGGCCGGTTCAGGTAGCTGCCCAGGTCATCCCATCCGATGGGGAACGGCCGGACAACGGTGAGGAAATTGAAGGCGAGATAGCTGATTAAAAACCAAGTGAGGAAAACGGTAATGCTGTACGCCTTCACCTCCACTTCCCATGTATGGGACAGAAATTTCTGGAACCAATAGCGGGCCTGCGGATACAGCGCGACAGGAATAATGAGCAGAAGGGCCCAGCCCACCGGCTGGATATACACACCGATGATCGCTACCAGCCATAGAAGTCCAATCAGACAAAATGTGCCTAAGCCGGCACTGATCGACGCTTCGACCAGAAGGCTCTTGGGAGAGAGTCGCAGCAAACGAAGCAGTCCGCGCCCCAGCACCAGCAATTCGAATAGCAGCGCGACAGACGCCAGAATTTGCGGTAACACGCGAGTGACAAAAGACATTTGTATGCAGCTCACCTTTATGTCGTACAGATCGGCTCCGCCATCGGTTTGTCCGACCGGCGTCAGACAGCCGCCGTTTTTCAGTTCGTCGAAGTTATCCTGAAGCGTCTGGAGGGACTCGGTGCTGGCATCCGGGTAAACGGCTAACGACGGTGCCACCAGACGACGCAGAGGAATTCCATCCGGCGATTGCATGCTCAACACCGTAAAGAACAGCCACACTCCGGCCAGGAACAAAGCGAAAAAATACCAAGGACGAAGACGCATCCTCAGCAGCCACGATTGTCTCTGCATCCAATAATAACCGACGTACACACCATATAGAATCAATGACACCAGCCCGTAACCGAGCAACGGCGCCATCCGGGAGAACAGGAAGATAATGAAGGGCAAGAGAGCCGAATAGCCATTACAGAAATGACTGTCTGCACCGCATCCCGAGCCTTTGACAACAATCGTTCCCCCCACATTCTCAATCGCATTAGGACTGAGCATCGATTGGAGATGCGTCGGCGCACCCAAATACGACAGAAATGCGTACACTCCCCATACGAGAAGCGTTACAAACAAACTGATCGACAATACCTGAACTGTTCGCTGTTTCATCAAAATACATTGTAGCCCAGCTTAGGCGATTGCCAAACAGCTCTTGGGAGAAATCAGAAGTCAGTGAACAGCGGTCAGATTATTGTTTTACCTACTGACTTCTTGCCACTGACCACTGGCCACTGTATCCAGTACAATAGCCTCTCCTCCATGTTCGACCCATCCTCCATCCGTCGGCAGTTTCCCATCCTCGATCAGACGATCGACGGCCACCCACTGATCTATCTGGACAGTGCAGCCACCGCCCAAAAGCCACGCGCCGTGCTGGAAGCGATGCAGCAGTTCTACGAACACGACAATGGCAACGCGCACCGCGGCATGCATGTCCTGGCCGAGCGTGCGACCATCGCATACGAACATGCGCGGCAGACGGTGAAGAAATTTTTGAATGCCAAACATGCGCACGAAATTTTGTTTACGAAGAACGCAACCGAAGCGATCAATCTGGTGGCGCGCAGTTGGGGCAGCACACTTCAATCAGGTGATGTGATTGTCCTCAGCATTGTGGAACACCACAGCAATATTGTTCCGTGGTTACAACTGAAAGAACAAAAGGGAATTGAACTGCGCTGGATCGACATCGATAACGAAGGCCAATTGAAACTGGAACAGCTCGATGAGTTTCTGTCGGAAGGAAATGTAAAACTCGTGAGCATCACCGGACTGAGTAACGTGCTGGGCGTGTGCCCGCCGCTCGAAAAAATTATTGCCAAAGCGCACGCAGCGAAGGCGAAAGTGCTGATCGATGCGGCGCAGCTCGTCGCCCATCACTCGATAGATGTGCAAAAACTCGACGTCGATTTTTTGGCTTTTTCTGGCCACAAATTATACGGCCCCACCGGCATCGGCGTGCTGTATGCCAAAGAAGAACTTCTGGATGCGATGCCTCCATTCCTCGGCGGCGGCACGATGATCAACGAAGTGATGACTGAGTACTTCACCCCTGCCGACCTGCCCGCAAAGTTCGAAGCCGGCACGCAACCGATGGCCGAAGCAGTCGGGCTTAGCGCAGCTATTGATTGGCTCACTCAGTACAAATGGAAAGATATCGAAGCGCACGAGAAGACTCTGATCGAAACGGCGCACAAAGAATTGAGCGCCATTCAAGGACTGACAATCCTCGGTCCAAAAAATCCGCATGACCGATCGGGCTGCATCAGCTTTACCATCGATGGAATTCATCCACATGACTTAACAGAAATTCTGGGCAAGCAGGGAATCTGCCTGCGCGCCGGGCACCACTGCACACAACCGCTACATCGTAAGCTCGACATCACTGCCAGCAGCCGATTATCGATTGCCATTCACTCGACTTCCGAAGAAATTCAAACGACGAGTGCGAGCACCAGTGACTGTATTTCACGTATGCGTTGAAACTTTCGGTTGAATGCCCAATAAAATATCTAAATGACGCCGCACGAAAGCAATTTCCTCATCGCCCACGGTGAAATACCCAAACGATTCCAAACGCTTTCTTTGCGTATCGATCTCATACAGAGGACCCGTCGTACAGCGATCAAACCAATCCATCTCCTCATCCGTTAGCGCTTCGCCACGGCGAAGTCGCAAAATTCTTGTTCCAATCACGCGCTTTAATGCGCCGTAAATGACTCCAACGAGTTCTTGTACGTCTTTAGCTGTTCTCTCCTCCACTTGCCGGTCGAAGTAAAATTCGAGAAGTGCACGATCTATGTTGATATCCCGATCACCCATAGGCAAATTACACCGTATACCATATGGACGTCTACGCCGAGAATATTCTCGATCATTATCGGCATCCGCGCGGCAAGCAAACGCTGAAAAACGCATCGGTAAGCCATACGGAAACGAATGTGAGTTGCGGAGATTCACTCACCATCCAATTGACTGTGGAAGACGGAAAAGTGACAGAGTTCGGTTGGAATGGCGATGGCTGTGCCATCAGCCAGGCCGGCATGTCGCTGCTGAGCGAGGAGATCATCGGCAAGACAGAGGACGAGCTGAATGCCCTGAATAAACAGGAGATGTACGACCTGCTGGGCGTTCCCATTGGCCCACGTCGGTTCAAATGTGCCCTACTCGGCCTGCATGCGCTAAGGAACACCCTTTTGGTATTACACGAAAAAGAACCCCAGAGCTGGCGAAAGACGGTGGAATTAACCGACGAAGAGAGCTTGTAGCTGAGAGCATCCAGCTTGTAGACTGCCGTGGCTCATTTTGCAGCAATCCATCCCATACGCCGCCCTAGCTCAGAGGTAGAGCACTTCCATGGTAAGGAAGGGGTCACGGGTTCAATTCCCGTGGGCGGCTCCAGCCTTCGCTTCCTGCGGGAAGCTACGGCTGGCAGGCCAGTTCTCTCGATATCTGCGACGAAGGCTGCTTCGCTCAAACAAGCCCGAAGAACTTAGATGACTGCTATTACAGTCTTAATCTTTAGTATTGCGACGTGAACAAGCTATTTGAAAGCAGAGTCGGAACCTGGCTTCAAAGAACGACCGTTGTTTTTACAGGACTTCCGAATCCAAAGAATGTTGTTGGTAGCTCTTGGCCTTTTGCGACACTTAACTGTGTACGAAGATCGATTAGTAATCCTGCTTCCACTACAGGGCGAACATGTTTTGGAGCTAAAGGACATTGATTCTATTGAACGGAAACTGTTTACCATTCAAATACATCACCATAGTGGTGAATTGAAAGCATATGTGTATATAAAGGGCATGGGTACCGGTTGGTTACTGTTCAAGAAATTAGAAAAAGCGATCAAAGACAATCATCTTCCGATTCAGATAATCAGATAAAATCTATCGGAGAGAACTCCGGCTTTTGCTCTTCTAATGCACCAGCACATCCGCGCTCAGCGGACTCACTGTCGGAACAGTTGCCACTTGCTGGATCTGCTGCATCAACTGAAAGTTGGCGGTCGATTCTTCGGGAGGTCCGGCAACCGGTGCAAGTGAAATGGGGTTGGCAACAACGGACGAGGACTCACTGCTGGCCGACGAAGCTGTCGAACCTGATGCCGTGTCCGGTTCAGTGTTCAATGAACCCGAAGCAGTGGAACCGGTTGAGGTGGAAACGGTCGCGACTGAGGATGTGGAAGATTCCGAGGAAGCAGATGACTCAGACGATTCAACGGAAGAGGACTCAGACGAAGCGGACGATTCAGATGAGACCACCGCTGTCTGCAGCTGGGCAAAGTATCCGGTCGGTAGAATCAGTTTGGGCGGATCATAGTTCGTGTCCCATGTGAATTCGATATTCAGATCCGGATGCGTGTAATGATGATTGTTGCCGTAGCGGTTGCAGTTGTACGGCTTGCCGTCGGCATCGAGCGGCGTCTGATTGCGAAGACAGAGATTGAAGATATCGCTGGTCGAAACGGGGACGCCTTTGTCATCCACCGGGAACGGCGTCATCTGACTGGGATCATCGTTGGTGGCGGTCTTCGCTTCCACTGTGCCGAGTGCAAGCCACGAGAAGGTGATGTCCTCTTCGGCGATGTCGGCGATGCGAACGGTGAAGCCCGTGGCGGTCGCCTTCGAGACGGCGTACAGCACCGGCACATCCGGCGAGGCTGTGACGATCGGCGTGACGGTGTAACCCGTGCCGAAGTGAACGGTAACTGACTTCTCGCCCTTCTTGATCAGCGCGTAGCCGGCCTGGCGGCTGCTGACCGTGAGCGTGCCATGGACGGTAATATCACCGAGGAAATTGGCGAGACCGGAAATGGTAACGTTGCCGAGCACTTCGAGCGCCTGGCGGACGAGCAGCGTCTGGACGAGCATGGAGCCGGAACCGATCTTGATCGAGCCGCTGCCCATTTCGATCGAGCCTGTACCGAAGCGCAGTGTGCCATCAAGCATCGTGAGGCCGTGCAGTATGGAGCCGCTGCCCAGATCCGCTGCCGAGGCATGCAATGTACCCTGCACATCCAGACCGCCGTCGATCTTGAGGCCGTTCGGCACGTACAGATTGTTGGCACGCAGCTGGCCTTCCAGGTACAGGTCGCCGCTGATGCGTGCATCCTGACCGACAACCAATGTCGTCTCGGATCCGAGGCTGTTGGCAATCACATCACCGCCACGCAGTGTTCCGCTCATCGTCGTATCGCCATCGACATGCAGACTGCCCGGCAGATTGAGTGACGTCGCACCAGATGATGCACTTACCAACCCATTTACAGTTACCCTTGCCGCGGCGGAGTCCGCAGACGCAGACTGGTCGGTCACCTTCTTCAGCTCTTCCAACTGTCCCAGAATCTCGCGGAACTGATCGGTGATGTTCAGTGCGCTGAGCTGCTTGCCGACTTCCTGCGACAGCACGCCGTTCTGGTTCAGGTTGTTGAGAGAGCTTGCAACCATCTGCTGCACATCGTCTTCGATCGCCATGTTCTTGATCGACTCGAGTACGCGGCTCTCCATCGTTTCGACGGTGATCGACTGGTTGCGGCGGCTGATGAGGACGTTGATCGTGCCGGTCTCGCCATCGAACGAATCGAGTGCCACACCGACGGTCGACTCCCCTGCTTTCGCCTTGCGGGCGTAGCCAGGCTTCGACGCAGCAGTGAGCGCATCGCCCGGTTGGATCGTCATGCCGCTCTCGGTCATGACTTTGGCCGGTACCTGACCGATCAAACCGATAAGTGCGTAGCCCGGAGGCGTGATGCCGAGCGCACCGCCGGCACCGCCGATCGAGTTGCCGATGAAGGCCGGATGCGTCGACACGATGCCCATCAGGTTGTTGTCGCCATTGCGGTCGCAGCGGCGGATCGTGTTCGAGCGCGTCACATCGATACACACCAGTTCACCCGGTTGCAGATCGTTGTCGCGCGCCTGGAACCACTCCGCATAGTCGGCACCGGCGGAATTGAATGTCGCATTGCTGTAGACAGCTCCCGTCGCGGTGACACGGAAGACCGTGTTCTGCGCCTTGTTCACATCGGTGATGATCTTCAGCATATCCTGATTGCCGTTCGTTTCGCTGCTGGCGATGCGGATGCCTTCGCGACCCGAACCCGTTTGCACTTCCAGTGCTGCCTTGCCCGATGCCGTGCCGCCGCCGATCACGACGGCGCCGTGCGCAAGATCCGTCGCAAGTAACGGCGACGAGCCGTTGCCGCTGATCGTGAGCGAATGACCGGCAATCGTACCGCGCACATCGAGTGCGATACCCGTGCCGGATCCCGGATTGATGACGAGGGCGCCGGTGAGCGAGCCGCTGGCAATCTGGGTATTGTTGCGACAGACAAGCGTGCCGTTCGCATCGGTGCCGATAGAGGCGCAATTTGTCAGGTCTGCAAAGCGCACCGAACCGTTGACGACAAGTCCGCCATTCGTGGTGAGCAAGTCATTCACATTGAGCGCGCCATTGATTGAAGTGTCGCGTCCGAGGACAAAGCTATCGGCTGTCTTGCTGAATCCATACGTGGCGTTCATATACGCTTCGGCACCGGCAAGCGTGAGGTTCGCCGCCTGATTCGCATCGATGAGCGTCTTGACCGACGCAATCGCATCGTTCAATCCGTTTTGACTGACAAGCGAACCTGACTGAATGTGCGCCATGATTGACTCGTGCATCTGGCGCGTCAGATCCAGCTGACTCACCTGCTCTGTCACCAGATCGCGGACAGTCGTGTTCAGATCGAGTTTATTCAACTGGTCTTGCATCTTGCTAATGATCACGTCGTCGAGCTTCATCGCCGCGATGCTGTCGAGTACTTTCTGTTCGACCATCTCGCCGGTGAGCGACTGGTTGCGGCGGCTGATGAGGACGTTGACCGTCTTTGTCTGTCCAGCCGGAATATCTTCGAGTGCTACGCCCACCGTCGACTCGCCGGCATTCGCCTTGCGGGCAAAGCCAGATGTCGCAGCAGCGGTCAGCTGATCGCCGGCATGAATGCCGCCGGTGCCGGAAATTACTTTGGCCGGAACCTGACCGATGAGTCCGATAAGCACGGTACCCGGAACCGGAATACCATCCGCGCCGCTGAGCGTGTTTCCAATGAAGGACGGATGCGTAGAGACGATACCGATCACGTCGCTGTCGCCATCGCGGTCACAACGTTTGACCGCATTTGCGCGCGTGGTATCGATGCACACGAGTTCGCCCGGTTTCAAATCAGTGTTGCTGGTGTAGAACCATTCAGCGTAGTCAGCACCTGCGCTCGAGAACGCCATGTCGGAGAACACGGCGCCCGATGCATTGACGCGGAACACCGTGTTGTTGACCGATGTGACATCGGTGACGAGCTTGATCATGTCCTGGCTGCCGGTCGTTTCGCGCGACTTGATGGAGATGGCCGGAATGTTATCGGCATCTTGTGTGACGATGCTGACTTTGCCTCTGGTGCCCGAGAACACCGTGGCACCGGTGCCGATAGTGACGATGCCATTGGTGATATCCGTCCGCAGCAGCGGCGTGGAGCCAGTGCCGGAGATAAACAGCGAACGACCCGACATCGAGCCAGCAAATTCGGAGTTGCCGAGTACTTGCAGAGTCAGACCTGCCTTAGCCGCAGTGGTACCGAGGTTGCCACTGACACTCATGATCGTGGCACCAGAGACGGCGAGACGGGAACCGGCCAATGAGTTTACAGTACCAATACCGACATTACCGCCATTGGTGATCTGGAAGCGGAGTTTGTCATTGGTAGCACCGCCCACGAAAACCTGGAAGACACTGGCTGATGTAGTGCCGTTCACCCCAAGTTGCATCGATCCACCCGCAGCGGGAGTATTGACAGTAAGGTTGTTGCTAGTAACAGTGAATGCGCTGAATTGAGTACCTGCAGCGTCAAAGTAGCGAAGGCTGAATTTGTTATCCATGAGAATGTGCATTCCACGTAAGGCGAGGTTGCCGGTCGCATTCGGCGCAGCAGCAAGCTGATACGCTGTCGTTACTGTGGGCGGCGTACCGGCCACCTGGACCAGACCGCCTGTGTCGGTGAAGGAGACTGTGGCATTGCTCGAGACGGTTGCAAGGAGCGAGCTTGCTCCGTACGACCCTTGAGTCGTTGTGCGGTAGATCTTATAAGTGGCACCGTTCTGGAGCGTCCAGCCGACAGTGATAGCCTGGTTACCAGCATTGGTAATAGCGGAAACTTCACTCGAAGGAGTCGTCTGACCGTTGGCACTGTCGATGTTCGTCACCTCGTAGTAGTAGGTGGTGGCAAGAGTGAGCGAGCCGCCGGAGGCATGCACGGCACTGACACCGGTCGGCGCCAACATTTCCATCACGAACTGTTTGTTGGCTGCAATCTGGAGAGCCTGCTGCGGATTGTTCATGCCGATGCCAAGCTTGCCCATAGTGTAGGAGTTCGATGCACCATTGATGGTGAGCGCAGAACCGGAGATCGTACCCAGCACATCGAGTTTCGTAGACGGGGCAGTCTTGCCAATGCCGACGTTGCCCATCATGTAACTGGTACCGTTCATGACGTTGAGCGCGGAACCGGACAGTGTGCCACGGACATTGAGCGCTTCACGGACTCGGGCAGCCGCCGTGATAGTGAGCGCACCGGACTGGTCGAAGGCAGACAGAACGGTACTGCTGCTGTTCAGGATTTCGAACATGTTTGTATTCTGGGACGGCCGAGCCTTAACCTGGAGCTTACTACTGGGAGCACCACCCTCGCCGATTACCTGCAACGTACCCGTACCACTGCGGTAGAGAAGCGTATCCGCTGCGGCAAATCCATATCCCCACTCAGTCGCTCCATTATTACTGATAATATAGCGGCTATTGGTATCTCCTGTCGCACTCATTTTGAGCGCCTGTGTGCCTGCTCCTACTTTTGAGATGATGAGTACGCCGGTCATCGTATCACCGCCGATGTCCACATAGCGGACATCAGCGGTCGTCTGCGTGAAGGTGGATCCACAGGACAGAGCCCCGGCGCTGGATGTCTGCAGGTTGGAGCAAGACGGCACGTTCGACACACTCAGAGTGGAACCGGACATGCCACCCATGACTTCCAGACCGAGACCGGTTTTGACTGCCCTAGATCCGAGGTTTCCATTGATGTTGATAATAGTGGCGCCGGAAACGGAGAGGCGGGATCCTGGAGTGGACGTGGCCAGACCAAGCTTACCGACACCATCGATGCGCAGACGCTCAGCGTCACCCGCATTGATGACGAATGCCGGAGCACCGGAGCTGTAGGTTTCGGCAAGTCCCCAGATACCATTTGTTTGATCCAAGAAGAGTTTTGCGCGGCGGTTGTTGGTTCCATCGGTAATCATCAAGCCCATAGATGCTTCGCCGGAGGTCTTGGAGACAACGATATCGGGAGAAGCCGTGCCGTAGGTAACCAAGCTGGTGAATACACCGGCACTGTTGCCATTGCCGACGTGCAGCGAAGTGGTGGGCGCTGCGGTGCCGATACCCACACGCTTGGTAGTACCAGCATAGACAAGACCGATGGTATCCACGATGAGCGTGTTGCCTGTGGCGGATCCGGGGTTCTTGTAGATAGTGAGAGCACCGGTCATGGTGTCGCCACTCGTGTTGACGTAGCGGGCGTCGAGGGCAGTCTGCGTCAGGCCCGTATTGCAACTGAGAGCACCAACGCTGGAAGACTGCAGAGCAGCGCAGGAGATGAGCGAGGAGACCGTGAGAGACGAACCGGACATCGTGCCACGCACGTTGAGGGCTTCCCGAGCGCGAGCAGCAGTGTTGAGCGTGAGAGCACCGGACTGGTCGAACTTGGCCAGCACACCGTTGCCGCTGTCGAGGAGTTCGAAGAGACTGGCATTCTGGGAAGCAAGTCCCCTGATCTGGAGCTTAGCGCTGGCGGCGCCGTTGAGAGCCGAGATCATGAGCGTGCCCGTGGTGGAGCGTTGGATCTGAATATCCTTGGTACTGTTGAGTCCCTGTCCCCACTGCATGAGGCCGTTGTTGAAGATAACGAAGCGTGCCGTAGCTTCGCCGATGACGGCGGTTTGTAGAGCAGTGTCACCTACGCCAGGGCGGGAAATAGTGGCAACGCCAACAACAATGGCGCTGCCGTTGACTTGAAGAGCAGAGCCGGAAATGGTCCCACGGACATCGAGGGCGGTGGCGGGATTCGTCTTGTTGATGCCGACGTTGCCCATCAGGTAACTGGTGC
>JBEPVF010000019.1:0-20769 GCA_041691135.1 Candidatus Peribacteria bacterium
AGTGTCCAACCAAAACGGCCGCTCCGCTAGTAATTAGATCGTGAACAGGCTCTAAAAGCGCCATCCGACTGCAGCTCGTCAACCCCAATCAACCTACGTCATCTCGACCGGAGACTCGCAGCTTTATCGCGTGGCGGAGTGGAGAGATCCCTGTATTGCATTTGCATTTTGCCTTGCCTTTGCCTTGGCCCTCTCTCAGGATGCCCACAAAAGGGGCTTTAGCCCGTGGGGTATGCCGTTTTCAAATCTCTCATCACTCGTCCAGAGTGCCCCACCTAAAAAAAATCCCTCAAAAACCTTAGCAAAAAGCCTTGTCAAGCCCTAAACCCACATAAATCAAACAAAACAAAAGACATAGACATTGCAGATTAGTTTCTCTCCAATTGCTAAACTAGAAGCAGTGAATAAAACTAAAAAGCCCAGCGACAATCGTTGGACCTAACTCATTGATAAGTAATGCTTTGCCTGTAAAATATCTATAATCAAGACTTTGCAAATAAAGCATTTGCAATGAAGACTTTGCACGTAAAGTCCAGGGGGGAGGGGTACCTCAGCGCCAGGCGCCGCCACGCGGCTCACGCTTCAGATATCGCCCACGTCCCGGCTTGCCCAGAAACTTTCCGCCCTCAACGATCAACTCGCCCGCCGAGAACACCTGTCGGGCATTACCCTTCACCCGATACCCCTCAAACATCGAGTAATCGCAGCGCATGTTGTGGGTCGCGGCGCTGATCGTAAGTTCGACCTTCGGGTCCCATATCACGATGTCCGCATCGCTGCCCGGCGCAATCGTCCCCTTCTTCGGATACATCCCGAAGATGCGCGCCGGAGCTGTGGCCGTGATCTCGACAAACCGGTTCAGCGACAGCTTGCCCGAGTTGACACCATGATGATGTATCAACTGCATCCGGTGCTCGATCCCCGGTCCGCCGTTGGGAATCTTGGTAAAGTCGTCGATCCCCAGCACCTTCTGGTCGGCAAAACAGAAAGGGCAGTGGTCGGTCGAAACCACCTGCAGATGGTCATGCTTCAGGCCGTCCCATAGTTTGGCCTGATGTTTTTTCTCGCGCAGCGGGGGAGTGAAGACGTACTTCGCATCCTCGAAGGAGCCGGAACTCATATTGTCTTCAATGGAAAGCAGCAGATACTGCGGACAAGTCTCGGCAAACGCCGGAACCCCGCGATCGCGGGCCTCGCGAACCTGGTTCAACGCGTCTTCCGAAGAGAGATGCACGATGTAAACCGGTGCTCCGGCGATCTCGGCCATGGCAATCGCCCGCTGCACCGCTTCGGCCTCGGCCAGCGTTGGCCGCGTAAGCGCATGGTAGATCGGCGCAGTCTTGCCCTCGGCCAGCGCCTGCTGCACCAGCACGTCGATCACGCTGCCGTTTTCAGCATGCATGCAGACCAGCGCGCCATTCTTCGCCGTCTGCCGCAGCGCCTTGAAGATGGTCGCATCATCGGCCATCAGCACATTCGGATAAGCCATGAAAAGCTTGAAACTGGCCACGCCCTCGCGCACCATGCTGTCCATGTCGTCGAGACCAGCCTTGCCCTCATCGCTGCCAAGATCGGTGACGATCATGTGCAGGCCATAGTCGATGCAGGCCTTGCCCTCTGCCTTCTTCCACCACAGGTCGAGCGCGTCGCGCATCTTCGTCCCTTTGGCCTGGATGGCGAAGTCGACAATCGTAGTCGTTCCACCGATCGCCGCAGCGCGAGTGCCAGTCTCAAAATCGTCGCTCGACATGGTCCCGCCGAACGGCATGTCAAGATGCGTATGCGCATCGATGCCGCCGGGAAGCACCAGCATTCCCGCCGCATCGACAATGGTATGACCTGCCGCTGCAATCCCCGAGCGCACTTCTTTGATGACTTCGCCTTCTACCAACACATCGGCAGCAAAGGTTTTTTCAGCGGTGACAACCGTTCCATCCTGAATCAGCAAACCCATCAGCAACTCTCTCCGGTGAGACACGCAGCAGTGCGTTCTTCCCACGTCTCCGCAGGCAGATGAGTCTTGACCTCGACCATCGTGATGCACGCGTCGACAGGGCAAACCAGCGAGCACAGATTGCAGCCGACGCACTCCGTCTCGTCCACACGAGGAATGCGAGCAAGAGGAGTTGCATAAGATTTACGAGCCAAGTTGCCATCGAGCTTCGGAATCGGAGTGACTGTAATGCTGCTTCGACTTGCCGCTTCCACTTCAGACGGCTTTGCATGCACCTCGATAGGACCATTGACTTGCCCGCTCACGCGGTCGACATGGATACACTGATGCGCTCCATCCCAACATGCTGTGTAGCAAAGCCCGCAGCCAATGCACTTCGCCTCATCGATGTGCGCGACGACCTTGTAGTTGAGGTTCAGGTCCTTCCATTCGGTCACCTTCGGCAGGCTGAGCCCGCGAAAGTCTTCGATGGAGTGAAAGCCCTTCTCGCACATCCAGTTCTCAAGGCCGTCGATCATGTCCTCGACGATGCGATATCCGTGGTGCATGACCGCTGTACAGACCTGCACCGCTCCAGAACCGAGGAGAATGAACTCCGCAGCATCTTTCCACGTAGCGATGCCGCCGACTCCAGAGATAGGCAGCATCGCCTCCGGATCGCTCATCACCTGCTGCACCATATTGAGCGCAATCGGCTTCACCGCTGGTCCGCTATAACCGCCATGCGAGGATCTGCCATCAACATTCGGCTGCGGCATCAACGTATCCAGATCGATGCTCGTGATGGAGTTGATGGTGTTGATGGCAGCGAGCGCATCGGCGCCCCCACGTTTCGCCGCTCGCGCCACCTCGCGAATGTCGGTGATATTGGGTGTCAGCTTGACGATGACCGGAGTTCTGGCCTTCTCCTTCACCCAAGCCGTAATCATCTCTGCATATTCCGGCACCTGGCCCACTGCCGAACCCATACCGCGCTCGCTCATGCCATGAGGACAACCGAAGTTCAACTCCAGTCCATCGGCGCCAGCATCCTCCGCCTGCTGCACAACTACGTGCCACGCCTCGCGTGTTGACTCGACCATCAAAGAGGCGATGAGCGCTTGCTTCGGATAACGCTTCTTCACCTCTGCAAATTCCCGCAAATTCACATCAAGCGGTCGGTCACTGATCAGCTCAATATTGCTGAAGCCCATCATGCGCTGGCCATTCCAGTTGATCGACGAATAGCGCGAAGAGGTATTTGTCACCTGCGCGCCCATCGTCTTCCACACTGCGCCTCCCCATCCTGCATCGAAGGCCCGCATAATCTGCTCGCCGGTGTTGGTCGGCGGCGCGGAGGCCAGCCAGAATGGATTTGGCGACTCGATGCCAGCAAAGGTTACGGAGAGATGCGGTTTCACGCTGTACTTAGACATATGCCGCCTCTAGCAGACGAGCGATAGCAACACCAGCGCGCTTGCCGTCTGCCACTGCATCTACTACTTCGCGTCCACCATTGACACAATCGCCACCAGAAAAATATTTCGGATTCGTTGTCTGCCCGGTTGAGCGATCCACGACGACTCGCCCTCGTTCCAACTGCACGTCGCGGCATTGGGACAGGAGCTCAAGCATAGGTGACTGGCCAATCGCAGGAATCACCATGTTGCATTCCAGATAGAAGGTTGAACCTTCGACAGGTTTGAGTGAGCCATCGGATCCAATCTCCATGCACAAACATTCAACGGAGGTAATGCCAGCAACGGAGGAATGAATCGCCATCAGTTGCGTCAACCAAAGAAAGTGAATGCCTTCCTGCAATGCTTGTCGATATTCAAAGTCGAACGCAGAGATATGTTCTCTGTTGCGCCGGTAGAGAATCGAAACGTTCTTCGCTCCAAGCCGCTTCGCTGCGTTGGCCGCATCAATGGCGGTGTTGCCTGCGCCAACTATGACTACATCGCCCGCAATCTGAGAGGTCTTTCCCATCTTGTAGTCTTCGATGAATTGCAGAGCGTCGATAACGCCGGGATGAGATTCGCCCGGAATAGATAGCCGATGCATTGCGCCAAGGCCTACGCCGATGAAGATCATGGCGAACTCGGCTTCGAGTTGAGCGAGTGAGCTCTCGCCGGAAACTTCGACGCCAAACCGGAACTCTACGCCCAGCTCCTTGATCAGCTCAATCTCGCCAAGGCTATCTGTCAGTGGTAGCTTGTACTCCGCGATTCCATAGGTATTCAAACCGCCGGGTAGAGGACGCTTGTCAAAGATAGTTACTTGGAAACCTCGCTGCTGCAACTCTGTCGCTGCTGCTAATGATGCCGGGCCAGCGCCTATGCAGGCAATCTTTTCAGGCCGATTCTCGTCCGACTTTCGCGATAGCTTGCCGCCCTGTGCATGGAAGCTATCCATTGCAAATCGCTGGAGCCGCCCAATATCAATCGGCTGTTCGTTGAAGCCATGCATCACGCAAGCACCCTCGCAGAGCACCTCTACAGGGCATACACGGGCGCAACTGGCTCCAAGAACATTTGCATCAAGAATGCCAAGCGCTGCGCCATGCAGGTTGCCGCTGGCAATCTTCTTAATAAACTTTGGCACATCGATATGGGTAGGACAGGCGCTGGTACAGGGAGCGTTGAAGCAATTCAGGCAGCGGTTCGACTCAACCACTGCAGCCTGCGCCTCGAACGGCGGATGCAGGTCCCCAAACCTCTCTGCGATCTCTGGCTTCTGCTGGAGTAACTCCTGCATCGATACTTACCTCGGGATAAACAAAATCGTCGTCAAGAACAAGAGAGAAGGGAACTACGGCTTAACTAGGTCGCCGTACATTTCTGGTCTGCGATCGCGGTAGAACTGCCACGTCTTTCGTACTTCGGCAACCTGATCGAGATCGAGATCGGCGGTAAGCACCTCGTCTTTGTCACGCGAGGCCTCGGAAAATATCTGGCCGCGTGGATTGCAGAAGTAGCTCTGCCCGAAGAACTCGCCGATGTTCCATGGAGCTTCTGTGCCAACTCGGTTGATTGCGCCAACGAAGTATCCGTTCGCTGCCGCATGCGCCGGTTGCTCCAACTTCCACAGATATTCGCTCAGCCCCGCGACGGTCGCAGAGGGATTAAAAACAATGTCAGCGCCATTCAATCCCAGCGCACGTGCGCCTTCTGGAAAGTGGCGGTCGTAGCAGAGATAGACGCCAATCTTGCAGAAGCCCAGGTCGAAGACAGGGAATCCAAGATTGCCCGGACGAAAATAAAACTTCTCCCAGAAGCCAGGATCAAGATGCGGGAGATGCGACTTGCGGTACTTACCGAGATATTTTCCCTGGCTATCGATCACTGCAGCCGTGTTGTAGTACACGCCTGTGCCTTCCATCTCGTAAATCGGAACGATGATGGCGACCTGTAACTGCTTCGCCAGATCCTGCATGAGCTTTATGGTTGGGCCATTGGGCACAGCTTCCGCCATGTCATACCAGCGTGTGGACTGTTCCGCGCAGAAGTACGGTCCATAGAAGAGTTCCTGAAGGCAAACTATCTGTGAACCTTCAGCAGCGGCCTGCCCAATGAGGGGAATATGCTTGTCGATCATGGCCTGTTTAATCTCGGCCAACGATCTTCCTTCATGAGGAACGCTTGTAGTCTGAATCAGGGAACAACGAACGATACGCGACATTCTGGTAAATCCTTCCGTGGATTCCGCCTCCGACGAGAGTGCAGATCCGTAGCAAAATCACATTGCCAAGAGCCCTAGAGATATGTCGGGTCGCTCGCTCGAGTTCACCTGGTTCAGATCTCATGTTTGCATCTTGCGGTCCAAGTTGAATACGCAAGATGCTTACACAACCCATTTTACGCCATTCGCAAAAGAATAGCCGACTCCCCGGAGAGTCGGCTATTGCGCAACCAAAAGAGGCAAAGGTTGCAGCTTCGGTTAGAACTGGCCCCAAAGAAGCTGGTTGTAGACATCGTGATGAAACTGCACCTCAGGCGCCTTTACAATTGTGCCCAGCAGGTGAGGGCAGCGGTCCGCGGATGCCTGCTTCAGGTCGGCATAGCGGGCCTTAACATCTTTACCCAATAACTCAGTCGTCCACTTGGAGTCGCGGAAGCCTTCGAGCGCGGTGTAGATGTTGTCCGGCAGGTAGCGCTCTGCCTGGCGCAGATTTTTGATCTTCGCCGTATCGCCGTGAAGCCCGCTCTTGAAGACCGAATACAGGACCATGTAGGGGTTCGCATCCGGGCCTACGGAACGCACCTCAACGCGCGCGCTCTTTTCATTGCCGATGGGGATGCGCACCATGGAGCCGCGATCCGTCGCCGAAGCCTTGATCTGGTTGGGTGCCTCGAAGTGTGGATCGAGCCGGCGGTACGAGTTGACGCTCGCATTAAGGAGCAGGCAGATGTCATTGCCGTGCGTCAAAATTCGATCCACGAACTGCCATGCAAACTTCGATATCTTCTCCTCGCCCTTCGCATCCCAGAAGAGGTTCTTCTTGTTCTTCGTGATGGAGATGTTCGTGTGCATACCGCTGCCGTTAACGCCGACCACAGGCTTCGGCAGGAAACTCGCAGTCATGCCCATCTGCGTCGCAATTTGTCGACAGATCAGCTTGTAAAGTTGAATCTGATCGGCTGCTGCGACCACCTCTCCGTAGCTATAGTTGATCTCAAACTGCGACGGCGCAACCTCGGGATGGTCCTTCTCGTTTTCAAAGCCCATCGCACGTTGCACTTCGGCTGCAGTGTCGATGAAGGTACGCAAAGGATCGCCGGGGAGCGAGTGATAGTAGCCGCCGGTATTCACATACTGGAAGTCGCCCGTGTCGTGGAAGCAACGCTCCGCGTCGGTTCCTTCAAATAAAAAGCCTTCGATCTCGTTCGCCGCATTGAGCGTGTAGCCATGCTCTGCATGCAACTTATTTGAGAACTGCTTCAACAATCCGCGGATGTCGGCGCTGTAGGGAGCGCCGCCTTTGTCGATGACTTCGCCAAAGACGAGCACTTTGCCTGCGCCGAAGACATCGGACGGAGCCCAATAAAAGGCGCTCCAGTCAAGGGCCAAACGCAGGTCGCTCTCGCGCTGAGCGGTAAAGCCACGAATCGATGATCCATCGAAGGTCAAATTGTCCCAGCTTTTAAGCAGGAACTTTTTGTCGTAATCCAGCATGTGAAGCCGACCCTCGAGGTCGCTGAACAGAACGGTTACGGCCTTGATGCCCGGAGTATCCGTCAGGTATTTGAGTCGAGCCTCCTGGATGACATCAGCGGCTACACGGTTGCGTCGTTGCTCTTTGGCCTCAAGATTGAGCTCTTCCAATTCTGAATAGGAAAGCTCAAGAAAATTTCGCAATACAGTTGGCATAACGCTCCTTCGTTGTAAATAGGTATCGGTGAATAAGGTCAAAAATCGCTTATCTCTTTGGCCCGAAGAAGGCAACTACGCCAAGCTCCAAGGTAGACTGCGCATTCACGAGACGGCTGCCCTTTACGAAATACGGTTGGTCGGAGTCATCGCGGCGGAATTCAAGCCTTGCCAGAAGGCCTTCCGGCATCTTGTATTCTCCGGTGAGGGTAAATTCGTTGACATTTTGTACTGTCCCGGTTTCTAAGCCCGACTCATCTTTGAAGTATTCAAAGCGAGGGGTGAAGGCAACTTTGCTTGTGGCCTGATAATGCAAAGCCGCGGCGATACCCTGCCAATGAGACAGATCGGTAGTTTGATACTGCAGGCTCGAAGCTTCGCTATCGATGACGCCTGCATTCCGGTTCTGGCCGTAGTCGTAGTTGATATACGCGCTGACCTTTGGAGTGGGAGTCAGTAACAAGGTGGTATCGAGAAGGTTGCGATATCCCTTGTTGGTCTTGCTGTTCTCGGGGCCGACATAGTAGTTCGTGCTCAACGTGTACTTCGGCTTGGTGTAGACCCCGGTAAGCCCGATTGTTTTGCCGCTGTTATTGTCGCTGAAGTTATTCCACCCGTTCACAACCTGAACGCCACCGGTGAAGCTCTTGGTCAGTGGCATAGAGGTGCGAAGTCCGACATGGTAGTAGGGAATCGCCAGCGAGAACAGCAGAGAACGCGAGTAGTTCCAGTTGTCTTTGGTCTCAATTACTTCTGCGCCAGCCGAGGTCACAAACTCACCGAAGTCAGCCTCAAAACCCTTGCCCTTGGTGGGTTTCCAACTCACGAACGCCTGCTCCAGATGCTTGAAGTTAGGTTCGGTGCTCAGGATTTGGTTGAAAGCTTTACCAAACCCAAGATCGATCCGGAATCCGACGGGATCGGGATCGTGAGACATCGTCAGCTTGGCCATATTCAAGCTAAAGGTATTGGCATCATAGTCAAAGTTGCGAAGCTGATTGCCGTTGGTGCTGTCGGGTGGATGATTTGCATTGAAGTTGTAATAGCCATCCACAAGGCCGCTGAAGTCGATTCCGCCAACGCTCCAGACAGATGGTGCGGAAGCGGCTGGCGCTGCCGCCGGTGCAGCCGCTGGTGCGGTGCTTGTGCTTGGCGCTGCAGCGGGTGGCGATGCGTCCTGTGCCTGGGTGTGCTGCGTGGTTAGAAGTGCTCCGGCGCAACACGCCAAGGCCGCGATCATGGTTCTCGTAAGTGCAGTCTTCCTCTTTGATTGAGCCATCGTTCGGTGTCCTCTCTCTTGTTAGGTGCTGTGATGGTAAAGCGCAAATAATAGGAAGTCCGTATGGAAACCGTTAAGAAGTCATAAGCATGCTGGCGCAAATCCCAGCGGTGACTGATGGCCCTCATCCTGCCAGAGTGTGAGTCTGAGCAGGTTGCTAAGTGTGTGTAAGTTGGGTATAGCACGCAGATTTCGGCATTCTTTCGGCATTCTTCGCGAATCAACGCATTCGATATGGCACATCAAAAAAAGCTATCGTGATGGCCGAATACTCTGCCTTTATCCCTGCATCGGTCGCAAAAAATAATGCTGTCCATAGAAAAAAGTTCTTCTGCGAATGAGCGCTTGATGCTCGGCAACGGGCTGTGTACGGTACAGCTACCGCAACGTAACCAGGGATCGCAAAATCAGGCAGTTGGGCTCCAGGCGCCTTCCAGGTCTTAGCGATACGTGTCTCAATAGCGTCATCTACTTTCCAGTAAAGGAGTTCTCTGAATGTCACAAACAGTGAACCAGGCAGTAAGACTATCCTTCCCGCAGAAGATCAGCCGACTCGGCGAACGTCTGCATGAGGCTCAGTGGCGTCGTTACGGCATGGTTATGCTCGCCGGTAAGGTACTTGGTGTTGCGGCTGTTATGCTGGTCGCCACCTTTATCACTGAGCTTTGCTTTACTAACGTGTTGGCAGCCGATTCACCCGTAAAGGCAGCTGACATCGTCAACCCGGTCAACACGATGTGGACGCTGGTTGCCGCCTTCCTCGTTTTCGGAATGCAGGTCGGCTTCACCATGCTTGAGGCTGGCTTCTGTCGATCGCGAGAGACAGTCAACGTGCTGATGGAGTGCGTCGTCGATACCTGTCTCTGCGGCCTGCTGTTCTATGCCATCGGGTTTGCGTTCATGTTTAGCCATGGCAACGGGTTCATCGGCTATCACTGGTTCTTTTTGAAGGACATCCCAGCGACTTACGAGTCGACCGGCGTCAGCTTCCTGGCCTTCTGGATCTTCCAGTTTGCCTTCGCCGATACCTGCTCCACCATTACCTCTGGAGCCATGATCGGACGTACGGGATTTGTCGGCGATCTGCTCTACAGTCTCGGTGTCTCCGGTTTCATCTATCCCATCATTGGCCACTGGGCATGGGGTCCTGACGGCTTTCTCGCGACCATGGGAAGCACTGGTTTCTTTCTTCCCACGCTCGGACAAAGCTTTCACGACTTCGCCGGCTCAACCGTCGTTCATACGATTGGCGGCATGGTCGCTCTTGCCGGCGCAATCGTTCTTGGTCCGCGTCTCGGTCGTAAGTTCAAGCGTGACGGTGGTGGACCCATGCTGCCGCACGACCTTACGATTGCTGCATCGGGTGGTCTGTTGCTTTGGTTTGGCTGGTATGGATTCAATCCTGGTAGCACGCTCTCAGCCATGGATTTCGAGGGCATCGGCCGGATCTCTGCGAACACCACGCTCGCAGCCTGCGCCGCTGGCCTTACTGCGATGACGTTTGCATACCTCATGAGCAAAAAGTGGGACATCAGCTTCACGGTCAATGGCTTCCTCGCGGGATTGGTGGCAATTACCTGCCCGTGCTATTGGGTTAGTCCGACCGGATCAATCATCCTTGGCGGTATCGCTGGCGTTATCGTCGTGCTGGGTGTGGAGCTGCTCGAATGGCTGCGCATCGACGATCCTATCGGCGCCGTTCCGGTTCATGGAATGTGCGGCATATGGGGTACTCTATCGCTCGGCTTCTTTGCTGTAGGGAAGTACGGTGCTACCGGCCCACTTGCTCCGGACAACAGTGCTCCTCTGAGGGGACTCTTCTATGGCGGTGGCTTGACGTTGCTCAAGGCGCAGTTCATTGGGAGTGCAATCATCACCGTTTCCACTTTTGCGGTTGCGATGCTGGTCATGTGGCTGGTGAATCTGACAGGCACGCTGCGCGTCTCCAAGGAGGGAGAGCTCTACGGTATTGATCTGCACGAGCATGGAATCTCCGCTTATCCGGAATACGTCATCACGGCCCTTGGCTCACCTTCCGGCATGACCCACACGGAACACTAGCCTGCGGGAGGAATGGCCGAGCGTTGGCCATTCCTCGCGTCTTCCTCTTCCTTTGAAGGTAAAGCTCACATTCAACCCGATGAATCGATGCGAGGATAGTATGACAAAAATAGAGGCGATTGTAAGGCCAAACAGATTCGACGCGATAAAGGAAGCACTCTCGGACCTTGGTGTCGAGGGCATGACGGTAGGCGAAGTTCGCGGACACGGCAGGCAGAAGGGGCATACCGAGACTTATCGTGGTCGAGAGTATGAAGTCAGTCTGATTCCCAAACTGCGAATTGAAATCGTTGTTGCAGACGAGCGTGTCGAGCCAATCATCGAAGCCATCGTAAAACATGGTGCGACGGGAGAAATCGGCGATGGAAAGATATTCCTCTTCAAAGCCGAAGACGCGATTCGCATAAGAAACCAGGAGCGCGGAGAACGGGCCTTGTAGAAAGCCCCTTTACCTAAAAGATAAAAGCCCGCATCGAGCGATAAACTCGGCGGGCTTTTCTTACGTTTTCAAAATGGGAACGGCTTACTCTACCGGAAGCCCAGCAGATCCCGGTCCTCCGACATCGCGTGTGGCAATCTCCAGAAATGCTTTCGTGGCTCGCGTCATCGATTTCTCCTTGAGATAGACAATTCCCAGGTCCCGCGTCAGGCGCAGCGATTCAATCCTTACAATCTCCAGGGTGCCGTGCTTGATCTCGTCCGCGATGTTGGTGCTGGGCAGGAAGCCGATGCCGAGCCCGGCTAAGATGAAGCGCTTCATAAGCTCTCCGCTCTCTACCTCCATCACGGTCTTGGGCTGAACATCCTGCATTCCGAAGATGTTAAGGATCAGCTCGCGTTGCCGTCCCTGCTTAGGCAGCAGAAAAGGGAACTTCACAATGTCCTTCACGACGACATTCTTTGCGGAGCGCAACGGATGCTCTTTGGGAACTGCAAGCACCAGCTCATCGCGATGGATCGTCTCCACCGCAAAGCGCGAATCTTTCACTGGAAGGGAAACGACTCCGAAATCAATCTCCCGGTTTGCAAGCAGTTCGAGAGTGCGTACTCTCTCTGCTCGAATAATCTTCAGCGCAACCTTTGGATAATGTTTCTTGAACTCCACGAACACATCCGGCAGAACATACAGGCTGGTGGACTCCTGCGCGCTGATCCCAACCTCTCCTCGCGGAGACCTTAGCTGCTCCGCCACCATCATCATCATGTGCCGCTGGCAATCGAGAGCGTGCTCGGCGAACGGCTCAAACACACGACCCGCCGCAGTAAAGGTAACCTTGCCCCCTTTGCGGTCGAACAGTGTCTCTCCTATCTCGCGCTCCAGCGAGCGAATCTGTGCAGAGACCGCTGGCTGCGTAATCCGCAGCTTCTCGGCGGCCTTGGAAAAACTCTTTTGCCGCTGTACCTCGACGAATGTCTTCAGCTGTTCAAAGTCCATGATGAATCCCCCTAATCCACCGTCACCAGCGTAATCTTGGTAACGTTTCTCACCCACCGCATCGGCTTCTTATCGCCGCTCGCTACCAGTTTGATCGATCCATCTTCTCCGAGGCCGCTGCCATTCATGGCTGTAGCCACAATCACATCGCCGTTGTGTATCTCGCCTTCAACCTCTGCCGCGGAGTACAGCACAAAGTAATGATCCGTCCCTTCGACACGCAGGTAACTACGCAGGATGCGCCTCTGTGTCGTCTTGTCCAGCGCCACGCCATACTTCGCCAGCAGATCGCTTAACTCCACTCCGGTATAGCTCTCATCCATCTTCGTATGTGGATTGTGGACGGTGACCGTCTTCTGCGGCATCGCCTGCAGATCAGCTACGGAGAGCGTGGTCGCCTTACCTTCTACAACAAGTGTCAGGCTCGTCGATAGCGCGGCTTTGCCATGGGCATGTTCCGGCATCTCCTGTCCCCGTGCCGGAAACCCGCTCAGACAGGCGCTCAAAACCATCGCCACCGTCAAATAGCCAGCAAACCGAATTGCTCTCATTAACTCATCCTATCCTGTACGGTCAAGGACTTCAGACGGACCGACGCAGAAGTTGTAATTTCGGTCGCGAGCCAGCAGATTTTCTCGTCGAGCAAAGCTCTTCTGACACAAGTTATACTGGAAGCATGTCCAAAGTACGCGCCGCCGCAGCCATAGCCAAGGGAATGAGCATCACCCTCAAGGAGATGTTCCAGCCGACCGAAGTTGAAAACTACCCTGACGGCAAAGGCCCAATGCGAGGGGCCAAGTTTCAAGAGCGTTTCCGCGGCAAGCACCAGCTTCAGCGCGACGAGAACGGCCTCGAAAAGTGTGTCGCATGTTTTCTCTGCGCGGCAGCTTGCCCGTCGAACTGTATCTATATTGAGGCTGCCGATAACACCGAGTCCGTCCGCATCTCTTCCGCGGAGCGCTACGCCAAGGTCTACAACATCGACTACAACCGCTGCATCTTCTGCGGCTACTGTGTCGAGGCTTGCCCGACCGACGCCATCACCCATGGCCACGGCTTCGAGCTTGCCAGCCTCAACGCCACGAATCTGGTCATGCGTAAAGAAGATCTGCTTGTTCCGACCCCCAAGCTGCCGGACGCTGTTCGCTCCGAAAAGGACGAAGCCGAAGTGCTTGCCTAGATAGCGTCAGCAATTAAATACGAAAGCATTGTTTATGAAAGAGTTAGGCCCAACATCCCTCGTTGGGCCTAACTCTTGTTTGTTGGAAGGTATGTTGCAGCGCTGGGGTGGCGGGACAGCAATTAGTCCGTAGAAGAAGACGCACGGCTACAATAGCAATAGGGGCAAGAACAAAGCAAAGCAATCATGGACCCACTCACAGACAATAAACAAGCGATTCTTCACATCTGTCGGCGCGAGATGCTACGTCCGTTACGCGATCAAATTCTTCGCATCTCGGGTTTCGATGTAGATTCCACTCTCAGCCATACCGAGGGGATGTCCATGTTCTGGGCGCGGCCTTACGATCTTGTCCTGATCGATGTTGAAGGGGAATCGGGAATTGCCGAAGCGGAACATCTGTGCTCTGAGATCAAGACCGCTCAGCGTGGCCAGTTGATCGCCTTCGTCTGCAACTGGCGCGTCGCCATTCTTACCGACTGCCCCGACGAGATCGTTCGCACGGAGTTCGATCCTGCAGCCTTTGTCGAAGGTGTCCGTGACATCGTTCCAAAGCATTAGCTGTGCCAACTCGCATCGTAGGCACGCAAGAAAATGCAGACGCAGCTTGATGAAACGCATCTAGTTACCAGCAGACATACTTGCAGCAGCACTCGTGTTGTGCTAAAAGTTAACTATTCCAGTTTGCTTTCGGGCAAATTTGAATTTCATGCAGAGTGGTTGAGGGACGAGCCCTGTGACACCACGACAACCGGACAGAACAAAGGCGTACCGGTGTCAACTCTCTCCTGGAAACAGGGAACATGAGATTAGGAGCACGCAGCCAAAATGTTAGGTTGCACCCCATTTCACCTTCCTGGGCCGTTCGCGGCATCCCCAAAAAGAGAGCACGTCGCAGGTTCTAAACTCCTCCTCTCGGAGAGAGCGTAATGAACTATTCCTGTACGGCGTATGAGCTGAAATGCAACGAGTGCGGAAAGCGGTTTGGCAACCAGCCCCTGTCCGCATGCCCCGATTGCCTGGCCCCCCTTGAAGTGGCCTACGATCTGGAAGCAGCACGCGGTGTCTTTACCCGCGAAGCCATCGCAGCAGGTCCACCCAGCATCTGGCGCTACGCCGCTCTCCTGCCCATTCCCGCAGGCTACCAGCCCGACCTTCCTGTCGGCTTCACGCCTCTCATCAAGGCCAATAATCTCGGCAAGCGCATCGGCGCTACGAATCTCTATATCAAGAACGATGCCGTCTGCTTCCCGACCCTCAGTTTCAAGGACCGTGTCGTCTCTGTAGCTTTGGCAAATGCCCAGCGCTTCGGCTTTGATACCGTTGGCTGCTCATCCACCGGCAACCTGGCCAACTCGGTCGCCGCACAGGCCGCTCGTCTTGGCATCAAGGCTTGCATCCTCGTTCCGGCTGAACTCGAAGCCGCGAAGATCCTCAACACCCAGGTCTATGGCGCTCGTCTGGTCCGTATCGACGGCAACTACGACCACGTCAACCGTCTCTGCAGCCAGATTGCCGACGAGTACAACTGGGGCTTCGTCAACGTCAATCTCCGCCCTTACTACGCCGAAGGCTCCAAGACGGTAGGCTACGAGATCGCTGAGAAGCTGGGCTGGCGTTTGCCCGACAACGTGATCGTTCCCATGGCAGGCGGCTCGCTCATCCGCAAGATCCGCAAGGCCTTCCAGGAACTCATCTACCTTGGTCTTGTAGAAGAGAAGCATGTCCGCTTCTTTGGCGCCCAGGCCACTGGCTGCTCGCCCATCTCCCAGGCCGTCAAGCTGGGGAATGACTTCATTGAACCTCAGCGGCCCAACACTATCGCTCGTTCCCTTGCGATCGGCAACCCTGCCGATGGTCCCGCCGCCTCGCAGATGATTCGGGCTACGGGAGGCTGGGCTGAAGATGTCTCCGATGTAGAACTCGTATCCGGTATGCAGGAGCTTGCAGAGACCGAAGGCATCTTCACGGAGACCGCCGGAGGCGTTACCACTGCCGTCACGGCTCGTCTCTACGCTCACGGACGGATCTCCCCCGACGAACTCACTGTTGCCTGCATCACTGGCAACGGTCTTAAAACGACTGACGCGCTGTCCGGACACTATCGGGAAGAACGCGCCGTTCGCCCCCGTCTGGCTGACTTCGAGGCCTATCTGCGGGAGCTGGATGGCGCTGCCGAACCTGAACTGGCTGCCGTTGGAGGTACTCATGGCAATTAAAGTAACTCTTCCCGCTGCTTTCACCCGCCATACCGATGGCCGCAAACAGTTCGACTCCGCTGCGGAGAATCTGCCCGCTCTCATCGCTGATATCGACCAGACGTTTCCCGCCCTGGGAACCCAGATCAAAGGCGATGACGGCAAGCTCCGCCGCTTCATCAACATTTATGTCAACGACGAGGATATTCGCTTCCTCGGCGGCGAGACCTACTCGTTTCAGGATGGCGATGAGGTAATGCTGATTCCTTCGATTGCCGGTGGCACCGTCTAAACGATCTAACGCCATGCTAAAAGACATAGGGTGGCCAGAAGACTTCTGGCCACCCTATGTCTTCTATGTCAAAAATAGCCCATGTCACATTCATTCGCTGTCGATACAACGGATAAGACTATTCATGGCTCTTATCACGTGTAACCTTCGCGCCTGACGCGATACATCGAAGAAGAAAGAAGGACTATCAATGTTTCTGATATTGGCCGTGGTGCTGATCATTCTATGGCTGGGCGGATTTTTCGTCCTGCATATAAGCAGCTTCCTGATTCACCTGCTTATCATTTTCGCTGTCATCTCTTTCATCATGCACTTTGTGACTGGAAAGCGATCAGCCTGACCTGCATTCTTTAGCCATAAAATTGAAGGCCGAGCCAGTTAGGCTCGGCCTTCAAATATTGCTTGGCATGTTCTTATTGGTGAGCGATCGGTTGCGCTGTATCGATGCTCGGCGGTGGTACAGGAGTCAGACCGCTTGGAGTTTCTTCTCGCAGTTCAGGCAGCTTCTCTTCAAGCGCTATCTGGAGCACCTGATCCATCTCCTCTACGAAATGGAGCTTCATAGAAGTCTTCAAAAGCTCCGGCAGTTCGGCCAGATCTTTTCGGTTGTCTTCTGGAAGAATTGCCTCAAAGATGCCTGCGCGATGTGCCGCGAGCAGCTTCTCTTTGAGTCCGCCAATAGGAAGTACCTTGCCGCGTAGTGTAATCTCTCCGGTCATGGCGATATCGCGACGCACCTTGATCTTGGTCAGCGCACTGGCCAAGCCGGTAGCGAGAGTGATGCCCGCCGATGGCCCGTCCTTGGGAATAGCTCCTTCCGGCACATGGACGTGAATGTCGACGTTCCGATAGAAGTCCTTTGGCAATCCAAGATGATTTGCCCGCGACCGTATGTAACTCAACGCGGCCTGGGCCGACTCCTGCATCACATCGCCAAGCTGTCCGGTGGCAGTCATTTTGCCTTTACCATCCAGCACTTGTACTTCGGTCTGCAGAATAGTGCCGCCCATCTCGGTCCAGGCAAGGCCTGTTACCAGGCCAACTTCGCTCTTTTCGTGGACTTGAGAATCGCGGAACTTTGCCACGCCCAGAATCTCGCCGATATTCTCCCCGGTTACGGTCTCCTGATGCTTGGCCCCATTCTTCACAACGCGCCGCGCAATCTTGCGGCACACATTGCCGATCTCGCGCTCGAGATTTCGTACGCCAGCTTCACGCGTGTATCCACGAATGATCTGCCGCAGAGCATCATCTTCAAAGGTGGCTTGGTTCTCAGCTAAGCCTGTACCTTCGCGTTGCTTCTTGACCAGATATTGCTTGGCGATCTCCAGCTTTTCGAGTTCGGTATAACCGTGCAGCCGCAAAATCTCCATACGGTCCTGCAACGGGCCGGGAATCGTGTGCAAGACATTTGCAGTTGCGACGAAGAGCACCTGCGAGAGGTCATACTCTACGTCGAGATAGTGGTCCTGAAATGAGGAATTTTGCTCGGGGTCCAAAACCTCAAGCAGGGCGCTGGCCGGATCGCCCCTGAAGTCCGAAGCCATCTTGTCGATCTCATCCAGCATGAATACCGGATTCTTCGTACCAGCCTTTTTCATCGACTGGATAATCTGACCAGGCAAGGCGCCGATGTAAGTACGGCGGTGGCCTCGGATCTCAGCTTCATCCCTTACTCCACCAAGCGACATGCGCACAAACTTGCGACCTGTTGCCTTGGCAATCGACATTCCAAGAGAAGTCTTGCCTACGCCGGGAGGCCCGACAAAGCACAGGATAGAACCCTTCGGATTCTTGACCAACTGCCGCACAGCCAGAAATTCGAGAATCCGTTCCTTGATTTTCTCTAAGCCATAATGATCTTCATTGAGAATTTGCTCGGCGTGTTCGATCGAGCGAATCTCCTTCGATCGCTTCTTCCACGGCACTGCCAACAGCCAGTCAAGATAGTTGCGCGAGACGGTGGACTCAGCCGACATCGGCGGCATGGCCTCAAGCTTCTTCAACTCCAGAAGAGATTTCTCGAGGACATCCTTCGGCATGCCAGCCGCTTCAATCTTCTTCTTCAGCTCATCGAACTCGGACTTTTCTCCGCGACCAAGTTCTTTCTGAATCGCCTTGATCTTCTCGTTGAGGTAGTACTCTTTCTGTGCCTTTTCCATCTGTCTCTTGACGCGAGACTGGATGGTGCGGTCCATGTTCAACTTCTCGATGGCAAGATCGAGGACGTCCGCGACTCGCGATAGACGCATCTCCGGGTCGAACACCTCTAACAACTGCTGCTTCTCTTCGATGGACAGTTGCAGGTTTGCTGCAATCGTATCCGCCAGCTTCGCCGGCTCATCGGCACGGACGCTTGCGGCCATAGTTTCGTAGTTCAAGGATTGTTGCAGCTTCACATACTGCTCAAACAGGGTATGGACCCGCTGCATCAATTGTTCCACCTGAGGGGTCAGTTCGAGGTGCGTCTGTCCGGTTCGCACGGTTGCAACCAAAAATCCATCATTATCGTTGATGGCCGTCGCTCGCGCCCGCTCTATTCCTTCTACGAGTACCTTGATGTTTCCATCAGGCATCTTGACGCTCTGAACGATATTGCCGATGGTGCCCGTCTCGTAGATATCATCGATGTTCGGCTCATCGATGGAAGCGTCGTGCTGGGTCGCCAGAAAGATCTTCCGGTCGCCCGACAATGCCTCTTCGAGCGCCCGCACGCTGGATTCGCGACCCACGACAAACGGAGTCATCATGTGCGGGAAGATGACCATGTCGCGAATGGGCATCATGGGCAGTTTGCGTACTTCGCCGTTCAACGTCTCTTTGGTTGGATTAGTCATCATGCTCCCTATTAGACGTCCGCCCGCGCGCAACGGTGCAAGCGCGCCACAGGCTTTGAGTGATTGTAAATGGCCGCGGATTGGAGAATGAATTGCCTCCGAAAAATGGAAAGGTACACATCACCCATTTTCCCGAAAACAGACCTCAAACGGAGTGCTGGAGATAGTGGACCTCGTTTGAAGCCTTATCCGGCTTTCTCCAGCAACATTGGCAGCGTCAGGCTGTGCTTCTTGACCATCTCCGCCGTGATGGACAACTCCTTGACCTTCTTGTTGCCCGGGACAAAGTACATCAGGTCGAGCATCAACTCTTCAAGGATCATCCGCAGACCGCGAGCGCCTACCTTGCGCTGTATTGCCTCGCGCGCAATCTCTCGCGCCGCCTCGTCCGTAAAGGTGACCTTTACCCCTTCGAAATCAAACAACTTCGTATATTGCTTCAGGATGGCATTGCGCGGCTTGGTCAGGATGTCGATCAACGCGGCCTCATCCAACTCGTCAAGAACGCCCATGACCGGTAACCGACCTACAAACTCGGGAATCAGGCCATACTTCAACAGATCCTGGGGCTGTGCCTGCCGCAGCAACTCGGCATCGCGCTGGGCGCGAATTGGCGTCACTTCTTCTTCCTTCGCTTCGGGATCGACGACTGCCTTGAATCCCAGAGCTTTCTTGCCGATGCGACGTCCGATTACTTTCTCCAGCCCGACAAAGGCTCCGCCGCAGATGAAAAGGATATTGGTGGTATCAACAGCGGTAAATTCCTGATGCGGATGCTTGCGTCCGCCCTGGGGTGGAACATTGGCTACTGTTCCTTCGAGGATCTTCAGAAGCGCCTGCTGCACACCTTCGCCGGAGACGTCGCGCGTGATCGACGGATTTTCGTCCTTGCGACCGATCTTGTCGATCTCGTCGATGTAGATGATGCCGCTCTGGGCGCGGGCCACGTCCCCGTCTGCCGCCTGCAGCAGCTTCAAAATAATGTTCTCTACATCCTCACCGACGTATCCAGCCTCGGTCAGGGTAGTCGCATCGACGATTGCGAACGGCACGTCCAGCATCTTTGCCAGCGTATGGGCCAAAAGTGTTTTGCCTGATCCGGTCGGGCCCACCAGCAGGATGTTCGACTTCGCTAATTCAACGTCGTTGCCGCGAGTTTTGTTCATCTGAATCCGCTTGTAGTGGTTATAGACGGCTACGGCCAGCTTCTTCTTTGTCTGGTCCTGCCCAATGACGTACTCATCCAAAAATGCCTTGACCTCCTGCGGCTTCGGCAGGTGCGCCGGGGCTGCCCCGGGCTGTGCCTCGGTGCGGTCGTCTTCGAGGATTGAGTTGCACACCGCAACGCACTCGTCGCAGATATAAGCTCGCGGATAGTCCGATGGAGAAGAGATGAGCTTGGCGACGGCGTCCTGCGACTTGTGGCAGAACGAGCAGCGAAGAGATTCGTCTGTGCCTCGTGACGTTTTCATAAGTACGGCAACTCCTGGTAATCTGTGCAAAAGGTATAAACAGAAGTTTACACCTGATTTATCCTGCAAACCGTAGCTGGAGGTGCCGGACGCTATACATCGAATTGGGGATAAAGCAAGGAAGCCCGGACCAATGGCCCGGGCTCGCTTGCGTCCAAATTCAGTTAGGTTCGCGGTCTATCGATAATGTCGTCGATGATTCCGTATTCCTTCGACTGCGCCGCGGTCATAATAAAGTCCCGCTCCACATCGCGCTCGATTCGTTCCAGCGTCTGGCCGGTGCTGGCGCTCATCAGCTTATTCGTAATCTCCCGAATACGCAGAATCTCCCGAGCATGAATATCGATATCGGTGGCCTGTCCACTCAGCCCACCCATCGATGGCTGGTGAATCAGGATTCGCGAGTTTGGCAGGGCAAACCGCTTGCCCTTTTTGCCGGCCATCAGCAGGAAAGCGCCCATGCTGGCTGCCTGACCAATGCAGAACGTCACAACATCGTTCTTGATGTACTGCATGGTGTCGTAGATGGCGAGCCCCGCAGTGATCGATCCGCCCGGAGAGTTGATATAGAGCTGAATGTCCTTCTCCGGGTCCTCGCCGCTCAGAAACAGCATTTGCGCAATGATCACATTCGCAATGTTGTCATCGATCGGTGTGCCCAGAAAAATGATGTTGTCGCGCAGCAGACGGCTGTAGATGTCGTAGGCGCGTT
>JBEPVF010000020.1:0-17972 GCA_041691135.1 Candidatus Peribacteria bacterium
CCGCTGACTTCCAGGAACTGCTCCGCGACGTCGCCATGCACATCGCCGCCACCGACCCGCGCTACGTCCGCCGCGAAGATGTCACTGAAGAAGACATCGCCCGCGAGAAGGACGTCTACCGCGCTCAGGCTGCTGCATCCGGCAAGCCCGCGAACATCGTCGAGAAGATGCTCGAAGGCAAGATGAGCAAGTTCTTCGAGGAAGTCTGCCTGCTCGACCAGCCCTTCATCAAGGAGCAGACCCAGACCATCACTCAGATCATCGCCAGCAAGGTAGCCAAGCTCGGCGAAAACATCAGCGTCCGCCGCTTCGCCCGCTTCAAGGTAGGCGATCCCAACTGGACCGTAGCCACCACCGCTCAGGCAGCCGCCGCCGAAGAAGCTGCCTCCTAAGCAATCAGCTCCAAATCAACGCAAAAAGCCCGGACTCAGGTCCGGGCTTTTCCATGTTGATTCCAACTCCAGCCGCCGCAGCATCCAAAGGCTCTAAAGTAACTTCATCCCGGCCACACTTGAAACTACGTCATCTCGACCGGAGCGAAGCGGAGTGGAGAGACCCCTGTATTTCACTTTGTAAGGTTGCCGATCCGTAAATGGCCAAAATACAGGGGTCTCTCCGCTGCGGCGGCAAAAGCGCCGCCTCCGGTCGAGATGACGTGCTTGGAGTTAGTCCAGAGGATGCGTAGTCTAGATGGCGTCTCTTTGGAATTTTTGACAGGTTCAAAATACCCCAAGGCTTCAGCCTTGGGTGTCTCTGCGTACCCTAAAAGAAGGGCTTCAGCCTTCGGGGTATGTTCCTTTCCACCACCTTCAACATCTCATGGAGGACAGGAGAAACCACCATGCACATCGCCCTCTACGGAGCCACTGGCCACGCTGGCAGCCGCATCCTCACCGAGCTGCTCTCACGCGGCCACCAGGTCACGGCCATCACGCGCGACCCCGCCAAGCTCGCTCCTCAGCCTAACCTCACCATCAACCAGGGAGACGTAGACTCCGCAGCTGCCATCGCTGCAAACATCAAGGGAGCAGACGCCGTCGTCAGCGCCTACGCTCCACCTGCCGACAACACCGATCAGATCATACCCGTCACGCAAAATTTCATCGAAGCGGTCAAGCAAACTCACGTCCCCCGTTTCCTCTACGTCGGCGGAGCAGCAAGCCTCGAAGTGGCTCCCGGCGTGACCCTGCTCGACAGCGGCCATCTCCCCGCCGAGTGGCAGCCCATCGCCAAGTCCCACCGCGACGCCCTCGACCTCATCAAAAAGTCCGATATCAACTGGACCAGCTTCAGTCCGGCCGCCTTCTTCGAGCCCGGCCAGCGCACCGGCAAGTTCCATCTCGGCAACGACCAGCTCATCACAGACGCCGAGGGCAACAGCAAAATCTCGATGGAGGACTACGCCATCGCCCTCGTCGACGAGCTCGAAAAGCCGCAGCACGAGCGCCAGCGTTTCACCATCGGCTATTAGCCACGAACGGGGCGATGCCTGAAGCCGCTGCCATGCGATACTTGATTTAGATATGTACAAGCGAGTCCTCCTCAAACTCTCCGGAGAAGCCCTTGCCGCGGGCAGCGGTTTCGGTATCGACGCCATCTTTATTCACAAAATAGCCGAAGAGATCGCAGACGCTCACGCGCTCGGCTGCCAGATCGGCATCGTCGTCGGGGGAGGTAACTTCTTCCGCGGCGTCGCCCAGCAGGCCATCGACATGGACCGCGTCGCCGCCGACCACATGGGCATGCTCTCGACGGTCATTAACTCCATCGCGCTGCAGGACGCCATCGAAAAGCGCGGCCTCACCTGCCGCGTCATGTCCGCCATCGAGATGCACCAGGTCGCCGAGCCCTACATCCGTCGCCGCGCTATGCGCCACCTCGAAAAAGGCCGCATCGTCATCTTCGCCGCTGGCACCGGCAACCCCTTCTTTTCGACCGACACCGCCGCCAGCCTCCGCGCCATGGAGATCAAGGCCGACATCCTGCTCAAGGCGACCTCGGTCGACGGCATCTACACCGCCGACCCCAAGACCAACCCCGACGCCACCAAGTTCGACCAGATCACCTACAACGATATCCTCCGCCTCAACCTCCGCGTTATGGACACCACCGCCGTATCTCTCTGCAAAGACAACAATATGCCCATGATGGTGTTCAGCATGAAGGAGCAGGGAAACATCGTCCGCGTGGTCGGCGGCGAAAAGCTCGGCTCACTCGTCACTGCCTGAAACGCCGTTCCTGAAGCAACCCGGCATAGACCGCAGAAGCTGCGTCACTTTCCTGTCGTCTTGACCTCTGCCTGGTGCACCATCCAAGCATCTACGTTAAAGATCGTTACGACAGGAAACCCGTACTTTGCCAACCACCGCTACCGTCGCTGCTCCTGCCACCACCCGTAAGCCGCCTCTTCCAGCCTTGACCGGCATCCGCACCCTGCTTGCCCTCAGCATCGTTCTCTTCCACTTCACGCCTTCACATCTCGGCCCGCTCTACCCCTTCGTCGATAACGGCTACGTCTTCGTCGGAGTCTTCTTTCTTATCTCTGGATATATCCTCACTTACAACTATGCCGACCGCGGCTCCAGCTTCAATAAGCGCAACTTCTGGGTCGCCCGCTTCGCCCGTCTCTATCCCATCTACCTGCTCGCCCTCATCGTCTCCATCAAGATGCTCGAAGACGAGTGGGCCGCCCGCAGCCACGCCGAGTTCTGGAAGGGAATCATCCTTACTCCCTTTCTCCTGCAGGGCTGGAGTCCCAACCTCGCTACCTTCTGGAACACCGTCGCCTGGACGCTCTCGTGCGAGGTCATGCTCTACGCTGCCTTCCCCTGGCTGATCCGCATCCCCTGGCCCAAGACCGCAGGCCGCCTCATCGCCTTGCTGATGGCGATCTGGGCCATCGGAATGGTGCCGCACAGCCTCTATATACTGCTCAACCCCGACCACCTCAGCGGCCCCGTAACCCGTTACACCTCTACCTATCTCGTCCGGTTCCTCAAGTACACTCCGCTGCCCTACATTTGCACGTTTCTGGTGGGCGTCGTTCTGGGCAAGCTCCAGCATGTGCTCTCCATTACAGAGCGCCAGCGCTATGCTGTCGCCGCCGCCAGCGTGGGAGCCCTACTGGTGGTCTTCTACGGCCTAGTCGAGCACCTGCCGTATCTCCTGATGCACGGCGGCCTGCTGATCCCGCTCTTCGCTGCCCTTGTGCTTGGCCTCAGCGGAGTCAACCCGGTGGCGGCTGTCTTCGCCTGCCGCCCGTTGCTGATCGTCGGCGAGAGCAGCTACTGCCTCTATCTGCTGCACTTCAACGTGCTGATCCTGGTGCGTAAGTACCACCTGTCGCAGCACTTGCACGTGGCTGCGCTGGACCCATGGTTCTCCTACGCGTTCGTGATTCTCTTTTCGCTTGCCGCCTACCGCTTCGTCGAAAATCCCTCCCGCCGCATCATCCTGAACCGCTTGTCCACCCGCCCCCGCGTTGCCCAAACCACCTCGTCCTAAGCACGCTGCTGCCATCTTTGTTGCGACAGCTGTTGCACCTGCGAATTGCGGTTGTATTTGCTGTTGCTTCTGGGTACACCAAGGCTTCAGCCTTGGTCCTCTCTGACATGCAAAGAGACCGGGCTTTAACCTGGGGGATGTCTTCCCCTTCCAGCCACAAACTTCCGTTCTGGAAAGAGTTCTTCGAGTCGCAGTCGAGCAACTTACATTGGATCAGCGACATACGGTTGTATATCCGCTTCCCGCTTTCGGCTCCTGCTAGTAGCAGCGACAAACAAGGCCCGGCCATAGCGCCATGCCTGCGCATTGCACAGGCTGCTTTCTTCAAGACAAGGGGTGCGCAACCGAGCAACAGAAAAGCCCCGCATTCGCGGGGCTTTCTGTATGGCAACTGCGTTCCCGTTAGGGGTTGATGATCTGGTTGGGATGACCGTACGAACCATTCGCCACCGCCACTGCGCAGGTCGGAAGACCGGAGGTGGGGAAGGGCGTGTTCTGCACTGCGGTCAGGCCGCCATTGTGGGAGTTAAGAGCTTCGCCGCTGACCGTTCCGTCCAGGTAGTTCGAAACGTACAGGTACTTGCCCAGAGCCGGCTCGATAGCGATGCAGGTAGGGGTTGTTCCCACTGCCGTCGTGGCCGAGCCTACTGAACTCACCGGTGCTCCGGTTGCGATGTCGATCGCATAGGCGCCTACGGTGTTGTCGTTGTAGTTGGCGACGTACAGGTACTTGCCGCGCGGATCGATGGTCACGCTGACCGGGAAGGTTCCGGTTGCGAAGGGTCCATTGGTCATCGTGGCAAGCTGTCCGGTGGTACCGGTCAGGTAGCCGTAAAGCTGGTTGGTGGCCTTGTCGGTGACGTAGACGAACCGCGCCGAGGGATCCTCAGCAATCGCGCTGGGAGTGGTGCCGGCGGGGTAGCCATTGAGGACAGGAACACCGTTCAGGACGACGGTACCGTCCGTGGTCGGGGTCAGAGCGCCGCCCGAGGTGTTCTCAGCGTAGCCGAGAATGACGCCCAGCGGGCTGGCAGTCGTTGCATTCTCCTGGTCCAGCACGTAGACGTAGCTGTTGACCTTGCTGGTCACGATGCCGACCGGAAGGTTGCCGACGTTCTGGGTCAACACGTTGGTCATATCCAGGCTGCCATCCGATTTGATGGGGAAGATGGTGACGCTACCCGGTCCGGGAGACCCAGCCGTATAGAGCTGCGTGTTGTTCGGCCCGTTCTGATAGGTGTTGGTGACGTAGAGGTACTTGCCGCCAGCATCGATGGCCGCTGCTGTGGGCAGGCTGCCGGTCGTGTTGTAGGTGTTCTTCAGATACAGCTTGCCGTCGGTCCCGATGGAGAACTCCATCACGGTGGAGTCGTCATGGTTGACCACGTAGACGAACTGGCCGTTCGCGCTGGCCGGGCCGACGACCAGAGTTACCGGCTTCTTGCCTGCCTCGATCGGGGAATCTGCCAGTGGGGTGAGAGCGCCGGATTGATAGTCGACGGCAAACGCGCTGACGCCGCCATTAGTCGAAGAGGCGGCTGAAAGAGGGGCTGAAGTGGTTACATAGACGTACGCCAACGTGTAGTCGCGGCTGCAAGCCGTTACGCCAAGACCAATTGCAAGAGACAAAATCGAGGCCAGTGCACCACGGCCTATGTTATTCAACTTCATGCTTACCTGGCTCCGGGGCAAATCGTTTCCGCCCGTTTCTGCTGTTTCAAAAAACAATTCAGGGTTCGTGCAGACACCCTGACCTGTGGCTTTAGCTGAAATGCTGCCAGCTAGTTAACATTGCCGCTGACTGCGAGGCAGGTCGACAACCCTGTCGCAGTGAACTTCGAGCCTCTCTTCAGCTTCGAGAGTTCGCCGGTGCTCTTATCGAGGTTGAAGCCGGTGACGGTGCCGTCCACGTTGTTCGAGGTGAACAGGTACTGGTTCGAAGGATCTTCGACCATGCACACCGGGCCTGCGCCAACCTGGTAGGGATTGTTGCCCGTATCAGGAATCTGCTGCAGCTTGCCCTGCGTGTCGATGGTGTAAGCCGAGATCGAGCTGTAAGCCGGAGCGTTCGAGTTGCTGGACGACTGATTGGCAACGTAGAGATACCGGTTGCTGCTGTCGACCATGGTATACACGGGGTTCGAGGTCTGGGAGAGGTTTGCTACCTTGCCGCCAGTTACCGTGTTCAACGCGCAACCCGTTCCAACCGTATAAGGCAGAATGTAACCGCCGGGGCTGTCAGAGGTAGCAGCAGCATCCGTGAGGTAGACATACTGCGAGCCCGCATTGATCGAGGTCAGCCTGCCTGCGTTGGTTGCAATGGTGGTGTTGGAGGGCAGCGTCAACTGGCCTGCCGCGCCGATGCTGTACGGGAAGACCGTCTGGTCGCCCGAGTCCACCGTGAACAGGCAGCCGCTGCCGGCAACCTTCATCATGATCGGAGTATTGCCGACCGGGAAGTAGGTGAGCTGGGTGCCGTCCGCGTTCTTGATCTGCTTGTTCGGCACCAGCGTCAGACGCCCGGTGTCGTTGGCCACCGCGAATACGGTGATGTCGCCGAAGCATCCCGCGGCCGGAGCGCCGACGGTGCAATCCGCAGTCGGTGCGACCTGGTCGAGGACATAAAGGTAGGATCCGGTGCTGTCCATCTGTGCCCAGACAGGTGTCGTACCCTGGCTGGCGAAGCACTGCTGGAAGGTCAGAACACCGTCGCCGCCAACGCTGAACTCGGCGATGCCGCTGCCGTTGGTGCCGCACTGCTGCGTTCCCGAGTTATTGCCCGAGGTCGGGGTAACGCCCTCGTTCACCACGTAGAGATATCGTCCACCGGGCCGGACGACAAGCGAGACAGGATTCGACCCGCCGGAGGTGAACGGCGCATGCGGAACATCTGTCAGATTACCCGTGTAGTCGTCGATCTTGAAACCGGCGATCTGGTTATACTGCGTGCCAAGAACCCACATGAAACCGACGGTGCCACCACCGCACGCCGTCATGCCCAGACCCATCGCTACGGACACTACCAAGGCCATTGAAATCCGGCCAATCCTGCTCAACTTCATGCGCTTCCTTAACCTCGCCAGTGATCTTGTTCGATCACCTTCTGCCGCGAGCAACTCTGTAGGGATACGATTCCTTCGCCAATTGTAGAAGCTGTCGCGACTTTATGCCACTTCCCGGAAGGTATTCCTTGCCGAAGTTTCTGGCAGCCAGCCCGCGGTTAGACCGCCAGGCCCGTTTTGCGGCGCAAAAAGGCCCGGACCGAAGTCCGGGCCTGGGTCAGCGCGGAGGGGATTTACCAGACGCTGCAGCTCTTCTCCGGCATCATCGGCTGGCCGACCTTGCAGCCAAAGGCTTTGCCGAACTCGTCGAAGTTCTGCACGCTTCCGTTGACGCGCCACTGGCCGCTGGAGTGCGGATCGGTCTTGGCGCGCAGCCGGGCGGTCTGTTCGCGGGTGTTCTCGCACCATATCTGCCCCCACGAGATGAAGTAGCGCTGCTCTGGAGTGTAGCCGTCGATCTTGTCGGTGGTCGACTTATTCTCCTCGGCCAGCGTGCTCATCAGCGCAGCGTACGCAATGCGCAGACCGCCGTTGTCCGCGGTGTTCTCGCCCAGCGTCAGACGTCCGTTCAGCTTCTGGCCGGGAGCGACCTCGAAGTTGTCATACTCCTTGGCCTCGCAATCGGTGCGCTCGTCGAACTTCTTCTTGTCCTCGGGCGTCCACCAGCTGCGCACGTTGCCTTGTGCGTCGTACTGGCTGCCCTGGTCGTCGAAGCCATGCGTCATCTCGTGGCCGATCACGATGCCGATGCCGCCGAAGTTGACCGCGGGATCAGCCTTGAAATCATAGAACGGCGGCTGCAGGATTCCGGCAGGGAAGTTGATGTCGTTCATCGCCGGGTTGTAGTAGGCGTTCACCGTCGGCGGCGTCATGCCCCACTCCTTCTCGTCGACGGGCTTTCCGATCTTGTTCAGATCGTGCCGGTCGGCAAAGGCGCTGGCCCTCTCGACGTTGCCGACAGGGTCGTCCCGCTTGACCACCAGGGGCGAGTAGTCGCGCCACTTGTTGGGATAGCCGATCTTGTCGCGGAAGGCCTCCAGCTTCTTCTGCGCCTGGGCCTTGGTAGCGTCGCTCATCCAGTCGAGGTGCTGGATATCCTGCCCGAGGGAGACTTCGAGCGCATGGACGAGCTTCTCCATGTTGTCCTTGGCAGCGGGAGGGAAGTTTCTGGCGACCCAGTCCTGCCCGACGGCCTCGCCCATGGCGCGGTCGGTGGCAGCGGTGCAGCGCTTCCATCGCGGCGTGATCTCTTTCTGTCCGGTCAGCGTTGCTCCATAGAAGTTGAAGTTTTCCTCGATAAAGGGCTCGCTGAGATTTGGTGCGAAGCGATGGACCGTGTGCCAGCGCATGTAGCTCTTCAGCGCGTCGACGCTGGTGGTATCGATCTGCTGCTGCATCGCCTTGAAGAAGCCGGGCGAGACGATGTTGGCGGTCTCAAGGCTGCCCTCTTTCTTGGCGTCGAGGTAGACCTTCCAGTTGAAGTCCGGAGTCATGGTCTGCAACTGGGCAATCGTCATGACGTGATAGACCTTCGCGGGATTGCGGCGCTCAACGCGCGCCATCGAGCCCTGCGCCAGCGCCGTCTCCACGGTCATCACGTTCTGCGCTTCGGCTGCGGCCTGCGCGGGAGTGTCGCCAAGCAGAACGAACATCTTCGTCACATGCGCGACATACTGTTCGCGGAGCGTCTTGGAGCGCTCATCCTGATTGAGGTAGTAGTCGCGGTCGGGCAGGCCAAGGCCCCCCTGGTCCAGCGCGCCGATCTGCCGGGTCGAATCCTTCTGGTCCTGCTCGGAGCCGAAGTCGAAGAAGAAGCCGACTGCGTATTTGTTCTCCATCGTTCCCAGCAGCGTGGCCAGTGTCTTCCTGTCGTTCCAGGCGGCGATGGTCTTGAGCGCCGGTTCAATCGGCTTCGCCCCAAGCTGATTGGCCAGATCGACATTCATGCAGGCAGCAAAATAATCGCCGTACTTCTTTTGCAGCGGGGTCTTCGGAGCATCGGCTGCCGCCTTCAAATCCTGATAGAGAAGATAGTTGTTGCGCTCCGCCAGCTCATTGAAACGACCCCACCGGTTCTGGTCGGCCGGAATGGGATTCTCTTTCTTCCAGTTGCCGCAGGCATATTGATAGAAGTCCGTGCAGGGATCGGCGGTTTTGTCGATTCCCGAAAGATCGAAGCTGATGGGCTTCTTCGGTTCGGACGTGGGCGCCAGCCCGGTGTCTGCTTTATTTGCCGGGGTTGAGGATTGGCCCAGACATAGGCCACTGCTTAGCACCAGGAATACAGCGAAAGATTTGAAGGTCATGGGTCTCCCTGAAAAGCCGAAAACGCAATTTTAGAGCATTTTCACCGATAGCATGGACATTTAGGAGTTCAACGAAAAACAAATACAGGGGTCTCTCCACTGCGCTGCGCTCCGGTCGAGATGACGTGAGTTTAGGGTGTGTTGAGTAGAACAGGCGGCAGCATGATGTCGGCCAAACGGCTCTTAGAGAATTCCCAATATTGATACGAGAACAAAGAGCACGTCCTTACAGGAGAACAAAGAACACGTCATACGAGAACAAAGAGCACGTCATCTCGACCGAAGCAACGGACAGCGTTACCGTCCGTTGCGCAGTGGAGAGAACCCTGTATTTCGTCGTTGCTTGTTTTTAAGAGGCCAATCGATACTTCGCGTCACTTTTAAATAGACGCCTAGAAGATCTTCAAATGAATGGTCAGATACTTCTTCGGGTCCTTCCGAATGGTCGTCACCAGATCGGTGCTTGCGCTCAGTAGGTTATTCAGATTGGTGTAGGCCTGATCGTCTGTCGTCAGCTTGCCGAGCGTTCCCTTGCCATCGTTGATGCCACTCACCAAAGTATTGACCTGGGCCAGCGTGTGGCTCAAGTCATTCCGGAACTTCGGATCCTTCAACATCAGACCAAGGCCGCCCTTGCCCGCGTCCGCATCGGCCATGATCGAGTTGGCATGGATGAGCGTCGAGTTCAGGTTCTTATAGAGCGAATCGTCCTTGAGCAGCATTCCCGCCGAGCCCTTGCCGCTGTTCAGGTCGTTGGCAATGTTCTCCATCTTTCCGGCGGCGTCGTTCAACCGGTTGTACAGGGTATCGTCGGTCATCAGCTTGCCGATGGAGCCTCGTCCATTGTTCAGGTTCTTCTCAAGGGTCAACAGCTCGTCCACGGTTGCGTTGGCCTTGTTGTACAGATCCGGGTTATTGATCAACTGGCCGACTGAGCCCTTGCCTGACTGGAGGTTGTCGACGATCACATTCATCTTCGACAGAATCACGTTCAGACTCTCAATGGTGCCCTGACTTGCTTTGACGACATCGGTGATGCTCGGAGTCTCCAGCGTTTTCAACTCATCGCCATCTTTTAAAGGAGGCCCGACGGCAAACTGGCTGTTGATATCCACGACCGTATCGCCGAGTACGCCCACCGTGGTCAGCGATGCCTTCGAATCTTTCTTCAGACTGGACCCGTACTTGTCATCGAGCTTCAGGATGACCTTGACCGGGGTTAGTTTACGGCTGGGCGTATTGACCACCGCCACGCTCTTCACGGTGCCGATCGTAACGCCTTCAAGGTTCACGGCAGCGCCGTCTTTCAGGCCTGCGGAGTTCTCAAAATAGACGGGGATCGTCAGCTTATGGGAAAAGAGTCCCAGTCCCGAGGCGCTGGTCATCAAAAACAGCAGCGTCACCAGGATGACGGACGAAACCAGGACAATCACGCCCACTTTCAACTGCGACCATCTGACCTCCTGCTGGCTGGGCATAGCTCTCCTTCAAATCTCTTTCAACGGGATGCGACACAGGCAGCAGGGTGCCCGGTAAGTGAGAGGATACATCAGCCGGGCTGCTGTCCGGCATATCTTCTTTCATCGCTCCCAATGCATAAAGTGCTTGCTTTCAATGGATGCATGAAATCAGACATTGGTTTCAATTCTCTGCAATTACAACGGCCATGGCGACGCTATTGTTGTGGGTCAGGCTTAGCTGTAAATGGCGCACGCCCATGGAATCAGCGCGTTCCGCCGCCCTTCCCATGAGATGCAGCGTGGGCCGTTCGCCGGGATTGCGGCGAACTTCGATCTCCCGCCAACTGATTCCATGGGCGATGCCGGTCCCAAGTGCCTTGGCGGCTGCTTCTTTGGCCGCAAATCGGGCTGCAAAACTTTCGGCAGAGTGCTTCTTTTGCTTGCAGTAGGCAATCTCGCCTTCAGTAAACACCCTCTCCATAAAACGTTGGCCGAAACGGGCGAGGCTTTTCTGTACGCGCTCAATCTCGATTAAATCGGTGCCTAACCCAAGAATCATTCGGCATCTCCTGCGGAGCGTCCAACCTCGCTACCGTTTAGGCCATCAACAGTAGGTAACTGTAGTAACTGTGCACGTCCATTTCGAGCGCGCTCGATACTCTCTGTCGTCACATGACTACGGTGCGTTGTCTCTATCACGCTTCTCACGATCCTCTCCGATGAACAGCCTAACGGCAGAAATTTCCCGCCCGGCAGCTACAGGATACGATGCAACTTCTTGATATACAGAGCTTCAGCTACGAAGAGCGGCAAGGACTGCTCCCCACTCTGACTTCGGCGCTGGCTGACTGCGGAGGCTGGGTCCTCTGTCGCCGGGCGCTCTCTCCCTCCATGATGGAGATTCGCCTCGAAATACAGCTTCGCTCCATCGTGGACCTCTATGCCTCCATCGTATCCTCCGGCCTCGAGCTGACCCGCGCAGGCCATCTTGCGCTCACCGATCTCTGCACCTGCCGCAAAAATCTTGCCTCCCCCGCCGACCTAGGCCAGGTCGTTACTATTCGCCTCGAAATCAGTTTCCTTGAAGATGTGACGCTACAGTCGCTGCTGATGATTGGCACGATCCCTGCATGATGGACGGCCAAGCCAAAAGAACTTCCAGAATCTATCGACCCAGCCAAACCACTGTCCGTTGATGGAGCAGGCTGTCGGAATCTCCAAGGACCAGCACTCCCGGCTGGCGCTGGCCGCGGGTAAAGATCAGCCCCAGCCCGGTGGCATCTCCCGCCACTTTGAATACCGGCTGGCTCATCACAGAGTCTCCTGCCGCAACTTTCGCTCTCAGTTGGACGCCTGAGACCGCAGTCGATTCCTCCCACCGACGTCCCTGCTTGTCGATCAGATATGCCTGGATCAGCCCTTCGCTCTGCATCTTCTCCTTGCCGTGGTTCGAGATGCGCACGGAGACGCGAATCAGCTTGCTGCCATCCCGAATCAGGTAGCCGGGCAGCTCCTGGACCCCGGTCACCGCGAAGCACATCTCGTCGAAGCACCGGTCCTGCCCGAGAGCCACTACTTTTTGTGGCTTTGTCAGCGAAGTCCACAGCAGAATCGCCATATAGACCACCCAGACGGCGACGATCCACAGCGAATGCCGCATCGCCTTCCGGCGTTCCTTCCGCACCAGCGAGATCGTGATTCCGGCTGCTCCGACCGCCGTCCAGCCCGCCAGCACAAGCAGCAGCAACTCCCGATAATTCATCTCAGACCCTCACTCGCGATAAACTTCATAGTAACGACATGGCACCCATCATTCTCGCGCAGGATCTCAGCAAGACGTATCGCTCCGGAAAACTCGCAGTCACGGCGCTCCGCAAAGTCAGCTTTGCTATCGAGCCTGGCGAATTTGTGGCGATCGTAGGCCCTTCGGGCTCCGGTAAATCGACGCTCTTCTATATTCTAGGTGGCCTCACCCACGCCACCAGCGGCTCGGTCTGCATCGACGGCGTCGACTTTGCCACGCTCGACGACTCTGAACGCACCAAAATGCGCCGCGCCAAGATCGGCTTCGTCTTTCAGCGCTTCAATCTGCTGCCTACGCTTTCGGCGATGGGCAATATCGAGATTGCCCACGATATCGCCAACCTCGGTTCCCCGAAGAAGGAGATCGACAGGACGCTGCTCGATCAACTCACCCACATGCTCGGTATCGATGGCCGTCTCGATCATCGGCCCAATGAGCTTTCCGGCGGCGAGCAGCAGCGCGTAGCCATAGCCCGTGCGCTCATCACGCGACCTGCCATCGTCCTTGCCGACGAGCCCACCGGCAACCTCGACACCAAGAACTCCGACGCTGTGCTCGGGATGCTGCGCGAGTCGAGCCGCGATCTGAAGCAGACCGTCCTGATGATTACCCACAATAGCGAGGCTGCGCAGATCGCCGACCGCATCCTGCACATGCGCGACGGCGAGATTACGCACATCGAGCGGGGCAGGGGATAGAGACATTCAGTTCGCTTTCAACGCGGTGAAAAGTCTGTCATCCTAGCCTAGTCAAAGGTGTTTTCGACCGAACTCGCAAGGACAGCCGATGCCCTGGTACGAACTCGAATCCGCCACCGACCCTCGCCTCGACGAACTGGCGAAGCAATATAACCTGCACCCCCTTCACGTTGAGGACTGCCGCAGCGACAACGAGAGCGTCAAGGTCGACACTGCCCCGCACTATACCTTTGCTGTCTTCAAGCCGGTCCATCTCGAAGGCAACCCTGAAATGCCGGTCTTCGCTACCATCGACCTCTTCGCAGGCAAAGACTTTCTCATCACCATCGCTGATCCCAAGTGCCCCTCTACCGCCGAGGCACTGGCACGCGCCCGGCGCGACGGCTCCGACGACAACCCTGGCAAGCTTCTGTATCTCATCCTCGACACCATCGTCGATCTCTACTTTCCCGCCATCGACCACTTCGACGACCGCATCGACGATCTCGAAGATACGGTCATCGATTCCCCGTCGCCCGAGGTACTGCAAAAGGTCTTCGGCATCAAGCGAGAACTGATCGACCTTCGCCGCATCCTGGTCAACACCCGCGATGCCTCCTTGCATCTGCAGCGCGACCCCGGCTCCATCATCGACGCCGAGCATCAGCCCTATGTCCGCGATATCTACGATCATGTGGCTCGCCTGCTCGACTCGGTGGAGACGCAGCGCGACCTGCTCAACAACACGCTCGATATCTACCTTTCGAGCGTCGCCAACCGCACCAACGAGGTGATGAAAGTGCTCACAGTGCTCGGCACCATTGCGCTGCCGGTGATCGCCATCTCCGGCATCTATGGCATGAACCTCAAGGGGTTGCCCTTTGAAAACTCCCCGAACGGGGCCTTTTATGTGGGCGGAATTACTGTCCTGTGTACAGCATTGTTGCTGGTCATCCTGCGCAAGCTGAAATGGTTTTAGACACCCCATCACAAAAACCGACGCTAACCTTTGCACGATGAACATGCACGATGGAAAACGCACCTCGATTTGACCTGGTGCCTTACGCGAAGACGGTTTTTGGCATCTCTTCTTATTAGACAGACTGTGAAGTCACAAGGAGATTTTCGTTATGACCGATTATCGCGTAGCAAAAGGCGAGGCTCAGGAAGATCAGGTAACAGCCGCGATTGAAAAGTTTACAGCGCAGGTTCCGTCCAGCGTTTATCTGGGGCTTGCCTTGGCTTCGATGGCAGTTTCGCTCGGCTTTTCCGCAGCGAAGAAGTCCCACTCCGCCCTCTTTGTGGGCCAGTGGGCGGCACCCTTCCTGCTCATCGGTGTCTACAACAAGCTTGTCAAGATTCACGGCTCCGACGGCACTCGGGCCAGTTCGCTCAATCAGTAGAAGAAATAGGCCCCCATCCGAAGGCAGGGGCCTATTTTTCGCTGTCGTCTTTACCGCGACCCAGAAGGTTCCTACGCTTGTTCCACCGGTATGAACTTCGCGCCGTTTGCTGAAATACGCACCTCGCCTGTGCCTATCTCGTAGACCCAGCCGGAGATGGCCAGTTCCTCTCGCGCCATGGCGGCAGCCACCGAGGGATGCGTGCGCAGATGCTGAATCTGGAGCAGAACATTCTGTTCGGTGACGCTCCGCATCAGCGTCTCAGCCGTCTCGTCTTTGGCTACAAGGGCCTCAGCTACACTCATTGCCGTCGCCGCATTCTTCAACCAGTTCTTCACTGCGGGCATCGCGGTCACGCTTTCAGGGTTGAGCAATCCCTTCATCGCTCCACAATCGGCATGACCGCAGACCACGATGTGCTTCACCTTCAGCAGGCTGACCGCGTACTCGACCACTGCGCTGACGCCTCCCATCATCTCGCCATAGGCAGGAATCAGGTTGCCGATGTTGCGCAGCACAAACAACTCGCCGGGCTTCGATTGCGTGATCGTTTCGGGATCAATCCGCGAGTCGGCGCAAGCGATGAAAAGCGTGTGCGGCTCCTGCGGTACGCTTACCGCTTTGCGGTACATCTCTGCCTGTTCGGGGTACACCGTCGTCTGAAACCGGCGAATCCCCGCCTTCAACTGCTCAAGCACGTCCTGCATAGGTCCTCTTTTCAGGGGTTAAGCTTCACGCCATTTGATGTTGCAGCCAAGGCTGGTCCGCTGGTTCGTGTCCGGGCGCTTGCAGGCGATCACGTCGTCCAGCGCCTGCCGCAGGTCCTTGCCCGTGACCGGAATATCGTTGCCGAAGTCTCCCCGGCGCGGTCGGCTTTCATCCAACTGTCCCCGGTAGACGAGCTTCATCTCCGCATCGAAGAGGAAGAAGTCAGGCGTGCATGCGGCGTCATAAGAGCGCGCCACCTCCTGCGACTCGTCGAACAGGTAAGAGAAGCGGAAGTCCAGCCGCTCGGCCTGGGCCTTCATCTCGTCCGGGCCGTCCTGAGGATAGGCGACGGCGTCGTTCGAGGAGATCGCCACGATGCCGATCTTTCCCTCGTAGTCCGCACCGATGCGTGCCAGTTCCGCCTCGACATGCTTCACATAGGGGCAATGCACGCAGATAAACATCACCAGAAGGCCGTTTTTGGCGACGTCGTCCCGTCCCACAGCCTTTCCCGTCACTACATCTGCCAGCTCAAAGGCAGGAGCTACTGTTCCCAGCTCCACCATGGCCGATTGTGTCTTTGACATCGAAATCCTCCCAAACTCTCTTGTCCATCATATCTACCCCGGTTCATCAACCCATTTTCCATTCAGGAGGACGGTCAACTTATCTTCGAGCTTTAAGGAAGAAGTAAAAATACAGGCGTCTCTCCCCTACGCTGCGGCCCCGGTCGAGATCACGTGCTTTTGTGTACTTTTCAACCTGCCCCTCAACTCACGTCATCTCGACCGAAGGCGGCGTTTTTGCCGCCGTAGCGGAGTGAAGAGACCCCTGTATTTTGTCGTTGCCAGGGAACTCCTCGGGGAACCCTGCCCTCGGATTCTGACAACTTTTGCCCATTTCAGGGAAAACATAATCCATCCGGCATTCTTCCCCTGTTTCCCACTTTTCCACTCCCATCCACATTCAATGCACCACCGCTGCACCTTGTCGTCTGTATCGCAGGCGCATACCTTCAAAAAGTGCCTATTAATCATCTCGTACTATCCGCATCCGACGTGCTTCCGTTGCAACTTCCACAGCCAAATCCCTGATTTCTTCATCCTCTATTTATGAATGCCTTGTAAACAGGGGTATTTGCACAGATAACACAATAGGTTGTGCTTTATACTTGACACACCCCACCGGCGGCGGTACTTTTGCGACTGCGCCGCTCCAGAACGTTGGTTCGGGTTCCAGTTTTAGCTCTGCTTCGACGCCGCCGGAGCCAGTTGCCCCGGATTCATATTCAGTGCCGACAGGGCCATTTTTCACCCCGCTCACGAGAGTACGCACCGTGAGCCAGAAGCTTAGTTTCATCATCAAATTAGAAGGAGCACTATCCCATGGCCACTATCCCCACCCAGCCCGCCAAGACCTCCAAGAACACCGTCCCTGCACCGTCTCAGGCGTCCGCCAAATCCAGTTCCAAGGCCCCGGGACTGTCCTTCAGCCGCCACTTCACCAAGCCCGGCGTCTCGCCCTTTGACGAGATCACATGGGAGTTTCGTGACGCCATCATTCAGGACTTCAAGGGCAAGATCATCTTCGAGCAGAAAAATGTCGAGGTTCCCGCCGACTGGTCGATGACCGCCACCAACATCGTGGCCTCGAAGTACCTCCACGGCCTCGTCGGCACCGACGAGCGCGAGTCCGGCGTCCGCGCCCTCATCACCCGCGTCGCCGAGTCCATCCGCGACTGGGGCATCCGCGACGGCTACTTCGCCACCCCAGAGGACGCCGCCACCTTCTTCGCCGAACTCTCCCACCTGCTCCTCAACCAGAAAGTGGCCTTCAACTCGCCTGTCTGGTTCAACGTAGGTTGCGACCGCCTCGAGCCGAACTCCGACGCCCAGAACTGGCACTGGAACCAGACCACCGGCAAGGTCGAGTTCTCCGTTACCGGCTATACCCGCCCGCAGTGCTCCGCCTGCTTCATCAACTCGGTGAACGACTCGCTCGACAGCATCCTCACCCTGGCCAAGACCGAGGGCATGCTCTTCAAGTGGGGCTCGGGCGCAGGCTCGAACCTGAGCAGCATCCGCGGCAGCATGGAGACCCTCTCGGGCGGTGGGACGGCCAGCGGCCCGCTCAGCTTCATGCGCGGATTCGACGCCTTCGCCGGTGTCATCAAGTCCGGTGGCAAGACCCGCCGCGCCGCCAAGATGGTCATCCTCAACGTCGACCATCCCGACATCAACGACTTCATCCAGTGCAAGGTCAGCGAAGAGAAGAAAGCATGGACGCTCGTACAGGCGGGCTACGACGGCAGCGGCCCCGACTCCGAGGCCTACAGCAGCATCTTCTTCCAGAACGCTAACAACTCCGTCCGCGTCAACGACGAGTTCATGGCCGCCGTCGAAGCCGATGGCACCTTCAGCACCAGGACCGTCAAAGAGCGCAAGCCGGTCAAGGAATACCGCGCCCGCGACATCATGCACAACATCGCCGAAGCCACCTGGCAGTGCGGCGACCCCGGCATGCAGTACGACACCACCATCAACCGCTGGCACACCAGCAAGAACACCGCTCGCATCAACGCCAGCAATCCTTGCTCGGAGTACATGTTCCTCGACGACTCCGCCTGCAACCTGGCCAGCTTCAACCTGCTGAAGTTCCTTACCCCCGGCGGCCAGTTCGACATCCCCGCCTATCGCCACGCCATCGGCATCCTCACCACGGCGATGGAGATCATCGTCGACGCAGCGGGCTACCCCACCGAGCAGATCTCGAAGAACTCGCACGACTACCGCCCCCTCGGCCTCGGCTACGCCAACCTCGGTGCGCTTCTGATGGCCTTCGGCCTCCCCTACGATTCTGACGCTGGCCGCGACTTCGCCGCCGTCCTCACTGCCATCCTCTGCGGCGATTCCTACTGGCAGTCCTCGCGCATCGCAGAAACCTGCCCCGCCCTCGGCGCCGCCACTCCGCTCACCCAGCAGGCTGAGATCGCTGGCGGAGCCTGCCCCGGCTTCTACGTCAACCGCGAGCCCTTCCTCGACGTCATCC
>JBEPVF010000021.1:0-9064 GCA_041691135.1 Candidatus Peribacteria bacterium
CGTGCAGCTCGCTGCCTTGGCGGAGCGGGTACGCGAGTACAGCTATCGCTGCTGGCGAATGGAAGTGCCGCTATTCAACCCGCAAAACTTCAATCGCCGCGAAGACGACATATTCGCCGGACACCGCGCCGTGGCGTTGGTCGCGATCCCCGAAGAAATCGATGTCGACATGGCACTGGATCACTGCGTAGAGATTGCATCGCGCCACGGGTACAAAAATACAGCCAGCAGCACAGGCCCCTCAAGGGATTCTCGAATGGATCGCAAAATAGTTGTCCTGGCAAAACGGGCCTAAAGCAAAATGCTCAAAAACCTCTTAAGAGACATCTGGTCAAACAAATCGACAACGACTGGCCAAGATTACCGACCAACAAGCACTCCTGACCTTCACGATGAATGGCTTGATCACATCATTGCCCGTTTGTTTCAGGTATTGCATTCCTTTGAACAAGACAATTTTGATGAAGTGCGTTATCGCGGCATTTCCCCAAATACCTTTTATTACGAAGCACATGCGGCATACTTCTCATTTCTTTTGAAGAACTCGCACAGTTTTTTTGCCGCAAGACAGCTGTTGAACGACGAAACGTCAGCAGTACTGTTCGATCAATTGTTATTGTTTAGGACGCTGGGTCACCTGCACGTTCGATTGCCGATCGATGGCTTGAAGATGCGTGCGCAACTGGAGCAGGCGGCTTTGTGGAAAATAGGCGAATCCTCCGACGCTGGCATTTTGGGTTCGCTATCGCTATTTTCGATTCCTACATCCGACCCGCCTATCATTGTAAAGTGCTGGCAAGAAAATGCGGCAGCGACCTTTCTGCTTCAGCAATATTACTTTTCCCGGAACGACGCGAGCGTTGCGCCGGCGTCCGGCGATTACGTAATCGATGCTGGTGCGTGCTTTGGCGATACCGCGTTGAGGTTTGCTCAGGTAGTGCAGGGTAACGGCCGGGTTTTCAGTTTCGATCCGCTGGCAAAGCATTGCGAGATCATGCGCGATAATTTTCATTTAAACCCCGATTTGGCACAACGCATTTCCGTTTTCCAGCTTGGCCTTAGCGACCACAGAAACGAGGTTCAATCGGCGCCGCCGGGCGACGTGATCGATCCGGGCGCGAGGATTACCGACGATACGTTTCCTACGCGAACAATCGACGATCTCGTTGCGGATGGAACGATCCCGCACCTCGATTTCATAAAAATGGACATTGAGGGAAGCGAACTCGCGGCGCTCAAGGGCGCAGAACAATCGATTAAAAGGTGGCGGCCTCGACTTGCCTTGTCTCTTTATCACCGACCAGAAGACCTGTTTTCAATACCTCTCTGGATTGCTTCGCTCAATTGCGGTTATCGGTTTTATCTCGACCATTACAGCATCCATCATGAAGAGACAGTGCTTTACGCGAGTGCCGCTGATTGAACTTGCATGGCAGATTCGTTCGAAATTTGGTCAGACGAACCATTCCATTTATAGAAAAACTTCCTCGACATGGCCACAATCGTCTTCCTGTCTGGACAAAGTATGGGTGACGCGCTCGGCGCGATCGGAAGGAGCTTTAGCCAAACGTTCGAAGATCTCGGACATGGGTTGAGAGAAATTGGTCTTCACAATCCCAACTGGGTGGACGAACTTAATACTGCAATCCAGACATCATCGGTCGAGTTTGTCTTTTCATTTGTAGGGATGGGAGCTGATATTGCGGCGACTACCGGCGAAGGCAAAGCGGTCAATTTCTGGGAAGGTCTTAACATTCCGTTCATCTCCTTGTATGGAGATTCTCCGGCATATTTTTTCGACCGTCACGTCCTGCCGTCGCACCTTTGCGCATCCATGTATGCGTTTCCCGAGCATGCCGCGCTACGAAAAGCGCTACCGAACGTACGTGGACTGATCGGGGTTTCCCCACCGGGACCCCTGGACACTGTTTCGCGAAGCTCACTGAATTTCAAGGTAAAGGAACGGGCCCGGCTTCTATTTCTGAAGAATGGCAACGATCCGAGTCAACTGATAACTCAGTGGCAGGAAGCGCTCCCGACCGCAGTATTTCTGATGCTGATGGAGATCGCGGGTGAACTTGTGGGCAAGTTGCCGACAAGCAACGGCGATGATATCGACACACGAGTGTGTGCCTATTTCAAGGGGCGCGGCCTGGACATCGACAATGCGGTCAGGCTTCGATTGTTCTTCATCGCCCAACTCGATGACTACTTGCGACGGATCAAAAGCAACCTGCTGGCAAAGGTGCTGATGGAGTTTCCCGTGGACATGTATGGCCACAATTGGGAGCATCTCGACTTTGCCGGCAAGAAAATCAACTTCACGGCTGGTGGTGACTACACGCGTTCCGGTTCCATGATCCGAGAATCGCTCGGCATGATCGACATGTCACCCAATACCAGCCTAGGTGCACATGAGCGGCCACTTAGAGCGTTTGGCGCATACACGCTCTGCCTGACAAATCATCAGGAATTCTTCGCAAACAATGTGGCCCATGCCGGCGATTTCACTTTCTCATTCGACGCCGAAAGCATTCGTGGGAAAGTCGCCGACGCGATCGCGCATCCGAAGCGGTACGTGGAAATCGGTGCGGAAGCCGCGGAAGACTTTCGACGCAAGTATCCGTCGTCGCGATTTGCAGAACTGCTTCTTGAAACCGCGTCGACGCTGAAGTTCGCGAATGGTGGTCGACCTGGCCAACTGCAGCCATACTTTGCGTGGCCGCCGAGTTCGATCTAGCTATAGACGTTCGATCGCCACCAAGCCAGCCTCCAAGTCGCGCTATTGTGCGGCCCGCTTCAGCCAATCTCGGAAGTGGGCAATCTTTACTTCGCTTGCTGCCAGTATGGGTACAAAGTCATTGTCCAGAGAACGCGGCGACACCCTCTGACAGATCGCATGATCTTCCTCGAAAATCTTGCGGTTGATCTCGGCGCTGGATGCGAAGAACGAATCTAGAATTTGTGGTTTGATGCCAGCAGCCAATTTTGATGTCAGCATCCGAGAGGAAAAATAAGTCTGATTCTTTATTGAAGATGGAAAGAAATTTTGTAGTGCGTATGAATAGCCGAATGTGGATCCGATCATCGAGAACGGAAAGAGATAAATGCTCTGGTAACCTTCCCATTGAAACTGCACATCGAAAAAACGGGAAAGTTTGCGAAGCTGCCCCACAGTTCTTGGATTCGCGTACTCACAACGATATGCGGAGTTCGTCGCAAAAAACTCATCGTGCCCAGCGGTCGTTGCGTGCTTGCCGAATGATCCCGGATGAACGAGGCCGACCGCGGTGTGGTACTGCTCCAAGGCGTTTTCCAACGCTATCCGCCAGTCGCTCTCCCAAATGAAGACATTAGTCGAGTAGGGCTTTGCGATCGATGCCGAGACATCGGCGAGGAGCTTCCACATGCCGCCGAGCTGGTCGGTAAGCGAATTGAGCGGGTCGATGGCTGCGAAAAGAAAATCTCCGCACCATTCATAACGCAATGTCCGGTATCGCGCTCGTGCAAGTTCAGCTTCGTCGATCTGTTGGGGAAAGGGTGCAAAGAAACGACCCTGTTGGTATGACCAGCCATGGTAGCCGCAGCGCAGCCGTTGATTGCCTTCATTGTCGACAAATATGCGCGCGCCCCGATGAGGGCAGACGTTGTCAAAAACCAGAATTTCTCCATGATCGTTGAACACCACGATTTCTTCATCAAACCAGTCGAATCTGACGAAGTCGTTCTGGTGCGCGATCTGAGATCGGTGGACGAGCAGGTGCCAATACTTCCGCTGCAGCAGCCTTGCCAAGCCTTCATCTGTCATTTGTGAGCAGCGTCTTGGCGCCAGGCTGGTAGACGGTGGTATTTGCTTTCACGTTGCGCATAACAATTGAACCCGCGCCGATGCGTGCACAATCACCGACCGCGACGCCAGGCAGTATCGATGCATGACTCCCAATGAACACGTTTTCGCCGATGCTGGCTCTTCCACAAACGTCCACATAGGAGCTGATTGTCGTACCGCTGCCAATGCGGCAGTCGTGAGCGACGCCGGTGTAACCATTCAGCAGGACAAAGTTGCCACAGACCGCGTCCGCGGAAATTCCCGAGTCACGGCAAAGCACGCAGCCGCGGCCCATGGTAGCCGTGCGGAACACAATTGCGGTTGGATGGATGAAATTGCCGAACCGCCCTCCCCGGGATTCGACGTCCGCGACAAGACGCATTTTTGCGTTCGGTTCCGCTACACCCAGCAGCAGTGTCACGTCGTCCGTATGGTCAAACGTTCGTGGAGCACCAAGTATGGGCGGATAGCGATGGGCGTTCGGTCCCAGTGCATCGGGCGAGTCGTCGAGGAATCCGAGGAACACGCCTCCAGAGCCGGCTATAAGCAGCTCCAAGCCGCAAGCGATCTCGCGGCCAAGGCCGCCAGCTCCAACGATCAGGTATTTGTTTTCCATCGCCGATTGCTACTTCGCAAGATAACCACCGTCGACGACCCAGCTGGCGCCCGTGACCCAGCGCGCGCCGTCTGTCAGCAGGAAGACCGCGACGTGCGCGACGTCATCCGGTTCGCCGAAACCCAGCAAATGTTTTGCTTTGTACTCATCGACCGAGTCGGATGGCATGGCGGCGATCGTTCGCTGATGCATCTCGGTCGCAACGGCACCGGTGATCAAACTGTTGATGCGAATGCGTCTGGGCGCGAGTTCGCAACTCAGGCTGCGGACTGCTGCATCGATTGCGCCCTTGGACGCAGAATAGGCGCTCATGCCGGCTTGTCCGCGCGAGCCGGCCACTGAAGACATGACGACAATGCTTCCGCCATCCTGCGACATAATGTTGCGCATGGACATCACGCGGGCAAGCGCGAACGTTCCACCGAGGCTTGCCGCCATGACCTCCGCAATGTGTTCCTGTTTGGTGATCTTGATCGGCCGAACCAGGCCAACTCCAGCGGAGTGGAACACGCCATCGAGCGGACCCGACGCGCTGCAAATATTCTGAAGCTTGGTGACGGCTTCCTCGGATTCCGATAATTGCAACGCGTGGGAAGAATGCTCTCCCTTACCAAGGCTTGTCAGTGTCTCTTCGAGCTGCGCTGTCGATCGCCCAAGCAGAATGACCTTGGCGCCGCAGCGAGACGCCAAAACGGCAGTGGCGCGGCCAATTCCAGAGGACGCGCCGGTAACGAGGATTGTCTTGCCCCTCAGGGCTTCACGCGCAAATGGCTCGATCATAGTTCGACGACTTCTGCGACGCGCAGCGGATCACAAAGGATATCCGCGGCGGCCCATGAATAGCCCACACCGAATCCGAACATCGCCAGGCGCGTCGCTTTTTCGAGTAACCGATTTGCTAGGACGTCCGACATCAACAGCGGAATTGACGCGCTGCTGGTGTTCCCGAAGCGCTCCATGTTCATGGGAACTCGCGCGCTGTCCATCTTCATCTTCTTGACGAGATGGCGAATCATGAAAGTATTGGCTTGATGAAAGAGAACCGCGTCGAAATCATCGGCGCTCGCACCCGAAAGCGCAAAGAGGTGGGCGCCGAGAGGCGGAATTGCGCCAAGCGTAAAGTTGAAGATCTCGCCGCCGTCCATGTACAACTTTTCCAGGTTCCTGCCTGCCAACCGCGCATCGTCTGGGGCAGTCTGACGCGTCCCGCTCTTGGGAACTATGAGGTTGCCAGCACCCTTTCCGTTTGTGCCGATGACAAACCGCCAGTCGGTAGCGTGGGGCCTTGATTCGATAGCAGTCGCCGAACCGGCATCCCCGAATACCATCGCCGTGGCGCGGTCCGTGGGGTCGCTGTAGTAGCTCGTATCGCCGACGAGCAAAACCGCTCGTTTGACGGTCCCGGACTGGAGGAGACTGGCGACCAACCAAAGTCCGTATACATATCCCGAACAGCCAAGATTGACGTCGAACGAAGCGCACGTTGGAGCCAGGCCCAGCTTTGCATGAAGTACGCAGGCTGTCGCGGGCAGGGCATAGTCGGGGCACTGGGTGACAAGTACCAGCAACTCGACATCCTGCGGCTTCCATTGCACAGCCGATAGCAATCTTGTCGCTGCCAGCTCACAAAGATCTGCCGTCGTTTGACCCGGTTGAACGCGGCGACGCTCCTTCACGCCAATCATTTTGACAACGTTCGCAATGTCGTCCTGGCTGAATTGGCCGGCGAACGAATCATTCGTAACAACGGTCGTTGGCACGGCCGTAACGACACCGACGATCCCTACGTTTCTCGCGACTCCTTCAATGCCAGATGCTGCAAGCTCACTCACGGATTGTCTTTCTCCTTTGCAATGAGCATCGTAACGTCGCCAAGCGTCTTGCACTTACTAAGCGCTTGCCCACTCAACAGTACGCTATACAGGTCGTCTGCAAGCGCAATGGTCGACACGATAGCCAAGGAGTTCCAGTTGTCGGCGGTCAGCACCATATCCGGTTGAATTGCGCTTTCATCGATTTCGAAAATCTCCGCCATTTCAGCCTTGAATCGCGTATCCACTCGGTGGTCCCCTTCGTGTTAAAAGCGGGCGATTGAGCCGGCCCAAGAATACCCCACACCGAAACCGATCAACATGATTGTGGCTGTGCGTTCTGGAGGCTTGCCGCCCGTCAATCTCGCCAGCGTTACCGGTATCGTGCTCGACACGGTATTTCCCGTTTCCTCGAGATCGATAATGAATTTGTCGCTCGGGACCTTCAGTTTTTTGCGTAGCATGTCCAACATCAATCCACTTCCTTGATGGAACACGAAAAAGTCGATGTCCGATACCTCGAGACCGGATCTGAGCAGCAGCGATTCGAACAGGCGCGGCACCTCCCTCAAGCAAAAAGTAAGTACATCAGGTCCATCCATGTACAAGTTGTCATGCGACCTTATGTTTCCGGAAGCGTCCTCCAACGCGACTGCCGAGGAATCGTCGCGTTCGTTTCGAAACGCACCGGTTCGCACGATGAGACGTTCCGCGCCGCGCCCGTCTGTTCCAAAAATACAGGGTCCGATCAAGGGGACCTTCGAATCAGTCGCCGAAATGAGGCTTGCCGATCCGGCGTCGCCAAACAAAGTACGTACGCTCTTGTCGAGTGGATGAATGAACTTCGAATAGGTGTCTCCCGTGAGGAGCAAAATATTGTTAGCTTGGCCGGACTCGATGAGGCCTTTGGCAAGGCCTAGCGAATAGACGTAGCCAGAGCAACCCTGGCTGACGTCAATTGCCCCGCACGAACGCGGCAACCCAAGCCGCTCCTGAAGGATGCACGCGGAGCTGGGAAGAAAGTAATCGGGCTCCTGCGTACAGAAAAGCAGGAAGTCGATGTCATCAGGCTGGACAGGGTTTTCGGAAAAAAGTGATTTCGCTGCTAGGTACGCAAGGTCCGATGCCGTTTCATCAGATTTCGCGATGTGGCGATACCGAACACCGGTTTTCTCGAAGATCTTTTCCGCAGTCCAGCCAGCATAGAGGCCAGCGAGCGTGTCGTTGTCCAGTCTTGCGGCCGGGAGGTGATACGCTAGGCACTTGATCTTGGCGTAGTTCACGTCTGCCGCCTTTGAGCTCGTACGGTCGAGTGCATTTCACCAAGGACCGAGTTGGCCGGCAGCAGTACGCGCGTCGGACACCACCCATAACGGTCGCGACGATGCGGGATCATCAGGCGGCCGTTCGCACCGAAATACCCGCCGCGAACTTGATAATGTCAGTGATCGCGGCGATTTCCGCGGGTCCGATCGCCGGCCCTGTTGGTAGCACGACGACCTGACTTGCGACGGAAGCGGTATTGGGAAGTAGCAAGCCGGCGTTCGGATAGTAGGAGCGATACGGTTCCATGTTGTGACAGCCGGGCCAGAAGTACTTGCGAGCCAGCACATTCTCGGCGTGGAGAATTCTCACGAGATCGTCGCGGGAAACGCGAAAGCTTGGGGCGACGGCGAGCACAACGTATTGGAAGTTGTTGGCCTCGGACTCGTCGAATGCAAGTACCTTGATTCCAGTGGCGGGGCGCAGCAAGTCGCAATAGTCGTGATAGTTGTCGCGATTCTTGACGACGAAGCGATCGACGTCGCCGAGGTTAGCCAGTCCCATGGCCGCGGATATTTCCGTCATCTTCCCGTTGGTGCCGGGATAGATCACAGTGTCATAGCCGGCAAAGCCGAAGTTGCGCATGAGACGCATCTTTTCAGCGAGCGCGTCGTTGTTCGTGACAACTGCGCCGCCCTCGAAGGTATTGAAGAATTTGGTGGCGTGGAAGCTGAATACCTCGCATTCACCGAAATTGCCCAACGGAACTCCGCCATGGGTGCAGCTGAAGCCATGTGAGGCGTCGTACATCACCTTGAGGCCATTTTCGTCTGCAATGCCCTGCAGCTCTTCCACAGGCGCCGCGCGCCCCCAGAGATGGACGCCGAGAATGCCGGTGGTGCGTGGCGTGAGCATCCTTCGAACGGAGGCGGGGTCCAGCGTTTGGGTGATGGGATCGATGTCGGCGAATACGGGCGTGATCTCCTGCCACTGAAGTGCATGGGCGGTTGCGACGAACGTATAGGAAGGTACGATCACCTCGCCGCGGAAGTCGAGGGCCCGTGTCGCGATTTCCAGCGCAATCGTTCCATTGCACATCGCAACGCAATGCTTCACTTTGAGAAAGTCGCAAAGTTCCTTCTCGAATCGCTTGACCAAGGGTCCATCGTTCGAGAGCCAGCAGCGTTCGAACATTTCGTCAACGAGCGCATCGAATCGGGTGCGGTTGCCCACGTTTGGACGACCGACGTGCAAAGGCTCGGCGAACATTGGCGGCGCACCGTTAATGGCCAGGTCCGCATCGATTTTGATTGCCTTGGTCATTCGTCCCAGCGACTCTTGGAATGCGTCATCGTCCGTAGATATTTCCACAAAATCGAATCCTGGCAGAACGTGGCTTTCGGCAACCTTACCGTCCGGTGCTGCCGAATCCGCCGCCACCTCGTTCCGAGGAATCAAATGCGACAGCCTCCCGAAACTGCACCTGTACTACAGGTACAAACACAATCTGTGCCAACCGATCCATCGGATTGAGCGTAAACGGCT
>JBEPVF010000022.1:0-8949 GCA_041691135.1 Candidatus Peribacteria bacterium
CAACGGTATTGGTAACCACGTTTCCTCCTCGTCTGTTCTCGAATGTTGTCAGCGCCAAATTTAGGTTGTCGGCGTCCTGATGATGCAAACCATACTTCGATGTATTGGGCCAGTGGATATCGTAAGGCGTTTGTCATCTTGCTGCGCGCGTGAAGTTTGCCGCGTTGTCACCCGCTCCCTTTCCTAGACCATATGATGTCGTATCCTCGTCGCGCGTTGAAGGGCGCTTGTATCGGTCTAGCTTCAGACGACCGGAGGGTCCGTCTCTCTAAGGAAATGACGATGTAGCGCGACGGCATCTATAAATCTGGAAATCGCCGCGTCACTCCTGCCGTCCGCCGCCATGATAATTCCCGGGTCGTCTGCACCGCTGGGCACCTCAGCAGGAATACCCACGCCTTCCAGTAACGCCGCCGCCTTGCCAACGGCGAGAATAGTCTTGCAATGCCGATACTGATCCTTAATGAAATCGCTCGCAAGGCCAATGGTTGCGAGCCTCTTCACGGCTGCGTCGCCGCCGGGAACGACCAGCGCATCGAACATCACACTGGGCATGGTTTCAAACGTCGCCTCAACCTGAATAGAATCCCCTTCGGACGTAGTGACAGCGCCAAGTAGCGGCCCAATGTAACGCGGGATGGCGCCTTCCGCCATAAGCGCGGCATGGACGTTTTTAGCAACGGCACCGTTCACGCCGTCCGCTACTATCACTGCGATCCTACGGGTACCAATACCCTTCTTGTCTGGCCCGGCGAACAAGGATAGTGCCCCGGACCGCTCCACTTCGGGAGTCACTTTGTGAGCGAGAGCCTTCGGCATGGTTGCCGGCAACTCGTCCATGCCTAAATCCTTGGCGACCTTCTCGCCAAGCTCGGTCAATATATTCAGGAGCATCGAAACCACTCGCTTGCGAATTGCAGACGTTTGGACCCGCGTCAATTCGAACCGTAAGGCGTTTGCGATGTGGGCCCGTTCCGTCGGCGATTGACTCTCGTAGTACATCGTTGCCTGCGTGAAATGATCTGCGAAAAGTTCGGGCTTTGCGCGTACCTTGTCGCCATCGGTGTGCTGGACAAACGACGTGAAGCCGGCGGGCCCGGCTTGGAACGGACAGCCACCGCCCAGCGAATTCGGTTCATAGTTGGCGCGGCCACGACTGATCGCCTGACGATGCATTCCGTCGCGTTGATTGTTGTGCACATCGACCACTTGAGCATCCATAGGAAGTTCGTGAAAGTTCGGCCCACCCAAGCGTGAAATCTGTGTGTCGACGTAGGAGTGAATTCTGCCCGCTAGCAGCGGATCGTTGGAAAAATCAAGCCCCGGCACGATATGCGCAGTGCAGAACGCTACTTGCTCGGTTTCTGCAAAGAAGTTGTCGGATTTGCGATTCAATACCATCCGCCCTATAGGCATCAATGGCACGAGCTCTTCTGGTATGAGCTCGGTCGCATCCAGAACGTCAAATGAAAATGCTTCGGCCTGTTCCTCCGAAAATATCTGCACCGAAAGTTCCCATTCCGGAAAATCGCCCCCATAAGTCGCGCCGATGAAAATCGGAATCCGCGCCGGAGATCTTTACCGCCTCGTCCCAAACCAGCGAGTTCGTGTCGAGGAGCGGGGACCAGTGAAACTTGACGAACTGCGATTCACCGGACTTCGTTCACAAAGCGAAAGGTATGTACTCCAAAGCCTTGCATCATGCGATAGCTGCGCGGAATTGCGCGGTCTGACATAACCCACATGATCATGTGGGCCGACTCAGGCATCAGGCTGATGAAGTCCAAAAAGCTGTCGTGGGCGGTGGCAGCTTGAGGCATCTGATGATGAGGCTCCGGCTTCGCTGCATGTATCAGATCGGGAAACTTCATCGCGTCTTGGATGAAAAATACAGGTATGTTGTTGCCGACCAAGTCCCAATTGCCTTCGTTCGTATAAAACTTGACCGCGAATCCCCTCACGTCGCGCGCTGTGTCGGTTGAACCGCGCTCGCCGGCCACAGTCGAAAACCGCACGAATACCGGCGTTCGCTTGCCTGCTTCAGCAAAGATAGAGGCTCGCGCCACGTTGTCCAGCGACTCGCAACACTCGAAGAAGCCATGTGCGCCGGAGCCTCGCGCATGCACAATTCGCTCGGGAATTCGCTCGAGATCGAAATGCGTAATTTTCTCGCGAAGAATAAAATCTTCCAGCAATGCTGGGCCCCGCATTCCGGCCTTGAGCGAGTTTTGGTTTTAGCCCACCGGCACCCCTTGATTGGTGGTGAGACGGCTGCGACGTGCTGCATGGGGACGAGTACTTCCCGGAGCTTACAAGCAAGGGAGAGGGTTCGGCACAGGTTTTCTCAAGCTCACCTTCGGGTGGGAGCGAGAGCATGCAACTGATGTACCTGCTCTCGATTTCCGCGGCAGAGCAAACGTTGGATTTGGAGATGGCTTACTTTGTTCCGGACCAACTGGCCCGCGACACCATTCTCGCTGCCACTAAGCGAGGAGTTCGTGTACGCATTATCGTGCCTGGAAAGCATATTGACACTGAAACGGTACGGCATGCGTCGCGAGCGGTGTGGGGGGAATTACTGAAAGCTGGGGTGGAAATTTTCGAATATTCGCCCACGATGTTTCATTGCAAAGTCATGATTGTCGACGGTTATATGGTTTCGGTGGGTTCCACTAACTTTGATAATCGCTCGTTTCGCCTCAATGATGAGGCGAATTTGAATATTTACGACGAGCCGTTCGCCACCCTCCAACTTCAAATCTTCGATACCGATGTTGGACACGCGAGACGAGTCAGTTATTCTGAGTGGCAGGCGCGCCCGCTCTCCGAAAAGTTCTGGGATTACGCTGCGCATATCCTTGGATCGCAAATCTGACAATAATTTCTTCGCCGGTCCATCGCTAGTGGCGCGCCAAAGGCCCGCAACTCGGCAAAGGAACCATGCATGGGAAAGTCGGCCGCAAGCCAAGAGTTGATGCGCATGCTAAACGTTCGGCGTGATTTGGAATCGGTCAAAAGAAGGTTGATCGAGATTGCCAATCGTAATGGGAGCGTACTGATGCCTGACAATCATCGGCCCGCAGTGGATCGATACATGACCCCACTCGGCGAGGTTCAAGTACTCTGGAGACGATTGGCCGAATTAGTTGCGGAACTTGGACCGAGGCGATAGGCGCCGACTTACCCAAGACCTAGGCTCGAATACCTATTTGGGCCGTTGCACAACTTGACGACAACAGCGTATGAGAATTGGCGCCACCAGCGGCGGCCGGCCATACTTGCGCGTACAGAACCGGCCAGATCGTCGCAACCGCTGACGCACTTTCGAGTGCAAGTCCTACCTTCGCCGTAGAGCCATCTGCGTACACATGAAAGTGACACACCCTCAGGGATCAAACGCGGTCCTTGTGGTTGTATTTTGCTTATGTGTACCGGAGAACTTGCTATGAAAGATGGAGTTCGTTGGTTGATTGCGCTGTTGTCCGCCCTGATGGTGATCGGCATAGTGGTCCTGACTATGTACGGCAGCGGTAATCTCTAAAAGTCTCTGCACGCTCTGCGCTAACGAGCGCGCACGAAAATCGCGACAACCAGGACCAGCGTGACGATAATGCCCCAGACAACAAAATCGACGCGATAGATTCGCCAGCGCGTAGGGGGGACGAGTGCCGAAGGGCGCGGAGCTCCGAGCGCATAACGCAACGCTCGCGCGACGCGCAAAACGCCCTCTTGAAATCCGGACCGCGGCCGCGACTGATCAGCTTCCCATGCATGGTTGTAGTACCCGTCATCGTCAGGCGGCTCGATCATGGATTGGACAGGTAGGGACGGTAGGCGAGAAAGACCAACGCGGACGGCTTGTACAATCCCATGCATAGCCGGCAGAATATCAAACAATTGCCATCACTGCACTGCGGCTGGCCATGCGCTGCCTCGTGAGGTGACTCGCCGCTTTAATCCGTTTAATCAACGCCTTGTTATAGCAACTGTTTCCTTTCCCTCGTTACAGACGCCGAAGCGGAATTCCTGGGCGCCAATGGTGCAACCTTTTTTCTCCTTTCAGTGAGGATTGTATGCGAGGCGCACTTCCCGTTGCATCCCACGGCGCTAGCCAGCCGCAGGCCAACTGGTTTGCGCAGATGGCTGGTCGTACGGCGGCGCTTTCTGGCCGACCCGCAACTTTTCTGGCCGCCGCCGTTGTGGTCGTCGTGTGGGCGCTCCTGGGACCGGTATTTGGCTACAGCGACACATGGCAACTAGTAATTAATACGGGCACAACCATCATTACTTTCCTGATGGTGTTTTTGATTCAGAACACGCAAAATCGTGATACGACAGCGTTACAGCTGAAACTTGACGAGTTGATTCTGGCCACCAAGGCCGCACACAATTCCTTGGTCGGCATCGAAGAACGAACAGAGGAAGAGTTGCAAGCGGCGAAGGATGACATGCGCGAACGCGGAAACGCACCTCAGCGACTCTAGCGACCCCTCTAAGGTGGTGCTTTCAAAATCCGGATGCGCTCGCCTCTTTTTCCCCGCCGCATGCAGCCACGCCGGCGTGGAAGAATTCGGTTTCTCGGCATTCATGTCGGAAATGCGGACTGCATTGCTGTAGCTTACGGAGTCCGACGGATTTCGCGTCCGAGCAATCACCAGCAAGATCCTGCAAGCGGATCGCTTGGTTGACTACCCGCGCGAAGACGAACGTGAGTGGATCTACAAGGCAGTTCAGACTTCAATGATGTGTGAGTCTTCGCACAATGTTGGCGATTCCCGTGCCGATCCTGCCGCCATGTGGGACCGCGCCACTGCTTCTCGCCTGGGCGCACTGTGCACACGTAGTCACGTCGATAACATCTGGAACATGCGGTAGAGAAAATATATCACCCCGCCCAAGCCCACCGCCGCGAGCGTATAGACGGCGATCAGCTCCCAGTCTCGTGATTGAAATGCCGGGCCTTCAGTGGATTTGGGCCCTAGGTTGTTCTTCAATGCACCCCCTCAAGAGGTTCGCTTAGCCCGGGCAGTATAAAAACTATTGCCAGACGGGTGCGGAACAAGGCGATGAGTTTACCTCCAAATGTTCGGAGTTGCGCACGGCTTGCGCAGATCGCTTCTACGGCCGACTGACCGAATGTGCGGCCGCTATGCGTTACATACGCATCGCGCGGCAATGGCGCTCGCCTCCCAGATCCCGATCCCTCCGAGCACGCCGCGCTACAAAATCGCGCCGTCGCAGCTGCAAACGAAGCATTTGCCGTTGTTTGTCTCGATTGCGTCGCGCGCGGGCCGCTCGAACAACAGTTGAGCGCGCTATCGTGAAATGGAACATGCGAACGGGTCACGACCCTACGCGCGTCAGTTTCGATCGGAAGCCGTAGTGCTGGCGTGGGCGTTCGTCATCATTTCGGCTTCGGAGTAGTCAAACGCAATAACATTGACTCGAGCCGAGTTGCGAATTAGCAGGCGCGCGTAGCATTCCGCAATCTGTTTGACAGGAATGCTCAGAGGTGCTGTCGCAACGTGCGGATAGAATCGCTGAAAGTCACTTGGATTATCTGGCTCGCAGCGCCGACCCATTCTAGAAGTTTATTACTGGCCTGTATTCGTCGCTTAAGATGTTAGTGCAACGTGGATTGATGCCCTAGTCGAAAGCTCGACGATGTTTACGATGAGGAACATGGAAATCGCCAACGAAGCCGGCAAGCGACTCATTAGGTCCCGAGAACACCTCCTTCATATGCTGGCCGAGGCGAGTGAGCTCGAGCATAACCTCTTGTGCAGTTACCTATACGCCGCATTCAGCCTGAAGACTGACGGTACCGAGGAGCTGACCAATGACGAGGTTCTGGTTGTAAATCGCTGGCGAAGACAGCTCATGCGGGTTTGTATTGAGGAAATGGGCCACCTCGCACAAGTAGCGAATCTGATGGCGGCGGTCGGTTCCCGACCACACTTCGACCGCCCCAACCTGCCCGTCTCGCCCGGCTATCATCCTGCAGGCATTCAGGTCGCACTTGCCCCATTTTCGCTCGACACGCTCGACCATTTTATTTATCTTGAAAGGCCTGAAGGTTCCAATATTCAGGATGCCGCTTCCTTCGCTGTGCCAACAGCTAAACCTCGCGAGACCGAGTACGGCGTTCTTATGCCGAGCGCACCGGATTATGCCACCGTCGGCGGATTCTACGGCCTTCTAGAGTCAGGCATGGAGGCGCTCGCAGCAGAAGTTGGTGAACGCAACCTGTTCGTGGGATCCAAGTGGTCACAGCTTTCATCGCAGGAAGTCAACTCTCCAGATCTTAAAGTCGTAAGCGACTTGCGCAGTGCGAAGCAGGCAATCCAGATGGTTATTGTGCAGGGTGAAGGCGCGCCAGCGGAGGCAAATGCTTCGCACTTTGAGGCATTTAAGCAGGTACGCAGCGAGTACGTCCGTTTGATAGCGGGCCGCTCCGCGTTTACGCCGGCTCGAAACGTCGCGAGGAATCCCGTCATGCGGCGTCCACTGGCCGAAAATCGCGTCCATGTAACAAGCGCCGCGGCAGCGCCCGTCCTGGACGCAGCCAACGCAGTTTATTCGCTGATGCTCCGCAGCTTAACTGCGACGTACGATCTCGACCAGGGACGTGCTGCCCTGCGACCTGTACTGGTCGGGTTATCGTTCGGCCTCATGCACGTCCTGATGCAATTGTCGGATGTCCTCACCCAATTGCCGGCCAACGACGAGGACGGTGTGAATGCGGGGGTGACGTTCGCCATGCTCAGAAGCACTGAAGGCTTTGGTCCGGACGTGGAAGTTCGCGCGCTCCTGGGACAGCGTTTGTCACGCATCCTCGATGAGCTTCCCAGACTTTCGATGTCCGAGCGCACTCGATCTAGTATCGTCGAGAATTTGCGAAAACTAGGCGTTTCGCTTGAAGGGTAAGCAAAGCGCTCGGCGAATATCAATCAAACGTGACACGGCGTTCTTGCACTTCGTACGTTGCCTGCGTACGACCGGCGTTCGGAACACTGTTGTACTTACGATCTACGCGCGACGCCTTCACAATGCTAGGTTTCACTGGCAATTACGCTCTTCGGACCACTACGGCGACGCTGATGATCGACTACGAACGCGGGCTGTATGTGCGCATCCAGGAATTGTCCAAGGGGCCGCCGCCCTATCCGTCCGACCATGGGTTTGACGCGAACACAGCATATCGCGTCCTTGGGATATATAACCCATCTGAATCCGGGGAGTGCTGGCTCATCATGTCGAACAATTCTGATGAGCTTTGGTATATCTCCCAGCGACATGTCCGCACGCTAGCTCAGCGCGCCGACATTCGGACACTACGCGAACCGGTAGAGTTGTTCGGCGCGGCTAGAGCGCCCTGATTCTCGGCCAACGCAAGCCAGAACTGGCGGCTGCCTGCCGCCATTGAAAGGACTGCCACAGCGGTCTTTGCAGTGGCGGGAATCCGCGGTGCCGGTATCAGGACTCCTTACACCGGTGGCTTCCGCTTTGTCGGGCGCTAAGGGCTGCGTCAAGAAGCTCTTTGGTTCGTCTGGCAAGGGTGTCGAGGTCCAAGAGCTTCGTAATGACGTGCATGCCGACGTCAAGGTGCCCGTGGCTGAGTACTGCATTTTCCGCGTAACCGATAATGAAGAGCCCTTTAGATTCGAAGACTTTACCCTTGCTGCGCCGGCGACCTGCCGTCCGTTCATATTGCCTGGCAACTTAACGTCGCTGATCAACAGATCGACATGTACTAATGCACGTACTGCGAAGCGTTCCTGACGAAAAGGGGCTTATACGGACGGAGTATAAGGTCTGCATTGACGATCACGCGTAATGGAAAACCGGGCCGAATCGTTAGTGTTGGTTGTACAGCAAGGGTTCTGCGCGTGAGTTCTTGCCCTACTTGATTCACCCCGTCCTGCAGGCTCTGGCGGGTCGCAACGATAATCTGGCTTTGCCCGTTACTGCGATCCGGCGCTGCAAGCTCCGCAGATACACCGATGAGCGTCGACAGCGCAGCGCCTGCCAACAACTGCTTCCAGTGCCAGTCAACGTCATCCTGCAATCCTGCATTGCCGGCTGTATCCACGGCAGGAAGGCGATCCAGCGTGATGGATGAAGCATCGGGAAATAACAGTCGTGTCCACACGAGTAATGCGCGGCGCTGCCCAAACGCGATCTGGCTGTCGTATTGCCCAAACAGTCGCGAACCTTGGGGAATCAATAGCTGAGACCCGGTCACAGTGTCGTAAACGTTTTCCGTAACCGACGCCAACACCAATCCCGGCAGATCCGAATTGATGCCGGTGATCAATGCTGCCGGGATAACGGTTCCCGCCATGACTTCATAGGGCGACGACCCCGGCTGCAATGTGTGTACCCCGGCGGAGGGTGGAGCGGCTTGCCCGGCGAGAAAGGCTTCCTTGTGCAATGAGGCATTCTCGGAACTTCCCTGAACAGGAGTCGTCGCCGAATCACATGGCGGCAAGCCTTGGCCTGCGCATGGGGTCGTCGACCGAATCGTTTCCAAACCTACTGCGGCGTGGACATTGGTATTTTCATGCTTAGCCGTGGACTGGAAGAATAGCGATGCTTTCGCGGCATCTTCAGCTTCACGTTGTCGACTGATACGCTCTGCGCGCGCCGCCTCCGCCACTGGATCGGGCCGTAAGACTGGCGATCCCGCCACTGATGGCTCACCCTGCGATTGGTCAGCGCGTAGCATCGCGCCGCCGAGATCGCCCATCAATGGAGGTCCGAGAATGGGTACCGGAGGTGATGCAGCCGCCGTACTCGGATCCTGTGAGTAATCCGCAGGCAAATGCTCCAGCCCTTCCGCATGCGCAATGCGATCGATGTTGTGCAGCTCGACCGGTACTTCGGATGCGGATTTATGCTGCGACTGCAAGGACCACAGCGTTGCGCCAAAAATGGCTGCGACAACGA
>JBEPVF010000023.1:0-8409 GCA_041691135.1 Candidatus Peribacteria bacterium
CGGACAGGCCGCCTCTATGACCCACCTCACTTCCTTGTCGCGCCTAACGGCTTGCTGTGACACAGTTCGTAACCACCTATCCCCACCACATAGGCGGAGGGGTGTTTGCCTGGAATGTCTGGCAGGCGAAGAGGTTGGGCGGACTCTAGCCGCCTGGATGTAGTGAAGGGGCTTCGCGTAAACAAAACATATACACCTCCCTCTCCCGGCAGGTCTGTGGTGTTCAGTCACGAACGAATGATCAAATCTTCCTTAGCGACAGGGGGTGGAGGGAGAGGGCCGGGGTGAGGGGGCACCAGCTCACGATGAATCGACCAGCTTCCACCGACCGCGCAGAAAGCGGCAGCGCCCTGCTGAAAAATATCATCAAGCTTTTGATTCCCCTGAATCCTCTTCCTCTGTCCCCTCTGCCACCTCGGTTTCCTCGCCGTAGTTCTCAAAATCTATCTCCCACCGGTTCCGGTTCGGCCATCTTATCGATATACACTTTGCGGGCTTTGGCGCCGTCGGAGGGACCGATTAGATTTTTTTCTTCCATGATGTCGAGCAGGCGGGCGGCTCGGGCGTAGCCGACTTTTAATTGGCGCTGCAGCAAGCTGGCCGATGCTTTACCTGTTTCCTGCACCACGCGGAGCGCTTCGAAGAACATGTCATCACCCCCATTGTCGTCGGCCTCCAAATCAATGTGGCCCGGCATAGGGCCATCTTCACCGTCTTCGTTGCCGCTCACGTCGATCTGTTCGGTGATCTTACCTCCGCCGGCGATTTTGACGGCATTGATGACGCGTTCGACTTCCTTGGTGGAGGTGTAGATGCCTTGGATACGAATCGGCTTGGGCGTCGCGGCGTTCATGTACAACATGTCTCCCTGACCGAGCAGATCTTCGGCACCGATCGAATCCAGAATCGTGCGGCTATCGACGGCCGAGACGACGCGGAACGCCATGCGGGTCGGGATGTTGGCTTTGATCAAACCGGTGATGACATCCACGCTCGGACGCTGGGTGGCGATGATGAGGTGCATGCCGACGGCGCGAGCCATCTGGGCGATGCGTGCGATCATCGTTTCCGTATCTTTGCGGAACTGCCGCATCATCAGGTCGGCCAATTCGTCGATCACGATGACGATGCGCGGCAGCATGTCTTCCTCGTTCTTCTGCTTGGCGTTGAATTCATCCAGATTGCGTGCGCCCTGTTCCGAGAACCGGTGCAGGCGCCGTCCCATTTCGGCTACCGCCCAACGCAAAGCTTGCAGTGCTTTTTCGGCTTCGGTAATCACCGGCGTCAACAAATGCGGGATGCCGTCGTACGGCATCAGCTCGACGCGCTTGGGATCGATGAGAATGAACTTGAGCTCGTGTGGTGCATTCTGGAACAGCATCGCCGTCAGGAACGTGTTCATACACACCGATTTTCCCGATCCGGTTGCGCCGGCAATCAGGAGGTGCGGCATCGTTTCCAGATTGGCCACCACCGCCTCACCCGACACGTCGCGCCCGAGCGGCAAGCTCAGCGACGATTCACTCTGGACGAATGGGGGACTATCGAGGATCTCGCGCAAGTGAACAGTTGTTCGCACGATGTTCGGCATCTCGATACCGACCAGCGACTTTCCCGGAATCGGCGCTTCGATGCGCAGGCTTTGCGCCGCCAGCGCGAGCGCCAAGTCGTCCTTCAAGCTGCCGATCTTCGACAGTTTCACGCCTTCGGCCGGTTGCAACGTGAACTGCGTCACCGTCGGACCGGGACGTGCATCGCGAACCGTCACGTCGATGCCGAACTCTTCCAGTTTTTCTTCGATCAGTTTGGCCTGACGCTTTAACTCCTTATCGTCGATAGCCAGTGTCGTCTGCGCATCTTCCAATAAATCAAACGTCGGAAACGTCCATTCTTCGTAGCGCGTGTCTTTCATTTCCAATTTGTCGGCCGCTTTTAGCTTGAGTCCTTTGGCTCCTTTGCCTTTGCCGACACCGGCGCGGGCGAAAATAGGACGCACGATATTCAGTTCCGATGAATCGTTATCATTTTCTACCAGATCGTCGTCCTCTTCTTCTCTCATCTTTTCTTCCAATTCTTCTTCATCATCCACTTCGGCCGCCATGGGGCGCACACGTTTGGCTCGAACTGGCTCGGGTGTCATCCAGTCACGAATGACGCGGTACATATGCGCCACATCGGGTTCGAACGACACGAGTACACCGATGACGAACGCAGCAGCCAGGGTGATGTATCCGAAGGCGATGCTGAAGAAACGCACGAACGGCAGACTAATGAAGAAGCCCACCGCGCCCGCCAGTTCGTCGCGCCGGCTGCCGATTTCGACCAGCGCATTGGCAGGGTCCACCCCGTACATATGCATAATGCCGAGGAACGAGAAGAAGCACAGGACGAGGCCGATTGAGCGGCTGCGAATGAATGTCCGGTCGGGTGCGAAAATATGCACGAGTCCTGACAGCAGCAGAAAGAAGGGGAACAGCATCCCGTACTTCCCAAAGAAGAATGTCAAAAAGGACTCCAGTACGTTCCCCACCGCTCCCGCCTGTTGCTGCAGAGCCAGGAAGAGCAACGCTCCCAAGCACACTTGCGCGATGCCGCTAATGGCTGATCGCGTTGATGATTTCAGCTCCAAAGGGGGGACCACTTTGGTGCGCGCTTTCTTCCGCTTGCGTGGCATGGTGACCATTGTATAGCAAATCCATCCCTGCCAGAAGGCCCCTTTTTACTGCTTTAGTCGTCATTGAGACCGGTGTCCCACTCTGGCTCGACTTCCTGACCCTTTAGAAGCCTGTCTAGTGGTTCTCTGACCATTGAAAAATGTTCCACAATTGCTTCCAATATATTCACTAATATGAATTCTTCTTTTGCGACATGAACAATGTCTTTACTAAGGCTTCTTAGGGTATTGAACTGGTGTCGGGGGATAGAATCGTATGTTGCCGTTAAATCATTGACCGCAATGGCTTTGTCTCTGATCTCTTGTTGCAGGTAGCGTCGGAAATTCTGCATGCGAGGCATACTGTAACTTTCGATGAAGTTTTCGAAACAGTCGCTCAATGCTTTTGTGGGGGAGTAAAGGAAATGAATGTTCTGTCGTGTGCGATTGACATGGGTAAAGACTTTCATCTCAGCCTCCCATATTGTTTCCAATTTTCTCGCAATGAAATCATCATTATACCTATCCCCGTGGTAATCCGATGCTTCTTCGTACATGCAGCGTACTTTTTCGCACCAAGACATTCTCGTCAAATCTATTCCCGTTCGATGCAGAGTTGAGTACTCTTGCTGCATGAAAATCGTTGTTTTTGGGTCAAAAGGTTATCTGGGCCAGCTGTTCGCGGCCCGCTATTCGGATGCAGCCCTTCCGGATGCCGATATTGCCGATCAACAGGCAGTCGCTGAAACCTTAGATAAGGAGAGGCCGGACGTTGTCATCAATACGGCTGGCAAAACCGGTCGTCCGAATGTCGATTGGTGTGAAGATCACAAACTCGAGACGATCAGGAGCAATGTGACCGGACCGCTCATTCTTTTGGAAGAATGTATGAAGCGCGATATCCGTCTCGTTCACATCGGCTCGGGATGCATTTATGAAGGTGATAATGATGGCAAAGGATGGTCAGAAGAAGATCCGCCGAATTACACCGGCAGCTTCTATTCGCGCACCAAGCTGTGGAGTGATCAGATGCTGCGCGAGTTTCCAGTACTCAACGTTCGCCTGCGCATGCCGTTCGATGGTTCGACCAATCCGCGCAATTTGCTGATGAAGCTGAGCAAGTACGCGCGCGTACTCGACGAACCGAATTCGCTCACCTACCTGCCTGATTTTCTGGATGCGGTGACCGCGCTGATCGAGAAGGGCAAGACCGGAACCTATAACATCATCAACGCAGGCGGCATTTCACCGTTTCAGATTATGGAACTCTATCAACAAATTGTGGATCCGGCTCATACGTTTGAACGACTCACCGTGGATCATCTGAATGAAGTAGTGAAGGCGGGGCGGAGCAATTGTCTACTTTCGGGTGCGAAACTGGAGAGTGAAGGGATTCGAATGAAGACCGCCGAAGAGGCGCTGAAAGAGGCCTTGCATCACATAGCTCAACAGTAACCACCCAAAGAATCGTAGCGATCATTCGTTTGACGGTCTGTATCTCTCAAAACCTTTCTGTTCCATGACAGATCGTATTGTACGTGCGACTTTCTCTGATTCATAAGGAAGGCAGAGCAAAGCAGTAAAAGTGTGGCCGTTCCTGGCACGTTCCACACAAATACCGCCGATTTGCAAGAGTTCACCCACATGCACAGCTTCTGCTTCGGGCGTAGCAGTTTTGGCTTTAAAAGCGAGAAATGGCAGTTCTGGCTTCCCGTGATGCTTGTAAGGGGCTTCATCCAGTTGAGAATTATCAGGGTTCTCCATTGACACATTATTAAACAAACTTTATACTTAGTCCATCTAACAATTTTGTTCTCTACAATTTTATGCCTCCAGAGGAATACTCGGATCAGATTCTGCAGATGGCGTTCGAATTGACTCGTTTGCTGCGCAGGCAGGCGATGTTGCAGCATGATGATGATCACTGCGACGTCAATATGCTCCAGTTGCACGCATTGGCCATGATTCACGAGCATGAAGGGATCACCATGACGCAGGTGGCGAAATTTATGAAGGTGGCGTCTCCATCGGCAACCTCGTTTGTGAATCGCCTCGTAAAACTTGGTTGGTTGCAGCGTGCAACTGATCCGACGAACCGAAAACTCGTGCGTCTGAAGCTGACAGTTGATGGACAGTCCGTGCTCAAGAAGAAGATGCAGGCACGCAAACAAGCCTTCCGTCGATTGATGGAACTGATCTCCCAGCCGGATCAAAAAGAGCTGGCCCGAATACTTCAGAAGGTTCTCGACAGTGCGCAGAAAAGCGCTACTCTTTGACACTTCCTTTTTTTACAGTTATGAAACTCTCTTCTCTCTCATCGGTCCTGTGGAAGCATAAGTGGAAAACACTGATTGCTATCGTCGTTCTTCTCGTTGTCGGTCTCGCTATTCATGGACTGACGGCAGCAACGCCGCCTCAATATGTCACGGCACCGGTAGAATCCGGCGATCTGATTCAGACAGTCGAGGCAGTCGGTACGGTGACATCGGATCGTAATCTGGATTTGCAATTCAAATCAGCGGGCATCGTGTCCGACGTGTATGTAAAAGAAGGACAAACGGTGGTTGCCGGTCAGCGGTTGGCCTCGCTCAAGGCGGGGAATCTGGGAGCCGGTGTGGCTGTGGCAGCGGCCAGTGCCCGCGAAGCCGAAGCCAATTTGCAAGCGTTGGAGCAGGGGGCACGACCTGAGGATATCGCCATTTCGGAAGCGACGGTCGAGAACAAGCGCGCGACACTCAACGGTGCAAAGGCAAGTTTGAGCATCGCTCAGGAAAATCTGAAGAGTTCCCAGGGAAAATTGACCGCGTTGAAATCGGAAGCATCCACCAGTCTGTTGGGTCAGGTATCGCTGGCCGTAAGTTTGGGTAATCAGAAACTGACGCGTACCGAACAGGCTGTGGCGACGATCGACGACGTGTTCTCGCACAACGATGTGCAGGATGCCATCGTGAAAGATAATCCGGGCTTATATGACGATATGAAGAAGCAGGAGCAGCTGGCCAAGGATGCGTTGGCTGCCATCCGCAAACAGCCGATCCCGACCGATTACCAGGGGGCATTGCAGTTACTGGCGCTCGTGCGCACAGCAGTAACGCAGGCATCGACGGTGGTCGATGAGGCGTACACGACCGTATCGAATTTGAACCTGACAAATTACTACACGGCCGACAAGCGCGAGACGTATAAGAGCACGCTGGGTACGGAGAAAAATGCGATCCTGAGTGCCATCACCGATGTGGATACGGGCGTGAAGACGTTGCAAGATGCATCAGCCACGTATCAAACACGCATTACCACCGAAGAGGCGAACATCACGACCGCGCAGGGTACGATGGAGCGGGCACAAGCCGATATTGATACGTATCAAACGTCGCTCGCCATCGACGAAGCCGAATTGGCACTGAAGAAAGCGGGAGCCAGACAGACGGATATCGATGCGGCTGTCGCGCGTCTGCGCGCGGCGCAGGCAAGTGTGGCACGTGCCGCGGCTGACTATGGTGATACCGTGATCACGGCACCGGTTGCCGGTGTCATCACCAAAGTGGATATCAAACCAGGCGAAGCGGCTCCGCTCGGTGCGGCCATCACACTGCTCGGCACGAGTCCTTACCGCATTGAGATGATGGTGTCCGAAGTCGATATTCCCAAAGTATCGCTGTCGCAGACGGGTTCAGTGGAACTCGATGCATTCAAAGATACGCATTTCCAGCTGCACGTGAGTGAAATCGCCTCGGCGCCGACCGATGTGGCCGGTGTCTCGAAATACAAGGTGAAACTCGACTTCGTGTATCCGCATCCGGAGATCAAGATAGGGATGACGGGCGACGCCGAAATCACCACTGCCAGCCGCCAAGGCGTGCTGAGCGTGCCGGTACGTGCCGTGCTGCAGGATGCCGACGGCAAGAAACTCGTCCGTGTCGTGAAAGGCAACGGTGCGCCGGAGGATCAGTATGTCGAGACCGGAATCGAAGGGGCCAATGGTAATATTGAAGTGAAGGGTCTGAAGGAGGGCGAACAGGTAGTGGTCTTGGTGAAGAAATAGGCTGTCGTTCCCGGTTCCAATTTCCAACGATTCTCATGACTCAGTCCGTGCCGCTGATCGAAACCGTCAATCTGACCAAGTCGTACTTCAACGACGAGATCGAGACGCCGGTGTTGTTCGGCATCAATGTGAAGATCGAGAAGGGTGAATTCGTGTCGATCATGGGACCATCCGGTTCGGGTAAGTCGACGCTGATGCACATTCTGGGATTCCTGGATTCGCACACCGGTGGCGACTATCTGTTTCAAGGACAACCGACGGTGACCATGACCGACGATCAGCTCGCCAAGATTCGCGCCACACGTGTGAGCTTCGTATTCCAGGCCTTCAATTTGTTGCCGCGCACGACAGTATTGCAGAATGTCCTGTTGCCGCTTCTCTACCATCCGAGCATCCCCGAACGCGAGCGCATGAAGCGCGCCCTCAAGGCAGTCGAGACCGTAGATCTGATGGAGCGCAAAGATTTCCTGTCGAGCCAGCTCTCGGGCGGACAGAAGCAACGCGTCGCCATCGCACGTGCCCTCGTTACCGATCCAGATGTCATCTTTGCCGATGAGCCGACGGGCAACCTCGATTCCGCATCGGGCGTCGCCGTCATGCAAGCGCTCCAGGATCTCAACGAAGCTGGACACACGATCATCCTCGTCACGCACGAACGGACGACAGCCGAACATGCCAAGCGCATCATTCACATTCGCGACGGCAAGATCGAATCGGACAGTACTGATTTCAAGCGGATCGTGGCTGGGAAAAGTGAGCGACTTAAATAATTCTTATCCTTAGTCACCCAACATGTTACTCCGAGATACGTTCCGAACGGCCTTCAAAGGAGTGACAGTGAATATCTCTCGTTCGCTGCTCACGATGCTCGGCATCATCATCGGTGTCGGTTCCGTTGTGCTGATGAGTGCGATCGGACAGAGCATGCAAGGTGTCATCCTGGGGCAAATCAGCTCGCTCGGTCCCAAGAGCATGGTCATTTTTCCAGGCCAAGAAAGCGGCGGCGCCGAAGCGGTGAGCACGGGTCACGACAGTCTAACGTTCGAAGACGTCAATCAGTTGGAAAAACTTCCCAGCATCCAGACGCTGGCACCTTCCATCAGTATTCCGGCCAACGCATCGTACGGGAAGCAGGAAGCCTCGCCGCAAATATCGGGCGTGACGCCGCAGTTTTTTCAGAATCAGAACATTGCCGTAGACGAGGGACGCCTGATCGATAAAAGTGATGATGACGGTGCCAAATATGTCGCCGTGCTCGGCCCCGATGCGCGTGATAAATTGTTCGGCCAGGTCGATCCCATCGGCCAGCGTGTGAAGGTGGGCGAGAATCATTACACCGTGATCGGCGTGACCAAGCCGATCGGATCGCAGTTTTTCCAGAATGCGGATAACCGCATCTACGTGCCGTTTTCCATCGCCAAACAGGTGACTGGACAGAAGTACGTGAATATTATCACGATGACCGCGACGGGTGATTTCGATTCGGCATTCGCGGACGTGAAGGATCTACTGCGCCGTCGACACAACATCAAGAATCCCAATGACGATCCCAAGAAAGATGACTTCGTCGTCCATTCATCCGCCCAGGCGAATCAAATTCTGAGTTCGGTGTCGCTGGGATTGACGCTCTTCATTACTACCATCGCGACGATCTCCCTCCTCGTCGGCGGCATCGGCATCATGAACATCATGCTCGTGTCCGTCACCGAACGAA
>JBEPVF010000024.1:0-7940 GCA_041691135.1 Candidatus Peribacteria bacterium
TCGGCCTCGCCTTCCAGATCGTCGACGACGTCCTCGACCTCACCGCCACCGAAGACGTCCTCGGTAAGCCCGTAGCCTCTGACCTGCGCGAAGGTAAAGCCACTCTCGCCGTCATCCACGCGCTCGAGCGCGGAACCGGAGCCGACCGCGAGGCCATCCGCACCGTGCTGGCCGACCGCAGCTTCGAGAACGCCTCGCATCTACAGATTCTTGAGATCCTCCACCGCCACGGTTCCATCGAGTACGCCATGGACACCGCCTGCGCCTACGCCGAGGCCGCACGTCTCAGCATCGCCGACCTCCCCGACTCCGACGCCAAGCGCGCCCTGCTCTGGGTGCCCGGCTTCGTCACCACCCGCGATCGCTAGAAAAAGGTAAAGCAGGAACTCAGACTTAGTCGATCAAGAACATTGCCCATCTCGGCACAGGTTTGAATATCTCAATACCATTCGCATCCTTAACCGCTATCTTTGTATGTCCTTTTGCGGTTGAGTTATCGAAGACCACCGCCTCGTCAGCAAGCTCCAGTGCTTTTCTGAAATTGACAAAGCTCCTCGGGTAACGCCGCAGTTGATCTTCTTCCTGAACATCATGGCCGCCATTTGCCACCCTGATCTTCACTCGTTCGATATTGATGGACACATCAGAGGTTCCCACATAGAGCAGTACGACAGAATAACCAAGTCTTTTCGCACGAACCATCATCCGCAGATAGGTATTGCCCGATAAGGTCGTCTCTACTAGAAAACTGCTTCCGGTTGCCAGAAAACCTTCTGCCATGTTGAGCACAGCACGTCCTGCGTCGATTGGAGAACCACTTCTCACATCCAACCGTTGCATAGAACGAGCAACTGCGTCCGGATCAAGTACGGCAGAATCCTGAAAGCCCTCGCGCCCGAAACGGGTCAGTGTCGATTTTCCGGCTCCATTTGCCCCACCAACAACCGTAAAGGTCGGCAATTAGCCTACCTTTGGTCGTTGCGTCGTTTGAATCGTCTTCTCCGCCAGCTTCCATTCAAGAATCTTGCGTTCGATCGCAACACCCTCCTGGCAGACTTCCACGAGCCAATCAGCGAGCTTATGAATATCCCGTTTCATAGTCAAATCCTACTCCTCCACCTCACCCTCTTCAACACTTTCCTCCATCTCCAAGTCCATCCCTCACAACCTCCTCACGTAAACTGTCAAAGTACTTGAGGAACAAGAATGAAGACTTCGCTTTCGCTGGCCGGTGGTTTGGCCTTGATGTGCTGCATCAACGCCGTTCCGTTGCGTGCGCAGATTGTTCCGCTGCCAACGCCGATGGCTGCCAACGCATCCGTCGCAGACCGCAGCAAAGCGCTGAACGCTCTGTTCGACGAGATCTGGCAGGACAAGCTGAAGCACTCGCCCGAGTACGCCTCTTACCTCGGCGACAAGCGCTACAACGACCAGCTCACGGACTATTCGGTGCAGGCCGTGAATGCTTCGCTGGCGCGCGGACGCAGCTATATCGAGAAGCTGGGAATAATCGACACCACCGGCCTGCCCGATCAGGAAAAGTTATCGGCAGACCTGATGATGCGCTCGCTGATCGACGATCAAGAGGCAGCCAAGTTCAAAGAGTGGGAGATACCGGTCAATCAGTTCAGCGGCTTCCACACCGATCTTGCGCAGATGCCGAACGACCTTCCCTTCGACACAGTGAAGGACTACGACGACTACATCGTGCGGCTGCAGAAGGTGCCGACGGCGTTCTCGCAGATCACGACGAACATGCAGTTGGGCATCGACGACAGCCGCATACCGCCCGAGTATCTGCTCGAAAAGGTGCTGGTACAGGTACAGACGCTGGCAAACCAGAAGCCAGCGGACAGCCCGTTTGCCCTGCCGCTCAAGAAGTTTCCCAAGACCGTCGATGCAGCGGAGCAGAAGCGCATCTCGGGCGAGTTGCTGACTGCCATCGCTACCGATGTGCTGCCCTCTTATCAGCGGTTCGCAAAGTTCATGAAGGTGGACTATGTGCCTAAGGGACGCAAGGACCCCGGCGCGTGGGCGCTCCCCGATGGCGATGCCTACTACGCCTTTCGCATTCGCCAGAGCACGACGCTGAACAAGACCGCAGCGGAGATTCACCAGATTGGCCTCGATGAAGTAAAGCGCGACGAGACCGAGATGCTGGCCATCGTGCACAAGCTGGGCTTCGCCGATCTGAAGAGCTTCAACGCGGCCTTGAAGACGAATCCGAAGGAACATCCGACCTCGAAGGAGCAGTTGATCGATGCCTATCGCGGATACATCGCGCAGATGCAGCCGAAGCTGCCCGAGCTCTTCGGTACGCTGCCAAAGGCGAAGCTTGAAGTCGTAGAGATGCCCTCGTACATCGCTAAGGATCAGGCAGAGGCCTTCTACGATCAGGGCAGCGCCGATGGCAAGCGTCCCGGCAAGGTGGATGTGAACACCTATAACTTTGCGGAGCGGTCGCTGGCCGGAGTCGAGGCAGTCGCGTATCACGAAGGCATCCCCGGCCATCACTTGCAGATCTCCATCGCGCAGGAGCTGACCGGCCTGCCGGAGTTCCGCAAGCAGGCCTACTACACCGCCTACACCGAGGGCTGGGCGCTTTACAGCGAGCGGCTGGGCAAAGAGATCGGCTTCTATCAGGACCCCTACAGCGACTACGGTCGTCTCGAAGCCGACATCTGGCGTGCGATTCGGTTGGTGGTCGATACCGGCGTCCACTCGCAACACTGGACGCGGCAGCAGATGATCGACTACTTCCACGCGCATACTGCAATGGACGACACCAACATTGATGCAGAGGTCGACCGCTACATCGCATGGCCCGGACAGGCGCTGGGATACAAGATGGGACAGTTGAAGATTCTGGAGCTGAGTGAGCGTGCAAAGACAGCTCTGGGGCCGAAGTTTGATATTAAAGCCTTCCACGACGAGGTGCTCGATTCGGGCGCACTACCAATGGATGTGCTCGACCAGCGCGTGAACGACTGGATTGCCGCGCAGAAGAAGTAGCGTTTAAGAAGCACTCTGGTAGCCTTGCTATATGAGCGACGAAACCTATGAAGTTGTGGCGCCGGTCCCGGTGATGCCCGGACTACGCGTAGCGATTCTTGGCACCGGCAAGATGGGCGGCATTCTGTTGCAGGCCTTTCTCAAGAACAACCTGGTCTCACCGAACCAGATCTTCGCCACCGTGCACCATCCAGAGCGGGCTCAGGCGCTGTCGGCGCAGTTCGGCGTCGAAGTGACCACGGACAACCTTGCCGCTGCACAACAAGCCGACGTGATTCTACTCGGCGTCAAGCCGATTCAGGTGCCTGGAGTGATCGAACAGATTAAGCCTGCACTCTCTCCGGACAAGCTTGTGCTTTCGTTCGCCGCTTCGGTGATGACACGCAGCATCGAAGACGCTGCAGGCCACGATCTTGGCGTCATCCGCGCGATGCCGAACACGCCCGCGATGCTGGCTGCCGGAATCACCGCGCTTTGCGGCGGACGCTTCGCCTCTGAAGAGCAGATGGCCATCGCACAGCGCATCTTTCAGACCGTCGGGCGCACCGTGGTCGTCGACGAAAAGCACATGGATGCTGTGACCGGGCTCTCCGGCTCAGGCCCGGCGTTTTTGTACATCATCATCGAAGCGCTCGCAGAGGCGGGTGTCAACGTAGGACTGCCACGCGATATCGCCACGCTGCTGGCAGCGCAGACGACGCTTGGCTCCGCAAGGATGGTGCTCGAGACGGGATATCATCCGGCTCTGCTTAAAGATGCAGTGACCACTCCGGCGGGCTGCACGGTCGACGGCATTCTCGAGCTCGAAGAGGGCGGCTTGCGCGTAACCCTGATCAAAGCGGTGAAGCGGGCCACCCAGCGCGCCAAGGAACTGGCCAACGGCTAACGAATATCGGCTGGTATTGATATCGGCGAATATCGGTCGATTATTTTGTGCTGCGTAGAATAAAAATATGGCAACGGCTACGACGGTTACAGCGAAGCGGACCTCAACGGCGCTAGTTGGTTATGCGTGGTCAGTCGTTGCGTATAACATCCTCGTCATTCTTTGGGGAGCCGTCGTGCGCGCCACCGGATCGGGTGCCGGATGCGGAGACAACTGGCCGCTCTGCAACGGCGACTTCTTTCCACACCATCCGCGTCTCGCCACCGTTATCGAATTCGCCCATCGCTCCATGTCAGGAGTCAGCACGGTGTTGGTGATCGGGCTGGTGATCTGGACGTTCTATGCGGTCAAGCGCGGGCATCGGGCGCGTCGAGCCGCTGTAGCCTCGGCCATACTATTGCTGACGGAAGCGCTGCTGGGCGCGGTGTTGGTGCTGGGCGGATACGTCCAAAACAACATCTCGAACGCGCGCGTCATCATGCAGTCGATTCACTTCACGAATACCATGCTCTTTCTGGGATCGCTGGCCTTGACGGCCTGGTGGCTGGGCGACCGGAAAACGCTCGCCGCGGGTTCCATTCGATCTGCAAGCCGCCTCACCGTGCCTGCCTGGGTGGCGATCATCGCAACTATCCTCACCGGAACCACGGGAGCAGTCGCGGCGCTGGCCGACACGCTCTTCCCTTCGAAGAGCCTGTTGGCTGGTTTCGCCTCGGACTTCGCAGCCAACTCCCCGCTGCTGGTACGGATTCGGTGGGTGCATCCTGCTGCGGCTGTTGTAGGTTTTTGCTGTGTGATCTGGCTGGTGATGAAGCTGCGCTCGCGGCTCAGCTGGATCGTGGTGGCGCTGCTGTGCCAGCAATTCATCCTCGGCATCGCAGACGTTCTGCTGCTGGCACCGACCTGGATCCAGATCGTTCACCTGCTTGGCGCGGACCTCTACTGGGTGGCGCTGGTCTGCCTCGCTGCCGAGGCGCTTTGGGGTCCGGCGCACACGGCAGCTCTCGCAGAATAATTTATCTTCCGTTATCACAAAAAAGCGACTACGGCGGGTTATCGAACTACTTGTCTTCTACCTTGTGAACGACATGCTTCGTTCCCCTGGCAGTCTTGTGATACGCCTTTTTCGTCCCGCGCTTGGTCTTGTGATACGCCTTCTCTGTGCCCTCTGATGTCTTGTGATATGCCTTCTGGCTTCCGGTCGAGATGCCGTGGCCGGTATCTTTGGCGGCGTCTTTGGTTTCGTGACCAGCGTTCTTCATGTCCTGCTTGGCGCCATCCTGCGACAGGGCAAAGGTTGAGGTCATGCCCAGCGTGAGGATACCTGCGAGCAAGAGGGTGCCTGTTTTGCGAATCTGCATTGTGCGATCTCCACGAGCGTTGCGTGCGCTCTCCGTTCCATAGATTCTACTTGGCGTCCTGGAGTTGTAGTAAAGTCGGCAAACCCTGGGCACGCCTGCGGCGCAGAACCCGTCCAGCGCCACGCCTAAAACGATTTACTAATAGAAAATACCCTCTTTGGCATGAATTTAATTTCTGGCTTGTTCGTAATTGGTTCCTGTATAGTGGCAACGAACGGAAATTATCGGAATACGCTTTCCCGAAGGATTTAAGGCCTTCTGTGAATTCGCTCCGCAAGGCTCCGTCAGATCCAACCAGCTTTGATTGAGAGGGTGTGGACGATTCCCTGCAGTTGGCGGGAACCGTTCGCCTGAGGTTTCGACTGATGCAGTTTTTCGCTGCTCTGATGATGGCAAATGGTCAAATGACCAAGCTTGCCCCGGTAGATATTCTGATTCTGGCACTGTATTTCGTGCTGGTAGTATTCATCGGTTTCTACGCCAAGGGTAGGGCGAACACCAGCGAAGACTTCTTCCTGGCCGGGCGCGAGATGACGGCCTGGATCGCAGGCCTGAGCTTCGTCTCCGCCAACCTTGGATCGCTGGAACTGATGGGATGGGCCGGCGCGGCCTACCAGTACGGCATTCTGGCGACGCACTGGTACTGGATCGGCGCCATTCCCGCGATGCTCTTCCTCGGCATCGTGATGATGCCGTTCTATTACATCTCGAAGACCCACTCTGTGCCAGGCTACCTGCAACTGCGCTTCGGCGAACCCGCACGCGGACTGTCGGCTGTCTCCTTCGGCATCATGACCATCCTGATGAGCGGCGTGAATATGTACGCCATGGCCGTCGTCATGCAAACCGTCCTGGGCTGGAACATCAGCTTCAGCATCTGGGTTGGAGCAGCCACCGTGGCGTTGTACGTAATGCTCGGCGGACTTCGTTCGGCCATTATCAACGAGGTGCTGCAGTTCGTTCTCATCTGGGCGGGCGCCGCGATGATCCCCATCCTCGGCCTGGTCGAGGCAGGCGGATGGACCAACCTGAAGGCGCAGATCGCCGTAAACGTCGGTCGCAGCGACTATACCCATCTGTGGAGCACGCTGGGCCACTTCAGAGACAATCCCATGGGCGTGCACTGGACCGGCATCGTCTTCGGCCTTGGCTTCGTCATCAGCTTCGGTTATTGGACGACCGACTTCCTCGTCGTCCAGCGCGTGCTGAGCGCGAACAATCTGCGTGCGGCGAAGATGGCTCCAGTGATCGGAGCGGCCTTCAAGATGGCGGTTCCGTTTATCGTCATCGTACCCGGCCTGTTGGCGCTGGCTGTGCTCAAGAACCCCGACGGCAGCATCATGCATCTCGTTCCGGCAAGCATCGCCAAGGTGACCGGACAACACAGTTACGACGACGTGCTTCCGCTGATGCTGATTCGATACTGCGGTCCGGGTCTGATGGGCCTCGGCATTACGGCGCTGGTCGCTGGCTTTATGAGCGGCATGGCGGGCAACGTCAGCGCCTTCTCTACCGTGTGGACCTACGACATCTACGGTGCCTTCATCAACAAGAAGGCCAGCGATAAGCACTATGTCGCGATGGGCCGCTGGTCGACTGTGGTCGGCATGCTGGTCAGTGTCGCAACAGCCTATCTCGTCATGAACGCCGCCAGCATCATGGACTACGTTCAGGCGCTGTTCACCTTCTTCATCGCTCCGTTGTTCGGCACCGTGATCCTCGGCATGTTGTGGAAGCGCGCCACCCATGCAGGCGGCTTCTGGGGGCTGCTTGCAGGCACGGTCTCTTCGATCGGCATGTTCATCTGGACGCATACCGATGCTGGCGCACTGCGCTACATCGCCCTTAGCGTCGATGCCAAGCCGATGGCGGAGAACCTCTATCGCGGCCTGTGGAGCTGGCTGATCTGCGTCAGCATCACCGTGATTGTGAGCCTGATGACCAAGCCCGTCCCTGTCGAGCAGCTTAGCGGCCTGGTCTACGGCGTTACGCCGATTCCGCACGACGGATCGAAGACGCTTTGGCAGAAGCCGATGTTCTGGGCCATTGTGGTCATCACCGTCTTCTTTATTCTGAACCTGATGTTGTGGTAGGAGCTGGATTATGACTGATAAACGCGATAACGACAAACGCGATGTGGAGACAGCCGAGCTGTCAATCTGGTTCTTCTGCGGCATCCTGATGCTTGCCTACGGCCTGGTGCTGGTGTTCACGGGAATCTCGGAGTTTCACAACCCTCCGCCAAACGAGGTACTACTGCCGTGGTTGCAACCACTGCATCCAACGCTTTGGTGGGGTGTGGTCATGACCATATTTGGCGGAATCTATACAGCCAAGTTCTGGCCAAATGGGAAGCTTTTCTAGATCCCTGAGTGTGCGGCTCGTGTCCCGAACCGGAATAACACAACATCGATCTGTCATCCTGAGCAGAGCGCAGTGGAGTCGAAGGACCTGCGGTTTGCCTGAGTTGGCAAATCCCTGTGTCGCTTCTCACGGAAACAACTTGGCGTATGTAATCAAAGCCCCTTCGTGGGCTCAAGCAAAGCAAACAAAGCGAATTGAATTGGAGAAGGTGATGTCGAAGCAGATGACGATGGGCGTGATAGTAGGCAACCGGGGATTTTTCCCGAGCCATTTGGCGACGAGCGGTCGGTTGGAGATGATTGCGGCGCTGGAGGCGG
>JBEPVF010000025.1:0-7636 GCA_041691135.1 Candidatus Peribacteria bacterium
CGAATGTGAAGCAGATAACCACCGGCACCATCTGCCATCTCGACGCGTCGATGATCGAGAAGGCTCTGGAAGATTGGCATCTTGACGCCATCGATTTTCTATTCATTGAAAATGTCGGCAACCTCGTCTGTCCCTCTAGCTACGACCTCGGCGAAGAACTTCGGTTTGTTCTGCTCTCCGCCACGGAAGGCGAAGACAAGCCCCTGAAGTACCCCACCATCTTCAATAGCTCGGACATCGCCATCATCACCAAGATGGATATGGCGCCTGCTGCCGAATTCGATCTCGCCGTCGCCCGCCGCAACATTGAAAGCGTAAGCCCGGGAATGAAGATCTTCGAGGTCTCATCGAAGACTGGCCTGGGGATGGAAGAGATCTTCAACTTTCTTCGCGCACAGTTAGCGCATTCCCGCATCCCTGTGTCTTCCTGTTTTTCCGCGTTCCCTGAATAAACCGGTTGTTGCGTTTCTTGTTCCCATCGAATTCGCACATAGATAACCAGGCAGTCGGAATTTCAAAGAAAGTAGCTTTCAATTCGAGCCGTCAACTTTCTTCCAACCGTGCTCAGGCTGTCTAAGAGATAGTCCGCTTCCCAAGTAATTTGCTGCCAAACGCACCGAGGAGGCTGGAGCGGGGCTTCGTTAAACTGCTTATTTTAAATGGGTTGTTTGGTGGATCTGATCGGAATCGAACCGATGACCTCTTCCATGCTATTCAAAGTAAGCTTATTAGAAAGATATAAAAGGAGCGCGGAGGAGCCAAAAGGCACATTTGGAGCGCATTTTGGAAACGAGTGCGGCCAGATTGTGCCCTTGTCTGCGTAGCTTGATCTCTTCCGATTCAAGGAAGAGGCTAGGTCAGGACAGTGGGTGAGACCGTCAACGCTTCATAACGGCACTCGCCAGGCTGGGACCCAAGACGAGTTATCCCTTCAACCTCATTTTTGAAATGAATCCAGGGAAAGAATGCTAAGCCGTTGCGGCATATGAGAAAAACAGCCCTTCGAGCGTGGATGCAATTTGATCGCGCTCTCCTGCAGATGCGGCGTTCTTCGATGGGCAGAGTCGGACGAACGAATTTAGGCAAGCCCCTTCGCCAGCTTGGACGTGCCTAGGGCGACGACCTCAGCCGAGCGCACAAGCTCCAGCCTGGATTGATTCATCGTAAAGGCTAGCTTGCCTTGAGTTTCAGAGGCCTATTGTGCCTGACACACCCATTCGGTCATATTTCGACGCACATATAGGCTTCCTCATCTTCAATCCGTGGACTGGCTCTACCAACCTCAACATACTTGGCTGAGGTTCATTTATGGAGTCGAGCTGTGCAGAATCCAATGCGGACACAGTGTTCTCGGTGAACCTGTAGCAAAAACTGCCTGTTGTTGATCTTTACTTCCTCGTCGGGGACTCGATCCGTGGTCATTTTGTTTTCACGCTGCCGTACAGCAATGTCTCATGCCAGACGTGCAGACAGGAGTAATAGTGACTCACGATCGGGGGACAGAGAGACGACGGATGTGAACTCACCGGATGGCAAGTTTCAGCATCATCTTTGAACCCTCCGGCTGCTGACACGCCTTCTCACCAAGGTCGAGCGGATCTAAGAAGTTTGCTTACAAGATAGTCCATCACCTGAGGCGTCAGAATTTTTAGTTTGTAGCTACCGAAAGAAGACTGCTTCCAGCCCGTTATGCGACTGAGCTGACTTGGAGCCGATCCGCTAACCGCAATGCGAGCGCCATCATGGTGAAGGTCGGATTGGAACTCCCGCCAGTCGGAAAGACGCCGCAGCTTACGATGTAGAGATTATCGAGGCCATGCACCTTCAGGGAGCTATCAACGACACTGGTCGCTGGATCCACTCCCATCCTAGTGCCTCCCATCATGTGAAAGGTGTCTAAACGATTGCCGCCATGCCAGAAGTCACCTTTCGCGGTAATCTGTGGCTTCCAGCGTATAGTTGCGAGACTATTTTCGCGGAAGAGCGACTCTAGTTCCTTCGCATAGGAATGGAGGCATTCACGCTCCTCATCTGAGATCCGCCAATCCAGGATTGCTTTACGCATTCCGAGTGCGTCCGTGTCCTCAGCCAAGCGTATACGACTCTCGCAGTCGGGCCTCTGTTCAACATCGATGTCGAGTACTACTCGTGCCAGCTTCGATACATATCTTCGGTTGCGAACCTTCGCGGCGACAACAAACTTCACGACCTCTGCGGATGCGGCAGGCATGGCAAGCATGTCTCGCTGGAAATCCCGGTTGAGGCGTCCATTCTGGATGCCACGCAGCACTCTCCTGATCAGATCTACCCCTGAGCCCGGTGGCTCTTCGATCGAGAATTGCCCTGCGACAGAGAGAAGTCCTCTCTCGGCCCGCAGCTCAGCCGTTGCCTCGAGTTTGGCCCTGTAGGATGTGCCGTTCCTCATGTATGGAGCAAAAGCCCGGAGCACGCGCCCTCGGTCCTCCAGAGCGATATCGGCGGCTCGCACTCCGACATGATCGTGAAAGTAGCGCCCCACCTGCCCACGGCAGTTTCCCACTCCCTGGGGGCAGACGGCGGAGGATGCCAACAGCAGACGCGATGCCTCGATCGTCCCGGTACAAATTGCGAACTGATTGGCAACGAACTTATAGGTAATCCCACTGTAGTTGGTCGCGGTCACAGAGCGCGCGGCATCTCCGTTTGCGGTCACGTCAATTGAGAGGACATTCGCATGAGTAAAAATGGTGATCGCCTTTGAAGCGAGGCAATCCTTTCCCAAAGTCTTCGCAAGATTTCTTCTGGCGAAGGGAGCGCATTTCGAAAATCGAAGCCTCACGCGAGGGGACTGAAAGGGAAGTTCACAATCGAACTCCTTCAGCAGTTCGTCTGAGAACGGCGAAAGTGAGACCCCCATCGCCTGCTGAATGTGGAGGTAATATGGCTCAAGCTCTGCCAGTTCAAGCGGCCAGCTTGGAAGACCAAGCCGACTGTCAGGATGAAGTACATCATCGGTGTAAGGCAGTAACTGGCCTCCCCAGCGAGTCGAGGATCCCCCAAAGGTGCGGAAGCGACCATCGGCGGCACCGGTGTGATGATAGCCCGCCATCTCAACGTGGTAAAGTTTCTGGCTTCGATTTTCTAGCTCGAGGCCGCCCGCCTCTAACAGATGGACATGCCTCCCATTCTGACCCAAACGGGCCGCGAGCAGAATACCTGCAATCCCTCCGCCTATTATGCAGATATCCGATCGGAATGTGGACCGCACGTCTGGTATCTCTAAGTCGATATGCACGGCAATACTAACTCACATTACAAGAACAACTGCAAGCAGTAGTTAATTGCACATAATTATGGATACATATTCTGCTCTGGAAGCTTATGCATCCATATAGGGACAGCTATAGGTACAGCTTTGTCATTTTCATCCGGTTATGCACTCAGGCCATGCCGTTTAATTTTGTATAGAAGTGTGCGGTAGCTGATATTCAGATTGGTTGCAGCCCTCCTGCGATTCCATCCTGAAGCGGAGAGTGCATCCTGGAGCATTCTAACCTCCATCTCGTTCCTAACAACGCTCACCGCATCCTTCATCCCCAACGCGCCTGCAGGTTTCTTTGTCTCCGGTTGAGGGATAATTTCCTGCTTGGAGTGGGTGACGTTATCCAACCTGGTTTTCGTTCGGAGGTAGTTATAAGCTGTCTTTTCATCTCTCAGGATAAGCGTGCGAGTGACGAAGTTCCGTAGTTCACGAAGATTTCCGGGCCAATCATAGTCCTGCGCCGCTTCTACAATCCTATCGGCGAAGATCATCGGTTGATCTAGCTCCACCGCTCCTCTTCGAAGCAACTCGCGCATCAGCGGCGCTATTTCCTCGCGGCGTTCACGGAGCGGAGGGATTGTGATCGTAAGGGTATTCAGCCGATAGTAGAGATCTTCGCGGAAGCGCTTACAAGCAATTGCTTCCTCCATATTGATGTTTGTGGCTGCAAGTACGCGCACATCAACGTGAGAGGCAGACCGTGCTCCGAGGCGACAGAAGGACCCGTCCTGAAGAACGTGAAGAAGCTTGGCCTGCATTTGCGGGCTCATCTCGCCGATCTCATCTAGTAGTAGAGTTCCCTTGTGTGCAAGCTCGAACATGCCTGGTTTAGACTTCGTGGCTCCGGTAAAGGCACCGGCTTCATAGCCGAACAGTTCGCTCTCCAGAAGTTCGTTGGGGAGCGCGGCACAGTTGATATTGAGCAGGTTCTTCTCCGCGCCGGCACTATATTTGTGCAGCAGCAACGCTACGTTTTCTTTGCCCACACCGCTTTCTCCAAGGATGAGAACCGGGATCTTAACTGGAGCAAGGATTCGAATATCCCGGTAGATCTGCATCATAACGGGGGAGGCAGCCAGGAAAAAGCGGTTGTTGTCCAACTCTTCGAGATGATATTGCGGGGAGAGCGCCGGAACTTCCGAGGACGAAGCCGACGAAGTCAAGGCGTCGATTCGGGACTTTTTCTTGAACATGTCGATATCGAGAGGCCCAAAAGGCATCGCGAGTATCATTGGTACATTCCATCTGAGCGCGTAGTCATTCCAGGACAGATCCCCTGCATCCACAACAAGGCCGATGTTCTCGCTCTTGACCTTCTGCAGAAGCGACGGCGGTATGAAGCTATCTTCCGGTTTTTTCCGAGAAGTGTCGACAAGAAGAAAATCCGCTTCCAGTCCTGCCTCAAAGAGCTGCAGCGCTTTCTGCGGAGACGGAACGCAGAGGGCCTTGTATCCGTCGGCACCAAACGCATTGAAGATGGAAGTACAAATATGGGCATCTTCGCTGACGCCCAGAACTAGAACCCTGTCATTCATTGATACACCTCAGCAGCGAAAAAAGTGTTCAGGCGAGGCTTTAACCGAGGTATGTGCGCAAAGCGGATTGCTCAAGAGAACTGCCCATTGCTTTGCATTACACCTGGAACCTAGCCAAGCAGTTTTACAGGAGCCCAAAATCTTTTTCTGCGTTTACCAAAAGACCAGCAACTCATTGAAATAAGCAGGTAATTGAAACGAAGAACTTGTTTCAACTTGAAGCTTTGTGCGGGCCGCGGAGAGTGGCTTGAATCTATCTATCCGCTAATCGCATGTCAAATACAAAATTAGGAAGTTATGTTCCACTTGGTTGCAAAATTTAGACACATTGGGGTGTATGCGAAATAAGTCGATAAAACATCTCTCCTATGTAACGAGGCTGTTGTATTGTTTGACATGGATTTACGATCCACTTAGGATCGTCAGGACAGTCCGACTGGTCGAACGGAACAGTAGTTCTCAGGGACATCAACACCTGAAAAACCTGGATGAAGGTGGAGAGTCGCCATCCAATCTCAAGTGCAAGTCGCAATTATCGGCGCCGGGATCGTGGGCCTGGCGACAGGCCTGGAGTTAGTGAAGCGCTTTCCCCGTATCTCACTTGCTGTCCTGGATAAGGAGTCGAGGGTAGCTGGGCACCAGTCGGGTCATAACAGTGGAGTAATTCACTCCGGGATTTATTACAAGCCGGGGAGCCTTAAGGCCAGGCTCTGTGTTGAAGGCGCCGAAGCGATGATCCGGTTTTGTAAGGAGAACGGAGTGCCGTACGAACTCTGCGGCAAGCTTATCGTGGCAACCCGGAAAGATGAACTACAGCGACTGGAGGAGTTATACAGGCGCGGAGAACAGAACGGGCTCAAGGGCCTTGAGATATTGAGCGCAGAGGGAATTACTGAGCATGAACCTGCTGCTGCCGGAATCCGTGGTATCCGGGTACCCGGAACCGGCATCGTGGACTTTGCGAAGGTAGCTGAGAAGTATGCGGAGCTGATTACTGTAAGTGGAGGAGCCATTTACCTTTCGCATGAAGTTACCGGATTAAAGCGAGCGCATGGAACTACTGTCGTTGAGACAAACCACGGTAGCTTCGAAGCGAAGCTGGTGATCAACTGTGCGGGCCTGCAAAGCGATCGGGTAAGCCGCATGGCGAATGCCAAACTCGACCTAACGATAGTTCCATTTCGAGGAGAGTACTACGACCTGGTGCCCGGCAAGGAGCAATGCCTGAGAGGATTGCTTTATCCTGTCCCGGATCCGCAGTTTCCCTTTCTCGGAGTGCACTTTACAAGGCGCATCGGAGGAGGGATCGAAGCTGGTCCGAATGCCGTGCTGGCGCTCGAGCGCGAAGGTTACACGAAGACCTCATTCCGGTTTGGTGATGTAATGGAATACACCACGTTTCCCGGCTTCTGGATCATGGCTCGAAGACACTGGAGAATGTCGATGCGCGAGTACCACCGCTCCTGGAGCAAGGCCAGTTTTGTTCACGACCTGCAGCAGCTCATGCCGAATCTAAAGTCAGAGGACCTGATTGCCGGGGGTGCCGGCGTTCGCGCACAGGCGCTCGACCGCCAAGGCAGGCTCATAGATGACTTCCGATTTGTTCATGCCGATGGTATGGTTCATGTATGCAATGCTCCGTCGCCAGCTGCCACGGCGTCGCTCGTTATTGGCAGGTACATCGTTGATACCGTTGTGAAGCATCACGCGGCTCCCTGGGCAAGTTGAAACCTATACGTGCCATAAGTTGCAGGCTCCTTGGGTTTAGGTGACCTTTTTGTTGTATTGCCGATCCAGGTTGTAAGAATCACACTGGTAAGAATCACACTGGATAGATGAGCTGTGGAAGGCTCTCCTGAAACTCGCTCCAGCCTTCGGGCCAGCAAACTCCAGCTTTTACGGGCCCCTCGTTAATATTGCGGTTTTGTCCTCATCTTGCCTCTGGATATGCGTTTTTAACTATTCGCGAGGTGCCGTTCGTGGCGGACATTGATAGCTCTCTTCCCGCAAGCAAGCGTACGATTCTGGCTGACCTCTTCGAGGTTGGCCGTTCCCATGAGGGTCACACCTGCGAGTCTTTCCGTTTGGTGTGGTCAGATCTCCCGCTGCTCACCGCTGCCTTTGTTCTAGTTCTGGCGATATGCGGGTGCGGGTCCGGGGTCGGTACCCCGACTTCAGGTGCGCTGTCGCTGACTCCCGGCACTCTACAGTTCGGAGACGTTCTCGTGGGCGTGGAGGCGAATACCAACGTCGACATAGCCAACCATGGGTCGGAAACCGTCGTTCTCTCCCAGATAAAGATTGCAGGTCAAACGTTCTCGGCCGTAGGTTTAGGTGGTCTGCCGGTCAGCATTCCCAGCGGGGGAACACATACTTTGAGTGTCGGTTTCGCGCCTGTCTCTGCGAGCAATTATTCCGGAGCCTTGAGCCTGATCGATGCGTCTGCCAGGATCGTTGCTCAGGCTGCAATCTATGGCCGCGGGTCTGCGGGAGCGCCACAGCTTTCGCTTAGCGCTGCAAGCCTTAGCTTCGGCGATATAGCAGTAAATGGAGCGGCACGAGAGACCCTGACGCTGAAATCGATCGGCACCCAACCCGTAACGGTGAACTCAGCTGCGACCTCCATTGCGTCCTTCAGCGTCGATGGCGCCTCGTTTCCGGTGACACTCAACCCCGGCCAGTCGATGAACCTGACAGTGCGGTTTCGGCCTGCAGCTGTCGGAATTGCCAATGCTCAACTTTCCATCACCAGCAACTCGTCAGCAGGAGCGACAACGCTGGTTGCTCTGGCCGGTACCGG
>JBEPVF010000026.1:0-6230 GCA_041691135.1 Candidatus Peribacteria bacterium
AATCCAGCGGAAAAACTCTAACCAAAAACGGTCCGATTTGAAGGGCGCAGATCACCTCTAATCAAAGGATTGCCGGAGAGCCATCAAAGAATGAGCGCTAGTTTTACCCGTTGGCGGGTAGTTGTTGGCGAAGGGCTCGCCAAGCGCGAGCTCAAAACAGTTGCCGTGTCGCCTAAGGATGCCGACTGACAGTTGCATGTGGTAGCTGACCATTTCTCTGAAGTTCTATGCAGCTTGCCCGACACGCCGTCGCGCGCGACCGTTCGATGTCCCCCAGAACCGCCATGCGGCAATATTTCATAACATTCGATCCACGAATTGCTACCTGCGGGAGTCCGTACTTCGCCAGTGTTACTTGCTCATTTCAAGGAACTCGATGCGTGACAGCATCACATAACTTTCAAGAGATCGAATCTAGTATTTGTAGTTTTGCTTATCGACTCCAGCGAGCGTTTGTCTCAGTTAGAGAACGAACCCGCCGTCGATCGTCAGGCTCTCACCGGTCATAAAGGCGGCGCCGTCGCTCGCGAGATAAGACACAAGAGCAGCGACGTCGGCTGGTTTTCCAACGCGCTTTAGTGGGATGCGGTGGGTGAGAACGTCAATCATCCCATCGGTCATGTCCGTATCTATTGGTCCCGGCTGCACGTTGTTGGCGGTAATCCCGCGCGGTGCGAGTTCGAGTGCCAACCCCTTAATTAGAGAAGCGATAGCTGCCTTGGTCATCGCATAGACGGCACCTTGTGAGGACCCGACCCGTACTGCCCCATTGCTGCCGATGGTGATGATCCGTCCCCCATCACGTATCGCTGCCATAGCGGCCTGGATGGACAGAAATACCCCGCGAATATTGACGCTCACCAACTGATCGAAATCCTCGATCGCGAACGCCTGGATTGGGCCGAGCTTGAGGATACCGGCATTGACGACCACCACGTCCGGGCGACCGAGTTGCAGGATCGTTTCTTGGACGGCCAGTCTCACTGCGCTGGGGTCGGTGCTATCGGCACGAACTGCAACCGCTCGGCCGCCACTTGCCGCTATCGTATCGCAAACCTGTGCCGCGCGGTCTGCGCTGCCAAGATAGGTCAGTGCGACCGCAAAGCCGTCGGCTGCGAGCCGTTGGGCGATTCCGGCGCCTATGCCGCGCGATCCGCCGAATACAATGGCCACACGCCGCTGGTCTGGTGCCTTGGTTTCCATATCGATGTCCTTGCTCCTACGGCGCATCCGATGCGGGCGCACTTGTCTCCTCTCTGTTCCATCGTGTGCGCTATTGCCGCCATCAGCAAATCTGGTCGGGCACTAACACCTTGGTCGTAGTCCGGTGCTCGCGCGGATGATTTGCCGCATGGAAGAGCTGCAGCAAGATGCTTTCCATCCAACGAACGACGCCGTCGAGTGTCTACCTAAGCAGCGTGAGGCGTCGTTAATATCTGGAGAGCATGTGATGATCGATGATATCAGCAAGGAGCGCCGCCTTCTTCTCGGCGCCGCGACAGCTACGTTTGCGATGACGCAATTTGGCATGCTCGCTGCTACGGAGGCCAAAGTTGAGCCACGCCGGGCAACGCAGGTGAGCGAATTTGGACCGGTTAGGCAGATCGATGCCGGCGCTCTCAACGTAGGCTACGTCGAGGTCGGTCCGGCTACCGGCCCGGCGGTCATTCTTCTGCACGGCTGGCCATATGACATCCATTCCTTCGCTGAAGTCGCCCCCGTCCTGACGGCGCAAGGCTTCCGGGTCATCGTTCCGCATCTGCGCGGCTATGGCACCACGCGCTTCCGATCCGCTGAGGCGGTGCGCAACGGTCAACAGGCGGTGCTGGGCCTCGACGTGATCGATCTGATGGATGCCCTCAAGATCAAGCAGGCAGCCATCGGTGGCTTTGACTGGGGCGCTCGAACCGCGGCGATCGTTGCTGCTCTGTGGCCGGAGCGTTGCAAGGCGCTGGTGTCGGTCAGCGGATACTTGATCGGCAGTCAAGCCGCGAACAGAGCGCCGTTGCCACCGCAGGCCGAATTGCAATGGTGGTATCAGTATTACTTCGCCACCGAGCGCGGCCGCGCGGGTTATGACAAGTACCGGCACGACTTCGCCAAGCTGATCTGGAAACTCGCATCGCCCACGTGGCAGTTCAGCGATGCGACGTTCGATCGGAGCGCGGTCTCTCTCGACAATCCGGATCAGGTCGCCATCTGCATTCATAATTATCGCTGGCGTCTTGGCCTGGCAGAAGGTGAGGCGAAATATGACGAACTCGAGCAGAAACTTGCCGCCGCGCCGGATATCAGCGTCCCGACGATTACGCTCGAAGGCGATGCCAACGGCGCGCCGCATCCACCCGCCAGCGCCTATGCCAAGAAGTTCACCGGCAAGTATTCGCACCGCTTGATCAAGGGTGGGATCGGTCACAACCTGCCGCAGGAAGCGCCGCAGGCGTTTGCCTCCGCAATTATCGATGTCAGCCGCGCTTGAAGCGCGGCTGGTGTCGATAAACGGATATCTGCGGATAGCTCAACCGATCCGAGCGCTGCGTCCGACACCGATCACCTGTGTCTGCTAGTTCACTAACATCTTGGTCGTAGTTCACTTTGTGCCTGTGCGATATGCGGCGGTCGTCCTCTTTCGCATCTTCAGGCATCAACCGGCTCGCTTGGATGAAGCGGTCGGTGACGACAGCGAAGGATAGACAGTTATGACTGACGAGATCAATCAACAGCGCCGCAAACTGGTCGGCTTAGCCGCGACAACCTTTGCGATGGGGCAGTTCGGCCTGATCGGCCGGGCAAACGCAGATCCGAAAGCAACCACGGTCAAGCTAAAATCCGCAGCCGCCGGAGGCGCGGCTGTATTCGGCATACTGAAACAGGTCGATGCCGGCGTGCTGAATATCGCTTACGTGGAGGTCGGTCCCGCGGACGGTCCGCCGGTGATCCTGCTGCATGGCTGGCCTTACGATATTCATGCCTTTGTCGACGTCGCGCCGGTGCTGGTCGCAAAGGGTTTCCGCGTCATCATTCCGTACCTTCGTGGCTACGGTGCTACGCGCTTCCTGTCGGACCAAACGATGCGGAACGGTCAGCAAGCAACGTTCGCGGTCGACGTCATTGCATTGATGGATGCGCTCAAGATCGACACGGCTATTTTCGGTGGTTTCGATTGGGGAGCGCGCGCGGCCAACATAGTCGCAGCGCTCTGGCCTCAGCGTTGCAGGGCTCTGGTGTCGGTCAGCGGTTACGATGTCGAAGCCCGGGAAGCCGACAAGAGCCCGCTGCCGCCGGCTGCCGAGCGGCAATGGTGGTACGAGTTCTACTTCACCACCGAACGCGGTCGCGCGGGATACGACAAATATCGCCGCGACTTTGCCAGGCTGATCTGGCAACTCGCATCGCCCAGGTGGCGGTTCGATGATGCGACGTTCGAACGGAGTGCTGCGGCTCTCGATAATCCGGATCAGGTCGCCATCTGCATTCACAATTACCGCTGGCGTCTTGGTCTGGCTGAAGGTGAGGCGAAGTATGACGAGCTGGAGAAGACGCTCGTCGCGGCCCCCGCAATTTCCGTGCCGACCATCACACTGGAAGGCGACGCCAACGGTGCGCCGCATCTCGAAAGCAGTGCTTATGCCAAGAAGTTCACCGGTAGATATCGTCATCGGCTGATCAAGGGCGGCATCGGTCACAATCTTCCGCAGGAAGCCCCACACGCATTCGCATCGGCAATCGTCGACGCTGCGGCGCTGTGATCCGGCAATGCCAACTACGCCTCCATGTAAATGCGATTCGACAAGACAAGAGGGAATGACATGAGCCGCATCACGACCTTGCTGCTCGCTGTGGGAACGAGTCTTTCCATTATGACCGCCTGGTCGGTAAAGGTCGGGAACGCGGACGAAGGCGGCGCATCGCCGATTTATGGTGTCAAAATCCCGACTGGATATCGTCAGTGGGAGTTGATCGCGCCGGCACAAGAAGCGGAACCGCTCAACGAGTTGCGCGCAGTGCTAGGCAATGCGACGGCAATCAAGGCGTACAAGGATAAAGCGCTTCCTTTCCCCGACGGCACCGTTCTCGCCAAGCTCGCCTGGAAAGACGTGCAATCGCCCGAATTCGAGCCGGCCTCCATTCCCGGCGCCGCGACCACGGTCCAGATCATGGTCAAGGATTCCAGGAAATACGCTGCGACGGGAGGCTGGGGGTTTGGCCGCTTCGTCAACGGCAAGCCGGTCGATCAAGCGCAGCATGAGACCTGTTTTGCCTGCCATGAGGCTCGCGTGAAGGGCCACGATTACGTCTTCACCCGCTACGCCCCCTGATAACCGACGAAACAATCTGCCGAAGAAGGATGTCATGATGACAGAGAGTGGTAACGTACTTTACACCGGAAAGACCCATACGACAGGCGATCGCCTGAACGGCGTGTCGCGCAGTTCGGATGGCCGTCTGGATATTCGGCTGGCCAGTCCGACCGGCACCGCGGTCGGCACCAATCCGGAGCAGCTGTTCGCCGCCGGCTGGTCCGCCTGTTTTCATGGCGCGATGGGGCTGGCGGCCCATCGCATGAAGCTCGCTCTTCCACCCGATACGACAATCGACGCCGAGGTCGATCTTTGCATGTTGAATGGCAGCTATTTTCTCCAGGCCAGGCTAAATGTGACCTTGCCCGGCATGACTCGTGAATCGGCGCAGGCACTGGTCGACGCGGCCCACCAGACATGCCCATATTCCAAGGCGATCCGCGGCAATGCCGACGTTGAGATCAAAGTGGTTGAGGCTGCCTCACAGAATGGTTGAACGAGCTGCCGCGATGTTCGGGCTTCAAAATTCGGCTTCCATGAATATCTCAAGCGGCTAAAATCGACAGAGATCATTCAATTGCTGTCAGATCCGCACCCCTCGGTCGGTGTGGATCCGGGTGCAGCGGAACCCGGCAGATGCCATTCATCCTCTCGCGAAGGCCTATTCAGAAGCTGGTTGTCGATTGCGCGGCCGCGGTGCTGGCAGTCGCTGCGACAGTCGTCGGGGCATTTGGACTCCATCGTCTCTCGGGCATCGCGCCGTCGGCATCGCTGTTCTCATGCGCGGTGATGCTGGTGGCGTGGAGCCGGGGCATCGTCTCGGCCATTATTGCAACGGCATTGACGATCCTGGTGTACGATTACTTTTTCCTGGAGCCGCGCTATACGCTGGCGTTTCAGCGTAGCGATCTGCCGCAGCTCGTGTTCTTCGCCTTGGCGGCGCTGTTGGTGTCGGTGCTGTGCGATTCCGAGCGGCGCAGCAAGCGTGCTCTGCGAGAAGCCAGGTCGGAAACCCTAGCAAATGCAACGAGATTCGCGGAGATTCAACGCGAGCTTCAGCTGACCATCGACACCATTCCGGCAATGATATCGACCTATCATCCCGACGGAACGCATAGCTTCGTCAACAAGGTGTGGACCGACTATACGGGAATGAAGCTCGAGGACGTCATTGCCGCGAACGGAGCGGGATTGTTTCGTCTTGATGATCCCGAGCGCCAAGCGTGGCGGGTGTCGCTGGAGAGCGGAGAACCGCTCATCGCAGAAGCGCCGATCCGTGCCGCAGATGGGTCATATCAGTGGTTCAGCATTCGACGGACGCCGTTGCGGGATCGCGAGGGTCGCATCATCAAATGGTATTCGATCGGCTTCAATATCGAGGATCGCATGCATGCGGATAACGCCTTGCGAGAAAGCGAAGCGCGCCTTGCCGCCGCGGAGCGAGAGCTGAGGCTAACGCTGGATTCCATTCCCGCGCTGGCGTGGCGCACGAGGCCGGATGGTTTTGCGGAATATCTTAACAAGCGCTGGCTCGATTATACCGGGCTGCCGCTGGAGCAGGCACTCGGTCAGCAATGGACATCAGTCATTCATCCCGATGATGCGCCGAATTTGCAGAAGACCTGGCTCAATATGCTGGAAGCACAGGTCACGGGCGAGGTGGAGGCGCGCATGCGCCGCTCGGATGGCGTCTATCGATGGTTTCTGTTCCGATCCGAACCGCTGCGCGATGCGTCGGGAGCAATCGCGGGATGGTACGGCACCAACACGGATATCGAAGACCGCAAGCAGGCCGAAGGGGCGTTGAGGCGTAGCCGAACTTATCTCGCCGAGGCGCAGAGACTCAGCAGCACGGGTAGCTTTGCCTGGGATATCGAAAGCGGCGCTCACTTCTGGTCGGACCAGACCTATCAGATCATGCAGTTGGAA
>JBEPVF010000027.1:0-5856 GCA_041691135.1 Candidatus Peribacteria bacterium
GCCGTCCAGATCTACGCCGCCGACCATCCGCGTTCTCCCGAAGCCCGCCGCGCCGGTCTCGAAAACGGGCGCCCCGTCCGCATCGGCGCCAACGTCTGGATCGGCGGCGGAGCCATCATTCTTCCCGGAGTCACCATCGGCGACGACGCCATCATCGGCGCCGGCAGCGTAGTCACCCGAGACGTCCCACCCGGCGCAACCGTCGTCGGCAACCCCGCCCGCACCTCCCCCAGCAACAAAAAATTAAATGCTACCTTGCATCCAATTGTCGGATAATCAACGTAACAATACCCCTTAACTCAGGGGGATAACATCTGGGCCCGTTCAACGATCTTCCTGCGCAATGGTTTTCGCGGAGCTTGATGAATTACGCCTTCCTTCCCGATCTCTCGGCCCTGACGATCCTGATCGTCATCCTGCTCATCATGCGCAGGCGTCATCCCCACGAGCAGGCAGACATCTGGATCCTTGGTCTACTCATCACCCTGGTCGAATCCTCAGCTCATATCTTCTACACGAAGAATGGCTTGCCCACCCACATCCTGCACGTCATTGTCCTCAACTGCTATCTTCTGGCCGGGGTCGTCTTCACCTGGGACGCCAGAAGACATCCGACCCCCGCGCGCGTCCGGCTCATCTATCTCACCCTGAACACGCTGCCCCTGCTTGTCATTAACACCATGTATGGCATGTACATCGACAAGCCCGCTGCTTACTATCCCGCCATCGCTGCGGGCCTTGTCATCGCGATTGCCAGCTCTCTTTATCTGCGCCGCACCTTCCTCGTCACCGCGCTCCATCTTGGCGGATGGCTCGGGATCGCCTTCCTCATCAGCCACGGCGATTGCCGGAAGGCAGTCTACTGGAGCCTCTGCGGCGTCTATGCGATTGCCGCACGAAAGTACCAGTTGCGTCTGCCGCGCGAAAGCACTGGACGCCTGGCGATTCTTACCGGCTTTGGCATCTGGTCGCTCTGCTTCTTCGTGCATCCCTTTATCGTCACCTTCCGCAACTATGCCGATATTGTCTCGCATGTCTGGAACATGCAGAAGACCCTCATCACCATCGGCATGCTTCTCGTCATGCTGGAAGAGCAGGTCTCCAGCAATCAATGGCTCGCCCTGCACGACCACCTCACCGGTCTGCCCAACCGCCGCTCTTTTGAAGATCGCCTCCACGCCGACCTCGCCCACTGCCGCCGCGCCAACGACCACCTCGCCCTGCTGATCTTCGATCTCGATGGCTTCAAGAAGATCAACGACGCCCTCGGGCATCAGGCTGGCGACCAGATCCTCTGCGGCATCGCCAGGAATCTTCGAGAAGACCTCCCCGCCTGCAACACGCTCGCCCGCCTCGGTGGCGACGAGTTCACCCTCATCGCTCCCGACATCGGCGACGATCGCGTCCTCGACCAGCTTCTAAGCACCATTCAAAGCTCCGTCCAAAGACCCATTCTCATCGATGGGCAATCCTTCAGCATGACCGCATCCTTCGGCCTCGCCATCTATCCCGATGACGCTGAAGACGCAACCCGTCTGCTCAGCATCGCCGACAAGCGAATGTATGCCCTCAAGCAAAGGCCAATCTCCAACGGGCAAATAAACCTCCGCATCGCCTCCGCGCATCTCCAGTAAACCGTTGCCCGTCAGGACGAATCAGCCAAAGCCCCAACGATGTTTTGGATAGCTCCCCTTCACCCGTTACACTCATCCCAAAGATTGCGTATTTGCCTTACCTTTGCAGGAGCACCCTTTGGCCCGTTTCACCGGAATTCTCGGACTCATCGTCTTCATCGGCGTCGCCTACGCCTTCTCCACCAATCGCCGCGCCATCCGTTGGCGCACCGTAGCCTGGGGCCTGGGCCTGCAATTCTTCTTCGCCTTCATCGTGCTCGATTCGAGCCTGGGCCAGCGCTTCCTCGCCGCCGCCGGCAGCGCCGTCAACAAGCTGCTCGAGAACTCCGTCGCCGGCTCCGAGATGGTCTTCGGCCCGCTTGGCGGCAGCAACGCCACAGTCGCGATCTTCGCCTTCCGTGTTCTGCCAACCATCATCTTTATCTCGGCCTTCTTCGCCGTCCTCTATTACATCGGCTTCATGCAGCTCGTCATCCGTGCTTTCGCCTGGGTCATGCAAAAGACCATGGGCATCTCCGGGGCCGAGTCCACCAACGTCGCCGCCAGCATCTTCATGGGCCAGACCGAAGCCCCGCTCACCATCCGCCCCTTCCTCAACGGAGCCACCTACTCCGAGCTGATGACCATCATGACCTCGGGCATGGCCCACGTCTCCGGCGGCATCATGGCCGCCTACATCGCCTACGGCATCCACGCGTCGGATTTACTTGCGGCTGTCATCATGACCGCACCCGGCACCATCCTCATCTCCAAGATGCTCGTCCCCGAGACCGAAGTTCCCGCCACCGCAGGCATCGTCAAGATGCCGCCCCCAAAAGGAGATCAAGCCGAGCACGGCAACGAAAACCTTATCGGAGCCATCGCCCGCGGCACCATCGACGGCGGCGCGCTCGCCTTCAATGTCGCCATCATGCTCATCAGCTTCCTCGCGCTGGTCTCGCTCACCAACGGAATCTTCGGCGGCGTCCACAATCTCCTTGCCCCACATCACATCCCGTTCCCTGTAAGCCTCAACGCCGTGCTCGGCTTCTTCTTCGCGCCCGTAGCGTGGCTCATCGGCATCCCCTGGCACGAAGCCAAACTAGTCGGCAACCTGCTCGGCACCCGCACCGTGCTCAACGAGCTGATCGCCTACACCGACCTCGGCGCGCAGCGAGCATTAATCTCCCCCCGCAGCTTCACCATCACCACCTTCGCTCTCTGTGGCTTCGCCAACCTAAGCTCCATCGGCATCCAGATAGGCGGCATCGGCGCTCTCATCCCCGAACGCCGCAACGACCTCGCCCGCCTCGGCTTCCGCGCCATGGTCGCCGGAACCCTCGCCAACCTCATGTCCGCCGCCATCGTCTCCATGCTCATCCACTAAACCATCGCCATGCGAATGTTGAAAGCACTTATGGATACGAATCGACAGAGCACAAATCAAAGCCTCCTCACGCGACCATGCTGCCTTCTCCTGCTTCTCTGCGCATCATGGCTCGCGCTGCTCGCGCCCGCCACCGCAGGACCCATCCTCTCAACTCACATGGATGCCTTCACGACCCATCCCCGCGTCATCATCATCAGCGACATTGGCAACGAGCCCGACGATCAGATGTCGCTCGTCCGCCTTCTCCTTTACTCCAACGAGCTCGACATCAAAGCCCTCATCGCTTCCACCTCGACGTGGCAGAAGACCGCCGTGCATCCCGAAACCATGCAGTCCCTCATCAAGGCCTACGGCACCGTTCGCCCCAATCTCTTGTTGCACGCAAAAGGATGGCCCACCGCCGAAGACCTCTCCAGCAAAGTCTTCTCCGGCCAGCCCGGCTACGGCATGGCCGCGACCGGCCCCGAAAAAATATCACCCGGAGCAGAAGCGATCATCCGCGAAGCCGACCGCAACGACCCTCGCCCGCTTTGGATCTGCCTCTGGGGAGGCCCCAACACCCTTGCACAGGCTCTCATCCACGTCCGAGCCACCCGCACGCCCGACGAACTGGAAAAGTTCGTCGCCAAACTCCGCGTCTCTTCCATCTCCGACCAGGACGACTCCGGCCCATGGATGCGCCGCGAATTTCCCAGTCTCTTCTACATCGTCCAGCCCTCCACCCAAAACGCGGACGAGTATTACTACGCGACATGGACCGGCATCAGTGGTGACGTCTTCTACCGCAACGGCGCGGGTGCTGACTCCTCCACCGTAACCAACGAATGGCTCGACGCCAACATTCGCAGCAAAGGCCCGCTCGGAAAGATGTACCCCCGCTTCGCCTTCATCATGGAAGGCGACACGCCATCCTTTCTCAACCTCATCGACAACGGCCTCGACTCCTATCTCCGTCCCGACTGGGGCGGTTGGGGAGGCCGCTACCTCTATCGCCAACCCTACGGCGAAACCCACCCGGTATGGACGCAGGGAGGCGATCTCTTCACCCGCGTCACCTCACAGGATACGGTCACAGGCATCGATGGAAAAACCTACACCTCCGATCAGGCCACCATCTGGCGCTGGCGCACGGCCTTCCAGAACGACTTCGCAGCCCGTATGGACTGGACCATCGCCGACTATCGCCACGCCAACCACAACCCACTCGTCGAAGTGAACGGCCAATCCGGCACCGCTCCCATCTACCTCGACGCCACGATAGGCAGGCCTACAATCCTCGACGCAAGCCAAACTCACGACCCCGACGACCAATCCCTGCATTACAAGTGGTTCTTATATCCCGAAGCAGGCTCGACCGGAGCCAACCTCTCCGCAGTCACAATCAGCGGAGCCGACACCGCAAAAGCAGTCGTCACGCCAACCGCCGTCTGCCGCCCCATGTGGCTTCCCCTCGGCCCACCCTGCAAAGGTAACGGCACCGCCCACATCATTCTCGCCGTCACCGACGACGGATCACCGCAACTCACCTCGTACCGCCGCATCATCCTGACCGTACACCCGCAGACAAAGCCCTAAACGCCGACCACCTCAACGAATCAGCTTCAAATAATCCGGCTCATCCGCAATCGTCCGATAGCGAAACTCGCGCACAATCTGCGCCCCTTTCAGATAGAAGATGCCCTGCATCTGATGCCCATCTTCCTTGATGGCCCCAATCCCATGCTTGAAGAGCGCACCTTTCAGCCATCCCACCCACACCGCAGGCTGAAACAAAGTCCGCAGCGGATGAATCCGAGGCACAGCAAAAACAGGATTCCGATACACCGTCGCCTCGGGATCGCTCACACGTTCCACATCGCCAATCCCGTAGTAATCGAAGAACGGCTTTGCCCGCTCCGGCGTTCCCAGGTGGACGAACACAGGCCGCACACCACGCCGATTCAGCTCCCCACGCAGACCTGCTACATCGCTGATCGCCTGCCTGCAAAACGAGCAGCCGAAATGCCTTAGAAAGATCAGCAGCACCGGCGAAGCCGACGCCAGATCGTAGAGATTCGCGCCGGACTCGGTATGAATCGAAGCGAGTGTCTTCGCAACCTCGGCGACCTCAGCAACTTCCACATCAGGGTTTGCAGCTTCTCTCTCCATCCGGTCCCACCTTTCAGTAATACTCGCCCCGCCCTGCCAAGAAACTGCTCATCGACGAAGCGTCGTGCCATAGGATCGTAGCACCGCTAAACTGGGAAGAGCACCTTTATGACCAGCCTCTATACAAAAGCCACCACCGCCGCCGACTACATCCGCAATCTCACCGCGATCACGCCGCGCCTCGGCATCATCCTCGGCTCCGGCCTCGGCAACTTCGCCTCGCAGGTCGAAGACCCCACCACCATTCCCTACGCCGACATTCCCCACTTCCCTCAATCCACCGTCGAAGGCCACTCCGGCAAGCTCATCCTCGGCACCATCGCCGGAGTTCCTGTCGCCGTCATGCAAGGCCGCGTCCACGCCTACGAGGGCTACCCTCTCTCCGAAGTCACCTTCCCCACCCGCGTCCTCGGCCTGCTCGGCTCGAAAGCCCTCATCGTCACCAACGCCGCCGGAGGCATCAACACCTCCTACCAGCAAGGCGGGCTCGTCGCCATCTCCGACCATATCAACCTCACCGGCTCGAACGCCGCCCTCGGCCCTAACGAAGCGAAGTTCGGCCCACGCTTCTTCGACATGACCACGGCCTACTCCCCCCAGCTCCGCGCTCTCGCCCACGCCGAAGCCCGCAAACAAAATATTCCCTTCAGCGAAGGCGTCTATCTCGCCGTCCTCGGCCCCAGCTACGAGACCCCCGCCGAGATC
>JBEPVF010000028.1:0-5604 GCA_041691135.1 Candidatus Peribacteria bacterium
GAAAAGAAAGAAACACTCGGTGATACGAGTGTAGTGAGTTGTTCGTCGTTGAACGAAGGCGGCTGTTTGAGTTGTGCCGCTTGATTCTCAATTGAATCAAGGTGCGCCTTGTCGGCCAATTGAATTTGGCGGGATCGGACAAAAGGCGGCAAGGCCAAAAGGCGGTCGCCGTGGTCCACATGGGCACCACAAGTGCAACCTGAAAATCTCTGAGTTGGCTGCTGATCTTAGTCAACCAAAAAGAGTCCGATCACTGATCTGATTTTTGATCAGATGATCTGCAGCTTGTTACCAACTGCCAAATGACTTAACAATTGTATCGACACACAGAAAGTCAATGACGAGCAAGTCGTCAAGGGTTATTCTGTGTCGTTGTCGATATGTTTGTCATGTTGGGCACGGTGCTGAATGTCGTGAAGTCCATATAATATATGAAAAAGATTGGTTGACGTCAGACAACGAAAGTCCAACCCAATCCACACGACGTGTGACTGCGATGAGCGATAATACCACTAATCTGAAGCATCTGCAAACTCAGCTGGAAACAGTACCGCTGACATGCGTGCTCGAAAGTCACTAAGAATTGTGTTCGCCTGCTCAATGTGTGCATCAGTGACTTCAAGGTCAAGACTTGCGGCGGCCGCTTGTTGAAGGTACGTGAGTATGGCCGTCGAGGTAGGGCTCCAACGACCCCGTACATATATGGAACTCACGGAATGCTGCTGTCTGAGCATCTGCGTTGCGCCGCCGTGTCTCAGAGAGTGCGGCGTGAATCCCAAGTGATCCAATTCCAGTGCTGTCAGACAACTCTCCACGATGGATCGGTACTGCGGACCGGTAAATACAAATAACTTTGCCTTAGAAGAACGACGTTTACGGTCAAGGTGAGTCAGTAACAGATGATTCACGTCGTCGTTCCAGATCGATACTGACTGTTCCAATCCGGTCTTCGCCTTCCGAATGCGAAGAACCGTTCGCTCTGCCGGACCAACGAGGCGATTATCTTGTCTGATAACATCGCTTGTGCGGAAATTCGACAACTCGCTGATCCTCAACAAACATTCAAAGCCCAATAAAGTGGCGAGACCAGCATCAAAGTAACCATAAGATGCCATTGTGGAAGCGAGTAGTACGACGATTGGCCAAGTAAATGGAGGTTTCGACTCGCTCGGCTGGAGTTTCTTCCAACCTTTGAGCATTGCTGCCGAGTAGTGCAGTGATCCTTTGACGTCCGGCCGAAAGAATAATACCGCACAAAACGCCTTCTCCGCAGCAGAACGACTGTGATTCGAGTCATATAAATAAGCTAAATAAATCTTTAAAGCATTGTCCATGTCAGAAGGAGTCTCTGTTGTGTGTCGCGCTGATCGTGTAGTAAAAAATGTTGAATTTGTCATAGGCTCGTGTATATGCTGCTATTGTTCCGGCTGCCACTCGTGCGCCCATAAGATGCATCTCGGTGCTGCTATGTGCCATCTGATTCTACGACGAGGCGTGATGGCGCGTCTGCCGGGTTTGCAGCCGACGGCACCCAAACAGGTGTAACGTTCAGACCGCTTGCCAACAGAAGTGAGGACAGTCGACGATAGACAGCGAGTAGAGGAGACGATGACGATCGACCTTTCCGCAGCACATAATAGACCACTGCAGAGTCGACAATAAGCATTACACGTTTGGAAGCCGATGATGGATGAGACAAGATCCATCGAAAGGCGAGAATGACAGCGCGAAGTTCCAACGCATTGATGTGTTCATCTAAGCGCCAGGGAAACGAAATAATCGTTGACCAACGATAATCGGCCTTTAAGGTCAAAGTTGACGGAGACTCCACCGACTCGGTGTCCATGTCAATCTCGCTGAAAAGTCTCTCGTCATTCGTTACTAACTCATCTGTGGTGGAAAACAACGAAGAGGAGAGAGTCGACGGCCATAACTGATGCACCAGTTCCTCGACGAAAGTGGTTGCTACAACACCTGCTGCCACCGTAGACGCATCAGAGGCCACCACTGACTTAAACCACTGATGTCGAAGCGACGATTGTAACAAAGGCGCAAGGCCAATCAGGGTAATGAGTTCACGTTGAACTGTCGGCCATAGTTCCGCTTCCGACCATCTGTGCCGTTCGATGAATGAATATGAACACTTGAGAACGGAGAGTGCAGGCCGACGCAGTAACAAATTCCACGTCCACAACCCAATCACGACGGACAAAGCATGACCAGTGACTTCCTTCTTCGAGAGCAAATGAAGCGTTGCCAATATCATCTTATGATGCCTTTCAGCCGATACGGTGACTGTTCCATCGTCTCCATTGACGTCCATGCCAAGAGCCGTAACAGTCCGCACCGCATCCGGATAAATACACTTCGAGTCCTTCACCGGCAAACCAACACTCGCGTATGCTTTCAGCATTCGTTCGTATTGCTGCTTCGCTTCGACCGGATCAGAATCTAACCCGATGAGGATTGAATCATCAACATAGAGAGCATGAAGTGGGCGGACAATGTCCGGATGTTGGACACGAAGAATATTGTCTTCCGGTTGAAGAGCCGCTGGCGTGTCGCCATGAGACTGATACAAGATGTTCTCATGAATGAGTTGAGCAATACGTACCGAATGCGACCAGCCCATGGGCAATGTTGTACAACAAGGAAAAAGAAGACAGTCACCAGGACGGTCCGTCAATCCGAGCTCCGCTGCCGTGAGCGATGGCAAAGCAAGGAATGGACACATCCACTTCGGTAACTGTAGGTGATGATAGTAATTTGAAATGTCCGCCTTTCCCACTAACAACCGCTCCGATGCCAGCAGTCTGAGTTGAATCACGTGTGCGGGCGTCGGCAAATTGATCTTCGGCGGTGTAGTGAACCAGGCGTTGGCGAAGCGCGCATCGATAATCAGTCGGTCACTATCGTCGTCCTTCTTCACCGTGAAAATACCATTAACCACTCGCGGAGAATCGGTCAGTGACACCATACCGATAGATAACATACGATGAATTAACTTAATATATTCAGATCGTTGACCATGCACCTTGGCATTGCTGGGCAAAGGTCGCCCGTCAAGTCTCCATTGGCGCAAGCGGTCTGCATGTTGACAATCGGTAAGAACCAAGTCAGGTGATTCCTCGGTGTACATCTGCCGGTGTTGACGTGGTAAATGCTGTAGTATGGGCAAATTTGCCAATCGAGTTGGCAATGATATTCTGCTGCAGATGAGAGGAGCGATCGACGGTGACGGGCCATATATCATCGGTGTCGCGATATGCGGCAACGAAGCGCATCTCGGCACATCAATGCTCGGCAACTGCACAGGCGTCGACAAGGCGTCGCCGTTGACCCGTATGAAGGGCGACGATGTGTCAGTGAGTCGTAACACCGACTCAAGGAGTTTGTCATTGCATGGTTGACTCATGTTGTGACTTTTAAGGTAATGAGATTGCGACGACTGTTGGATATTGCTCAACACTCTGTCGCGGGAAGTAGACAATGGACTTAACGAAATGTTGTTTATGTTGTGATCGTTTGGGAAGTTAAAATGTAAGGTGTTGAGTGCTTGGATAGTGAGATTCGCTTGTTGAATAATATGAACGTTATGTTTGAAGTGTGAATGTGTAACTGATGGGTGAGATCCGATATGTTTGTTGCAGATGAACAATGGTAACGGGAAAACCGGCACTGGTGCCGATGAGTTTGATGTTGTAGGAATATTGGAAGGTCGAGTTGCGATTTGTTTTTGTGGACGCTGCTCCGGCGCGATCCGATCACTTGCGTCATTGGAGTACAGTGATCGGACATAGCGCTTCCGGAGCATCACTGTTGGCCGGCGCTGTCATTCTTGCCAGCGCCTTGGCCATTCGAGGAGGATTTGGGCTTATGAGTCGTGCCATTTGACGGACGGCCACCAGACTCTCGGCCATGACGTCCACCACTGCTGTTGTTGTTGTGATGATTGTTGGTGTGATGCGACGGCTTGCGTTGTTTAGACGCCACCGGTGACGCGCCGCCGGCGGCAGCGATAGTGGAGCGTCTCACAGCGCGGTGAAGCTGCTGCTTCATGCTGTTGCCGAGAAGAGAATGACCGGACGTTTGAATGTGTTCGAAGACTTCGACAGCGCCAGTATCATCGAACTGTTCCAATGCAGCGTAACGTGCAATGAGGCGCCGCTTGATCTGCACCATTGACTCCGTCGCAGTTGCATCGTACAGGCGCGCCACTTCAACTGCTTCGTGACGGTTGCGCTTGTTCTTCCATCCAACGTGCAAGTCGTATTCATTGATGTGCTGAGTCAAAGTGCAGTTTTTAGCGCGCAGTGATTCCATGCACGAGTTCACGTACTTCTTGGCGGCATTCCTCGAAGCGGACTTGCCCGTGGGATCCATCTCAGCGTCAGAGTCGCTATCGCCGTCATCAATGTTAATCGTGTCATTCTGCGACCGACGCGCCGTCTCCTTTACCACCGACTGCGACGACACAGAGGTCGATTCCTGAGATTGCGGTGTTGCCGTTGGCGTTGACGTCGACGTTGACGTTGGTATTGGCGTTGACGTTGGCGCTGACGCTGACGTTGACGATGACGGTGATGTTGACGCCGATGACGTTACCTGCCGCGCGACCCGATCAGCAATCGTCGTATCGATTGAGGCGAGAAACGAATTCAGCATTGCCTGTATGTCATCCTTGGACGCCCCGTTCGGCGCATTGCTGTGAATCGGACTCGCGCCATTCGCCGCCGGTGCTTGTGGTTCCGCACGCTGCGCCGCTCCACCAGACGCCGGGTCCGCAACACCCGGTGCGTCTGCGCCATCAGCTCCAACGACTCCATTCGTAAGCGCGGTCACCCGCGTACGGATGGCGGTAACGTATCCGGTTCTTCCTTGTGGGGCCGGAGGATGAAGGCCAAGTAGCCGATACGCTACGCGTATAGAAGCTATGGGCAGCGACGTCCACGCCTCATTGCCTGCGCCGCTGAGAAACCGCGCAATGAAGACATGATCGTTGAATCCACGACGGTCATGCAGACGACTGAAGTCGTCCCAGCGCAATTGCATAGCAGACTTGTCGGCACTTGTAAACTGAACCGCCATGATGTGAAGAGACGAACAGGGAGTGTATAGAACGTAAGTGGTGGGTGGAGAAAAGAAAGAAACACTCGGTGATACGAGTGTAGTGAGTTGTTCGTCGTTGAACGAAGGCGGCTGTTTGAGTTGTGCCGCTTGATTCTCAATTGAATCAAGGTGCGCCTTGTCGGCCAATTGAATTTGGCGGGATCGGACAAAAGGCGGCAAGGCCAAAAGGCGGTCGCCGTGGTCCACATGGGCACCACAAGTGCAACCTGAAAATCTCTGAGTTGGCTGCTGATCTTAGTCAACCAAAAAGAGTCCGATCACTGATCTGATTTTTGATCAGATGATCTGCAGCTTGTTACCAACTGCCAAATGACTTAACAATTGTATCGACACACAGAAAGTCAATGACGAGCAAGTCGTCAAGGGTTATTCTGTGTCGTTGTCGATATGTTTGTCATGTTGGGCACGGTGCTGAATGTCGTGAAGTCCATATAATATATGAAAAAGATTGGTTGACGTCAGACAACGAAAGTC
>JBEPVF010000029.1:0-5306 GCA_041691135.1 Candidatus Peribacteria bacterium
ATGCCACGTTCGCGATCGTTGGGGATCGACCCGCTATCCGGGATCGAGGTAATCTTCCACGATGGGCACGACGCAGCAGATTTCCACGTTGAGCATCGGCAGGACGTAGAGCCGATCTTAGCGCAGAATGCAGAGTGGCGGAAGAACGCAGAAGGCGGGTTCAAGGGTGACGGGTGGCACCATGTCGCACGGATTCCGTGGGTAAAGATTTTGGAGCTCTCGGAGAAGTTTGGGTTCATCTCTCCGGCGGGAGATATACTGGACCAGAAGGCGTACAACAAGTGGGTTAATTCAACTGACGCAATTCCTTATCGGGTTCGTGGGGGCACGATATGAGCAAGTTTTTTCCGAAGTCCGGTAGGCGCAAGATCAAGTTGGTGACGGACAGCAAGGGAAGTGAGACAGACGTAGCGGTCGCACAAGAATACAAAGTAGCCATTTGCGTCCCATGTGGTGACCAAATGCACAGCGGCACGGCGTACGACCTCGCTCGACTTGTTGGCTTCACTATCGCAAAGGCACCGCACGTGGAGGTGTCGCTGGTGTTTCACAAGTCGTCGGTGTTGCCGGCGTCTCGGGCCGTGTTGGCGCAAAACGCGCTACGCACGCCGGGCACGTCGCATATGCTGTGGATTGATTCAGATATGAGATTCCCGAAAGACTCGTTGTTGCGTCTTCTCTCAATGGGCGAGAAGATCGTCGGGGCGAACTACCCAACACGCGGCGAGCCGATTTTGCCGGTAGCGTACTCGGACGTAGACGGCAAGACGCGTCATTACACCGAGTCCGACGAAGAGTCACTGTGCGAAGTGGCAATAGCTGGTTTCGGGATGCTTATGATTGACGTGGAGGTGTTCCAGAACGTAGAGAAGCCGTGGTTCCAGATCGGCTACTCTCCGGACGACGACGACTATCAGGGGGAGGATGTGTTCTTTCTGCTGAAGGCGAAGGACGCTGGGTACCACGTTATGCTCGACCCAAAGCTCTCCCGTGAAGTGGGGCACCTCGGAGAGTACGAATACAACAACGAGACGGCGCTGGGCTACCGTGAGGCAATGAGAAAGAATGGCTGATCTGAGTTTTAGCGATTACCCCAGCTTGATAGCTGCCGTTCAGGGCTGGCTCGCACGCGACGACGCTATGACGCTCGCCGCGATTCCCGCGATGATTAAGCTCGCGGAGTCGGCTATTTCCCGCAAGCTTCGGAACTCGACGTTGCGCGCGACCATCACGATCGCCGGCGAATCTACGCAGATTCCGGCGGATGTGGCAGAGCTGCGCTCGATCCGTCTCGTATCCGGAACGCCGAGTTGGGACTATCCGATGATGATCGGGACGCCGGAGATGCTGGACGACTACCGTGCGCGTTCGTCGGACACCGCGAGCCGACCGCGTATCGCTGCGATCGTGGGCACGCAAATCCTCGTGGCTCCGCCACCGGATGTGGCGTACGACGCGGACATCACGTACTTTGAAAAGCTCGTTCCGCTTTCGGTGTCGAACCCGACGAACTCCGTGCTCGCTGACTCCCCAGACGTGTATCTCTACGGAACGCTCGCTGCGGCTGAGACGTTTCTTGAGCACGATGATCGCGTGCAGTTGTGGGGTGCGCTATTCACTTCGTCACTCGATGACATCTTCACCGCCCGCCAGTCGCGGGAATACGGTGCATCACTGGCTCCGGCCCGGCTCCCTGTGGTCTTCTAAATGGCTGATGCTCTAACCGCGAATTATTCTTGGACGAAACCGACAGTCGGCTCCGACGTTGACTCGTGGGGTGGTCTCGTAAATACGAATTTCGACGGGATCGACACGACGGTCAAGGCCGTTAGCGATTCTGACGCGCTGAAGTTCCCCACCTCCGGCGCCACAGCGCTCGGCGGCTCGCTTAAGGAAGTATACGCAGCCGACACGGTTGCCACCGGTGCAGTCACGCTTGATCTCGGCGCGGCGAACTATCACGGGTTCACCGTGCCCGGTTCGGCTGTCGCAGTCAGCAAGTCAAATGCACCCGCGTCCGGAAAGGCGTTTGGCCTGTTCCTGAAGCTCGTCAACGGCGGCTCCGGTGCTATTACGTGGACGGGGCTTGGGACGTTCCACGGCACGTTGCCAACGTTTACGCTCTCTGGCACCGACCTGCTCATGCTCCTTACGATCGACGGCGGTTCGTCATGGTACGTGCTCGGGTCTAAGCTCAACGTCGGATGATTGAGGTCGTTGGTGCGTTCATGGCAATCGGGGCTTCGGCTCCCGCTGTCACGCCTAGCGTTACAGCTATTACCGTGGCGACGCTTTCCGGTGGGACGTGTTCGGGTACGCACCTGAGCACGTCCGCCTCCGTCCGGGTGTCGTTCACCGTTACCAACACGGATACGTCGAATTACACGATCAAGGTGTACAAGGACGGCGTTTACGTCAGTTCGACCACTGGCGGATCGAACCACGTTGATTACACGGTCGGCGGCTACGTGACGGGTCACTCCGGCGGCTTCATCTCATCGTACGTGTTCGACGCTCGCGTAGTTCGTAACTCGGATGGATTGGTGATCCCCGGAGCAGGCAAGACGGCGAGTACGTGGGTCGAAGAGTACGGCTTGTGTTCTGGCTCGGTGTAAACTATGAGTGACATGATGCTCGGTAGGCACGACGAGGCGATTCGACTCATTCTTGAGGAGATGAGAGCGGTACGTGGTGACATTGTAGAGATCAAAGACTACATGGCACAACGCCGAGGCGAACGCCGTGTCGGGACGTGGTTGCTGATGACGGGGTCCGCTACGATGGGCTCCGTGCTCGCGTTTAGCCTTCGGTATCTTTCGCACGTCATGGGGCTCAGCGGACCGTGAGAAACCCATTTCACGGGTTCTTGGAAATCTTCAAGGACGAGAAGCACGTGTGGTCTTCCGCGAGATTTTGCGCGGTGTTTCTGCTGCCAGCAGTATACGTCGCTATATTCAAGCATTGCGATGCGGGTGTAGTTTCCGCTCTTGTGATCGGCGGAATCGCATCACTCGCCGTCCGGAACCTGAGTCCGGACATCGGCGTAAGAAAGGCAGCCAACGTCTCAGTAGCGCCAGCGGTAGCGGGACCTACTGTGGTGGTGAACTCTACGGAAGGGAGCGAAGAACATGGCGGTTAAGTGGGACGTTCCGCACGATAAGCTGAACCCGCAGTTCTATGACGACGTGAACCAGCTTCTCGCTGAGTCTCCGTACTCGTGGGTCGTGACGTTTGGTTATCGCTCGATCGAAGAGCAGCGTGCGCTATACCTGAAGCATCTCGCTGGTGGCCCACTCGCCGCTCCGCCAGGACAGTCCGCACACAATTGGGGTCTTGCAATTGACTGCGCGGTCGTCCTACCGAGTGGCAAGTACTCGTGGGGCGAGAGCGGCCCAGAGTTCCCATGGTTGTGGGAAGCGGTGCGGCAGTCTCCGCGCATGCACTCCGGTCACGAGTTCCACGATGATGACCACGTCCAGTCAACAGGCTGGCTCGCCAAACGCATAGCGCTGAAAGAATCCGGCGAGTGGACGAAGTACCTCTAAATGGAAGAGCAACTTCTCCCGCTCAACCTGCCGCCGGGCATGGCGACTAATGGTACACCGTACTCCAATAAGGGTCGGTGGATCGCGGGGAATCTCGTGCGCTTCTTCGAGAGCACGATTCGCCCGATTCTTGGGTGGCGTCGAAAGAGGGACTCGTCAAATGTGGACATCACGGTTCTCGACGGCAAGGCGCGCGGGGCGCTCTCCTGGCGCGATAACACAGGCGCCGTGCTGCTCGCAATCGGGACGACGACGAAGATTTACGGCATCATCGCGGGCATCCTTGCCGACATCACGCCAGAAGACTTTACGCCGGGGTCTGCCGACGCCGCGTATACGAGTGGCGGGGGCGCGTACGGAAAGAGCGGTTGGGGCGTTGGCCCGTACTCTGAGGCTTCGACCGCGCTGGCACTCGCCGCGCCGGATACGTGGCAGTTCGACTCGTTCGGGGAAGAGCTGGTCGGCGTCTGCACGTCAGAACATTTGCTCCGCATCTGGACGGGCATCGTATCCGACGAGGCCGATACCGCTGTCAACTCACCATCCTGTCTCGCTGTCGTAACGACGGCGGAGCGTTTCCTCGTCGCGCTCGGCGCGTCCGATTCGTCTGACGGCACAGGTGGGCACACGCTCGGGGACGCGATCGCCGGCGCCGCCCCAGACGGACGGAACGTCTGGTGGTGCGACCAAGAATCTTCTACTCAATGGAACGTATCTGGGGTCGCACCGTACGACGGTTATCTCTCCGGCAACCAGCCACTCGCGACGAACGGCACGATTCAGTGCGGAGCTCGTATTCGCGGCGCGACACTTATCTGGACCGATCTCGACGTGTGGGAAATGTTGTATCTTGGTGACACGACGTACGTGTACTCCTTCCGGCAGATGGGCGACCATTGCGGCATCATCGGCCCGAACGCTAAGGCTGTGGTCGACGGGCGCGCGATCTGGATGGGGGCCGACACGTTCTACGGATACAGTGGGTCAGTAGAACCGCTTCAGTGCGAGGTGTCTGACTCCGTGTTTGGCGACCTGAACTGGTCCAACCGCGCGAAGATTTGGGCGGCGCCTATTACCGAGTTCGGGGAGGTTTGGTTCTTTTACCCGTCCGCCATGTCTACGGAGATCGATTCATATGTTATATACAACTACGTCACCTCTAGCTGGTCTCTTGGAAAGCTGGGAAGAACAGCAGGAACGACCGATGGGCCAACAGACTTTCCAGTCATGGTTGGCACTGACTCTTTTATTTACGAGCACGAGACCGGGTTCAATCGGGACGGAGCCGTACCGTATATCGAAAGTGGTCCCATTGAGCTAGGGAACGGCGACTATACCATGCGCGTTCAGCGCATCGTGCCAGACGAGAAGACGCAGGGCGATGTGTCCGCGTCGCTATACACGTCGTTCATGCCGAACGATCCTGAAGTGCTGCGTGGGCCGTTCACGATGGAGAACCCGACGTCTGTTCGATTTAGCGCGCGACAGGTACGCATCCGATTTACGGAAGTTGCAGCGACAGCGTGGCGAATTGGCAAGATGCGGCTGGGGGTAATTCAGGGCGGTAAGCGATGAAAGTCAATCTCGGGCGCCCGAAACAGGTCACCGGGGCGGTGTACGACGCTGCCGAAGAAGCCCAACACCGCACGGATTTGGAGCGGGCGTTCGCTAAAATCCCTGCTGCGGGCGCGGGAGTAGCAGGGCCTACTGGTCCGACCGGCCCAACCGGCCCAACCGGGACGACAGGCGCTGCAGGTGCTA
>JBEPVF010000030.1:0-4986 GCA_041691135.1 Candidatus Peribacteria bacterium
CACATCATCACCGCTCAACAATACCCTGTACACCCGGCCAACACAGGACGCTTACGAACTATCGTGCGGCCAAGCCAAAGCACTCAGTGGCCGAACTGCCCCGGGACAGCGAGAGCCGCAGCTGCGGCAGTTTGGAGGAAGTATCTATGATCCGTTTTATGTCTCATATCTTCACCTGAGTGCCGCGCCTGCTTCGAACTCACGGCACCCGTGCGTCGTCTTTGATCTGAACTCGCTGCTATAAATCATCATAGAGTCGACTGAGAGGGTGCCAGTCTTTGCGGACGGGAACCCGTCTTTCACGTTGGAAGCTTGGCCTTGTTACCACTGGCGGGTCCGATCAAGACTGTTCCTAACCTCGTTAAACTCACTATTCCGCTCGCATAAAAAACCGGGCAATCGCAATTCCTCACTACAAAGTTTCCTTGACCGCTGTTTGAATGATGGCATCTTTGCCTGCACGCGACCATGCAATGCGCAGGTCGGTCACGTTGCGCAGCTCAAAATTTGGCTGTTGTGGCGCGGTAACGGCAAAAAAGTCCGCGCGGGACACATTCTCTAGCCAGAACGCTGGGCGTGGATCAGGGTTTGTCGGCGCCACTTCCACGTGTGACATCTCCAAATTTTTCAAATGCCGGATGAAGAAGCCGCTACAGGGTGTAGGCCCGAAGAAAGTTAATTCCGGATATCCGGTTTCCAACTCCGGAACATGAAGTGTCCGCCAATCCGGCATTGGCTTCGACGTTTCCCCAAAGCCCACACGCGCCAGCGTAGGCAGGCCCTGATGGCCGAAGTAGCAGTTGGAAAACTTTACATCCTCTATGAGGTTTTCGGGGATACCAGAAAGAACAGACGCAGTCGATGCTGCCGAGTCATGCGATACGAGATTCGATATCGCTACACGGCGCAGCGTTCCGGGCCGTGCCGTCTCTTTGGGGCCACGATTCCGTCGGTTTAATCTCAGGAACAACGGCGCGTCTACCGTATCCCGCAGCGTGATGTTGGAGATGGCGATGTCTTCCAGGAACGCGCCATCACTGGTCTCGAGCGAGATGCCCTTGGAGCCTTCGCACACACAATTCGAGATCGTTATATTGCGGAAGCCTCCGTTCGACTCCGTGCCGCACTTAATGCGACCCTGTCGCGAGACCCTTGCGTCTGCTGCGAATTTCTTCCAGGTCCCATCGATGACACTACCCAACTTATAGGTGCCCGTTACAAAGCAGTTCGCGATTGTCACGTTGTCGGTCGGACGCGCGTAGCCCAGCGCATAGCTCGACTTAGGACAAATCGCATCGTCCCAGGGTGAGTTCACTGTGCAATTCGAAATCCGGACGTTCCGACAGCAATCGATGTCGAATCCATCGCGATCTGTGTCCACCAGCAGATTGTCGAGGGTAAGGTTGTCGACACCGGTCGCGAGCAGCGCGAAGTGGCCGCCTTTCAAAATCGAAAAGTCTCTCAAGGTGACGTTATGACAATGCTTTAGAGCAATGGCCTTATTGCCTACGCCCGGCTGCTCCGCGCGGAACTGAACGCCGGTGCCACGTAGGATATCGGGCAGAGCGCCAGCACGTGCTCCGTTGCCGCAGGAAAGTCCCCGTCCGTGGATGAGTCCTGGACCCGTAATGGAAACATCACTCAGCTTTTCGCCGTAAAAAAGGGAATTGTTCCAATGATTATGGCCGTAATCCTGGTACGCTTCCCACGCCTGCGGCGGCCCCGCTGGGCCATAGGTCCCACCGTTATAACCGGTGGCTTCCCCTGGCTTAGGTGAATCCGCAGCAAGGATCACGCAGCCGGGTGAAAGGTACAAATTTAGCTTGCTGCGAAGACGAATCGTAAAGCACATGTAGGTTCCTGCAGGGAACATCAATATGCCACCCCCGGCGGCAGCTACAGCATCTATCGCTCGATTGATCGCTGGTGTATCAACAGTTTTTCCATCTCCCGTCGCACCATACTTGCGGACATTGAAAATGATCTCCGCAGGCATCTTTGCTTGAGGCGCAGCGAGCGCGGTGCGTCCGATAGAAGTTGCTACACCCGCTACAGCGAGCGGAGTAAATTTGAGGAGATCGCGACGGCCATTCATCATGATGCGAACGAGTATACAAAAATCAAGCGAGTATGACAACGGTGTCTTTCAGCTAGCTATCGGAGGACTCCCTCCTTCCCCTTGAAGGCTTAGACAGCCATTGCATCCACAGGCATTGGACGTAGAAACAAACGACCCGGTCAAGTGTGACAAGGGCCACAACGCCGGCAACTGGCCGTCAACAGTGTCACGTCCAACTGTTAACTGAACGGTTCAGCATCTACGCCTACGGTCGAGTCACCCTAAGAGCGGTTAGCCTCGCGTTCATGGCATCTACAAACGCACCTTTACTACGCCAACGTAACATGGACCTTCTGCCCAGAGCACTCGCAGCCGAAATGACGCATCCGATACCGAAAACCAATGGGACCATCGAGGCCTCACTGATGAATGCTTGGTCGTTGAGAGCGAAAGCAAGCTATCACGGATGATCGAATATCGAATGTAAGGCTGACCACGGCTGACACAAACGAGCGATTCCCTACCCCGGCTTCCGGACGACGTGAACCACTTACGCCACGATCAAGGGATATTGAGTACTACTGAGGCGATATGCTAGGAAACGACTTCGCGAGATAGTCGGTGATCTCGTTAAACTCGTCTTGCGTGGCGACGGCTCCTTGCTTCGACATTGCTTTTACAACATTGCTCCATCCCTGAGGGCTGAGACGTTTGCTAGCCGCCAACGCTGGCGAGTGGCAACGCGAACAGACTCGGAGAGTCAGGTCACGCCCACCTCCGGGAGGGAAGAGATTCCCGTGTGTCAACTTTTCCAATTTGACCGTAGTTCGATTGGAAGTCTGGCTCTCACCATTGGGATTCGCCGCTGTGACTACATATACGTAGGTCATTCCATTGCTAACCTTTGCATCGGTAAAACTTGTCGAGGTTAGGCCTACAGCAACTTCATCCAACGAATTGGCACTTCCTGTCGATCTCTTGACAGCATATGTTGTGGCTCGATTCGATGCCATCCAGGACAGCGAGACTTGATCATTTTCGATGCTGGTATGTAACCCTGCCGGCGGTAACGGAGGGGAGCCATCGGGCAACAGGCCATAGACACAAAGTTGCCCGCTTCCCGTATTTTGAGTTCCAAAACTGGCAAGGTAGACCTTCCCGTTTGCGATCGTGGGAGGAACCATCTTGGAGTAGTTGTTGCAATCATCGCGGTTTGGATTTTCACGAGAGTTCCAAAGCTCATGCGAGATATTATCAGCGTCATAGGCATGCAGAATTCCCGGTCGCGACTCGTGCCAGGAGTCACCTGTCGCATGGATTGCTGCCCAGAGAATTCCATCCTTATCCCCATTTGCGGAAAGCGACATCATCGCGCCAGGGTGTCCTTCAGTTGCGTCCGGGCGGATAGCAAAAGGTTTTTCGTCCAACTTGCGGCTATTGAATTTGTAGGCTCGCAATCGATCTTTCTGCCCCCACATATAAAGGAGTGCACCGTTTTTGGCGCTTTTCCACCAGACCATGCTGGGCAATTGGGAACCAGTTACCTGAAAGTGCTGAACTGCATCATCGTTTCCCATATGGCCCATGTCATTGGTATTTACAAGATATAGGATGCCTTGCTTTCCAGCATCTATGACCAGATCGGTTCCCGGCACCAACATGGCGCCAGACGTGTTAAGGTCTCCATCAATTGAATTGAGGTGTGCGTAATTTGACGGAGTAAACCAATCCAGCAACTTTAGATTTGAGTCGAGCTTGATGAAACTTTCACCGAAGTTTGATTTGCCATCCCAGCTTCCGTTGCCTGTCACAAAGTAGATGTTCCCCTCGGCATCCGCGGCAGGACCGTTGCCGGACTGCCAGATGCTCGCCTGCTCTCCTGTAGGGGAAGTATTGAATAGCCCAATCTGATGAAGTGATTTGGCATCGTAGCCGATAAGAAAGCCGTGATACGGTCCCTTGTCGCAGTGAGACGCGTAACCAACATAGATCCTATTGTTTGACAGAAGCAGCGCAGGCCTCTGGCTTTCCATCAACGAATCGAACTCGGGCGCCGTTATGGTCACCGGGCTGTTCGATCGATCTGCGCCCGTCGCAAGATCCAGCGCATGCAGCCGCTGGTTGAAGCCATTTCCTACTTTAGTCGATGCCACCACGTAAAGTGTGCCACTCACGGGATCGATTACGGGCGAGCCAATGATGCCCATGTTCCCATTCATATCCATACAGCCGAATTTGCCGTCGTACAGGTTCGGGGGAACACCAAAATTGACGTGCCAAAAAGGAGTGACGCTGCTCGAGTCGTTCGCATCAAAGGCATACACGCTGTTGTTGACCGTCGTGACGTAGACGACATCATGCATTCCACCTTTGATCTCGATATTCGTCGCAATCAAAGGTTGTCCGTACACCTGATCGTCCACTACTCGCTTAAAGAGCATTCCGAACTGCTTGGTGTTTACATTTGACGGAGTCAGGATGGTCTCGTTCAGATTTGCGCCGGTACGCGCCACGTCATTGTGTTGGGTCGACACGTTAACATGAGCAAATATCAGTGGGCCAAACAATATCAGTGGGCTAAACAGTAATACCACCACCGGCAATACGCGCACTAAGCGGCCCAAGACACCTTTGGTAAATATACGAGACCGGCTTTCCGATTTATTTAAAATCACTGCTGTTGCTCCAAATGTGGATAGTGTCGTGCTTTCCATATCTGAGAATTAATCAGATCGGCGTTCGGAAGTGGGGTCCGTTCCAAACCAGATTCCTCGATGACCTTCGCTCGATACCACAAATTGGAAACACGTGTCGGAGAAGCTTTTCATCGTTAGCTGCGTCGCCATCATTCTGCCCCTCCGCAGAATGATGGCTGTCTCTTATAAACAACTGACGCTGCCGACGAACTCTATGGTGTAGATCTCGGT
>JBEPVF010000031.1:0-4962 GCA_041691135.1 Candidatus Peribacteria bacterium
TCGGTCTGTGGTCCGACCCTGCTCGGTCTGCTTCGCTGAGGATCTTGACTTTCACTCTGCCGCCTTCAATGGCTTGCCGATTCGCCAGAGCCAGGTCGACCGTTGACCTGTCCCCTGTGCCGCTGCTCTCATACGTCCATGTGTCCGTTTCTGGCTTCACCCTTAGCATGCCGAGCTCTGTCAGCTGTCCTTGCAGTTGTCGACCTCTACTATTGACCGCCTGATCTCCCAGTTGGCGGTGTCTGGCGTTAAAGTCGCCTATCCAAATCACAGGTCTGTTCTCGTCTTTGGTGTGTTTTTGCACCCTCTCCAGGATTTCCTGACATGCTTGCAACGATAGACTTGGTGCCAAATAGATGCCTACGACCGTGTAGCTTGCCGTTTTTACAATTATCTATGTTCTATTCGTCTCATCCGTTACTATATTCCATTCTTTGCTTCTTTCTAGCATCCCCGGGTGCACCATCAGTGCCACCCCATGTTTTCCTCGAGTGAACACGGTTTCCTTATCGCGCAGAGATGCAATTATTTGTCGGCGTGATTGTCCGTCTGACTCCTTCTGCCATGTTTCCAATATGAACAGCATCTCTAGCTCTTGCTCCTTAATCATCAATATACATTCGTCCACTTTCCCATTCATTCCGTTTACGTTAAATGCAGCTATCCTTACTCTTGTTTTGTCTTCGTCTTCTTCCCCCTCTTCTCTTTTTCTCTTTTTTCCCTCTTCCTTTTTCCCTTCTATCGTTTTATCTCTCTCCCGCCGCTTTTTAGTGTTCATTGAGCCCGGGTGACACCCATTTCGGATGTCACCTTCCGGTTCAATATCTTTCGCGGTCTCTCCACCCTTTCATCCCCAGATGACGTTGCTTCCCGCCGGCTAGTTTGGGCTTGTACTGCCGCCGCTAGCTTCGCCATCACCAATTGGTCCAGTCGCGTGAGTCCTCTCGACTCTTGCTGTGACTCTTCCCGCATGAGCTCTTGCCGTTCTGCCAGTCTTCCATCTCTTACACGTGCCAGGAGTGCTCGTTTGCGTGTCAGTTCGCTTGGGATCTGTGCTATAATTCTATTCCATCGAGTCGTCCTGGCTTGCATCACTGCCTCTCTTCTCACTCCTCTGACCTCTGCTTCCGTCAACGTTTCAGGACTAACGTTCAGTCTGAGCGGGCTTCCATCTAGCGCATCAAAGTTCTCCAGCAGTCTTTCTTTCGATCTTAGCACGCTTCTGTAGTGTTCGCTTGCTTCTCCCCCAACAACTATTTCGAGCACCTGTCCCATAAAGGACATTGCAATGACGTCTATTGGGTTCAATCCGTAGCTTTGCATCAGTCCTCTCACTTCTCGGTATCGTAGCCCTTTAAATCCGCTTGCATATATTATCGCTGGGCGAGCATTTCCTTTGCTTCGTTCGGCCTTGGCCTCAAGGGCCTCTGGTCGAACTCCGTATATGCTACCGTCACGTCCCTTCACCACCACCAATCCTTGTTGGCGCATGCGTTCAGCTTCGGCAATTCTATCTGCCAACGATGGTTGGCGGCGGGGGCTATTCGTTTGCTCTTGCGGTCGACTCTCCTCTGCTCGTCTTTCAATGAGCATGTTAACTAGTCGACATAGTCCTTCCATTCTTATCTTTAAATCGTCGAATTCAGTTCTGGATACCATTACACATGTTCTCATTTGGTTTTCCTCCTGTTCTTGGCCTGCGTCCATCTCATATGCTCCTTCCTCCATCTCTTCTTGGTCTTGGAGTTCTGCTTCAATTTCCTTTTGAAAAGAATCCATCTTTTCGGATATACTTTCGTATTTCGATATCTTTCTGGCTGGAGCGTTCATCATGTCTCTTGTACTATGTGCTCCTCCCATAGGTTCTGCCAAGGTTTGATACTTGTTGGTCAATGGTATTCCTCTGGTGACTTCTGTGGCTTGGTAGCTTTCACCGATCGCGCCTTCCTCTCTCATTACATTGATGAGGATCCCTTCTAGCTCTTCATCCTCTTTTGTAGCAATCATGCTAGCCATTTTCCTTGCTCTCGGCGAGAGAGGGGCCTTGCCTCGACCCACCAGGATTTCTTCCATGCGACTGGGCTCGACGCCCATTCTAGCCAGCTCTTCCATTGCTGCTTCTTCGCATATGTCTTTGAATCTAGACGGTTGCAACGTCCATAGTTGCTGTAGGATTTTTTTAGGGCCGCAGGACTTCGGGCATATCGTACATTTCATTCTAATGCTTCCTGATTTATCTACTCCTTCACTTCGCAACTTTCCTGAACATTTTTCTTCCGGGCAGTTTATGAGTCTGCTCTTGCACTCTTCCGTACAAACTACAGCTAACTCGCTTCGCGTTTGTTCGACCGACTTCAGGCCACCCATTTTAAGATGGGTGGATTTACTTTTTGACTGGATGGATACGGGTTGAGGTGGATGCTTCTTTTGAGGAGCGCTTTTTGAAGCATTTGCATTTACTACCATTTTTCCCTCCCTCCCTCCTAACCCTCCCTAACCCTAACGATCTTACTGGACGGAGCGCCTCTCAAGGAAGTGGCCCGCTTCAAGTACCTAGGGCTGCAGTTCACAGCCGACGGCATCGACACTGCCGCGTGTCTCGCATTGGCAACGCAAAGCATGCTCCGGAGAACCGGCGAGTTCCGAGGCCTGGGAGTGTCGCCACGCACATTTACCATGACCACAGTGATGCGCATCTACCGCACCTTTGTACAGCCCATTGGGGGTACGGAGTAGCAGTGATGCGCATCTACCGCACCTTTGTACAGCCCATTGGGGGTACGGAGTAGCAGTGATGCCACTGTCGGTAGAGGCGATGAAGGCACTTGAGGGAATGCACTTTAGATGCATGACTAGCCTGTTGGGTATATCCCGCATGTGCAGCAGGAAGAAGCTCCTGGCCACAACGGGCGCCGAGTGTATGCACGATAGGGCCGAGTCGCTCAGCTGGGCTGCGAATGCCATGCGCAGAGATGCTTCTTTTATCGTCCACCACGCGCTGGCTGACTATAGGAGGGCGCTTACAACGGCGTCGAGCTTTTACTATGCACATGAAAGAAACCGGCTATACCGAGAATATGAAACATACAGGCGCCGAGAATATGATGTGCAGACCCGAGAACATGATGTGCAGACTCGAGAAACACAAGGGCAAGAAGACATTCTGACACCTTGGCAATTCACAAGGGAATCTAGACGGCAAAGAGCCGCAGAATTGCGCAGCCAATTCGAAGACCTCTCCCTAGCTCGGAAGGTCCGATTGCGCCCTACCTCGACCGGAATACCCTACCGCCGCCCCATCCTGCAGTGGTTGCTGAACTGTATACCGTATGCAGGTCGCTTCTGTCAGAGATGTAGTGTTTACACGATCAGCAAGGTGCACGTTGAGACATGTGTTGGCACTACGTGCCCTATGGGCAAACGAACAGACATGGCACTTAAACGTGCAATCGAGGCTGAAGACACAGCGATGTGTGAGAAAATGGATCAGAAAACGAGCTAGGCTGACATTTCCACACGATGGTTAAGAACGATGGTTAAGAACGACGGTTAAGAACGACGATGAACACATCGATATACCGGTGTGTTAAAACAGTTAGGAAGTAAGCCCAGAGCCCTGTAAAGGGACGTAAGGGCAGCTATAATAATAAATTATTATAAGCCAATAAATAACATCTAACGCAGGCGCTCCTGCGAGGTTGACGGGAGAATCTCGATGGTAATGACCTCGTTCTGGAGGGCAGAGCGACGAGCATTGACAATCATCTGGCTTCGGAGGACAGAGTTGGTGATGTACGTGACGCGTCTTCCTGGCCCGTAGAAGGTTGAGGACCACAGGCCAAGCTCCTTGACGACATAAAAGTCGCCCTTGATCATCACCTTGTCGCCGACGTCGAAGGGGTGCGTGAAAATGACAAAGACAATCGACTCGAAAGCCGTCCGGGCTGCCGACGAAAAGACAAACGTCAAGGCAGCCGATGCAGAGCCAATCGTTGCCAACGCGGTCGTGAATGGAACGTTGAAGACGAGCATGGCCGCCGCGATGACTGCAAAGACGACGAAAACAAGCAGTAGCCGGTCGACCTTGTAAACAATGCGTGTCTGGTCGGTGACGGTGCGCGTCAGATCGTCGCGCTCCTCGAAAAAGTGCTTCACGCCCAAGGCAAGCTCCGACCCTCTTAAATCCCCGTGGGCTTCCGGGTCGAGCATGGAAAAGTGGCGGTCAACGTCGCTGGCCGGCAAGTAGCCTGAAGGTCTTTGGCCAAAATGGCATCCTCCCCAGTCGGACAGATGGCGTCAACGAGGAGGGCGCCGACGGTGCTCGGGTCTGCTTCCTGCGCCTTGCCGATCGATATGCGTGTCGATAAGCGCCCGCTTGAGCTTGCGTGTCATTTTGAGCTGAAAGTTGTTGTCGGTGATACGGGCTGCGGCAGAGTGGTAGTGGAACATGACGGCAATGCGCTGGACAATGACCTTCTCGAGCAGGATGAGGATTGCCGCTATGAGGATGCTTGTGCATGCACGCGTGACTGTGTACTGCAGCGAGAGAGACGCCTGGACGAGCGTGGCGGCTGCTTCGGGTCCCCTTTCCTTGTCCACCTCGAGCAGCTCCAGCCGCTCCTTCTCGTCGACGCTCAGCGGAAAGAGCAGAATGGCCATCAGCGTCAAGACGAGCGACGAAGCCACCAAGGCAAGATTGGTCCGCAAGCCCATTACGCCGGTGATTAGCTGCCCCACGCGGTGCGGTGGCTCGTCTGTCGACAGCCTTGCTGCTTGCCCGGTTGAGAACCCACATGCCAATATTGACGGCCAGAAGCGTAAGCCCGTAGCTCACGTATGCCGAGGCTGCCATGATGCACCACCTGATGAGCTCCATCCAAAGGTTTGGGTTCCTTGGCGGGCTGTCGGCAAAGAGGTCGTAGTACTTGTCCGTGGTGTTGCGGATGACGACGACGGGCGTCA
>JBEPVF010000032.1:0-4648 GCA_041691135.1 Candidatus Peribacteria bacterium
CGTTCGAAGAACGGCGTTCTTTTAGAACGCCTATGTCCCGGTGATCCCGCTTAGGCAAGCACGGTGCGTCCCTAAGCGGGATGGCCGGGACAAGCCCGGCCATGACAAGTGTTGATGGATGAGGCTATGGGGCAAGACAGAACAAGCCGCCAAGACTGGTTTCCCGCTTCCGCGGGAATGAGCGGAGTATGCGGCGGCGAAAACGTTCCGTGGTCGTAGCCGGGTGGAGCGCAGCGTAACCCGGGGAGCGATGCGATAGGCTGCCCCGGGTTTCGCTTTCGCTCCACCCGGGCTACTGGCTTCGGCCGATCCGAGTTATCCGGCCATGACAATCGGCGCGAAGCCGCCGCCGATAACCGCCATGATCGCTCACATAAAACGATCGCTTCATATAAAATTAACCCGATCGTTTAAACTTGGATAAACGGCCGGGGCGTAACAGGGCATGATCGCAACGCGTGAGCGGTGCGCGTCATGAGGCGTACGATGCAAGAACTTGCTCAGTTCCCCGCGCTCCAACCTGCCGTTCCGCAATCCAATGCGCGGCAACCGGACGGCTATATCGTCGAGGTCGGCGGCAAATTCGTTTCCGAATATCGCACGCTGACGGCCGCCTTGAGCGCCGGGCTCAAACTCAAGAGCCAGGACCGCCAGGCGCAGGTCAAGGTCTACGACGCCAAAGATCGTATTCCGGCGCGCGCGGCGAATTAGTCCGGCGCCATCGTTTCCGCCAACGCGAGCAAGGCCCGGGTGCGCGCGCGCAGCGCCGCGTCGCGCTGGGCGTTGAGCGTGCGGCCGACGACCATCATCTGAAGGCGCAGCAGCCGACCGGTCACTTCCATGGTGCTGACGACGGTGACGCGCGCGCCGTTCTCGTCGGGTGCGATGGTGTAGTCGGTGCGCCCGAGCCAGTCGTAGGTTTCGGTTTCGAGCAGCAGATGGCGCGGCGGCTCGGCCTCGACGATGCAGTATTCCATCTCGATCGCCGCCTCGCGCGGACCGGCGCGGGTGTGAATGACGCTGTCGGCGGCAAAGACGCCCGGCGGCTCGAGCCGGATGCTCCAGAGGTCGGGGATGGCGTCACGCCAGCGCGTGACGTTTTCGAGCGCGGCCCAGACTTTTTCCGGGGCAGCGTCGGTGTGGAATTCGGCGGTGAGGGGATAGGAGAACATGACGACAGACGTTAGCGCCTCGGCGGCGCGGCGCAACCCGCGCATGGGAGCGATGAGGGAAGGAGCTTCGTAGGGTGGGCAAAGCGAAGCGAGCCCACCGCGGCAACGCAGAGAGTCGAAGGCGAGATGGTGGGCTCGGCGCGAACGCGCCTTAGCCTACCCTACCGCCCGCAATTCCACATGTAGCCGATCGGCGTTGACGTATAGCAGGGGCCGAAGCCGCCGCCGTTCCAGCGGCCGTGGTAATAGCGCGGGAAGGCGGGGCCGTAATAATCCGGACGGGTCGACCAGTAATGCGCCGCGCGCTCGCGCTCGATCACCTCGGGCGGCCGGTAGCCGGGCAGGAAGCCGTAGCCGTGCCAGTGATGGGAGATGTGCTTTTTGTGATGCGTGTGGTGCGCCGGTTTGTGCGTGGGCGCGGCGACGGCGGGGGTCGTGAGAGCGAAAAGCAGCGCGGTGATAATGCGCAGGACGCTAAGGATTTTCATGCCGGCAGAATAGCATAGCCGCGCCGCCATCGGCGTGCCGTTGCAGCTCGCGCAGGAACGGTGTGATTGCCTCGCCGAACGTTCCGTGCAACGCTCGGTTGTGGGGAAGGGCACTCGGTGGGGAAGGATTCTCGTGATATTATCCGCGAGCTTGAAGCAGATGGCTGGGTCTATATTGGGGCGACCGGGAGCCATCATCACTTCAAGCATCCGCTAAAGCCGGGCAAAGTCACGGTGCCGCATCCGCGCCGGGACTTGCATCCGAAGACCGTGAAATCGATCTATCGGCAAGCGGCTATCAATAAGCGGCACTGAAGGAGCGGCGATGGCCATGGCTCAATACATTGCACTGGTGCACAAGGACGAGGGCACGAGTTACGGCGTGAGCTTTCCCGACGTGCCGGGATGCGTCTCAGCGGGCGATACATTCGAGGAAGCGGTGGCGAATGCGGGCGAAGCCTTGGCCGGGCACTTCACGGCGATGCGCGCGGATGGCGATGCGATCCCTCAGCCGCGCGATTTCGAGAGCTTGAAGCGCGATCCTGAATTTATCGAGGACAGCGCCGACGCCATCGTGACGATGGTGACGCCGAAAGCTGTGATGGCGGCGGCGGAGTAGGGTAGCCAAGACTCGCAATCAGGGAGAACCCGGGCGTTGTTTGTCATGGCCGGGCTTGTCCCGGCCATCTCGCTTAGGGGCGCACCGTGCCCGCCTAAGCGGGATCACCGGGACAAGCCCGGTGATGACAGGTCGGGGTTTGTACGGCGCAATAGCGAAGCGTATTGCGGGCTTATCGATCAGAAGATCTTCAATGCGAGAAGATACTCCAAAAGTTTGCCGGCTAAACTACCGATCATGGCGCCGGCAGTCTTTTCGGCCAACCAAGCCAATTTAGGTTGCAATACTTCCTTTATAGCAGCCACTCGCACCTTTGCAGCTTCCAGCAATTTGCGACCGGCTGATAATTCCGCAATCGTCTGCTCTTTATCTTCTGGCGATCCGGGAAATTCGTTGGTTTCCGTCACAAGCTCGATAAGTTTGTCGATTTTTTCTAAGGTCTCGATTTGTTCAGGCGAGTTGTGACCAAGCGTAACTATTCGATCAGAAGCAGGGATTTCTTTAAGGATCGTCGATGCGGCTTTAAGGCCACTAACAATTAGGCTTCGAGCGGATTCAAATTTATCCTCATCGTCACCCAGTAGATCAGTTCCTAAACCGCGCGCCATGGAATTGGCTGCTGGTGATTGGCCGACTTTTGTAACTACAGCACCAACATGATGGGTCCACACCAACCAATCTTCCGAATATGCAAGTGGGTACCCACGAGAGTTTTTCTTTGAGAAATTGTCGTAAGTAAATTTTTCTCCCTGCTCGATAAGTTTTAGAATCCGGTCCGTGGCGTCAGCCATAAAGGCCATCCCGTGTTATTTGGACTTGCTTCTTTATCGTGGGTTGAGAACGGCTTTGTTCCGCAATCTTGTCAGAGACAGCTGGCAAGTAGCTAGAACCCGCTGTTCGACCGATGGGCCGCCCTTTGGTCAAGCCTAAATAGCCGGGCAAGCCCGGCCATGACGACCGTTAGCGGCTGTATTGATCTTTAATGTAGTCGTTGAAGAACTGGCCCTTGGAGGAAGCGTTCACGAACCTCAAGTAAATTTCTCGTGGGACACCGTAGTAGGTGTAAGTTCGACCGCTCGTGAATGTCACTAAAAGCTCGCGCGAAATCTCATTATATTCAATTCGCGTTATGGCTGTTGAACTGACGTACGGCATCACGAACACCCGCTGGTCCCGCCGCAGGTGTCGCACTTCATGCAGGTGCCGTTGCGCACCAGCGTGAAATTCCCGCACTCGCCGCAGCTATCGCCTTCGTAGCCTTTGGCCTTGGCTTCGGCGCGGCGCTCGGACGCCGTCGGCTGCGCCGCGGCTTGAGGTTGCGTGCGCGTTTCGAGTTGCTGCGCCGGCGAGAGCTTGGCTTCCGGCTCGGCCTTGAGCGCGGTCGCGGTTGCCGTGCTGTGGAAGGCCGTGACGTTGGACCCCCCACCCCGACTCTCCCCCACAAGGGGGGAGGGAGAAGAAGAAGCGCTGCGCGCGCCACCGTCGCCGGAAGACGGGGAGGGATTAGAAGTGCCGACCACCGACAATTTGTCGCCGCGCGAGCGGGTGAGGCCCTTCGACACGAAGTTCGGCGCCACCTTGCCTTCGCTTTCGCCGGAGCCGAGCGCATCGAACGAACCCTGGCTCGGATCGACATGGGCGAGGTCGTACCGCTCGAGGTAGCTCACCGCCAGTTCGCGGAACACGTAATCGAGGATCGAGGTGGCGTATTTGATCGAGTCGTTGCCCTGCACCGGGCCCTGCGGCTCGAAGCGGGTGAAGGTGAAGGCGTCGACATATTCCTCGAGCGGCACGCCGTATTGCAGGCCGAGCGAAATGGCGATGGCGAAGTTGTTGAGCAGCGACCGGAGAGCCGCGCCTTCCTTGTGCATGTCGACGAAAATCTCGCCGATGCGGCCGTCATCGTATTCGCCGGTACGCAGATAGACCTTGTGGCCGCCGACCACGGCCTTCTGGGTGTAGCCCTTGCGGCGCGACGGCAGCTTCTCGCGCTCGCGCAGCACGGTGACGCGCTCGACGATCTTCTCGACGATCTTTTCAGCGGTTGCCGCGGCGCGCGCGGCGTTCGGCTTGTCGATGAAGGCTTCGATGGCGTCATCCTCGTCGTCATCGTCGGCGATGAGCTGCGAGTTCAACGGCTGCGACAGCTTGGAGCCGTCGCGGTACAGTGCGTTGGCCTTGAGCGCCAGACGCCAGGACTGCATGTAAGCCTGTTTGCAGTCGTCGACGGTGGCCTCGTTCGGCATGTTGATGGTCTTGGAGATGGCGCCGGAGATGAAAGGCTGCGCCGCCGCCATCATCTTGATGTGGCTTTCGACCGAGAGGTAGCGCTTGCCGATCTTGCCGCACGGGTTGGCGCAGTCGAACAC
>JBEPVF010000033.1:0-4308 GCA_041691135.1 Candidatus Peribacteria bacterium
CATCGGGCTTGACGCGAATTTTTACGTTGAAGTCGACGACTCTTTTTATTGGAACGAGTATTTTCATCAAGACAAATCAATAGATTGGCGGAAGATCGATTATAGCTGCCGGCTTACGCAGAAGGTCGCACATTGGTTTGCGCTTAGCGCCCCTGAAATGCATTGCAACGCACCATTATGCAAAAATGGTCGCTTTCCTCACTTAATACGTACAATACCCAGTCCGCCAGCTTGGCAACTGGACTAGTTCCACTGTGTTGACGTCGCATACCGATAACCGGCACAAGGATTGCTTGTCTGCTCTATTGGCGCGTAAACAGACCTCTTGATTTGCTCGAATGTTGACCAAACTTCTCCAAGCCATTTTTGCCTTAAGGATCAAGCTTAGGCAGCGGCCGGACTCGGAGCACGAGCAGGCAATCTTGCGCATTGTCATTGTTGCCCTGGTTTTTATTTACATGGCCACGAGCTATGCCCCAGGGCGAGACGATTCCCAGCATACGCAGCTGATCCTGCTTTCAATTCTGGCGGCAGATCTGATTTTCGCGTTCGCCACATTCGTCGCGATATGCGTATCGCCCGCGTCAAATGTCCATCGCCGTCTCGCCGGGATGGTCGCAGATGCAGGTACCGCGACCATGGTCGTGTTGATCACGGGCGAAGCGGGCGTGTCAATGATCGGGGTATATCTTTTTATAACGTTCGGCAATGGGTTTCGATATGGTCGACGCTATCTCTATGCCTGCCACGTTTTATGTTTGGCCGGTTTCCTCTGCGCATTGCTTTTCACCAATTACTGGAAAATCCACTATGTCGCTGGGTGGAGCCTATTCATATCATTAATAGTGCTTCCTCTGTACGTCGCTACGCTCTTGACGAGAATTCAGGAGGCACGAGCAAAAGCGGAAGAAGCAAATCGTGCGAAAAGTTCGTTTCTGGCGAACATGAGTCACGAGATGCGAACTCCGCTAAACGGCATCGTTGGGGTTGTTGACCTATTTAACGTCACCGCCTTGGATCCGCAGCAGACCGAATTGATGCGGCTTCTTCGCCATTCGGTAGGCGTTTTACGCTCGCTCGTCGATGATGTACTTGATATTTCGAAAATTGAGGCGGGGCGCCTAACAATAGAAGTACTAGATTTCGACCTGCATACGATGTTGAACACGTTAGTGCGCCTCTTACGCCCGCACGCGCAAGCAAAGGGATTGAAATTTCAGGCCTTGGTCGACCCCGCGATTGACTATCAACTTCGAGGGGATTTGCATCATCTGCGCCAAGTGTTGCTAAATCTTTTGAGCAACGCTATCAAGTTCACTCATCAAGGAGAGATCACAGTAAACGTTACGCTCGTTAGCGAGACCGAATTTGCGATCCGATTGCGGTTCGAGGTTCGCGACACTGGCATTGGAATGAGCGCTGAAGTTCAACGCAAGATCTTTGAGCGGTTCGTACAAGCAGATGAATCAACTACCCGACGTTATGGTGGAACAGGACTAGGGACCACTATTGCAAAACAACTTGTCGAGCTAATGTCTGGCAGCATTGATGTAACTAGCCAGCCAGGAAAGGGAAGCATTTTTTCGTTTGAAATACCGCTAACGAAAGCTGATGCGACTTCTGTCCCGGCGATAGACGAACGTCGGGCAGCGCTCTTGCTAGCCGATTCGGCTACGGCAGAAAGAGTTAGTCCGATTGTGGCTTCAGCCTGCGGTCGGGTCGAAACTGTGACCTCCGCCACAGCCGTCATTACACGTTTGCGTGCGTTGCGCGATAAGGGAATCCATATATCTGCTGTGCTTGTGTCGGGAGATGCTGGTGTAGCGAGCGACGTTTTCCGCGCAATCGCGGACGAGGACAAAGGTGCTTCAACCGCGATGATCTACCTCTCAGCAGAGGAGGCTGGCAACAACGGATCGGAAATACAACTCGCACAACTCGACAAAATTGTCGGCGTTAGTCGGATCGCTTCGCATGCGTCGCCAAAGATTTTGCGCAATGCAATTCATGCGGCAGCGGCCCAAGAAACGGATGGCGCGCAGATCATAGATCTTGGTCAAGTACTGGCGGAACAGAGAGTTGCCAGGAGGATACTTGTCGCTGAAGACAACGCCACAAATCGCACAATTATTGCGCAACTGCTTGAGACCGCTGGCCATAAAGTAATGCTGGCAAGCGATGGTGAAGAAGCGTTGGATCTCTATGAGCAGGAGATTCCTGATCTCGCCATTTTGGACTTCAATATGCCATTACGAAACGGCCTCGACGTTACTAAGGCAATTCGTACAATGGAAGCAGTCGGAGAACGACTACCTATAATGATTCTCTCCGCGTCGGTAACTGTAGAGGCTCGTGAAAACGCAAAACGCGCCGGGGCGGACGAATTTTTGGGTAAACCTTACGAAGCCGTATCACTATTGCAAGCGATCGATCGACTCGCGCGGCGCGCTACCCGCACCGCTGGGCGCATCCGCGAAAGCAATATCGAGTCTGCGGTAGCCGCGGTAACACGGTTGGCGCCGTTGATCGACATGAAGCGTCTTACCGACGTCGAGAAAATTGCTGGCGACGAAACGTTTCTCGCACGGCTGTTGGATGGGTTCCGACAGGACGTGTCGGGACTGCTGATACGACTAGGGAAGATTGCCGAAGTGGGATTCACTGAGGAATTTGCCAATACGACTCACGCAATTAAGGGAGCTGCCTTAAGCGTAGGCGCTTCGCTATTGTCAATGCACTGTGACGAGATTGACAGCGCAGCGCTTGCTGGCGACATCAAAGTAGTCAAAGGACTATTTGACGAAATGCAGCGTTGCTTCGAACAAACCGACCTAGAGTTCCACGCGTACTTGTCCCGGAAGCAGCGCGCATCGCTCTAGGTCGATTTATTTCGACAACGGTCAACCGGTTGCAGCCATTTCCGGCGAGGCAAACATTGCTTCTATTGCAGCTTCCTCTGGAGTGGTAACCGTCAATCTGTCCTGAGCCTTAACGAGTCTTGCCATCATCCGCAAGTCACGCGTTTCCAATCGCATAGCGGCATCGCTCCAGACATCGACGATATTTAGCAATTCGTCGTGAGTTACTGGTTGGCAAAATCCCTTGGCGGCTTTCAAAGCGCGGTGTGTGTTCGCGTGCCGATTCCGTTGAATAATCATCCGCTTGACAGCCTCAAGACCGAGCCCATCCTCGACCACGTTGTCGACAACGCCCATGTCATACATTTCCTGGGCCGAATAGATTTCAGCACCTGAGCAAAGATTTTCCGCTTTAGCGGAACCAATTTTCCGTGAGAGGAATGACAGCGCGCCCATTCCTGGAAACAGACTGAATAACGACTCTGGGAAGGAGAATGTGCTGCTGCGCTCTGCAACAATTAGGTCGCATGCCAAGGCACATTCAAATCCACCCCCTAGCGCTTTGCCTTGTACTAAAGCAATCGTTGAAATATTTGCACCAAACCCGCTGTACCGGCGATAGATCAAGTCCACACAGAGCCGAGCGTAACGTTTAATACTGTCGCGATCTCGCCTCATTATCTTTTCAATGAACAGGCTCAAGTCTCCGCCCAAATTGAATACGCCGGGTGTGCGGCTTGCGAAGACAACGTGATTGATACGGGCCGGCGCACCTTTGTCATTAATATGACCTTGATGCAATTCCAGCAGCTTCTCTGATTGTTCAAACTCGTCCAGCATTCTTGGCGTGAAACATGGGCGCGGCGCTGGCTGCATCCATGAGAACAGCGCGCTTAGTTCTCTGTCGTGTTCGATGTCGATTTGTGTGTAGGAGTTAATCGCAGAGAGTGCAGGAAAGTCGACAGCAGCGTTCATTTGAGCCCCCGGGACGTTAGCAATGGACATCTCCTAAACGGTCGCTTCTTAATTGGAGACCACTTAGACGTTGCCACTGTACGTAACAAAATGGATGATGGGAAGCTGTCCATGTCAATACAGCTTAGGATCAAGTGTTTCCTGCACGATCGTGGAGGACATGTTGTCGTGAACAATAACTTTCACTCTTTGCGCCATATCCCGGGCGCTCGGCATAGAAAGGTGACCTAGCAGGGCAATATAAAAATTTAGGCCCGATATGCGAAGGAGACGACAGAGCTGCCCCTCCCAAAACCTCTGTTGGATTTAACTATTTGAATTACAGTCACTTTATCGCCGGGTAAAATTTCTCCCACCGCCCTTCCACCAGCCCCTCAATCGGCTGAAACGTTGCCTTATAAGCCATCTTTGTGCTCTGTTCGATCCAGTAGCCCAAATACAAATAGTCTAGTCCAAGTTGGCGGCAGCGGTCGAT
>JBEPVF010000034.1:0-4157 GCA_041691135.1 Candidatus Peribacteria bacterium
TCGAGCCGGAAGGGTGGCCCTCACGACGTCGTACTGCCGAGTCATAACCTCCCGCTTGAGCAGCCAATGGATGTCCGGTTCTGCGAGAGCAGGGACTTTCAGCCGAGAGGCTTTACTTGCGTGCTGTGAATTCTGAAATCACTGCAAAACTCGCTCTCCCGAACGCTCCCGATACATGTGCTTTCCAATTGACAAAGACTTACATGGATGGTCGGCAATTAGGACGCAATCGGTCAATTCCAGGTTAGTGCAAAACCGCCAAGTCATCTATCGCGTTCGGATCAGGATCGAAAGTCTGTGCCCGGACTCAGTTTGCGAACCATGCGCGGATGCCAGATCGGTACCTGCACGGGGATCGTGCCACCAATGCTGAATCAGGATCATCGCCAAGCCGCCGGCGATGATCCTGATCGTTCTTTCCTCGGGACGGCCTTATCGCTCGGTGCCCTTTCGCCGTCGCTGCTCGCTCTCTTGAATCATTTCGGTCAAATCCGCAACTGGACGTATCTCGAACGGCCCACTCTTCACTCCGGGATGTTGGGAGATGAGCTGAATTGCGTGATTCAGATCTCGTGCTTCAAGCACTAGAATTCCGCCCAATTGCTCCTTCGTTTCCGCATACGGACCGTCAGTCACTGCAACCTTTCCGTTCTTCCAATACACAGTCATCGCCGTGTTAGCGGGTTGAAGAGCTTCACCGGCGGCAAAGTGTCCATTTTTTCGCAGATCGTCGTCGTAGGTAAAACACTCGTCCAGCATGGTGTTGCGCTCGCTCACAGACATGTTTTCGAACTTGCCCGGCTGGATATATCCCAAACAGATGTATTTCATAGATTTCTCCTTATTTACTGTGACTTAAGAGCCATAGCTCATCGCTCTGTTATCGGATAGTCGTTCGGGAGACCGAAAATCGACAGCTACTCCATTTTTTAATTCAACTGTCGAAGCCGCTCTTCGAGGAATTTCCGCTCTGGTTCCTGTTGGGTCAGCGCCAGAGCTTTTTCATAAGAGGACCGAGCCTCAGCGGTCCTGCCGAGCCTGCGGCACATATCTGCACGCGCGGAATGCGCCAGATAATAATTTGCCAACTCGTCGTGTGCCAACACCGCGTCGATAAGCCCCAAGCCGACCCTTGGCAACTCCGCTGAGACACAGTTTGCCTATACCAGCATTGCTAAGTTCGCTGCCAACTTCATGGACTCGGCCAACGTGCTAGCAGCTGTGCCGACCGAGGGTGTGCGTAAGACGGAGTACAACTTCTTCGTGCAGTATCAATACAAGCTCCGCCCGAACATCACCATCAGTCTCGGCCTGCTTTACGACTACTTCGGCGTCTTCAGCGAGGTGCATGGGCGCGACCTGCCCTTCGAGCATGACCTGGCGATGAGCTTCAACTCGGGTGTGGCAGCCTTTCAGAAGGGATCGAAGTGGGGCTTCCTGCGCAAAGACGGCTCCGTTGCGCTCGAGCCCACATGGGAGAAGACGGGCGAGTTCAGCGAGGGCGTATGTCCCGTGAAGTCGAACGGCCGGTGGGGTCTCATCGATCCTTCGGGAAAGGTTGTAATGGCGCCCCGATACCAGGAGATGGATTCGTTCACCGACGGTCTGGTCGCGGCAAAGCAGGGTGATCAATCGATCTACCTCGATCATGGCGCGAAGATGGTATGGCGGCAGAAGATGGACTGTCCTGCTGGCAGCGCCCCGGGCAATTACAAAAAGCCTTCTTAATGGGACTGCAATACCGGCACGGGCATACTGGAGTCGGTTTTGCAGTCCATGAGGAGGGCTCTGGATGCTCATACGACGTGGTTTCATCGCGGCGGTCTCCACGGTTCTGGCCTCGCGGTGGGGCGTCGCTCGTGTTCCCATCCGGCCCGTTCCTCTTTATCCAGTGGAGGTCAGAAAGCCCTTCCCGGCCTTGAAAATCTCTTTGATATCCAGCTAGAAATCTGTGTATCCGATGCGGAGAGTCGATTCGCGGCAGTTGTGTAACGACGCTTAACTCGTGCAAAACACAGAAGCAGCAGCATCTCACTGACGTGCTCCATTGTCCGTTTTCCGACGGGACCGTCTTGTGACTCTTTCCTGTCACTATTTCAGCACCACCCTTGCTTCTCTCAGAACGTTTTACCTGCTCGTTTTTTCAACGCCTGCCCGGGCCTGGAGCCGGACACAAACCTGCGCTTTATGCATTTGGACAATAAATACGTTTGCGAAAATGTCATTATTTGGAATCAGCAACTTAGCGGGACTTATCCTGCAGAAGTCAGCAGCGATTATGGCGTGGGTTATCTTGATAGGGGTTGCTTGACGGACTCGGATAGGAATCGAATCATGCGGAAGTCGCTTCTGCGCGTGTTGAATTCAGTGCTGTTGGCAGCGTTGTTGAGCGGTGTGGCGTGGGGCCAGAATGCTCCATTGGTGCTGGAGCGCGACGGGCGCGTGATCTCGCTCGAGCCCTATGCTCCCAACATCCTGCGGGTGACGATCGGCTTGGACGTGGCGGCGGCGAAGGCTGCGCCGGGGTACGGGTTTGTTGCCAAGCCGTCGGCGGATGGATGGACGCATGACCGCGATGCCGAAGGCAACGACGTCTTCCGATCGGCGCGGATGGTGGTTCGCATCTCCCCGGAGAATCTTCCGACGGATAAACTGCCGAAGACGTTTCCGCTGGATGCCCTGAACCAGCAGTTGCGCGATATTTACTTTGGAGGCGGGGGCGGTCATCGTCCGCCCAATGATTCGCTGCAGGTCACAACGGTGGAAGGAAAGAATTTGCTGCATATGCGCGGCTGGACGATGGCGCCTGAGAGCCCGGAAGTCGCCGAGGCGGACGCCGGGCCGAAAGGACATCGCGTCGCCGCCGTATTCAACTCCCCCGTCGACGAACACTATTACGGGCTAGGGCAGCAGCAGAAGGGCTGGATGGACCTGCGGGATCACCAGATTCATTGCTGGCATGACTACGGAGCTATTGGCGGCGAGGACGTGTGTGTGCCGTTTATGGTTTCCAGCCACGGCTACGGGTTGGTGTGGGACAACCCTTCAAAGACCACGGTGAACCTCGGGTTCAACGGCCAGAATGTCTGGTCGTCTGAAGTCGGAGACCGGGTGTCGTATTTCATCATCGCGGGCCAGACCAGCGACGAAATTTACGAGGGCTACCGGTTGCTGACGGGCGTTACGCACATGCTTCCCAGGGCGGTCTACGGATACATCCAGAGCAAGGCGATTTACCCTACGCAGCAACAGGCTCTCGATGTGGCCAAAGGGTATCGCGAAAGGAAGCTGCCGCTGGATGTGGTGGTGGTGGACTTCCTGAACATGACGAAGCAGGGTGAACTTGACCTGGATTCGAAGCGCTGGCCAGATCCGGCGGCAATGAATCGCGAATTCCATGCAATGGATGTGAGGACGCTGCTGAGCGTTTGGCCGCACTTCTCCAAAGGCACCCGGTTTTATGACATGCTGCTGAGCAAAGGCTGGCTTATCCATTCGCCGGACGGAAAGCCCGACCCCGGAGGTTACAAGGATGTGATCGGCCCCAATCTCGACACGACCAACCCGGAGGCAGCGAAGTGGTTCTGGCAGGAAATTCGCGACCGGTATGTGAAGCCGTACGGGTTCGACTATATATGGCTGGATGAAACGGAGCCGGATATTGACCCGGCGAAAGACGTATTCTTCATCGGTTCGGGAACCCGCTTCTATAACGCTTATCCGCTCTTTCACACGGCGTCGGTCTACGACGGCTTCCGGCAGGATTTTGGCGATAGCCGGAGGGTGATGATCCTGGCGCGCGCGGCGTACCTGGGCGCGCAACGCAACGGCACGGTGTTCTGGTCGAGCGATATTGTCTCCACGTGGGATATGCTGAAGCGCTCGATCCCGGCAGGCCTGAACTTCACGGCATCCGGATTGCCGTACTGGGACACCGATATCGCTGGCTTCTTCTCGCCGCAGATTCCGGCGGACTATCACGCGGAACACAAGCCGCTCATAGACGGATCGGATGTTCGTGGCACGATTGGCAACTATGAGGACTACCCCGAGCTGTTTGTACGGTGGTTTGAATGGGGCGCGTTTCAACCCGTCATGCGCGCGCACGGAGAGAGAAATCACAACGAAGTATGGTCGTATGGCAAGCAGGCGGAGCC
>JBEPVF010000035.1:0-3870 GCA_041691135.1 Candidatus Peribacteria bacterium
ACCGTCGATTTCGCCAGAACTGCAACCCCGCCGCGTTTTCACACGGTCTGCTTGATTTTTGAGCGACTCCCCCCCCCCGCACACCACTAGGTGTGCGAGTTTGATTCAATTTATTATCTATGGTTCTCTAAATGCGAAATGCCCTCTAGGAAGGAGACCAGGGATGAAAACCCGCCGAAACGCTTTACGTGCAGCTGTCACGAGCGTTGCCCTCGTTGGCGTGGCCATCTCTCCCCTCAAGGCTAAGTCTAACGAACTACCGAAAGGTATGGTCGGAAATTGGAAGTATGGTCCGGAAACACGTGGACGCCATATTAACCCGACCGAGGCCAGAGGATACATTACCATTACCGATAAAAGCCGGTGGATAGAGCTAAGGAATGACACGGGTCCTACCGTTGGGCCGTGGTCATCATTTTCTGGCGTCTTCACGCTAAGCGGAACTACCGCAAAAATAGTCGTTGACTCATCGACTGATCCTTCCCTGGCGGGAACTACTCAGACACGCAAGATTGAAATGCAAGGCGAGCGGCCGAGTTTGACGGGAGCAGGCCCAATGCGACCGTGCTGAGTTTTGTCCCACGGTCCCTGCCTCGAAAGTCTTAATTTTCGGAAGGCGATTTAGACCTTAGTGAAGCGCTGTCGCCCGCGCTTCGCCGGAGAGAGCCAGAGACTGTTTCAGCGGAAAGCGTCTGCCTTGATACGATATAAAACACGCGACCTGAGCTGCAGAATGCCGGACTCGTAGTGTGTGGGATTGCCTGGATCGCCGAGATACTTGCTAGGTTTCGGCGGGCCAAAGCGTTCGAACCCACAGGCGTCCAGAAGGCGTGTGCTCGGCAGATTGTCCGGATCAGCCGTCGCCAGCAATTCGGTTATCTGTGACGTGAGAAAGTTCGGAAGCGCCGCCATAAGCGCCGACCGAGCAATACCGCGCTTCTGGAAAGAAGGAATAAGCGCGTAGCCGACTTCTAATGAATGAGCCGGATCTTCTGCACAAACGTCTGTGACGCCGGCACCCACGAACCCGATCAGACGCTGACGGTCACCATGCGGGGTAACGCCGATGAAGTATAGCGTCCTTGGTTCATGGGCCTGTGCGGCAATCGCGTCGTCGAGAAATTTTTGAGGTCCGGTCACGTGCCGGAGATATGGAAAGAACAGCGTCTTATTCATACTTTCCAACTCGGCGAGATCGTCTCGATCCAGCTCGCGCAGTGCGAAGCGTTGCGCGGGGTCTGTGTAGTCCACGAAGCGCATCGATCGATCTCCTAATGACCGGAATTTCAAGGTGCTCTCGGTGAACGTTTGACAATCAGCCTGCAAGCATCGCAGCTGGCCGTGAGCGCTGACGCTGGCGTGGCCGTAGTCCACGACCTTCGATATGGCGCGGCAGGTACGCCAGCCGGCTGCTGCATCTAATCTGAATCTGGCTGGAGCCGCATCGGTAGTAAGCGTCAAGTATCGGGTAATGTCGACTGAGTTGGTCGCTCCGTCAAGCCCGCGAAGCGGTCGCTCTGGGTAAGACCGTCTCACACTTCGCGTCGCGGCGAGATCACTGAGATTCCATTTACGGTCATGCCTTATGGGAAATCCGAAAGCTTTAACTTCTGTCGTCCAGGGACTACCCGCCATAGTCCAGACCATAACATCAAATGGTCCGCTTTTCGTGTCCGGCCCAGAACGGCGCTCGGAGTTGCGCCTTCAGGACTTTTCCAGCACCGGACAGGGGCAGGGAAATTTCGCGGATCTGGACGCTGCGGGGACACTTGTAGCGGGCGATTATGGCGCGGCTATGGTCGATGACTTGTTCGGCGGTGAGCGCGCAGCCGGGGCGGGGGACCACCACGGCATGAACGGCTTCGCCCCAGTGCTCATCCGGAATGCCGATCACCGCGACCTCGGCTACGCCATCCATGGTTGCGATGGCATTCTCGACCTCGGCCGAGTAGACGTTCTCGCCGCCGGTGATGATCATGTCCTTCAGGCGGTCCACGATGTAGACGTAGCCGTCCGCGTCCATAATGCCACCGTCGCCGGTGTGGTACCAACCGCCCCGGAGTGCGACACTGGTGGCTTCGGGTTGGTTCCAATAGCCCAGCATGATGTTGGGGCCACGTGCCTGCACCTCGCCGAAGGTGCCACGCGGGACCTCGTTGTCGTCGACGTCGGCAATGCGGACATCCATCAGCAGGGCCGGACGGCCACAGCTTCGGACGCGAGGACCTGCCGGTTGGATGGCGAGGTCCATGGCGGTGACCAATGGTGCGGCTTCGGTCATGCCGTAGACCTGAAGAAAGCGGACGCCAGGCAAGGCGGCGCTGGCTCTTTTGAGCACCGCCTCCGGCATGGGGGAGGCGCCGTAGGGAATGACCCGCAGCGATGAAACGTCGTAGTTGGCGAGGTCCGGGCAATTGGCCAGGGCGTTGATCATGGTCGGCACCAGCACCGTGTTGGTGACGCGGTTGCGGGCGATTTCGGCGAGCATGTCGGTCGGCTCGAAGCGGGGAATGATCACGTGCGTGCCGCCGACCATGGTGATGGCGAAGGTGGACATGCCGTCTGCGAGGTGGAACATCGGGCCAGCGTGGATGTAGATGCTGTCGAAGCGGTAGCCGACTGCGGGGACCACCATGGACGCATTGCTGACGAGGTTACGATGGGTCAGCATCACGCCCTTGGATCTGCCGGTGGTTCCTCCAGTGTAGAATATCCCAGCGATGTCATCGCCACCGGCTAGGTCGAGTGCGGCGGGGGAAGCGGCCAGCAAGGATTCGTATGGTCGCATGCCAGAGGGGGCGGACCCTTCGCCAAGGTAGATGAGCTCGGTGACGCCGGCGAGGCTGGAGAGCTGGCTTGGCAGGCCCGCAAACGCCTCGTCGAGGAACAGCATCTTCGCTCCGCTATCCTGAAGAACGTAGGCAATTTCAGGCAGTGCCAAGCGGATATTGATGGGGACAATGACGGCGCCCGCAGTGGGAATCGCGAACAGGGTCTCGAGATAGCGGTCGCTGTTCAGGGCGAGGATCGCGGCTCGGTCGCCCTTGGCCAAACCGAGTTGAGAAAGGCCGCCCGCAATGCGGGCGATGCGCTCCGAGGTCTCCGCCCAGGGGCGGCGGCGGTCGCGGAAGATGCTAGCGATGCCCGACGGGTTGATTGTAGTCGCGCGGTTCAGGCCCTGGGCGAGGTACATGCGGACGCCTCCGGCACAAACGTTACAAGAACCGCTTTCACGAGTGAAACGGCCCCTTCGCCTATCGCGAGCTACCTTAGCTGCCGTTCCGAGCATATAATAGTTGAATACGCGCACCCTCTGAACTCTTTCCCTTTCAGCGTCAAGCATTCCGCGGCACGACCTGAGGTTGTGAAACCGCATAAAGAGCGTCGTGCCCCCCTGGCGCATAGTGGATGGCCGGTTTCTGGCGCGGCGGCTATCCCTGATGGTCGCCTGGGGAACTCCGGGCCTTGCTGCGTATTGGCGACTTCGTGGACGGTCTTGGATTGGCGGCCTGACGAACCCAGCGTCAGGCCTTCAAGGCATCTTGCAGCTTGGCTTCCTGCTCGACCGTCAGGTTCGTGCGTAAGACCTTGCCACCGAAGGCGGCCATGGCGGGCAGCACCTTGTCTGTAAAATCGCGTCCAACAGTGACCCCCCAGCATCCGAGCGTATGTCATTGTTTACAGTGATGAATCTCAACCGCGAGGGGGGTCAGCTTTCGCGCGAAAGCTGGCCCCATTAAATTTCGGTACTTCCAAACGATATCAATATTCTGAGAGACATTCCAGGTGGGGTCGATGTTCGACGCGATTTCACACTCGGCGAGCAGCGCCTGCTTCAGCGCGGCGACGTCGTCCGGCAGGGCGTCGGAG